>CAJTEN010000028.1 GCA_910575245.1 Clostridia bacterium | reverse complement strand
GCTTAGTATCTCTCTTTTCATTCTTTCTAAACCTGGAGCTATGGGGTTAACCTAAAGGCTTCGCCTTAAGGCGAGGGTTTTAACCCCCTTATACAGACAATAAGATTCATAACATCCTTTTGTGCGATCGGAAATAAATGTGCTTCTGGTTCTTCAATAATAATAAATGATTTTTTCTTTTCCAAAATCGTCGCAAAGGCAAGCATCAATATCCACAATACTTCCTGCTGGCCAGACGAACCATACATCAATTTGACCCAATGGTACTCATCAAAATAAATTTTTTCGCCATCGTTCTCACTTATATAGTCTGCTTTCAAAATTTTCTTAATAAATTCATACGCCTGGTCTACTGCTGCATTATTTATCTGACCTTTTACCGTTTTTACATAATCTGTAATCATTTCCGGAATTTTAGTTCCAAACTTATTTTTTGTTATTTTTATCAGTTTAATAAATTCCTGCATGGTCAAATCCATCTCATCAGTAGAAACATCCTGTAACTGCTCAGACATGGTTGCTAACAAACTTCTTCCGGCAGGAATATAAATAATTTCATCATCGTTTTCAAATAGCAAAAACAACCGTTCATTTAAATGGCGTTTCATTACTCCAACAGCAGTTATATTATCCAGAAGTCCCTTTGTATTGAAATTATTTAAAAACATTACAGAAGCTTCATATATCAAACCCAAAAGTTCTTCTTTTAATTTAACATCAAAAGAAAAGCGTACATAACCATCACGGTTTAAAAAAATATTAATATGTTTTCCGGCAAACATATAAGAAATATTAAATTTCTGCATATGTTTGGTTTTCCCAAAGCACCCCATAAACTGCTTTGTCAGATGTTTCATATAATTATTGAAATACTCATTTTTATGATTCTGTGTAAACTGTTCTGCATCCATCAGATAATCCAAGGTATAATCTCTTATCTTTTGAACAAAATATACAATCTTACAAATCGTACTTTTACCAGAAGCCTGAGCACCTATAAATATCTGAAAATTTTTATTTAAATTTATCTGTGCTTCTTTTACCGGTCCAAAATTTTGAATGACAATTTTATTTTCCATAATTGAAAATCACTTCCCCATTGCTTTTATAATTCATATCAGATATTAGAATTATAATAAGACAGCATTTAATTTACAATATATAATTGCTTCTTGAATTTCCGCAGTTTTAACCACAGAAGGCCAATTATACACATATCTTTATCTAAGATTCTTTAGCTGCTTTCCGGCGATTCTACACGGATCACAGATGAAAGTTAACAAAAAGCCTGATTTCTGACAGAACGCTTAAAAATCCAATGAATCCGGTGTCAACAAGAAGTCATATACATTCATCATCAATATGCCCTCATCAGTATAAAAAGGCTTTGGAGTATCTGACGTGATCACAATTTTCTTAAACGAATCCTTAATCTTCAAGAAAGGCCTGATTTCCTGTGCTATCTTTTCCTCAGTGCCAAGTATATATGCTGACTGAATGTAATACTTTTTGGAACCTTTATTACATATAAAATCAACTTCTAATTGTCTTTTAATGGGCTTGCCGTCTCTGCCTGGTTCCACAATGCTAAGATTCCCAACATCAACTCGAAATCCTCTCATTCTAAGTTCATTATAAATAACATTTTCCATGGAATGCGTTACTTCCATCTGCCGGAAATTGATTCGCGAATTTCTAAGTCCCATATCCATAAAGTAATATTTCATAGGTGTACCGATATAAGATTTTCCTTTGATGTCGTAACGGCTCGCCTCTTCAATCAGAAACGCATCTTCCAGATATTCGATATACTTTGTAATGGTTGTGCTTGTTATTTTTGATTTGTTCACGCTCTTAAATGTATTTTGAAGCTTATTCGGATTGGTCAAAGCCCCTATTGCCGATGACAGCACATCCAGCAAAGTTTCCATTTCGCCAATGTTTCTGATTTTATTTCGCTTCACAATATCACGGATATAAGTTTCTTTCAAAAGATTATCCAGCATTTCCATCTTCTGTTCCTCGGTTTTTGCCAAAACTACAAGTGGAATGCCGCCATAGGTAATATATTCGTTCCATCCATCATAGCGATTTCCGTCATATATGGTCATAAATTCTAAATAGCTTAAAGGATACATATGAATCTCATCGCCTCTTCCACCAAACTCCGTCGCTATATCCTTTGAGAGAAATTTTGCATTACTCCCGGTCACATATACATCGCAGTTCTTTTGATCCGCCAGGCCATTAAGGACACTCACAAATTCCTTCAGCAGCTGCACCTCGTCCAAAAGAAAATAATATTTCCCTTCATCTTTAATTTGTTCTTTGGCCCACGGATAGAATGTTTTCGGATCCCTATAGTCTATATTATCAAATAAATCAAAAGCCATTTCAATAATATGACTTTCATCCACTCCGGTCTCCAGCAAATATTTTTTATACAAAGTGCGCAGCAAAAAGGATTTACCGCATCTCCTGATTCCGGTTACAACTTTGATTAAACCGTTATTTTTACGTTTTATCAGTTGTTCCAGATAATAATCTCTTTTAATTTCATAATCCATGCCAATTACTCCTATAAGATATTTCGGTTAATTTATACCTGAATTTCTTTTATTATACAACAATAATATCGATACTCCAAGTCTCTATAAGATATTTTAGTCAGTTATATTTTAAATATAAGCCAAATACCAAAAGACAAACATTGTGAAAATGTGCATAACAGGCTATGGAATCATTGCTAACTCTATTCAAGCCGTAATAGGATTTTCTGGATATGATGCGATTAGAGCTATGTGCTACGCTTTCCATGGATATGCAATAGAGAATCAAGGAGTTTTTAGTACAATGCTTTGGTACAATCAGTTTGAAAATGAACAGATGAGCGAAGTGACTTCAAAATAACTAAGTCACTAAATATTTCACAAGATAATTGTATTCATTTAGTCAGAATGTTTAGGAGTTTTTAGAGGGCTTTGCATTACTTGAAAATCATAACGCCTTTGGTAATACACAGTTGATAAAAGATAGCTTTGAATTATCAATAGATATTTAATAGGTGTTCCATTATGAGTAATATGGTATTTTGTAAAAGGCTTGTTCATTGTTTTGCTGGTAAATTCAAGTTTGCTTTTGGTTATGGGATTATACAAAATATTATTTGCGATATTCAAGACATGACAGACTACGTGCTGTTATTTCTCTGAATTATAAAATGTAACTGTCAACCATAAAACGCCCATGTGAGAGAAAGGGGAAAATCACAGCCTGCATGAGTAAAAACAGGCTGAGCAGCTTTTCTGTCAGTCCCTCAGCTGCTCCAGGATATCCTGCTCTAAAATATACAGCGCCCTCTCATTTTCCTCCTGGCAGTAAGCAATGATCTCCTCTTCACCCTGGTCAGCAACCACCGTCGTATCGGCGCCCAGCTGTACGAAACAGACATAGTTATCTATTGTCTCCATCCTGGAGGCCTTGGCCTTGCCCAGATTCTGGGGATGATCGCGGTTCTCCTCTATTATGGCCGCACGGTAATCCTCCAGCGCCTGCTCCACCGCACCCACATATGCTTCCTTCGCCTGAATAATAATCATAGTGTCGATATGGGCATCCAATACCTGTTTTTCGGCCAGAAAGTCCACATACATATCCTCCGTAATGCCGATTCTCCGGGCAAGCTCTTCTTTTGTCAGATCCACTTCCGGCCAGTAATTATCTCCGAGAAGTTCTTTAACATCATCCTTCAGCTCTGTGAGCGGTATGAATTTCTCTTTGTTCAGCATAGGAAAATTGCTTGCCTCCAGATCATCCCCAACCTTCTGCATCTCAAAAGCCTGCCCGTTATTGACCAGATCCTCTTCCGACAACTGATCCCCACATCCGGTCAACAAAAACATTCCTCCGATTATAACAGCTGCAATCCATTTCTTCATAAAGACCTCCCTGATTACTTGCTTTGCTCGTTTTTTTATTGTATCCTTACTTCCTATTTGATATACTTACCCTGTACTATTTTTTGCCTTTATTAGAAAAATATGTATATTTCCGCAAGAATCTTCTAAAACTTTAACCAATACAACAGTTGATGCTTTCGGACATGCTCTTTGGCACGGTCAGCGCAGCAAATGCACAACCCTGTCTGGACTGCTGTGCAAATGCTTCTACAGAAAGGAATACGGACTTTGCATGCTATTTAACTCATATATCTTTATTTTTATATTTCTTCCGGCCGTTCTTCTGGGCTGGTACGGCTTAAACCGCTGCAGACAGTACAAGCTGGCTAATCTTTTTTTAGCCGGCATGTCTTTGTGGTTTTACGGTTATTTCAACGTATATTATCTGGCAATCATTCTGTCCAGTATCTGCCTGAATTACATACTGAGTTTCCTGCTTACGCTGGTTCCGGCAGATTCCCCGCGAAGCAGGCCGCTGTACCGTATCGGGCTCTGGACCGGCGTTTTCCTGAATTTGGGAATTCTGTTTTATTTTAAATATTATGATTTTTTTATCGAAAATATAAATTATGCCTTTCATACGGACTATACGCTGAAACATATCCTGCTGCCTCTCGGTATCAGTTTCTTTACGTTTCAGCAGTTGTCTTTCGTGATCGACAGATGCCTGGGGAAATCCGAACATTATTCTTTTCTCAATTACATTACCTTTGTCACCTTTTTTCCCCAGCTGATCGCCGGGCCGATTGTCCTCTATAAGGAAATGATTCCGCAGTTTGAGGATATTTCCCGCAGGCGCTTTGACTTTTCTTCCTTTTCCCGCGGAATCTGTTTATTTGTTCTGGGACTTTCCAAGAAGGTGCTGCTGGCGGATACTTTTGCCCTTGTGGTTAACTATGGATTTGCGCAGACTTTCTCTCTCGACAGTGTTTCCACGGTGGCGGTGATCCTGTCTTATACATTTGAATTATATTTTGATTTCAGCGGCTATTCCGATATGGCGACAGGACTTGGCAAGATGTTCAACATCGAGCTTCCCGTCAACTTCAATGCGCCTTACCGTTCCTGCAGTATGAAGGAATTCTGGCAGAGATGGCATATTACCCTGTCCCGCTTCTTTATTACCTATGTCTATATTCCGCTGGGCGGCAGCAGAAAGGGCAGGGCACGTATGCTGTTGAATACTTTCCTTGTTTTCCTGTTAAGCGGACTATGGCACGGTGCGGCCTGGACCTATGTAGCCTGGGGCGCCATGCAGGGACTGCTGGTGGTATGGGATAATCTCGGTATTATCGGAATCAGCGGCCGCGAGGAGAAGCGGCCGGCGCGTTTTCATATCCCTGAATGGCTGGGATGGATCTTCACATTCACGCTGTTTAATATGTCTCTGTTCTTCTTCCGGAGTCAGAGTATGGACGGTGCGATACAGCTGTTTCGGAATCTTTTCTCCGGAACTTTTAACGGAAAAGTATATGAGATTGCCGCACAGCTGGATCTCTCCGAATTATATGTAGTAAGGCAAGTACTGGATATGGCCGCGCCGGGTCTGGTCAACTATATGTATCTGGCCTTCCTGCTTCTGCTGCTTGTACTGTCCTTCTTCCTGGTCTTTGGACCCACCGCTTCTGAGCGGACGATGCGGGGCGAGCTGACTTCCGGACGATGCTGGATGATCTGTATTCTGCTTGTTTGGTGTATTATATCACTGTCACAGGTGAGTACGTTTTTGTATTTTAATTTTTAATACTGCATGATCATATGCCGTATGGCAGATTCCCTTTTGCCCAAATTTACATGTTCTCACAAGCCTTGCACCAAATACAAAGTTTTTGCGGTAAATGCAAAGTCTTGGGCTAAACTGTTACGGAATCTGCCCATTCCAAGTCGCTTGCGGCGAGGGGCAAATTCCCTCCTGGCTATATTTACACATTCTATAAAATATGGAAAAGAATATCTGAGAATGGAAAAAATGAACACTGACAAAAAATTTTTAAAATCTTTTTTTATAAGAACATTGCTCCTGCTTGCGGCTGTGATCGGCGTGGTAATTATTTTTGACCCTTTTTATCAGTATCATAAACCGCTGCCCGGCTTAAAAGCCGTGCTGACAGACAAGGAATATCAATGTATCGGAACACTGCACACTTTCGATTACGATTCGCTGATCGTAGGTTCTTCGGTCTGTGAGAATTATAATAATCATTGGTTCGATGAAGGGTTCGGCTGCAGGACAATCAAGGCCATCCGTTCCTATGGCGCCACGGCAGACCTGTGTTACCTGCTGGACAATGCCTTTGAAACACACAATCTGAAATATGTCTTCTACAACATCGACCCATCCTCTCTGTCCGCCAGCACAGAGCCCACCTATGAGTCCACTGGGTGCCCGATGTATTTATACGATAAGAACCGGCTGAACGACTACCCATATCTGCTGAACAAAGATGTTCTGATGGAAAAGCTTCCCTATATGCTTGCCTACTCTTTTATCGGCGATTATGACGAAGGTAACTCGTACAACTGGGCGCAGTGGAAGTATTTCGGGCAGGATATGGCGATGGGCTTATATACCCGCCTTCCGTCTGTTAAGAACATGCAGCCGGAAACCGTAAATTCCGGGGAACTTGCCGGTAATATTGCACTCCTCACCGCACAGCTGGAAGCCCATCCTGATACCACCTTCAAATTCTTCTTCTCCCCCTATTCCATGCTCTGGTGGGACAACGCATACCGGAGCGGCGAGAGGGATGCCGTGATTTATAACGAAAAACAGGCTGTCAAAGCTCTGCTTGCCTACGACAATGCCGAGATTTATTTCTATCAGGACGATAAAGACATTATCACGAATCTGGACAATTACATGGATATCGTACATTTTTCCAAGGATATCAACTACTATGTCTATGACAAGCTGTCCAGGGGAGAAGAACGGCTGACAATGGAAAATTACGAGGAAAGATTGGACGGAATGTACGGCTTATCTCAGGAGATTGTGGAGGATATTATTACAGATTATTATCATTAAAATGCAATCCCGCATTCAAAAGTCCAATATCCCCGTTAATTTATTGTTACTATTCACGGCCAATGTCATTAAGTTAAGCCGGACGCGCCTGATATGATAGGAATCTCCTGAGGACGCACTTTCGCTCAGTTCCAAACGCAGCGGTACTAAATTCGTGAAAAACCTCATTAAGTACCGGCGTTTTCCAATGGCCCTCAGGAGAATCCTATCATATCAGACGCTGTGTGTAGACTTAATTTAATGACATTGAGCCGTGAATAGTAACAATTTATTTACACAGCTGCCTTGAAAATCAAATATACCACCAAAGAAAGGAATTATCATCATGAAATTTATATCCTGGAATGTGAACGGCCTGCGGGCCTGCGTAGGCAAAGGCTTTACGGAATTTTTACTGGCTGAAAATGCCGATATCTTCTGCGTGCAGGAGACCAAACTGCAGGAGGGACAGATTACTCTGGATCTGCCCGGATATCATCAATACTGGAATTATGCGGAGAAAAAGGGATACTCCGGCACTGCGGTTTTCACCAGGGAAGAACCCCTTTCTGTATTCTATGGGATCGGAATCGAAGAGCACGACCACGAAGGACGCGTAATCACTCTGGAATATCCCGGCTACTACTTTATTACCGTCTACACCCCGAATTCCCAACGTGAACTGACAAGACTGGAGTACCGTATGCACTGGGAGGAAGATTTCCTTGCCTATCTGAAGAAACTGGAGGCAGAGAAACCTGTCATTTTCTGCGGGGATCTGAATGTCGCACATAAAGAAATCGATCTGAAGAATCCGAAGACCAACCGCAACAACGCCGGTTTTACAGATGAAGAACGGGCTAAATTTACAGCTTTAACGGAAGCGGGATTTATCGATACCTTCAGGTACTTTTATCCCGATCTGGAAGGCGCTTATTCCTGGTGGTCCTATCAGTTCAGCGCCAGAGCCAAGAATGCAGGCTGGCGTATTGACTATTTCCTTGTCTCCGAAATTCTGAAAGACAAGCTGGAAGATGCTGTCATTTATAAAGATATATTGGGATCGGATCATTGTCCTGTAGGTCTGTTGATCGCATTGTAAACAGCAAAAAGCTTCCGCATTTACAGACCGGAAAGAAACAGGAAAAATATGCAGGCCATCCAAATGTACCATGGAAGTAAGGCAGATGTACCGAATGCAGCGGTTCATCTGCCTTTATTATCGACTATTAATAATATTTTATTGTAATTCGATAAATTTTTATTGACATTCATTTCGCAGGGTGTTACAGTATGTTTACAGATAATGTAAAAGGCATATCTGCTCCGTAACATGTCAGACAGCTTTTGGAACTCTCTGTTTCGGAATATTGCAAATATTATTTTATAATGGAAAGGATCTGACACCATGAAAGACAAATTAACCCTGTTTACAAAATATCTGTTGGACTTCATGTTCTATTCCGGAATCGTCGTCATCATAACGCTGCCGCTGACCGTTAGATTCTACGGCAGATACAGCGTCTATTTTGCAGAGAATTATTACTCTCTCTGTGTTGTCCTGTTTCTGTCCGGTATCTTCGCCCTTCTGATCGTACAACAACTGCGCAGGATGTTCCGGACTGTCATTAACGACAACTGCTTTATCCGAGAAAATGTCAAAAGCCTGGAGAAAATGAGCATCTACAGCTTTTTCATTGCAGTCATCACTGCATGCCGGCTTTTTATCTTCATAACACCCTCGATCTTTATTATCATACTGGTGTTCGTGATCGCGGGACTGTTCAGTAAAGTTCTGGCAGGCATCTTCGACAAGGCGGTAACCTACAAGCTGGAGAACGATCTGACGATTTAACCGGAATATTTTCAAAACAATCATTACAACAACGATTAAGCTTAAGGAGATTACTCATGGCAATCATCATCAACCTGGATGTTATGATGGCGAAGCGTAAGAAAGGACTGACCGAACTGGCAGGCCAAATCGACATTACTCTTGCGAATCTGTCCATCTTAAAAAATAATAAAGCAAAAGCAATCCGGCTTTCCACGCTGAACGAAATATGTAAAGCACTGGACTGCCAGCCCGGCGATATCCTGCAGTATATAGAAGACGAGGATCCGCCGGAAGGCAGTAACGATAAACAGATTAATCGATAGCCAATACCGCAACAGTTAACGTCCGTTTTCAGATAAGCGGAACTATTTCCTATACCAAAAAAGGAGGTCAAGTCTACCATGGAACCAATGAATCAACAGACAAACAACACAAATCAAAACAGGCAAACTACGGCTCCGGAAGCTCCTGTCAGCCCTGCTGCCAACAGCACGGCTCCGGATAATAGCATACCGGCTGTCCAGAACAGAGTTCCAACTGCATCAAACAGCCCTTACCCTTCGCAGCCACAGCCCCTTTCTGTCAGAAAGCCGGATACCGCCTATACAAAAAAAATGAAAGAACATTTCTCTTTCTTCGGCATTGGAAGTCTGCTTTACGCACTCTTCTACACCTTCTGCCTGTACCGGAATACAGCCGGCATCACCTACCCTTTTTTCGTCGCAGGAACCCTTTGCTATTTCTTCTTCTCTATGCAAAAGTTAGGGGTTCCTTACAAAAAAAACAGCATCTTTTATCTCATCAGCATCGTTCTGTTGGGGATTTCCAACTGTCTCACTAATTCCCCTCAGCTTCTTGCCATGAACAAATGCGGTATTTTTCTGCTCTCTTTTATCCTGATGCTGCACACCATGTACGATGACACGAAATGGGATCTTCCCAAATACTTTACGGCTGCTTTTCAGGTAATTGGTATGGCCTTTGCCTGCCTGTTTCGTCCTTTCGGGGACTTGGTGTCTTATTTTGATGCCCAAAAAAGGCAAAAAACAGGTAAAAAGAGTAATGCAATACCCGTTATGATCGGTATTGCCGCCGCAATTCCCCTGCTCTTTATCGTGACAATCCTGCTTGTCAGTGCCGATGCGGTATTTGCGGATCTCTTTTCCCGCATATTAGACTCTATTAATTTTATCACCGTATTCCTGATCCTCTTCATGATAACCGCGGTATTCTTCTGTTCTTATGCAGTCTATGCGGCGCTTGCCATGAAGAATGTCGAAGAGGAGCTGACAGATCACCGGACCCAGGATCCGATCATTGCGATCATCGTTACTGCAACGCTGTCTGTTATTTACCTTCTGTTCAGTGTGATACAGATTCTCTATCTTTTTGTCGGAAAGATGCAGCTCCCCGAAGGCTACACCTATTCCAGTTACGCCAGGGAAGGATTCTTCCAGCTGCTTGCCGTCTGTATGCTGAACCTGATCATCGTGCTGGTGTGCCTGTATTTTTTCCGCAGAAATATAGTCCTGAAGGTCATTCTCACGGTCATCAGCGGATGCACCTTCATCATGATCCTTTCCAGCGCCTTGCGGATGCTTATGTATATTAACCGTTATAACCTCACTCTCCTGCGGATCCTGGTTCTCTGGGCTCTGGCTGTGATCCTCCTTCTGATGCTGGGTGTAACTGTCTTTATTTACAAGAACAACTTCCCTCTTTTTACCTACGGCATGGCAGTTGTTACGATATTCTATCTTTGTCTGTCCTTCGCCCACCCTGATTACTGGATCGCCAGATACAACCTGGATCCTGCTCATCTGGATTATCTGGATTCCTATGATATCCATGACAACCAGGACTACCTTTCCTCACTGTCAGCGGATGCGGCTCCCATTTTGCTGAATGACGAGATTAACTTCTATATTAAGGAGATCAATGACAAAATCCGCCAGGAAGGATTCCCGGAAAGTTATGAGGATGTGGAAATTTATCTGAACAGACAGGAGGGGGAAGTAGAGGAATTATCCTGGATACGCCTGTATTATCTGAAGATCGATGCATTGGCTGACAATATGCATTTTCGAAGTTTCAACTTCTCTGTTTATAATGCAGCGAAGTATCTATGGTAAGATACTATTCAGATATCAATGTCATTAAGTTAAGTCTATACACAGCGTCTGATATGATAGGATTCTCCTTAGTACCGCTGCGTTTGGAACCGAGCGAAAGCGCGTCCTTAGGAGATTCCTATCATGTCAGGCGCGCCCGGCTTAACTTAATGACATTGATTCAAATAGACCGGAGTTTTTGCATTTCCTTACTGATTCTGCCCATCTCTTCAGGCGATTTGAAATGGGCGGATTCCATAACGGAAAAACCGAAAACCTGACTGTTATATCCGGTCTGTCTTGAAACAACTCAGATATTGTTGCACCCTTACAATCATGGTAAAATAAATCTTACCGTTATATCTTGCTTTGCTAAATTATATCGGCTTTACATTAATACATACCCTGACAGAAACATCCGCTTTAATAAATCAAAAGGAACCGGCCAAATGAACATTCTGCTTACCGCGATCAACGCCAAATACATTCACTCTAATCCTGCCGTATTCTCTCTCAGATCCTGTACAGGAAAATACGCATCCCATGTGGATATTATAGAATTCACAATCAATCAGTCTCCTTCCTATATCCTGCAGGAAATTTATAAAAAACACCCCGACGTGATCGCTTTCTCATGCTATATCTGGAACCGCAATACGATAGACGCCATTATCCCTGATCTGCACAAGATCCTGCCGGATACCGATATCTGGGCAGGAGGGCCTGAGGTTTCCTACAATAGCGAAGAAATCATGCAAAGATGGCAGCTGCGCGGTATCATGTCCGGCCCCGGGGAAGGTTCCTTTTCTCATCTGGTATCATCCTATGTAAACGGCACTGCAGACAGCCTGCCCACAATTCTTGACCGCACAAATACACCGGTCCTTACGCTTGACGAGATTCCCTTCTGGTATAAAGAACTGGCAGAGGAAGATCCAGATACACCGGACACAAATATATCAGGCACAAATATACCGGACATTAATACATCGGGCACAAATATGTCAAACACCATGGAAGAAAACAGCCACTCTGAAAAGAAAAATCTGCCTGGCGGAAAGCTGACAGACTTTGAGCACCGTATCATTTACTATGAGAGCAGCCGAGGCTGTCCTTTCTCCTGCAGTTACTGTCTCTCTTCTATCGAAAAAATCATGGACTTCCGCTCCCTTTGGCGTGTCTGTGAGGAGTTGGATTTCTTTCTGGAAAAAAAAGTGCCCCAGGTTAAATTCATAGACCGCACCTTTAACTGTAAAAAGCATCATGCCCTTCCGATTCTTAAGCATATTCTGGAGCATGATAACGGAATTACAAATTTTCATTTCGAAATTGCCGCGGATTTGCTGGACGAGGACTATTTCACACTGCTGCGGCAGATGCGTCCCGGAGCCGTACAGCTGGAAATCGGCGTACAGTCAACCTGCCCGAAAACAGTGGATGAGATCAACCGCCGGATGGACTTCGCCAAAGTAGCTGATGTAGTCAGGCAGATTTCCTCCTGGCACAATATTCACATTCACCTGGATCTGATTGCAGGGCTTCCCTTCGAAGACCTGCACACTTTCCGTACATCCTTCAATGATGTATATGCCCTCAGGCCGCAACAGCTGCAGTTAGGCTTTCTGAAAGTACTGAAAGGTTCTCCCATGGAACTGCGTGCCCCTCAGTATAACCTTATGTACACCAGCCTGCCACCTTATGAAGTGCTATCCACCAGATGGTTGTCTTATGCGGATGTCTGCCATCTGAAACAGATTGAAGAAGTTCTGGAGCTTTATTACAACAGCGGACAGTTTATGCATTCACTGGATTTCCTGTGCGGTTATTTCGATACGCCATATGACATGTATGACGCCCTTGCCGTCTGGTATGAGAAGCATGGCCTGTTTGGCATACAGTCATCGCGGGTCCGGAAATATGAGGCTCTGCTGGAATTTGGAATCTCACATATAAATACGGCAATGGAACAGGTTTCTTTATTGAAAGAATATATTACTTATGACTTATATCTTCGGGAACACATGAAAAACCGTCCCGGCTTTGCCTTTTCTCAGGAAAAATGGAAAGACATGATACATGACATCCTGCATAAAGAATCCGAAACGCATATGCTGTTTCCGGAACTGGCAGACTGCAATTACCGTGAATTGACTAAGACTTTACATGTTGAAGTGTTTGAATCAATTTTTAACACTCCCGTTGCTGTGCTCTTCTGTTATAGCAGACGGAACCCGCTTACAAATAACTGTGACATTGTGACAGTACCTGTTCGAAAACGGCCTTGAGTCTCCTCTTGGCCGTTTTCGATCGCATGACTGCATAGTTAGAGAATCCTGACTTAAAATGTGAATTTGGAAATACCATAGACAGGTATTGTGATAATATTTTCCTTTCTTCCTCCAAGAGTACTGCCCTTTGCATACAGGATGTAATCTGCCTTATTTTTTTCTAACACGTCATCGATAGTCTTACTGCTGTTCTTTCCAGCCTTTACTTCAATCGCGTATGTCATCTGTGATTTAATACCCTTGACGTAAAAATCTATTTCACCTTTCCCCAGAGTAGCAAAAGCAGGAGTTTCCAGTGCAATTTCATGCGGATATTGTGTTCTTTTCTTTAAGTCGAGATAAACAAAATTCTCGTTTATGATACCTTTGATTGTAGAACCCGGACAACCTGTTATCCTAAGAAAATAAGCCGCCAGACCTACATCCATAAAGTAACATCTTGATTTAGCCTTGAAATCAAGCAGACTGCATTCCGGCAGTTTTCCGGCAAATCCAATGATTCCTGAACTGTATAGCCAGTCAACGGCTCTGTTTATGGAAGCCTTTGATATATTGCTGGAATAATCCCGCACCACAATATGCTGCAATTCCTCGCTGAAACTGTCTTCATCAAATCCCTTCTTTTCTTTTACCAGAATCCTGGCAACACCGACAAACATATTATCATATACCGCGTCATCCAGGATATCTCTAAAGTAACGTTTACTTTCATGAATGAAAAGCCGTGTTATTTTGTATAATTCCATCTGGCATTCTTCAGGAGAGCCGCCTTCCAGATATTTTAGTATGACAGCCGGATAGCCGCCTATTGAACAGTAAATATTGTACCATTCTTCTATTTTTTGATATACATCTGCAGGACTGCCAGCATATAGGTCAAGGGTATCATAGATATCCTTTTCTCCCAGCGCCATAAGAAATTCCTCAAAATCAAGCGTGTATATCTCAAGATGCTCCAGATCTCCTGCTGAATACTTAAATTCTTTATTTAAAATCCGGCCAAGATAACTGCCTGTCACAATGAAATCACTCTGCAGCGTTCTGGTAAATTCCCGGACTCTATTATAAATATCTGCTGATTCCTGTATTTCGTCAATGATGACGATGGTATTTTCTGAATCTTCAAAATCCGGCCGGAATCTTTTGATCAGATCATAAATCGGATTCTCAACCTTTCTTCCTTCCTTGATTTCCCTGTGAAGATCATGATAATGCTCCAAAAACAGTTCTCCGGAAAAATCCAGAAGATTGATATATATTTTCTGGCTGTACTGTTCGTCGGCAAATTTATTTACGAGAAATGTTTTTCCTACCTGTCTTGCTCCTGTTACTTCCAGAGTAGAATGCCCATTCCGGGCCTTCCACTCCTCCAGACGGCTGTATACCTTACGCTCTAAGTACTTATGCATGTCTGCCCCTTTCTATAGTAAACGACATTAGAGATTTGTTATGCCGTTTACTATAATGTCAGAAACCTTTGTTCTTTTTTCTATCACACAACTATGCGGTTTATCTTTATTTCCCTTTTCATAATTGATTCCGACCAGAATGATTTCTCCGGTATAGCTTTCAAGCGCCTGCGTGTACTGCTTCTCTTTAATCTGCTGTATGGCTGTTTCCGCAGTCTTATCATATTTCAGTTCCACCACGATCGCCGGCTTACCGGTATGCGGCAGGGGCAGAAAGACAAGATCCGCAAATCCCCGTCCGGTCGGCATCTCCCTGATGATCCTGTAGTCCTTCCTTGCGCTGTAATACGCAAGCCCTACGGCACAGCCCAACGAATTCTCATCATTGTAAGACAGTATCGATGCCACTTCCGTATGCGCCCGATCGAGTTCTCTTGCAACACGCTCCTCATCACCATTCAGGGTAGCTTCCAACAACTGTTCCGATGCCTTCAGGACACGCATGACTTCCGACCAACCTCCTACACTCATGGCATTCTCAAACTCTCCGATGATCTCCTTATTTGGAATAAACGCTTCCCTGGTCTCCGCATCATATCCAAGATAGCCTATGTGGATCAGAAGGGTAAGGATATCATCCTTTGTCCGGAAATTACGCATATCATTCTGAAAACTGAACGTGTTTACTTTCACGGATGCTCCGCCCAGCATCTTCACAATATCCTCTTTCAGTCCGTCAAAATCCATTTCTATATATATTTTCAATGCCTCATAAGTCTCTGTAGAAGTCCAGTAGTTTGAGTATCTTTTCCGACGCATTGCCTCTACCACGGATTTTGGATTATATATATGCCGGAACCTGGTAAACCTATACCCGTCATACCAGTTGCTCGCTTCTGCAAAATTCATGCCGTACCGCTCACACAACTGCCCTACCTCTTCCTGTGTAAAACCGGTATATTCCTCAAAATCACCCTGGTCTGTCATGGAATATTCCAGAAACATATTCAGGGCGGAGTGCTGTCCATACTTCTTGACAGGCAGGATCCCCGTCATATAGGCAAGCGCAACATAAGGCTGATCCTTTAAGAGATTCCGTAAAAAATCAAGATACTGCTTCTGCAGATCCTCCGATTCCTGTCTTTCCCGCATGACACAATCCCATTCGTCGATCAGGAAAATGAACTGCTTCTCTGTTTTTACATATATTTTCTCAAGCGCTTCCGCAAGTCCTGTTATTTGTTCCGAAAAATAAGTTCCATATTCCTCCCGTATTTCTTCCATAACAACTCGCTCTAAATATCCTGTTACATCCCGATCTGTAGCCCGAATCAAAAACTGCTGCATATTTAAGAAAATCACATCATATCGGTTCAGGTGTTCCCTGAAGCTCTCATCCTTTTCTATCTGAAACCCGCTGAATAAATCTGCCGAATCACAACCGCGGCTGTAGTAAGCCGCAAGCATTTTAAGAGCCATGGATTTTCCGAAACGTCTTGGCCTGCTGACACAGATATATTGCTGCTCTGTATTCAAATATCGATTTGTCTGTATGATCAGCCCTGTCTTGTCCATATAAATTTCGGAGCGGACCGACTGCCAGAAACCCTTGTTCCCCGGATTCAGATAGATTCCCATTAACTATACCCCGCTTTCTTCTAAACAAGTTTATGTAAATATTATATCCTTGTTCTTTTATTTCCACAACCAAAACAATGAGAACTCCTTAAAATATTGGATTTCTGCTGAATTGATTACTAATAAACGGCATAACAGATTTCTACTTCCACAGAAGAACACAAAGATATCCTGATATTCACAGAGTTACTTGCCGTAAAGGGATAAAACACTTGATCCCCAAATAGATGCAACAAAAATATGACTGGCAAAACAACAGGAAATATGTAACAGCCATGGTTTGATTGATAAAGGACAATGTTTCTGATAGAATGAAAAGCAAAAAACAGAGAAAACGGGTACCAAAATGAAGTCATTTTTTTTCATTCACTCGGAAAAATACGGAATAAGATACAGATTTTTACTGTTGTTTGCAGTGCTGGTGATCCTGCCTTTTCTGGCGATTGCCATGCTTGCGGGGGCTGTGTTCCGAAACAATGCGGTGGACAACTATGGCGCTAACATGGCGGATACTATGGTTGCTGTCTCCCAGCAGGTGAAAACACAAATGGATAAATATGAGGCGGCTACCATGAACCTGTATTACGGTGGCATCGTGAACCTGCTGCCTGAAACAAAGGATGAGGAGCGTCTTATCGAAAGCATGGAATCTATCTGCTTTTCCAACAGCGATGTGATCGCGTCCTATCTGATCTGCGGCGAAAAGATCTATTCGGCAGGACTGATAAAGAGTGTGGATATCGACAGAGTGATTCAGATGCACGGGCAGGAGATTGCCGATGCCAAGGGGAAGGTCAGGTGGTATCGGGCCGATGCTCTTTATGGACGGCAGAAAAGCCCACGTTATCTTCTGCTCAGAGCTCTTAACAGTACTGACTATTCAAATGTGGGCATGCTGTGTCTTGTAGTGAATGAGAAACTTTTTTCCAAACCGTTAAAAAGACTTAATGCAAATGGTATGCACAGGTATGTGCTGGATAAGCAGGGGAAAATTTTCTACAGTGTAAATGAGGATGAGATTGGTGAAGAGTTTCCGGAAAAAGAGCTGTTCATCAATAAGAAAACCCAGTATGGAAGTGTCACAATTGAAGGGAAGGATATGATCTATGCGTCCTGTGCATTATCTTCTCCTGAATTGTATTTTGTCAGCGTCTGTCCGCTCTCCGATGTGTTGAAATCCATGGAAGGGCTTCTGGCAGCTACTTTTTTGACCTGCATGATTTATCTGGCTTTTCTCTTTTTTATGCTTTTTTTGCTGAATCACTATATTCTTCATCCGCTTTCTGTCCTGAGCCAAAAAATGGATGCTTTTGCACAAGGAAACCTGCAGGTGAAAATGGAGCAGTCCTCTCTGGGGGAAATCAGGAGTTTGGGGCAGCATTTTAATCAGATGACAGAGAAGATCAATGATCTGGTGGTGACCAATGAGAGGAATATGAAAGAAAAGAATCTTCTGAAAACGAAGGCTCTGACTGCACAGATCAAGCCTCATTTTATTTATAATGCGCTCAATACTATTAAATGGATGGCAGTCATCAACAAGCAGGAAAATATAGAAAAAATGGTGGAAGCCCTGGTAGGGATCCTGATGAATGCAGTACAGATAGACGATGAGGATTACAGTTTGAAGGAAGAAATTACGCTGATCGAAAATTACGCAAGGATCCAGAAAGCGCGGTTTATGAATTTTGAGATGGAAATCGATCTGGAACTGGATCCTGAGCGGTATCGGATCCGTAAATTCCTGTTACAGCCGGTGGTGGAAAATGCAATCACGCATGGCTTTTCCAGAGGGAAGCGCCGGGGCAGGATTCATATCCATATCTGGGAAGAAGGGCAGCTTTGGATCAGGGTGGAGGATAACGGTGTCGGTTTTGATGTGGAGAGTTGGAAGAAAGGAGATGAGCGGCAGGCAGAGCACACCAATATTGGCCTTAATAATATTGAACAGCTGATCAGGCTGGAATACGGTGATGATTATGGTATGAAAATAATAAGTGAAGAGGGGAAAGGGACAACGGTAGAGTACCGGCTGCCACTGCTGGAGAGATCTGCAGGCGAAACGGCTTTGTGAATGCACAGCGATGTTGCCCTGAAAGGCAAATAAGGGCAGGCAGCGACGTGGCGCTTGCATGGAGGAGATTATGACGGAAATTGTGATTGTGGATGATGAGATGCTTTCCAGAATCGGGATACAGACCCTGTTGGATGGAGCAAAGGATATTCATGTCAGGGAGACCTTTGATGACGCGCGGGATGCGCTTGATTATTTAAAGGAAAACCCGGTGGATATTCTGCTGACGGATCTGGAGATGACAGGAATGCAGGGAATGGATTTGATCCGGGAGGTGAAAAGCCGGTACAAGAATATGGGAATCCTTATTTTAAGCTGTCACAATGATTTTCATTATGCCAGAGAAGCTCTGGAGATCGGTGCAGATGGATATCTTCTCAAGCACGAGTTGAATACAGAAAGGCTCTGTAGCGAGATCCGGAAAATTTACGAGAAGAAATCAAAGAGTCGTTTTCTGGACGGTTCCGTAAGGCGCCCGAAGTCTCGGGAGGAAGGAAAGAGTCTGATCTACCGGATCGGGGTTATCCGTTTTTGGTGCGAATCAGAGGAACAGGAGTCCGGGATTGACAGAAAGATGGCGGCGCATTTCCTGGAGGAGCTGCTTTCCGGATATGGAGCTGGTACGCTGTTTGCACCTGCGGCGGGAGATATGTTTATCGTATTTCAGGAAGATCAGAGCCTGAGCATCGGGGAAAGACAGGAGAATTTTGCGGCGATTGCAGCCTGCCTGAAGGAAGATATAGAACGGATCATGAGCCAGAGGATCATTCTGGGTGTCAGCCGGGAATTTGTGCGCACGGAGGAAATACCGGAAAGGTACAAGGAAGCTTCCAGGGCGGCAGATAAATTTCCCCTTTCTTCAGATAAATTTTTATTATTTTTTAAAGAGGAGCCTTTTGATGAACTGAAGGCGGCCATGGATTTTATCAAAGAGCATTTGGAAGAGGGTCTGTCCCTTGCAGAGATTGCCAGGGACAGCAATATGAGTATTCCAAGCTTCTGCAAAAAGTTCAAGGCCAGAACCGGAAAGACGCTGGTGCAGTATGTGAACGAGCGTAAGGTGGAAATGGTGAAGGAAAAGCTTTTGGACCGCAGCCTTTCGCTGGCTGAAATTGCGGAGCAGACAGGATTTTCCAATGAAAATTATATGGTTCGGGTGTTTAAGAAGGTGACCGGCAGTACCATTACGGATTACAGGAAAATGGGATGAGGAAAGAAAAGCTTTATGATTTTGAATCTGGCGATCAGATTTTGAACCCAAAAAAGAATCAAATAGATTTGTGAAGGAAAAGGAGAAGTTTGTCAATTGCTTTTGGATTGGCAAACTTCTATTATTTTGGCATAGCTTTACATTATTTTATTTCAAGAAGGAGGAAATTGTATGAGAAAGAATTTGCAAAAAGTAACTGCTCTTCTTGGCGCAGCAGCGTTGACCTTATCGCTAACCGCCTGTGGCGGAAGCGGCGATAACTCTTCTTCCGGAAATTCGGATGCCGCTGCTGAGAACACAGATGCAGCCGCTGATAATGTGGATGCGGCAGAAGAAGAGACTGCTGATTCGGCTGATACGCAGGAGAGCGGCGGAGAGGATATTTCCGGTTCACTCACTGTCTGGGAGCATAACTATAGCTTTGAGCCCAGTGTTAAGGCTGTGATTGAGGGATTCGAAGCAAAGTATCCCAATGTGACGGTTGATTATGAGATCAGGGACGACAATTATTACAGTATTCTTGCTACAGCGATCCAGTCCGGTGACGGCCCTGACCTGTTCTGGACCAACGGAAGTGTTAATACTGGTATGAGTGATTATGTGACCAACGGTGTGTGCGAGGATCTGACGGACAAGGTTGATTATTCTCTGATGCCGGAGGCAGCTATGGGACTGACAAGAATCGACGGCAAGTCCTATTCCGTGCCCTGGCTGACCATGGATACCCGTACTGCATATTACAACATTGATATGTTTGAGGAGAACGGATGGACAGTTCCCGCAACCTTCCCGGAATTTGAAGAACTGCTGGGAAAAATTAAGGATGCAGGCATCATCCCTATTTCCTTAACCCCCAACGATTCCTGGGCTCTCCTCTTTGCTTTCGAGCCGATTCTTGCGGCATATGATGTGGAATGCACAGAAGGTTTTGCAGATTATCCAACACCCGTTGCAGGTGATGCGGTGAGAGGATGCCTGAATAAGATGCTTGAATGGGGTGAGAAAGGCTATTATGGCGATAACTGGCTTGGCGTTATGGATTCCAATGAGCAGGTGCTTGCTTTTTCAACCGGAGCAACAGCAATGATGGTTCAGGGCTCCTGGGAGGCTTCCACTATCAGTGAGAATAATCCGGATCTGAACTACGGTGCATTTACAATCCCTGCAGAGGATGGAACCGTTGGCCTGGTAGGCACGCCTGCAAACGGATTTTCAGTAAACAGTGCAAGTGAAAATCTGGAAGCAGCTCTGGCATTTGCAAATTACTGTGCGACATTGGAAGGACAGACTCTCTGGGTACAGTCCCAGGGCGCTGTATCCGCTTCCGAACAGATTGAAGCATCTACAGATATTGCCAAGATGATTTCTGAGAGTGGTAAAGGCAACATTTATACCAGCTGGCAGAGCGTACTGAGCTATCACTCAGAGAACGGCGTTGCAAATGACATCTTTGGAGAAGATTTCTCAAAGGTATTTACCGGCAGCCTGAGCGTGGATGATTTCTGCGATTCAATCGAGGCAGTAATGGATCCGGAATAAGGCCTGATGAGGAAATAAACCGAATTTACCGGGCGTCTGTGAAGTATAAGGCGCCCGGTGCAAGAAGGGATGGGGAAAATGAGAAAAAAGAAGCATATCCTGTTTATTGCTCCTGGTTTTATCCTGTATACGATATTCATAATCCTTCCGATTTTTTATGTGTTTTATTTAAGCGTATTTGAATGGTCAGGATTGGGAGAGATGAAATTTGTTGGCCTGGAGAATTTCAAGACTCTTATTTTTAATGACCGGGTAGCGCCCACCATGTTTAATGCGCTGAAAAATAATCTGAAGTACCTGTTATGTGTATGGCTGATCATTACGCCCTTTCAGTATCTGATTGCTTATCTCTTATACATTAAGATACCGGCATTTAAATATATCAAATTTATGATCTTTATGCCCTATGTGATCAGTTCAACGATTGTGAGTTTTTTTGCAACTCTTTTATTTAGTCCGAATATTGGCTTTTTGAATAAATTTTTTGAGTGGATAGGGCATTCGGAATGGCAGAGTGCCTGGTTTGGTGATCCAAACAGAGCCTTTAAGCTGATGATTATATTGATTATCTGGCAGGGAGCCGGTTCAGGCATTATGATCTTCTATTCCAATCTGATGGATATTTCCCAGGACATTATGGAATCCTGCCGGATTGACGGCTGTAATGAGTGGCAGCGGTTTTTCAGGATTCTTTTGCCCTTGTCCCTGCCTTCCTGCGCATCTATTATCACCATGAGTACCATATGGGCACTTGCAATCTTTGATATGCCATTTATTCTGGGCGGAATCAACGGAGGTGTGAATGGATGCCTGGATTTTGCCAATATGGTATTTTATCGCTACACTTTCGGAAGCGGGCTGAACGGAAAGTCCAACCTGGGGTTCGGAGCATCCATCTGTGTACTGATGTTCGTGGTCATGCTGGTTGTGACGGTTTTGCAGAACAAGTTTTTATCAAAGTTTGAATATGACACATAAGGAGGGGCAATGAAGAGAAGACGAAGCGGAGAAATCTTATCGCCCACCGCCAGGACAGCCAGAGGAGTATTGGCGGCGATTTTGATTGTATATACCTTTACTACGGTTTTTGTCATCGGAATAACACTCCTGGACTCCCTGAAGACCAAAGGAGATCTGGTAAGCAACTTTGTGGGACTTCCCAAAGCAATTTCCTTTGACAGCTACAAAAAGATATTATTTGAGGGAGATTTTATTAACTATTTTAAAAACAGCATTATTCTTACGGTTGGCGGAACAGTCGGCTGTACTTTTCTTGCAGCTTTGACTGCTTATGGAATTTCAAGATATGATTTTAAGGGAAAATCATTCCTTACGGCTTATTTTCTGATAGGAATGATGGTTCCGGTTCAGGTGAGCGTACTGCCGCTGTTTTTAATCTTAAAAAAGATAGGGCTTCTGAACAAGCTTCCGGGAATGATTCTGGTATATATGGCAGGAATTTCTATGGCATGTTTTGTTTTTCAGAAATTTTTCAGGACGATTCCGGTGGAACTGGAGGAGTCGGCAAGACTGGACGGGGCGGGAGATTTTACCATCTTTTTTTGCATAATTATTCCTGTCTGTAAACCGGTGATTGCAACCATGGCGCTGATTACGGCCATTCAGGAGTGGAATGATTTTTATATGCCCATGGTGCTTCTGGGCAGTAAGAATGTAAAATCTCTGACACTGGCGATCTATCAGTATATCAGCCAGTTTACCCGATACATGAGTGAATCCATGGCGGCGGTTATTATTACATTGATCCCTGTTATAATTTTATATTTTTTATTTTCTTCCCAGATCGTGGAAGGACTCACAGGAGGTGCGGTGAAAGGATGAACAGCAAAAAAACAGAGTGGACGGCAAAATGGATCCGTCCGAAAGAGCCAATGGGGGATGCGTGCCCTGTATTTTCAAAGACCTGGCAGCAGGAAAAGACGCCGGAAAGCGCCGTGCTGTATCTGACTTCTCTGGGAGTCTATGTGGCCTGCATCAACGGAAACCGGGTGGGGGATTATGTACTTGCCCCGGGTTGGACAGTCTATGAGAAACGGCTTCAGTATCAGGAATATGATGTGACAGGCCTGATCAGGGAAGGCGAGAATGAGATCCAGATCACACTGGGAAAGGGCTGGTATGCTTCTCCTATGCCTGGCTGGGTGGAGAAAGAAAAGCAGCGGAAAAAGGAGAGGAAGACGGGTATTCTGGGTGAGCTTATTTTGTCCGCAGATGGAGCTTCAAACGGGCGGGTCATAGCTACCGATCAGACCTGGAAGGTGAGCCAGGGACCGGTGCGGTTTTCAGAAATTTATGACGGAGAAAGCTTTGATGCCACTTTTGTTTCTGATAAAGAGGAAGAGGTGTGTGAATTTTCCTGGCCCATAGAAACATTGATTCCGCAGCAGGGTGAACAGATCCGGGAAATGGAACGGGTTTGTGCAAGGGAGATCATACATACGCCTGCGGGGGAGTGGGTAGTTGATTTCGGACAGAATATTACCGGTTATGTGGAATTTACGGTAGATGCTCATGAGGGAGAACAGATAAAAATTCTGCACGGCGAGATTCTGGGTAAGGACGGAAATTTCTATAATGAAAATTACCGCAGCGCAAAGGCGGAAATCAATTATGTGTGCAGGGAAGGAAAACAGACCTGGCATCCCAGGCTGACCTTCTTTGGTTTCCGTTATCTGAAACTGGCAGAGTTCCCGGAGGAACCGAAAGCAGAGCAGTTTACGGCTATTGCTGTCTATTCGGATATGAAGCGGACCGGTTTCATACGCACGGCTCATGAAGGAATCAACCAGCTCTTCTCCAATGTGCTTTGGGGACAGAAGGGGAATTTCCTGGATGTTCCGACGGATTGTCCTCAGAGGGATGAGAGACTGGGCTGGACAGGAGATGCCCAGACCTTTACCAAGGTGGCAAGCTATAATTTTGATGTGGAGCGTTTCTTCAGAAAATGGCTGAGAGATTTGGCTGCCGATCAGCTGGAGAGCGGCTCGGTGCCTCAGGTGGTTCCCAATTTCCTGCCTGACTGCAGAGAAAGCGCTGCCTGGGGAGATGCGGCTACCGTCTGTCCATGGCAGATGTATATGACTTATGGAAATACTTCGGACCTTGCAGAGCAGTTTGAAAGCATGAAGAAGTGGGTGGATTTCATCACTCAAAGCACTACCACGAAATGTCTGTGGACGGGCGGAGAGCATTTCGGAGACTGGTTAGGGCTGGATTCGCCTCCGGGAAGCTACAGAGGCGCAAGCAGAGAGGATTTTATCGCCACAGCCTTTTATGCTCATTCCACGCATCTGGTAGTGAAAGCAGGCCGTGCACTTGGCAGGGATATGTCCGGATACGAAGAACTGTTTCAGGAGATCAGGAAAGCATTTCAGAAAGAATATCCGGAATATCTCACCCAGACAGAGCATGTTATTGCAGTCTGGTTTGAATTGACAGAGGATTCACAGAAGACTGCTGATGCGTTGGCAGAGATGATCGTGAAGGACGGCACGCAGATCAGGACAGGATTTGTGGGAACGCCTTATATTCTGCATGTACTTAGCAATTATGGACACACGGATCTTGCCTACACACTTCTGCTTCGTGAGAAATACCCTTCCTGGCTGTATCCGATCAGCAAGGGAGCTACTACGATATGGGAGCACTGGGACGGCATCATGGCGGATGGCTCGCTCTGGAGTTCTGATATGAATTCCTTCAATCATTATTCCTACGGTTCGGTGGCAGACTGGCTCTACGAGGAGGCGGCAGGAATCAAACCTGTGGAGGAAGCGCCGGGATTTGCGAAAGCGCGCATTACACCCAGGCCAGATAAAAGACTTGGATGGATTGATGTCAGTCTTTCCACAAGGCATGGACAGATCCGTTCAGCATGGAGATACGTGGGAGATTCGGTACGGTTTGAGATCACCACTCCGGTAGAGAGCGAGATCGTGATCGGAGACAGAAGAGAGACGGTAATGCCCGGAACTTATACTTACTGGGGATAAAATATTATACTGAAAAGAACTGACAGGGGAAGTCTGAAAGGAAGCTTTGTGATAAGCCTTTTGGGTTTCCCTTTACGTTATCCGAGACAACGATACAGTCTGCCAGACTTTCATCATAATATCTCCTTGTCCACAAATATTTTTTTTGCCTCTTTTCCCTCTGTGAAAGGGAGAAATCATTATGCTATACTATGTTAAAGAGATTTCACTCTATGAACAAATCAAAAAACAAAAACCATATGACAAGGGAGGTTACATCAATGCTCAAAACATTCAAGTTTGACGATGTTCCGGTATTAAACACAACATCCGGAAAACTAAAAGGCTACTTCTACGACGGGGAGTATATTTTCAAGGGTATCCCTTATGCCCATGCCGACCGGTTCCAGATGCCGGTGGAATCCAAATGGGAAGGTGTGAAAGAAGCGACATCCTACGGCTTCGTATGTCCGCTGATGGATCAGGACACTCCCAACGGAGAACTGCTCGTTCCTCATCGCTACTGGCCTCAGGATGAACACTGCCAGAACCTCAATATCTGGACAAAGACGCTGGATAAAGAGGCAAAAAATCCTGTCGTTGTCTGGCTCCATGGCGGCGGTTATTTCGCAGGATCCTCCATCGAACAGGTTGCATATGACGGATTCAATATGTGTATGCACGCAGATGTGGTAGTCGTATCCATTAACCACCGGCTGAATATTCTCGGTTATCTCGATCTTTCTCCTTTCGGCGATAAGTATCACAACTCCGGCAATGCAGGACATGCCGATATGGTAGCCGCATTAAAGTGGATTCACTACAATATCGCAGAATTCGGCGGAGACCCTGACAATGTAACTATCTTCGGGCAGTCAGGAGGCGGCATGAAAGTTTCTGACCTGATGCAGATCTCAGAAGCATACGGCCTGTTCCACAAGGGACTTATTATGAGCGGTGTAGCCGATGTTAATATGCTTCCTTCCTGCACAGGTAACGGACACGATATTGTCATTGCCCTTCTGAATGAATTCGGGTGGAAAGAAGAGGAAATCGAGAAATTAGAAACCGTGCCTTATTATGATCTGGTAAAAGCGTACGCGAAAGTAAGCCCAGCTATCGCCAAAAATGGCGGATACATAGGCGGCGGGCCTCTGGTAAATGATTATTACAGAGGAAATCCCCTGGGATATGGTCTACGTGAGGAAGCTCATCATATTCCTGTGATGATCGGTTCTGTATTCGGTGAATTCTCCTTTGCGCCATCAACATTCAATAAGATGGAATTGACGAAAGACACTATGGAAGAGATTATCAGCAAAGTCTACGGCGACCGTACCAAAGAGATGATACAGGCTTTCGCCAAGGCATATCCGGATAAAAACCCTACAGACCTTCTGTATGTTGACCGTGCAATGCGCCAGCCTTCGAAAAGGCTTGCAAAGATGCACGCAGAAGGCGGAGCCAACGTATACCTGTACGATTTTACTCTGGAATTCCCGGTCATGCATAGCAAGATCGCATGGCACTGCTCAGATATTCCATTCTTCTTCCATAATATCGATAAAGTGGAAGTCTGCAGCATACCGGAAGTCAGTGATAAGCTGCAGGATCAGATATTCGGCGCCTTCATGTCATTTGTGAAGACCGGAGATCCGAACCATGAGAAACTGCCTGCATGGCCTAAGGTAACGCCACAACAAGAGCCGACTATGATCTTCGACAGGAAATGTGAAGTACGGATGAATTTCGATGATGCACTGTATGAATTGATCGACAGTATTCTCCCGCCTTTCAGTTTGGCAGCGATCATGGAGACTCAGGATATACAGCACTAAAGAATCATTACATAGCTGGTAAATGCCTGTAAAATCACAAAGTTTGATTTCGTGATTTTACAGGCATTTTTTCACAATACCTCTGTCTTACAAAAATGTTCCTTCGTTTTCCTGTCATAACTGATTCCAACCGCCAGAATTCTTCCTGTATATTTAGGTTTTTCTCCTATTTTGCCCTGAAAACGAAGTGCATAGTTTTTTTTCTTTATCTGTGCAATCGCATCCTCCGGCGTACCGTCTACTTTCAATTCCAGAATCAACGCATCCGTCCTTTTCCTCTCAGGATAGAAAATAAAATCCACGTATCCTTCCCCTGCCTTGTCTTCTCGTTCCACGCGATACTTATCTCTGGCGGCAAGATATACAAGATTTACCACAGCTGACAGTTCAATTTCACTATTATACGAAAAAATCGGAGATTCCGTGTCATGTGCCAGTTTTAGAATTTCCGCCATTACTGCAGTATCACCTGCAAGTGTGGCTTTCAGCATCCTTTCTGACTCCTTAGCCAGATTGTGTACATATCCCAGACTGTCATTTGACAACAACAACTCATCAAACTTATCCATTAATTCTCTGTTAGGAATAAATACTTCCCCATCCTCATAAGTCAGCAGACCATATACAACCATTGCCGAATAAATTTGATTCTTTGTATTAAGTTCTGTAGATGTGGCTGCATATCCCTGCAGCTTGATTTCGATTCGTTCCCCGGAAACCATCATTGCAAGGTCATCGCGAATCTCTTCTATATTATTGCGGATATAATAAAATATCTCATCGTAAGGGCCGGAACTGGTCCAATAATTACTAATTTGATTGTCCGTCAATGAACAGATAATCGAACGTGGGTTGTACATTCTGACACCGGCAGCTGTATGATATCCGTCATACCATTCTGCCAGATCTTCACGTGTAATTTTCGCATTTGCAGTGGTTTGCTGATAAACAACGAACAACTGGTCAACTTCGGAATCCAAAAAACCAAAATATTCACTGAATTTTTCCTTGGTTGACATGTCATATTCTTTAAACATATTTATTTCGGAGCCACTGGAATACTTTGCAATGGGAAGAACACCTGTCATATAAGCAAGTTCTATATATCCCTGCCCCTTCAACAAATCACGCAGAAAATCGAGATATCTTTTTTTATCAGCTTCCGAAATAAAACTCTTATGGAAAATAGCATCCCATTCATCCATTACAAAAACAAATCTGGTTCTGTTCTGTTCAAATACAGTCTGTAAATTATCCCAGACAGACCTGCCCATATTAAGGTTCAACCCAGGATATTCTCCTGCCAAATCTTCCTTTATTCCATCGGAAATACGATTGATATATGCGCCAAAAGAATTACAGTTTTCCGGCAGACGGCTGAAATCAATATAAATCACATCATAATTATGCAAATACTTCCTGCAATAATCGCTTTTTGCAATCTCAAGATCATCAAAGATATCTTTTTCATCGGTAGTCCTGCCAAAAAAAGCGCCAACCATATTCGCCATGACGCTCTTGCCAAAACGCCTCGGTCTGGTGAAACAAAAATATCTCTGCCCATCCATCCTGACAGTCGAAATAATTTCATCAATCAAAGAAGATTTGTCAACAAAAAATCTGGATCTGGAAATCTCTTTATATCCTTCATATGGAGCTATACTATTTATAAATAATCCCATATACTTTTCTCCCATGACAGATTATTTTGAATAGTATAACACACTTTATTTAGTACTTCCATAATAAACCATACTGATTTACATACATTGTAACTGTTACCATACATTGACTTTGGCAAGGTTAGTTTTTCCGCACATGATTTTGCCTGGAACCGCGAATTGAAACCTCCTATATACAAATAAGGATTACAATTCCTTTTTTGTATTATATGTGGTTTTCCTTTTTTATCAAGTAACTTCATATCAAAAATAAATCCCTTTCTGGTGTATGCATGCGCAAAGAATGACATTTTTTAACACTTAGAATGACATTTCCTCATTTGCATTCAAAAAAACCTTCTTTTATGATCTTTTAAACTTTATTTCAATCCATTTTAAAAATGAATTAAATAGTAACTCAAACTTCGCACATATATTTTACCTATGCTTCTTGAAAACTCAATATCTGGCAGCTATTCGATTATTCAGATTTATACCAAAACCCAGGGATTCATGCTATTTTTATGTCAGTTAGGATTGAATTTTCAAGGTGCACAGGTACTTTTTAAGTGCGAAGTTTGAGGAGATGCCATTATAGTTCTGGGAAAAGGAAACAAAGAGCGTGTTACTTATCTCAATGCTAAATCACACATCCATCTATAGAATTATCTCGCAATGCGCACTGATGACACCCCTGCATTATTTGTTTCCAGCAGAGCCCCTCATAACCGCCTGACCCGGCGCAGCCTGGAAGACCTTCTTAACAGAATTGCATTGAACGCGAATGTAGAAAATGTCCATCCACACCGGTTCCGGAGAACCAGCGCGACAGACTTACTCAATGCCGGTATGCCTATAGAACAAGTGCAGGAACTACTTGGACATAAGAATATAGAGACTACACGTATTTACTGCACTATCAACCAAGAAGCGGTAAAGCATAACCATAAAAGATGTATGAATTTTAAATTCTTCTATACCCCGCCTGCTATTGGCAGGTCTATTTGTGCTGCCTTTACACAGATTTATACAGTCTGGCAGGAATATTCATGACCTTTGTCGTGCTCAGCAACTGCTGTGCCTGGTTTTTGCTGATGACATCTGTCATAAAAACATAACCCTCATCTTTGACCTGTGTATCTTCAGCGTGTGTCTTCCCACCCAACGTGACCGGATCATAATACAATACATTCAGATCCACATTCGTTGAAATTCCATTGACTTTACCCTCACTCGAAAACTGCCATCCATAAATTTCACGTCCCACGGATGGTGTATATTTTTCTGCAGGAAAATCTTTGAATGTTTTTGTCCCTTTTACAGGGTATCTGGCGATCCACAACGGACAGTCAAATTGCGCGAAGTCGAACCAATTCTCATTATATACATACAATCCCGTATATAAACAAAATTCTAATCCTGCACTCTCTACCACTCGCTGCGCTGCCTTAATAACTTCTGTCAATTTGGCCTTCCCTAACTTATACAGGTAATCTCTGTCTTCAACATCCCAAAATACCTTACATACGAGGCTGTTTTCTCTTAACAGCGTTACGACTTGCTGTGCTTCTTTTTCTGACTCCTCATTAGTCTTTGCATAAGTATATTTATAAACTGCAACCGGGATTTTATTCTCCCTGCATCCTCTGAGGTTAGCATCAAACTGATAGTCTGTTTTACCAGAATGTCTTACACTCCTTAATATTGCAAACTGGCACCCCTCTGCTGCCACAAGTTTCCAATCAATAACTTTTTGATTATCTGATACATCAATCCCAATATATCTTTCACTCATTTTTCAATCTCCTTCATTTATTCATACCATTTAATTTTCCATCATCCAACAGGTCTTTGATCCCGTCGAACCAATACTGTATTATATTCTCAAACATCTCTTCCGTAATAATCATCTGCATCCAGACAGGCAGTAAACCTCTCGCTTTACTGATCACCCACTTCATTTTCTGCTTTCCGGCGTGTGATTCTTTAAAATCATGCTCTGCTTTCAAGAAGAGCTTGTATACATCCATTCTGATATCATCAAGCGTCTTTGTCCGGAAATATTCAACCGCCCATACAAAGCACAAGACTGCAAAAAAAATCGTAATAACAATTAATGACATATTCATTCTAATTTTACCTCCAAAAAAATGTGTAATGTGGCTCATCTTCTCCGAAGAGCCAGTATCTTAAGTAATCGTCTAAAATGATCGCGGGCATTGATAAAAGTACCCATAAACCGGAAAAGAGCAGGCATATCTGTCCATGCAAGTTACACGGCAGATCGGAATAATCCCAAACGTTCCAGCCAAGTCCTATATTGATGATACTCCCAGATAAATATTCTATAACTGTCACAATTATGGCGCCGATCATACCCTGACATATCAGTGACATTTCCCAGGGTAATATTTCATTGATCATTCCTATCAGATAAAAACACAAGCCACCAACAATGAACATTGTCCAATGTGTATGTCCCCTGTATGCCATTTCAACAAGCGCGTAACTCATCCCTCCAATCAGTAAGAGCATAAGTGCTTTAAATATCTGCTTCATCATCCTGCTCCTTCATTTTAATCAGAATATCCCTCAGAACTTCGCTCTGATACTCTGCAGGAATATCACACCCATATACAACATCATTTACAGTTTCTACATCCTTCAACGCTAACACCCACATGTTGAGTGCGTTGCAATACGTCGTATGATATGTGACAAATCCAAGTGCAGTCTCAACAATCATCTGCATCTCGTCTTTTGTATAATACCTGCACGGATGACCGTCCTGATGATATTCAAACCGTTCAGCCCCTGCAGCCATCTGTGCCTGTTTCCCAAACAGGTTGAGCTGGTCTTTTTCTGTCAGGCTAAAGTGCTCTATCCCATTAGGTAATGCAACATCAACCCCCGCATAAATGATTTGTTCGCACACAGTCCCGATCTCCTGCAATTTTGCCTCCTGCACCTCTTCAAGCGTTGGTATGTAAGGCTCTGGATCTGGTACGGGTTCAGGCTCCGGCGGTACATAAACTGATCTATCGTTTGAATACTGTACACCCCCATCAATAAGTTGATAAATAGTCCTGTAGTCCGCGTAATCCCATTTATCATCATTATCAATACGTGACAATGTAAAACCATTGCCTTTTACAGGGATATCGCCTGAGATCTGTACAATATGATCATTGATCCGCTCAAAGTCAACTGCATGCTTCCCTTCTTCGCCAATATATGTTAGATGCAGCATAAGATCATCTCCTTTCTTCGGTTCACTACCAATAAAATAAGAGCCTCGCGGCCCATGTAGATAAGTTTCTTAAAATTGTTTTAAAAGCGAATTAAATAATAATTTAACGTCCCAGCTTCCCAGTAGTGTGAAGCTGATTGCAGAAGGGAGCGGCGCAGATACAAAGTATTATGCCCAGCTGGGGCCGATGCAGCATAAAAAAATTATTGGGTAACAGCAGTGTTGATGTATATATACGGTTAAAGCAAGCGGAACTTATCCTACGCAAAGTCTCATTGTAGATATATCATATGACAATAAACATGGAATCGTATATTAACGTTATCTCTTGACTGCCACAGTGGAGGTAGCGCCTTTAATACATCAAAAAGTGTTAAATATACGGTCACTGTTAACTAATTCTGGCAGCCATACATTTATTTCAGGTAGTTCTGCATCCTGCTATCCGATGAGTCCATTATGCAAAAAAATACTGTCTATAATGCAGTCAGTGACGTAATAAAGAGGCGCCGATGCAGAAACGATCATGGTATGATACGACCAAGCATCTACAGTGGTCCACATCGAACTGTAATGGCTTCTGCCCGTTCCGCTGGAAACAAGCCCCGGCAGTTTCCCACTTGATTTTCCTATGCCAAACTGTCCGCTATTTACGCCCGTAGTTATTGATTTACACTTAACAGTAAAATATTTATAGCTGCCTGGATTAACTATGATCCCGTACACACCACCTGATCCGCTACCTACAATGCATTTATCTGTGATAGATGCTGAATAAAGTGTATAAGATGCCACATTGGTATTAAAAGTGCCATCCTTAAAAATATATGCAATATCCTTAAACATGCTTTCCTCACTACCCAAGCGTTTTTTTGATGCTGCATCGGCACCCAGCTGGGCGTAGTACTTTACATTTGCGCCGCTCCCTTCTGCGATCAGCTTCAACTGCCCGGGCAGCTTTGTCGTTAAATTACTATATATTTCTTTAACCACCAATGCGTCTGCCGACTTTCCAGCTGCAGTATTTGCTGCAAGCTGCTCCTTTGTTGTTAAAAGATCCGGCTTCGGATGATATTTATTGCCTGCCGAATCTTCGATCTGCACATTATATGTTGCCATAAATTCATCTCCTCCTTTTTAAATGATCTTGAAATAGATATTTTTTTCTGTTGCAGCCGCATAGGAACTCCCGACTTTGATCGAATCTCCCTTAGGCCCCTGTGGGCCGGTTGCACCTGTCGCACCTTTTGGTCCCTGCGCACCGGTTGCACCTGTCGCACCCTTAGGCCCCTGCGGGCCGATTGCACCTGTCGCACCCTTAGGCCCCTGCGGGCCCGGTTCGCCTTTATCTCCCTTTTCACCTTTATCCCCTTTGGGTCCTCTGATGATCCCCTTGTACACCCAACCCAGTCCTTCTTCTCCTTCACAACATCTATATACTGCTCCGGTATCGGTATTAAGATAGAGGTCATCTACATCATAATCAAAATCCAAATCCGGAAATATCACTACAGACTCCGTAAAACCTGTGATATCTATTCCGGAAAACCAGGCGCTTCCCCGTCTGCCCTCAGATCCCTGGATACCCTTCTGTCCTGCAGGTCCTTCTGGCCCTGCAGGGCCTCTCGGGCCTTCTGCACCTGGCGGACCCTGCAGCCCTTGTTTACCAGTCGGCCCGATCGGTCCCTGCGGTCCCGGCTCCCCTCTCATGCCTTTCAGTTCGCCTTTATCAAACTTATATTGAAAACTCTCCCCGTCTTCAAAAAATACAAGATCTGCGGATGTCTGTACATCTGCATCGCCTAAAAGGTTTCCGTCCTTATCATAAAGCTGTACAATGACCTTTAGCACACCCATAAAAGCATCCCCCTAAATCGTCCTGTATCCGACTGCCGGGCTCGCCATCGCCACTGACTGCGGATTTGCGGCAGCCTCTCCTTCGATAAAAACATACATTGTCCCCTGTTCCCTCTGTCCTACCGGGATTGCCCCGGAACTAATGACCAGCCCCATCTTGGTTTTTAATACCTCCTCCACATTTCTGTTGTCCTGCGTCCAGACAACGCTTGCGTCTGTGTGCGGATATACTACGTTACCATCAGCATCCTGTAATTCCGTTGGCAAATACTTTCCTGCCATTTCTGACCTCCTTACTTTTTCGTTTTGATTGTCCCATATAACTTTTCCGGTTCTCTAGCCGCACCAGTACTGCTCCCGTCAAGAAAAATGATACAGTTCAACACACCTGCATAGGGATTAGGCGATGGTTCTACATCTGCCCTGGCACTTGTTGTGACACCATACATCGTCCTTTCTACCCGCGGATTTTCAAGCCCCTGCACGTATCTGTCTATCTCGAACACGATGAGTCCCCTGACTTTTGTGATTAACCCATACAGATTCCCGCGCAGTCTCTTTGCAGGAATCTTGTATGTGGATTCTGTCATTAGTGTGAACGGATCGTCTGCTTCTTTGAAACAGCCTGTCCGCATATCTTCAAACCATCGTTCTATCTTTCCGAACAGGATACTGACTGCTTCCCTGCTCTGCAGCCTTTCCCGCTGCTCCGCTGTCTTAAATATAGAAGCAAACTCAAATATCTGCAGGACATCTTCATGGTCACGCTCCTGGATCCGCGTAACAAGATCAGTTCCTTCCATAGTCTCAAAGAGGATCGTATCCTTCCTGTCGAGCAGTCCCTCCGGCCCGATCCGAACCCTTGGGAGCGCTTTGAACCTGTTGTCTACTTCATCCTTATAATCCTCAAACTCTGCACAGTGTTCATAGAAATACTTCTTCCGTACAAAGTCATTGACCGAAAAGTCAAAAGTAACATCTGCAGCATTACTGATACGCATCCCGATACTGTACTGGTATTCTACTTCCTTGTCTGACAGCACTGGTATCCTGTCACCATTCGTATCCTGGCCAATAATGATCAGCCCTTCTTCTATACCGTCGGAAGCATACAGGCCTAACTGCTTCAGGATATATTCACGTCCCAATTCAAGGTTCGTGAGTACGCACTCGATGATCGTGTATTCCCCGTCAGAGTGTACCGCATCAAGCTGTATCTGCTGCTGTTCATCTACCACGCTGGTCAGAATCTCAGGATAGGAAGAGATACCTGCCCCCGTTACTGCCCTGGTCAGGTGCATACCGATCTCGCCGGCATTGACCCTGGCCATATATTCCCTGCCAGCATTTGTAAGACAGAATATCATTCTTCAACCACTCCTTTCACTATCCCTATATATCCGCCTGCGATTCCATAATATACTCTTTGCACTGATCTCCTGATCAGCCGGTTTACAAATTTATAGGACAAGTGTGCGGGCCTTGCAAGTCTTACCGCTTCATTTGCAATCGCAAACGTTTCCACAAGATAATCCGTATTTACATAAACTGTGAAGCTGTAGTCTGCATAGTGCTCTACGATAGTCACGGTATTCGCTCCCATAACCTGCAGCACCAGGTTCTCCAGCATCCGCACTGTCGCTGGAGGATTGCTGTTAAGTTTTCCCAGTACCCGTGCCCTGCGCTGCATGAGCGTCAGGGATGTATTCCGTTCCAGCCCGAATTCGTCCTCCCACCTGTCAAGGGAATAAGTCGCTGTCTTGATGTAAAACTGCCGGAGCAGTTCTGACAGATCAGCTTCCATCCTATCAAGTTCAGGCTGCTCTGCGGTAAAGAGCTGCGCGATCTCAATCATCTGTGCCACAAAGGGCGGGACACTCTTACTAAGCATCTGCTCCCTCCTCGATCCATCCTCCGGATCCCCCAGCATCTTCATAAACAGCAATGGCCGGCATCTGCGCTACAGGAAACTGCCGGTCCTGCAGGTGCAGGCTCTTTGTCTCTCCATTTATTGTAAATCCTGATACATCTATCACTCCGGGACAGTCAAACAAGACGTTGACTATCCCCAGATAGGAAATGATCCGGGATTGGAATGCGATCGCTTCACAATGCGCTGCCAATAAAGGATAAAAACTGTTCTGTATGCTTTCAGACGTATACCCTGCCTTTACGGTCACATTTGCTGTCACATTCAAACCAACCGCCTGTCCGCTTGCAACAAGCACATCTGCCCCGATAGGCCGCACCGATTCTATATGTTCCTCCACTGCCTCGACCAGCTTCTGCGGCGCTGCCTCATTACCGTCCGCTATGAGCACCACATCCACCGTGCCGGGACCCCGGGCAAGGTCATATATCCTGACCTTTGACACACCGGGAACTTCCTTTGCCCACTGCCTGTAGTGTGCTATGTTCCCGCTGTTGGCCGGGATCCGGATATGCTCTAACGTCCTCTCACGCAGTGCGTCATCTGACTCTGTGTCAAAGCCGCCCTCTGCAGCCTCCAGGTTTGTTACTTTTGTGATCCGGCTGTCATCAGCTTTATCGATGCTCCCAGCTGCCACGTTTCCGATGTCCCCGGTCTGGTCACATACTGCCCGGACGGATACCGTACCGACTCCTTCCCCGCTCTCCTTTTGCGGGATCGTAAAAGGCTCCTGCACTGTAAATGTGATATCCCCTGCTGACAGCTGCAGCCAGTCATATTCCCCCGGCTCCCCCTGCAGCTGTATAACCACTTCCGCCGCTGTCGCCTCACGGCGGGTAATACCGTAATCGCTGCAGCAGCTGTCCAGGTTCCTGCCTCTTGCCGTAATGACAAAAGCCTGCGGCAGGATCGTATCAATATCCTCCTCATAGATCCGTGCCAACTCATTTGCCACTGCCTGCAGGTTGTCCGCTGTCCAGGTACCTTCCCGCCTGTCCGCTTCCGTCTCGATCCTGGACTTCATCCGGTCCAGGATCTCCTTAAAACTCCTACTCATTGTAAACCTCGCTCTCATGGGTAAAACGTCCGTATATCGTCGTCACCACAAATCCCACTGTGACCACATCCTTTTCGTGGCCAAAAGAAAAATCAGACAACTCCTGCAGGTATGGATTGACCATCAGTGTCTCTGTGATGTAGCGCCTGATCTCGCTGTCTATGATATCCGGGTCATTGCTGATCCCGATCACATCCTCGATCTCACTGCCATAGGCATGCGTATAAGCCGGCCAGACAAACCGCTTTGTCTTAAGCGCTTTGTAGATCCATATCTGCAGTGCCTCGTCCTTTTCTACCAGGTAATGCCTGCCGCCTTTCCGCAGCAGGCAGTTCTTCTCATAGTCATATGCCAGTTCCCGGAAGACCGGCAGTTCCTCTTCCTTATCTTCCAGTTCCGGCACATCCACTGTAAAGGGAAATACACTCATCGTTTTGCCACCTTCCCACAGATGTAATAGCTGTTATTGACCCTCTGCACCAGTACCTCGTCGCCAGCTTCTGCCCTGAGTTCCTTGTAAAGGTCTTTTAAAAACTGTTTTAATTCCTGTGAGATATTCTCTTCTTTCGAAAGTATCTCTTCCAACTCTTCATCTTTATCGGAAGTGATCAGGCCGTTGCAGGACAGATTCCGTTCAATCAGGTTTCCCTTATCGATGATCTGCAGCGGATCCACATTCACCACCTTCGCAATGCTCATATCGTAACCATTCATGTTCGCGCCCTGGCGCTCCATCATCTTAACCATACGTGCGAATGGATCCCCGTTTGCCACCTTCCTGCCTCCCTTCACTGTCATCTGCTAAACTCTACATAACGACGCTGTCAAACCTCAGTCCCAGCGTTGTTATGTAGGACGCGTCCCGGATCTCGTGGCTGTCAGAGATGATCACAAACCGTCCCCGGATCTTTGAGTTGACCTTCTCCACGATGACCGCCTTTCCAGTCACAAATGCCGGATTGCCGCGCACCACGACTTTGCCGGACTCTTCCAGCCCTTTTAGAAGTTTCTCAGCTTCTTTATTGATATCCAACTCATCACCAGATATCTTATATGCCTCATTGATTGTTCCAAACTCGGAAAATCCATTCGTTATCTCCCCGACCGGTTCCTCATCCGCATTCAGCAGCACAGCCCTGTTGACCAGGTTCTCCGCACTGCTGGTATAGCTTGCATCAGTCACGTAATCATCCCCAGTGACTGTACCGGCCAGGTCTGTGCCATACTTTTCCGTACATACGGATGTCCCCTGCATAAATACGTGTACGTCCTGTCCCTCGTAAACATCCCTGATCACCTGGCTGATGCTCTTCTCTCCAGCAGAGATGACCTCCACCTCGCCGCCTGGATCGTACAGCTGCCCACAGGGGATACCATTCTCACTGCACACCTGTAACACTACCGATGCCGGAGAGCCCTTGTATACTCCGAAAGCCTTACTCCGGAGATACCAGGCATAATCATATGCTGTGTTTGACATTGTAATAGAATTCTCTGTACGCTCTTCATTCAGTATAATTCCCTGAAAGATTCCTCCGCCCAATGTAAGCCTGTCGCCTTTTACCGCCGCCTTGGTGTAAGCCGGAGTACTACGCGGTGCATACAGGTAAGTAATCTTCACCTTCCGTGCCAGCTGGTTCTCATCCCCGCTCCAGCTGACCGACTCTATCTCCTTTGAAAAATCTGCACCATTAATATACACCTTCATATCGAGATCTCTTTTCTGCTGATAAAATATCACAGCGGTATAATGAGCCGCATTCCCGGCACCAAAGCATCTTCATACATATCATTTGCCATGGCTATGTCTTTCCAGCGGCTGCCATCGTCATAATACCGTTTTGCCAGGATCCACAAGGTATCCCCGCTCTGTACGGTGACCGTTTTGGGTACTCTGCGCTTTGTACTGCGCGTGCACAACCCCGTATCCGTATACCTGCGCACAAAACTGGCCACCTGCCCTGTATTCAAATCCCTTAATTCCACAAAAGACCAGGAAATATAGATATCAACCTGCCCTTCTTTATAAATTTCATTCATGGACGAAACGTTGAACAGCGTATTGACATCGCTCCCGGATATGATGATCCGGATGGACTTCTGCCCGTTCTTTGCCTTTTTCACTGCCTGTATGATCCGCTCCGGCGCATTCCCTGTATAAAAAGGACTGTTACTGTCCGGAAGGAATGTCGCCAGAGATACTCTGACCAGTCCGCGCTTCCCTGGCACGTTGATCTCGCCTATATTTAAAAGATCTATCGTCTTATCCTTATTATCCTGTGTCACGGAGATCTCCGGAGGGTTGACAGACAGTTCAAACTGCCCGTCATCCGTGACTAATAAAACTGTCCTTGTTTTCCTCATCACTGGTTCTCCTCCGCTTCTTCCAGTCTTTTTGCCAGTTCCTCCGCTACTTTCTGGATATCAGCCTCACTTCTGACCTCCATATGCTCCACGTTAATGGATATCTTCCTGTCTCCCTGTACGTTCTTACTCTCCTGATTTGAGAGTATTTTCGCTCCTGCTGGGAGGTTCATGAGTTCCGGTCCATGTTCTCCGACCGTTGTCCAGCCGCCGGAAAAAAAAGATGTCCCTGTCGCATGTGCCGGAACACTCCCGCCAGTTCCTCCACCTCCGGTACCGCCGTCATCCACACCGCGGATCTTTTTTACTGCTGATACGATCGTGCCGATCCCGTCTCCGATCTTTTCGAATACCGGGCCGATCACTGACCAGACTGTCTCAATGATCCCCTGGATATACGGGAATGCCCAGCCGAATGCATCGGCTAATAGCCCCACTCCCTGAATTGCCAGGTCTAAGATCGGACTGATCACAGCCCATGCCGTTGACAATACTGAAGAGATCGCCGGCCCTGCTGTTTCAAACAGCTGCTGCAGCACGCCTGTCTCGCTGCCCATCGACGAAAATATGCCGGATACCTTCGCGCCCACATTTGACACAATCTGCGAAATGACCGGCATCACATCCGCTACCACAGAAGACACTCCAGAAAAGATGCCCGCAATCGGCGGGACTGCTGACGAAACTACCCCCGCAAGTGTTGTGACCACCGGCTCCACCGCCGGAAGGATCGTTGTAAAGTTGTCCTTTAATTCCGTGATTGCAGGCAAGGCCTGCTTAAATGCCCCGCCAAACAGGCCCGCAGTCTGCTGCAACACAGGCTCTGCCGCTTCGAAAAATCCAGACACGCTTCCGGCTAATTGCTCAAATACGGGTCCTGCCGTCTCTATGGCGCTGCCGACTGCTTCTGTCAACTCCGGCATCTTTTCGATGACACCTTCAAGCGCACTCTGGATGTAAGGCAGCGCTTTCTCACCCAGGCTGGTGAGCATCACACTCCCGGCGTTTTTGACCTTCGCTGCCATCTCCTTTACGGAGGCTGTCTGTGTCTTAAAAGCTGCATCTGCCGCGCCGGAAGCCTCAAACATGGCCGCTGTCTTCTCAGCAAAATTCTCTGCCTGGTTCCCGGTCAGTGCCAGCACCGCATTCTTTGCTTCGACGCTGGAGAACAGGTTCGCAAAAGCGACCTCATCCCCTTTTACCTGGCTTTTCAGCTTAACCAGGATGCCGCCCAGTCCTTCACTTTCCAGCGCTGCCGCACCGGAAGCGTAGCCCATCTTTTTAAGCGTCTTCTCCATCTCTGTTGATGGAGAGAGAAAAGACTGCATCGTAGCCTTCAGCTGCGTAGTGACCTCGCTGGTAGAACCTGTAACGCCTGTCAGGGTGGACATCGCGCCGAACAGTTCCTCCTGGCTTACTTTCAGGGTGGAGGCTAACGGTACCACCTGCCCCATGCTCGCTGCCAGTTCTGGGAAACTTGTCTGGCCTAGCTTCACGGTCATGAATGACAAGTCTGAGGCTTTCTGCATCGCCGCAGCGGATGTATCGCCGTACCCCTTTGTCACTGCAGACAGCAGGTTTATGGAATCCACCGTAGTGGCATTCCCGGCCTTGGCTGCCTTAGCCGCGATCTCCATCTGCTTCACATTGTCTGCAGATTCCCCGAAGGCGGATACGACCTGGTACAGCCCTTCCGTCAGGTCGGATGTACAGACGCCCGTATCCAGAGATACCTGCTTGAGCTGCTTCGACATCCCCTGCAGCTTGCCCTGGACGTCACCGTCTAACAAAGTGCCTACGTTCTGCATCTGAGCCTGGTAGTCAATCGCGGAGTTGACCGCCATCGTACCGGCTGCCGCTGCCGTGGTAAAAGCTGTTGCCGTGCCGATGAGTGCAGCCTTACCCAATGCCTTTGTAGCCCTTTCTACACCATTGACGGCGACATTTACTATTTTGGATGTCTTGATCTTGTCCAGTACGGAACCGAACTTCTTGGCTTTTTCAACTGCCTGCTCCGTTTTCGCCTTAATCTCGACCGTCTTCTTTGTCAGCGGCTCCAGCCTCTTTTTTACATCCTCGATTGACTTATAGGCTGATGTATTCCTGATCCGGAGTTCTTTCTCCTTCACCTTCTGCTTGTCAAGTTTCTCTAAGTCTTTTTTTGCTTTTTCTACCTCTCCACGAAAGCCTGTAGTTGAGTCCTTTGCCTGCTTCATGACACCTGATACGTTGTCCTTAACAGAAATGACCGCCCCGAAGACTTCCGACATCAGATGCCACCTCCTTATTTATTTTGCTGAGAGTGCGGACAAGACATCCACGAGAGCTTCTTCCACTGCATCCCTGATATCCTCTTTATGCTGCTGCCTGTTAAGTTCCGCTATCGCCTGCCACACAGTCCGCTCCTGTGGCGACAGGGCAAGGATCTCTTCCGGACGGAAACCGCCGTGCTGCATCCAGTACCCCATCACCCACATGAGCCGGGACTGTTTTAAAAGTTTTTTACTTCTTCCTTCTCCTTGATCTTGATATCTGCCTCGCCGCCCACGCCTGAAAGCTCCAGGATGCGCTCTACAATAAACCTGCGTTCTGCCTGGGTGAACATTTCTGTGATCGTGTACTCCTTCCTTTCCTCCAGGCTGCCGTTCTGCACCATGATCTTTGCCGCTTCCTGCAGCGTGTTGCTGGCAAAATAGACAGCGTACTTATCATTCTCGATAGAATCATCAGAAAACTCAAAGATTTCATTCAACTCTGTATCCGACAGCCCTCTGATATCCATATTCATGCCGATGCTGCCGATCACCAGCTCCTCCTTATGTAACTTCTTCCGCTCCTCAATCTTTTCCTTTGCTTTCTTTGCAAACTGTTCAAAAATGACTACCTTGTTCTGATCCATGCTTCCTTTATACCTCCTGTATGTATTTTTATATTGGATCTTTATGATCTGCCTGTATCTATACATCCTGCACCGCGTCCAGATTGATCATGTCAGACGGCGTAAACGAAAACGGCACTTCCTGTTTCACGACAGCGCCTTTCTCGTACTCAAAACCGAATTCTGACAATGCCACGTTGCCGATCTGGTAACGCTCCGTCTGCCCGCCTGTGGCATCGGGATCCTTTAACTTCGTGATGATCGTGCCCCGGGGGTCATGTCCCCTGGCGATCTCCTGACGCACATCCTCAAAACGCGTAAAAGCTTTGATCAGTGATAGCGTCCCCTCGCCTTTCCAGCCCGTGATCTTTGTATCTACATCCAGCCCCAGCTGCACATCTTCCCTATTGACTGTTACTTTTGCCGTGATCTTGCTGATTTCAAGGACCTTGAAGCCGTTCCACCAGACTTCCGCCCATGTACCTGACAGTGTCCTGTTCCCTCTGATAGTCTCTGACATCCCTTACCCCTCCTACATGCTCATATCCAGCTTCAGGTCTTCTGCCGCATCCAGAAAGGTACACGTCCCCTCTAAGAACATATACGAACCTGTATCTGCTTCCTTCAACTCCTGCTCCGTCATATCCTCTGTATCAATCCCGTGGTCTTCCAGATATCCGCGGTTGCCCTCCACGCTGACCTGTACGGCATTTTCCGCTTCCGCATTTAGGACCGCGTTCTGCATCGACCGCAGGTAATCATTTATGGCCCCGACAAACATCTGCTTATTGTCGTAGCTGTTGACCACTTTGCCGATATAACTGCCTTCAAACGTAGAAAAGATATCATGCCTGATGACATCCATCCCTTCCACGATCTTGATCTTCTTATATTCTTCCGGCGTCTCCAGCGTCACAGTCTGCAGGCTTGTTACCCCGCGCCCGATTTTATGCTTCTCTCCATCAAATACAATAATCAGCTTTCCTGCATCTATATCTGTATCCGGATCCTCCGGGACGTCTGCATCCACGATCTCGTCTAGCACGTAAAAAGTGCAACTCTGCGTCAGCGGCAGTCCGGCAAGGATCCCCGCGATCCTGCAGCAGTATTCCGCTGCCGTGTATGTGACAGGCCGCTCATCGTCGATCCACTTGGCTGTCACGTACCTGGATGCAAAGTTGATGATGTGCATGTCATCCGCAGCCACGCCAGGCAATACTGCCTTGACCTTCTTCCCTTTTTCATGTGCCTCTTTGATAGACTCACGCAGTGCTGTCAGGTCAGATGTCTGATAGCCAGGATAGCAGAGGTAATCGATATTGATGTGCATGATCTGCTTCAGCGTCTCAGCCAGATCAAGACTCCCTTCTGTCCGCAGCACCCTCACGATCAGGACCTGGCGCGGCCCTCCTTTAAAGACAAGTTTAAGCACTTTTAAACTCTCTTTTGTCCACTCTGTCTCCTTTACATCCTTCCAGCGTGTGCACGGCGTCAAAAACTGCTCCGCCGTGTCATCCTGCAGGAGCACCGCCACCATGCCGCGCTGGCTCCTGGATATCGCTGAGGATGCTTTCTTCTTAAATGTGATGATGATCTCAGGTAATCCCATCTTCATCTCCTCCAATCTTCCCTAATGCAGACTGACTGCCAGATACTCCATAAGCGGCCCTTCTTCCTGCGGTACCGTATCTGTAAACTCCAGCGTCATCTTGTAATGTCCTATATCGTCTGTGATATCCATCTGTGCAGGCGGGCTGAATGCACGGTCTTTGATCTTAAAAAAAGGCTTAAACGCCTGGTCGATCATGTCCAGAACTTCATAAATCCGCGCATTTGGGGTATGCAGCTTCTCCATATACGCGATATCCACAAATATCTGCCTGTCCATAAAATGTCCTGCTGCCGCTGCAGCTGACTTAAGCGGGATCAACTGTATATGTATAAATTCCTGCCCATCTGTACTGCCCATGTCCTCCTGCGTGATGTACTCGATCTCCAGCTTTTCCCGCAGTATCCTGATGATACCTGTCGATATCTCCTGCAGTGTAACCATGTCATCCCCTCATCTTCTTTCCCAGATCGTCCACCATCTCCTGCAGGTCATCCTTCAGATATACATTCTGGTAATTGGCAATCCCTTTCTCCAGCATATGGCGGCCTTCCACAAATCCCACTGTCCGGCCTCCACGTACGACCCGATGGCCGTCATTAACCGGAGCGGCATACTCAGCATCATTTTCCACAATAATATCAGCACCGTTACTGCGTGCCTCCACCCGTTCATCCCACCTGCGGCGCAGATTTCCCGTCACGACCTTCGTTTCCCGTTTTACCTCCCGGACGATCTTTTTCCCCATCTTTTCGGCATGCTCCACAACGATGCCGGACTCCCAGGCATTCAGCCCTCTGTCAAAAGCCCGCTCCAGATCCTCCAGGCTCTTCATGCTCATGCCAAGGCCTCCGCTGTAAATGGTGTTTCCCCATGGCTAATATAGCCGAATGTCCTGCCTGTGGTTCCCGAGAACTCCTGCCCGGCCTCCGTGATAATGACTGCCCTGTCATTATCTAACAGTTCCACGCCCGGCAGCGTGAAGACCGTATGCGTGCATTTTTTCTCGGAATGAAACTCCTGCTTCTCCGGCGTATCATTCGCCTTCTGGCTGAGCGCACAGGGAATATTCTCATAGATGGTGATTTTCTTTTCAACCGTCCCCTGTGTCTCCGGATCCCTGACCCGTCTCGTCCTGTATACGCTCATCCGGTCCCTGAACGTCTTTGCCAGTACGTTTGCTTCCCTGTTTCTTACCATTCTTCTTCGCTGCTCCCTTCGGCTTTTTATAGCTCAAGTCCTTAAAACTCATGCTCCCTCCTCTATCCAGTGCGCATCCGCCTGTATTTGCAGCACAATTCCCTGTGCTCCTGCGTCATATCATCTTTGCTGATTGTCTCAGTATAAGTGATCTGTGTATCCCCGCGCTTGATGGATGCCACGTTATCACCGTTTTCTTTATAAAAAGCGTTGACAACGATCTGGCGGGCGACATATTCAAGCTGTACCGGGAATATATCCCGGTTGCAGAATATCCGGATCATGATGACCGCATCCTCTAACATCAGGCGGAGCACCTCATCGTGCTCCGTCATCTCCGGGCTGATGCCCAGCCGTACTTTGACTTTTTTCAGCATTGCATCCATGTCGATCATGTCCCGTTACCGCCTCCGTCTGCCCCAGCCTGTGCCGGATCTGCCACAGGCGTCTCCGGTACGCTTGCTGCCTGATCCAGTCCCTCTGCCGCCTGATCCGGTCTTTCCGCTGTCTGCTCCGCGCTGCTGCCTTCCTGATCCGGTGCTGCTGCGGGCTGTTCTGTCTTCTTATCTTTCCGGCCGGAGGTTCCACCTGACGGTGCAGCCTTCTTATTTTTCCTGCCGGGATCAGCACTTGGCTGCCCGGAGGCTGCGTCCGGTGGATCTGCTGCAGCCGTCCCCACCGGGACATAGCCCTGCGCGGCCAGCTGTGCCATCTCTTCAATAGTGCGGGCATACTTCGCGCGGTTGAGTTTTCTCATCTCCTGCTTCATCCCATGTCCTCCTATGCTTCCGCATTCGCCCAGCATTTCTTATACCTGCCCTCCGGCAGCCATAATTCATGGTAACGGCGGTAACCAATAAACCAGGCGTCAGCTTTCTGGTAAGTGTCCGGATCGATGACTTTCATCTTATCCTGCTTCGTGACTGCGATCGGCGCTTTCTGTACTGTAATGATCCAGTTGACCTGCTTTGCACTCTCTGCCGGAGCAAAACCGCCTTCCTTCTCTCCCTCAGTCTTTCCATCTTTAAAAACATAAGACGTCTTCATACGTGAGGACGGCACCGGCTTCAGGAAACAGTTATTGATCTGTTTCAGCTGTGTGCTGATCTCACCGGATTTAAAATCTGCCACATTCAGCTGCTTGGTGAACTTATCGTTGAGTTCCAGCTTTGTCTTGACAGGCTGCGCAATGGTGACAACTAACGGAACATCCTCGCCAACCTCATCCCTGATCTTTGCAATATCCGATAACAGGGCATCCATGATGGTTTTCTCCTCCGGCGTATAGACTGTCACTCTTTCCGCTTCCTTTAATAATGCATACAGCTTGCTGTATCGGTAGGAATCAATTTCCGGGATGACATGTTCATTTTGGAACTCGCCAGTGACAGATGTCGCATTGACGATAAAGTTTGTCTCATTTACATCCATCCTGTCCAGCTGGAAAGAGGCACCGCGGTCCATCGTCATCTCATACTCTTTGTAAGCAAGCGTCACACCCCCGGACGGATACCCGTCATCCCTGTCATAATCCTTAAGCCCGGTTGTGGAAATTTCAGGCATCCTGATCTTATTGCCCCCGTTATATTCCACCTGGCCTGCATTGGCATCCATCCAGCCGGATGTCAGCGTCTTTGTTGCTGCAGCATCCAGCTTTTTCTGCAGGGCGCTTCCATATACTAACGTGTTCAAAGCCATCTCTTTATCCTCCTCTTACAGATATTTGTCGATCTCTGCCGCCATGGCCTCTTCTTCGCTCATGGCGCTGGTGCCGCTTCCGCCCTTCGGCGTTGTCCCGGCCAGGCGCTTTTCTACCTGTGCCTGCACGGCAGCGTCAAACTTTCCCTTAAACGCCGCTACGTTCGCCTTTGTCTTCTCCGTCGTGTCACCCACAAGGATATCAACGAAATCGGACGGGACATCGTTCTTCGCCAGGATGTCCAGCGCATCCGCCTTCCGTTCCCTTGCTGCGATCTTTGCCTCCCGGTCCGCCATCTCCTTTGCCGCCTTCTCCTGCTCATAGGACGCCTTGCTGTCCTCATCCATCTTCGCGACCTTGAGCGCCTCCGCCACTGCTGCATCCATGGCAGCCTTCTGGTCTGCCAGCAGCTTGTCGATGTAGGCCTGGTCATAAGTCTGCGCTGCAGGCTCCTGTTTCGTCTCCTTCCCTGCCCCGCCTGCTCCTGAAGGCTCTCCACCACCGGAAGCCGCCGCTCCGGCCACCTCTGTTTCTGCTACCGTATTCTTTTCTGTTTCCATTTTCAGTACCTCCTGTTTTTATGCAATCAAAAAGAGACCACGTCTGTGATCCCCTAAAGTTACCTTTAACTACCTTTAAATATATTTTAAACTCCTTTAAAGCCTGTCATCTACCGGTATCCCGGCTTTCTTCTTTGCACAGATCTCTTCCGCCCTGGCAATAAGGCGCAACAGTTCCTCATGTGCTGCCGCCTCTTTTTCCGGTGGAATGTCAGATTTCCCGATGACTGTCGCTTTGGGTATATCCGTCCATCGTTTCGCTGTATAGGGTACATAATCCTTATCGTGCATCCTTCTCCTCCATCATAAAGTAATGGATACCATCCTTTTCTATATAATTAAGCACCTGGAACATTTGCTTGCTCTTATATAATACCTCACTTTCTGATGTATTAAAAGAAGAAATATCTTTCCCATTTTCACTTTTTATATAGATGCGGATATTTGCATCAGGATTATAACCCTCTTTTGTTGATGCTGATATAAATTCTTGGTAAATGACATCTTTGCCTTTCTCATGTTCCTGCAAAAATGCCTGCAGTTCAGCCGGGTCCCTGATATCCACACACCTTATGATATTTCCTTTATAGCCATCCATCTTATCCAGGGCACTGTTCAATTTATCCACCAGCCGCTGCTCCTGGCCGGACAGTGGGATGTTCTTACGCAGTTTCTCATTGACCTGGTAAGATTCAAAACTCATATACTGGTTCAGCGCCCGTTTTTCCCCGTAGGAAAGAAAAGGCGCTTTATCCTTATGCTGCCCGCGCCATTCCTTATAAGTCATGTCCGCAGGCACTTCGTATGCTTTCCCGTTCCCATCCTTCGCGACCCTGGTTGTCATCTTTTTCTTGCCATCCTCTTCTGGGAATGCGCAGACTGTCGTGCTGCGGCAGTTCGGATGCATCGGCGGGTAATTCTTCCCCGGTACCGCATCCTTTACCGGGAACCGCTTTCCGTCCATCTCCTGGCAGGTCTCGCTCGTCTTGAAATCCAGCGTAGCCAGGAACTCATACCATTCGATCCCACATGCACTGTATCCCGCCATAGTGGCAGTCTCATATATGTATGCGGTCTCCGTCCTGACAAGCGTCTTTGCCGCACTGTAGGCAACGCCCATGCGCTTGTGTATCCGCCGTGCCATCTTGTCAAGGTTCGCGCCGGTGATCAGCCCAGTCACAAGGTTATTTTTCAGATCCTTCGAAAAATTTGTGCAGTGTGCATACAGGCTCTTCGAAAAATTCCTCTTATCATAACGGTTCAGGATAGCCCTGTTTACCGCATCCTCACTCGGCCTGGTAAAGTCATGTCCAAAACCAATGCGCTGCTGCGTATTGTATATGCTGCGGTAATATCCGTCATCGAATTCGTTTGTAAGATAATCATAGATATTGGCCTGCTGCTCATCGTAAAGGCTGACAAGGATCTTGTCGATCTCCATGGAGCGCAGTTCCAGGTAAGAGACCCGGCCCCGTTTTGCATAGGCTTTCATTTCCTGATCCAGCGCCCTGTGCTGCTGTTCAATCTGTTTCCTGATCTCCTCCGGCAGATCCTCTTCCTTTAGGCGTTCCCGGAGTTCTTTCTCCTGCTGCAGCATCCCTTCCCAGTCGATCTTACGGAAATCAGTGTCCCTGATCTTCTGTTTTGCCTCCGCCAGGGTTATACCCTCGCTGTCTGCAAACTTCTGGTACAGCTTCGCGACTTCCTCCTGGATTTCCTGCTCCGCCAGGCTGTATAACTTTTTCTGCTGCTTTGCCAGGTAATCCTCAGCCCTGTTGATTGACGCCGCCTTATCTTTAAGGTACCGTTTCTCCCAGTAATCTTTCGCCATGACACCACCTACATCCGGTCAATGCTGCTGATATCAACCTTAGGGAGCTGCTCAGCATCCAGGGCTTCCTGTTTCTGCCTGTCCAGCTCCGCCGAAGTGTCTGACACAATACTTAAAGGCAGCATGTCAAGCTGCGTCTCTCTGGCAATGATACCATCCAGGTTCCTCACATCCGTGATGACGTCAGATACATTCTCGACAAAGTTACGGTCATATTTCTGCTCCACCGTGTCCGGGTCCCAGGACTTGTTCATCTTTGTATTCAGGAAATCCGTAATGATCCGCAGCATCTTTGTCTGTGCCGACCGCATCCTGTTCTCCTTCATGATTGCCAGTTCTTCAAGGCCGGTCATCTTATATTTTATCGCGATACCGGACAAGTTGCCGGAGAAGCTCTCATCTGTAAGCGCCGGCACCTGTGACAAAAAGAAAATATCTTTATACAGGCGGTTCTTATAATTCTCATTCGCAGCGTCATTGACATTCTTGGTCAGCCACTCGGCCTGGCCGTGTTCATCCAGGAAAAGGATCCTGTTCTTGCGCAGGTTTACAGCAGCCCTCCTGCCTTCATCCCCTCCGCTATCGTCCCCGTCATCTGCAAGGGCATCCTCCATCATGCTTGTTGCCCCTGTGATGCACAGATAAGCGTCTGTAAAATAGTCCATGTCATTGGCAGTGTCAGACTGCGCATTGTCATAAGCATCATTCAGCGTGATGACCGGCTCATAATCCCCCAGCTGCTCTTCGTTGTTCCAGACGATGATCACCGGGATGTCCTTCATATAGTGCGGCTCTGGCACCCGGTATAGTTTATAAACGATATCCCCGTCTTCCTTTTTGTAATGATAGATATAAGTATCGTCATAGACGTCCGCATATTTCGTGAGCAGCTTCCCATCAATATCATGCTCTGACCAGATCCGCACCGCTGCCTCTAAAAATTCATCCAGTGACGGCGAATAGACCGGGATCAGTGTCTCTGCATCCAGCTTCTTGATCCGCAGCCCGGAGAACTCATTAGAGAATATCAGATAAAACCCGATCCCTTTCTTGCTGGCTTCTTTTGATACTTCGAAATTCAGGGAGTCGATATAATTATCTTTAAAGACATCCAGCACAGCATCTTTATATTCCTCCGCAGTAAGGTCACCGCTCTCATCATCTTTAAAGAGATAACGGATCGGCTTGCCTGCGAAATAACTCGTTGCCATGTTTGTGATATATCTGCAGAACCCGTGTGCCAGCCTGTTGTTCGGCTTGCCGTCTGTCATCGTGCGCTGCAGGATCTGTGTCTGTACTCTGTAGTAGTCCTCGCAGCGTTTAAAGCGCGGCACCTGTTCGCTCTGGAATCTCCTGATCAATTTTGTCAGAAAAACGGGATCCAAAACCTGATCCCTGCTGAATCTGTACATAACTTCCTACCTCTAAAGCCCAAGCCTGCTCTTTTTACCTGTCCTGGCTTTCTTCTTCCCTTTCACATCACCGTTGACAAACTCGACGATACCGGTCAGGGTATCCTCGATATCATCATGGTCGTTTTTCCCCTTCTTCTGGTACTTCCGGATATGCTCTGCTGCCTCCGGCCAGCGTGTCTCCCAGTCCGATGGCATGATCACCTGCTCCATGACGTTGGATGCATTTGTGATGATACGCGTCCGCTTGTTTTTGCTCTGGTGGAACCATGTGACTGTGCATTTAAAACATTTGAGCGCCCGCAGGTGCCTGATCACGTTCCGTGCAAACCCGCGGCCGCCGTTGTTGCTCTCGATCAGGCACTCCCTGACACCGTTAAGCTGCAGGCGTCTTGCCAGCTCCGGTTCTGTCTTCTCCATGGCGTCCTGTGTATAGTACATATCCGTAACATAGAGATATCTGCCAATGGTGCCGCCTGAGATGCTGCCCAGATAGTCATCCCCTTCATCCGCCGTATCCGTATAGTTGAGCACCCGCTCAAACTTATCCGGATCCACCGCGTCGTAAGTCTCAAATCTCCCGTACAGGCCGCCTTCCAGATCCACGGGCTTCTGCATGTAGTTGGCTCCCCAGATGTGGGGATCCAGTGTCTGGCGTTTATCCTGCAGGTCTTCCGTAGGGAAAAGATCCTCACAGGTGCTGACTCCCTCCGGCCCGTCCACATCCAGCGCCGTGATCTCCAGCACATGGCATTTGTCCGGATATTTCTCAAGAAGCTTCCCGGCAAGGTCGTCTGTGGCCCATCTGGTCAGCACGATCACCCATAGTGCCCCGGGTAATGCTCTTGATGACAGCGTGTTTTTCAGATAATTCCAGTGGCCTTCTTTTACCGCCTCGTTGACCGCTTCCTTATCATTCTTGATCGGGTCGTCTATGATGATGATGTTGCCGCGCATGCCAGTGACGGTACCGTCAAAGGATGTAGCCAGGTAGCTTGCATAGCTCCCTTCCAGGCTCCACTTCATCACAGAGGAATCCCCGTATTTCAGCTGCACGTGCGGGAAGAAGTCCTTTGTCGTGTAGGAATCCTCATTTTCCGGATCCGGCTCTTCCGCTACCATGTCCCGCGTTGTCCGTGCAAACTCCGGCGCGATCGTGCCATTGTAGGAAACGGTGATGATCTTATTCTTGATGTTCCTGCCATAGGCCCAGTTGGCGAAATTGGCAAGGGTGTAGCTCTTGCCGTAGCCGGGCGGCAGGTTGATGATCAGGTACTTGACCGGTTTGCCCGTCTTCTCGTTGAGCAGGCGTTTTTCGTAGGCCGCCTGCAGCGTGTTGCACAAAACGTCCTGATACTCCCTCTTTGGCTTATAAAAATCCGGCTTGCGCAGGTTGCAGAAAGTCCGCAGGTTCTCCCTGCCCATCCGCAGGTTCCTGTCGCGCTGCGTTTCTGCTTTATTCATTTGTGCCGCAAACTGCTGCGCGAACGTCTGCATGTAAAAGTCCCCTTTAAACAGTTTTTAAAGATATTTTTAAGCACGAAAAAAAGGGCTTTAAAACCCTCTTTCTATCCGTGGTACCTCTCCCTTGATAATTCCATCACGGCAAGCTCATGCTCACGCCGTATCGTATCGCCTGTGACGGCATGGATCCCCGGGCTGGCCTGCTGCCTGTACTGCCTCTGCTTCTCCGTCTTGTATTCCCGCCGTCTCTCCGCGCGGCCCTTCTGCCGTCTCTCCCGGATCCGGCCATACTCCGGCAGACTCTTTATATAAGAAGAGATACTCTTCCGGGACACCTCCAGCAGCGCCTCAATATCCGTAAAGGAGAGGCCGTCCTGGTAATACTCCCTCGCCTTTTCTTTCCAGTTATCCGCACTTGCCATTTCTGTCCACATCCTTCCGGGCATAGTAGGAGTACTGCAACCTGGTTTAAAACCCTTTTAAAAGGCTTAAACTGCCCTATGAAATAATTTCCCCGCGCAATTCCCCGCAAAAAGCTTAAAAGCCAAATAAGGGCTTATTATCGGGGAGTCTATTACTGCATCCTGGCCAGCTCCTTCTCTGTGTTCTCCGCCAGTTCTAAGAGCGTGGCCGCGATCTCCGGGTGCTTCTCCCCGATCTCCGAGAATACCTTCTCCTTTAAAAGCTCCATGGCCACATGTACTGCACCCTGTTCCTTCCTGGCTTCCAGCTTCAGCTTCTCGTTCCTGACTTGTGCGCCCTGCAGGCTTGCGATACTCTTCGCTACCTTGGCACGGTCGGCGGCATCCATCTCATCATCAATAAGGGCTTCCATGATCAGCTGGGACGCCAGAAGGTTATTGGCTTCATGCAACTCTGTGGCAGGGCGGTCCACGTTGTCCTCCGCCAGCAGCTTGGCAAACTCCTTTGCAACCCTGACTGACTCAAAACGGTTCAGGAATTTCTTGCCGTACCTGCCCACGCTGGACACATGGACCTCTTCCCCCTGTTCTTTCAGATAGCCCGACACCTGTTCATAGGTGTCACCATTAAGGAGGCGGTTCTCCACTTCCCTACGCAGTGCAGGCGGAAGCTGGTCAATTTTCCCATGGCTCCTGTTCTTCTCCATATCAGCCCACCCCTGCAATGTCTGGGCCGTTGCCCTCAAGATAGTCTGTCCCTTCAGATGTCAGCCGTACGACCAGTCTCTGCAGGCCAAGCCTCCTGTTCTGCACTTCCTGTGTCTCCACCAGCCCCTTGTCCTTCAGGTAGCCGATCTGCGTGAGCAGGTCCCGCTCAGGCAGGTCATAACCACTCTTACGCAGCGCCGCCCTCAAGACGTTCGGATTTGTCCCATAGGGCTGTGCTTCCCTGCACAATTCCAGGATTTCCAAACGCAGTGCCTCATGTTCTGCTGTATCCATTACTCTACTCATCGATCTCCACTCCTATGTCTGTGATATCTCCTTCTGCGAGATTGACTCCCGCAGGTTCCAGCCAGATCGTGCCATCCAGCCAGCTGTCTTCATTCACATTTACGTGTATATACCGCTTGCCCTTACCGCCCAGGTAGAAGATCGCCTTTTTCAGTTCGTCCTCCGTTACCAGGCCGCCTGTCCGGAGCAGGTTCTTCAAAGACGCGATCCTGAGGTCCTCACCATAGTTTGCGTATAACTTTTCTATCACATTTCCCCGCAGCACCTTCCTGTCCGCGATCTCAATCCTGTTCATCTGCAGTACCGATCCTCTCTTCTATCTTCTCCAGTCTACGGTCTATCCCGGAGAAGCTGCTCTCGATCTTATTTAACGCCTTTGTGATAGAATCCATGCTCTCCGTGATCCTGTCCATATTTAACATGAGAATGCTCTCACGCTTCTCTGATTCCTTCCGGATCAGCTCCTCACGTTTCTCCGATTCCTTCCGCAGGATCTCCTCACGTTCCATGCTGCTGCTTAACAGGATATCCTCTCGCTCACGGATCGCCCGGTTGGCTTCCTCTATCTTCTCCTGTGCATCAGTGTAGGCAGCTGTCGTTGCTTCGATCGCCGCCTGCTGCGCATCCGACACACGCTTATCATCATTCTTTGCTTTCTGCAGGACATAGCCTACAAAGATCACCAACATGACTACTGTCACGCCGACATTCCCTATAAGGTTGATCGTCTCCGCTGCTCCCATGCTGGCCACCCCCGCCATCACCATTTTTCTTCCCATTCATCAAAATACCTGACCCCGTAACAGATCACTGCCATCCCTATGATTGCAGCCAGAAGAACCGCCAGGGCAGCAATAATCCCAGCCACACATAATATCTTTGTGAAAATACTGACTGCTGCCATGACCATTCTCCTTTTCGTCGGAAGGCTGTTATGAAAAAAAGACTGCACAGGTTTCCCTGTACAGCCATCGTATCATTACTATATTTTTTTGTACTTTCCATTATGGAAAAACTTCTGGAACCACTCTCATCCCAGCAGGTCCATGATGGACATCTGCCCCGGAATGTTCCATGCTCCCCGGCCGACCTTGTCGCTGACGATCTTGTATACTGTCGATTTGGACACCCCGTACTTCTGTGTCAGCTCCTGCAGGTTGCTCCCGTCGAATTCCTTATGGATCCTGCTGTAGACCTTATTCTTCTCCAGTTCCTTCCTCTGGGGGATATAGATGCTCGTCCCTCCAAAAGTATCCGACAATTTCAGCAGGTTGTCAACCCCTATCACTTCCGCATACTCCCTGTGCTGCTCCTGGAGGTCATCCAGTGTCAGTTCATATGTATTCTTCTTTTCCATCAGGACAGCCTCCTTCCTGCATCACGCCTGCCTCTCTGTTTCCTTTTTCTGCCGTTTATTCCACTCTTTTAGAAATTCGATCACGCCGCTGGCCGTCTTCCTGTCCAGAAATCTGTGGCTGTCCGTCCCGTACTGCTTCCTCACGAAACCGTCCAGCCGTTTCAGATCCGGATCCCCTTTGTTGTCCGTCCACCCTGCCTGTTTCATGAGAAAAAAGATATAGCTCTTCTGGCGGTCTGTCATATGGCTGCCGGAAGCGTACCCACGCTTTCCGGCAAGCCCGTCTATGACCTTCACCGCTTCCGCTACCGACAGGCCGCTGATATGCTCTTTCCCCGTGACCATCCCCACAAACTCATGCAGCAGGTCATCATCCATCCCGAGCTGGGACGCCAGCATGTGGATCTTCTTGTTCTGCGCTCCCGTTATCTTCCTCATATGCCCCTCCTATGCCGGGCCTGCAACCTTCTCCTGCTTCGTCTCATACCAGAAAGTATCTGCCTTTTTCAGTGTGCCGCCGACCTCCAGGATCGTCTTCTCATCATAAGTCTTTAAGATGTCCCTGTCCACTGTCTCCTTCGTGATGATACAGTCTCCCATGCCCAGCTTCTTCAGTTTTGTGATCACCCGGTCCAGTTTCTGGGGAAGTATTATTTTCGTGCTCTTCCTGAAACCGACCTGGCCGAAAGTCATCTCCTTTGATTTCGCCGGGAGCATCTCATCCCTGTGCGCTGTCGTAAATTCCTTTACCTGCAGTTCCATCCTCTTGATCCTGTCCTTATACTGCTGGGCGTCCTCCTCCGCCTGCTGCCTGATATCCAGTATGAGCTTTTCCGCTGCCGTGGAGATATCGGTCAGTGCGATCTCCGTCTCCCGGATCTTCTTCAGTGTGCCGTCCACTTCCTCCCAGCTCTGAAGTTCCGGTTCTTCCATCCTCTTCCTTGCCATGTCCTTACCCTCCTTCTATTTTCCATGCTGCCTTTCAAGCAGGCCTGCATACTCTGTCACTTCCTCCACATACTCTGATAACCCTTCTCCGGTCAGTTCAAGTTCCTCCGCCCCTGAATCGCCGGAATATACCATCAGGACCATGCCTATGTCTTCATACTGCCAGAACAGTTCCGCCAGATAATCCGCCGCAACAAGCATGTTCCCTTCCGGGTCATGCAGGTCCGCCACCTGCAGCCTGGCCATCCTGTCACGGTGCCAGCGCTCCGACACCTGCATCAGCCCGATGCACCCGCCGTTCTCCGCATCCTCATCATAACTGCTCTCATGCCAGGCGACTGCCTGCAGGAGCTCCGGGCACAGGTTATATGCCGCGCCGATCCGCTCCGCCATGGCCGCTACCTCCGCCCCGCTGACCGCATGTGCTTCCATCCCTGAGGCAGAAAACATCATGCCTGCTGCCAGTAATGCCGTGAGCGCCCTGGATAACTTCCTTGTCCTGGGTTTTTTCTTTACCCCTTCTATCCTGCGCATCTCGCAGGATGCCAGTTCCCTGCGGCTCACTGCTTCCAGATACTCCGCCGTATCCTTTACGACCATCCATGATTCCGGGTCAAGCCCTTTTGCACGCAGAAACTTTTTCTGTTCCCTTGTGGGCTTCTTTGCCTGTTTCATATAAACTCCTTTCACATATGTAATTGTCATTGTTCCGTCCACTCTGCATTTACACGGGCTTGTGACCGTTCCACCCCGGACGTGGAGCTGCATTAGACGGTGCGGGCACACCCGCAGCCGTTTCCTATCCTATGTTCATGTCCCGCATCACCTTCACCATGCCTTTCTCGGTGACCTCTCCGTATACCGCCGCAGTGTTGATATAGACATTCACGGCACCGCGCAGGCCGTAGGGTGTATTCGCTACCCCTCCCAGCAGCTTCAATATCCCGTCATCCAGTTCATATTTCCCAAAGATACTCCGGATATCTTCCATCCTGATATCCCTTGTCTGCACCTGCTTACGCATGCCGACGCGGGAAAAGAGCTGCGCGAAATCTGCCCTGCCGCTGCCCCGCAGCTTGCTGTAGACTTCTTCATTCCCCACCAGCGCAATGCCGACGCCGCTCTCATCCGACATGCAGCGCAGATGGTTCAGCGCCCGGACCGTCAGGTGCTGGGCCTCATCCACGATCAGGACCCTCCCGCTGTCTTTCAGCCTTTCCACGATCTCTGCCGTGAGCCTTCTGGAAACCCTTTCCCTGACGCCTAACTGTGCGGCGATCAGCTCATTTACTCCCGTGATGCTGGAATATGTCGGCGAGATCGTGACCAGCAGTGCCAGGCTGTCATTCTTCACATACTCACGCACAGTGCTGGTCTTGCCCACCCCGGCATCCCCGTAGACTACCGAGATCACGCCCCGGAGGTGTGCGTATGCGATCGTGTTATAAACTGTCCTGCTGATCGATGTCTCCGCAAAATCCGGTGCTTTCGGTGCCACTGCTTTCTTTGCGTTCATGCTGATCAGCGCCATGACCTTCGGGATCAGCGTATGCGGTGTCTTATACTTCCCTGACAGGAAGCTGCTGACCGCCCCGCCGGATACTCCCAGCTCCGTGCCCACCGCTGTCTGTGTCTTGCCGCTCTTCGTGATATACTCCCGTAAACTGTCTATCGCATTCTGGTAATCAGCCTGCCCTTCCATTGTCCTGTCCAATACTTCTTCCATTTTCAGCCCTCCTGTGATAATCCTTCCTAACTTTCCTCTGCCTCCACGCAGTTCTCCTCATCCCCAATGTACTGGCATTCCTCTGTCTTCTCATTATCCCTGTAACAAAAACCACCAGTATTATATATACATTCCATGTATGCCCCTCCTTAAGAATCAGACTTTCCTTCCAGTTCTGCAATTTTAGAACCAAGTAAATCTTTGATCACCCATGCCTGTGTAACATGCCCTATAAAAAAACCCATCGTATGAGCGGTTCTCTCCTGCATTTCTTTCAACATTTCAATAACTTCTTTATCTGTCATCCTTTCCCTCGCTTCCGCTAAAGTTTAAATCAATGCCTTAATCGCCCGGTCCAGCGCGGCATGCAGTTTATAATTTTCAAAATCCCTCGGCTCCCCGGTGAAATCATACCCGGGGAGCCATACCCGGTCGATCTTCTCAAGTATCCTCGCCGCCTCATGGTCAGTCATTTCTTCCCTTGCCCTGGAATAATCCTCCTGCTCATATTCATTCACTGTATAGGTCTTCATGCAGTTCCTCCTAACCTTCCTGCACATCCCGCAGCCGTTCCACTGCCATCGTATAGTCGATCGGTTCATCATCTCCAAAGCCGGCAGCTTTTGGCAGCTGCTCCGCCGCCTTTTTATCCAGTGCATGTATCTCAACGATTTTCGGATTCGGCATGCAGCCATCCTCTTCCTTGTTCCGTTCTGCCTGCCACATGATCAGATCCAGCTCATCAAAACTCTTGTTGACGTTGACATCCACCCAGTCCTGTACAGTCCGGGCATACTTCCGGTTCTTGCGGATATGTTCTTTTACTTTATCCTTATCTGCGAAATAACTGAGGAAATCCGTCTGCTGTACCGTACACAAAAATCTGTCCTGATCGTCATAAACCCGGGCTTCTCGCAGGTCATCCGGATTATACCGTACATAAACTTTCCTGTTTATATGGTAGAAATTCAGTTCCGGGCTATTAAAAGGCACTTTCTCGCCATATAGGGTGACATATACACCATCTCTTGTGACTTTCTGCATCCGTGTATTGCGCAGCATCATCAGATTGAGCTGCTCTGGTGTCGCAATCCTCTGCTCCGCAAGGCAGTCTGCATATACCCGGTCTGGTGTCCTGCCGTTCATTCCCACGCCGTAATGTTTATGCTTGTTAAATATTCCCTCTATGTACAGATCAACATATTTGATAAATTCTGGCAGGAGTATGAAGTTGTCCGCATCCTTCCCTGTCTTCCGAAGCCGCTCCGGGCGTTCTGCAACCGTACCGCCTGTATATCCCTCGAACATCTTGGAAAACCCGTTCTTCACATCCAGAAACGCCCTCTCAATGATCTTCGCCCTGGCGTTCCTGACCATCGCTGTGGTAAATTCTATGCCAAGGTTCTGCAGGATCGTGGGGATCTCATGCTCATCCTTTCCCGGCTTCCTGCTCTTCCGGAATCCCCGGCCGCCGATATCGAAGGTAAGGAATTCCCGGCCGTTATCTGAAAGGATCCTCTTCGGGATGCCGTATTTCTCGATCGCCCTTCGTAACGCGACCAGGGTAGCGGATGAACTCGGGTTTAAGGTCACATACCATCCTACAAACTTTCTGCTCCTGACATCCTGAAACGCTGTCAGATAGACTCTGATCGGTTTCTCATGTTCCCCATCATTGATAAATACATCAAACGTATGGTTATCACATACCCAGATATCATTGCTCTGCAGGTCTTCATAAGTACGATGGATAAAAGGTAACATCTTGTCAGTGCATGCTTTCATGCCCTCCCGGCACAACACCAGCGCCGCAGGCGGTATTCTCCGCAGAATCTCCCTGGTAAACGTCTGTGACGATGCAAGCGGCAGGAGCTCCTCCTTATGTTCATGCTTCAGATAGATCTCCGTGAGTTCCATGCACTTACACACGCTTTTTCTGCTCTCATCCAGGTAAAAGCTTGTAAATACTGCAAAGACTTCATCCGGCAGGGCTTTCTTATGGTTCCCGTGCTTGCCGCGCCTGTCGATCAGCGCCGCCTCGCCCAGTTCACGAAGTGCCTGATCCTTCCGCCTGATGATTCTGACCGAGAGCTTCATCTCCGGGTACTGCTCCTGCAATTCCTTAAGGAAGGTCTCATCTGCCTCTGCTTTCGACTCCCCGCAATTTCGGAACGCACGCCATTCTTCGATCGTCTTCTTCCAGAAGGCAACCTCCCGGCGTTCGCCCTCGCTCATTTCTTCCAGTGTCGGCAGTTCCTGTGTCCTGTCCGGCTTAGGCTCTTTAATGCCGTTCTTCCGGTTCTGTTCACGCTTGTACTTACTGTACAGCTTCGGATCCAGCGCACTTACCGGGATCCGGTAAGCTTTCCCCGAACTGCCGCCCCTGCCGTTCTGCTCAGCCTTAAAAGCAGTCAGCTTGCCTTCATTGATAAGCTTCAAAGCGTACTGGCGGGTCTTACCGGTGAGTCTGGCATAATCCAGTACTGTTAAATATTCCATCACATCACCATTCCCTCTTTACTATGACATCCACCTGTGGTACAGTGGAGATGTCCAATTTTTTGCGAAGTCGGTGCCTTTCCAGGAGACATCGGCTTCTTTTTATGCACTTTTCCATCTCCGCTCCTTTCCGGCCTGCCTCATCAGTACCGGGCGGCCATCCCCCGGCAGACAGCGGATATCCCGCTGTTTCGGCTAATTCTCTTCTAGCTTTTTCATGATCCTGCGCGTTGATACCTTCTGGTAAACCGTGCCGTCCTGCTTCCCCCGTGGCACTTTTACTTTCCCAGCCATCCGGCAGGTCTCCTGTATCTGCGCTTCCGCATATGTAAGGCCTGCTGCCACTGCATCCTTATGGAACTGCCCCAGGCTACTGCTTTCCTTTCTCCGTTCCATCCCCTTCACTTCCTTTCCCTATACTAGGCTTCGTATGACATCCTGGATGATCGCGATCCCAGAATCACACGCTATATTAACTTTTTTCTCACATCCTGACCTGAATATGATCAGGACCTCCTCCTGGTCTTCACTCAGTTTCAGTCTGTCCAGATCCCAGCCCGCCCTGGTCGCCTTCAGCAGGATCGAAAGCCTCCCTATGATCTCCTGTTTGTTTTCCATGCAGCCCTCCTATCCAAATGCCGCCATGAACAGGTACAGCGCTGACAGGAAAACGATAATGGACACTGCAGCGGCAGCATTCTGTAAAAATTCAATAATCCTTTCCCTCATTCCCTGTCCTTTCCGGTCTGCCTCATCAGTGCCGGTAGACCATCCCTGGCAGACAGCGGAGTGATCCGCTGTTTCGGCTGTTCAGCTTCAGGTTTCTTTCTGATACCTCTGTTATTGAATTACATTTGTATTTCCTCTATAATATGATCACAGGTGTAGCAGCACCCAGTACATATGAAAGGAGACCGCTTATGTCCTCAGAATTTCACAATCTTGAAGAACTGGAAGACCGATTCGACCAAATGGCCAAAGCTGCGGAAAGATTAGAAGTCCCTGAAGCAGTGCCGTTTGACGAACTGTTTGACGCTTCATTCATGTCAGCCCACTCCAATTTTACGAGTTTTGATGAATTCCTTTCTGCCGGAGGTTACCACCCTTCCACGTCAACAGAGCTGGAAGCTACACTCGGCACGGAATTCAATGAATTCATAAACCGGATGACTGATTTCCCTAGTTGGGAAGAAATGTTCCGTGAAGCATCAATACACTATTTTGCTAGTTCTTTAAGCTTCTAAGTGTTTCTGTAAAGAGCGGATCTGCCAGTTGCTGCAGCTCTTTCATTTTTGCAATGAGCAGATCCGCTCCTTCAGTCGCTTCTTTAAGTTCCTGTTTAAGCTCATGTGCATCGCATTTAAAGGTCACACCAAATATTTCTGCAGCTGTTTTTCTATTTCCTTCTTCTGGTTTTTTTAAATTACATTCCGGATCCACAAACAGCCTGTAAAGCTGGTCTGCATCATCAGGATTCCTATCCAGCATGTCAAAAGTATCCTTGATCCTTCCATAGATTTCATTCACAACCAGCTGCTGGTTATCCTTATCTGCATACCCTTTGATAAGTTCCTCTAATGTCTTTCTCCTATAATCAAGATTTCTCATACTCCTGCCTCCTCAAATAATTCTTCCATGCTGCACTTGAATATCCCTGCGATCTGCCGTCCCAGTATCATGCTCGGTACCTTTGATCCGCGCTCGATCTGTGCCAGCATAGGTTGACTTATCCCTATCTCACCTGCCAGGTCTTCCTGTGTCATCCCAGCATTCTTTCTTCTTATCCTTATACCATCACCAATGTTTCCAACCTCAGCCCGGTAATCTGGATCTGTTAAGGTTCTGACCATATCTTCCTGCTTCTCACCAGAAAACTCTTCCCGCAATTCCTGCAGGTCCAGTATCTCCCTGTCCAGCTCTTTAATCCACTGGTCTATCATCTTATCCCTCAGCATCATTACCCTCCTACAGATTTACCAGATCGTTAAGGTCACACTGTAAAATCTTTGCAATCTCTGCCCCAAGCATTAATGTTACCGACTTCGTTCCACGCTCGATCTGGCAGATCATTGGAACTGAAACACCTACCGCTGCTGCAAGGTCATTCTGGCTCATGTTAAGGTTCTTTCTCTTATTTCTGATATTTTCACCTATGCTCATGCAATTCTCCTTTCTATTCCTTTATTAACCGTGGTAAAATAACTACAAAGTGTTACCCGTAGTTAATTATATCACCAAGTTCAGTTATTTTCAATATAGAAATAACCGTTCTTAGTTATTTTTTAAGGAGGATGTATGTACTCACCAGAAAATCTCGCAAACAACATTCGTGAATTAGCAAAGAAAAACAAAATTTCGCAAAAAGATTTATTATCAAAATGTGATCTTGGTGTCAATACCATTACAAGGCTTTCAAATGGCACCGACATACTAACTAAAAACCTCGTAAAATTTGCAGATGAATTGAATTGTTCTATTGACTATTTGGTTGGTAGATCTAATCAAATAAAAATATCCCAAAATAATTTTTCCTCAGATGAATTACTCTTTATAGAGAAATTCCGTTCCATATCAAAAGAAAATCAGGACGAAATACTTCATATGCTGAATTACAAGTATGATCAATACCAAAAGAAAAGAATGAGACTATCCTCCACTTCCGGATCCGCGAAAGCGGATGATGCTCAAGACTTGCTTGCATGATGTTTAACATGACTTTAAAACTACTTTAACTAGCCATAAAATATCCTCTTTATACTTCATTTTTCCATACTTTTATATGGAGAAGAATATTACATATCATATTGGACAACTACAACACACCTACATTTAATAAGGTATTTTTTCATTTTTTCATTTTCATAGAATGGTTGTCCAATAACCCCCTGCATCTCTTAGGAATCCTTATTTTATGCGCGTTTCAGATTGGACAACCAATTGCCGACTGACCCATCTTTAGTTGTCCAATCAAATTAAGCTGAATTTCAAGACTTTTTAAATGAGTTTTAAATGGATTTTAAAAACATGATAATTACAGACTTTCAGACTTTAATTCTGTAAAGATTTTTGTAAAGAAAAAAAGCCAGGTATTTTCACCTAGCTTTAACCGATTATTTTTTTACCCACTAAGAATGACATATCTCATCACACTGACCACCGAAACTTATTGATTTCTCGGCTTTTCTCACATTCTGTCGGTATTTCTCATCTTCCTTCATTTATGTCATTCTTTCTGGTTAATTACATCTGGCCAAATTTACATGTTCTCATGGACTTTGCGGCAAGTATACAATGCATCCTTCATCGATTTCACATATTCCCCGACATACTTCGGCGCATCCTTCCCATACTTCTCCAACAGCTTGATGATCGCGGAACCGACGATGGCTCCATCCGAAATATCCGCCATCTTTTTCGCCTGCTCCGGCGTAGAGATTCCGAAACCAATCGCGCAGGGAAGATCCGTGTTCTGCCGTACCACCTCAACGATCGATTCAAGATCAGTCTTAATCTCGCTTCTCGTTCCGGTAACCCCCAGAGACGATACAATATACAGAAATCCTTCCGCTTCTCTCGCAATCATGGCGATACGGTTCTTTGACGTGGGAGCCACCAGTGAGATCAGATCTACTCCATACGCATGACAGACCGGCAGAAATTCTTCTTTTTCCTCAAAAGGCAGATCAGGCAGGATCAGACCGTCGATCCCGATTTCTCTGCAAGCCGAAAGAAACCGCTCCGTACCATAGGAAAATACCACATTGGAATAAGTCATAAATACCATGGGCACTTTAACATCCCGCCTGAGCTCCTTCACAAAGGCAAAAATCTTATCCGTAGTAACGCCGCCGCTTAGAGCGCGGACATTGGCTCCCTGGATAACAGGACCTTCCGCGGTAGGATCAGAAAAGGGAATTCCCAGTTCGATCAGGTCGGCGCCGTTCTCTACTGCGGCACGGATTACTGTAGCGGTAGTCTCCAGATCAGGATCGCCGCAGGTGACAAAGGCGATAAATGCCTTTCCATCCTCAAAAGCTGATTTTATCTTACTCATGGATATCCTCCCCTCTGTAGCGGGCAATGGCGGCACAATCCTTGTCGCCTCTGCCGGATATGGTAATCACGATGATTTTATCCTGTTCCATCTTCGGTGCAATTTTCATGGCATGGGCTATGGCGTGAGCCGATTCAATCGCAGGAATAATTCCTTCTGTTTTCGACAGATATTCAAAAGCACATACCGCCTCATCGTCGGTAACCGGAACATATTCTGCTCTGCCGATATCATGCAGATAAGCGTGTTCCGGACCCACACCGGGATAGTCCAGTCCTGCGGAAATAGAGTATACCGGCGCAATCTGACCATACTCATCCTGACAGAAATAAGATTTCATCCCGTGAAAGATACCGACTCTCCCGGTATTCACTGTGGCAGCAGTCTCAAAGGTGTCAATTCCTCTTCCCGCCGCTTCACAGCCGATCAGCCGTACATCCTTATCTTCGATAAAATGGTAGAAGGTGCCGATGGAATTGGATCCTCCTCCCACACACGCAATTACCGCATCGGGAAGCTTTCCTTCTTTCACAAGAAGCTGTTCCTTAATCTCTTTCGAAATCACTGCCTGAAAATCCCGCACGATCGTCGGAAAAGGATGAGGACCCATAACCGATCCGAGACAATAATGCGTATCCGCAATCCGGGAAGTCCACTCACGCATGGCCTCAGAGACAGCATCCTTGAGTGTAGCGGTTCCCGATTTCACCGGAATCACTTCCGCACCAAGCAGACGCATACGGTACACATTAAGCGCCTGACGGACGGTATCCTCCTCACCCATAAAGACAACGCACTCCATACCCATAAGCGCGGCGGCAGTTGCCGTGGCAACTCCGTGCTGGCCCGCCCCTGTCTCAGCGATCAGACGAGTCTTTCCCATCTTCTTTGCAAGAAGAGCCTGACCCAGCACGTTGTTGATTTTATGAGAACCTGTATGATTCAGATCCTCCCTTTTCAGATAGATTTTGGCACCTCCCAGCTCCCTCGTCATCTTTTCCGCATAATAAAGTCTGGACGGCCTGCCCGCATACTCATTGAACAACTCCGTCAGTTCTGCGTTGAATGCCGGATCATTCTTATAATGATAATATGCTTCTTCCAGTTCTATTACGGCATTCATCAGTGTCTCAGGGATATACTGCCCGCCGTGAATACCGAAACGCCCGTTTGTATTCGCCATCTTATTTTCTCCTTCCTGAAATCTGTCTGTTTTAAATCCAATATCCTTATTATTTTTCTTTGCCTTCCCTGTTACAGAATTTTCCCATTCCGGATCACCTGCGGTGAAGGACAAATTGCCAAATGTAACTATGTTCTGACTTCTTTAACAAATCTCTCCATCTTTCTTCTGTCCTTATATCCATCCGTTTCAATACCCGAACTGACATCAACCGCATATGGTTTCCATATTTTAACGGCATCTCTCACATTGTCAGTCGTAAGCCCTCCCGCAAGAAAATAAGGCCGATCCACTTTCTTAAGCAGCTTCCAGTCAAACACCGCCCCTGTGCCGCCCCTTCCGGAATCAAGCAGAACATAATCGGCGCTGCTGGCATTCGCGGCCTCTATATCCTGTTCCTTATCAATAGTAAAGGCTTTTATGACCGGTTTATCCGTCATCTGACGAAGTTTCATGATATACTCCTCTGATTCGCTTCCATGAAGCTGGACAATGTCAATCGTACCTCTTTTTAACAGATCGACTATAAATTCCGGCTTCTCATTGACGAATACGCCAACAGCCTTACTATCCGAACTTAACTGCTCCTTCAATCCGGCTGCCTGATCCGAATTGACATACCGTCTGCTGCCCGGAGCAAATACAAAACCAATATACTCCGGCTTCAGCTCATTCGCCGCTTCAATATCACATAATCTGGAAAGCCCGCAAAGTTTGATTTTCGTCATATTACACTTCATTCCTGCTACATATATCCCCTCTCAGCTCCGCAAGCTTTCTCTTCTTATCTTCTGCCCGCATAAGTGTCTCTCCGGCCAATACCGCATCGGCGCCGATCTCTTTCAGCCTCTGCACATCCTCTGCGTTCCTGACCCCACTCTCCGATACAAAAAGAATATCTTCCGGAATCAGTTCACGCAGCCTTCGGCTATTGTCAGTATCTACAGTAAAATCCTTCAGATTACGATTATTGACACCTATCATTCTCGCTCCGGCAGACAGCGCCATCTTCACCTCATCCTCATCATGAGCTTCCACCAACGCCGACAGCCCGAGTTCATCACAGATACCGATATATTCCCCGATCTGCTCCTCCTTTAAGACAGAACAGATCAAAAGCACGGCAGATGCGCCAAGAATCTTGGCCTCATAGATCATATAAGCATCCACGGTAAAATCCTTCCGCAGACAGGGAATAGATACAGCCCCAGCAATATCCCTCAAATATTCGTCGCTTCCCAAAAACCACTTCGGTTCCGTCAATACCGAAATACAATCAGCTCCCGCCGCCTCGTATTCTTCCGCGATCTGCAGATACGGGAATTCCGGCGCAATCAGGCCTTTTGACGGAGATGCCTTCTTACATTCACAGATAAAAGAGATTCCCGGCTTCTCCAATGCCTTCTCAAAAGTAAATTCTCCCTTAAGAAGCGCTGACGCCTGCTGCCTAATTTCCTCAAATGATACTTTTCTCTTTGCCTGCTTGACACGCTGTACCGCATGTTCTGCAAGCTGATCTAATATTGTCATTTTCCGACCCACTCTTTCCATGACCATCCATTTTATTTTTTGTTCCTTTTTTCACCCTAACCACCATGACTCCGTTCTGTGGAATCTCAAATCTGTGCGAAGAATGCCCGTATTTTGGACATTCCCCTGTATGAGACTTAGTACTTCTCCACGAAACGGCCTCTGCTGTGAGCGGCTGGAAGCACTTCTCACCCTGTTATTCCGGCCTGTTGCTCACCTCAATAAACTTATTCAGTGTCCCGAGCGCCTTGCCGGAATCGATCAGTTCCCCCGCGAGACGAACCCCGTCTGCCATGTTATCTGCTTTTCCGCCGATATAAAGAGCCGCGCCCGCATTCATCAACACAGCATTGCGCTTATGGCCTTTCTCACCATTCAGGATATCAAGCAGGATTTTCGCATTTTCTTTGGGCGTACCTCCTTCCAGATCCTCTTTCCTGCAACGTTCAAACCCGAACTGTTCGGGTGTGATCACATAAGATCTGAACCACCCATCCTTGAATTCGCAGACCGTAGTAGGAGAACTCATAGATATTTCGTCCAGCTTATCCTGCCCATAGACAACCATACCGCGTTTTACACCGAGACTGATCAATACCTGTGCCAACGGTTCCACCAGATACTCATCATACACACCGAGAAGCTGCATTACTGGGCTTCCGGGATTCGTGAGCGGTCCCAGGATATTGAATACGGTACGGAATCCCAACTCCTTCCGGATAGCCCCTACATATTTCATGGAAGTATGATATTTCTGGGCAAAGAAGAAACACATGCCCACTTCCTTCAGAAGTTCTATACACCTTTCCGGACTCTGCTGAATATTGACTCCCAGGGCTTCGAGACAGTCCGCCGTCCCGCATTGGGAAGAGGCGGCACGGTTGCCGTGTTTGGCAACCTTCACACCACCCGCCGCACATACCAGTGCAGAAGCGGTGGAGATATTGAAACTTTGTGCGTTGTCTCCGCCCGTTCCCACAATCTCGAAGAGATCCATTCCTGTCTCTACCTTAATGGCATGATCCCGCATGGCAGCGGCACACCCTGCGATCTCATCTGTTGTCTCTGCCTTCGCACTTTTGGTGGAAAGCGCCGCCAGAAAAGCAGCGTTCTGGGTCGGCGTTGTCTCACCGTCCATAATCTCATTCATTACGGTGTACGCCTCGTCATAGGTGAGGTCTTCCTTATTTACGATTTTTACAATTGCCCCTTTGATCATAATTGTTTTCCTCCTGATTTTATATTTTTCTATAGTTAACGACATGTTCAGCTTAACGTTATAAAATTCCTTAACATCGTCTTCCCATCTGGCGTCATGATCGATTCCGGATGAAACTGTACCCCGTAAACCGGATATCCGGCAGTACCTTGTAGTTACCCGTATCAGCAATCTTCCTGACTTCATCCAGGCCTGGAGATAATTTCATCATCTTTTCCCCTATTTTAAATTTCCTTGTTTCCAATCACAAAAAAAGCCCTTGACAGAAATCACTCTCTGTCAAGGACGAATAAAGACTCACATTATCCGCGGTGCCACCTTGAATTCACGGAAAAAACCCGTGCACTTAGCAGAATACTAACATATTCCCGGCAACTGACGTATGCCAACACGTTGCAGAATACTTTGCGTAAAACGCATTTGACTGCACCCTCAGCGGTCCATTTGACAACTTGTTTCTCACCCGACTCTCAGCATCACGGGTTCTCTGTACAGGCATCATTGCCGTTATCTCCGCTTCAACGGTTTAGCTTATTAAACTTTCTGTATATTACCACGTTCTGGTATCATTGTCAACTCAATTTATCATTATTACACATTGTCTCATATTTCTTCGTCAATTCCTGGTATTCTTCAAGAGTTTTACACTCTTTCAAATCATTCAGAATTCTGGCTCTTTCAAGTTTCCTTGCTAAGCTTTCAATTGTTTCAGCGCTGTTTGGCATACAATCACCTGCTTTCTATATAGCTATATGATACCGTCAATTTATAATTATTATGTAAAAAGTATAACAAATTGCCTGAAACATGTAAACACCACTGTTTTCTTTTATAGTTAACGACATTAAAAATTTCGTTTTCGGCTCTGCAAAAGCTTCCGTATATGGCTTTGGCAGGAGACGGAAACAGAAATTTGTTATGTCGCTTACTATAGTTGCATAGAATTTGCACATTTTTAAAAAAAATAGAAATAAATCAACATTTAATAAAAATAAGGTGTATAATATAAGAATATTGATGCAGTAACGCATTAATTATCCCACACCATACATAAACACAAAAAATGAAAATTGAAAGGGGTTTTTAAAATGAAAAAAGTAAGAAGATTATTTGTTTTAGTTTTAGCTTGTTCCATGCTGTTCTCTATGACAGCTATGGCAAAGGAAGTAGGCGCTCCTGTAGCGGATTATGAATTAGCTAAACCCGCTGAAATTACGGAATCCTGGTTTTGGGTAGATGCGTATGGTAATATTGTAGGACATGCTTTTGATGTTTACTCTAAGGATCCTGCAACCGTTATGCCTTCTGAAATTGTTAATGCCGCTATCGATGAGGATAAAATGATCGGCGAATATATGAACAATGCTGTTACAGGCATCTGGGCAATGGAAGAAGTAGTTCCTGTTGCACAGGGCGGCGGCGTAATTGTAGACGGAAATGCTACCGATTTAACATTTTCTGTTCTGAAGCCGGAACTCTCACGCGTTTATTCTGCAAAAGATTTCGCAGCTTCATTAAACGGAACAGTATTGAATGTTGTTAAGGTTGGCGTTCCTACTAATTTCAGCTTTGACGTTGCTAATGTTAATTTCTATACTCCTGGTATCGTTGCAGGACAGAATGTTAAAGTTTATCAGTATGATGATAATGATACATGGACAGAGTGCAATGTTACAGAAGTAAGAGAAGATCATGTTGTTGTTGATGTTACATCTGCAGGAGTTATTGCTTTCATCGAGGTTACTGCTGAATAAGATCTATAAATATATATGGTGTTAGTCAAAAAACGGGTTGGTAAATATAGCATCATCTATACCGCCAGCAAATTGTGTGTAGCGATGTCCTTTACCGTGTGAATATTCATAGTGCATCCTGGCCTAAATAGC
>CAJTEN010000027.1 GCA_910575245.1 Clostridia bacterium | reverse complement strand
CACCGGAGGCAACCAGTACTAATGGTGATAGCGAACCCGCCTCTGGCGGAACCAGTAATAGACCCCGGAGGGGTTACAATTAAACCCCCATTTGAAATGGGGGTTGCTAACTTTGGTACATGATTGATATAGTATCCTGGAATGGCAGTATTGCCGTAAAAGTTCAGACAGGTATGCACACTTGCTGTGTTGGCCTGTCTGAACTTTTATAATCCAAATTGCCTTCGGAGAGCGGCAGTGCAGCGTCTTTCGGTGGAACCGGCAGCGGCAGAAAGCGGCATCTCATGCAGCAGATCGGGCAGAACATGCTCCAGGGCATTGTGACTGCAGTGTGGGTATGTTATGTTGATAGCAGAGAGGATCGCTTGCGTTCAGGAAAACATGGAGGTGCAGGTAATATATGAAAATAGAGATCAAGGTGGACAACAGCATAGAAGAGACATCCATTCATATCTCCTGCAATCAGTTAACACCTGAATTGGAGAAGCTGATTGCCATGATGAGGATCATGGAAAGAAAGTTTGTCGTTTCGGCGGAGGGCGAGATATTCCTGCTGGATGTTTCCGAAATTCTTTATATTGAGGCCGTGGACAGAAAGACCTTTGTCTATACGGATAAGGGTGCTTATGAGTCGCGGCTGAGACTGTATGAGCTGGAGGGGCAATTGGAGGAATGCGGCTTCTTCCGGGCAAGCAGGTCCTGTCTGATCCAGCTGCGGTTTGTCAGATCCCTGAAACGCGATATTAACCGGAGGATCCGTGTGACGATGGAAAATGGGGAAGTGATCATGGTATCGCGGCAGTATGCGGAGGCATTGAAACGAAAACTTGGAGTAACGGGTTAGAATGCCGCGAGGTATTTGACTGTACTGAGAGTAACCGGATTATCGTGAAGCAATTCAGGATGTAATTTGGATGTCTGAGGCACATGGCAGCAGGCTGGGATGCTGAATGGTTGGAATTACGGAGATGAAGGGAGGAAAGGGATGGAAAGCAGGAAAACATTATTTGATTATCTGGGGCAGACGTTGGTCGTATTTGGATTCAGCACGATTGTGCTGGATGTACTCTGTCTGTTGGTCGGTGAGGATGCTCAGAGTATTTCCACCATCTATTCGTTGGGAAAAGATGGAATCTCTGTGACAACATCGCTGCAGTTTCTGGGTGTTTCGGCTTGTATTACGGGATTTCGGTTTCTTTATTTTACGGATACTGTCATCCGGCGGATGTCTGTCATTATGCGTACGATATGTATGTTTGTGTCCATCATTATTCTGATTGCGGTATGCGTGGTCATGTTCGGATGGTTTCCGGTAAATATGTGGCAGCCTTGGGCAGCCTTTTTCTTAACATTCCTCTTCTGCTCAGCGGCAGGCCTGCTTCTGATGTCTTTAAAAGAGAAGGCAGAGAACAGGAAGATGGAGGAAGCGCTGAACAAGATCAAGAAGGAGCAGGGCAGGAAGGCTTCTTAGAGCGGCAGACAGGAATGGGGTACAAGTATAAAGTATAACAGGAGGAATTGGTTTGGAAAGGGCAATTGAAATATCGAATATAACACATTGTTTCGGAAATAAGGAAGTGCTGAGAGGAATTTCACTGTCTGTTGAGAAAGGTGAGATCCTGGGCCTACTCGGTCCTTCCGGGGCAGGAAAGACAACTTTGATCAGGATTATGACAGGACAGCTGGTTCCATCGGCGGGCAGTGTAAGCCTGGGAGGCCGGGACGTGACACAGGCGCGGCAGGACATCTGGCGGCAGATTGGCATGATGATGGACGATCTCGGGTTCTATGAGAGACTGTCCGGCTTTGATAATCTGAAACTGTGTGCCGGGCTGCATGGAGTGAGGACGGAAAAGATCGGAGAGATATTGAAGCAGGTCGGGCTTTATCAGGACAGGAAATGTCCGGTACAGAAAATGTCCAAGGGGATGAAAGGGAGGCTTGCTCTGGCAAGAGCGGTGCTGCATCATCCGGAATTTCTGTTTCTTGATGAACCTACCAGCGGGCTGGATCCGGCAGCGGCAAGGCAAGTTCATGAATTGATCCTGGGGCTGCAGCAGGAAGATACTACTATTTTTCTGACAACTCACAATATGGTGGAAGCTGAAAAATTATGTAAACATGTAGCGCTTCTCCATGAGGGAACGATAGTGGAATATGGGGAACCGCGGGAGATTAGCAGAAGATATAATCACAGGAACCAATTGAGGATACGGCTGTATGGCGGTATTGATACCGAACTGCCGAATACTGCTGATGCGGCAGACATGATCTGTGAGTATTTGAAGAGAGGGCAGATAGAGACGATTCACTCTACGGAGCCGGATCTGGAGTCGGTCTTTCTGGAACTGACGGGGAGAAGGCTGGAAGAAGCATAACTTTCTGCAGTCCCATAGCAGTAAGAAGGAGTCATTTACAGAATGGTTTGTACCCTGAGTGGAGTGTGAAAGGAATGGATAAAGGAATGGATATAAGAAACAGTATTTTTATTTATAAGAAACAGGTGAAGGATACCGGAAAGAACATGGCACTGCTGGTTCAGTTCGTTATGTTTCCGATGATGGCGGCTATTATGGAGAATGCCATACATCTGGAAGATATGCCGGAACATTTTTTTGTCGGTATGTTTGCAGTGATGCATGTGGGCATGGCGCCGCTCACGGTCACAGTTTCTATTATTTCGGAAGAAAAGGAAAAGAATACGCTGCGCATGCTGCTCCTTGCCAATGTCAGGCCGCTGGAGTATCTGTGCGGAATCGGGAGTTTTGTCTTCAGTGCATGTATGGCCGGCGGTATTCCTTTTGGAATATTAGGCGGTTATGAAGGGAAGAAGTTAGCTGCTTTCCTGTTGATCATGGCGGCGGGAATCCTTGCATCAATGCTGTTTGGCGCTGCAATCGGCATCTGGAGCAAGAGCCAGGCTGCAGCGACTTCAGTGTTGACGCCGGTCATGATGATCTTCGCTTTCCTGCCAATGCTTGCCATGTTTAATAAAACGATTGCTAAAGTGGCGAATCTCGCCTGGTCACAGCATATACAGCTTTTGATGAACAGCCTGGAGGCAGGGATGGCAGTGCAGCCGAAGAATGTAATTGCTGTTGCGGTAAATATTTTAGTGGCAGCAGGACTGTTCCTATGGGCTTATCAAAAAAAGGGGTTGACATAATGTCAACCCTCAAAATAGTCAGCCTGAAAGAAATGCTGCCTATTTAGAAGTTTTGTCCTCAGTCCTGGATGTATGGACGGAAGCTTCCCTGTCAGAGGTGGTATTTCCGTCAGTCAGGCTGTTTTGCGCCACAGACTTATGTTCTTTTGACAGGCCAAAGAACCAGATAAAGATCCAGAGCAGAATGGGCAGACCGATTGTGGAAGCCAGGCATGCCGCAAAGAGCTTTCCGGAACCCGGGGTATCCAGAAATGCTGCGATGAAAGTAATGATATACATGGAAACGAGCAGTACGACACAGATCAGTGCGGCGATCTGCTTCGGGGTCTTCTTTTTCATCGGGATGGTCTCCTTTTTCTTAATTGCAATTTTCATCTTTGTCATATTCATTATACAGTATCACATTTCGAATGTACAGAATCTATAGTTTACGTCATTAGAAATTTCGTTTACTATATTTCTAAACACAGTCGGGAGGTTTTCTGTAATGAATACTCTGTACGAATATATCGATCCCATAGTTTCCCCTTATGAAGCATTCTGCTTTGACAGCGATGCGACCGGTCTTCCCATCCCGGCTCACTGGCATTATTATGCGGAGATTCTTTATATTTTGGAGGGGACTGGCAGATTTACCATCGATAATGCTGTAAAGATATGTCCGCAGGATTCAGTAATCCTTTTTCCACCCAGATGTGTGCACGCGATTGACTTTGCAGACAGGACGAAGCGCCTGTGCTATTATGTGGTGAAATTTGATCCGGGAGTTCTTCCAAGCTATAGGGCGGATGAACTGAATCTCCGGTCCGCGCTTCAGGGCATCAGCACATCCCTATATCCGTGCTGCTTTATGAAAGAGCAGGCAGAGGCAATGAAGCTGCTTCCGATGTTTGAGGAGATTGTGGAGGAATTCCGGAACAAAGCTTATGCCTATCCTATGATGATCAATGCCGATATCTGTAAGATAATAGGCAAATTCGCCAGATGTTGGCGGCAGGAGGGATATCTGCCTGCGGCGCCCGGCATCCACCCCTCCTATGAGCTCAGTTTTGATTTTATAGCAGAATATATCGACAAACATTATTTCGAAGAACTGACCGTGGAGAAGCTGGCTTCTATGTGCGGCATGTCGCATTCCACTTTCTCTATGAATTTTCACCGCCGGTATGGGATGACGTGCAGGGAATATATTAATGCGACCCGGATTAATGTGGCCGAGAATATGCTTCTTTTTTCCAATCATGACGTTGCATTTATTGCACAGGAAGTGGGGTATTCTGACTGCAGCTATTTCATAAGATGCTATAAGAAATTAAAAGGAATAACACCGAATCAGGCCCGGAAAGCGCGGAAGTCTATCGGTTAACATAAATAGCAGGCGTGCTTGCTGTATAAGAGGATGTTTCAGAATAAGAAAGAGCCAGAAAATATCCTGTTCACCGGAAATTGCTTCGCGGTGAGCAGGATATCTGTAATTATAGTAAACGGCATAACAAATTAACTATAGAATCAATGCGACAATTCAGCCTTGGCTTCTCTGTCACGAATTAACCTGAATTGATATAGGAAGGACTATCTTTCTGCCGCTTCATAGATACTTCTGACGCGGTATGCTCCGGATATCATCGTACCATCATCTGTGAAATCGCGTCCAGGCAGAATGCGGAAGGTTCTGCTTCCGGCTTCCATGTCAACGAAATTATCATCGAGCCTCAGCACGCCGTTTTCCGTTTCCACGCTGACGGATTTTGCATAATTCTTCGCGGATACGGTTACCGTGTCGCCCTCCACGCTCACCTGTAGTTCAGGATCCAGGAATGCGTAATGCTTCGGAGCGCAGAACAGGGATGTTCCGGAAGAGATGAGCACATCGTCAATGTACAGTCCGTATTCCAGATGCACTTTCAGCGGATTCTGACCGTTGAAATCGAGATGAGGAAGCCATGCTCCGCCGTATGCAGGCGCTGTCACTTCGAATTCCCCTTCCTGAACGACCGAAGAATCCGGCAGGCGAAGAGCCCATTTTACGGTGCCGCTTACCGGCTCGGCTGTCTCATTGGCCACATGGAGGTCGGCGCTGATATCGACGGGCCGGGGCAGCGTATTGACGTAAGGCTTCTGGTCAATCTCGCCATGCTCTTCACAGGAGAGCAGGACCGGCGCGAACATGCGCTTTTCGGCATACTGCAGTGCCTTCCAGTTCCCGTAGTAGTCAACGCTGGCCCAGGATGCTACCGGCCAGATATCGTTAAGCTGCCATACGACGGTTCCCATGCAGGTTCCGCGGAAACGGCGGAAATGTTCGACGCCGTAACGGATTGCATCAGCCTGCAGAAGCTGTGAGCAGTAAAGCAGTTCATCAAAGTTCTTCGGATACAGATAGGTCTGCGACAGGTAATTGCTGATCTTGCCGTTAGCGGCGGTATTTCTCTGATGCATCTCCATCACGCGGGAATAGATATTCCTGTCGCCGGCTTCTGTAAAGCGGCGGATCGTCTGCAGTGCAGGGAAGGACTGGAAGCCGAATTCGGACAGGAAGCGGTAGTGATGCTTTCTGTATGCGGTAAAAGGCTCATTCCCGTGCCATACACCCCAGTAGTGGACGTCGCCCACATTTTCCGCGTTGCTGTTCTCATAATTGCCGCCGGAACTGGGAGAGGAAGGCCAGTAGAAAGTCATGGGATCTTCTTCCTCTACAATCTTAGGAATCATGTATTCATACAATCGGATATAGTCATAGTACTGCTTCTTCGACTTCGGCCATGCCAGAGTCTCATACTGGGTCTCCATCTCATTGTTGCCGCACCAGAGGCCGATGCTGGGATGGGAGCGGAGTCTGCGGATATTCTGGCGGATCTCTGCGGAAACGTTAGCCTCGAAGGCAGCATCCAGCTCATAGGAGGCGCAGGCAAACATGAAATCATGCCAGATCAGAAGGCCTCTTTCATCGCAGACATCATAGAAGAAGTCATCCAGGAAATAGCCGCCGCCCCAGATACGGATACAGTTAAAATGAGATTCCTGTGCGGAGGCAAGCAGCATATCTGTACGCTCACGAGTCTGCCTCGTGAGAATATTGTCTTCCGGGATATAGTCTGCTCCCATGGCGAAAATCTGCAGGCCGTTTATTTCGAATGCAAAATTACGTCCGGGAATCTTCTTCGCTTCTTTATCGGTGAGCAGTATTTTCTTATCGCCGTGATTCAGGATGACGTTGTCACCGTCATCCAGATCATCAGTCTGGTCCTTCATATGAGGATCCCATGCTTCATCGGGCATGGCGTCGGTGTTGACAGTTATGGTCCGAAGGCCGATCCGGTTCTGCCATATATCCAGAGGCTCCGCATTCTGTTCACGGTCTGCGGCGGGAAGGAGCAATACCTTTACCTGATACAGAGGCTGTGCACCGTAGCCGTTGGGCCACCAGAGCTGAGGGTTGGTGACGGTAAGGCAAAGACGGATATGATTGCTGCGCAGGCCGCACGTAAGTCCTGTCAGGTTCCCGGAGGGCGCGGAATCGGTGAAGGAATCTATCGATGCACTCTCGGCAGATAATGTGGTGACGCCGTCCGGCGCTGTCAGGAGAAGGAGCAGCTTTACCTTCCTGGCACCTGCTTCCGGCATCCATTCGATCTCGGCATCTGCCGTCAGACGGACAGAAGAGACTTTGTTGCCGGCAGCTGTCTTTTCAGTGATCTGATGTTCCTGAGTGAGATAGACCTGTGCGATCCGTGCGGTCTTTACGGTCTCGACGGAAACCTCACGGAAGAGGCCGGCATCAGGAAGCCTCGGGCCCCAGTCCCATCCAAACATGCAGGCTGCCTTGCGGATATGGGGAAAGCCTGGCATGGAATCGGAAGAGCCTCCTACAGGACATTTCTCGTTCTCCTCGCTGATAAAGCGGGTGGGAGAGTGGAGCGCTACCCTCAGCTGATAAACGGTGTCTTCCGCATCGTCTTTGACCTCGGAAGTGATATCGTACTCCCACACACGGTTCATATTATTGGCTGTGCCCAGCAGTTTCCTGCCGTCAGCTTCGTCTTCGCAGCAGGAAGGATTCTTTGCTTCGGTATCGGCAGATGCACCGCGGGGCGAAGGCTTACGGCCAAGCCAGATGTCTGCCAGCGTGTCAATGCCTTTGAAACGAAGGAACAGCCGGTCGGCTTCCCGGTCTGCATTTTGCAGAGAGAATTCTGTTTCATAGACGAAATCGTTCGCCATGAGCTTTGTTGCATCAAGCTCATTGTCCCGGTAAAAGGGATCAGGGATCAGATTTTTTTCCAGCAGTGTGCTGTACACGGTGGATGGCACTTTGGTTTCGATCGGCGTTTCCGGAATGTTATATACATTTTCTCCGAGAACGGTCAGTGTCCACCGGTCTTTCAGATTTATTGATGTCATAGTATTTCCTCCTATAGTCTGTTAGAACTATTGTAGTACCGTTTGTTCTTTATGGGTAAGAAAAATCTCTGATAAAATAGTACAAATCTCTGAATTGTATAGAATCTGAACCAATGTCATTAAGTTAAGCCGGACGCGCCTGACATGATAGGAATCTCCTAAGGACGCGCTTTCGCTCGGTTCCAAACGCAGCGGTACTAAGGAGAATCCTATCATATCAGACGCTGTGTACAGACTTAACTAAATGACATTGGAATCTGAACTGTTGATAACAGGATTGATATTTTGAAAACAATGATTGAAGTGTAGAGATAAGGGGTGATATAATAAAGCACAAAGCGTACGCTTTCTCAGGCGGCAGGCTGAAACAATGAAAAAGAAGGAGAGAGTATTTATTATGGCGAATCGTTTTGTGTTGAATGGAATTTCTTATCATGGAGCGGGGGCAATCAAAGAGATTCCGGGGATTATTAAGAGTAAGGGTTAAGAAAGCGTTTGTGGCATCAGATCCGGATCTGGTGAAGTTTGGGGTTACAGCTAAGGTTACGGAGCTGCTGGATGCGGAGGGCCTGGCATATGAGGTGTATTCCGATATCAAGCCCAATCCGACGATCGAGAATGTGAAGTCCGGTTTGGCTGCCTACAAGGCATCAGGCGCTGACTATATGATCACGATCGGCGGCGGATCTTCTATGGATACCGGTAAGGCCATCGGTATTATCATCAATAATCCTGAGTTTGAAGACGTGCGTTCTCTGGAAGGGGTGGCGCCGACTAAGAATAAGACTGTGTTTACGATTGCGGTTCCGACAACGGCAGGTACAGCGGCAGAGGCGACCATCAACTATGTGATCACGGATGTTGAGAAGAAGAGAAAGTTTGTGTGTGTGGATGTGAATGATATCCCGGATATCGCGATCGTGGATCCGGAGATGATGTCCAGTATGCCGAAGAGCCTTACGGCAGCTACCGGTATGGATGCGTTAACCCATGCCATTGAGGGTTATACCACGAAAGCGGCATGGAGACTGGCTGACTGCCTGAATCTGGAAGCGATCAGACTGATCTCCGGGAATCTGAGAGGCGCGGTTGAGAATACGACGGAAGGCCGTGAGGGCATGGCGCTTGGACAGTTTGTGACAGGCATGGCATTTTCCAATGTGGGTCTTGGCATTGCCCATTCTATGGCACATACGCTGGGAGCTGTTTATGATACGCCGCACGGTGTGGCATGTGCCATGATGCTTCCTATTGTGATGGAATACAATGCAGAGATGACAGGTGAGAAGTTTAAGGACATTGCAGAGGCGATGGGTGTGGATACCACCGGAATGTCCCAGGATGAGTACCGTAAGGCAGCAGTTGCGGCTGTCCGCCAGCTATCCGAGGATGTGGGGATTCCTTCCAGGCTGGAAGCACTGAAGGAAGAGGATTTGGATTTCCTGGCAGAGTCCGCGTTTGCAGATGCATGCTGTCCGGGTAATCCGAAGGATACAAGTGTGGAAGATCTGAAGGAGTTGTTCCGCAAGCTGATGTAGCCGGTATATTTTATCATATTCATTTATGATATGCGGTATCCGGCCTGTGGCACAGCGGGATTTCGGTAACAGTTTGGCCCGCGTAAGAACGTGTATATTTGGCCAGGAGGGAGCATAAACTAACGATATAAGGAATAGTAGATAACCCCGGAACTGAGTTTTTACAGGAACGGGGCTTTTATTATGCTTATTGCGGGAAGAGAAAACGGAAGGGAAATGAACGGCCTATGCAATGGAAGGAATTGAGGAGCAGCCCCTGTAATCTGTGTCCCAGAGAATGCCTGGCTGACAGAGGAAGCGGGCGGAAAGGTTTCTGTCTTTCAGACAACAGGATCATGGTGGCGAGAGCAGCGCTGCATATGTGGGAAGAACCCTGTATATCAGGGAGGGGCGGTTCCGGCGTAGTCTTCTTTGCGGGATGCAGCCTGCGCTGTGTCTACTGCCAGAATTATGAGATTGCGGAGGGAAGAAGAGGAAGGCAGGTGACTGTCGGAAGGCTGGCAGAGATCTTTCTGGAGCTGCAGGCGAAGGGCGCGGCCAATATTAATCTGGTTACACCCGACCATTATATAATCGACGTGGCGGAAGCGGTTCTGCTGGCGAAGAAGATGGGTCTGGTCCTTCCGGTTGTATATAATGGAAGCGGGTATGAGAAGCGGGAGATGATTTGCAGTCTGTCAGGAATCGTGGACATCTTTCTGACAGATTTTAAATACATGGATTCCGGCCTTGCGGCGAAATATTCGGCGGCGGCGGATTATCCCAGGAGGGCTAAAGAGGCTCTTGCGCAGATGGTCAGGATTGTCGGCACACCTGCGTTTGATGAGAATGGTATGATGCGGCGGGGAGTTATCGTCAGACATCTGCTTCTGCCCGGACATAAGAAGAATGCGAAAGCTGTGATCAGGTATGTGTATGAAACTTACGGCGACAGTGTTTACCTCAGTCTTATGAATCAGTATACGCCTTTGGAAAGACTGAGGGAGAATCCGGATTACCGGGAGATCTGCAGGAAGGTTACGAAGAGGGAATATGACGCGGTGGTGGATTATGCGATAGGACTGGGAGTCAGGAATGCTTATATGCAGGAGGGCGATACGGCCCGGGAGAGTTTCATTCCGGCATTTGACGGCGAGGGTGTGTGAAAATTTACTATTCACAGTCAACACTCCGCGAGGGGTTAACATTTTTTCGCATTTTGTGTGCATCATGTTTAAAGTAGAGTTTTGCGTGCTGCTATGGTATAATGAGATTATTGACTGCTTCAGATAAGGACAGAATACTTTTGCTATAGAGCGATGGGAGTATAAGATGGATCAAAGACAACGGAACCGTATGAATCAGAAACAAAGAAATAAGACAATTACTTTCGCCGTATGCGGCGGGGCTGTAATCGCGGTATTCCTCCTTGTTTCGACGATCTGGGTATTGAGCAGTGCAAGAGACGGAACGGACCGGGCAGTAAATCGGGTCAGTGAATTCTACCTGGAGGAGCTTGCAGGACGACGGGCGTTAACTGTGTCGGAGGAATTGAAGAACAGCTTCACGCACATGGAGAGTGCACTCGCGGTATTGGAAGATTCGGATCTGGAATCTGAGGAGGCACTGCGAAGCTTCCTTGGTAAGATGAAGAAACTCTATGGTGTGGACAGGTTTGCGCTTGCGGATGAGGATGGTGTGGTCTATACGGAGTTTGATACGGCCTCCGGACTTGACCAATACGACTTTCTTTCCTATAAAGTGACAGAACCTGTGATCAGTACATCGAATCTGTACGAGGATAAGAAGCAGGTGATTCTTGCGATTCCTGTGGAGGATATCTATTTTCAGGGGAAACAGCTGTGCGTTTGTTTTCTCCGGATCAACATTGATGAGATGCTAAGTTCCCTGACACTGCAGAGCAGTGACAATGAAACCTACTGCAGCCTGTATGACCGCAGTGGCGAAAGTCTGACTTATGATGATTTCGGTTATCTGACGGAGGGAAAGAATCTCCTTTCTGCGCTGGAAGAGGCGGATGTTGATGAAGGGTACGACTATCAGCAGATGAAAGAGGATTTTGAGAACGGCGTGGCCGGCCAGATCTCCTTCCAATATCAGGGAACGCCGGAGAACCTTTGCTATAAACCGGTGGAAGGCACGGACTGGATGCTGACGATTCTGATCCGTGATGATGTGATCAGCAGGCAGATCAGTTCTGTCAGTTCCGAAATGATGCTCCACAATGTCATTCAGATCGTTATTACGGTGGCGGTAATGCTGGTAGTATTTTTGTTGCTTATCTATCAGTACAGAAATAATGCCAGGATTCTTTTGGAACAGGAGATGGCAGACAGTGGCAGAATAAGAGCTGCTTTTGAGCAGATCGAGAGGGAGCAGACTGCCATGGAAAATATCCAGGCAGCCTTGGGTTCCGGCCTCTGGAGCATGGAATTTAATGAGAAGGCCGAGATGGTCTCCTGCACATGGACGGATACTTTCCGGAAGATGCTGGGATATGAGAGTGAAGCGGACTTCCCCAACAGGCTGGAATCCTGGTCAGACCTGCTGCATGAGGAAGATAAAGAATGGGTCATCACGAATTACTGGGGTACGGTGATGGACTACACCGGTGAGAAAACTTATGATGTGGAATATCGTCTCTACACAAAACAGGCAGGATGGCGGTGGTTTCATGCGGCAGGAAGACTTTCCAGGCGGGAGGACGGCTCACCGGTCACGTTTGTCGGCCTGTTTGTGGATATTGATGATGAGAAGAAGATGGAAGAGCAGCTGGAGCAGCAGAAGCAGGATCTGCAGGACGCCCTGGCGGCGGCGCAGCATGCCAACAGAGCGAAGACAACGTTCTTAAATAATATGTCTCATGATATCAGGACGCCTATGAATGCCATCATAGGATTTACCTCTCTTGCAGCAGCACATATTGATAATAAAGAACAGGTCCAGGGTTATCTGGCCAAGATTACCACATCCAGCAATCATCTGCTCAGTCTGATCAACGATGTCCTGGATATGAGCCGCATTGAAAGCGGGAAGGTTAAGATAGAGGAGAAGGAGACATCGTTGCCTGAAGTTATGCATGATCTTCGGACAATCGTGCAGGCCGATATTACTTCGAAGCAGCTGGAATTCTACATTGATACGGCAGATGTGGTCAATGAGAATATTCTGTGTGATAAGCTCAGGCTGAATCAGGTGCTGTTGAACCTGCTCAGTAATGCCATGAAGTTTACGAAATCCGGCGGTATAGTGAGTGTGCGCATTATCCAGAAAGGGAATGCACCGGAAGGCTTCGCTGCCTATGAGTTTCAGGTGAAGGATACCGGAATCGGCATGAGCAAAGAATTCCTGGAGCATGTGTTTGAGCCGTTTGAACGTGAGAGGACAAGTACGGTAAGCGGCATTCAGGGAACCGGGCTTGGCATGGCGATCACCAAGAATATTGTGGATATGATGGGCGGCACTATCACGGCGGAAAGTGAAGAAGGCAAAGGCACGACTTTCACGGTTTGTCTGCAGTTTAAAATAAGTTCCGGCCCGGTGAGGCAGGAAACGATTCCTGAACTGAAAGGACTCAGGGCGCTGGTGGCGGATGACGATTTCAATACCTGCTCCAGTGTTACCAAAATGCTTTCCTCCATCGGGATGCGCCCTGACTGGACCACATCGGGCAAGGAGGCGGTACTGCGCACCAGGCTTGCGGGGGAGCAGAATGATGAGTATGCGGTGTATATTATAGACTGGCTTATGCCGGATATGAACGGTGTGGAGGTAGTTAGACGGATCCGGGGGATCATCGGGGAGAACACGCCAATCATTATTCTGACGGCCTATGACTGGACGGATATTGAAGAAGAGGCGCGGAAGGCAGGCGTTACGGCATTCTGTTCGAAGCCGATCTTCCTGTCGGAGCTTCGGGGGATTCTGGGGTTGCCCTTCGGCGTACATAATGAAGAGAGCGATGCGGGGCAAGAGAGTTTTTCCTTTGACGGAAAGAAGATACTGCTGGTGGAAGACAATGAACTGAATCAGGAGATTGCGGTGGAAATCCTGCAGGAAGCAGGCTTTGTCATGGAGGTGGCCGATGACGGTGCGGTCGCGGTAGAGAAGATGAAAGCGGCCAGACCGGGGATGTATGATCTGATCCTGATGGATATTCAGATGCCGGTTATGAACGGGTATGAGGCTGCCAGGCAGATCAGGGCGCTGGAAGATCCTGAGATTGCCGGAATACCTATTATTGCGATGACGGCCAATGCCTTTGACGAGGATAAGCAGCAGGCTCTGGATGCGGGGATGAACGGGCATGTTGCGAAGCCCATTGATATTCCGATATTAATGAAGACTTTAACGGAGGTATTAAAGGATAAGCTTTAAAATAAAAAGTACGTGACTTTATAAATGAGCAAGTGTATAATAGAGGATCACACAGTATCAAAAAGTAGATTGAAAAGTTAGGAGAATTATTATGGGGGTACTGAAGAAATTTATGGAACCGGTTGATATGACCGAAGGTTCACCGTGGCAGAAAATTATATTGTTTGCAGTCCCTATGCTTGTGGGAAATATTGCACAGCAGCTGTACAATACGGTGGACAGTGTAGTAGTAGGTAATTATGTGGGCGACAATGCGCTGGCGGCTGTAGGAAGTGCGGGACCGATCCTGAATCTGCTGATCGTCCTGTTCGTGGGGATCAGTGTGGGAGCAGGTATCATGGTATCCCAGTATTTCGGCGCTAAGGAGAGAGAGAAGCTTTCCATGACCATCGGCAACTGTGTGACGCTTACAGCAATCGCGACGCTGTTTGTCATGATAGTGGCTTCGATGGTGGCAAGACCTTTGCTGGAACTTCTGGATACGCCGGAGTCAATCATTGACTGGTGTCATTCTTATCTGCTTATATTGTTTATCGGTTCTGTGGGGCTGGCTTATTACAATATTCTGAGCGGTGTGCTGCGCGGGCTCGGAGACTCCATGTCTGCGCTGCTCTATCTGCTGGTCTCAACGGTTGTCAATATCGTGCTGGATTTGTTGTTCGTAGCGAAGATGGGTATGGGAGTCAACGGCGTGGCGCTGGCTACAGTGATCGCCCAGGCAATTTCCGCGCTGTTGTGTATGCTGCGGTTGATGAAGATGCAGGAGCTTTTTGAGATAAAACCCTGCTATTTGAAGCTGCAGAAGAAGTATACGAGAAAGATTATCCGTCTGGGGCTTCCCTCCGGTATCACGCAGGCAATCTTCTCTATGGCGATGATCGTGGTGCAGTCTTTGACGAATAGCTTCGGCGAGATGTTTATCGCCGCCAACGTGATCGTTATGCGTGTGGATGGGTTCGCCATGATGCCGAACTTCTCCTTCGGAACGGCGATGACTACCTATGCGGGACAGAATGTGGGAGCAAGGCATGATGACCGGGTAGACGCGGGAGCGAAACAAGGTACTCTGATTGCGGTGGTGACATCCGCAGTGATCACTTCTATGATCCTGATATTCGGAAAGGCGCTTATGGGTATCTTTACCAAGACACCGGAGCTGGTGGAATTAAGCCGGGATATGATGGGAATTCTTGCGGTAGGATACGTGGCGATGGCGGTGACGCAGTGTCTTTCCGGTGTGATGAGAGGTGCGGGGGATACTATGACGCCTATGTGGATATCGATCGCCACAACGATTTTGATTCGTGTGCCCATCGCTTACGGAATTTCGTTCCTTACCAGGACACCGGAGCTGCCGAACGGAAGGCAGGAGTGTATTTTCATCTCATTGTTAGCTTCCTGGGTGATCGGCGCACTGATTACATATGTTTTCTACAGACGGGGGAAGTGGAAAGAGAAGGCAATTTAGAAAATGTGCCGCCAGCTGCCGCGTGTTTCTAAGGATAATCTTTTAAGTGAGCTTAGACACCGGCAATACGGGCGAAACCGCATCCCTCCCAGGACTGGCGGCACAGGATAATTATAGCGTACAAGCGTGGATGTGTAAAGAGAGTAAGAGGCACTGTTTGAGGACGGCGCCTCTTTTATTACTGTGATTCCAACACTTTTAGGCGGCGGAATCCGGCTTTTTGGAAAAGCAGGGCATGAGATCGAACTGAGACTGTTCCGGACGCAGTCTTACAACGGTATGACGGATTTGGTTTATGTAAGAAGATAACCTGGCATGAGAGCAGAAGTGCGGATCGGGCAGGATGAAGAAGTGCCGCTGCGGATCGGTTATCTGATCGGTATTTATTGAGGCTTTTCATGAGCATGGTCATACATAGCCTGTATTTCCTCAGGCAGTCTGTCAGGCAGCATTTGGCTGAGCCTTTCTTCATTTCCGGCTTTCATCGCCTGTTCATAATACCAGCATTTGAAACAAATCATATCAAGGACCTTTTTCATCTGTTCAAGTTCGGCTTCTACCGCTGTTTTCCGTTTTTGTAAAAGTTCATACCGTTTTTCGTAGGTCTGGCTGCCTTCCTGGCACCATTTTATAAACTGCCGTATCTCCTTAAGTTCCAGACCGGACATTTTCAGGCATTCTATCATGCGCAGGATATCGATTTCTTTCTCTGTGAATCTCCGGATGCCGGAAGTGCGTTGCATATCCGGGAACAGGCCCTCCCTGTCATAATAACGGAGCGTTGAGATGGGGATGCCGAACATTTCTGATATCTGGCCGATCGTATACATATCTTTTTCCTTTGCTATATGATAAATTTATCTTGACCTAAAGTCAGGTTAAGGTACTATAATCAGGATAATCCAACGGAGCGGGAAAGTCAATCCGGAAAATAAAAGGTGTGAGCATACAAAGGAGGGATGCATTATGGAATACAGAGTGAATAAAAGAACCGGGGACCGCATCAGCGTGATCGGTCTCGGTACCAGCTACATATCGGAGGTTTCGGAAAAGGAAGCGGTGGAGGCCTTGCTGCTTGCTCATGAAAATGGCATCAACTATGCGGATCTGGCTACTGCCGGAGCGAAAACCTTTGTATATTACGGAAAGGCGTTTTCCGGGATGAGGAAGGATATGCTCTATCAGGTTCATTTCGGTGCGAATTATGAGACAGGTGAATACGGATGGACAACCAATCTGGAGAAGGTCAAGCGGCAGATTGAATGGATGCTTGGCAGTCTGAAGACCGATTATGTGGATTACGGGTTTATCCATTGCCTGGATGCGGCAAAGGACTGGAAAAGCTACAGAGAGAACGGAGTGCTGGACTATCTGCTGGATATGAAGCGGCAGGGGATCGTCAGGCATATCGGTTTATCCACGCATACGCCGCAGCTGGCCGGTCTTGTCCTGGACGCCGGAATTGTAGAGCAGTTGATGTTTTCGATCAATCCGGGATATGATTATCACCATGGCGACTATGCCAACGGGAGCGCCCATGAGCGGATGAACCTGTATCGGCGGTGCGAGGCAGAGGGGATTGGTATCTCGGTGATGAAACCATTCTCCGGCGGTCAGCTTCTGGATGCAAAAACATCCCCGTTTAAAAAAGCGCTTACCAAATATCAGTGTATCCAATATGCTTTGGATAAACCGGGTGTGCTGACAGTGTTGCCGGGGATAAAGAATGCGGATGATGTCAGGGATCTGCTGGGGTTCTTCGATGCTGCACCGGAAGAGAAGGATTATGGTATTCTTGGCACGTTTACGCCCCGTGACGCAGTGGGAAACTGCGTTTACTGCAATCATTGTCAGCCTTGTCCTGCGGGTCTGAATGTAGGGTTGATCAACAAGTATTATGATCTCTCCCTGGCCGGAGATATCATGGCAGATGACCACTATGCCAGGCTGGAGAAACACGCTTCGGACTGTATGGACTGCGGCCATTGTGACAACCGCTGTCCTTTCCGGGTAAAGCAGTCGGAGCGGATGAAACAGATCGCAGAACATTTTGGGAAATAGAACAGGATGATCTATGGTTTTCATGGAAAGGATGGGTATGGATATGGAACATTATTTTGGAGAGGCAACACCGAAGCTGGGGTTTGGTCTTATGAGACTGCCGAAGGAGGCGTCCGGTAAGATCGACATAGAACAGACGAAGAAAATGGTGGATCTGTTTATGCGTGCCGGACTGAATTATTTTGATACGGCCTATGTCTATGACAGCGGCGATTCGGAACGGGCAGCCAAGGAGGCTCTGGTGGACCGGTATCCCCGGGAGAGTTTCACGCTTGCCACGAAGCTGTGCGTATGGATGGGAGCACACAATGAAGAAACTGCAAAGCAGCAGTTCTATACCAGCTTAGAGCGCACCGGCGCAGGATATTTTGATTATTATCTGCTGCACGCCCTGCAGGCCGGAAATTATAAGACATATGACAAATATCATATCTGGGATTTTGTCAAAGAGCAGAAAGCGAAGGGACTGATCAGACACTGGGGGTTTTCCTTCCATGCGACGCCGGACATTCTGGATGAGATCCTGACGGCACATCCGGATGCGGAGTTCGTTCAGCTGCAGTTAAATTACGCTGACTGGGAGAATCCTGATGTGACTGCAAGGGAGAATTACGAGGTTGCCAGAAAGCATGGGAAATCCATTGTGGTCATGGAGCCGGTCAAGGGCGGTGCACTGGCTGACCCGCCGGAGGCTGTCCGGAAGATATTCGATGAGACGGATAGTGCAGCCTCTTATGCATCCTGGGCAATCCGCTATGCTGCTTCCTTAGACGGGATCATCACGGTACTTTCCGGCATGTCCAATGTGGCGCAGATGGAGGATAACCTTTCTTATATGAAGAACTTTAAAGCGCTGAACGGACAGGAGCAGGCAGCAGTCAGGAAGGCACAGGAAGCGATCACCGGTATTAAGTCCATCCCTTGTACCGCATGCCATTACTGTACGGCAGGATGCCCGAAGAAGATTCCGATCCCGGAGATCTTTGAGGCACGGAATAAGCAGCTGGTATGGGGACAGCTTGAAGAAGGCAGGGCTGCTTATGAGAAGGCCGTCTCGGGTGCCGGCAGCGCTTCAGACTGTATTGCCTGCGGACAGTGTGAGAGAGCCTGTCCACAGCAGATCAATGTGACGGAAAGATTAAAGGATTGTGCGGGAGTGTTTGGAAAATAATGCAATGAGAAGCCGGGCTTCTGGATCATTGTAATAGCTATACGTTTCAGGTATTGTGTGCAATTCGGCATAAGCATTAGACAATCATACAAAAAGGATTTACAATATAGATGTTTTTGAGAGGGAACATCTATATTTCGGTATGACGGATTGTTTGGAGCAGATGTAACAGTTCAGCCCAGGACTTTGCATTTACTGAAAAGTCCGTGAGAACATGTAAATTGAGCCAAAAAGAATCTGCTCCTCGCTACAGGCGGCTTGGAATGAGCAGATTGATTTTCAGAGGAGGAAATGATGCAATACACAAAGTTAGGAAATTCAGAATTAAGTGTTTCCCGCGTATGTATGGGCTGTATGGGATTCGGAGATGCGGGCAGCGGGCAGCATTCATGGACGCTTGACGAGGAACATTCCCGTGAGATCATAAGGTGCGGGCTGGAGCATGGAATCAACTTCTATGATACGGCGATCGCGTATCAGGGCGGCACCAGCGAACAGTATCTTGGCAGGGCGCTGCGGGATTATGCAAAAAGAGAGGAGACGGTCGTGGCAACGAAGTTTCTGCCGCGGACGCAGGAGGAGATAGAGAGTGGGATCACAGGGCAGCAGCATATCGAACGTATGATTGACTTAAGCCTTGCCAATCTCGGCATGGACTATGTGGATCTGTATATTTATCATATGTGGGATTACCAGACGCCTCTTTATGATATCATGGAGGGACTGAACCGTGTGGTGAGGGCAGGGAAGGCGCGCTATATCGGTATTTCCAACTGTTATGCATGGCAGCTTGCCAAGGCCAATGCACTGGCAGAGAAGGAAGGCTTTGCACAGTTCGTGTCCGTACAGGGGCATTACAATTTGATCTTCCGGGAAGAGGAGAGGGAGATGGCGAAGCTCTGCGCGCAGGACAATATTGCCATGACACCTTACAGCGCATTGGCAGGAGGAAGGCTTGCCAAACGGCCAGGGGAAACTTCCAGGCGCCTTACGGAAGACAGCTATGCGAAATCGAAATATGACGCCACCGCAGAACAGGACAGAGCCGTTATCTTACGTGTGGAAGAACTTGCCGAAAAGCACGGAGTGAGTATGACAGAGGTTTCCCTTGCATGGCTGCTGACAAAGGTCACGTCTCCTGTCGTTGGAGCGACGAAGCTTCACCATGTGGAAGGGGCGGTTAAGGCAGTCGCCCTGGAACTTGGTGACGAGGAACTGGCGTATCTGGAGGAGCCTTATGTTCCGCATGCTCTGGTGGGGGTTATGGCAGAGAACAATTAGAAATTGCAATAAAACAGTAGATATGGAAGGAGTAAATCCGATGAAGATGATTGAAAACCAGACCTTTGATATGGAAAGGGCTTTATATGGAAGCAGCGGTATTGAATTGAAGGATTGTACTTTTGACGGGCCTGCGGATGGTGAGAGCGCTTTGAAGGAAAGCGAGGATATTCGTATATCCAATTGTTTCTTTAATCTCAGGTATCCGTTCTGGCATGACAACAGGCTTGCCATAGCAGATTCGGAGATGACGGAACTCTGCCGTGCGGCACTGTGGTATTCCACCGACATTCAGATAACAGATACAAAGCTTCATGGAATCAAGGCGCTGCGGGAATGCAGCAGGGTGAAAATGCAGGGGTGTGACATTGTCTCGCCGGAATTCGGCTGGTCGGTGCAGGAGATCGGGATGAAGGACTGTACGGTGCAGAGCGAATATTTCATGATGCGTTCCGAACGTCTGCGCTTTTCGAATGTAGCGTTGAAAGGAAAATATTCTTTCCAGTACATTCAGGATTCTGTGTTTGAGAACTGCGATTTCGATACGAAGGACGCATTCTGGCATGCGAAGAATGTAACTGTCCGAAACAGTACGGTTAAGGGAGAATATCTTGCATGGTATTGTGAGAATGTCACATTTGAGAATTGCAGGATTACCGGGACACAGCCTTTGTGTTACTGCAGGAACTTAAAACTCATAGACTGTGAAATGGTCGATACGGATCTGAGCTTTGAGAAATCAGAGGTGGAGGCAACGATTACCACACCGGTATTGAGCATCAAAAATCCACTGTCCGGACATATCTATGTACCGTGTGTGGAAGAGGTCATCCGTGACGATTGCAGAGCCAAGGGTGAGATTGTGATACAGAAGCAGTGTAACTGCGCATAGGGGAAGAAGGCGGATGACAGAAGAATGTCAGAGTATGCGGGCGGTATTGTGCTGCCCGGCCTTTTTCTTATAAATTCATGAAATAAATCCTGAATATGTATTGAACCGTAAGACGTAAAACTATAAAATAAATAATCAAGAGGATAAGTTACGGATATCTATTGGGAAAGACGCCCCTCCTGGATTGGGCCAGGAAGGAGAAAACCATCAAGGAGGAGATCAACATGAAGCAGTTTTATCCGGAGGTTCACAAGAAACTGGGCTTTGGCTGTATGCGCCTGCCCATGAGTAACGAAGAGGTAGATACCGCCCAGATGAAGAAAATGGTAGATATGTTTCTGGAGCGGGGATTCAACTATTTCGATACGGCTCACGGTTATGTGGGAGGTAAGAGCGAGACGGCATTGAAGGAATGCCTCACCAGCAGGTATCCCCGTGAAAGGTATATTCTCACCGACAAGCTTTCTACCCATCACTTTAATAAGGAAGAAGAAATCCGGCCTCTTTTTGAAAGTCAGCTCGAGGCCTGCGGTGTAGATTACTTTGATTTCTATCTGATGCATGCGCAGGACGAGAATATCTTCGCGAAATTCGAGCGTTGCAATGCCTATAAGGTAGCTTATGGATTCAAGGCAGAGGGGAAGATCAGACATTTCGGCATCTCTTTCCATGACAGGGCAGAGGTACTTGAGAAGATATTGAAAGCGCATCCGGAGATAGAGGTAGTGCAGATTCAGTTCAACTATGTGGACTATGAGGATCCCTCGGTAGAGAGCCGGAAGGTTTACGAGGTCTGTGAGAAATATGGCAAGCCGGTGATTGTTATGGAACCGATCAAAGGCGGCAGTCTGCTGAATCTGCCGGATGAGGCACAGAAGCTTTATGATGAGCTGGGCGGCGGCAGCAACGCAAGCTATGCGATCCGGTTTGCGGCGGGATTTGACAATATCATGATGGTACTGTCGGGTATGAGCAATGTGGAGAACATGGAAGACAATACCTCTTATATGCAGGAGTTTCAGCCGTTGGACAGACGGGAGATGGAGGCTGTGGAGAAGGTAGTGGAGATCTTCAGGGCACAGAATCTGATTCCGTGTACGGCCTGCAGGTATTGTATGGAGGAATGCCCTAAAGGGATTTCGATTCCCGATCTGTTCGCCCTGATGAACGCGAAGAAGCGTTTCGGCAACTGGAATACGGATTACTACTATAATAATATACATACCGGAGAGGGGCGTAAAGCATCCGACTGCCTCAGGTGTGGTAAGTGCGAGCGTATCTGCCCTCAGCATTTGAATATTCGTGAACTGCTGGAGAATGTGGCGGCGGAGTTTGAGGCTTAAATCGAATCTGCAGAGGAGGCATGGCCTATGGGAATCTATCTGAATCCGTGGAACGATGGTTTCCGTGAAGCGTTGCTTGAGGATACCACAAGGACAATGTGTCCAAGCCGCACAGTTGCGTGATAGAAAGATGGGAAAAGTTGTGAATCGTTGCGGCGTATATATGAAGATCCGCATTGGCTGCCTGCAGCCGATGCGGATCTTTTCAGCATTCCCGGACTTCCTGATTACCCGGAAGTGGTATTATGGCATGTGGGGCAAAACAGTATAATCTACAATAATTATCCGCCCCTTTCACTTGTCTAAATTTCCATCTGCCGCGTCAGCTTCAATCGACGATGCTACCGGCATCGCCTCATTCAGCTTCCTTGCACATGAAAATTTATCCTGCGTGTAAGGGATCGGTAATTATCGTGGATTATACTAGGTTACGGGTCCGGCTGCCGTCATTCTGTCTCATACCGGTTGGATTTCCACACAATATCCACCAGATGCGCAATACTGAGTTTCAGCTGTTCCACAGTGAGACTTCCGTCTTCCAGTGCGGCCTTGATATCCTTGTGGTCATTCGGAACACCCGGCATTACCAGATCGTTTCCGGCACGCATACATCCGGATGCGGTACAGTCAGGCCCTTTCTGGGTGGTGGTCCAGTCGGTCATGATGACGCCTGCAAAGCCCCATTCGTCACGGGCAGCCTTGGTGCACAGGTCATAGTTGTTAGCCGCATGGATACCGTTGACCAGATTGTAGCTGGTCATGATGGACATGGGCTGACTTTCTTTTACGGCAATCTCGAAACCTTTCAGATAGATCTCGCGCAGGGTACGCTCGGAGATGACCGAGTCGGAACCCATACGGTTGTCTTCCTGGTTGTTGCAGGCGAAGTGCTTGATAGTGGTTCCGCATCCGTATACGGACTGTACGCCGTCTGTCATGGCAGCAGCCATCTTGCCGGAGAGGAGCGGATCTTCGGAATAGTATTCGAAGTTACGTCCGCACAGAGGGTTGCGGTGGATATTCATACCCGGAGCCAGCCAGAGGGTTACGTAGAACAGATTCATTTCCTCGGCCACGGCCTTGCCTACTTCCTGCATCAGATCCTTGTCCCAGGTCTGCGCAAGCAGTGTTCCGATCGGGAAGGCAGTACAATATTGATAATGCAGTTCGACATTGGCAGCATCAACATTGACATTTCTGGCGAGGAAGCCGTGTTCTATGCTCATCTCAAAAGGAACCGGCTGGATCTCTCCGTCCACCACAGGGTAACTCTGGAGAAGTCTTAGGCCTGCCGGGCCGTCCGCCAGAACGATGGGAGCCAGATTCTTGTCTTCCAGGGCACAGCTGCTTGTCTGGGCTGCGGATCCCGGTACAGAGATACCTGCGGATCCCAGGGCACTGTCCTTCTGGTCAACGGCAGCATCCTGGCTCTTGCCGGGATCGCCGGTAGCTAAGAGCGTCAGCTGGTCTATGCTCAGAGAATCTACGAACTGCCGTACCTCGGGTGCAATCTTGTCCTTCTCCGTGCCGTAAACAACCGTTGTTGTCTGCAGGCCGGATGCCTTTACCTCCAGGGAAGGTACGCTGCCTGCACTGGCGAGCCAGGAACTGCGCAGCGCCTGCACGGCTTCTTTGGAAGCGGACAGTTCCTGCAGTTCCTCCTGAAGCGGGCAGATATGCTCTGTCTTCACAAGCAGCGCGTCCGCATCCAGATTGACCGTGCCTGCCAGAGAAGCGTCCGCGATGCTGTTGCCCACGAACAGGCCGTACACACCTTTCTCAAGAACCCAGCCGGGGGTCTGTGTGCAGAAGGATGCCAGTGCATAGAGCGGAATCTCTATGGTCAGCTCTTCGGACTGTCCCGGTGCAAGCAGTGTTGTCTTGGCGAAGCCGGCCAACCGGCGGTATTCTTTCTCCATGCTTTCCTGCGGGCAGGATGCATAGACCTGCACCACTTCTTTGCCGCTGTAGGTATTGCCTGTATTTGTGACGGATACAGTTACAGAGACGGAATCCTCTGTCGGTCTGGCAAGCCCTTTTACGGTAATGTCAAAGTCTGTGTAGGACAGTCCATAGCCGAAAGGATATCGAACCGGTATCTGGAAGGTGTCAAAATAACGATAGCCGACATAAATGCCTTCCTCATATTTCTCGGTCTGCACATTGCCGTTATTATGGGAAAAGGTTTTGGAGTTAGGATAATCTTCATATTTGTATGCCCAGGTATCGGTAAGTTTTCCGCTGGGGGTCACTTCTCCGGTAAAGACGGAAGCCACTGCATTGCCTGTTTCCATACCCGGCTGGGAAACCAGGATGACACCGGCGATATTCTCATAGGAATCCAGGAAGGAGAGGTCGATAATGCCGCCGGAATTGATCAGGAGGATCACATCCTTGTAGAGCGCACAGATCGTCTTGAGGATCTCGGCTTCCTTTTCATTCAGGTAGTAATCACTTTCCTGCTCGAAGCGGTCGGCAGCTTCCCCGGCAATACGGCTGATCACGTATACGGCCGTCTCCGCGTCGGTCTTTTCCGGTATGTCGCCGGCCGGCATAGCGTACTGCATGGAAGCGTAGGCATTGAAAAAGGACATGGAATCGTCGGCCGCCTTGTCCACTTCGTCCCAGATCTTCTGACGCCAGTCAAGGCGGGACTGCTCATACTGTTTCCGGAAACTGTCGATCCAGTCTTTGGTGGTAATCTCATAACCGGCCTGCTTCAGGCCGTCGTAGATGCTGACAACTTCACGTTCGTTGACGTCGCCCGAACCGGTTCCGCCCTTGATGGGATTGGAGGCGCCGGAGCCGTAGAGCGCCAGTTTCGTGCCTTTTGCCACAGGCAGTATCTGGTGATCGTTTTTCAGAAGGACGAAGCCTTCCTCGGCTGCGGTCTTTGCCACTTTGCGGTGTCTGAGCTCGTAGGGCTGGACATCCTGTGAGACGGTACCGGTCAGTTTGGTTTCTTTCAGTGTTCTGTTCATGATTTGTTCCGTTCCTTTCTATGTAATATCGATAACTGACCGCAACAGAGAAGACCACATTGCCGCCTGAACGCCGTCCCATACCTGGAAGTCCTGATGGAAGCGTGCATGTGATGCGGCGGTTTGTGCAAAGGATCTGAACTGCTGCGATTTCTATTGTTAACGGCAGTGGAAATTAGGCTAAATTTGTTATGCCGTTTCCTTGTAGAATAAAGTTTATGATAAAATAGAAAGTGCATATATTAAAATTCCTGGAAAAATGGTAATATACCTATATGTAATTTAAGGCTGCAGCACATTTTTACCGAATTAGCAATGTGAATTTACGGAGAAAACAGGCCATATCGTAACAGAGAAGCTGTACTGTTACACCATATCAGGGAGCGTGATCGGAGGCGCCATGCGGAGAAAGATTAAAGAACAGATCGCTTACATGGAATTTATGAACCGGGAGCATGATTTCAGGCACAGCAATTATGAAGAAGAGATGCGTATCTACAGACACATCAGGGACGGGGATTTCCGGGCGGTGGAGGAGACGCGTCAGACTTTCCGTGCCGAAAGGCAGGGACATCTGTCGGATGAGCCGCTGACGAATATGAAATATCTGTTTGTGGCGTCTATGACGCTGGTGGTGCGCTTCGTGATCACCGGAGGGATGAACAGTGAGACGGCGTATACGGCCAGCGATTATTACATACAGCAGATGGACAGGTGCAGGTCTGTGGAGGAGGTGAGCAGCCTTCACGAGGAGGCCATAGAATTTTTTACCGACTATATGGTACAGCTGAAAAAGGAGAAGATCTACTCGAAGACCGTGATGCAATGTATGGACTATGTACACCGTCATCTGAACAGTCCTGTCCGTGTGGCGGATATAGCGGAGGCGGTGGGGAAGAATCCGGATTATCTGTCTTCCCTGTTTAAGAAAGAAACCGGGAAGACAGTCACGGGCTATATTATGGAATGTAAGCTCCGCGCGGCGCAAAATATGCTGCAGGACGCAGACTGTTCCTGTGCCGAGGTCAGTGCAGCCTTCGCCTTTTCCTCCCAGAGTTACTTCACGAAGATGTTCAGACAGTACACCGGAGAGACGCCGAAGAAATTCCGGGAGAGGTATGTGCACAGCAGGCTGTAGGGTGCAGTATTAACCGGGCGGAAAGCACAATCGTAGAAACGAGGTAGTATGTAATGTTTCCAGGAAAGTTTACTATGAAATCTACAAATAATTGTTTGTCGGAAGCTGAAAGGCTGAAAGAAGAACTGAAAACTGCGGACGCAGTGGTGGTCGGCGCAGGTGCGGGGCTTTCCGCATCGGCAGGATTTGTATATACGGGAGAGCGTTTCAGGCAGTATTTTGCGGATTTTGAGAAGAAGTTTGATTTTCATGATATGTATTCCGGCGGGTTTTATCCATATGACACACTGGAAGAGCATTGGGCCTATTGGAGCCGGTATATTTATATCAACCGGTACATGGATGCACCGAAGCCGGTTTATAACAAGCTGTATGAGCTTGTTAAGGATAAAGACTATTTTGTGCTGACTACCAATGTGGATCACTGCTTTCAGAAGGCGGGATTTGATAAACAGCGGTTATTCTATACGCAGGGCGATTATGGATTGTTCCAGTGCAGCGAACCATGTCATCAGGCTACCTATGAGAACAGAGAGATGATCCGTAAGATGGTCGAATCACAAGGTTATGTAATCGACGGGAACGGTATGCTGCATGTACCGGAAGGAGCAGCGCCGAAGATGACGGTTCCCTCCGGACTTGTGCCGTACTGTCCGAATTGTGGCAAGCCGATGAGTATGAATCTCCGGGCGGATGACAGCTTCGTGGAGGATGAAGGCTGGCATCGTGCTTCGGAGCGTTATGCGGACTTCCTGCGGAGACATCAAAACAGGAAGGTGTTGTTTCTGGAGACAGCGGTCGGATTCAATACGCCAACTATAGTAAAGTATAGTTTCTGGCACATGGTATCTGAATGGAAAGATGCTGTTTATGCCTGCCTGAATTATGGAGAGGCATATGCTCCCGATGAAATCAGGAAAAAATCCATTTGTATCAACGGAGACATCGGAGAAATTTTGAATCTGCTGTAAGATATGAAAAGAAAGACTATAAATCAGCTCTGCGCATTCGCTGCGCTGAGCGTACACGCGCCATGCAGCTCGTCTGCATGTGTGCATCCGATACTTGCACCGCACTTTTGATGGGAATTTGTGTCGGGGAAAGACATGGAGGTGCAAGTATAGTAAATGACATAACAAATTTCTGTTTCCGGCTCTTGCAGGAGCCATATACGGCAGCTTCTTCAAGGCCGAAAATGAAATAAAAGCATAGAGGTTCAGTAGCAGTTCAGCCCAGGACTTTGCATTGCCTTCCCTTTTGTGGGAGCAAATGTGGTTACTGCAATCTGTTTTCGGTTACGGGATGCGGCCAGAGCCGGATCGGCTTTCGAAGAATTCACCATTGGCGGAGGTACGCCTTTGCTGTTGGAAATTGAGGGAATTCAGAGCTTTGATGACGGAGAACTCAGATGGCTTGGGAGAAATCACGACAGTGGGCGTGCAAAGACGGCGGACAGCCTGGCTGCATCCCTGCGGACGGCGCTTTCTTTACGGGACATTGGTTCCTGCGGGCAAGGCGGCAGGAAACGTGTGTAAAGGAGAGGCTGCCGGGTGTAAGGAACAAGGGCACAGGCATAGAAGAGATATGTGGCTGGCTTGCGATTTCCGCGAAGGATGTGCTGGCTGTGGGCAATGACGCAGAAGATGATGCTATGGAGAAAGTGTGCGGGGCGTATATCAGAATAGGAAAGTATTGATACCTTCAGAAAAGAGAATCCATATGGGATAAAAGAGTTGTTGAAGTTCACCTTAAATCGGTTATAATGGATTCAGAAAGGAGTGTACGGAAAATGAAAATACCACAAATTTTGGAACAACGGGCAGATATGCTGGAGGAATACTACGGGATTCATTACAAGGCTCTGGCTCCTCTTGCCAGACAGTGCTTTTTGAACACCATCGAGACTACGGTGAAGCAGCTTGCAGACGGCAGTTATTTTGTGATCACCGGAGATATTCCCGCTATGTGGCTCAGGGATTCCGCAGCACAGGTACGGCCCTATGTGAAGTATGCCGGGGAGAGTCAGGAACTGCAGGAAATTCTTGAGGGAGTCATTGAGAAACAGGCACAGCAGGTATGTATCGATCCCTATGCCAACGCCTTCAACGAGAGCGCCAACGGCCGGGGACATCAGGACGAGACGAAGCTGAATGATCATGTGTGGGAGAGGAAGTACGAAGTGGATTCCCTGTGTGCCCCTCTTTATCTGGGATATGACTATTGGAAGACAACCGGGATCAACAGGATCTTTACACAGACCTGGCATGAAATGCTGGAGCATATCGTGGAGACCTTTACGAAAGAACAGAATCATGGAAATTCGGAATACTTTTTCCGCCGCTATGACTGTGTGAAGTCGGATACTCTGCCGTGCAAGGGCAAGGGACGTCCGGTTAATGTGACGGGCATGACCTGGTCAGGCTTCCGGCCTTCTGATGACTGCTGTGAATTCGGGTATCTGGTTCCATCCAACATGATGGCGGTTACGGCTCTCGGGTACGGGGAAGAGATCTGCAGGGAGTGCTATAAGGATGAAGAACTGGCGGCGCGGTGCCATGAACTGGCGGAGGAAATCCTGGACGGAATCATGACCTATGGTATCGTGGAGCATCCCAAGTATGGAAAGATCTATGCCTATGAGACGGACGGCTTCGGGAACTATAATCTGATGGATGATGCCAACTCTCCAAGCCTGCTGGCGATGCCTTATCTGGACTTCTGCGGACGGGAGGACGAGCTGTATCAGAACACCAGAAGATTTCTGCTCTCCCCGGATAACCCCTGCTATTATGAGGGGAAAGCAGCGAAAGGCATGGGGAGTCCCCATACGCCCAAAGGGTATGTATGGCACATAGGGATTGTCATGCAGGCGCTGACTTCCGGCGACCGGGAAGAAATTTTGGAGTGTCTTGAAATGCTGGGCCGTACCCATGCAGGTACCAATTACATGCATGAGAGCTTCGACCCGGACGAACCCGGAGAATATACGAGAGCCTGGTTTGCCTGGGCGAATACGTTGTTTGCGGAGTTGCTGGACAAGCTTATGGAAGAGAGATTTTGGGATTAGTATGGTCTGGCTTGGTAATTAGTTAAAAGATTTATAGTTAACGACATTAAAAATTTCGTTTTCGGCTCTGCAAAAGCTTCCGTATATGGCTTTGGCAGGAGACGGAAACAGAAATTTGTTATGTCGTTTACTATAGGTATGGGAGATTAAACCCTCGGAACTGTGTAACAATGTCATTAAGTTAAGCCGGACGCGCTTACTGAAAGGAGTCAGCCACAGCTTTGAGACAGGGAAGCTCCACGACATTATGGACACTTCGGGCAGCGGTAAGACAACCTTGCTCAGTCTGATGGCGGGGTTGGATCTGCCTACTACGGGGCAAGTGCTTTTTGAGGGGACTCCCACGGCGGAGATGAATCTGGAAAGATACCGCCGGGAGAAGGCGGCCGCTCTGGTGGAGCGTGTGGGCCTGCCTTCCTCTGCCCTGGAGGAGTTCCAGCAGGGCAGCCTCTATCTGGGCGAGGGGCGGTTCCCGCAGGCCAGGGAGGCCGGCGTGTGCGTCATAAGTGGTGAGATGGCGGAGTATTTGAAGGTGGATGTGGGAGATAACGTTTCTCTGGAGATCCTGGATTCTGACCCGGGCGAGCGCTATAAGGTCTCAGCTACCGGGGATCAGCGCTCCCTGGAGACCGAGGGCATTCATCGGCAATTCGACAGCATTTTCATGTATGACAGAATTTGCATCCTGAAGGGGTAGCCGCACAGCCGCCCAACGCCGTTTCCCGCAGTTCGTAGGGAATCCGCTTACCCACGTGGTACATGGTATCCAGCATTTCGTCGAAGGAGATCATCTGCCGGATGCCGGCAAGGGCAATCTCGGCGGCGGTAAGGGCATTGGCAACACCGGCGGCATTTCGGTTCTGACAGGGGTATTCTACCAGTCCGCCTACCGGGTCACACACCAGGCCGAGCATGTTGATCAGGACAGTGGAGGCAGCATCCAGACTCTGTTGTGGCGTTCCGCCCATAAGCTCTACGGCGGCGGAGGCAGCCATGGCGGCAGCAACCCCGGCTTCTGCCTGACAACCGCCCACCGCACCGGCTACAGTGGCGTTGCGCATCGCCAGATAGCCGATGGCGCCGGCATTGAAGAGAGAATTGATCATCTGCTCATCTGAAAAAGCGTAGGTTTCCTGAAGAGAGAGCAGCAATCCCGGAACGATACCGGAAGAGCCTGCGGTGGGAGCGGCCACAATGACACCCATGGAAGCGTTGACCTCCAATACGGCCATGGCGTAGATAATACCGCGGGTCAGGACACTTCCGCAGACTGCGCTGTTGCTCTCAAGGCGGCCATGCAGCAGCCGGGCCTGTCCTCCGATCAGCCCGCCCATGGAACGGACAGGACTCCTAAGAGGAGCAGAGGCGGACTGCCGCATGATTTCCAGGGCCAGAGCCATCCGCTCATGGACCTGTGTCATGGGAACCTCCGCCAGATCGCATTCGCGCTGCTTCATAATCTCTGAGATGGGCTGCTGTCTGTGGCCGCATAATTCTAATAGTTCTTCTGCATTTTTGAAATCTGTCATATGGATGATAACGTCCTTTCCCGTTGTTTTTTCAATAGAATGGATCAGGGCTTTGCATTTACTGCAAAATCCGTAACAGAGAAGCCGAAAGGAGAAACTGTTACTTAATTCTGGATCAGCATTACGTCGTGGATGTGCGGATTGACTGTAAGGCGAAGAGGAATATCATCGGGAAGCCTTTCATCAGACTCCACGATGGTGTATGCCGTCTCTCCTTTGGATTCCCGGAAAATACGCATAAAGGCAATGTTCACACCCAGATCGCTCAGGCATTTGGTGATGTGTGCCGCGACACCGGGCCTGTCCTGCTGGATGATGATCACGGCGTTGAATTCTCCCGTGAAGTCCACCTGCACCTGATTGATCCGTACGATCCTGACCTTACCGCCGCCGGTAGACTCTCCGCGTACGGTCATTACTCTGCCGTCTGCGTTTTCCATACGAATGTCAACGGTGTTGGGGTGGACATCCGTGTCTGTATCATTTGGGATAAAGGTAAAGGTGATTCCCTGATCCTCTGCGATAGCGAAGGAATCGCGGATCCGGATATCGTCCGTGGCAAATCCCATGATCCCGCCAAGGAGGGCGCGGTCCGTACCGTGCCCGCGATAGGTTTTGGCAAAGGATCCGTAAAGGGTGAAGGTTACATCCTTTAATGTGCCATTGTTCATTTTCCGGGCCAGACAGGCAATGGCACAGGCTCCGGCAGTATGGGAGCTGGACGGTCCTACCATATTAGGACCGATTACATCGAATACACTGATAAAAGACATGATTTTCTCCTGTTGATTTATGGATCATTTCATTGAGTGATATAGATATCTTATCATAGAATAAGGCATTCGTCTTTTTTTATGCGGGATTTTTATACAATTACCCTGGTGGTGGGTGGTGTATGGTTTTTATATCGATAATACTGGCGTTTGCTTCCTTTATTTGTGTCTATGCCGGGAAAAGGAAAGGGAATCTGCATATTCAGAGGAAACGTGCCAGTGGATACTTAGAACAGTTTTAATGTGAGCCCATTTTCGATTTCACTCCGGTTTAATGAACGATCGAATCTGTATTTTGTGTTTGGCTTCAACTCAACGTATTTTTTTAGTGTCCCATATTTTATCCACACACTGAGCGCATCCGTTGTATCCAAAGTACATTGGATCAGCTTACCGTCTTCCCACTCTAAGTCTGCCGAAGCTCCCCCTCGGATCTTTATTCCGCTTATCCTGCCATCCGGAAAGGCTTTTGGCAAAGAGGGGAGAAGATCGATTCTTTCACAATGACTTTGTACCAGCATTTCGACAATTCCCGTAATTCCGCCCATATTTCCATCGATTTGAAACACGGATCCCCTTTTATAGTATTCCAGCGGGTGAAAGTCCATCAGATTACTGTATGTGGAATGTCCGATCAATTCTCTCAGATTCTCATATGCCTTGTCTCCGTCTTTAAACCGGTCCCACAATAAAACGATCCATGCTCTGCTCCAGCCCGTATGTCCTCCGCCCTTTGCCAGTCTTTTCTCCAAAGAGATACGTGCGGCGGCAGCCAGTTCGGGCGTATCCTCAACCGTGATCTGGGTTCCGGGAAAAACGCCATACAAATGTGAAATATGACGATGCCCCGGTTCGGCTTCTTCGTATTCGTGTTTCCATTCCAGAAGCTGCCCCTCTTTTCCTGTACGCAGGGGTGGCAGATGCTCCAATAAATCATACACCGTTGATATCAGCGGATCATTCGTCTGCAATTCTTCGCTTGCGTTCAGGAAGCCATGAAACAGTTCATACATAATTTCACAATCCATTGCCGGGCCGTCACATAGACGACCCATTGTCCCGTCCGGAAGAATATATGTATTCTCGGGCGAAACAGAAGGGCTTGTCACGAGACAGCCGTCCTCATCCTGAATGAGAAAATCACAGAAGAACAGCACTGCCTGTCTGAGGACTTCATAGTATTGTGCCAGAAAAGTACGGTCTTTTGTAAACTGATAATGATCCCAGATATGGGTCGCAAGCCAGGCGCCTCCCATGACCCAGTAGGATGCCGGTATATAGTGATCCTGCGGTACCGTATCTCCATGGATATCGGTGTTATGATGTGCCACAAATCCTTTGCATCCATACATAAGTTCCGCTGTCTTTTTCCCGTTTTCCATGACTTTTTTCAAATGGGTAAAAAAGGGCTCTGCACATTCACTTAAATTACACAGATCAACAGGCCAGTAGTTCATCTGTAAATTGATATTGATTGTATACTTGCTGTCCCATGGCGGATTCATATCCTCGTTCCAGATTCCCTGTAATGTCAGTGGGAGGCTGCCTTCCCTGCTTCCGGATATCATCAAATATCTCCCGTAATCAAAATACAGTTCAACGAGCCCGGGATCTGTTTCTGTTACCGCAAAGTGTTTGAGCCGTTCATCCGTTGGCATAGTTTCCTGAGCCGGCGCATTTGTTTTGTCCGTGCCCTTATGCAGCGTTAAGCGTACGCGGTCAAATAAATGCTGATAATCCCGTATATGTTCCGCTTTCCATGCTGCAATCCCTTTTCCTTCTTCGCGGCTCAATACATCGAATGATTCCTGACAGGGATCGCTGCTTCCGAAGGATGTATGTGCCGAAAAACAAAGTACCGCTTCCGTCGCGTCCTGGAGGATCAGATGTTCCCCGACTGTGCTTACGGTACCGTCACTCTCCATTACCCTTAACAATCCGCAGAATGAGATTCCTTCCATGCCACCCTCATAACCGATCGTACGGGAATCGACGGCATAGCTTCTGTTGAAAAATCTGTCGCGGTCCAGTCTGCAATTCATGCAAAGACGCTCTTTTCCCTTGCACGACAGACGTATAACGATCAGATCCGCAGGCTTTGATGCAAAGACTTCCTGCCGGTATACGGTGTTTTGATATTCCCAGACAGTGACTGCGGTTGCTTCCTCGAGATTTAATGTGCGGCGGTAGTTTGTCACATTATCCTTCACATTAGTTTTTCCGTCAGAATATACATAATTAAGATAAAGATTCCCCATAGTCTGGTAGCATCGTTGATATTGGGGCAGTCCCGACATTGCCCAAACTGTCATCTGTTCTGCCTCTGCAATTCTTCCCTTTCGAATTGACTCACGTATTGATTCCAGACTTTTCAGACAGTCAGGATTCGTCCTGTCTCTCCAGCTTCCGCTCCAGACACTTTCTTCATTCAGCTGGATAATTTCCTGGTCAAACCGGCCGTAGATCATTGCCCCGAGACGCCCGTTCCCAACAGGCAGCGCTTCTTCCCAATATTTTGCCGGATTCTTATACCATAATCCTCTCATCATTTCCTCCATTCCGAAGCGTTTTATGTTGAGGAACGCAGGCAGAATCTGAAATTCCACGCTGCGTCAGTAGAATTTGTGACGCTCCGCACAAATCAAAAGCTCTGGCAACTAAAGAATATCATAAAACCTTTTAACAGAGATACTATTTTTTGAAAAATTTTATGTGCTAATTTAGCTTGAAATGCCTGAATTCTCCTGTTTTTAATGAGGTATAATAATTGTACCAGAAAGTATAATTATCTGCTTCGGAGAGAAGTGCAGGACTTTTTACTTTGGGGTGAAGAAGGGACTGGCTGGAATTATCTTGAGGACGGTATTTCCAGAGTGCAGAGTGATGTTAGAAGAAATATGATGAAGGATGATGCCAGGAAACGTGACGAGACCGGCTCCATCAAATCCTATATGCCCTCACAATTTACAGTACCGGGCCGTAAACGCGCAGTATATACGCATTTACGGCCCGGTACTGTAAATTAAGCCACACTATAGGATATTCGTTATAACCGTTATGGCGTGGATGGCTGTTCCGGCTCGGGCTGCTGCTGTGCCTGCTGCTCCTCTGCAGCCTGTTGTGCGGCGGCCTGCTGTGCCGCCAGGCGTTGTTCTATTTCTGCACGCTGTCCGTTGACGATTGCCTCCCAGTCCGGATTGGCAAAGAATTCGGGACTGTGCGGGCACATATTGGTTGGTGCAGAAGGAGCAGGTGTGACACTGCCATCTTCATTGACCGTTTGTGGTGTCTGCGGTGCGGGCTGTCCTGAGGCACCTGAAGAACCACTCTGAAGAGAGAAGTCTTCCACCGGCGTCAGTTCCAGAACGCCTTCCTGCTTGAACGGGCAGCCTTCGTATGCCGGCAGGTTACAATACTGACAGATCTGACCTGCATAGTGTACATCGCAGCTTGCCGTAGGTACCGTGCCTTCGGCGAAGTATTCTGTTCGCAGTGTGCCGTTGCATATCCCTTCAATGGGGAGCTTGCCGGAACGGGCACATACCGTAGCGGTTACGATACCGGAAGGAACAGAGAATGATTCACTGGGCAGATCTTCATGAATCCTGGCCATAACAGTACGCCATAATTTCTTGGCCAGATTCTTTTCATCACCGGTCAGCTTCACGTTATTATCAAATCCGGCCCAGGTAGTGGCTGTATAGTAAGGTGTATAGCCGGAGAACCACACGTCATTATAATCGGATGTTGTACCGGTCTTGCCAGCGATGGCCATGCCTCCGAAGTTAACAGCGCCGCCGGTACCGCTGGTTACAACGTCTACCATGGCATCGGTCAGCAGGAATGCCGTGGTCTCCTTGATAACCTGCCTGGATTGCGGAGCCGTATTATCCAGAATGATATTGCCGTCATGGTCCACGACTCTTGTATACAGCTTAGGTTTAATATAAGTACCGCCGTTGGCAATGCAGGCGTAAGCGGCATTCAGTTCTTCGTTAGTTACGCCGTTGGTGATACCGCCCAGAGCAAGAGCCTGCTGGATATCCGAATAAATCTTGCCGTTGATCTCTTTGCTCTCCTCAAGTGTAGTAAAACCGAAATTAGTCAGGTAATCGAAACCAAGCCGCGGTGTGATCTGCGTCAGTGTCTTGACGGCAACTATATTCATGGACTGTGAAATACCTACTCTGAGGGAGGAAAGCCCGCGGTAGGCTTCTCCATACCAGTTGGCTACCGGCCGGCCGTCCGCGTAGTTGAAAGGTGCGTCATTCATGACCGTGGCCAACGTCAATCCTGCGCTGTCAAGAGCCGGTGCGTAGGTGGAGACAACTTTAAAAGTAGAACCGGGCTGCCTCGCGGTGTCGGTTGCACGGTTTAAGGTACGGCTGCCCAGCTTGGCGCCCCGGCCGCCTTCCATGGCTACCACATAACCGGTACTTTGATCCTCTATCACAAGGGATACCTGGGGCTGGGGAGTCAGGCTGATGTTTTCGCCGAATACCGTGTCCCCGGCGGACAAGACCGCTTCCTTGTATAATTCCACATCCTGATAAGCTTCTTCCTGGGAGGTGTAAATCAGGTTGTAGTTGGGAGAACGGTTCTCCCGCCAGTAAGAACGGAACATTTCGGTACTGTGGTTCTCACGGTCGCCATTGCTCTTATCGATGGTAAGTTCATAATTCAGATACCATTTCGTGTTAGCCGGGAAATTGCTCTCATCTGCGAATGCCTCGTCACAGATCTGCTGGATCTTGGGGTCCTGCGTGGAGTAGATCTTTAGGCCGCCGCTGTAGAGCAGGGTATATGCCTGTGTCTCGTTGTAGCCGGCAGCGATCAGGTCTTCCAGAATATCATCCGTCAGTGCATCCACGAAATATGTATTGACGGTGGAATCTTCATTCTCGGAATCGGCAACCTGGATACGGGAATAGACATCGTCTGCCAGAGCGACATCGTACTCTTCCTGTGTTATGAATCCCTGATCAAGCATATCGTTTAATACTTTCTCACGGCGTTCCGCATTCTTGTCCGGATGCGTGATGGGGTTATATTTGGAAGGGTTCTGTGTGATCCCGGCGATTACAGCACATTCAGACAGATTAAGGTCACTGACTGACTTATTGAAATAGCGCATGGAAGCCGCCTGCACGCCAAGCGTATTCTGTCCCAGGTTGATGGTGTTCAGGTAGTTAATCAGGATGGCATCTTTATCCATCACCTTCTCAAGTTCCAGGGCAAGGTACTGCTCCTGGATCTTACGTCTTAACCGGTCTGCGAAAGAATCCTCGTTCGTCCAGTCCGTGAAGACGTTATTTTTGAGAAGCTGCTGTGTGATCGTGCTGGCGCCCTCCGTAAAGTGACCGCCTTTTGCGACATTCTGCAGGCCGATCCAGGCAGCACGGATGATTCCCTTGATATCGATGCCGTTGTGGCTGTAGAAACGGGCATCCTCGACCGCCACAAAGGCATGCTGCAGATCTTCCGGAACCATATCGATTGTGACCGGAATACGGTTGGAGTTGGTGGATACCAGCTTCGCAGTCTGGTTGTTTTCAATGTCATACACAAAAGTGGAAAAGCCGGTGGGTGTAACATCTATATTGCTCATGTCAGGAGCGCTGGCCAGTACACCCTTGAAAACCCCGATTCCTGCACTGGCGCCGATGATACCGGCTGCGATTATGGCGAGCAGACATAACTGTATGAAAGTGAAGCCGATCTTCTTTCCCCATTTGGTAGATGTAGAGTGGAGTGCCTGTTGTTTCTTGCGGACACCCTTTTTTCCATAATTCATGATAGTCCTCCTTAGGTTAATATGCCTTCGTACAGCTCCTGCCGGATTGATAAGAAGACACAGATCCCCCTCTTGTATTTCCACCTGCTTTGCGGCCGTTAACCGCTGCAGACGGAAGATTATGCCGGATATGGCATAAATAATTCAAGTGCACTATACACATACTTACTAATATTATAACAAAATCTTTCTGGCAAATAAAGGATTTTTATATTAGGAATTGTTTACAATTCTGTACACTTTTATACCGTCCTCTCTTTTACTTGACTGTATTTCTTCAAAATGAGATAATATGCGCAGGAATAAGACAGGAACGGAGCGGATGGGAACGATATATGGAATCGGATCATAGGATGGAACCGTATAAGATTATAGCATATGGGGGCAAAGGCGAGATAGAAGAGAAGAAATCCCGCTTTATTGCGCATGTTGCATCCGCGGAGACGGAGGAGGAGGCGATTGCTTTTATCGAGGCTAAGCGCAGGCAGTTCTGGGATGCCAGGCATAATTGTTACGCCTATATATTGGGTGAACAGGCACAGACTGTACGTTTTTCCGATGACGGAGAGCCGACAGGGACGGCAGGCAGACCGATTCTTGAGGTGCTTGTGAATTCCGGCATCCGTAATCTGGTGGTAGTAGTGACCAGATATTTCGGCGGTGTTTTACTGGGAACCGGCGGATTGGTACGGGCTTATACGAAGGCGGCACAGGCCGGCCTTGCAGCCAGCGATGTCCGCACTATGTGTTATGGGTATGAGATTTTACTTGTGACGGATTATAATGGCATCGGTAAGATACAATATCTGTTAGGGCAGAGAGGCATTCCGGTGGAAGCTGATTATGCCGAGCAGGTAAGCGTAAGGATCAGGGTTCCCTATGAAGATAAGGAGAGTGTGGTCCATGAGGTGACGGAAGCGACTGCCGGGAAGGCTAAGATAACAGTTTCGGATCCTTTGTATTATATGAGAGAGTGACGGATGCGTGAGGTCTGACTGTTGATGGCCTTCTGTGCGGGATGGTCACTGATAACAGGCTGCTGCAGACTTTATGGCGCACCATGCCCGGCTGATATAGCTGTGTACCGGGGATGTGCCTGATTTCGGACAATGCATCGGAACAGGGCAGGGACGGACCCTGGTGTGCGGGGAGAGGGATAAACTGCGGCAGAGGAAAGGCAGGCAGATATGAGCGAGATCAGGGAAGAAGTAAGAGTATCCGAGAGTGTACGGGATAAAGAGAATTATGTGCGTTACGAGGACTTTGGCGTTGAGAACATACGGGAACTGCTGAACAAAGGACAGTATACCAGACTCAGGCAGGTAGTGCAGGAACTGAATGATGCGGATATTGCAGATTATCTGGAAGATATGGATGAAGGGGAAATCGTGAAGGTCTTCCGGATTCTTCCGAAGGATATGGCGGCGGATGTCTTTTCTTATCTGGAAATTGAACTGCAGCAGTATGTGATCACCACCCTGTCCGATAAAGACGCGGCACACATCATCGATAACATGATGGCAGACGATGCCAAGGAATTGATGGAGGAGATGCCCGCCAATATCGTCAAAAGGCTGATCGCCAACACGAGTCCTGACACACGGCAGGCGATCAATCATCTGATGCGTTATCCGGAAGATTCTGCCGGCAGTATCATGACGGTGGAGTATGTGGACCTGAAGGAACATTACACTGTAGTCCAGGCGATCGAGAGAATCCGTAAAGTAGGACTTGACAGTGAGACGATCAATATCTGTTATGTATTGGATAACAAGAGGACGCTGGTGGGCACGGTGGGTCTCCGTTATCTGCTCCTGAGCGATCCGGAGGCGGTGATTGGGGATATTATGCACAGGAATGTGGTATCTCTGCATACGCTGATGGATCAGGAAGAAGTTGCCAGGATGTTCAAGAAGTATGAATTTACGGCGATGCCGGTGGTGGATAACGAGGACCGGCTGGTGGGTATCATCACGGTAGACGATGTGGTGGATATTCTGGAAGAGGAGACAACAGAGGATATCGAGAAGATGGCGGCGGTGATGCCGTCGGATAAGCCTTATCTGCGTACCACGGTGTTTGAGGCCTTTAAGAAAAGGATCCCGTGGCTGCTGCTGTTGATGATATCGGCCACCTTCACCGGCAGTATCATCACTTCCTTTGAGAGTGCACTGAGCAGATATGTGGTACTGACAGCGTTCATTCCTATGCTGATGGACACAGGCGGCAATGCCGGCGGACAGGCAAGCGCCATTATAATCCGCGGCCTGTCTCTGGATGAGATTGAATTCGGGGACTGGTTTCGGGTTGTCTGGAAAGAAATCAGAACGGCTGCACTCTGCGGATTGACGCTGGCGGTCTGTAACTTTGTTAAGCTGCTTGCTTTTGACCAGGTGGGTATGAGAGTGGCTTTCGTGGTCTGTATCACGCTTCTGATGGCGGTGATTGTGGCCAAGGTGGTAGGTTCCACACTGCCGATGCTGGCCAAGAAGATCGGGATGGATCCGGCAGTCATGGCAAGCCCGTTCATCACGACCATTGTGGATGCCATCTCTTTGCTGATCTATTTCAGAGTGGCAACCGTTGTGCTGGGGATTTAGAAGGCCTGTCGGTATGCCCGGCATGGATGCGATATGAAAAGCCCTGCCGCATGATATACATGCAGCGGGGCTTTTTGAAGTTCTCTGATATATTTCCGCGGGCAGCGATTATTTTTTGGCGGCAGCGGAGATTGCCGCTCTTTTTCTCAAGGTGGGATCCAGGATCTTCTTGCGGATCCGGATCGTCTTGGGAGTCACCTCCAAGAGCTCGTCCGTGTCAATAAATTCAAGCGCCTGCTCCAGACTCAGGATTCTGGGCGGTGTGAGGCGAAGCGCCTCGTCCGCGCTGGAGGAGCGGGTGTTGGTCAGCTGTTTCTTCTTGCAGACGTTCAGCTCGATATCCTCGCCCCGCCCGTTCTGTCCCACAACCATGCCGGAATATACTTTCGTCCCGGGGCCGATGAAGAGCGTGCCTCGTTCCTGGGCGTTAAAAAGGCCGTAGGTGATCGCTTCTCCGGCTTCAAAGGCGATCAGGGAGCCCTGCTTGCGGTACTGGATATCCCCCTTGTAGGGACCGTAACCGTCAAAGATTGTATTCATGATACCGTTTCCTTTCGTGTCGGTCATGAACTCACCGCGGTAGCCGATCAGCCCGCGGGAGGGAATGGAGAATTCCAGGCGGCTGTATCCGCCGGAAGCCAGTCCCATATTCAGCAGTTCCCCTTTGCGCTGGCTCAGCTTCTCTATAACAGTTCCGGAGAATTCTTCCGGCACATCGATATAGCACAATTCCATAGGTTCCAGTTTCTTGCCGTTTTCATCTGTTTTATATAAAACCTCAGCCTTGCTGACTGCGAATTCATAGCCTTCGCGGCGCATATTCTCGATGAGGACAGAAAGATGCAGTTCTCCGCGGCCGGATACCTTGAAGGCTTCCGTGGTATCGGTTTCCTCCACACGCAGGGAAACATCCGTGTTCAGTTCCCGGAACAGCCTGTCACGGATGTGGCGGCTGGTGACATATTTACCTTCCTGTCCGGCAAGGGGAGAGTCATTGACGATGAAGTGCATGGCAATCGTTGGCTCGGAGATCTTCTGGAAAGGAATGGGCTGCGGCTGGTCAGGAGCGCAGAGTGTATCACCGATATGGATATCCGAGATACCGGAGATAGCCACAATGGAGCCGACACCTGCTTCCCTGACTTCTATTTTATTCAAACCGTCATATTCATATAATTTACTGATCTTGACCTTTTGCAGCTTGTCAGGGTCATGGTGGTTGACAATGACCACTTCCTGATTGACCTTCACACTGCCGTTGTCCACCTTGCCGACACCGATACGTCCCACATATTCGTTGTAGTCGATGGTGCTCACAAGCACCTGTGTACCGGCATCCGGATCCCCGGAAGGCGCCGGAATATGCGCAAGAATCGTATCGAAGAGAGGCGTCATGTCACGGCCTGCGGCAGCAGGGTCCATGCTGGCGGTTCCCGTCTTGGCGGATGCGTAAACGAAAGGGCAGTCCAGCTGTTCGTCATTGGCATCCAGATCCATAAATAACTCCAGAACCTCATCCACCACCTGATCCGGTCTTGCCTCGGGGCGGTCGCATTTATTGATGCAGACGATGACGGAGAGATTAAGCTCCAGTGCCTTCCTGAGCACGAATTTGGTCTGGGGCATAGGCCCTTCGAAGGCATCCACCACAAGGACCACACCGTTCACCATCTTGAGGACACGCTCCACTTCCCCGCCGAAATCCGCATGGCCGGGGGTATCGATGATATTAATCTTGACATCCTTGTAAGTGACAGCGGTATTCTTGGAAAGGATTGTAATGCCCCGTTCCTTTTCGATATCGTTGGAGTCCATGACACGCTCCGCCACTTCCTGGTTTTCCCTGAAAACGCCGCTCTGCTTTAACAGTTCGTCCACCAGTGTTGTCTTACCGTGGTCGACGTGGGCGATGATCGCTATATTTCTCACATCTTCTCTGGTCTGTTTCATGTTCTACCATGCCTTTCTCATTAAATCCGTCCCAACACATCCGAATACTTTCTCATATCTCTGAAACCTGCTAATTATATCACCAGTCTCTTTATCTTGCAAGCATGGAAGTAAAAAAGAAAAAGAAATTAGTAACAGTTCAGCCCACAATGTCGTTAAGTTAAGCCGGACGCGCCTTCGCTCAGTTCCAAACGCAGCGGTACTAAATTCGTGAAAAACCTCATTAAGTACCGGCGTTTTCCAATGGCCCTCAGGAGAATCCTATCATATCAGGCGCTGCGTATAGACTTAACTTAATGACATTGAAGGCTGAACTGTTACAGAAATTCAAGTGGAGCCGGTTTTTGGCGGATTAGGAGCGTTTGGGCAGAACGGTGGAAGTTTGCGCGATTACTGACGGTTCTAATTTCGTCGCATTTCCTATATATTGATAATACAATACAAATAGGAATCAGGAGTTCCTGCAATTCCACAGTCAGAAGGGAGAGAAACATGACAGATAAGGTTATTGAAAACAACCAGGTGGCGATTATGGGGGAGATCGTAAGCGATTTTACTTTCAGCCACGAGATTTTTGGAGAGGGATTTTACATGGTGGATATCAGTGTGAACCGGCTCAGCGATTCCACGGATATTATTCCCGTGATGGTATCGGAGCGTCTTCTGGATGTCAACGATGACTACAAGGGGATGAAAATCTGTATTGCCGGGCAATTCCGCTCCTACAACAGACATGAAGAAAGAAAGAACAGACTTGTATTGTCCGTGTTCGCAAGAGAGATTGAATTCGTGGAGGAGATCAGTGAGAGCGCCAAGACCAATCAGATCTTTCTGGACGGTTATATCTGCAAGGCGCCGATTTACCGTAAAACCCCGCTTGGACGGGAAATTGCGGATCTGCTTCTGGCAGTCAACAGGCCTTATGGGAAATCGGATTACATACCCTGCATCTGCTGGGGCAGAAACGCAAGGTTTGCAAGCAATTTCGAGGTGGGAAGCCGGTGTGCCATCTGGGGAAGGATCCAGAGCAGAGAATATATGAAGAAATTATCCGAGGATCAGCTTGAGAGAAGAGTGGCTTATGAGGTATCGGTCAGCAAGCTGGAGATGGTGGAGGATGAGTAGAATCCGTGACAGGGAAGCCGCAGGCTGAACTGCTGCGAAGACTGAATTGTAAGCAATGAGTTGCACAGACAGGCGGAGTGTGTTATGATAAACTGAAAGTTTCGTAGATTCATATAACATAAGACAGGGGAATGAACAGCCGTTGTGAGCATTTGGTTAAATATATGCGGGCAGAAACGGCCATAAGGAGTTCAATATGAGAAAAGGCATGATTCAGATCTACAGCGGAGAAGGCCATGGAAAGTCTCCGGCAGCCCTGGGCAGAGCGGTTCAGACGGCATGCATGGGCGGGGATGTAGTGATCATTCAGTTTTTGAAGGGCCGGGGCTTGACCGACTCGGAATTTGTAAAAAGACTGGAACCGGAGATTAAGATATTCCGTTTTGAGAAATCGGTTGAAGATTATGTGGATCTTTCCGAGGAACGTAAGACGGAAGAGTGGCAGAATATCCGCAACGGGCTCAATTTTGCCAAGAAGGTATTATACACAGGAGAATGTTCCCTGTTGATTCTGGATGAAGTACTGGGACTGATCGATAAAGGAATTATTACGGTGGAGGAGTTGAAATCCCTGCTCGCAGTGAAACCGGAAGAGATGGATATCATTATGACTGGTATTACACTGAATGACGAGGTGTGTGTGCTGGCTGATGAAGTGACTAAGGTAGAAACCATGCGTTTTAAAATATGGGAATAGTGAAGAAGCAATTTATATATTGACAGATTTACAGTGTAATGCTAAGATAAATTCAATAAATAGAGGAATTGATAGAGGTTGCGCTTTTTATCAGTAGGATTTTGGATGTGGCAGGCACAGGAGAAGAGATTTGAAAGGGGAAGGCGCCGAAAGGAAGAGTTACCTGCTTGCTCTTGCCTTGGGCATGCAGTGAAGAACTGTATGACTGTCATCGGATCGATGGGGCGCTATCAGGTATGAGAAAGCTGAAGCTGGCCCTGTGCGGTCAGCTTTCTTTTATGGTATGGAAATTCTCTGTAATTTCTACATATGATAAACAAGGGTGCTTTAGGGCGGAGCGGAAAGGAAGGATATGTATGGCAATTTTTAAAGGGGCAGGCGTAGCGATCGTTACGCCATTTCATGAGGACGGAAGCATTAACTATGAGAAATTCGAACAGCTTTTGGAGGAGCAGATTGCGGGAGGTACCGATGCGGTCATTGTGTGCGGTACGACAGGAGAGGCGTCTACACTGACTCATGAGGAACATCTGGATCTGATCAAATTCTGTGTGGAGAAGGTACACGGCAGAGTGCCGGTGGTGGCAGGAACCGGTTCGAACTGCACCAAGACGGCGATATACTTGTCCACTGAAGCACAGAAATACGGAGCGGACGGGCTGCTCCTCGTAACACCATATTATAACAAAGCAACACAGAAGGGCCTGTTCGAGCATTTCAAGGCGATCGCGGATTCTGTGGAGCTGCCGATTATTCTGTACAATGTACCGGGCAGAACGGGATGCAATATTCTGCCGGGAACGGTGGTGAAGCTGTGTACGGAAGTCAGCAATATCGTGGCGATCAAGGAAGCCAGCGGCAATATCTCCCAGGTTGTCAAGCTGATGGCGCTGGCAGGCGGTAAGCTGGATCTGTATTCCGGAAATGACGATCAGATCGTGCCGCTTCTGTCTCTGGGCGGTAAAGGCGTCATCTCAGTGCTCTCCAATGTGGCTCCGGCACAGGTACACGATATCTGTCAGAAATATTTTGACGGGGATGTGGAAGGCAGTATGAAGGAACAGCTTCGTGCGATCGAGTTGTGTGACGCACTGTTTTGCGAAGTGAACCCGATTCCTGTGAAGGAGGCTTTGAACCTGATGGGGAAGGAAGTAGGGCCGACTCATATGCCGCTGTCCAGGATGGAGCCTCAGAATGTGGAAATTCTAAAAACAGCGATGCAGAATTATGGAATTCTATAGTAAACGACATTAGAAATGTCGTTTACTATAGAAGCAGGTATTATGAAAGAGTGTCTGTTGAGGATGCGGATGCATCCGAGACAGACGCTTTTACATTGATGGGCAGATTCCATAACAGTCTTTCAGGATTGCAGGTGGCGCAGGAAGGAATAAAATGGTATGATACTGGTAAACAGATCAGATTTGGGAGGGAAAGAATCATGGGAAATAAGAAGATCAGGGCAATTATGCATGGATGCAATGGCAAGATGGGACAGACGATATCGGGATTGATTGCGGCGGACGAAGGGATCGAGATCGTGGCAGGGATAGATACGTATGACGGATTATCCAATCCATACCCGGTATTTCGGGACATAGGAGCGTGTGATGTGGAGGCGGATGTCGTTATTGACTTCAGCGTGGCGCCCGCGGTGGATGCCATGCTTGCCTACTGTGTCGGGAAGAAACTGCCCTGTGTATTGTGTACGACGGGCTTATCAGAAGAGCAGCTTGCTGCAGTGAAAGAGGCATCGGGCAGGGTGGCGATCCTGAAATCGGCGAATATGTCGCTGGGAATCAATCTGCTTCTCAAGATGCTGAAGGAGGCGGCACAGGTTCTTGCGGAGGCAGGATTTGATATTGAGATCGTGGAGAAGCATCATAATCTGAAGAAGGACGCACCCAGCGGAACAGCCCTTGCACTGGCAGATTCCATCAATGAGGAATTGGACAACTCTTATCAGTATGTCTATGACAGGAGTCAGATACGGGAACAGAGAGGGAAGAAGGAGATAGGAATCAGCGCTGTCAGAGGAGGTACGATCGTGGGAGACCATGATGTGATCTTTGCGGGAGCGGACGAAGTGGTAACCTTTTCCCACAGGGCTTACTCCAAGATGGTATTCGGCAAGGGCGCTGTGCAGGCGGCGAAATTCCTTGCCGGCAAACCGGCGGGTATGTATGATATGAGCGATGTGATTGGATAGGTAACAGAAAAGAGAGCTGAACTGTTATATAAAGTGGAGGAATTATGAACGACTTAGAATTAAAATACTTGAAAAGCTTATCCAGACAATATCCGACGATCGCCGCCGCATCGACAGAGATCATTAACTTACAGTCCATCCTGAATCTGCCTAAGGGGACGGAACATTTTATGACGGACATTCACGGGGAGTATGAACAATTCAATCATATCTTAAAGAATGGTTCCGGATCAGTCCGGCGTAAGATCGATGAGGAATTCGGCAATACTTTAAGCATCAAGGATAAGAAGAGCCTGGCAACGCTGATCTATTATCCCAGGGAGAAGCTGGACATCGTGCTGCGGGAAGAGGATGAGGATTCTATTGAGGACTGGTATAAGATCACGCTGCACAGGCTGGTTCAGATTACGAAACGGGTCTCCTCCAAGTATACGAGATCCAAGGTGCGTAAAGCGCTGCCGAAGGATTTTTCTTATATTATTGAAGAGCTGATCACGGAGAAAGCGGAGATTCAGGATAAGGAAGCATACTATAATGAGATTATCCACACAATCATCCGCATCGGAAGGGCACAGGAATTTATTGAAGCTTTGAGTAATCTGATTCAGCAGCTGGTCATTGACCATCTGCATATTGTGGGGGATATTTATGACAGAGGGCCGGGTCCCCATGTGATTATGGATACTCTGTGCAGTTACCATTCTGTGGATGTGCAGTGGGGGAATCACGATATTGTATGGATGAGCGCTGCCAGCGGGCACCTGGCATCCATAGCGAATGTGATCAGGACATCGGCAAGATACGGGAATCTGGATACTCTGGAGGAAGGATATGGTATTAACCTGATTCCGCTTGCCACTTTTGCCATGGAGACTTACAGGGATACCAACTGTGATGTGTTTTCGATCAAGTATAACACGGAATATGATACGAAGGACTTAACTCTCGATATGATGATGCATAAGGCGATTACCATCATCCAGTTTAAGCTGGAAGGCCAGATTATCATGCGCAGGCCGGAATTTGGTATGCAGGACAGACTGCTGCTGGAGCATATCGATTACGAGAACAAATCGGTCAGCATTGACGGGGTAGCTTATCCCATGCGGGACGTGGATTTCCCTACCATCAACAGGGAGCGGCCATATGAGCTGACGCCGGAGGAAGAACAGGTCATGGAAAGGCTCCGTCACGGTTTTGTGAAGTGTGAAAAGCTGCAGAAGCATGTGAAATTCCTTTTCTCCAAGGGCGGGATGTATAAAGTGTATAATTCCAATCTGCTCTATCATGGCTGCGTACCCATGGATGAGGAGGGAAATTTCAGGAAGGTTAATGTGTACGGAGAGGAGTACAGCGGCAAGGAACTGTATGATGTACTGGAGCATTACGCCAGAAAAGGGTATTACTCCGATAATCTGAGAGAAAAATTAAAAGGACAGGATATTATGTGGTATATCTGGACGGGACCGAATTCACCGGTGTTCGGCAAGGATAAGATGGCAACCTTCGAGAGGTATTTCGTTGATGACAAGGCGGTTCATAAAGAGACTAAGAACAGTTATTACAGGCTTTTGGATAACGAAGAAGTGATCGAGAAGATCCTGAAAGAGTTCGGGCTGGATGAGAAGCGTTCCCACATCGTCAACGGACATGTGCCGGTGGAGCGCAAGAAAGGGGAATCTCCGATCAAATGCGGCGGCAAACTGCTCATTATTGACGGCGGTTTTTCCAAGGCCTATCAGGATAAGACAGGGATTGCCGGTTATACGCTGGTGGTTAATTCTTACGGGATGCGTCTGGTGGCCCATGAACCATTCGAATCTACGGAAGCGGCTATCCTTCACGAATCGGATATCTTCTCGGATTCAGTGATTCTGGAGACAACCACGATGCGCCAGAAAATTTCGGATACCGATAACGGCGCGGAGCTTCGGGAGACCATTCACCAGCTGGAAGAACTTTTGCAGGCTTACAGGGACGGCACGATCATAGAAAGATAAAGATAACAGGGAAGCCGAAAGGCTGAACCAATGTCATTAAGTTAAGCCGGACGCGCCTGACATGATAGGAATCTCCTAAGGACGCGCTTTCGCTCGGTTCCAAACGCAGCGGTACTAAGGAGATTCCTATCGTATCAGACGCTGTGTATAGACTTATAGTAAACGACATAACAATTTTCTGTTTCCGTCTCCTGCCAAAGCCATATACGGAAGCTTTTACAGGGCCGAAAACGAAAATATTAATGTCGTTAACTATAACTAAATGACATTGTAGGCTGAACTGTTACAGATAAAGTTACAGACGGAACACAGAAAGAAGTGCAGATGTATTAAAACATGGAATAGATTGCTTTAATACATCTGCATCTTATAAGGAAGGTTTAATCGGCCTTGTTGCCGTTGTCGGAGCCTGTTATATCATCTACCATATTCTCAACGCCGTTTGCGGCATCATCGATGACATCGGAAGTGGCATCTCCTGCGTCGCCTACCGCGTCCCCAATATTATCCATTACGGAGTCATCATCGTTCTGATCGCCGGCGGTCACGTCATTGACATTTTCGTTGTTATTTGTGGTTCCGTTTGCGGTGCCATTGCCTGTAGTGCCATCAGAGGTGTTATCCTGTGATGTGCCGTTCGTACCGTTTGTGCTGCCTGTGCCGTTTGTGCTGCCTGTGCCGTTTGTGCTGCCTGTACCATTTGTGTTGGTATCATTTCCGGTACTTGACTCGGCTGTATTCCCATTGCCGTTTCCGTTGTTTGCTGCGTCATTATTTCTGCCGCAGGCAGCTAACATGGCTATGGAAAACGTCATAAGAGAAACAAGTAATACTGTTCTTATCTTTTTCATAATTTCCTCCATTCTGAAGCGTTTTGATATCAGTAGAATCTGTGACGCTTCTGCACATATTCTGGATTTATTAATTCAGAAATCAAAATATTGCATTTTGATCCTGGCAGTATGTTTTTGTAAAACAACTGCTCTTGTGTTATTATGTCTGTTAGAAAATAAAATATGCATGAAGCAGATTACAGATAATGTTGAGATTGACAAAATTTTCCGCGATACATTTACAGAGTTTAACGGAACAGGAAGAATACTGTAATACGGCTATGACAGAAGAAAGGCGGTGATTGAATGGAATTCAGGCCATGTATTGATATTCATAACGGCAGTGTTAAGCAGATTGTAGGCGGCAGCCTGAAGGACCGGAATGACGAAGCGGTGGAGAACTTTGTTGCAAAACAGGATGCGGCGTTCTTTGCACGGTTATATCGGGAATACCAGGCCGAAAACGGACACATAATATTATTGAACCCGGTGACATCGCCGCATTATCCGGAGACGAAGGAACAGGCGATTGCGGCCCTCAGGGCATATCCCGGCGGCCTGCAGGCAGGAGGCGGGATTACACCGGAGAACGCAGGGGAATATCTGGATGCCGGAGCAAGCCACGTGATCGTCACATCGTATGTTTTTAAAGACGGACAGATACAGTATGATAAATTGAAAAGGCTGGTACAAAAAACAGGAAAAAAGCATCTTGTGCTTGACCTGAGCGTCAGGAAGAAGGAGGACCGTTACCTTATTGTAACCGACAGATGGCAAAAGTATACAACGGTGGAATTGACAGAACAGACATTGGATGAACTGTCAGAGTATTGTGATGAATTTCTGATCCATGCCGTGGATGTGGAAGGCAGGGCAGAGGGAATAGAAGTGCATCTGGCAGAGCTTCTGGGTAAATGGGGGAAAATCCCTGTCACCTATGCGGGCGGTGTGCATAATTTCGAGGATCTGCGCCTGTTGAAGCAGCTTGGACAGGATAAGGTACATGTGACCATTGGCAGCGCGCTGGAGCTGTTCGGAGGCCATATGAAATTTGAAGAAGTGCTGCGGGAGTGCAGGAGATGAATTCCATATACCACATCTCCTGCCGGACCGCCGCTTTTCTGCCGGATCAGAATTCAAGGAAATCCTTCTGTTCCTGCAGTTCCGGTGGAATCGGGGCGCCTAAATTCTTGATTTTCTGAAACAGATTGCTGTAGTGATGAAGCTTCTGTCCTAATTTTACGTCATAGCGTTCCATCGTCTCCTTATATAACGGATTGGCTTTGAGCGTATCGCGTATCCCCTTGGAGAACGGACAGTAGGTAAAGAGGATGGCGCGGGCCAGTTTGTTCAATCTGGGAGAGCCGGCTCCCTCGTAGAGCACCCATGATTCGTAATCTCTGATAAACATTTCCTTAAAGCTGTTCTTTGCCTTCTGCATGCTGAGCTTGATCTTCTCCTTGGCATCAGGTGAAAGTTCATGATTTTTCTTGTAAAACTGAATGTAATCAAAATATTCGCTGGTGAGAGAAGGTTCCGAGACATCGTTCCACCTCGGTCCCTGGATTCTTTTGCACATTTCCCAGCGGAAATCTGCCGTCAGGCGGATGAAGATATTGGTCAGATCCTCCATCTGGAAAACAGAGACCATCATGCGGGAGGGAGTGGTGCGTTTCCTGCCTTCGATCTCCTGCCACATAACACCTCTGATTCCCATATTCGGCATCAGGATAATGTCGGGAAGCACTTCCACTTCGATGTATTCTTTCGCAATGCCCAGTTCGGTATTGGTATAGATCGTGTCGCGGTAGTAAGCGCTGAAGTCAACGGAGCGGATATGGTCAAATGCTTCCTTCACCCTTTCTACGGATACCAGCGAAGTGTCCAGATCCTTCAGAATATTATGCTCCGAGAAGACAGGACAGAAACTGCTGATGCGGCCGAAGGTGATCTTGTTGATAGCCGGGAAGACACTCTGCAGCTCGAAGAGCACCATCTTCTCGTTGTCAGTGAGCATGGTGGCTTCCTCGGCGGCGGTTATCTTGCCGCTGGTCTTCAGCTCATGTACATAGGCCTGATAGTCGTTGTCGAATTCATTGCGGCTGGGCGACTTCGTCCCTTTATAAATCGCGGTCAGCCATTCGGATATGGTGTACAGGCCTTTGGACGGATCTGTAGGCAGATAATCTATGATGGAGCTGAGGTAGGAAGCGTTCTTTATACCGGCCAGCTGTTCGTCTACATAGCCGAAGTTGAAGAACATCTTCACTACCTTCGGGACAGCGTCATCGTGGAGGCTGCGTATAAAGGCTTTTTCATATACATCATAGAATAGCTTCGTGAGCTTCTGGCGCAGCTTCCGGGCAGAATCATCGGAACTGTTCTTATCCGTCATCCTGCGGAACTGCTCTACCGCGTCTCTGAAGGCGGCGGCTGTTTCCTCATCCACCTGGGAGTAGGATAGTATGGTATTGAGGGAATCGCCGATATCTGCGCTGTTTGCACCGGTATCTGACGCTTCGCCTGTATTTGCGCTCAGAGAATTAAGCCTGTCATGATATTCGGCAACACGCTTCTCGTACATATCACGGTCAAGGGTGGAGAGTTCTTCCAGCTGGGCCGTCATGGATGAAATCACATCAGTGAGTACGGCGGCGTCTTCTGCGCCGGTGCCGACCCTGTAGATCAGACTGGCATAGAAATCAAACAGATCCAGCCGGTTCTCATTCATCAGGAGGCCGGAAAGCTCCGACCTGTAGTCAGACAGGATGCGGCAGACGGATACGGCCTTATAAATATCCTGGCTTGCCCTGGCCAGAAGGCCGAAGGTGAAGGCGGAACTCTTCTTCTTGACAGGAGAATTCTTCACAAGCGCCAGAAGCTGGGAGTAGTAGCCTCCTAACCAGTCATCCACATCTTCTTCCAGCACCAGCTCCGACAGCGTCTCCAGACCCGGAAGCGCTCTGGCTGAAACCCCGTGTTTCGTACAGAAGGAACTGTACGTCGCATAACTTTCTATCAGGTAATGGTAGAATTTATCACATGCAGTCCGTGACAGCTTATATTGATCCAGAATGGCCCGCAGCTGTCTGTAAAGGGACGTGATGATCCGGTCGGACATGTCTGCATTGGTACCCATCAGGCCGGCCAGCTGTTCTTTGGTACAGGGATACGGCGCGAGAGCGACGGCGTCCTCGGCCTGGTAGGTCATATAATAAGAACCTAAGTGCAGTTCACAGATGCCGATGACATTTCCTCTGGTCAATTGAAATTCACCACCGGGATAGGAGGCACGGACAGTGCCTTTCGTGATCAAATGTATGGCAGTGACCGGTTGTTCGTTCTGAAATAATATTTCCCCGGCAGGGAATTCTTTTACAGCCATAGCGTATTCTCTATCTGCTGGTTGAGCAGAAACTCCTTCTTATTAATTTCTTAAATCTGGACGGCGATATTTTGCCGCCATATTTTAGTATACTGCTATCAGAGGATAAAAACAAGAAAGAAACTTGTTGTTTGGCACTATTTATGGCCTGGCCGCTCATAGTAACCTGTTACGGCAAAATGCACAAGAACAGGGGGAGTATTTTGTGCTGTACTTTTTCGCAAAGTATGCTAGAATTATATGACAGATATGTCGATTATATAGGGGCAGCAGGCCGGTCGGACCGTCGCGGAGTGTTTAAGGATGTCCGGCTGCAGCCGTTGGTGAAAGAGGCAGTGTATATGAACAATAAAGAAGATATTGCGTACAGACAGAATGTTGTGAATACATATAAACCGGATGTGGAGAAGCTGATCCGCTATCTTCCGTGGCTTGAGGAGAAGTCGGGGAATTATGTGCAGGATATCTTCGAAGGTTCAGGAATTAAAGGCAGTTCGATCACATTTCCGGTATATGACGGAATGTTGATGAATTTCATTAAGGAGACACAGAGGACAGGGCTTTTAGACCGTAACTATCCTTATATTTATTCCCGGCACAGGATCCGTACGGTGAAGGAGGAACTGAAGGCTATTGAGCATGCGGACATCAGGGAGATGGATGTTCTTAAGGGGATTTTGTCCAAGTATGTGCTGGGCGGCATGACCAAGGGAAGGCTGTGGTCCGAGGGGGTATATTATGGGATTTTTCTTCGGGTAGTCCGCAAGATGAAAGAGAATCTGGAATTTTGGGATAGACCGATGGTCTGAGACGTAAGAGCGATTTAAGAGGGAAACGGCAGTATGGGAGAGAAATCAGTTCAGAAGAGGAAATACATATTGGACACGGCGAAGAAAGTGTTTGTGGAGAAGGGATACAAGAGTGTAACGATGAAGGATATCGTGGAAGCCTGTAATATCAGCCGCGGCGGACTGTACTTGTATTTCGACAGCACGGAACAGATTCTGTTGGAGATCTTGCAGATGGAGGCGGAGGAGACGGATGATGTTTTTACACAGAATATTACGGAGGAGGATACGGCGGCGGATATTCTGACATTGTTTTTGAAAGAGCAGAAGAAGGAGCTGCTGCAGAAGAATAATCTGACAGTTGCTATCTATGAATATTTTTTTGGGCAGCAGGCGGCAGATAAGAATAATATGCTGCGCAGACAGTTCGAGGCAGGCGTCAAAGTGATCGAGAAGCTGATCGAGGCGGGGATCGCCAGCGGAGAATTCTATTGTGAGAATCCGAAGGGGGCGGCCAGCAATATTATGTATGTACTGGAAGGTATGAAGATCAATGCGCAGACCTTCGGGGTGACGGAGAAGATGGTCGATGAACAGCTTCTCTATATTATGGAAGGACTGATCATTGACTGAGACAAACAGCTTTATTACAGTTTGGGGACATTGGGATATCTTTTGACGGCAGGCATACCAGGATGGTGTGGCTGTCGTTTTATGGTTAACGACATTGGAAATTTCGCTTTTGTTCTTTTAAAATAAAAAATACGAAAATATTGAAGACATTGCCGGCCGTGCCTCGTTATAATTAACAGAGTTGTTCAAATACGCGGCGGAAATGCCGTAATAAGGGAGGAGGCAGATAATATTAATCGGGAAGAACAATTGTCAGCGCTGATTGATTCCTACCAACATCTTGTTTTTTCTATATGTTATAAGATGACAGCAGACTATTTTGCCTCCGAGGACCTGACGCAGGAAACGTTTCTGTCGGCCTATAATCATCTGAAGGATTTCGACGGCAAGTATGAGAAGGCATGGCTGTGCAGGATAGCAACCAACAAGTGTCTGGACTACATGCAGAGTGCCGGCAGAAGGAGCATTCCCACGGAAGATATTGGTATGGAAGAAAGTCCGGGGATTGCGCAGCGTTATGAGAACACACCGGAGAATATCTGTCTGGAAGAAGAGGTGCGGGAGATCCTGCTTGCCAGATGCAGATCGCTGAAACCGCCCTATGATGAGATTGCCAAAGCGTATTATTACGACGAAATGGATGTGAGTGAGATCGCCAGGCAGAAGGGAATGAAGGTCAAGACGGTACAGACGCAGGTATATCGGGCGAGAGCAATGCTCCGCAGGCTGTATGGAAAGGAGAAGGGCGCATGATATATCATATGGAAGATGAAAAGAAGAAAACAAGCCATCGAAGCAGTGACGACTTCTCCGGATATCTGTCCGAAGAAGCGCTTGGGAAGCTGATCGAACAGGTGGAGACGGAGGAGATGCTGCATGCCCCGGCACACCTTAAGGGAAATATACTGGAGCAGGTCAGGAAAGAGCGGAATGTGCGCCGAAAAAGGCAGATTTTTGCCTATCGGGCCAAGGTGCTGGTTGCCATGGCAGCAGCCCTGACGGTATTGATCCTGATGCCGGCAGGAAATGCGGAAGATGCGGGACACACATTTCTGCAGAATGGGACAGCAGCGGTATCTATGGAACAGGCAGCAATGGAGCGACAGAAAAATATTGACGATAAATGGGAGCAGTACAGGGAGGAGTGTGCAAGCGGCGGTATCAGAGGTTTTATTGAAGGCATCAACACGAGAGTAATACATTTTGGAAAGAATCTGTCGGAAGACGGAGACAAAAGTTAGAAAGAGAGGATGAAAAAATGCAGAGAAAGAAAAGCAGGTTCTGGTTGTTTATATTTTCTTTTGTGCCGGGGGCAGGAGAGATGTATATGGGATTCATGAAAATGGGACTCAGCCTGATGCTGGGATTCATGATCCTTGTGGCAGTGGTCGGGTATACGAATCTGGGAGTGCTGGCAGTATTTCCGGTAGCTATGTATATTTACAGTTTCTTTCATGCCAATAACTTAAGTTCGCTGGATGATGTGACATTCCATAATATAGAGGATCGGTATCTGTTCGGATTCGACGGCATAGATCAGATGAAACTGAAGCTGGAAGGCAGGAACAGGAAGATTGTGGCGGTAATATTGATCGTTTTGGGTGTCATGATGCTGTGGCAGGTTATTTTCAACCTGCTGTGTGATATCTTCGGATGGGATAACTGGTTCTTAAGTGCGGTATATTATTTCGTGCGTGATGACCTGCCGAGAGCGGTTGTAGGGCTTGCGGTGATCTGGGCCGGCCTGGCGCTGATCCGCGGGAAGAGGATCGGAATCGATGAGGAGACGGCTGCCTGGCATGATTGGCCGCCGTACGGAGAAAATTCTGCAGCGGATGGGCAGCCGTCTTATAAAGAACAATCTGCTGGCGGATATCAGGATGACAACAGACCGGTTGTGATAGAGGGAGCCGGTGCCGGGGAATATCCGGGGAATGAAGCACCGCGTGTAGTTGACGGAAATATAATTTATGCACAGGGACCTGTTGCCGGTGAGCAGAATATGGCCGGGGGCAGCAGCCGGAATGACCGGTAGGAGGAGCAGGCTATGGAAGAGAACTATATGGAGAAGGACAGAAGCTGTTGTAAGGTCAGAAGGATCGGATCCGTAACGTTCGGGATCACATTGATCTGTTACGGTATTCTGTTTCTGATACGTATTTTCGTGCCGGTCCTGCCGTACCGCATCATTTTTCAGTGCTGGCCAGTGATATTCATTCTTCTGGGGATTGAGACTCTTCTGGAAAATCATAAGGGCAGGACAGAAGAAAGGAAGATCGTCTATGATTATGCGGCAATCTTTATGATGGCGTTTATGATGGTTTTCGCGATGGTCATGGCGGTGATCGATTACGCTATGGGATTTGAAGGGGCTGTATATTTCTGGTAAGCGTTATTGCTCTTCAAACCCGATTTCCCTCTTGGCAAGGAACTCCCGGATGGCCTGATCCCACAGGGCATCCGGAGTTTTATCCATGAGAAAGGTGTTGTAGGAAGTTCCGGTGACCAGCGTGAGAGCAGAGCCGTCATATCTGATATTTAAAACGAAGGCGCTAATCTGCAGCGGTGTCACGGAAGTGTCGCCCTTTCTCAGGATGGATGCCATATATTCCGGAATCAAATGCAGTACAAACTGGAAGGAAGAAGGCGTCCGGGTACCTTTGATCAGATCGAAGCAAATCGGACGTATTGCCTTCCAGGCTGTAAAGTCATAAGGACGCAGTTTTTTGTCTTCCCATTCTTCAGAGGAATAAAAATCCCGGTTCTGGCGTCCATCTATACGGAAAGTATTATAAGTGCTGATCGTAGCCTCCTCCAGCAGAAATGAATCGAAATCTTCTCCTCCAAGCAGTTTTCCCATGAATTGTTTCACATTCGTAATCTTAAGGGCAATCATAACAACCTCACATAATGTCATTTATATTAGTTTTATTTCTGTTCCAGTATATCATATTTTAATACCGAAAGAAAATACCTGACATCTATTTACAATATGTAAGATTCCATGTTATCATAAGTGGTAATTAAAACTACGTAGAATAGTTGTGGAGGCCTTATGAAATATAAAATAGTTGTAGACAGTTGTTGTGAATTGCCAAAACAGTACAAACAAGATGAGAGATTTCAGATCATCCCGCTGGGAATCGAAGTAGGAGATTATTTTATACTGGATGATGAAAGCTTTAACCAGAAGGAGTTTTTGGAAAAGGTCGCAGCCTGTCCGCAGTGCCCGAAATCTTCCTGTCCTTCCCCGGAACGGTTTATGGAGGCTTATCACAGTGATGCGGAAGAGGTGTATGTGGTGACCTTATCTTCTCATCTCAGCGGAAGCTATAACAGCGCGGAGCTGGGCAGGAACTTATATTATGAGAAATACGGCGAGAAGAAGATCCACGTGGTGGATTCGGAATCGGCCAGCTGTGGAGAGACCCAGTTGGCAATGAGGATCATGCGGTATAAAGAGGCCGGATTGTCTTTTGAAGAAACCGTTGAGAGGATTGAAGTGTTTAAGAGGAAAATGCGCACTTATTTCGTGCTGGACAGCCTGGAGACGCTGCGTAAGAACGGAAGACTCAGCGGTGTGAAGGCGCTGGTGGCATCGACACTGAATATTAAGCCCGTAATGAAGGGGAACCGTGGCGTGATAGAGCAGAGCGGACAGGCAATCGGTGTCAATAAGGCGTTAGCCAGGATGGCAGACCAGATTACGGCAGATTTGGCACATCCCGAGAAAAGAACGCTTATGATCACACACTGCAACTGTCCGAAGCGGGCGGAATATATGCGTACCCTGATGGAGAAGAGGGCATCCTATAAGGATGCTGTGATTATGGATACAGCGGGAATCAGCAGCCTGTATGCCAATGACGGCGGTGTTATTGTCACGCTGTAACCAGGCATCCTGAAGACGGAAGATGTCTACATGACCAGAATCTCAATCGGCGATGTCACGACCAGGAGAACAAGCAGAAGCTGTAAGATCAGAATGGCGGGCATTCCGTATAAGAAGTACCAGTGCCTGGTCTTGTGACGGAACAGATGCATACCCGCGATAGAGCCTACACTGCCGCCGATCAGCGCAAGGACGAAGAGTGTGGATTCCGGGATACGCCAGGCTCTTTTCCTGGCTTTGTGCTTGTCCACCCCCATGACAACGAAGCTTATGCAGTTAACCGAGACAAGATATATGATAATAAGTGTAATTGCATTCATGGAATGAGAATACCTTCTTTGCTTTAAAATATGATATAATCATAACACAGATATCGACAGAAAAAAAGAAAGATAATCAAATTACTTGGTTGAGTAATGTAATATAAATGTCTTATGTTTCTGCTTTCAATTGTTGCAGAAATGCACTGGAAGCTCTCGAAAGAATCTGATATTTTTTCCAGACAATGCAAAGCTCCGCCTCCAGTGTGGGGAAAAGCGGCTTGAAACATAAATTGCTGTCCCCGGTCGTATTAATTATCCTGTCCAGTGCAATCACATATCCGAAGCCCTTTTTGACAAACTGTGCGGCGTTGTAAATCAAATCATAGGTTGCAACAATATTGAGTCTGGAAATATCAGCCTTTAACCATTGGAACAGTTCTGTATTGATTGAGGTCTGGTGGGATATAATCAGGGGCTTATCCCACAAATCCTCTGCGCAAATTGTTTCCCTTTCTGCTAACGGACTGTCTCTTCGCATCAACACGCCCCACAAATCTTTTTGTGAAAGATTGAGGTAATCATATTTGCTGATGTCCGCTTCTCCAACCAGCAATCCAAAGTCAATTAAACCCTTATCCAGTTTTTCCATAACTCGCTCCGCATCACCGCTGTAAATGTGGTAATGAATGAGAGGGTGTTTCTTCTGTAAATCCTGTGCTGCCTGTGCCAAAAAGGAAATGCTTTCGGTTTCCCCGCAGCCAATATAAATATCCCCGCCGATGTTCTCACTGGAAGATGTAAGCTCCGCCTTTGTCTTTGCCATTAAGTCAACTAATTCTTCTGCACGTTTGCGCAGCAGCATTCCGTCCTCAGTCAGTGTGACTTTTTTACTTCCGCGAATGAATAGCTGTTTCCCTAATTCTTCTTCCAGATCTTTTAACTGTCTGGAAAGCGGCGGCTGTGTCATGCGCAGGGCTTCCGCTGCCTTTGTGATGCTTTCTTCCCTTGCAACTGCAAGGAAATACTGTAATATCCGAATATCCAAGTGTCAAACCTCCTTCTTTCATTAAATAAAGAATAGCAAAAATAGATATACTTTTCAAGTATAGAATACCGTTCTGCATATGTATTTGATATTGAGAATAAAATCCCTTATCATAATGGCAGGAGGTAGATTGTTATGACTGAAATGGAAAATAAGGTAAATTTAAGCGCATATAAAAAAGAAATGAGAGGCGTACTGCAAAGGCTTGTGAAAACAATACCTGCATATAAGGAACTGCGGTTTTTGGTGGAAATGGTCAGTGTTTCTGTTTGGCATCTTATGTGGTGCTGATGGTAATGCCGTTTTTACTTACATCACAATATTAGCTATAAATACTTTTTGAGTATGGAAATGGATATTTTATATGTATTTGATATTCTATTTGCGGCGAATTAAAATGAAAGAAAGAGCAATGTATGGTCTTTGCAACGGAAGGCCGGTTTACGGATATGCTTTCCGGAAGGAACCGGGAGGGGAGAGGCGTATAACCCGCATCTGAAAGAACTGACTGACAGCATTGATTGATGAACTGAAAATTATAGGGACACGTTTTGATGCCAGTCCTGCGCAGGTTGCGACGGCATGGGCGATTGCAAAAGGCACGCTCCCGATTATCGGAGTAACAAAGGTAAATCGGGTTGAGGAGGCAGCAAAGGCGGTATGTATCAATCTGACTGCTGACGAGATCAGCCGCTTGGAAAAGCTTGGTGATGAAACAGGTGTCCATATACTTCGGGAGTGGGAAAAGGAGATGTAGACCATGACGGTAAAAGATGTGATTGATGGATTTCGGGAAGGGGCAGAAGAAAATACCGAACGGGATGCCTATGCAAACGAACTTTTTCAGGAAGCTGTCCGGATTGGTATGGAACTGAATAATCAGTATCATACACCGGAGGAACTACGGGAAATCATGGGGCGGTTGACAGGGAAAAAGATTGATGGTACCTTCCGGCTGTTTCCTCCGTTTTATACAGACTTCGGGAAAAATATTACAATTGGAAAAGATGTATTCATCAATTCTGGCTGCCATTTTCAGGATCAGGGGGGAATAGAGATAGGGGACGGCACACTGATTGGGCATAATGTGGTGCTGGCAACTATCAACCATGACCTGAACCCAAAAGAAAACCGAAAGAATCACTATGCTTCCATAAAAATAGGAAATCATGTATGGATTGGTTCTAATGCAACCATACTGCCGGGAGTGACAATCGGCGATTGGGCAGTGGTTGCGGCTGGAGCAGTGGTGACACAGGATGTTCCTACAATGACGGTAGTGGGAGGTGTTCCGGCGAAAGTACTGAAAGTGGTGAAGGAATTTCCAGGGGCAATTCCTTCAGAAGAAAAGGAGGAACGGTATGAAACGGCTGTTTAATCTTATATTCGCTTGCCTGCTTATCGTTTCGCTATCAGCCTGTGGCAAACAGACAGGGACGGATTCCCTTACGGATAAAGTGTCGGAGCAGGATAGGCAGGCAGAAAGTGTAGAAACAACGGAGCAGACAGAACAGGAGCAGTCAGCAGCAGCGGAAACCGCACAGACTGAGGCAGAAACGGAAAATGATATGATTGGCGGGCAGGAACAGCAGACACAGGGAGGTGGCAATACAATGACAGGAGATATTTCTTTTAACTTTGAAACAAAGACGGTTTTATTGAACAGTGGGTATGAAATGCCCATATATGGGATTGGCACATACAGTCTGACAGGGGATACTTGTGTGGAGTCTGTCACGGCGGCATTAAACAGCGGCGTCCGCCTGATTGATACTGCCTATATGTACCATAACGAGGAAAGTGTGGGGGAGGCTGTGAGGAACTCCGGCATACCGAGGGAGGAAATCTTTGTCATTACAAAGCTGTACCCGAACCAGTTTGACCATCCGGAAGCAGCGATTGAGGAGGCACTTGCCAAATTAGATATAGACTACATTGACATGATGCTGCTCCACCACCCCGGAACAGGCGATGTGGAGGCTTACCTTGCAATGGAAAAGGCGGTTGCAGACGGCAAAATCCGCTCCCTTGGTTTATCAAACTGGTATGTGGAAGAACTGGAGGAATTTTTACCGCAGATAAACATTACCCCGGCTCTGGTGCAGAATGAAATACACCCGTATTATCAGGAGAACGATGTAATCCCATACATTCATAGTCTTGGGATTGTGGTGCAGGGCTGGTATCCGCTTGGCGGCAGGGGGTATACGGCAGAGCTGCTTGGGAATGAAGTGATTTCGGAAATTGCAGCAGTGCATGGGAAATCATCGGCGCAGGTTATTCTCCGGTGGAATCTGCAAAAGGGTGTCGTAGTCATTCCCGGTTCCAGCAATCCCGATCATATTCAGGACAACACGGAATTGTTTGATTTTGAATTGACGGAGGAGGAAATGGAGCGTATAGGTGCCCTTGACCGTGGCGAGAAACATGATTGGTACTAAAAAATTTTGTAAAGCGGAGGTAGTATATGAAAGTTTTAGCGATTAACGGCAGCGCAAGAAAGGACGGAAACACAGCAACTCTAATCAATACTGTGTTTGAGGAACTGCATAAGGCAGGAATTGAAACGGAGATAGTGCAGCTTTCCGGAAAAATCATGGAACCCTGCAAGGCTTGCCTAGCTTGCGGCGGAAGAAAAAACTGCGTGCATAATAAGGATATGTTTCAGGAAATTTTCGAGAAGGTGACACAGGCTGATGGGATCATTCTCGGCTCGCCTGTTTATACGGCAAACATTTCTGCGAATATGCAGGCATTTTTAGAACGTGCATCAGTAGTAACCGATATGAATCGGAATGAAAATCTGTTTCAGCACAAAGTTGGTGCGGCTGTCACGGCTGCACGCAGAGGAGGCGCACTTACTACCCTTGATGCAATGTATCATTTCTTTATGCTGCAAAATATGTTTGTGGTCGGTTCCTCTTATTGGGCGTTTGGCTATGGACAAATGCCGGGAGACGTCCAGAAAGACGAGGAAGGTCTTGATACAATGAGAAATCTTGGTCAGAATATGGCATATTTGTTGAAGGCGCTGGAAGAAAGGCGGAATGGGTAATGAGGAAAATCGTTAGTCTGTTGCTTTCTTTTGGGATGATTTTTGCTTTGGCAGCCTGCGGTCAGTCTGCTGTATCTGAAAAGCAGGAGGAAATACAGTCTGCCGTGCAGAAAACAGATGAACAGTCGGAAACGCCTCAGAATGAAGCAGCGGTGGAACAGTCGGAAACAGAAGAACAGACGGAAATAGAAATGGAAACAGAACCGTCTGAATCTGTTTCGACAGAGGAACAGGAGACAGATGTGAGTACAAAAACATTGGTTGTATATTTTTCGTGTACAGGGACTACGGAACTTGTAGCGGAGTATATTACGGAGATTTTAGGAGCTGATAGTTACCGGATTGTACCTGAAGATCCATACACAGAGGCAGACTTGGCATATTATACAAATGGTCGGGCAGATCAGGAACAAAATGACCCGGATGTGCGCCCGGCAATTTCCGGCGGTGTGGAGAATATGGACGAATATGATACCATAATTCTCGGTTATGCTGGTGGTATAATAGGACTAAATCAAGAGAAGCCCACAAAACAAGGGTTTGCACTGGTTTAGTCCTATTTATTTAAGCCCATTATGGTGGAGATTAGGACAGCGCTGGACGAAAATCAAAAACCTACATCAAAGAAGTCAGAAATGCCCATCACTGATGCGGCCATACTATGGCTTTTAAGAAATGCGAGGTGAAACAGAATATTTAGCAGTTAGGAAGCAATTATTTTATTGCGTGATAAGGACTATTCAAGTGTACGTGCTTGGGTAGTCCTTATCTTTTTGCAGAATTTAAGGAGGATGGGAACGTATGGAACTGAATGAAATGGAAAAACGGCTACTGTACCAGACAGAAGGAAGTGAATGGTATGCCGTCCTGCATGAGCTGGCTATGGCTTCAAGGTATGCAAAAGACCCGGACAGGCGAAAAGCGGCGGACAGCCTTATTAAAAAGCTGAACTCCCTGACGGATGGTGAGTGCATGGAGGTTGTATACGATATCAGGAAAAACTACAGGCTTCCCAAAGGAAGCAGGACTGTCGGCGAGATGCTTGCGGAGGCAAGGCAGAGATCCGGCGCTGAACAGTTAAAAGGGCATGACATCATGGCGCTGGAACGGTTTGACCCGGAAGTGCGCCACATGGTCATCTTTGAGGTGCTTTCAGGTGATTCCTTTGCAGGCAGTAAAGGCGACAGGGTGCGCCTGTTCCTGACGGATGCCGGGTACCAGAAATTTAAGGGCAGGCAGGAGCAGGGGGAGGTCAGGATAGAGAACCATGCGAAGGTTGCACCGGGCGGCCATCTGCATTATGGCCACAGCAGGGATGGAGACCGTAGCCGGTAGAGTGGACATTTGGAAAGGGGGTTTTGATATGGCAGTATTCCGGGTAGAGAAGACAAAAGATTTCACCGTCATGAGCAACCACCATCTCCGCAACGGGAAGTTATCGCTGAAAGCAAAGGGGCTCCTATCCCTCATGCTTTCACTGCCGGAGGATTGGGATTATACAACAAAGGGGCTTGCCTGCATCTGCAAGGACGGGGTGGATTCCATTGGAAGCGCCTTAAAGGAATTAGAGCAGCATGGGTATCTCACAAGGCGGCGCATCCGTTTTGAAAACGGGCGGCTGGGGGATATCGAATACATGATACATGAAAAGCCGGTAAGCGGGGAACCAGAAGGGGATTCACCTGAACGGGAAAATCCAGAACAGGTAAAACCAATACAGGCAAAACCAAAACAGGAGGAGCCTGGACAGGTAAAACCCGCACAATTAAATACTGATCCATTAAACACAGACAGATTAAATACACATCAATCAATCTATCCGGCAGGATGCCGGGATGGGATGGATCAGATGGAACTGGCAGATGCATACCGGGAGATTATTCGTGAGAATGTTGAGTACAGTATTTTAACGGAACGTTATGGGGAACAGCGGATGGATGAAACAGTTGAACTGATGCTGGAAGTAGTTCTGTCAAAACGCCCCTATATCCGCATAGCAGGCGACGATTTCCCCAGGGAGGTTGTGAGGGGCCGGTTCTTAAAGATCAATTCCAGCCACTTAGAGTATGTCTTTGGCTGTATTGACAAAAACACCACAAAGGTAGGGAATATCAAGGCGTACCTGCTGGCGGCACTATATAACGCCCCGGCGACAATGGACAGCTATTACCGGGCGGAGGTCAACCATGATCTGTACGGTACATAAGCGCAGAAAACTCAGAGGAAAAGGAGAAAAATTTATGGAACAGATTTACAGGATCGGCATTGACCATGGGTATGGGAACATCAAGACGGCACACCACATTTTCCAGTCGGGAGTGGTGCAGAAGGGGAGCATCACAGAATTATCCGGCATGGTGGTTGAGCTTGAAGGAAAATTTTACGAGATTGGCTCCACCCATAAGGAGTACCAGATGGACAAGGTATGGGATGAAGATTACTACGTGCTTACCCTTGCGGCACTGGCGAAGGAACTGCAGGGCAGGGGGATATGCAATGCATCCGTCATCCTTGCGGCAGGGCTCCCCATCAAGTGGCTGGAAGAGCAGGCAGGGGCATTCCGAAAATACCTGATGCAGAAGAAGGAAGTGGTTTTTAAATGCAATGGCACACGCTACCATGTGAAGATTGAGGATGTGGAGATTTATGCACAGGGATTCGCCGCCATTGCTGAAAACCTTAGAGACTATCAGGGATTCAATATCGTGGCGGATATCGGGAACGGGACCATGAACGTTATCTTTGTGGTGGACGGCATCCCCGATTCCACCCGCTACTATACGGAGCGTTTCGGCGTAGACTGCTGTGTGATAGAGATGCGAAGCGAACTGACAAACAAGGTGCATTCGGTGGTAGATGACCTTATCGTGAAAAAGGTTTTAAAGGATGGAACCGCAGAGATTGGCGAGAAATACCTGAAAGCAATCGGGGAATGCGCTACGGAATATACCGAAAAGATCATGCGGAAGTTGCGGGAATATGGCTACAATGAAGAACTGGCGAAGCTCCATTTCCTTGGAGGCGGAGCCATGCTGATGAAGCACTTTGGGAAGCTGGATAAAAACAGGGTGCGTTTCATTGAGGATATCAACGCCAATGCCAAAGGCTATGAATACCTCTCCCACCAGCGCCGGATCAGGAAGCTCCGGCAGAAGTAGGGGAGGGAAAAACAGATGAGCGATAAAAGAGGGATAATCAAAAACATCAAGCCGGTATTCTGCCGGTTTGATATGGATGATGAGCCGGAGCGGAGGGCGTGGCAGATCATCCAGAAACTTAGCAAGGGGAACGGGGAAGGGAAGAACCGGAGCTATAACAGCATCATTTCAGAGGCCGTTGTCGGGTATTACGATAAAGTGACCATGAGCCACGAGGAATTATTGGAAAGACTTGAACAGGTTATACATAAGGAAGTGGCAGCGATCCCCGGCGTTCCTTTGCAGATACCATACCCCTATCCGGCAGCCCAGCCCCAGCAGACGGGGCGGCAGCAGGAACAGGCAGCCCCCAAAACCGAAGAACTGAATGAAGCCGCCCTGGACTTTATGGATGGCTTCATGGGAATGTAGCAGGGTGCTTTATGCATCCTGTTTTTTCAGGCAATTCAAAGGGCAGGCAGGTCATGCGTAAAAACAAAATACAGAAATGTATTTGCAGTTTATTTGTAAGGGAGAAATCATTGAAGGAATACAGGATCAAAGATGTGGACATACACGAATTCCTGCATTTTATCATGGAAGATGGCGGAAAGCTCCCGGCAGATTTTGATATGTTACAAAAGAGCGGAAACTATCTCATCCATGTGGATGGGGAAAAGGCATTCTGTTTAAATGAGCGGGAAATTTATCTGAAGGACAGCATGGAAAACCTGATGGCAAGGTCATTGCCATACTTTTCAGATACACGCATTTCTTTTTCCGTACGCATAAAGGACAGGCCGGGAAAGGCAGACATAACGATCCTTGATAACCGCAGGCTTTCCAAAGAGATCACGAGGAAACAGGCAAAAGGGAAATCCCTTACTATCCGCTACAGGAGCGGAAAAACCAAGAGCACCCGCCTTTCCACAGAGCAGTACATCAGAGGCCCGTTCGGGGAGAAGGTCAGCTGTATCTGCTATGCCTACCTTGCGGATGCGCTGATACGGATGCGGCAGGATATGTTTTCCGGCAGGGGAGACTTTTTACCCTTTGTCTACCAGGCAGAAAATGAACGCTCCCTGTCAGCAACGGTACGGGAAATCCATACCATGCGGGAGAAAACCTTTGAAGCGGCATCCATGGAGCAGTTCCGCAGGGATTGGGAAGAAATGCAGTCCTTGCGGATAATGGACCAGTACAATTACCAGAGGGGCAGGCCGGACAGCGAGAGGATCAAGTCCTTCCAACAGGAGATAAAACAGGCAGGGTACCAGCAGGTGACGGAACAGATGGCGGCGCAGGCGGCTTCCTTCAACCTTCCGGTTTTTTCCCTGACAAAAAGAGGAATCATTGCCCATGTCAGGGAGATCAATGCACTGGATAAGAAAGCGCCTGTCTTTATGAAGAAGGACTGGCTTGTGATGCTGGATATCCTTGCCAATAAGAAAGAGATCCCATGTTCCCGGAATACACTGGTATGCCTTAAGAATGCGGCAAGGGATGCATACGGTAAAGCGGAGGAAGCCGACAAGCCGCAACTGGCAGGCATAGCGGCAAAAATAAGCTGTTTCCTTGAAGCAGTGGATAAAAAAGGGATATCCGGTATTTTACGGGATGACGGTATCCTTTTCAGTGAAAACCCAGAGCTGCCGCCTTTCCTTTCCAATACAGAAAAAGAAAGGTTCCGCCATATCTATGAGACAGGGGCAAAGGAGCAGATGGCAGTGGCAGAAAGAGCCGCCTATTACCCTGCAAGAGAAAGATAGCTGATGTGTGGGGAAGTGCGGCACAGCCGACACCCCCGTATACTTTGCCTTGTCAACCCTCTCATTGGGGAGGGCAGCCGCTGTCAAGGATTTTCGGCTAGGACTAAAATACTTGACAGCGGATGTTCTCCCCGATACAATGCAGGCGGCAAAGTATGCGGGAGAATAGCCGAAAAAGTGGAACCGCCACCTGTAATCCCGGATGATTTCAAAAAACAGCGGTTTGATATCCGGTCATTTTCAAGCGATTTCAAAAAATGAGGAATCGATATCAAGACATTTTCGGGCGATTTCAAAAGCCGGAGGTTTGATATCCGGATATTTTCAGGCGATTTCAGAAAACAGGGAATTGATATCAAGGCATTTTGAGACGATTTCAAAAACCGATAGTTTGATATCCGCCTGTTTTCAGGTGATTTCATTTCCAGCGGTTTTGATTTCACCTTCCCGGTTTCTTATATCAAAAGAGCCGGAACTGATATCAGTATGTAAAATATGGCAAAAAAAAGGGGGTTCGGGGTACTCCCCGACAAGATTTAGCATTTCGTGCCCACGAAATGCGTATCTTGCGGCGTTCCATAGAACGCCCTCTCCACAAAAGGAAGGAGTAGCACATGGCAAGACCAAAAGGCGAAAATGTAATCAGGAAGCATTTCAAACTGACCGAAGAAACAGCAAAACTGTTAGCAGAACGTTCCAAAGCTGAAAATATGAATGAATCAGAATATATCCGCTACCTGCTTTTGAACCAGTCGGAGCATCCAAGGAGCAGGGAACTGGAAGTAGAAGTAATGCGCCTGCGGAATGAAATAAACAAGATTGGCGGAAACATCAACCAGATAGTAAAAAATAATAATTCCCATATGTACAGGGATGATGATAAAATAAAACTAAAGCAAAATATGTGTGAAATAAAGGAATATATTCAGGTACTTATAGAGCAAAAAATATGAATAGAGATATAAGAGATAAAAAAGTGTCAAAATATCGAAGATGGTATAATAAGATATTTTAAAATGTAGAATACAAATACTAAATTTTATAGAAAAAGTATGGAGTTATACAGAGAAGAACTTAAAAAGGATAACGAGGCAATAAATTGTATTATTGTGAACTACATGGTAAAGATAATTGAATAAATACTAAAAATAAAGTACAATGTAACATATGTAGGTAAAAAATTGGAGGTGAAATGCTGTAGATGATAGTTTACTTGGATAATTGCTGCTATAATAGACCGTTTGATGACCAGACGCAGGAAAGAATCCATTTGGAGAGCGAGGCTATTTTAGCGGTTTTAAAGATGGGGCAGATGAAAAAGATTGTCATTGCGGGAAGTGATATTTTAGAACTTGAAATAACTCGCATGTCAGACGAAAATAAGAAGCGAAAAGTGCTGGATTTATATAAAGTAGCTGATATTCATATATCATATACAAGCCAAATAAGAAAACGTTCTGAAGAAATAGCTTCAATTTCAAAAATCCGCACGTTTGACAGTCTTCATATTGCGGCGGCAGAGGAGGCTAATGCAGATGTGCTTCTGACAACTGATGATAAATTTGAAAAAATGGCAGAAAAGTTGGATTTGAAGACAAGAGTAGTCAACCCGCTTAGATTTGCATGGGAGGTGATTTAAGTGCTAAATATTAATTTAAGTAATCCGGTTGAAATAAGAAATGTGGGAATAAAGGCATTACAGGAGGCATTAGGACCTGTAGGAATGGTGAAATTTATGCAGCAGTATGATATGGGGTATGGAGATTATACAAAAGAAAAGCAGGAACAACCGGACATAAGTTTAGATGAGATAGATATGTTATTGCAGAAATAATTATTATTTTGGGCAGGCATAAAATGTCTGCTCAAATGAATTATGTTTCTGGCAACGTATTTTAATGAGGCAAGTATAGAAAAGATTATGGGAAGAGTTGCAGATTCTACAATTAAAGGATTTATGTATCAATTTAACCTGACATTAAATAAGATTTTGAAAGCTTCTGATGATATAATTAAAGTGGAAGGGATTGTTGAAGATATTGATGTATCATTTAATGACCATGTTACAGCAATACAATGTAAATATCATGAGGAACAGCAGAAATTTCAGTGGTCAACGGTGTATAAACCTATTTTACAAATGATGAAAACGTTTTGTATGATGGATCGTGGTTTAGACATAAAATTTATTTTATATGCGTATTTCCCGAATGAAAAAGAAGGGAAGAAGTTGTTGAATGAAAAACAAATGGAAAACATTTTGAAGACTGACAATATAGAATATATTTGTGATTATATTGCATATTTGATGAAAATTGAAAATGCTCAAATAGAACAATTGCTTCAAAAACCGAGAAAAACGAAGACAGATAAGGAAAAGATAAAAAAATATTTTGCAGAAAATAATCTTGAAATTAAATGTGACTTAAAAGATTTTTTGGAGAAACATTTTGAATTTATAGTTGGAAAGCCCTATGATGAGTTGGAGAAGGAAAATAAGGAGCTTTTGGAGAAGGCTGGGTTTGAAAAGGATGACGTATCAGATATTGTGTATCCAAATGCAATACAAAAAATTGCTGATTTAAGTATTATAAAAAATGACAATAGCCGAAATATTACTAAAGATGAAATGACGCAATATTTAAGAATGATAAAAACTGCGGCGATTACAAGATGGACAAGATCATTATCAAATTATGGAGAAGTCATTAAAAGGAAGCGTAAGCAATTAAACACATATTTAAACATTAATAAAAGAAAAAGGTGTTTCTTTATTGATCCAGTTCTAATAGAAAATTTTGACAATGACATAGTTTTGTTTTTGAAAAATTATGTCACAAGATATTGCTGTAAAGTAAAGTTACATACTCCAGCAGTATTCTGCTTTGTAGGATATACGCATGAGCAGATAGATGAATTAGAAAGCCGTTTATATTTAAAAGGGATTGAAGCGGAGACAGGATATAGAGGTAAAACATTTTTTGAAGAGACATTTATTAAGGAACCTGAAAAGAGAATAAATGACGGATGGATGCAATACAGAATAAAATTATGTACAGATGAAGCTGCATGTATTGCAGCCATTAATAAGGAGGGGCAGGATGATATATTTCTCATAGCTGATAGATTACCAGTAGATATATCGGTGCAAGATGTCAACGTAGAAGTTGTAAATCTTGTTAAATTATCTCATTTGGAATATATATTAAAAATTAGAGATGAGGTGGAATTATGATTGGAAAAGTGCTGGAGAGCTCGGCGGTAGAAGTCATTGTAAAGATGGATTTTAATGATTTTGAGAAAAATAAGAATGCATTAAAAATTGGTAAGTACTTAAAAATACAAACAGGAAATTTTGATTTTTTAATTGCAACAATAAAAAGTATAAAAGCAATTGCGGATAATTCGGGGCAAGATAAATATTTATTGTCAGCAGAACCAGTTGGAGTGGTGGTTGATGATAAATTTATTCCGGGTAGTACGGTACTACCTTCTCCAACAGAACCTGTTGATATTGCAGATAAATCTATATTGGATAAAATTTTTCTGGAAAATGATGTATATTCTTTTGCATTAGGCAGGATTGCTCAAAATAGTGATGTGATTTTAAACTTGGATGGAAATGCTTTTTTTGGAAAGCATATAGGTATCGTAGGCTCCACTGGCTCAGGTAAATCTTGTACAGTAGCTAAAATTCTGCAAGAAGCAGTTGGAATATCCGATAGTTGTAACATGAATGCAGCGAATCAAAAAAATGCACATGTTATTATTTTTGATCTTCATTCTGAATATAAATCGGCATTTACATTGCCACAAGAACAATCTTTTACATTAAACTATTTAGATGTAGAGAAGTTGAAATTACCCTATTGGTTGATGAATAGTGAAGAGTTGGAGTCAATTTTTATTGAAAGCAATGAAGCTAATTCTCATAACCAAGTATCGCAATTTAGAAAAGCGGTTATTTTGAATAAGGAAAAATATAATCCAGAGCTCAAGAAAATAACTTATGATACACCTGTATATTTTAGTATGGAGGAAGTATATAATTATATTTGCAATTTGAATGATGAGGTGATTAGTAAAGTCTCAGGGGAAAAGCAGATTCCTAAAATTGTTAATAAAAATGATGAGATAATTGAAATTAAGAATGTGAATGATTATTTCAATAATAAGTTTACATTTATTCCGACATCAAATGGCAAAGCAGATAAAGCATCAAATGGTCCATTTAATGGTGAATTTAATAGATTTATTTCAAGGCTTGAAAATAAAATTAATGATAAACGACTAGACTTTTTAATGAAGCCAACTAAAGAAGATCAAAGTGTATATACATCAGATGATTTTGAATTGATTTTAAAGCAGTTTTTAGGGTATTTGGATAAGGCTAATGTTAGTATAATAGATTTAAGTGGAGTTCCATTTGAGGTATTATCAATAACTATCAGCTTGATCTCACGCCTTATTTTCGATTTTTGTTTTCATTATACAAAACTGAAACATGGAAGGGATGAGCTGAACAATGTTCCGTTTTTAATGGTTTTTGAAGAAGCCCACAATTATGTACCACAAAACGGTGGAGCAGATTATAAAGCATCAAAAAAGTCTATTGAAAGGATTGCAAAAGAAGGAAGAAAATATGGAATCAGTCTAATGGTTGTAAGTCAGAGACCAAGTGAGGTTTCATCAACAATTTTTGCTCAGTGCAATAATTTTATTTCATTAAGATTGACTAATATGGCAGATCAATCATATATAAAGAACCTTCTTCCTAATAATACAAATGCGGTGGCTGATATTTTACCTACGTTATCGCCGGGACAATGTCTTGTGGTAGGTGATGCAACACCGGTTCCTGTAATTGTAAAAATGGATAGACCTAATCCAGAACCCAAATCACAGAATGTAAAAGTATGTGATGTATGGAGAGAAGAGTGGAAAAATATAGATGATTCAAATATAGAACCTGTTACAATTTCAGATGTATTAGAAAGATGGAGAAAATAGATTAGAAGGATATTTATTGATGATAAGCTACACAAGGAGGAATGTTTAATCGCAATCACTAAACTATCCTGCATCCACCAGACAGGGAAAAAATACATGGCTATGCACCTTGCAAACGCCATTTCCTACATTACAGACGAAGAGAAAACACAGGATGGCTCTCTGGTGGGAAGCCATAACTGCAACGTAGATACAGTTCTACAGGAAATGCTTGCAACAAAGCGAAAGTTTGGAAAGATGGATAAGCGACAGGGCTACCATTTTATCATATCCTTCAAGAAGCAGGAAGTAAGACCGGAAACCGCTATGGAGATCACGCAGAAGTTTGTGGAGAGATATTTTGGTGATGATTTCCAGTGTCTGTATGCAACCCACGACAATACTGAGCATGTTCACAGCCACATTCTTTTCAACAGTGTTTCGTGGCGTACTGGAAAAAAGTACCGATATGAGAAAGGGGATTGGGCGAAAGAGATTCAGCCCATTGTCAATGAACTTTGTAAAGAGTACGGTCTTTCCATACAGGATATTGAGGTTGGAACAGAGGAAAAATCACTAAAGAAATGGGATAAAACAAAACAGGGAACATGTAAATGGGATCACCAGATCAGCCTTGATGTGGAGGATTCCATTTCTTTTGCCAACAGTTATGAAAATTTCTTGAAGCTGATGGAGTTAAAGGGATATGAAGTAGAGCAGAGAAACGGAGAAAGTTTTCTAAAACCTATGGGCGAAAAGCGGTTTATCCGTCTTACGGATATTTCAGGGTATTACACAAAAGAAGCTATAGAATCCCAAATAGAAAAGGGTATCCGGCATGAGGTTAAAAGAAGCGGAAACCGTACCCCAAGGATTATCGGGTGCAGAAAAAATTACCGAAGATATATTCCGCCAACATCATACCAAAAGGCATTTCTTGCAAAAATGTACCGTACCGGACAGCTAAAGCGGAAGCCTTACAGCCAGATGTGGAGATACAAGGCGGAAGCTGCAAAGTTTGAAAAACTGCAGTCACAATACCTGTACCTGTGTAGGCACAGCATCCGTTCTGCAGAAGAGTTAGAAAAACGGAAAAAGAATCTTGCTATCCGTATGGACGATCTGGACGAAGCAAGGCACCAGATATACAAAAGGCGATACCCACACAAACCAGCTCTTGCGCTGTTAAAGATAATTGAAGAAAATGGAATTCGTGCTTCCTATTACAAACAGGGAAGCACTTTTTATGCCCCGAACTATGAGAAGTGGAAGGAAGCGGCAGAAATCCTGATTCAGAAAGGATATACGATAAACCAGATTTCAGAAATGAAGGAATCATTTCAGGCAGAACTTGCATCCGTAGCAAAAGCAAAGCGTGAACTAAAAAAAGAAGAAAACCTGATCGGCGGTATTCTTTCAGGAAGAAGCAGAGCGCAGGTAATGGAGATTACAGTACCGGAGATAAATACACCGCATAAAGCTAAGGAAAATATAAAAGAGACAGATAGCATACGGAAAGCTATTTCCGCCGGGAAAGGGGGTGATGCAGAAAAAACAGGATCAGTCCAGACAGAAATGCCAGCCCATAATGGGAAGAAACAGCCGGAACAGGCAAGATAGCAATTACAGGAAGGAAAAAAGATGGAAAATGATTTAAATGATAAATTGAAGCAGGAAAAAC
>CAJTEN010000026.1 GCA_910575245.1 Clostridia bacterium | reverse complement strand
ATCTACAGCCGCAACAAGAAGCGGAGGGGACGTTCCCGCTATCTTCTGTCCGTACTTGTGGAGATCGAAAAGGATGGGGAAAGCATCCCTGCAAAGCTGGTATTCGTCCGCAATAAGAGCAAAAGGAAGGACTGGTTGGTACTGGTGAGTACGGACATCTCCATTTCGGAGGAAGAGATCATCCGTATTTATGGAAATAGATGGGACATCGAGGTCTTTTTCAAAGCCTGCAAATCGTATTTGAAACTTGTGAAGGAATACCGTGGGATTTCTTATGATGCCATGTGTGCCCATGTGTCCATTGTCTTTGCCCGTTATATGATGCTGTCGGTGGCGCAGCGAGAAAATGAGGATGACAAAACGATATGCGAACTCTGTTTCTGCTTGCTGGATGAAATGGAGGATATCACGTTCAGCCGTTCCATGTGCATCATCATAGGCGCACTGATGGATACTGTGATGGAGTATTTCCATATCACAGAATCGCAGCTGGAGGAATTCACAGCCAGCTTTGTTGAGCGTCTCCCAAAATACATGCAGGACGCATTGGAACGGAGAGAAACAGCCGCATAAGGGTATTTTGTGGACTTAAAGTATTGATTTTTCAAGGTGCGAATCCCATTTTTGACGTGGGAAGTTTGAGAATATTTATAATCGTTGCAATCGTTATGAAGTAAAGTGGACTTTTAGAATCTCCAAAACCTTTCATAATAGAGCATATAGCGTTAAACCCAAATACAAATATAGTGCCGTAGCAAATGATTTTCATATATTCGCAGGCTTCTTGCATGGAAGCCATAGGAACATTCAGAACATGAAAAAGGGGATTATACACACACAATCCTATTATTGTAACTATAAGTGAAGCAACAAAGGATATTACACATAATGTCCCTGCAGTTTCTACTTGTGCCTGTTTGTCATCAGCTCCTTTATATTGTGCAATTAAAACAGTACCGCCCATAGTAACGCCGATACAAATAGAATTGATAATAAAACTTATCATTGACGCATTGCTAATCGCGGCAAGTCCTGTTTCGCCGACAACATTTCCAACAACAAGCATATCAACAACACTGTAAAAGGTCTGCAGCAAGTTTGCTAACAGTAAAGGAAGCGCAAACATAATGAGCTTTTTGGGTACACTTCCTATTGCCAAGTTTTGTTCTTCTTTCATTTTGTCAAAATCCTTTCTTTAGATTTTAATTATAGTATCAGCAAGAGAAGCCATATCAGGGTCATGCGTAATAATAATACAGGTTTTTTCTGCAAAAATAGTATGTATTGATTGCTTTACCAAATTACTTGTTTCTATATCCAAGTTTGATGTAGCTTCATCAAAAATCATTACGTCCGGGTTTTTTATAATCATTCTTGCAAGTGCAATTTTCTGTTTTTGTCCTCCCGACAGGTTTTTACCATTTTCACTTATCACTGCTTGAAGTCCCCCTGCAAATTCAGAAATATCCAATCCTGCTTTACTTAATGCTGATATAATTTCATGTCCATCTAACTGTGGTGCAATAAATCTAATGTTGTCTAATAAAGTACCCGAAAAAAGAACAATATTTTGTGCTACAATCCCAACTCGATTTCTCAAATCTGATAAAGAAACATTTTTGATTTCAATATCGTTAATGCGAATAGAGCCGGAATAATCTTTATAAAATCCTAAAAGCAATTTTGCAATCGTTGTTTTCCCACTTCCATTTTTCCCTAATAGTGCAATTTTTTCATTTCTGCTAATTGCCATATTGAAATTATCAATAACTGTTTTTTCATTATATCCAAACGAAACATCTGAAAATACAATATTTTCTATCTTTCCAACCTGCCTGTTTCCACATATTTCATCTTCGGTTTTTAATTTTAGCAATTCGTTAATTCTTGTTAAAGCTGCAATACCGGGTTGTACCATAATACTAATACTTGCTAAAAGTTGCATAGGTGCAAAAATCAATAAAGCATATTGAGATACTGCCCAATAGTTCCCTAAAGACATTTTTCCTTTAATAATAAAGATACCGGAAAAAACAATAAGCAGAACGGAAGCAATATTTGTAATTCCTACTATACCCTCGGAAGCAATATTCATCATCTTACCGCGTTTAACGGATTTATCTGCAACTTGTTTAAGTTGACGGGATATTTCAGATGAGCGTTGATTTTCCATTTTTAATTCTTTAACTGCTGAAATACCGCCTATATTTTCCTGTACTTTTCCCGATGTTTGGGCTGTTGTTTCAAGCAAAGCCTTTGACGCTTTTTTTATCTTAATGCTTGAATAATTAGTGAAATAATATATAACAGGTAAAAACAGCAATAAAATCAAAGATAATTCCCACCGAATTGAACATACAAGAACCAATGCGCCAGCAAACGAAACTATACTTGTTACAAATTTCAAGAATACAGGGGAGAAAAATACATTTAATGACTCAGTTTCTTTTATTCGTTCAAAAATATATCCTGTTTGTTGCTTGTCAAAAAATTCCATAGGCAACTTCAATATTTTAGTAAATAAGTCCTTTTTCAAATCGGCAATAAAATAGCTGCTTGTCTTTGTTAAATTTTGACTTATAAAATAATTGACCGCAAAACTGCAAATATATACAAATCCTAAGAATATACTGCAATATGTGATTGTTTCTATTGAAGTTTTAGCGACACCCTCATCTAAAATATAACCGACAAGATATGGTGGTAAAAGTGTCAATACTGATGAAATAATCATCATAAAAAATAGTGAAAGTATTTTTGCTTTTTTGAAATAAGAAAATAGAAAAGAATATTTTTTCATGCGGTAACCTCCTTGTTCAGCATTGTTATTAACTGTGTAAAAATTAACGTATCTCTTATCAAATCAAATGGCTTAGCTGAAAATCCGGTTTTATATACCTGAAGAAGAACACTATCATCAATCGACTTTTTCCTAAGCAGCTTAACAAATTTTTCAACTGCCTGTTCTGCATTTTCTTTTTCCTTTAGCAGACAATATAAATGTGAAACATTCATATAGAGCATAAAATAAACACTGTGGTCTAATTCCAATAGTTCGGCAAGAGTAATCTGATTTATAGTAACAGCTAAAGCTCCTTGCAAATCATTTTCTTTTTGCAAATATGAAATTTTATTTCGTAGCTCATGTAATAACTGTACTCCTAAAGAAATTATTGCGGTTTCAATCTTATTTATGGCATTTTCATCAGTTCGTAATAATAAGCTGTTTGTCATATCGACAGCCGCAAAATTTTTTACTTCACTATCAGAAAAAGAAAATGGAAAATGTTTATATTGTCCTGTCAACATAAACAAATGCCCTAAAACAAAATGTTTTTGTGCCTGCACATTTTCAGACGCGCAATTTTGACAAAGAGCTATCATTTGATATATTACTTTTTCTCTTATCTCCACTTCTTGAGCCAATGCAATATATGGAACAACAGAAATTATTAAATCCAGTTTCAGCCTGTCGTTTGTCGGAAACAGATAACATAATGCTTTTATTTTTTCCATTCCATTAAAATACTGTTTTTGTGCGAATAATTCCGTACATTCCTCTTTGAAATCGTTGTATTCTTTTTCTGTTAATTCATTTGAAAATCCAAATAAGTAATCTATTGAAACATTGAAGTATCGTGCAAGAATAGGAAAAAAACTTATATCGGGATACATCTGCTCATTTTCCCACTTCGAAATTGCTGCACATGACACTCCTAATATTTCACTTAATTGTTCTTGTGTAATACCTTTTGCTTTTCTCAACCCCTGCAATATTTTTCCTACCGCTAATTTTTGCATAAGAAATCCCTCCATATATATTGTACTCTAATTGTTTTACTCGTCCCATGTACTGGCAGTTAACTTGTAATATATATTTTTGTAACCTGTTGTTAATATAATGTATTTTAACAAAGTAATCCACACTTGAAAAACAAATAGCGGAAATAATTAAACTAATGGTTGGAACTATGTAGACATATCCAAGAAGAAAGGTGAACAGTAAAATGTAATAGGGTGAATAATTACAGCAAAAAGACCAGTACTTTTTTTGTATCATGATTTTTTATCAAGAATGTTGTATTTTTGCCATTTCCTCGAAAAATTGTCTGTTTTAAGCTGCGCCCGGATAGAGGGGCGGGGCTTCCTTATCTCCTTGTCCCGGTTCTCCCCCCCCTTGTCAATCAGCGCATACGTCCCATGTCTGCCCTCGATTTTTGGAAAAGGAAAGTGTCTTGTAGGGCAGCATGTCATCCGGGGTAATCTGCTTTTGCTCCTGTAAAAACTCCGGCACTTGCCGGAAGCCTACACTGTCAACAAAATGCGCCACGCCAGATACGCGCCCGCAAAACCGCTTGCAGCAAGGCTTTTCCTGCCTCTACTGCGTAACAAAGGGCATGAAAAGCGGCGTATTCAAAGTACCGTAAGGAGTATGAAAACACAGCCAGCCGGATCCTGGAAATAGAAAAAAGGGTACTGGAGCTGAAGGAGGAGATTATACAGATCAGGGAACAGATGCTGCATATGGAAGAGAGGGAGACGGAGCTGGAAGGGATGGTATCGCTTGGAACTTTCGATAAGGGCAGGCTGGTTGCTGTGATTGACAGGGTGCTGGTCTACAGCGAAGAGAGGATAGAGATTGTCTGAAAGATGGATGACTGGTTCTTTCCAGAAGCAGAGCCCTACGATATTAGAAGCATGCTTTTTAGGCATGAAAGGCATATAAAGAATAGGTATTTGATATCATAAGGAATCTGTTTTATGATGTAGGTGCAGAGAAAAGAACGGTCAGACAACTCAAATTTTCTGCAATCAGCCAGAACAGGAGGAAAGGATAATGAAGAGAGAAGACAGACCGGAAAAGGATATGCCGTTTTCCAACAGAGATTTACGGGAAATGATTGTTCCGTTATTTCTGGAGCAGCTTTTGGTGATGCTTGTGGGGATTGCCGATACCCTTGTGGTCAGTTATGCAGGGGAAGCGGCGGTATCGGGGGTTTCCCTGGTGAATCAGTTTAACACGATCTTTATTTATCTTTTTACGGCGCTGGCCTCCGGCGGTGCTGTCGTGATCAGTCAGTATATCGGCAGGAAGGAGACGGAGAGTGCAGGGTACTCTGCCAGCCAGCTTCTGATGTTCGGGACTGCCTTTTCCCTGTTGGCCGCAGCGCTTGTGCTGGTGGGAAACAGGGGAATGCTCGGCCTGCTTTTCGGCAAGGTGGAGGAGCCTGTGATGGAGGCCTGTGTCACTTATTTGAAAATTTCGGCCTATTCTTATCCGGCGCTTGCAGTTTATAATGCCGGCGCTGCGGTTTACCGGAGTCTCGGTAAGACAAATGTGACCATGTATCTGTCGGTGGTATCGAATTTCATTAACATAGTCGGTAATGTAATCGGTGTGTTTGTGCTTCATGCGGGGGTGGCAGGTGTGGCATGGCCTTCCCTGATTGCCAGGACATTCTCCGCTGTCATTATCACGCTTCTGTGTTTTCGGAAGAAGAATGAGGTGGTTTACAGATTAGGTTGGATTTTCAAATGGGATACGGCCTGCCTGAAGCGAATCTGGAATGTTGCAATACCGAACGGGGTGGAGAACGGGATTTTTCAGCTTGTTAAGGTAGCGCTCAGCAGTATCGTGGCGCTTTTTGGTACTTATCAGATCGCGGCAAACGGTGTGGCACAGAGTATCTGGTCTCTGGCGGCACTGGCAGGCGTGGCAATGGGACCCGCCTTTATCACTGTGATCGGACAGTGTATGGGGAACCGGGATATCCAGGCGGCGGACTATTACCTTACGAAGCTGTCGAAAATAACGCTTCTGCTGTCTTCTGCGTGGAATCTTCTGATCTTCCTGTTTACGCCGCTGTTCCTGCAGTTCTACGCGCTGGAGGCACAGACCAGGCAGCTTGTGGTCTGGCTGGTATTGATCCATAATGTATTCAATGCGGCGGCATTCCCCTTCTCCGGGGCGCTCAGTAATGGGATCAGGGCGGCCGGCGACGTGAAATTTACGATGTATGTTTCGGTCATATCCACGATCGCGGGCCGACTGTTCTTATCCTGGCTGTTGGGAATCGTTTTCCACATGGGAGTGATCGGAATTGCAGTCGCCATGGTCTGTGACTGGGTGATCCGTGCGGTTATTTTCATCTGGCGGCAAAAGTCAGGGAAATGGAAAGAGTTTCAGGTGATCTGATATATCCGTTCCCTTTATAGCTTATGCCGTTCAATGATACATTGAGGTTCTTTTGGCTTTGGATCATAGTTCATTTTATTTGAATTGACCAATTTATATCTGAGATATATTATGTAATTACATTTTGATAAATGATTTTACAAAATAATATCAAAGAAGGGAGAACATCATGGGAATTATCGAAAAAATGAGACTGGATGGGAAAAGGGGATTTGTAACAGGAGCAGCAAGAGGAATCGGCAAGTGTACTGCAACAGCATTCGCGGAGGCAGGTGCGGATGTGGCGATCGTGGATTTGGACTACGAAGAGGCCGTGAAGACAGCGTCCGAACTTGCAGAGAACACCGGCAGGAAAGTGATCGCAATCAAGACAGACTGTACCGACAAGGATCAGGTGGATGCAATGGTTGCACAGGTTGTGGAGCAGCTGGGCGGCCTGGATTTCTGTCACAATAATGCGGGCATCTGCATTAACGCTCCGGCGGAAGAAATGACTTATGAGCAGTGGAATAAAGTAATCAACATCAATCTGAACGGCATCTTCCTTACCGACATTGCGGCCGGGAAATATATGTTGGCGCACGGCGGCGGTTCCATTATCAACACGGCTTCCATGTCGGCGCATATCGTCAATGTTCCGCAGCCGCAGTGTGCATATAATGCATCCAAAGCGGGCGTGATCCAGCTTACGAAATCACTGGCGATCGAGTGGGCGAAGAGAGGCGTCCGTGTCAACAGCATCAGCCCCGGATATATCGGTACGGAGCTTACTTTGAATTCTCCTACGCTGATTCCGTTGATCGAGAAGTGGAATGAGATGGCGCCGCTTGGAAGAATGGGCAGACCGGAAGAACTGGAGTCCATCTGTGTATACCTGGCAGGCGATACCAGTACTTTTACGACGGGTTCTGATTTCATCATCGACGGGGCGTTTACCTGTTTCTAAGCAGAGTCTCCCTGAAGCTGCCTCTTTAAACTTAAATTACTTGTTGTTATGATTACTATATCAGATAAATCGGCAGTTTAGAGAAAGCAGGTGATTATATGGGAGTGACCAACAAGCAGCTTCAAGGGTTTGTCAGGCTTACTTTAGCACAGATTGAAAGGGCTTTAAAGGAAACGCCTGATAATAAAGAATTGCAGGAATTACGGACCAGGAGGAAGAGCGCATGGAAAAACCGAAAATTTATATGTCAGATATTCATCTGGAGGATTATACGCAGCAGTACGAAGGGAAACAGGCAACCGCGGATACCATGGTATTCGATTCCGGAAGGAAAAGGGCCTTATTGAACGGGAAGTGGCAGTACGCTGTGGATCAGTATGACACATGCTTAAGGCAGCACTGGTTCGAAGAAAGGCGGTTTGATGAAAACGGATATACGCTTCCGCTGGATTATTCCTTTGATGAGTGGCCGGTAATGCAGCTGCCCTGCTGCTGGAATACTCTGGATGAGAAATTTCTGCTGTATGACGGGAGCATGGTCTTTACCAGGAAATTCTCACATAGCGGAAACGGAGAGGAGCGGGTGATCCTGAAAGTGGGAGCTGCCAATTATTTGTGCCGTGTGTTTGTAAACAGAAGCTATGTGGGAATGCACAGAGGCGGTTCCACACCCGGATATTTCGATATCACGGATGTTATCAAGACAGACAATAGGATCATGCTTGTGGTTGACAGCACCAGAAGAGAAACGCAGGTGCCCACCGAGAATACGGACTGGTTTAACTACGGGGGTGTCTATCGGGATATTGAACTGATATATGTGCCGAAGGTGTATATCAAAGATTTTCGGATCGCGCTTGTTCCCGACGGGACATTCAGTAAAATTCAGGCACAGGTGAAGCTGTCAGAGAAGATTTCCTGCGAAGCCTGGCTGTGCATGGAAGAACTGGGGATCAAATCACAGATCTCCGTCTCAGACGGAACCGGTACGGTTATAATAGAAGCCAGACCCGAGTTATGGTCGCCGGATACACCCAGATTATATGGAGTAACAGTATCCTGTATGGGCGACTTGGTCAGTGACCGGGTAGGATTCCGCGAAATCAAAGTAGAGAAGGGCGAAATCTTCTTAAACGGCAGCCCGGTGTTCCTGCGCGGAATCAGCAGTCATGAAGAGAGCGTGGAGAACGGAAAGGGACTGACAGACGAAGAGAGGACAGAGAATATTCTGCTGGCTAAGGAGCTTGGATGTAACTTCATGCGGATCGCACATTATCCGCACAGCGAAAGAATGGCAAGGCTTGCGGATGAGATGGGGATACTTCTATGGGAGGAGATTCCTGTATACTGGGCAATCCGGTTCGAAAGGGAGAAGACATATGAAGACGCCAGGAATCAGCTGCGGGAATTGATGATGCGCGACTGGAACCGGGCGAGCGTGATCGTATGGTCCGTGGGCAACGAGAATGCCGATACGGACGAGCGGTTGAAGTTTATGGGCAGACTTGCCGGGTGTGCCCGTGAAGAAGGCGGCAACCGTCTGGTATCGGCGGCCTGTCTTGTTGACAGCAGGAAGAACGTGATTGCGGACCGTCTGACAGAATATCTGGACGTGATCGGTATCAATGAGTACTGCGGCTGGTATACGCCGGATTTCGAGAAGCTTCCGCAGCTTATGGCAAATAGCAGACCGCAGAAGCCGGTTATCATTACGGAATTCGGGGCAGATGCGCTGGCAGGCCATCACGGGGCCGTGACAGATAAGGGAACGGAAGAGTGCCAGGCGTATGTATATGAGCGTCAGATCGAAGTGCTGCGCAAGATCGATTATATCAAGGGAATGACGCCCTGGATCCTGTATGATTTCCGGTGCCCGAGAAGAACCAGCTACATCCAGAATTACTATAACCGGAAGGGATTGTGCTCTGCGGATAAGAAATATAAGAAGATGGCGTTTTATGTTCTGCAGAAATTCTATCAGGAATGAGTCGTATTTAATCTATAGTAAACGACATTGGAAATTTCGTTTTCGGCCTTGCAGAGACTTCCATATAAGGCTCCTGCAAGAGCCGGAAACAGAAATTTGTTATGTCGTTTACTATAACAGAAAGGATGGGGTAAGCAATGACAGAACAGGAAAAAATGAAACAGGGATATCTTTGGGAGGATGACGAAGAGAATGTGGCTCTGCAGGCACATGCAAAGAGCCTTGTGAGAAAGTTCAAGAATCAGATAGAAGCTGATGTATTATGGTAGAGTGAATAACAGGAAAGGAGCTGTATACAGGCTCCTTTTTTATATGGATTAATACAGGAGGGAAACCGTCAGGAGATGACAGCGCATTTCGGAAAAATCCTCCACATTCTCCAGGCTCACAAAGCGAGCCCCCCAAACAGGCGCCGCTCGACTTCGTATCATAAAATAGTGCAAGAAATCAGAATCTGGTGCATTTCGGAAACCTGGCCTGACTGTTATAATCCATGTAAGATGATCAAAGGATGACAGTGAAGTGTCTGGACTGTTACGGAAAAGGAGATACAGGGTATGCCTGAAGAAAAAATGAGAGCATGGGTTCTGACAAGACCGGGAGAACTGAAGCTGCAGGAAGTGCCTATACCGGAAATATCAGAGAATCAGGTGCTTGTGGAGATTGAGAGGGCATGTATATGCAACGGTTCCGATCCGGGCATTTATCATGGGCATGAGGCTTATCAGACGCCCATGGTGTTCGGACACGAGGCCAGCGGAAGGATTATCCGCAAAGGAAAGAATATCAGGCAGTTTCAGGTGGGAGACCGGGTATGCTGGTGGTTTGAAGCGGGTGCGTTTGCGGAGTATCAGGCTGTGACGGTGGAGAATGTGGCCATGTTCCGGGTACCGGAGAATCTGTCTTTGGATGAAGGGCCGGTGTTGGAACTGGCTCTGGCGTCCTGCCGTGCCATCATGGAACTGCCTGCCGCAAGCGGGCGAAAGACTATGGCAATATGCGGACTCGGCCCCAGCGGGCTGGTGCTTTTGCAGTATGCGAAGGCACTTGGTTATGAGAGGGTAATCGGATGGGATCTGTATAGACAGAGACGGAAACTGGCACTGGCGCTTGGGGCGGACGCCGTCTTCCATCCGGGGGAATTATCTGCAGAGACTGTGAAAGAAATAGAGGAAAGCGATGTGGGCGTTGTGATGATGGGCGACGATCAGCTGCCCGGTGAGCCCACCGTGACTTTGTTCATGCGCACAATACGTTCCGGAGGCTTGCTTGTCTCTTATGGGCATCCGGAACAGGGATGCCGGTTTTCGCCTTATGTATTTCAGGCAAGGAATCTGCGGATGCAGGGGCCGGTGAACGACATGGAAATCATTCGCTCCAGAGGAAGGGAACTGATGGAAATGGTGGCAGAGGGTTTGAACAGCCAGAGAATTTACGGAGTCGATGTTATTTCCAGGATCAAGGCTTCCTGTGAGGGCAGGAGGGAAGAACTGCAGGCCTGTATCCGAAAGGATTTAAGAAAGGGAATAGAACGGTTGACTGCCGGGAGCGGCAGAAGCAGGGAGCAGATTGCGCATGTGGCTGTGGCGGGGAATACGGCAATGATACATTTCCTGATGGGGTATCCCTGCGATACGCTTGGTGTTGCACCTTTCAGGCCGTACAGCCTTGCGCTTCTGAAAGGGAGCAGTGCAGAATTGACAGGGTTGGGTAATCTGGATGCCACGGCAACTGTTTTTCCAGGAATATCCGGGTATGTAGGCGGAGATATTACCGCCGGACTCTTATACTGTGGATTCGATCGAGCCGAGAAGGTGTCAATGCTGATCGACCTTGGAACGAATGGAGAATTGGCTATTGGAAACAATGGGAAAATTTTGGTTACTTCCACGGCGGCGGGGCCGACCTTTGAGGGAGGCAATATCAGCAGGGGAATCGGAAGCGTCTCGGGAGCCATCTGCGGCGTGGAGATCAGAGAGGGCAGGGTATTGGTTTCTACTATTATGGATCAGCCTCCGGTGGGGATCTGCGGTACCGGAGTCATTGAAACGGTAGCTGAGCTTTTGAGGAATGAAATCATTGATGAGACCGGAGCAATGACAGAAACGTATTTTGAGACAGGATTTACTCTTGCTGCAGATCCGCATGGAAATCCGATCGCATTCACAAGACATGATGTCCGGGAACTTATGCTGGCAAAGGCAGCGATCCGGGCAGGAATAGAAGTACTCATGAAAGAATTCGGCATCTGTGCCGAGGAGGTGGATAAGGTATATCTTTCTGGTGGATTCGGCTTTGGGATTAATATCGACAAGGCTGTTTCCATAGGTATTTTTCCGAAGGAATTCGAAGATAAGATAGAAATAGCCGGAAATAGTTCTTTGGGAGGAATCCACAAATATCTAAGCGACAGTAGAGCATTGCAGGGGCTTGAGAAAATTCTGGAAAATTCCAGGGAAGTACAGCTTGGAGGCAATCAGGAGTTTAATAACAGATTTATAGAAGAAATGTGTTTCGGGTGCGAATGGTGAGGTAGAAATGTGTTTGTATCTGAATTTGCAGGTTGAGCAAGAATGAGGGATTCAGAACAGATGCCTATCCAGGGCCGATACCGCAGAGAACATGCTTGATTTTCCCAACGGTTTTCGGCCCGAATATAATAGAGATTAGCCTTATTCAGGCTGTACACGATCCGTCTGCGGAAAATATCTCCGGCAGGTAGTGATAAACAGCGTAATTGCAAGGGCGGTGGACAGATAGTCCGTGATCGGCTGTGCCGCCGCAAGCATGGCTGCGGAATCGAAGATGCTCCGGAACAGGAACAGTACCGGCAGGTAAATGATTCCCTGGCGGCTGATGGACAGGATCAGCGCGGCAGGGCAGCTCCGGTGGACTGGATGGCATTGATAAATACAAACAGAATTCCCATGACAGGACCGGAGTAGATATAGATACGGGCGAAAGACATGCCGAAGGTAAATGCATCCGCATCCTCCAGAAACGCATGTACCAGCGGTCCTGCACCGCAGTAGCAGATAACGGTCATAATGGCGCTTAATCCGAAGGCGAGAATCAGGGAAAACTTAAGGACTGCCATATAACGCTTCCGGTTTCCGGCGCCGAAACAGTAGCCCAGAACAGGCTGGATCCCGGTGCCTAGCCCGATCAGGAGCATGACAACAATCATGTTGACTTTCATAGCCACGCCCAGTCCTGCAACTGCCATATCGCCGTAATCCGTCATGATGTTGTTGACGATAATATTCGAAAGGCTCATCAGGATGCTGTTTAAGGATGCCGGAATGCCGATGGAAAGGACTCCGGCTGCGATGCCGTTTCCTGCCTGATAGTATCTGGGCAGGATGGAGAGCGTTGCTTTCCTGGAGAGCAGATGCCGGATGTAGAAAGCGGCTGCGAAGATATTGCCCAGAACGGTTGCGGCTGCAGCCCCGGCAACATCCCAGCCAAGGCCGAGAATCATTACAGGATCCAGTACGATATTGATAAGATTTCCGATCAGCATTCCCATCATGGCCACATTTGCATTGCCCTCGGCACGGATGATATTGCTGAAGCTGTTGCTGATGATCAGAAATGGGATGGCTGTGGAAACGATGCGCAGATATTGGGACGCATAGCCTACGGTGTCATCACTTGCCCCAATGGCACGGCTTACCGGTGTGGCGAAGATAAAGATAACGGTCATTGCGATGATTCCGATGCTCAGTCCGGTCCAGAAGCAGAAGGCAGAAGCGTTTTTTGCCTTCTCCGTATTGCCTTCCCCGAGCATCCTTGAGATCAGGGAAGTGCCTCCTATGCCAAAGAGCATGCCGATAGCCATGAACAAAAGAAATGCCGGAGTTGCCACGGAGATTGCGGCAACCATATAGGCATTTTTCGTCTGTCCTATGAAGAAGGTGTCGGCCAGGTTGTAGATCAGAACCATGATCATACTGACGATAGAGGGCACGACGTTACTGATGACTGCTTTCGGTACCGGGGCGTCCCGGAAGATTTCTGTTGTTTTATCCTGCATAATAAATCCATCCTTTCTTGTTCTGTATTCTATAAATTTCTAAATGCGTCGGACTTCAGATTCTGATAAATCTGTTCGAGCATCCTGTCTAAGTGCTGCCGGTCGGCTTCCGATAAGCCGGCAAACATGATCTTGTCCAATAAGGGACTCTTCTGCTGTATTTCCGAAGCGAGATGTTCCCCAAGCTGCCTGCCTCTGTCTGTCAGCAGAATGGGTTTGGCGCGGGCGCCCTGGACGTCGCTTTTGCAGATAAAACCCTTCTGTTCCAGGAGTTTCAGCACATGAATCATGCTGGTATGACGGACATTGAAATGAATGGCGATATCCGAAAGCGTGATTTCTGCGCCGGTTTTCTGTGCAAGATACATCAGGACATCAAGCTGTGTGCTGGTCAGCCCGTATTTCTTGTATTCCTTGTTAAAACCGGCTTCCAGAAGATTGTGTATTTTCTTGAAATATAATTTCGGTTCGTTCATGGCAACATCTCCGCTTCAAATATGTAGCAAGCTACATAATAAATTGAAATAATGGATTTGTCAAGAATAAAATGGTGACGGTTTTGCAGGAGTACACTTTTTGGTTGTGGAAAACGAGGATGCTGTGTATACTGTAGACAGGCTGATCTTTGTCTGTCGGGAGGTAGGATATGCATCGTGGTGTTTTGGTAAACATAGGGATACAGCGGTTTGATAAACTTAGAGAACAGGGGTCTTTTTATATTGATAAGACGGATTTTATCAGAGAATGGTGGGAGACAGGCTCAGATGTAACGCTGATCACACGTCCGCGCAGATTTGGCAAGACGCTGAATATGAGTATGCTGGAGTGCTTTTTCTCCAATCAATACGCGGGCAGGAGCGACTTGTTTGAGGGACTGTCTGTCTGGAGGGAAGAGAAATACAGAAGCCTGCAGGGGACATATCCTGTGATATTCTTAAGCTTTGCAAATATCAAGGCAGTAGATTATAAAAAGATGAAATACGGCATAACGAAAGTGATCGCTGATCTGTACGAGAAGAACCGGTATTTACTTGATGGAAATCTGCTGAGTGCGAAAGAGAAGAGATACTACGAAGGTGTGGAAGCCGGTATGGAAGATGAGGTAGCCGCAGGCGCGGTCCATTCCATGGCAAACTTTATGCGGCGTTTTTATGAAAAAGATGTCATTATCATTCTGGATGAATATGACACACCGATGCAGGAGGCGTGGATTTCGGGATACTGGACTGAGGCAGCGGCGTTTTTCAGGGGGTTTTTCAGCAGTACGTTTAAGACCAATCCATATCTTGAGCGCGGACTGATCACAGGTATTACCAGAGTATCAAAAGAAAGTATTTTCTCGGATCTGAATAATCTGAAGTTGGTAACGACAACCTCGGACAGATATGCCACAGCTTTTGGGTTTACGGAGGAAGAGGTATTCAAGGCGCTCGATGATACGGGTTTTGGCGAGGAAAAACAGGGAGTAAAGGCCTGGTATGACGGTTTTACATTCGGCGTACATGCTGATATCTATAATCCATGGTCGATCGCGTCGTTTATTGATAATGGCGGAAAGTATGATACGTACTGGGCAGATACCAGTGGAAACGGGCTTGTCAATTCTCTGATACGCCAGGGAAATGTCCTGGTGAAAAGCGCGATGGAGGATCTGCTTGAAGGCAGGACATTGACTGTGGAACTGAATGAGCAGATTGTATTTGACCAGTTAGACGGAAGCGCCGGTGCAGTATGGAGCCTGCTGCTTGCGGCGGGATACTTAAAGGTCGAGAAGCTTGCGCGTATCGGAGAGCGCAAAAAAAAGGTTTATACGCTGTCGCTGACGAACATGGAAGTGGCATGTATGTTTGAAGATATGGTCAAAGGGTGGTTTGGCGGTGAGAGTGAGGCCGCATACAATGATTTTGTCAAGGCGCTTTTGATCAATGATGTGGATGCAATGAACGAGTTCATGAATGAGATTGCATTGCAGAGCTTTTCAAGTTTTGATACTGCGAAAAGTGTGTCTTCGAAAGATGCGCCTGAACGGTTTTATCATGGATTTGTGCTGGGGCTGATGGTGGAGCTTGAGGGCAGGTATCGGATAACCTCTAACAGGGAGAGTGGTTTCGGACGCTATGACATTATGCTTACACCAACGGACAGGGAAAGAGACTGTGCATATATCATAGAGTTTAAGGTGTATAAGCCCATGAAGGAAAAGGATCTTATGGAAACAGTGGAAAATGCCCATAAGCAGATTGTGGAAAAGCGCTATGAGGCACAGCTTGCTGCAGACGGATTTGCACCGGAGAGGATCAGAAAATATGGGTTTGCTTTCAAAGGGAAAGAGTGTTTGATCGGTTAAAGGGTAAAGAAAAGAGTATGGGGCATGATTGTGCATTGTCCTGCAGACAGCCAGAGAAAACAGCGGTAAAGCGCAGCAGGCCAGAGAGATTTTAGAGAAGTTGCGGGAAGGCTTGCAGGAGTATGAAGTACAGATGCTTTCCGGGCAAAAGAGTTCGGGTCAGATCATTTTGATTCTGTCAGTCACAAGGGACGTCCTGTTGAAAACGCCTCAATTGGATACGGAACGTATGAGAGAGGACATGCGGAGGAAAATGCAGAGAGACAGCCGTGTGTTTGGAGTCATTGGCAGGTGGGAAAAAGGGTATGGTCAGATTGTTTCTCTGTATGTTCAGGCATGTGCGGATCTTCAGAAAGTATTTTATCTTGGCTATCATGGTCTGATTACGGAGAATGCGGGTAACACATCACATATGCAGGAGAAACAGGAAAAGTATGATCTGAAATCTTTTGAAGGGGGCAGTTGCACGAAAGGAATGGAAGAATGCCGGGCAGGAAGCAGAGAAGATATATTCATTTTATCGGGAGAAGACGGAGATACTTCCAAACATTGTCAAAGATGTATTTTTCCGGTGTAGCCTGGCAGTCTTCGCAGAGTTTGAACGGGTTTGTGTCGATCGTCAGTCAGGGGAAGAGCTGCTCAGAGGAAAAGAATTTTTGTGGGAATAGTTTAATGATTTCGAGACATTGGATGACTGTTTCCGATATTTGACAGAGAATATCAGTCTGTGTGCGGAGAGAAATGAAATGTTGTCCGCGAACGGTAAAGTGATTATGGATGTGACGGACTATGTACGCCGCCATTTCCCGGATCCGAATCTTTCGGTCAAAGAGATTGCAGAGAGCGTTTATCACACACCGCCTTATTTGTCCAATGTTTTTAAGAGCAGGACAGGTAAGAACCGTATACAGTATATCAAAGAAGTAAGGCTGGAATATTCGGTTGCCCTGATGGAAGACAGGAGTCTGACACTCGCCGATATTTCCCAGAGATGTGGGTATTCGGATCAGAATTGAAAAGCAGTGAAAAAGACATTTGCCTTACTGATGGCAGCATCTATGACAGCCGGACTCATGGCAGGCTGTGGGAATTCAGGAGGGGCATCTGCCGGACAGAATGAAACGCCGACGAAGGAGAGCGGAGATACGGCTGATGCAGGTTCGGATTCCGCGGATTCGGATTCCGGAAGTTCAGATTCCGAACAGGAAACGACAGCAGAGCTGGATACATCGGAAGAGGTGGAACTTGTAATGTATGCTATAAGTGACCGGCCGGCGGGTCAGGATGTTGTAGATGAGAATCCGAATAAGCTGTTAAAGGAAAAGCTTAACTGTACTTTGAAAATTAACTGGTTGGGGTGGCGGAATATGTTCAAAAATATCCGTTGATATTCACTTATGGAGAAGAAAGACGGTCACTATTATCTGGTGCCTACTCTGGTGGGGACTTACAGTGCTTATGGACCCATTTACAGAACGGATCTGATGGAAGGAACCGATTGACCAGTATTCTATGGCGCCGGAATGGGGTTTTCTATATATGCAAAATAAGGGATATGGATGTCCTGGAAGTATGCGTTATCTTTGGTTTGACAGGTTATCTGATGAACCGAAAATCAGGTCGTACTATGAGATGGACGAGACAGCGGATTTTCTGGCAATGATGAAGAGGTGGAATGAGAAAGGATTTTATACAAAGTCCGCTTTGTCTGATACCGATTCAGCCAAGACAAAAACGGAAAAGCTGCCCTTAAGATACACAATGTTGATAATTACAATGGCTTAGTGATTGATCATCCTGAATGGGGATTTAGATATGCCAATTTTAATTCGGATGTGAGCCATATTGAGTTCACTACTGCCAGGCCTTTTCCGACTTTCTTTACGGGAGAGATGGTCAGACAGTTCTTCGGGGCCGACCGGGCAAAGAAGCATCCTGAGAGCAAAACTTATTCTTACATCTTTTCCAGAGTTGCTCCGTCAAGACCGGAGGAAAAGGGAACTTTTCGTGATCAGGAGCACTTGCTGGCATGGCATTCTTCGGATATCTGGTACACTTTCGCATCCCTTGGAGAGAATGTGCCGCCTGCCCGTCCCTGGACAGAAACGGATTTTAGGCTGGCGGATATGCTTAGTTCCTATTGGGCGAATTTTATCAAGACCGGAGACCCGAATGGGGAAGGGCTGCCATATTGGCCGGTTTGCAATGGGAACAACGGATGGATGGAGTTGGGTGATGAACCGTTCGGACATGAAGGGATGGAGAGTAAGGTAGATGAACTGCTAAAGGAATATGTAGAAACTTATGCGGGCATACCGAAACAATTATAACGCCTGATAAAATCAGCCGGGCTGACAACATACAGAATATGCCGTCTCATAGTTGATATCCGGAAGCTGGACAATCTGGTTGCGGAGAATTCTGAGACTGGCATTTTCCTATTGCGGAAAGATATCTTCTTTTGATATTTTGAAAGAGATGCATAGTAAGCGCAGTGCTTGAGCGTTACTATGGTATAATAGCCGGAAATGAAGGCAGGATTGCCGCCCGATCATTTCTTACATGTCGGCTTATGATAAGTTATTCCTTCAGAATATGGTATACAGTAATATACCTGCGATACCGGCTCCTGTCATAACATAGACAGGAGCTGTTTTCCATCTGCGCAGGATCAGCAGCCCTGCCATAAAAATGGAGACGGCAATGCAGTCAATGCCAGACAGACCGGAAGACAGAGTATGCTGCCCGAAGAAGGACAGACAAAGCAGGGAGACCGCCGCCGATGCGATCATGGCGACAACTGCAGGGCGCAGTCCGGACAGTATTCCCTGCACGATACGCAGTCCGCGGAAGCGGTAATAGATACACGCCAACGTCATAACGATTAAACAGGAGGGAAGCAGGCAGCCGACCGTTGCGATGATGGCGCCTGGTATGCCTGCAACCTGAATTCCGACGAAGGTTGCAGAATTGACTGCGACAGGTCCCGGGGTCATCTCTGCAATCGTCATGAGGTCTGCAAATTGTGTCATGGTGAGCCACGGGTGAGTATCGGTTACCTGATTCTGTATCAGAGGCATTGCGGCATATCCGCCGCCAATACTGAACAGCCCGATTTGAAAAAAACTCCAAAATAATTCAAGATAGATCATTTCCCGTTCCCCTTTCTTTCATGATAGAACATATCTGCTGCACCAAGCATGCCGCAGATCAGGATGACCAGGATAATGTTTACTCCAAAGAACCTGACAGCTGCAAAGGAGAGCAGTAAAACCAGAACCGGCAACCTCTTTTTCTGAGACAAAATGGATTTCGTCATTGTAATGACCACATCACAGATTACCGCGGCGACCCCCGCAAGCATACCGGCCATAGCCATATTGACAATGACATTGTCGCGGAAGGCTTTATAAAAGAGCGAGATTATGGAGATGATGACCAAAGGTGGCAGTACGGTTCCTGATACGGTGATCAATGCGCCGAAGATTCCCGCAACGCGGTATCCCACAAGAAGCGATGCATTTACCGCAATCGCCCCGGGAGATGATTGTGCGATTGCAGTCAGATCCATCATTTCCTCTTCTTCGATCCAATGCAGTTCTTCCACGAATTTCCTGCGCATCAGCGGGATAATCACAAAACCGCCGCCAAACGTGCAGGCACTGAGCTGTAAAGTGGATAAAAATAATTTTCTGAATTTTTTATGATTCCCCTTCATAATGTCCTCCGATTATCATTTAGAAGCAATGTGGCAGTAAATGCAAAGTCCTGGGTTGAACTGCTACACAATAACTTCTGCTTTACATTATAATACTTGCCATATAATACCAAAAATAATATAATTTTATTGTTTAAATAAGTATTTCTGTATAATGAGGAATTGATATGACGATCCGACATTTGAGAATCTTTCTGTCTGTGTGCAGCAATGATTGCAACACAACTAAGGCAGCGGCCGAGCTGCTTATGACACAGCCGGCAGTCAGCCTGGCAATCAGGGAACTGGAGCAATATTACGGAGTGCAGTTGTTTGACCGTATAGGAAGAAGACTAAAGATTACGGAAGCCGGACAGAAATTCCGGGAGTATTCCGTGCATATCGCTGCAATGTTTGATGATATGGAAAGGCGTATGCGGAACTGGGACTCTTTCGGCATTCTGCGGGTGGGTTCCAGCATTACGATCGGTGCCCAGCTTCTGCCGGGATATGTCAAGGCATTTTATGATCTTCATCCCGGTACTGAGGTGCGGGCAGTGATCGGGCCTTCTGACCAGCTGGAACAAAAGATACTGGACGATGAACTGGATTTTGCCTTGATTGAGGGAATCTGCCATATGCAGTCTCTTGTCTGCGAGGAATATATGGAAGACCGTCTGGCGGTAATCTGTCCGGCAGACGGCCGCTTCCGTCCGGGACAGACTTTGACACCGGATGAATTCCGCGGACAGAAGTTCCTGCTGCGGGAACCGGGGAGCGGCACAAGAGAAGTTTTTGACCGGGTGACAGAGCAGGCCGGATTTACTGTCGTGCCAATCTGGGAGGCGATGAGTACTACGGCGCTGGTTAATGCGGTGGCCAACGGGTTGGGAATTTCCGTGCTTCCTTACCGCAGAGTGGCGGAAATGCTGGAGCGTGGTCTTGTTACAGAGGTGTATGCAAAGGGGCTGGAGTTCAGGCGGACATTCAAGATCATATATCATAAAGAGAAATTTCTGACTTCGTCTGCAAAGGCATTTATGGAATTGTGTCGGAATTATGAAGCAGAGTGTACGTTTCCGTTATTGTAGTTGACCGGACTTTTGTAACAGTTCAGCCTTCAATGTCATTTAGTTAAGTCTATACACAGTGTCTGATATGATAGGATTCTCCTTAGGAGATTCCTATCATGTCAGGCGCGTCCGGCTTAACTTAATGACATTAGTTCAGCCTTTTGTTTTACTTGACGAAGCACCTCCATTTTCCGTAAACTGATAGAGATGGATTTAATCAGGAAGCATCTGAGCGTATGTATATCAGACAGATACTGTTACTCCGCATTCAGTTTCTCCCGGAATTTTCACAGAGATTTTGAACAAAGAGTGCCGCTCAGGATGAAAACAGCGGATAAGAATGGAGAAATACAGAATGAAAGCAATGAGTTACGAAGAGAAATACAAAATGATGACGGAGACTCCGGTCAGCCGTCTGATTTCCAGACTGGCGGTTCCGACGATTATCAGTATGCTGATTACGTCTATATATAACATGGCGGACACCTTCTTCGTGAGTCAGTTAAGTACAAGCGCTTCCGGTGCGGTGGGTGTGAATTTTTCCCTGATGGCCATGATCCAGGCGATCGGCTTTACGCTCGGCATGGGAAGCGGCAACTATATCTCCAGGATGTTAGGAGCCAAGGAGCAGGAGAAGGCGCAGAGAGCATGCTCGACGTCAGTATATACTGCCCTGGCCTTCGGGCTTGCACTGGCGGTTCTGGGCATCTTACATATTGACGGTCTGGTCCGCGTTCTGGGCGCGACGGAGACAATCGCTCCTTATGCGAAAGATTATGGGAAGTATATACTGATTGCCGCACCTTACATGACCGTTTCTTTCGTGTTCAATAATCATCTTCGGTCACAGGGGAATGCGGCGCTTTCCATGATCGGTATCACCACGGGAGGGGTGCTGAATGTGATTCTGGATCCTGTCCTGATCTTCGGATTCGGCATGGGCATTTCCGGGGCGGCGATCGCCACGATTTTCAGCCAGTTTGTAAGTTTCGTTATTTTGCTGGTTTTGGTGATCCGCTCGGATAATGTGCTGAAGCCGCTGCCGAAATACTTTACTTTCCAGGGGTGGGTATACGGGGAGATCCTGTCTGCCGGGCTGCCGACGCTGGGACGGCAGGGGCTGGCAAGTGTGGCCTCTGTTCTTCTGAATGTGGCCGCATCCGGTTTCGGGGACGCGGCGGTGGCGGCCATGTCTATCGTAACAAGGATCATGATGTTTATTAATTCTGCCCTGATCGGTTTCGGGCAGGGATTCCAGCCGGTATGCGGATTTAACTTTGGGGCGAAGCGGTATGGCCGGGTGCTGGAATCTTACTTTTTCTGCCGCCGTGTGGCGCTTGCCTTCCTGTTAGTGATGGGCGTTGTTATGTTCGCCGTTTCCACGCCGATTATGCGTATGTTCAGGAGGGAGGATGCGGAAGTGGTCCGGATCGGCGCGCTGGCGCTGAAGATGCAGTGCTGTCTGCTTCCTTTTCAGGCATATGTGATCATAGGTAACATGCTGACTCAGTCCATCGGGTACAGCTTCCGGGCGACGCTTACTGCCATCAGCAAGCAGGGCTTGTTCTTTGTTCCGGCAATCCTGATCCTGCCCCGCGTATTCGGTGTGACAGGCCTTCAGCTTGCACAGCCTGTGGCGGACGGGCTTACTTTCATACTCACTCAGGTTATTGTGGTGATGGTAGTCAGGGAACTGCGGGAAATGGATGGAAAATCTATCCCCTAATGATAGAGTTTTTTGCCATACCTGTTAATTACCGGTAATCAAATCAGCAGTAAAGGAGTATTCATTATGAAAAAACACATAAAATTGATTGTGCTGATTTCATGTATTGCGGCGGTCATGCTTTTTGGCCTGACCGGATGGTTCATTTACGAAGCAAACGATAAGATTACCTTCATCGGAAAGGAAGAATCACAGGACGGCCGGACAGCGGTTACTTTTCAGATGCGGGGAACTGCGGGGAAATCCCTTCTTACCATAGCTTCCTACGGAGACGCTGAACAGGGGCGCACAAAGGGAAGGGCGCTTGTGGAGAGAGACGGCGAGTGGATAAAGACAGAAGACTTCACGGTCAATAACCAGGGGGAGCCGCTACAGGAAGGGAACTGGGAGGTACAGTTCTACCCTGCGGGTGTGGAGATCCTCCTGCATGATCTGTCTCAGGAACCGGCGGCCGGAATGGCTTTGGAAAGCGGCGAAGATGGCGCATCCCGGAACATGGCGGGAGAGGAACAACATATTGTGGTTTTGTACGATGAGGAGAATCTGTTTGCGGGTTACAGTGAGGAAGAGGTTGCTTTCTGGATCACGGACCGGTATGACAATCAGGTATCTTATTTGCAGAAGGAAGGAGACAAATACTATTTTCAGGCAGATGATTTCACATTTTCCGCGACCAATGATTTCCAGATGACAGACGATTACGAGGAGTCGTATTTTGCTTATCTGGCACAGCAGTTTTCCTATGGACATAACAGGGTCACGGAGTTTGAGAAGCGTGAGGATGAGGAGGGAGAGGCGGTTTATGTGCCCGTTGTGGGGTTTAACGGACGTCAGCCTGGAGAACTGGAAGCTTTCAGCAATGCCTGCTGTGATCTGGTGGAAGAGTTGCAAGAGATCACAGAGTTTGAGGAAATAGGCTATTTCTCCGAGGAACGCAGGCGCTATCTGGATATCACCCCTTATCTGGACAATTACGACAGAACCAAATTGTATAATGCCGTTTACCGCGGTATAGAACAGGATTCTCTGGAAGAGTGGCGATATGAGGAGGATGAAAGAGACGGGAGCGCAGAAGAGACATCCCCGGATGCGTCTTCTGCCGGGATAATAATAGAAGAGATGCCGGAGGAGTGGAGGGAGTACGAAGCAGAATGCTCCTACCAGAGAAAGGATGGTACGCAGCTTCGGATGGTCGGAGTAGACCGGGCGGCAGGCAGTAGCTTCTATGTGCTTCTGGAAGCCGTGGATGGCATCAATACTTCGGTGGTAAACGCGGATCCTTATCTGGGGCATGGCGGTTTGGCCAAGTGGATTGATTTTCTGGAGGATGAGAGGATCGGTTTCTCCTGCCTTGCATACAGCGGCGGAAGCCTTGGGCGGTTCTTCCGGACGGAAGACGGCGGGAGGAGCTTTCAGGAGATCACATATCCTTCTGCGAAGATAGAACTGCCCGACGGAAGCCTGTATAATCCCTTTATCATGCCTGACAGAGTATGGGAGGAAGAGGGAAAATTATATATGATGGCCGGCCAGGGACCGGACGGAGATTATTATGAGGACGGGGTCTGGGTTTACGGGTTGTATGAGTCGGAGGATATGGGCAGAAGCTGGAGTTATGTGGGGACAGCAGAAGGAGAGGACTATCGATGGTGAGAAATCAGGAGGATAATTAGCAGACAGAGGTAGTTGGTTGAACAGGGAGAACTGGCAGAAGCAGTCGTTCCGGATATGAAACGTTCCGGGCGGCTGTTTTTATATGTTTCCGGCACCGGTTCAAGGACAGGACATTATTTATGCCTGTTCAGTTCTTTCATGATGCCGAGGATATGTGAAAATGATTCGCAATCCAGTTTTTTTGCCTCATCAACAAAGGTTTTCAGCATTTTCGGATTGGAATTGCCCTCGTCAAAAAACTCCTGTGGGGTAATATCCAGAAACTCGCAAATATAGAAAAATGACTGCATGGATGGCAGCGACTTTTTATTCTCAATTGTATTGATATAATTGTTTGCCTGTCCCAGGGATAAAGACATATCACGGGCGGAAATGCCTTTTTGCATTCTTAATTCGGCCAGCCTGTCGGGGAGAAAATTTTCATACATCAATTATAACCATACCCTTTCCAAAGCCTTGATCATATGTATTATAGTAAACGACATAACAAATTTCTGTTCCCGGCTCTTGCAGGAGCTATATACGGTAGCTCCTGCAAAGCCGAAAACGAAATTTCTAATGTCGTTAACTATAGATTGTACATTACGCATACATTTCATTCGCTAAATTAAATAAGGCGTTTTGATTGACGTGAAAGATTAAATCTATTATAATGAAGCATGGTATTAGTTTAAATTTAGCGAGATGTTAATTTTATAAATGATTCATGGTGACAAATGAAAGAACTTATCGATATTCATTCTCATATTTTACCCGGAGTGGACGATGGGGCGGACAGCTTTGAAATGAGTATGCGGATGCTCAAATGTGCGGCAGATGACGGCATATCCGGCATGATTCTCACGCCCCATAATAAGCCGGGACATCGCCATACGCATTTACTTGAAATGGCATGCAGGGCAGACAAGCTGCGGGAGATGACGGCGGAAGAAGATATACATATAGAACTGTATCTGGGGAGTGAACTGTATTACCGAAGCGGACTTTTGGAGGAGCTTGAAAGCGGGCTGACAGGAACTATGGCAGGTTCCCGTTATGTGCTCGTGGAGTTTGGCCCGCCTTCGGATTTTGATTATATCCGCAATGGGATCTATTCTCTGCTGACGGGCGGGTACTATCCCATTCTGGCGCATGTGGAGCGGTATCAGAACGTCTGCTCCCAGAAATACGGAATAGACGATCTGATTGAAATGGGCTGCTATATCCAGGTGAATGCCGGCAGTATTATGGGGAAATCCGGCTCGAAGGTTAAACGGTTCGTTAAAAATATATTGAAACAGAGGCAGGTTCATTTTGTTGCAACGGATGCGCATGATTTGGGGAAAAGGGCGCCTTATCTTTCAGATTGTGCGGATTATATCAGAAAAAAGTATGGTGAGGATTACTGCCGGAAACTGTTCTGTGAGAATCCGATGCATGTGGCCAGGGATAAAGAGACAGCTTTGTATCTATAAGCAGGAAGAAGAACGGAATGGAAAACCATAGAGAAAATAACAATGAAATTGAGTTTGATCTGCTGGAGATTATCCATATATTGTTCAGCAGATTCTGGATTATCCTGGGTGCCGGCTTCGTGACAGCACTTATTTGTTTTGCAGTCAGCTCTTACGTGTTGGCTCCGGTTTTTGAATCAACTACCAAGATATATATTTTGAACAAAACAGAAGACACAACGGTTACCTATACGGATGTGCAGATGGGGACACAGTTAACGAAAGACTATGCGGAGCTGATCAGCAGCAGGTATGTCCTGGAGAAAGTGGTAGAAGAGCTTTCCCTGGAAGATATGGAGTATGAAGACTTGATGAAAAAGGTGTCGGTGAATACTCCTGTGGATACGCGTGTGGTGTCTATTACGGTAGAGCATACGAATCCGGAGCAGGCTATGAGAATTGCGAACTGTATCAGGGAAGTGGCGGGAGAACATATCCAGAACGTAATGGATATCGAAGCGGTTAATGTAGTAGAGACAGCCAATATGCCTGCGGAGAAGTCCGGCCCTAGCGTCTTGAAATGGACACTGGCAGGCGGCATTGCAGGGGCGTTTTTGGCCTGCGCAGTTATCTTAATCATATTTCTGCTGGATGATACCATCAAGTCCTCGGAAGATGTGGAGAAATATCTGGGGATCAGCACACTTGCGATGATCCCGGCCATCACGGAAGATAACACTGCGAAAAAGAGAAAGATTAAGAGGAAGTAAGGATGCAGGAGGTAAAGCTGTACTTTCAAAAGAAGAACGGTTTTTATATAAAAGAAGCTTTCAAGACATTGCGCAGCAACATAGAGTTCTGCGGGGACGATATCAAAGTAATTGCGGTCACCAGCTGTATGGCACATGAAGGGAAATCCAGCGTTGCCATGGAGCTGGCCAAGTCATTTGCGGAGGCCGGTAATGCGACATTGCTTATTGACGCGGATATGCGTAAGTCGGTCTTGATAGGGCGGTATAAGACAGGTGCGGTGAAATTCGGCCTGAGCCATTGCCTGATCGGGAAACATCAATATATGGACGCGGTATGTGAAACGGATATCCCGAAGCTTTATGTGCTTTTTTCCGGTCCTGTGCCGCCCAATCCCAGCGAGCTTCTCGGAAGCAGGAAATTTGCCGAGATGCTGGATGTCATGAAAGAATCGTTTACCTATATCATTGTTGACACGCCGCCCCTTGGCAGTGTTATAGATGCCGCGGTAGTGGCAAGGAACTGCGACGGCACCGTATTGGTGGTAGAAAACAATGCAGTCAGTTACCGCTTTGTCCAGAAGGTAAAGGATCAGCTTGATAAAACCGGAAGCCGTATTTTGGGTGTCGTCCTGAATAAAGTCGATATGAACGGCAAGGGGTATTATGGACATTACGGTAAATATTATGGCAAATACTACGGCAAATATTACGGCGAATACGGGGCGGATTCTAAATCCGCAGAAAAGCAGGAGAAGGAAGAACAGAAGCTTATCGAGCTTCAGAGAGAATTTCATGAGAAGCAGAAGCGGGAGGAGCAGGAGAAGAGGGAGAAGGAAAGGAAAGAGAAAAGACAGATAAGGAAGCAGAAGATCAAGCAGGCCGCCAAAAGGCTGGCAAAACGTATTCTTGTGACAGCGGCCGCTGTTCTGCTTATATGCGGATTGTTTCTGGGGGGATTTGTAACCGTTATAGCTATGGGAAAAAGAAACTTGATGAGTGTGTCAGACGGTGTGCGGCCTGATTTGCCGACCACCATAGGCGCCGATGGGCTGGTGAAAGAGGAAGAAATCAAGTGGCAGGATGGCTGGGTTAAATATCAGGATACGATCTATCAATATAATCAGGAAGTTCTCACGTTTCTCATTATGGGTATTGATAAGGACAGTGATGCACAGGCAGTAGAGGAAGGGACGGAAGGCGGACAGGCGGATGCCATGTTCCTGGCAGTTATGAATCCGAAAGACAGCAGTATTAAAATCATCGGAATCAATCGCAATACGATGACAGATATTGATGTCTACAATGGAAACGGCGTATATATCACCACGACGAAAGCCCAGATCGCGGTGCAGCACGGCTTCGGCGACGGGATGAAGAAGAGCTGTGAATATCAGAAGAAAGCAGTAGAGAAGTTGTTCTACAACCTGCCCATACACGGATATGCTGCCGTCAATATGAGTGCCATACCCACTATTAATGATGCGGTGGGCGGCATAGATTTGGTGGTATTGGAAGATCTGACAAAGATTGACGCCGGCCTTGTGGAAGGCAGCAACGTACATTTAAGCGGGGATAGCGCTTTCTGGTATGTGAAATACAGGGATACTGATATTTTTGGTTCCGCGGATACGCGGCTGTTAAGACAGCAGCAATATCTGACCAATTTAGTCAATAAGGCAAAACAGGAAGTGGGCAAAGATATCTCCGTGGCTTTGAATCTGTACCAGGCAGTATCACCGCAGATGGTTACTGATATTTCTCCGCATAAAGCTGCTTATCTGGCATCAGTGCTGCCGGATTATAAATTCGACGAAGACAATTTCTACACGATGGAAGGTGAAACCGTTATGGGAGAAGAATTTGAAGAATTCTACCCGGATGAAGATGCCTTGTATGAAATGATTCTGGATGTGTTTTATGAAAAGGTTGAGTAGGAAACTGTTCGCAGGATGAGGTAGGGCTATGCAAAAGATTATGAAAAGAACAGGAATTATGTCATTACTGATATTGGTTACCGCCATGGTATGTGCATGTGGAGGGACAGGAACGGGGAATACAGGAAACGGATCCGGGCTGCGTCAGGCCGAAAGCTTTGCAGGCGAAAGCGCGGCGGATGCACAGGTTGACTTTGAAGTATTAAGAGAAAAGAATCCTGATATCTTTGCATGGCTCTATATCCCGGACGCGGCAATAGATTGTCCTGTTTTACAGAGCGAACAATCAGATACTTTCTACGAAAACCATAATGCTTATGGAGAAGAAGATGACACAGGCGCTGTGTATATCGAACTTGCAAATTTGACGGGCATGTGTGATTTTAACACCGTATTACACGGCAAAACAGGAACGGATGAAACAGGCTTATTTGCCGGTCTGTACAGGTTTGCGGATCCTGATTTCTTCAAAGACCATGAGTATGCCTATCTGTATCTGGACGGAAATGTCCTGACTTATGAGATTTTCGCCGCTTATGAAAGAGAGAATACAAGCCTGATCCGTACTTACGATTTCACATATCTGTCCGGATGCGGGCAGTTCCTTGACGATCTGTACGGAACCAGAGATATGGATATGAATCTGCGGGAAGGGTGGGAGAATGTCAGCGCATATAACTATGTTATCACACTCACGACACAGAAAGAAGAAAGTGCAGAGAGCCAGTTTGTAGTTGTTGCAGTTCTGATAGAAGATGCGGCAGGAACCATCAACAGAGTGGTTACGGAATAGATATTCGGGGGAATCAGATAAATGAGTTATTTGCGTTTTTAAACGTGAATATAAACCACACTTAAATGAAGGAAGGAGGGATTACAATGAAAAAGCTGTTAGCACTTATACTGGTAGGAACCATGCTGTCCACGATGCCTGTTATGGCAGCGAAAAGTCCGGATGCATCATCAGTATCCGGGAATTCAGGCGGAAACAAATCTGAAACTCCGGCACCGGCACCGTCAGCGCCGGGCCCGGCAGTCGAAGCATCTTCCGTACCTGCGGATATAGCAGCGGCAGCGGCGGCGGAGGGCAAAACTGTCGGTGAGTATATGAATAACGCAGTCACAACGGTTCCGGGACTTGAGAATGTTATTCCGGTCGGGCAGGGCGGACATGTTATCATCAACGGGGCGCCCAGCAATCAGGTGTTTTCTGTGTTAAAGCCAACGCTGGCAGATGTCTACTCTGCGAAAGCACATGCTTCGCTTCTGGGCGGCAGAGTATTGAACGTTGTGCGGGTCAACGCATCCATAAAGGGTTTCCAGACCGCAAGAGTGAATTTTTACATGAGAGGCGTTATGGCCGGACAGAATATTAAAGTTTTCCGGATCGTTAACGGACAGTGTCTGGAGATTAAGGTGGCTGAGATCAGAGCAGATCATGTTGTAGTGGATATGACGGCTCTTGGAACATTGGCATTCATTGAAATACCGGGTTAGTAATCCGGGAATCAATATTGGAAGCATGGATGGTTTATTATGAAAGTCACGGATTTTCATAATGTGGACAGCCATTCGACCGCCAATTCGGCAATTTGAGCATAGGATAGAGTTTACTATACGACGAGTGTGGGTTATGCGTACTGCCGCGTAAGGCGGCGGTACGTTTGATGACCGATTGAGAGGATAAGTGGAATGCAGGAGAAGATTGCGACAGACACCACCGAACGGCCGATGCTTACGATAATGGAAACGGATTTTGACAGGTATAATATGCGTGAGATATACCGAAGAAAAAGTCCGGTTTACAAACGGATAAAAAGAGCCATGGATGTACTGCTATCGGCAGCGGCGCTGATTGTTCTTTCCCCTGTGTTCCTTGTAACGGCCGCCGCTGTTAAGTATGAGGACCGCGGACCGGTATTTTTTGTGCAGCAGCGGGCCGGAAAAGATATGAAGCCTTTTTCCATGTATAAGTTCCGCAGCATGTATGTAAATGCGGATGAGAAATTGCATGAAATGATGAAGGATAACGAACAGACGGGCCATGCCTTTAAGATAAAGAATGATCCCAGAATCACCAGGACAGGCAAAGTGATCAGACGTTTTTCCATAGATGAATTACCGCAGCTTATCAATATTATAAAGGGTGACATGAGTATCGTAGGCCCAAGACCGATTCTGACGTTCCAGATGGAGGCGTGCAGCGAGTATGAGAAACAGAGACTTGTGGTGCAGCCGGGGCTTACGTGTTATTGGCAGGTCGGCGGCAGGGCCAATATTAAATGGGAAGAATGGGTGGAGCTGGATCTGGATTATATAGAAGATATGAGTCTCTGGACGGATATTAAGATGATTGTGAGAACGGTTCCGGCGGTGTTTGATAGTGATGGGGCGTATTAAATGAATACAAAAGTAAATGTAATCGTTCCGGTATATAATGTTGGAGCTTATTTAACGGAATTTTTTGAATCTTTAATGAATCAAACTTTTCAGGATTTTGACGTATGGGTGGTAAATGATAAATCGACGGATAATTCGCTTGACATAATTGAAAATTTTGCAAATTCATTTCCTGATAAAATCCATATAATTAATAATGTAATAAATTTGGGTTTGTGTGGGGCAAGAAATGAAGGGTTAAATCAGTGTGACAGTCAAGGTGAATATATTCTTTTACTGGATTCTGATGATTACATTGCACCAGAATTTATTGAAAAAATGGTGAATAACGCAGACAAATACCATGCAGATGTTACCATATGTGGCTTAGAGAGGTTTGATGATAAAACAAGAAAGACAATATGTGTAGAAATGATTAACAATCCGGAGGAATTAATTACAGATATTAAAAATTTTGATCTTCTTGGATATATGAATCCTGTTGTATGGAATAAGTTATACAGGCGGACAGTAATCTCAGATGTTCGATTTACTGCAATAAAGAGATCAGAAGATACTATTTTTTTGTTTTCTGTGCTTCCGGAGGTAAAATCGATCAAATTTATAAACGAAGTTCTATATCATTATAGATTACGAGAAACATCACTGTCAGGTGCCATCACAAATGAAATATTCGAGTCTATGCTGGAAGGATTTAAAGAGGCAAAAGAGAATTTCAACAAAGATAAGAAATATTGTGAATTTATGGAATTATTTGTGGTACAAATGTTTATTCGGTGTGGAATTGGTGGAACTTGCAGATTATCTTTTAAAAATATGCAAAAAGCACAATTCTATATTAACAGAACGAGAAAATTTATGGATGAAAATTTCCCGGAATGGAGAAAAAATAGATATTTATCTCTAAAATACGCATACAAAAAATCTACATATGCCTTGGCCGTTTGCTGCGCATCAATGGCGTACAAATGCCATTTGTTTGTTGTAATTGTATATGTGTATTGGTTGATGAGTCAGGTTTTGAAGAAGGATTTTCGGGCGTGAATGGTGAAGTCTTGTATTGAGAATTTATAGAATAGACATGAGGATGTGAAGTGGTATGACAAAGATTGTTGAAATATTGAGAGAGACACAAGATAAGATAATTTTTGTATGTTCTTCGCCATATAACATTTTGATTGCGGCTTCGCTGATCATGAAGGCTGATTTGTATGGAAAGTGCGGTCTGATATTGCCGACATATTCTCAAAAGAATATAAACTACTTTGAGGATATTGCTTCAAAAATGGAGCAACGCGGAATTATATGTGAAGTAATTAATAAGAAAAATATGTTGCACCGTGCAGTTGGATTAAGTGATAGAGAAAATCTTGCGATAATAAAGCGGGTTTTAAGTAAACTGCACACACGGAGACAAGAATTTTTTTTAGTAAACCATACATGGAATAAAGCTTTAGTATGTTACCCAGCCTCTCTTTGGTTTCGCTGCTGTAAAGAGAGCATTTTCATTGAGGAAGGGTATGCGCAGATTGCAACTCCAAGTGAGAATGCGTTTATTTTATGGCTAAAGCGTCTTTATGGAAACCAAAAAGAGTTTTGGAAAGATAGTAGAGTAAAGGGAATTTATGTTCAAAATAAAGAGCTTTTTTCAAGTTATCCGATACCGGAATTGAAACAGTTTGAATTAAACTTAGATTTTAGCGAAGATGAAAAGTATGAATTGCTTGATTTGTTTGTGAATTTTCAGGACAGGCTGGAAATTGAAAGGCTTGGAAAAGATGCAAATGGGATTCTTTATACACAGCCTATTTCTGAGGATGGCTATGTAAAAGAAAAAGATAAGATTAGAATTTATAAGGATCTTGTAAAGTATTATTCAAAATATGGAAAAGTATTTGTAAAGATTCATCCTAGAGATACAACTCATTATGATTTTCCGGAAGCATTGATTTTAAAAGGAAATTATCCAAGCGAATTATTGAATATTTTGGGTGTTAAATTTAAATTCGCAATTGGACTATGCACAAGCGCGGTTGAGACAGCGAATGCAGATGTGAGAATTAATTTGAATGAGAGATTTTTAAGTGAGTTGAAATATGAGCTTCATGAATTATGGTGATGGGAGAGGAGAATTTATGTACAAGCCTCCTTATGTTATAGCGGAAGCAGGGTGTAATCATATGGGACAGATGGAGATTGCGCATGAAATGATTACAACTGCGGCTATATTTTGTAGAGCAGATGCAATCAAATTTCAAAAAAGATGTCCCAAAGAGTTACTAACGCCAGAGCAATATAATGCTCCACATCCTAATCCTTACAATTCGTATGGAAAAACATACGGAGAACATAGAGAGTTTTTAGAATTTACAGCGGAGGAGCATGCGCAACTAAAAAAATGGTGTGAAGAAGCAGGTATTACATATGCAGCCTCTGTGTGGGATATAACTTCAGCGAAAGAAATTGCATATTTAAGACCTGATTTCATCAAGATTCCTTCGGCATGTAATAATCATTTCGCAATGCTGCAGTGGTTATGTGAGAATTATGAAGGGGAGATTCAGCTTTCATTTGGAATGACAACTTATATGGAGAAAGAAGAAATAGTTCAACTATTTGAGAAACATGGCAGGGCAAAGGACTTGGTACTGTTTCATTGTGTTTCAGGGTATCCGATTCCGTTTTCTGATGTATATCTTTTGGAAATCAAGCGAATGCGAGAACAATATGAAGATAGGGTTAAGGAGATCGGATTTTCAGGACATCATTTGGGAATTGCAGTTGATGTTGCTGCTTATACATTGGGTGCATCCGTAGTAGAGAGACATTATACGCTGGATCGCACATGGAAAGGAACAGACCATGCAGCGTCATTAGAACCTGATGGTGTTCGTAAATTGGTTAGGAATTTAAAGGCAGTTTATGAGGCACTAAAATTTAAGAAAGAAGAGATTATTCCAATTGAGATGGAACAGAGGAATAAACTTAAATATAGGCATGAATACATGAACCGCGAATCATCTTTAGAAAAAACGGATGATAAGATTTTTTTCAATAAATTACAGCATAAAAGATAAGGGTATCTATGGAGGAGCTGACATAATTGAAGCCTGTTTTAAGCGTTATTATTCCAGTTTTTAATAGAGAAAATTTTTTGGAGAGATGTATAAAGTCTGTATCTGCAAGTAGCTTGAAAAATATAGAAATCATAGTGGTCGATGATGGATCGGAGGATAATTCTGGTGTATTGTGTGATAAACTGGCGAAAGAAGATAACAGGATTTTTGTAATCCATCAACAGAATGCGGGAGTCAGTGCTGCCAGGAACAGAGGATTAGAGAAGGCGCAGGGAAAGTATTTTGCATTCGTTGATTCGGATGATTATATCGAATATGACATGTATGAAAAAATGGTTCTTGCAATGGAAGAACATGATGCGGATATGGTTTGTTGTGGAATCGGCAAGGAGTATGAAGAAGAGCCGGGGCGGGTTGAAAAGCTTAGTCATGAACATGCAGATACTTATGTAGATGCAGCTCATGCATTAAAGTTATTGATACGGGCATCAGGTTCAAATAGTATTTCGGTATATCCAGGAAATAAAATAGGAAAAAGAGAGGTTCAACTTAATAATAGAGTTTTTTTTGATGAGAATATATATGAAACTGAAGATGGCGTATTTTGGTGTGATTATATTGTATCTATCAGAAAAGCAGCACTTTTAAATGATATTTTTTATCATTATGTGATTCATGATAAGAATGTCTCAAGAAATTGTAGTATAAGTAAGAGTAAATTAAGTAATCTCACTGCGTGGAACCATATTATACAAAAATGTAGAGCAATGTCAGGACAACTAGTTTCAATTGCCGAATTACGGTATCAGATGTGTTTGAGTAAAATGCTTTTCGAAGCATATTGTGTTTATGGATGCAGTAATGCGATAAAAAGTTTGTTACCACAATTAAAATATTATAGAAAACAGTTATATCAAACGAAAGAGCTTTCTTTAAGTAGGAAGATTTATTATTTGGGCTGCAGGATTATTGTGAAATATAATTTGGGGCGTGGGACGGCTTCATTATGGAAAAAGGTAAAGGAAGTATTAAGAAACTATTTATAGAAGTAAAGTATACCATAAAAGAAGGTGCGGTAGGTGGAATTTTATTAGTAGTATTAGGAAATGCAGCATTGCTTATTGCAAAAGCTTTGGCGTGGCTTATTGTTCCTAAAGTATTGGGGGTTATGGAATATGGTTATTACAAAATTTTCACGCTATACCTTGCATATGCGATGCTTCTTCATTTTGGATTCCCAGATGGAATATTGCTGATTTATGGAGGAAAGAATTATCAGGAAATAAATCAGACTGAATTTCGAGTGTATACAAGATTTTTCATTAGTTTTCAGACGATCATTTCTATATTGATTGTTGGAATATCATTAGCTGTATGTCAAGGGATGAAATGCTATATTTTCTGTATGATAGGGATAGATGCGATAGTTGTTAATCTGACAACATATTATAAGTATGTGTCTCAGGCGGTGATGCAGTTTAAGAAGTATACATTACGTAATATTATACAGGCAGTCATGCAGATCTTGGTGTTAGGTATTTTAGTTGTATTAGATAAGCTGGAGATTCTGCGGGCGAATGGAATGATCTATATTTTGGGGATTGTTTTGATAGATGCTGTTTTGCTTGTATGGTATATGAGAACATATAAAGAATTAACTTTTGGAAAGGCTGATTCCTTAAACAAATGGATTCCCAAAATTAAAAAAATCTTTACAGTGGGTATTTTATTGACAATTTCATATCAGGTTGCGCATTTGGTTTTTTTCTTAGATAGCCAAATGGTGGAAATAATGTTTGATATGGAAACGTATTCACTGTATGCATTTGCGTACAGCATCACTAATATGATCACCGGAATTATAAGCGCAATCGCGACAGTGATGTTTCCAGGTCTGAAGCGTTTGGAAGTGCAGGAGGCGGTGTCTAAATTTTCGGTGCTAATGTCTGCAGTCTCTATCATAGTGTTTTTTTCACTTACAGCATTTTTTCCGCTGAATTATTTTATAAAATGGTTTCTGGCGGATTATGCGCAAGCATTGGATTACTTACAAATTATTATGCCGGGATTGGCATTGTCTTGTTGCATCAATCTGATTATGTTTACTTATTATAAGGTATTGAATCAGTTAAAATGCTACCTGCATATTGCGCTTGGAATACTTTTAGCAGGGGGCATATTGAATTGTGTAGGGTATATGCTTTTTCATGAACCAATAGCATTTTCGATTGCTTCTATTGTGACATTGGTGATCTGGTATCTTTGTTTAGCACTTTTTTTAGATAAAAGTTTTCATATGAGATGGTTAAAAAATTTTGCTTATGTTTTGCTGGAAATGTCAAATTTTTATATTGTCAATAGTGTATTGGGCTGTAATTGGAGAGCTATGATAATCTACTTTATAGGCTTTACAGTGACAACTTGTTTGGTTTATAAGAATTATTCCGGCAAGATGTTAAATAGATGCAGAAAATGAGGTTGTGTGGACAAAGTCTCATACAGTATCTATCATGGGAGGTACAGTAATGAATGTTGCATTCATACCTGTTAGAGGCGGAAGCAAATCTATTCCTTTAAAGAATATAAAAACAATATGTGGGCGGCCGTTGGTTTATTGGACAATCAAGGCAGCATGCGAATGTTCTTGCATAGATGTCGTTTATGTGTCAACTGACAGCGATAAAGTCCGGGAAACAGTGAATCAGATACAAAAAGAAAATAAGGATCTTTTTCAGAAAATGGAAGTAATTGGACGTTCATCAGAGACGGCTTCCGACACAGCCTCCACAGAAAGCGCTATGTTGGAGTTTGCCCAAAAGTATGATTTTGATAATATCGTATTGGTTCAGGCAACGTCACCGCTTCTTATGGCAGATGATTTGACAGGTGGATTTGAAATGTTTATGCAGTCTGGTACAGATAGTGTGCTTTCTTGTGTGCGACAGCGCCGTTTTCTGTGGGAAAAAAATGATAAGGGTTCTGCTATTCCATTAAATTATGATGTGTTTCATAGGCCAAGAAGGCAGGAATTTTCAGGATATTTGATGGAAAATGGAGCTTTTTATATTACTTCCAAAGAGGATTTGTTGACATCTCAAAATAGAATTTCAGGCAATATTATGGCATATGAAATGAAGGAAGACAGCGCCTTTGAGATTGATGAAACAAGTGACTGGATCATTACTGAGGAATTATTGAAAAGAAGGGAAATGTCCCTGAGAGAAAAAGAACGGTCTGGAAAAATAAAAATGTTTCTGACAGATTGCGACGGCTGCCTTACAGATGGCGGTATGTATTATTCCGAAAAAGGGGATGAACTAAAAAAATTCAATACCAGAGATGGAATGGGATTTTCACTTTTAAGAAAGAGAGGAATCGTAACGGGGATTATAACGGGCGAAAATACCCGAATTACTGAAACGAGGGCAAGGAAGCTTTGCATAGATGAACTGCATCAGGGAGTAGACGATAAATTGAGTGTTATAAAGCAGCTTGCAGATAGATATCAGATTGATTTGACTGAAATTGCTTATGTCGGAGATGACATTAATGACATGGATGTGTTGAAAAATGTGGGATTCCCGTGTACAGTGAATAATGCTTCTGATGCTATAAAAAAGTCTGCAAGATATGTGAGTGATTTAAATGGAGGGGATGGCGCGGTAAGAGATATCATTGAATTCATTTTATGTGAAACCGGGCTTTTAAAATGCGAATAGGATATAAGAGATAGTATGCATAAAAGTATTTATAAAAAAGTATATATATTTATTTTTATTCTTTGGTATAGTACGGAAGTAATATTTAATACCACGTTAAAAACTTTTATGGGAATTAGAATCGAAACATTAAGTAATGCGGTTAGCTGGTTAATTTTTATTTTACTTATGATTAAAATAGTTATATTTCAATCCTATAAAAAGAAAGAGTTGATAATTATAATAGGAGTAACTTTACTTATTGCTATTGCGACAGTATTGTCAGGGCACAGAACATTGTTGTCTACATGGATGTTTATTGTAGCAGCAAAAAATAATAGTTTTGATGAGATAGTACATATTGCATATAGAATTCTTCAAATAATGCTGCCGTTGGTTATTGCATTGTGTATTTTTGGATTTATTGAGGATTTTACAATGATGAGAGGAAGTATCCAACGGTTGTCATTGGGATTTTCACATCCTAATTATTTAGGATTAAGAATCTTTCAGCTAATACTATGTAATTGCTATATTAATAGAGATAAATTGGGGATATTGAACTATTGTTATGTAATTTTGACGATCGTTTTTATAATTAAAGTTCCTAATTCTCAGACGGCATATATTAGTTTGATAGTATTGCTCGTATTGCTACTTATTTACAAATATATTGAGAATCAACAACAGATATTTATGAAGATATATCTAGGAGGATTATTAATAGGAATCATTTTGTTGAATGTGCTTAGTATAATTTTATCTTATATAGATGTAAATAGAAATTTGCTTTTATCAAGGATAGATAAATGGATGTCTGGAAGATTTTCATGGGGACATAGAGTATGGCAGATATACGGGACTTCATTTTGGGGACAACAGATATATATGACTGAGGAAGAAGTGAGGGGGATAGGGCTTACCAGCCGACTATATTTGGACAATGCATATCTAAGTATTCTTTTAAGGTATGGGATACCTGTTTTTTTGATTTGTACCTTTTTCTATATCTTTTTAGTAAGGGAAATGATAATACAGAAACGAAATATTCTTGTTATTATTTTGTTTGTATATGCTTTGTATGGAACAATGGAAAATGGACTATATATGATGGCACATAACATATTTCTTATTGCTTTTGCGGATTTACTTTATCAGAAAATGGGCAATAAAGAATTAGAAAAGCAATTGTAATGTTTTTTGCTTATATAAATTGACAACGGTATTTATGAAAAAACTCTTAGTTCTAATCAATATTGTATAGGAAATGTCGGATTTCGTAGATCTGTTTCTTTAGATTCCGGCAGCAGTGAGGAAAATTGACAGAATTTATACAGGAATGTATCATGATAATAGACCGTGAAAAAGAAAACGGAACGTTGATATATATAAATCCTTCATGAAACAACCCTGTGGAGCAGATTTTGATTATTGCAAAATATCAACATATTGGTTATTATATGCTTAACAGGACAGCCGGAAGGTAGGTGCACGCTACCCGTCCCGGTGAATTAAATAGTTGACTAAGAAATAGCCGTCTACTTTTCCAGGAGCAGGAGGGCTATTTCTTATTTTTCAGATTCAGAATGGCTACGATCAGTAAAGCAGTGCTCACGATCAGACTAATTTCTCATATGTATTCATAATAGTCACCACCTTCCGCAAGACTCGGAACGGGTGAGAGCACGTCCCTGGCTGCCCGGGTAAGCATATTATATTGTAATGGTGCGTTGATTTTTGGTTTCACCTCTTCCGGAGGCAATCCCGGGTGATACAGCCGGAACCGGTAGCCCTGCGGTTGTAGTCTTTCAAACATTAACCGGACCGCCATGTTCAGACAGGTTTTGGAAACACAATAAGACACATCCCCCTAGATGTCCGCAGGGGAATACCTTCTGAGCAATCTGTGCTATGATGCGAAGGAACCCTACATTCATTCGGATGAAAACCGGCTTGTCATGAGGGATTCTTATTTAAGAGAAGTCGCGTGGTGATCAGATAGGGTGTTTTTTGGTTCGGATAAAATTGGAAAGAGATTATATGCCAGACTTTCTACCGTCAGATTTTGTATGATAGAAGGCCTGGCATTATATATACTTGATTGAAGAGACGATTTTTTTCTGTTATACTTTGAGACAGGAAAAGGCGGAGAACAGTTTTCGGCAGAAGGGAGCCGGCATAAAGGAGGAACGGAACTGTTACGGCATAGCAGGAAACAGAAAGGAATCAAATTATGGAATTGCAGAGATTTATAGAACGTACGACACCAATCGGAATCTTAGGAGTGAAGGTCACACAGAACAGCGTTGATACCGCAAAGCATCTGTGGGATGAAGAATGCCGCCGGAATGTCTATTCCGTCAGCAAGAGCTTTACCGGTACAGCAGTCGGTATTGCCGTCAGGGAGGGGCTTCTTACTCTGGAGGAGAAATTAGTGGATGCTTTTGCGGAGGATATTCCGGAGAATCCGGGAGAGTATCTTCTGCAGGCCACGGTAAGGGATCTGCTGACCATGTGCCTGGGACAGGAGAATCCGGAACTGATGGGAAGTCAGCGTCCGCTGTATCAGGAGGAGGACTGGGTGAAAATGTCCCTGGCATTTCCTTTTACCTGTCCGCCCGGAACGAAGTATGTATATAACAATGTGGGACCATATCTGGCAGGAATCCTTGTACAGCGCCGGGCAGGATGCGATCTGGTATCTTATCTGACACCGCGCCTGTTCAAGCCGATGGGCATTTCCAGACCGACCTGGGAGACAGATGCACAGGGACATACTTTTGGGGCGGGCGGCCTGTTTCTTACCTTGTCGGAGATGCATAAGTTAGGACTTCTTTACCTGCAGAACGGACTTTGGGAGGGAAAGCGCCTGCTGCCGGAGGAATGGGTAACGGAAAGCACCCGTAAGCAGGTCGCGACCGGGCGGGAAACGGATTACGGCTACGGATATCTGTTCTGGGGAGGTCCTTACGGGTCTTTCAGAGCGGACGGTAAATATGCACAGTTCTCTATTATTCTGAGGGATAAGAATGCGGTGATCTCCACGGTGTCGGAGTGCAGGGAAGCGAAGCAGCTTCTGGATGCTGTTTTCGAAGAATTGTATCCGCAGTTATAGGCAGCAGGTTTATTTTGCGAATGGAAATATAAGGGCATGCGGCCAGTCTGGACAAATCCGCTGGTTCAATGAAGAAAGAGGTAGGAATGGATAACGGAAAAGTAATCGTGAAGAAAACACAGAGTACCGGGCAGCAGGAAGAAACCGGCCGGAAGGAGGAAATGAAAGTCCTGGTCTCCGGCGTGCTTCGCGCAGAAGGCAGAACCTTTGTCAGGGTATCTTTTCTTCGCGGTAAAGACTGGGCGGAAGGAATCGTTCCGGAGGGCGTGATAGAGAAGGCGGAAGGATTTACGAAGGAAGAGATCGGGAAGCTGGAGGAGTATCTGGCAGGGGACCAGGAGGCGATCCTTAAACAGGCAAAAGGGATAAATCCGATCAGGAATCTGTTCCATATTTAGGACAGACAGCTAAGAAACAAACAGTTGGAAAGGAGAAGAAACAATGAAGGCACTTTTTATCGGAGGAACAGGCACGATCAGTACGGCAATTTCTTCCAGGCTTTTGGAGGAAGGACATGAATTGTGGCTGATCAACCGCGGGACGCGCAATGACGCGCTGCCGCCCGGGGCACATATTATCAGGGCGGACATCAATGATGAGGAAACGGTGGCACGGCAGCTGGAAGGACAGAAGTTCGATGTGGTGGCAGATTTTTTTGCCTTTGTGCCGGGTCAGCTTGAGCGGGATTACCGGCTGTTTCGGGATAAGACGAAGCAGTTTATCTATATCAGTTCGGCGTCCGCATATCAGAAACCATTGTCCGATTATCGGATTGATGAGGGAACGCCCCTGGCCAATCCTTACTGGGAGTACTCGCGCAATAAAATAGCCGGTGAGGAACTGTTAATGCGGCTGTACCGGGAGGAAGGCTTTCCGGTTACAATCGTCCGTCCGAGCCATACATACAGTGAACGGTCGATGCCGGTGGGGGTTCATGGGCCGAACGGCAGCTATCAGGTGATCAGGAGAATGCTGGACGGGAAGAAAGTGATCATACATGGAGACGGGACTTCCTTGTGGACGCTGACTTTTAATACCGATTTCGCCAGAGGCTTCATCGGACTTATGGGCAACATACATGCCATCGGGGAAGCGGTGCAGATTACCGGGGATGAAACGCTGACATGGAATCAGATCCATACCGTGATAGCACAGGCACTGGGGGTGGAACTGCATCCTTGCTATGTTTCCAGTGAACTGATAGCTGCCGGCAGCCCGGCAGAGTGGGATCTTAGGGGTGCACTGATTGGAGATAAGGCGAACAGTGTTGTGTTTGATAATACCAAATTGAAACGGCTGGTGCCGGACTTTGTGGCAACTGTCCGTTTTGACCAGGGAGTCAGGAAGATTCTGGATTATATCAATGCCCATCCGGAATGCCGTAAGGAGGATCCCGAGTTTGACAGATGGTGTGATAAGGTAGTTGCGGCTCAGGAAGAAGCGTTGAAAAGGATGCGCCAGTAAAGACCATATAGGCAAAATGTGTGTACCGTCAGGGAGGGAAGGGGAGTATCATGCGGGAGATGGAATTTAAGATGGAACGGCCGGGACTTTTGAAAGAAGGGGACAAGGTTACCGTGACGGAAGGTGTCCTTCCCAGCAACTATTATTATACGATCGATCCGTCGCTTGCCATGTCGGGCAATTTTCCTTTTCGGGAGCGTATGCTGGAGCGGGAAGGCGTGGTGACGGAAGTGATCGAGAATGCCAGAGGATTCTATGTCAGGGCAAGATTCGGAGAGTGACGATGATTTCAGGCATTGCAAACGAGAAGAATCTGTTGAAAATGCAGGAAATTTTATGTTAAACAAAGCATTTTAAGAATGAAAGGAAGGATTGTATTATGTTAACTAAAGTATCAACAACCAAAGCGCCGGCGGCGATTGGACCCTATTCACAGGGAATCATTGCAGGAGATTTTCTGTTTGCATCGGGACAGATTCCGATTGATCCGGCAACAGGAGATATCACGGGCAGTAATGTTACAGAGCAAGCTGAGCAGGTTATGAAGAATGTAGGGGCGATTCTGGCGGAGGCAGGCACAGACTATACCAAAGTGGTCAAGACAACCTGCTTCCTGGCAGAGATGGCAGATTTTGCCGCCTTCAATGCGGTATATGAGAAATATTTCAGTGAAAAGCCTGCGAGAAGCTGTGTGGCTGTGAAGCAGCTGCCTAAGGATGTACTTTGCGAAGTGGAAGTGATTGCATATTTGAAGAAATAAGGTTTATGATATCGGGCCATTGGGAGTAACAGGGGAGCCGAAGGATGAGCTGTTACCATTGGGAAGTAATGAAAGCGGAAGGCGGATGCATTACACCTGAGGAAGCTTATGGCGGATTTGGCGGCAGAGAAGCAGTAGAATCAGAAAGGTTTACATAATATGAAACGAGACAATATTGTCCTTATCGGCATGCCCGGTGCAGGTAAAAGCACGGTAGGTGTGGTGCTGGCTAAGAAACTTGGATTTGCATTTCTCGACTCGGATCTGGTCATTCAGGGCAGAGAGGGAAAACTGCTCCATGAGATTATCGAGGAACGGGGAGTGGAAAGCTTCTGGGCTGTGGAAGAGGAGGCAAACATGTCCATAGATGCCAGAAGATGCGTGATCGCTACCGGAGGCAGTGTAATCTACGGCAGCAGAGCCATGGAACATTTAGGGAAGACGGGCGTAATCGTATATCTGAAATTATCCTGCGCCGAGATTGCCCGCAGACTGGGGGATCTGAATGAACGGGGCGTGACACTGCGGGAAGGACAGAATCTTGAGATGCTTTATGAGGAGCGCATTCCGTTGTATGAGAAGTATGCAGATATTACGATAGAATGTGAGAATCTGTCCATTCGTGAGATCGTAGGCGAAATCAAAATGCTTTTCGTATAATTTATCCCAAATTGCAGAAAATAACCGTAAAACTCCATAACGGAAATCAAGAAGAACGGATGGTGGAACAGATGGATTATTTCAATGCTTTTTGGGTAGGCGGTGTAATCTGTGCACTGGTGCAGATCCTGCTGGAAAAGACCAAGATGATGCCGGGGCGAGTGATGGTGCTTCTGGTGTGTCTCGGCGCGGCGATCAGCTTTTTCGGGTGGTATGAGCCTTTTATGGAATATGCGGGCGCGGGGGCAAGTGTGCCGCTGCTGGGTTATGGCAATATACTGATGAAGGGCGTAAAGGAGGCAGTCGATGAGAGCGGATTTATCGGACTTTTTCAGGGAGGCTTTAAGACCGGGGCAGTGGGATGTTGTGCCGCGCTGGTATTCGGGTATCTGGCGAGCCTGGTGTTTAAACCCAAGATGAAGGGGTAACTGTTTATCTTTTATATGGTTGATATTTGAGAGCATTTGCGCATTCCAGGCCGCCTGCGGCGAGGCGCAAATGCTCTCACCGCAGTATATGCGCATTTTGACTGAGAATAGTAACGAAGCGTTACTGTTCACGGTTCAATGTCATTAAGTTAAGTCTATACACAGCATCTGATATGATAGGATTCTCCTGAGGGCCATTGGAAAACGCCGGTACTTAATGAGGTTTTCCACGAATTTAGTACCGCTGCGTTTGGAACTGAGCGAAAGCGCGTCCTTAGGAGATTCCTATTATGTCAGGTGCGTCCGGCTTAACTTAATGACATTGGTTCACGGTTAATGTACCGCGAAGTGTTTTTTGTGAGTGGAGCAAAGCGGAAGTCACAGAAAACCCGAGTTTGGGAGCGCCAAAATGCGACTATGGAGCATTTTGTGTGCATCATGTTACTATGAGCGGCCGTGAATAGTAACAACGAAGCCGGGCGGCTGCATAAAATTACAAAAAGTAATTGACAGATAATCATTTATTGGTTATGATAAACTCATCAGAGAAATTCTAAATAGTGTGCATTCCGCACATTCGGACAGTTTCTGTCAGATTTTTCTACCTATTAACTGAATATGGCAGGAGCAGAGGAACGTGCGATTGGAAGGTATCTTCACGATTGTATCTTATATGGGCGTCCTGTCACAATACGAAAGGAGACATATTTGATGCAGAGAAAGAACACTTTAGGAGCGAATTACGGAGCATTTAGACGGAGTACATCAGGATTCAGAAGATTTGCAGGCAGATATATCCGGCGGCTCGGACAGAGGAAAGTGCAGCGTAATGTGAAGGACAGGCTTTTCCGTTTTCTCTTTGATAAAGACAGAGAAGCACTCTTGCAGCTATACAATGCTTTGAACGGCACAGACTATGAGGATCCTTCACAACTGCAGGTAGTGACGATTGAGAGTGCGGTTTATGTGGTCATGAAGAATGACCTTGCATTTATTTTGGCGGGAACGTTAAGTTTGTATGAACATCAGAGTACATATAATGCGAATATGCCTGTGCGCTTTTTAATTTATCTGGCGGAAGAATACCAGAAGCTGATTGAACAGGCAGAAATCAGCCTGTATGGTTCCAGGCGGATTCTGCTGCCTGCCCCTCAGTGTGTGGTGTTCTATAATGGAGAGAAAGATGCTCCTGAGGAAGAGATTCTGAAATTGTCAGATGCATTTATCAATAAGGCGCAGGATGCGGCTGTGGAGCTGCGGGTGCGGATGCTCAATATTAATTATGGATATAACGGTGTCCTGATGGAGCGGTGTCATGTACTGGAAGAATATGCGCAGTTTGTGGAGATATCCAGACAGTATATGAATGGAGATATGCCGGTAAAGGACGCACTGGAGTGTGCGATACAGTATTGTATAGAACATGGAATCTTGTATGATATATTGCGAAATCACAGAGCGGAGGTGCTGGGAATGCTGTTGGAAGAGTTCGATGTGGACAAGTATGAGAGAACGATCCGGATGGAAGGTGTTGAGGAGGGGATTGAACGTTCTAACCGCCTGACAAGGATTCTGATAGAGCAGAATCGCATGAAGGATATGGAACGCGCGATACAGGATCCTGACTATCAGAAGAAATTATTCCGCGAATTTGACGTGTAGGCCAGGGCGGCTATTTCTTATTTCCCAAGTTCAGAATGGCTACAATCAGATATCTCTAAAACGTGCATTGAAAAGTGGGGGAATGTTTGGCATAATAAAAAAGACAAAGCTGTACTAAGGCTGCAAAGAATGCCGCCTGTGTCGGCAGGAACAACAGATATAATAGGCTATTGGGAACTGTTACTTGTAACGAAGGAAGGATAAAGGAGAAAAGCAGCATGGGAAACGTGAAGCGGGTTTATGTGGAGAAGAAGGAGCCTTTTGCAGTTAAGGCGAAGGAACTGAAGGAGGAAATCGGAAGCTATCTTGGAATCGAAGGGGTGAAAGAGGTTCGCGTGTTCATCCGCTATGATGTGGAAAATCTGTCCGATGAGATCTATGAGAAAGCCTGCAGGACGGTTTTCTCCGAGCCGCCTGTAGATATTTTATATGAAGAGACGATTGGCATTCCGGAAGACGGCAGGGTATTCAGCGTGGAGTATCTGCCGGGGCAGTTCGACCAGAGGGCGGATTCTGCGGTGCAGTGTGTAAAGTTTCTTAGGGAGGATGAGGAACCGATCATCAGAACGGCGGTCACTTATCTGATCACAGGTGATATTGCGGAGGATGAGTTTGAGAAGATCAAGTCATACTGCATCAACCCTGTGGATTCCAGGCAGACGGATATGGTGAAGCCGGATACGCTGGTTACGGCATATGACGAGCCGGCGGACGTATCGGTGTTTGATGGCTTCGGGAGTATGGCGGAGGCAGAGTTTAAGGATCTGTATCAGTCGCTTGGACTGGCCATGACTTTCAAGGATTTTCAGCATATACAGAATTATTTCCATGACGAGGAGCACAGGGATCCGACGGTGACGGAGATCCGCGTGCTGGATACGTACTGGTCGGATCATTGCCGCCATACGACCTTTTCTACGGAACTGAAGGAGGTTACATTCGGCGACGGGTTTTATGCGAAGCCGATTAAAGAGACTTATGAGAATTATCTTTCTGTCAGGTCAGAGATTTTCGGTGACAGACAGGACAAGTTCGTCTGTCTGATGGACTTAGCGCTGATGGCGATGCGCAAGCTGAAGAAGGACGGGAAGCTGGAGGACATGGAGCAGTCCGATGAGATCAACGCCTGCTCGGTGGTGGTTCCGGTGGAGATGGACTACGGCGACGGGCCGGTTACAGAGGAGTGGCTTGTCTTCTTTAAAAATGAGACACACAACCATCCCACGGAGATTGAGCCTTTCGGCGGTGCGGCTACCTGTCTGGGCGGAGCGATCCGGGATCCGTTGTCTGGCCGTGGCTATGTATACCAGGCAATGCGCGTTACGGGTGCGGCAGATCCTACGGTTCCGGTGGCGGATACGCTGAAGGGCAAGCTGTCCCAGAAGAAACTGGTGCGCGGTGCGGCCAGCGGTTATTCTTCTTATGGCAACCAGATCGGTCTTGCCACAGGGTTGGTGAAGGAAATCTATCATCCGGATTATGTGGCCAAGAGAATGGAGATTGGCGCGGTCATGGGTGCGGCGCCCAGGAAGAATGTAATCCGTGAGACTTCCGATCCGGACGATATCATCATCCTGTTAGGCGGAAGAACCGGACGTGACGGCTGCGGCGGCGCCACGGGTTCCTCTAAGGTGCATACGGAAAGTTCGATTGAGACCTGCGGCGCTGAGGTGCAGAAAGGAAATGCGCCAACCGAGCGTAAGATCCAGAGGCTGTTCCGCCGCGAAGAAGTGAGCAGGCTGATCAAGAAATGTAATGACTTCGGCGCAGGCGGTGTCTCCGTAGCCATTGGCGAGCTGGCGGATGGCCTGGTAGTGGATCTGGATAAAGTGCCGAAGAAATATGCGGGGCTGGATGGTACGGAGCTGGCGATTTCCGAATCCCAGGAGAGAATGGCTGTGGTGGTTGCACCGAAGGATGTGGAAGCATTCTTAGGCTATGCGGCGGAAGAGAACCTGGAAGCGGTGGAAGTTGCGGTGGTGACGAAGGAACCGAGACTGGTGTTGAAATGGCGCGGCAGAAAGATCGTTGATATTGCCAGGGCTTTCCTGGATACCAACGGGGCGCACCAGGAGACTGCGGTGGCAGTGGAAATTCCTGAAGAGAAGGAGAATTATCTGAAAAAAATCGCCATACCGGCGGTAGCAGAGGCAGTGGCGGCAGGGGATGTGAAGAAAGCATGGCTTACCCTTTTGAACGACCTGAATGTCTGTTCTCAGAAGGGGCTGGTGGAGATGTTCGATGCATCCATCGGCGCAGGCAGTGTCTATATGCCTTACGGCGGGAAGTACCAGCTGACGGAGACACAGGCGATGGTTGCCAAACTGCCTGTTTTAAAGGGGAAAACCGATACGGTAACTATGATGAGCTACGGGTTTGATCCCTGTTTATCCAGTTGGAGTCCCTATCACGGTGCTGTTTATGCCGTGACGGAATCCATGGCGAAGATTGTGGCGAATGGCGGGGATTATAAGACTATCCGGTTCACCTTCCAGGAATATTTCCGGAGAATGAGCGGGGAGCCTGGCCGTTGGAGCCAGCCTTTTGCAGCGCTGTTAGGCGCTTATGATGCGCAGATGGGATATGGCCTGCCGTCTATCGGCGGCAAGGATTCCATGTCCGGCACGTTCAATGATATTGATGTGCCGCCTACGTTAGTATCATTTGCGGTGGACATCAGCAAGAAGCAGAATATGGTTACACCGGAGCTTAAGAAGGCAGGCGATAAGCTGGTCCGTTTCCATATTAAGAAGGACGAGTACGATCTGCCCGTCTATAAGGATGTGATGAGAGTGTATGACAGCATCCTGGCGCTTATGGCAGAGAAGAAGATCACGGCGGCATACGCATTGGATGCTAAGGGTGCAGCGGCGGCGATCGCTAAGATGGCTTTCGGCAACAAGCTGGGTGTGACAGTGGAGAGCGGTCTTGCGGCGGAGATGCTTTTTGATAACGGGCTGGGTGAAATTCTGGCTGAGATGCCCGCGGAGGCTGTTGCCAAGCTCGCGGGACGGGCTAAGGATACGGCAGGAGGAGAGAACACACCGGGATCGGAAGAGATTGTGGCAGGAAACGGCAGAAATCTGGAGTATACTGTCATCGGAACGGTAACTGACGAGCCGGTATTTACCTGCGGAGCTGTGCATATTACCATGGAGGAAGCCCTGAAGGCCTGGACAGACAAGCTGGACAAGGTATTTCCGTACACGGCTGGCCAGGATAAGAGTAAAGTGGATTCTGGTCTGTATGAAACGAAAGATATCTATGTGTGTAAGCATAAAGTGGCAAGACCGACCGTGTTTATTCCGGTATTCCCGGGTACGAACTGCGAGTATGACAGTGCGGCGGCTTTCGGGAGAGCGGGAGCGGATGTGATCACGAAGGTGTTTAAGAACCTGACGGCAGAGGATATCAGAGAGAGCGTGGATGTATTTGAAAAGGCCATTGGACAGGCACAGATTATCATGTTCCCCGGCGGCTTCTCCGCAGGGGATGAGCCGGACGGATCGGCTAAGTTCTTTGCGACTGCGTTCCAGAATGAGAAGATGAAGGAGGCTGTCAGCCGGTTGCTGAATGAGAGAGACGGCCTGGCGCTGGGGATCTGCAATGGTTTCCAGGCACTGATCAAACTGGGACTGGTGCCTTACGGCGAGATCAGGGGACAGAAGGAGGATTCTCCTACGCTGACCTTTAATACCGTGAACCGCCATATCTCGAAGATGGCATATATTAAGGTGGTTTCCAACAAGTCTCCCTGGTTACAGGGAGCCGTACTGGGGAATACTTATGTAAACCCGGCTTCCCACGGCGAGGGACGCTTCGTCGCACCGCAGGAATGGATTGACAGGCTTTTTGAGGGCGGACAGGTTGCAACGCAGTATGCGGATATCGACGGTAACGTGTCCATGGATGAAGAGTGGAATATCAACGGTTCCTATGCGTCCATCGAGGGCATTACCTCTCCGGACGGACGGTGCCTTGGTAAGATGGCACATTCCGAGAGAAGAGGAGACGGCGTGGCCGTGAATATTTATGGGGAGCAGGATCTGAAAATATTTGAGTCGGGAGTTGCTTACTTTATGGAATAGTTTGCAATCTGTAATTTTATGCAATGAAATTTAACGTTGCTATTCACGGTCAATATTCCGTGAGGCGTTTTTTAGAGGTGACAGTTACTATGATTCTTTATCATGCAGGCAAAGAAACGGTTGAATTTCCGGAGATACGAAAGACAAGGTATACGAAGGATTTTTCATGGGGATTCTATTGTACGAATAATTTTGAGCAGGCAGTGCGGTGGGCCAATCGTGGTGAAGGGGAGCCGGTTATCAATTTTTATTCTTACGAGCCAGATGATAAGCTGTCTGTTTTGAAGTTTGACTGCATGACGGATGAGTGGCTTGACTTTATTGCAAAATGCAGAAGCGGAAAAACCCACCAATATGATATTGTAGAGGGTCCGATGGCGAATGATACCATCTGGAATTATGTGAATGATTTTCTGGCAGGAAGAATTAACCGAAAGCAGTTTTGGGTATTGGCGGAATTCAGGTATCCGACACATCAGATGAGTTTTCATACATTATCGGCGATAAATTGTTTGACTTATAACAGGAGTGAGATTGTCTATGACCGAAAAAGAAAAGAATGATTTGTTTTATGTATGTTCATTGATTGAATATATTGCCCGCCAGACGAATAATAAACGTGGAGTTATTACGGAAGCGCTTGGCAGGAGAGGCGTTGAAAAGCAGTTATTTGATGCAGAGGTAAATCATTGTCTTTCTTTCGAGCAGGTAAGCGATGAAGTAATAGAGCAGTATAAGATTCCGGAAGGAAATTTTGATACGATTACAGAATGTAAATATACGATCCCCAGCTTTCAGGATATTGGAAAGCTGTATTGTACCATGATTGAAGACTGTGCGGAACCCGGGAGAGAGGTGGATGAATTACTGAAAATCTTTTCCTCCTTTATCAGTGATAAAATATCTGATTTTCAGACAGATATTTATTATCAGAATCCCAGCTATCTGGAATGCTCTTATGAGGCGGGATATTTGATGGATTGATGATTGATCAAGAGCCAGGTCAAAGCTCCTGGCTCTTAATAATTTGCCGAATGGCTTCAAAGATATAAGGCTTCAGTTCCTCGATTCCCGTCGGTTCACCATACAGGATAGAACTGTAACAGGTAGAACTGACGAATTCAACGATCATAAACAGAAGAATCTCAGGGTTCTTAAAGGTTCTGGGGGAATTCTCCAGAACAGTGTAAATATTATAGAAATCCACATCATAACTGTCTCCGGAAGCGATCAGCTCATTTTTAAATATCCCCCAGCTTAAATTTTTGGAAATAAAGTTGAGAAGAGACTTGTCCGCATTAAACTGCTCAATAATGTTATCGGCAAGAAAAATAATCCGGTCATCCAGCTCGGTCAGCTGTGTTTTGGACAGGGCTTCATCGGCAATGGAGAAGATGCGGCTGGCCTTATGGGCGATCAGCTTATTACGGATGTCATATTTGTCTTTAAAATATAGATAGAAAGTTCCTTTCGCCACACCGGCAGCCTCTACGATGTTATTGATCGTTGTCTTATTGGTTCCCTGTGTTGTAAATAATTCAAAGGCAGTGTTTAGAAGAGCTTCCCGTTTCTTCTGTTTATTCAGTTCCGATTTTCCCATAGTATCCTCATTTTTATCAGGCATGGCTTCTGAAATGACGTATCCCCGGAAGGTTATCGCAAACAGCCATCCTGTTTGTTATTTACGATAATTATAAAGTAAGCTGTCAAAAAATCAATGATTTTTCAAGTTTATATTTTTTTTATACTTTTCAGGATTCTTTTACGAAAAAAATATTGACCAAAAGTCATTTTTGAGTATAATACTGAATAAGAATAAAAATGACCAAAAGTCATAAATGGAAAAGGAGTGTGTATTATGGAAAAATTCGGAAGAAAGGTGGTTCAACTAAGAATACCGATCCTGCTTTTGGGGCTGGCGCTTCTGATTCCGTCTCTGCTGGGCTATGTGAATACCAGGGTCAACTATGATATTCTCTCGTATCTTCCCAGAGATATCGAGACCATGGTGGGACAGGATATTCTGGTAGACGAATTCGGAACAGGGGCCTTCTCCATGTTTGTGGTGGAGGGCATGGAGCCGAAGGATGTTGTACGCCTGAAGCAGGAGATTGAACAGGTCGAGCATGTGGAGAAGGTGATCTGGTATGACACGGTCATGGATATCTCGGTTCCGATGGAGTTAATGCCGGATGGGATTTACGAGGCTTTTAACAGTGGCGATGCTACCATGATGGCGATCATATTCGATGAGACCACATCTGCGGACGGAACAATGGAAGCGATAGAGAATATCCGGAAGGTGGCCGATAAGAATTGCTTCTTAAGCGGGATGTCGGCAGTGGTGACAGATACGAAGAATCTTTCGGAAAGAGAGGCGCCAATCTATGTCTGCATCGCGGTGCTGCTTTCCTGTCTGGTATTGTCGCTCACCATGGATTCTTTCCTGATTCCTTTTCTCTTCCTTATGAGTATAGGAATGGCAATCCTGTATAACCTGGGCAGCAATGTATTCATGGGAGAGATTTCTTATATTACCAAAGCGCTCAGCGCGGTCCTGCAGCTGGGAGTCACCATGGATTATTCCATTTTCCTGTGGCACAGCTATCAGGAGAACAAACAGGGGGCGGCCGATAATAAGGAAGCAATGGCGATAGCAATCAGTGAGACGATTACCTCAGTGGTGAGCAGTTCCATGACAACGGTGGCAGGATTTATTGCTCTTTGCTTCATGAGCTTTACGCTGGGTATGGATCTGGGCGTGGTGATGGCCAAAGGCGTGGTTTTCGGTGTTATCACATGTGTGACTGTTCTTCCATCCATGATCCTTGTGTTTGACAAGGCTCTGGTAAAGACGAAACACAAAGCGCTGCTGCCGGATATGAAGGGCGTGGGAGATTTTGTGACAAAGCATTACAGAATATTTGTGCTTCTGTTTGTGGCGGCTTTGTTTCCGGCCATATTCGGGTATAAGAATACTACTGTGTATTACAATCTGGATGAGACCCTGCCGAAGGATCTTGCCAGTATCATAGCCAATGAAAAACTGAATGAAGATTTCGATATGAATGCGACACATATGCTTCTGCTGCGGGCCGGTCTTCCTGCGAAGGATGTGAAGAGCATGGCAGACGAGATGAAGGCAGTGGGCGGTGTGAACTGGGTACTGGGACTGAATGCCGTGAAAGGGGATTCCATTCCCGACGAACTGATTCCTGACAGCCTTAAGGGAGCGCTTATGAGTGAAAACTGGCAGCTCCTTCTGGTAGGGTCCCAGTATAAAGTGGCTTCCGAGGAGGTCAACGATCAGTGCAGAAGTCTCAGCGCTATCTGCAAGGCCTACGACAGTAAGGGGATGCTGGTAGGTGAGGCGCCCTGCACTAAGGATCTGATCGAGATTACCGACAAGGATTTCAATACGGTCAGCGTGGTTTCGGTCGGTGTTATTTTCTTGATTATCCTGCTGGTATTTAAGTCGGTTTCGCTGCCGGTGATCCTGGTTTCTGTCATAGAGATGGCGATCTTCGTCAATATGGGAATTCCTTACTATACAGGAACACAGATTCCGTTTATCGCCTCGGTAGTCATCGGAACGATCCAGCTGGGAGCTACGGTGGACTACGCGATACTGATGACAACCAGATACAGGAAAGAGCGGTATGACGGGGTGGAGAAGAGGGAGGCCGTCACGATTGCATGCCAGAGCAGCGTGAAATCGATTGTGGTCAGTGCATTGTCCTTCTTTGCGGCTACCTTCGGCGTGGGATTATATTCGAACATTGATATGATAAGCTCCCTATGCACGCTGATGGCAAGAGGCGCGCTGATTAGTATGGTATCGGTTATTTTCATATTACCGTCCATGTTTATGATATTTGACAGGATTATTATCAGGAAGAAAGCGGCCGTGCAGAAGGGTGTGCAGACCTACTGTGCTGATCATGCCAGAGGATAATATCCGAAAGCATCCGGCCGTAACAGTTCAGCTTTTCGGCTTCCCTGTATTGTGTGCCGTCGGCAGCAGCATGGATGCCATGTATGAAAAGTCTGGACCCCGGATTAATATGGGAACAAGAAACAAGGAAGATAATTAACATAGAGCAGGAGGTATTAATATGATAAAGAAAAATAGTCTAAGCAGAAAGCTAACACAGAAGAGAGTGATTTGTCTCACATTAAGTTCGGCGATGGTGCTGGGACTTGTGGGATGCGGGCAGGAAGAGGCAGCGCAGGAGACAGTGGTAACGGATGAGGAGCAGGAACAGGTTTTGAATGGCGTGCTGAACGCGCAGGTAAGCCCTTCCCACAGCAGCGAAGCAGGGAAGGAAGAAACAGTCTACGTACTTGCGGATGCATACGGGAGCGTAGACCGGGTGATCGTCAGCGACTGGCTGAAAAACAGTGATGGCGGGCAGAGCCTGTCGGACAGTTCGGATCTGAAAGACATTCAGAATGTAAAAGGGTATGAAACCTTTGAGACCGATCAGGACGGTAAGATTATCTGGCAGGCGGACGGATCGGATATCTATTACAGAGGTTCCACCGATAAAGAAGTACCGGTGGAGGTAAAGGTTTCTTATCAGCTGGACGGCAAAGATATTTCCGCATCGGAGTTGGCCGGAAAGAGTGGAAGAGTCACGATACGAATGGATTATGAGAACAAGGAAACAAGAAAAGTTGAGATCGGCGGCAGAGAACAGGAGATCAAGATACCTTTTGCCATGATATCCGGTATGATTCTGCCGCAGGACACCTTTTCCAATATCGAAGTGACGAATGCAAGGCTTCTCTCGGAAGGAAATAACAGTATTGTGGTAGGCCTGGCATTTCCGGGGCTGAAAGAAAGCATCGATGCGGATGAACTTAAGGATAAGCTGGAAGATACGGAAGAAAACGAGGAGCTGAAGGAACTGGAGATTCCGGAATATATCGAGGTATCGGCGGATACGGACTGCTTCGGGCTGGGGATGACCATGACCGTAGCCATGAGCGATGTTCTCTCAGATATTGAACTGACTGATTCCCTGGATCTCTCCGAGCTGAATAATTCCATGGATGAACTTAGGGATGCGACGGATAAGCTGAAAGACGGCACTGCGGAATTGAAGGACGGCAGTGGGCAGCTTAAGGACGGTACGGTGGAATTAGTGTCGGGCACGAAGGATTTGTGGGACGGAGCCGTGGAACTGAAGGATGGCAGCGGGCAGCTGCAAAGCGGTGCGTCTCAGCTTAAGGATGGTGCATCGCAGCTTAGGGACGGCGCTTCTCAGTTGAAAGACGGTACGCAGGAATTGTATGAGAAATCCGGTTTGTTAAATAACGGCGCCTTGGCACTCTATGACGGGACGGCAACGCTTAAGGACGGTGCAGGCAAGCTGACAGAGGGAACAAGTGCCCTGAAGGATGGAAGCAGCAAGCTGGCTGCCGGTACAGGGAGTCTTGTGGCAGGGGCTGAGAACCTGAATAACGGCGCGCTTCTTGTACAGGGCGGTGTGAATCAGGTGGCAGCGCAGATGGGTATGCTGCAGGCAAAGATTGGTACACCGGTAGGTTCCTCTGCCGATTTTGATGCGGCAAATCCCAGCACTTTACTGCAGCTTTCCTGTCTGCTTAATGAGTCGCTTAAGAGTGCAAGCAGCCAGGACGGACTGGCGGATCCGTTCTATAATGCTCTTCTGTCGAAGCTGCAGCAGCAAAAAGCGCAGGCTCAGGAGGAACTGAATAATTCCAGTGCGAATCTGGCGGCGGCCCAGGAACGGGTGCAGGCAGCACAGGCGGAGCTGATTGCGGCCAGCCAGGGAAGTACGCAGGAATTTGAAAGGGTGACCGGTACCCATGAAGAAGAAAGCTATGTGGACGTAACGGTAGAAGCGCCGGTGTATACGACAACAAGGACTGTAACGGAAGGCTCCGCGAAAGAAGCCGGAGAGGATGGAGAGGGAGAAACATCCGGGGAAGGCGCGACAGTGGTTGAGAATACTGAGGTAGAGACACAGTCCATTACAGGAACAGGAGTTGTTACGAAGGAAGTGGTAGAGACGGATACGGTCCAGGTGCAGTCCGTGGACGCAGATAACCTGCAGCAGAAGGTGGACGCTTATCAGAACGCGGTGCAGGAAGCTGCGGCATATCAGGTGGCCGTAGATGCCTGGTCCATGCAGGTGGCGACACTTGAAGAGGAGATCGCACAGGCAGATGCCGCTGCGGATCAGATACAACAGGAGCAGATGGCTCTGATGCAGAAGTGGGGACCGGCGATTACCTATGCGGCATACATGGATAATTACCTGAAGGAGATTTCCGGCGCACTCAATTCACAGGAAAGTACCGCGGGTATGACTGCCCTTGTGAAAGGTGCCGGGGATCTGGCGAACGGGACACAAAGCGCACTTGACGGAGCAAAGGAATTAAGCAGTGGCGCCAATGAACTGAAGAACGGAATCGACAGCCTGAATAGCGGTGCGGGTGAACTGGCCAGGGGAGCCGACGCGTTAAAGGCAGGTGCAGGTGAATTGAAAAACGGCACCGGACAGCTGATCGAGGGCACGGCGAAATTGAACGACGGAGCCGGGACGTTGAAGGATGGAGCCGGAACGCTGAGTGATGGAGCGGTGACTCTGGATGACGGTATGCGGACTCTGGATAACGGGATCGGAACCCTGAAAGACGGTGTAGGTACATTGAAAGACGGGGCAATCACCCTGGATGACGGCATGGGTACCCTTGATGAGGGTGCATTGGAATTGCTGAATGGAATGTTTGAATTTGATGAAGAAGGTATCAGCAAGCTGACGGAGCTTTTTGGTGATGACGTGCAGGACGTGGTTGACAGGCTGAAAGCAGTGGCTGATGCAGGCAAAGAGTATAATACCTTTACCAGTCTTCCGGAGAATGTGGACGGCAGTGTGAAGTTTATCATCAAGACCGAAGCGGTGGAGCAGCAGTAGAAGAAATCCTTTGCAGGGAGTAGATATTATCATATTTATGAGGAGCCGGATATTTCCGGCTCCGTTCTTTATAGCCGGCCAGCTTGCCGGTGATAGCCAGAAGAAATTGTTAATTATGCTGGAAAATCAGGCTTTAAAAACATTATTTTATAATTGAACGCGTCTGGTGCCTGTGCTATAATGAAGCGATTATGTGAAGGATTGTTTGAGAGGAAACAGGTGACAGAATGAAGGCGTTCTTAATTTTGGAAGACGGTACTCTCTTCGAGGGAATCCACATCGGTGCCCGGAAGGAGATAATCAGCGAGATCGTGTTTAACACTTCGATGGCAGGATATCTGGAAGTGCTGACGGATCCGTCCTATGCCGGACAGGCAGTCTGCATGACGTATCCGCTGATCGGTAATTATGGTATTTGTAAAGAGGACCTGGAGTCACGGAAGGCATGGCCGGACGGGTTTATTGTCAGGGAGCTGAGCCGGATGCCGAGTAACTTCCGTTGTGACATGCCGATTCAGGAGTTCCTTGAGGAGAACGGTGTTCCCGGGATTGCAGGCATAGATACAAGGGCGCTCACGAAGCTTCTTCGTGAAAAAGGTACCATGAATGGTATGATTACTACGAATGAGAATTATAATCCGGAAGAAATTCTTCCGAAACTCAAGACGTATACGACCGGTAAGGTGGTTGATACTGTAACCTGCCGGGAGAAATATACGTTGTCTGCCGCACAGGTATTATCAGATAATGGTCCGATTTCCGGAAGTTCCCAGTTTATAAAAGAAGAATATGAAAGAGGTATCAGAGAGAAGAAACCCAGTATGGTCCGGGCGCTGAGCGGAAAAGGCCTGAAGGTTGCACTGCTTGATCTTGGAGCTAAGGATAATATAGCGAAATCTCTGGCGGCCAGAGGATGTGAGGTAACGGTTTATCCGGCATATACCAGGGCGCAGGAGATTATTGATGCAAGGCCGGACGGAATCATGCTGAGCAACGGGCCTGGCGATCCGAAGGAATGTACACAGATCATTGATGAGATAAAGAAGCTGTATGATACGGATATTACGATCTTTGCAATCTGCCTGGGCCATCAGCTGATGGCGCTTGCGACAGGCGCGGATACTTATAAGATGAAGTACGGCCACAGGGGCGGGAATCATCCGGTAAAGGACCTGGAAACCGGAAGAGTCTACATTTCCTCCCAGAATCACGGGTATGTGGTGGATATGGAGAGACTTGACCCGAAAGTGGCGGTACCTGCATTTATCAATGTCAATGACGGTACCAATGAGGGACTTTCCTACACAGGCAAGAATATCTTTACAGTGCAGTTCCATCCGGAGGCATGTCCGGGGCCGCAGGATTCGGGAGAGTTATTTGAGCGGTTCATTTCCATGATGCGTAAGACATGAAGTTGTGTTAAGGTAACGGTTTGCCAGGTTAGCGCATTTACTGCGCTGACGCACCAAAAAGTAGTGGTTTAAAGAAAGTACAGTTTATGGAGGTAGAAGATGCCTAAGAATCCAAATGTAAAGAGAGTACTCGTGATCGGGTCGGGGCCTATTGTGATCGGGCAGGCGGCGGAGTTTGACTATGCGGGCACGCAGGCATGCCGTTCCCTGAAGGAAGAGGGAATGGAAGTCATTCTGGTGAACTCAAATCCTGCGACAATCATGACCGACGGGGATATTGCAGATAAAGTATATATTGAACCTTTGACGGCCAGGGTGCTGGAAGAGATTATTGTCAAGGAGAAGCCGGACAGCCTGCTTCCGAATATGGGCGGACAGGCCGGGCTGAATCTGGGTATGGAGCTGGACGAATCCGGATTTCTGGAAGCCCACGGCGTTACGCTTCTTGGTACGACAGCCAGAACGATCAGGAAGGCGGAAGACCGTCTGGAATTTAAAGAGACTATGGAGAAGATCGGCGAGCCCTGTGCGCCCTCCCTTGTGGTGGAGAATATTGAAGACGGTGTGGCATTTGCGGGGAAGATCGGCTATCCGGTGGTGCTTCGTCCGGCTTATACGCTGGGCGGCTCCGGCGGCGGCATAGCCCATAATCAGATAGAACTGGAGGAGATTCTGGCGAACGGGCTGCGGCTCTCCCGAGTGGGACAGGTTCTGGTAGAGCGCTGTATTGCGGGCTGGAAAGAGATTGAGTATGAGGTGATGCGGGACAGTGCGGGCAACTGTATCACCGTTTGCAATATGGAAAACATTGACCCGGTTGGGGTACACACAGGGGACAGTATTGTGGTGGCGCCTTCCCAGACGCTGGGGGATAAAGAATATCAGATGCTGCGGAGTTCTGCTCTCAATATTATCAATGAGCTGGGCATTACCGGCGGATGCAACGTGCAGTTTGCCCTGCATCCCACCAGCTTTGAGTACTGTGTCATCGAGGTGAATCCCCGTGTGAGCCGCTCCTCCGCGTTGGCATCCAAGGCGACGGGATATCCGATCGCCAAGGTTGCGGCCAAGATCGCGCTGGGTTATACGCTGGATGAGATCAGGAATGCGATTACCGGCAAGACATACGCCAGTTTCGAACCTGCACTGGATTACTGTGTTGTCAAGATTCCCAGGCTTCCTTTCGATAAATTTATTACGGCGAAACGTACGCTCACCACACAGATGAAGGCGACGGGCGAGGTTATGAGTATCGGCAATAACTTCGAGGGAGCGCTGATGAAAGCCATCCGTTCCCTGGAACAGCACGTAGACTGTCTGCGAAGCTACGACTTCTCGGAACTTACTCCGGAGGAATTGAAAGAACGGATGAAGATCGTGGATGACCAGAGAATCTACATCATTGCGGAAGCAATCCGTAAAGGGGTTGACTATGATACGATTCACGGGATCACCATGGTGGATCCCTGGTTTATCGACAAGATTGCGATTCTGACAGAGATGGAGACGGCGCTGGAGAAGGGACCTCTTACGGTGGATTTGCTGAAGGAGGCCAAGAGGCTTGAGTTCCCTGACACGGTAATTGCCAGACTGACCGGCAGGACAGAAGCGGAAATCAGGCAGATGCGCTATGATAACGGTATCGTGGCGGCCTTCAAGATGGTGGATACCTGTGCGGCTGAGTTTGAGGCCAGCACGCCTTACTACTATTCCGTATTCGGTTCTGAGACGGAAGTGGAGGAGACCCATCCGAATAAAAAGGTATTGGTTCTCGGTTCCGGGCCGATCCGGATCGGACAGGGGATCGAATTTGACTATTGCTCCGTGCACGCAACATGGGCTTTCGCAAAAGAAGGCTACGAAACGATCATCATCAATAACAATCCCGAGACGGTCAGCACCGATTTCGATATAGCGGACAAGCTATATTTCGAGCCGCTGACACCGGAGGATGTGGAGAATATCGTGAATGTGGAGAAACCGGACGGAGCGGTCGTGCAGTTCGGCGGACAGACGGCGATCAAGCTGACAGAGAGCCTGATGAAGATGGGAGTGCCCATTTTGGGAACGAAGGCTGAGGATGTGGACGCTGCCGAGGACAGAGAGCTTTTTGACAAGATTCTGGAGGAAACCGGGATTCCGAGAGCAGCCGGGGGTACGGTATATACCGCGGAGGATGCCAAGGCCGTGGCGAACAGGCTGGGCTATCCTGTGCTGGTGCGTCCTTCCTATGTGCTGGGCGGACAGGGCATGCAGATCGCATTGTCCGACCAGGAGATTGAAGAGTTTATGGCGGTCATTAACCGATATGAGCAGGACCACCCGATTCTGGTGGACAAGTATCTGCAGGGTAAAGAACTGGAAGTTGATGCGGTCTGCGACGGCACGGATATCCTGATTCCGGGCATTATGGAGCATATCGAGAGAACAGGCGTCCATTCCGGAGACAGTATTTCCGTCTATCCGGCGCCCACGGTCAGCGAGAGGGTGAAGGAGACGATAGCGGAGTATTCCAGAAGACTGGCCAGGGCGCTGCACGTCATCGGACTGATCAATATCCAGTTTATTTCGGTAGGCGATGAAGTATATGTAATCGAAGTGAATCCCCGTTCTTCCCGTACCGTGCCTTACATCAGTAAGGTGACAGGCATTCCGATCGTGGATCTTGCCACTGAGGTTATCATCGGGAAGAAGATTAAGGAGCTTGGCTATGAGCCGGGACTGCAGCCTGCGGCGGATTATTATGCCATTAAGATGCCGGTCTTCTCTTTTGAAAAGATCCGCGGTGCGGAAATCAGCTTAGGGCCGGAGATGAAATCTACCGGAGAGTGTCTCGGCATAGCGGCGACTTTCAACGAGGCGCTTTATAAGGCATTTCTTGGAGCAGGCGTGAATCTGCCGAAGCATAAGCAGATGATCATTACCGTAAAGGATGCGGATAAGGGAGAAGCGATTGAAGTGGCACGCCGTTTCGAGAAGCTGGGATATATCATCTATGCGACGAGAAGCACGGCGGCGGCGCTCAGAGAAGCCGGTGTCAGGGCAAGGAAGGTCAACAAGATCCGCCAGGAATCACCGACCGTCATGGATCTGATTCTGGGACATAAGATCGACCTGGTCATCGATACGCCTACTCAGGGACGGGATAAGAACAGGGACGGTTTCCTGATTCGAAGGACGGCCATCGAGACCGGCGTGAACTGTATCACGGCGATGGATACGGCGGCGGCGCTGGTGACCAGCCTGGAGAATGCGGCTTCCCAAGAAACACAGATGACGCTGACCGATATCGCGTCGATTGCAAGACGCGGGAAATAAGCGGCAGAAGTATATGGGATGGTAAGGGAGAGTCAATGAATGCAGTCAGGAATTACCAGAAAGAACTGGATAACATCATAACAGCTCTCGGCGAGGACGGGAAAGAAGTTCCCACTCTCTTCCTGCATAGCTGCTGCGCACCGTGCAGCAGCTATGTGCTGGAATATCTGCGAAAGTATTTCCGTATTACGGTTTTTTATTATAATCCCAATATCACTGAGGAGGAAGAGTACCGTAAACGGGCTGCAGAGCAGAAGAAGCTGATTGCCGCATACAATGAGAAGGCTTTGTGTGTGCGGGGAGAAGACGGATCACAGCATGGCTATTATATTGATGTTATGGAGGGTGACTACGAGCCGCAGCGCTTCTTCGAGATTGCCAGAGGACTGGAGCGCTGCCCGGAGGGCAAAGAGAGGTGTTTCGCCTGTTATGCACTCAGACTCCGGGAGACGGCACAGCGTGCAGGTGCAGGGGGATATGATTATTTTACCACCACGCTGACGATCAGTCCGCTGAAGAATGCCGCGAAGCTGAATGAAATTGGGGAACAGCTTGCTAAGGAGTGCGGAGTTTCGTGGCTGCCGTCAGATTTCAAGAAGAAGAACGGGTATAAAAGGTCTGTAGAGCTGTCGAAGGAATATGGACTGTACAGGCAGGATTATTGCGGCTGTATCTATTCCCGCAGCCAGAGGCAGCAGGAGAGCGTGCGGTAATGGTTTGCGAGACGTTTTTTTTGTGAGTGGAGCAAGGCGGAAGCCACAGAAAAACAGAGTTGGGACGATTTGGAGTATCAGGAAGAAAAGAAATGTGACAGGAAAGCCGGAAGTTGTGGTAATATAGTAGAACAGAAGGACATGTAACGGCAAAGGTATCCGGGCTGTTACAAAGTATACAGAAAGGCATGGAAAAGCAATGCAGAAAATATTGGATTTGATTTCAGAAGAAGTGATGCAGGCATTCGGGGCGGCAGGGTATGATGCCGGGCTGGGCAGGGTGACACTGTCCAACAGGCCGGATCTGTGCGAATACCAGTGCAACGGCGCCATGGCAGGAGCGAAGAAGTATCACAAGGCGCCGCTTATGATTGCACAGGATGTGGCCGGAAAGCTTGAGAACAGCAGGGTATTTACGGAAGTATCCGCGGTGGCACCGGGATTTTTGAATATGAAGGTATCGGAGACATTCGTGAAGGACTATCTGCGCGGCATGCGTGACAGTGAGAAATTCGGTCTGCAGATGCCGGAGACGGCGAAGAAGATTATAATTGATTATGGTGGCCCAAATGTGGCGAAACCGCTTCATGTAGGACATCTGCGGTCTGCCATTATCGGTGAAAGTATTAAGAGAATCTGCCGTTATGCGGGACATGATGTGACCGGTGATATCCACATGGGAGACTGGGGCCTGCAGATGGGACTGATTATCACGGAACTGCAGAAACGCAGTCCAAAACTGGTTTATTTTGACGATGCTTACGAGGGAGAGTATCCTGAGGAGGCTCCCTTTACCATCTCGGAATTAGAGGAGATCTATCCAACGGCCAGCGCAAAATCCAAGACGGATGAGGCATATAAGGCGGATGCCATGGAGGCCACCTACAAACTGCAGAGCGGTGTGCGCGGTTATCGTGCCTTGTGGGATCATATTATGAGGGTATCCATAGAAGATTTGAAGAGAAATTATGAGAATCTTAACGTGGAATTTGATCTCTGGAAGGGTGAGTCTGACGTACATGACATTATTCCCGGTATGGTAGAAGATATGAAAAAGGGCGGCTATGCTTATGAGAGTGACGGTGCGCTCGTGGTGGACGTCAAGGAGGAGACGGATACAAGGGAAGTGCCTCCCTGTATGATCTTAAAGTCCGACGGAGCTTCTCTCTACAATACGACGGATCTGGCAACAATTATGGACCGTATGGCACAGTACCATCCGGACAAAATGATCTACCTGACGGATAAGAGACAGGAACTGTATTTCGAACAGGTATTCCGCTGTGCAAGAAAGACCGGACTGGTCAACACGGATACGGAGCTGGTCCACATCGGTTTCGGCACTATGAATGGCAAGGATGGCAAGCCTTTTAAGACAAGAGAAGGCGGCGTTATGCGTCTGGAAAATCTGATCTGTGAGATTAACGAAGAGATGGCACGCAAGATCCGGGAGAATGCGGAGACGAAGGGCTATGAGATAGACGAGGCGGAAGCGGATCAGACCGCCAGGATCGTGGGGCTGGCAGCGATTAAATACGGCGATCTGTCCAATCAGGCTTCGAAAGACTATATTTTTGATTTGGACAGGTTCACTTCCTTTGAAGGGGACACAGGACCGTATATTCTATACACGATCGTACGTATCAAGTCAATTCTGGGCAAATATGTGGAACAGGGCGGAAAGTTGACTGATATAGTCATTGAAGAGGCTGTGAATGATTCTGAGAAGAGCCTGATGCTGGAACTGGCAAAATTCAACGCCATGATGGAAGCGGCCTGTGAGGAAATCGCACCACACAGAATCTGCGCTTATATCTATGATCTGGCCAATGCCTTTAACCGTTTCTATCATGAGACGAAGATTCTGACGGAAGAAGATGAACAGAAGAAGGCAGGCTGGATTGCACTACTTATGTTAACCAGAGATATTCTGGAAACCTGTATTGATCTGCTTGGTTTCTCAGCGCCGGACAGGATGTAAGGATACGGAAGGAAGTTTGCTTAAAATGTGACTTTTCAGGCTGCAGGCGGAGACAGAATGGAATTATCCGTCAGCGGTTCTGCGTATGGCATCGTAACAGTTCAGCCTTCAATGTCATTTAGTTAAGTCTATACACAGCGTCTGATATGATAGGATTCTCCTTAGGACCGTTGGAAAACGCCGGTACTTAATGAGGTTTTCCACGAATTTAGTACCGCTGCGTTTGGAACCGAGCGAAAGCGCGTCCTTAGGAGATTCCTATCATGTCAGGCGCGTCCGGCTTAACTTAATGACATTGGTTCAGCCTTTGGCTTCCCTGTTACGGAACCTGCCCATTTCAAGTCGCCTGCGGCGAGGGGCAGATTCCCTCTTGATGCCAAGTTTTTATAGATAAGCTGCCTATGAATGCACGCAATAATGAATCAGTATAAATGGTTATAGCGTTTTATAATATTTTTTGCCAAAATTTCTGTAAAAATTCAAATAAAACACTTGACAAGCACCGGTGTAAAATTGTATACTAGCAGAGCGGGTTGCGGAAGTGGCCTGACCATAATGGGGTCTTAGCTCAGCTGGGAGAGCATCTGCCTTACAAGCAGAGGGTCATAGGTTCGAGCCCTATAGGCCCCATTGAAACTGAATATGGCGAGATAGCTCAGCTGGCTAGAGCATACGGTTCATACCCGTAGTGTCGAGGGTTCAAGTCCCCCTCTCGCTATTTTGAAGAAGTCCGGAAGCCTTGTAGAATCAAGCGTTGCGGGCTTTTTGTATTTTTGTAATCAAGCATATGGAAGCCTGCGGTTATCTGAGGAAGGAATATGCACAGGGTAACCGCAAAACGGCTCATCAGCGTATATCTTCGGAGGAGATGGAAGGCAGGAAACGCTGCATGGACCGTGTGTTTGAGAATATTAACCGGTATTTGAGGCAGGGAGCAACAGGAAGGGGATACGCTGGTATGTTTAAATTTATCATTTGTTTTATTGCGGGAATCGGAGCCGGCTTGGGTACCGGCTTTGCGGGCATGAGCGCGGCGGCGGTGATCAGTCCGATGCTGATCACTTTTCTGGGAATGCCGGCCTATGAAGCAGTGGGTATTGCACTGGCGAGTGATGTCCTGGCAAGTGCCGTGAGTGCATATACTTATGGAAAGAATAAAAATCTTGATGTGAAAAATGGTCTTGTTATGATGGGGACGGTCCTTCTGGTTACCTTGTTCGGAAGCTGGGTGGCCAGCAAGGTTCCCAATACGACTATGGGCAATTTCTCAGTATTTATGACCCTGCTGCTCGGTATCAAATTCATTGTGAAGCCGGTTATGACAACGAAGGAATCCATGAATCAGGTCAGTGGAAAGAAACGTGTCATACAATCCGTCATCTGTGGCACGGTGGTCGGGTTTATCTGTGGTTTTGTCGGTGCGGGCGGCGGCATGATGATGCTGTTGATCTTAACCAGCGTATTGGGTTATGAGTTGAAGACGGCGGTGGGCACCAGTGTATTTATTATGGCATTTACTGCATTCACAGGGGCTGTCAGCCATTTTGTGATCGGCGGGAAGCCGGATCTGTGGTGTCTGTTGTTCTGCGTGGCATCCACCTTGCTGTGGGCAAGGATTGCGGCGAAGTTTGCCAACAAGGCGACTCCTGCAACACTGAACCGGGCTACAGGAGTGGTACTGGCAGTTCTCGGGGCTGTGATATTGGGGGTCAATTATCTGAAGTAGTAATCTGAAATATTATGTAACAGCCCAGCACGGGACTTTGCATTTACTGTGCACCGGATGCAGTGAGAAAATATAACAGACAGGATTTTCTGTCAAAGGAGATGCGCATGAATTTTACGGCACCGGAAGTTTCCGTATTGATCGTGGACGATAATGAGATCAATCTGGAAGTTACGGCAGGGCTTTTGGAGCCTCTGCAGATGAAAATAGATATGGCTGACAGTGGGAAGCGTGCGCTGCAGATGGCTCAGAAGACCAGATACAATTTGATTTTCATGGATCATATGATGCCTGGGATGGACGGTGTGGAGACAACGAAGAGGCTGCGCTGTCTGGCGGATGAATATTATCGGACGGTACCGATCATTGCGTTGACGGCCAACGCGCTGGAGGATGTCCGCGATGAATTCCGGAAGGCCGGGATGAATGATTATCTGGCGAAACCGATTGAGCCGATCGATATCTACAGATGTGTTTTGAAGTGGATTCCTAGGAAATTCATTGTGATATCGAAGCAGAACGCTGCGGCGTCAAAGAACGGATCTGACGCTGCGGCGGCTGGCAGGAAGAAGGAAAATGGCGGGACGGCATCAGCAGGAAGGATGGATGCGGGAATTGCGGACGGGAAGAATATGCAGCTGCCGGATCTGCCAGGCATAAACGCGGCAGACGGCATTAGATATACCGGGAGCGAGAAGATGTGGCGGAAGCTGCTGGGGGACTTCTATAAACTGATCGATTCCAAGGTTTGTAAACTGGAGCGGTGTCTGGCTGACGGATTGATCAGAGATTATACGATAGAGGTGCATGCCCTGAAAAATACAGCGCGGATGATCGGCGCAGCCCATCTGTCGGAGTGGTTCTTTAAGATGGAGAAATGCGGTAAGAGCGAAGATGTGGAAACAATTACCAGAGAGACTCCCGGATTGATCAGGGAACTGAGACATTACAAGGAGATTCTCCGGCCCTATGGAGAGGAGAATAACCGGAACAAAAGAGTGGTATCCGCAGAGGAATTGATCTTACAGCTGACAGCTGTGCGGGATGCCGTAGACAGATTTGACCTGGATAAGGTTGATGAGGCTATGCAGAAGCTGGAGCAGTACCGGATACCGGAAAGCTGTGGTGGACTGATGGATGTTCTGCGTGCCGCAGTGACAGATGTGAAATCCAGGGAGGTTATGGATACGGTGGAGCGAATGACAGCGATACTGCGCAAACCGTGAGACAAAAATGATATCGAAAGAACCGGGCAAGCAATAAACGGCCAGGGTCACCGGATATCAGCGGAGATTTCCTGAACCGTTATGGGATAAATGCAATATAACTGCATATAAATAAACAGAAAGGCTGTTACAAGAGACAGGACTTATACAGGATTGGCGAGGATTTTAAAATGGGCCGTATACTGTATAAGTCCGAATTTTGCGACAGCCTTTTTTGATGAACGGGTCATTCATGATTCTTTGATGTATTCCATGACATCTTCTACTCTGCAATCCAGAATCTTACAGAACATTTCGATCGTATGAGTGCTGACGCTTTCATTTCGCTTAAGCCGGGTAATCTGTCCGGGGCTGATTCCGTATTTTTTTGTAAGAGCATATTGGGTAATGCCTTTTTCTTTCATCGTATTCCACAGGTTGTCATACACAATCAAATATTACACCTCTTCCTACTTGCATAATAACCAATATCGGTATATATTTATAGTGACCGATATCGGTTATTATGCAGGGAATATTTTACAAATGAGATGGAGCGGGAAAATGAGTAAGGGAATATTTGGTATACTATTGGCGGCAGCAATGCTTTTAGCAAATATTGATTTTATTGCAGCGGATGTGAAAATGTGGAACGCCAGGGCAGAGGAAAGCGTAGCCTTATTTCAAGTATCCGGACAGGGGCAGGAGGACAGTAACATGTCATTTCATGAATTTCACGGGATAGATGGCAGTGCAGACTGCAGTGGTATTCGTGAAAAAAAAGATCATATTTTGAAAAATGTCGATGAAATCTACGCGTTACAGATGCAGCCGGGTGATGGATTGCAGTCTGTCTATGTGATGTCAAGGATTTTGCTGCAGATACTGTTATGGCTGAAAAAAATCATTATATGGGTGATATTAATGTAGACATGCCGTGTGCATAAAGATATTTGTAACCGGGTTTCGAAGGGCATTTGCATGGGAACAGACATGAGCCGGATATGGAAATATAATAGCCGTAGCATGAAAAATATGCCCGGATATCATCTGATGACAGAGGTATCCGGGCATATAACATGTTATTGTATATGTGGATTATACTAGAGCTTCCTGCCAGTCAGCAGTTCAAAGCCCAGCAGATATTTATCGATCGTCTTCTGTACGATATCCTCAGGCAGAGTCCAGTTATGGCCTTCATTGCTCTTAAGCCAGTCTCTTGCGAACTGCTTGTCGAAGGAAGGCTGTCCGTGTCCGGGTTCATACCCGTCCGCAGGCCAGAAACGGGAACTGTCGGGAGTGAGCATTTCGTCGCCCAGGACGATATTGCCCTGCTGGTCCAGTCCGAATTCGAATTTGGTATCCGCGATGATAATGCCGCGCGCCAGGGCGTATTCTGCGCATTTCTTATAGAGGGCGATCGTATAATCCCGAAGTTTGGAAGCATAGGCTTCTCCTTTGCCCGGGAATCTCTTTTCCAGATAATCAACACTCTGCCCATAGGAGATATTCTCGTCATGGTCGCCGATCTCGGCCTTGGTGGAAGGCGTATAGATAGGTTCAGGCAGTTTGTCGGATTCCCGTAAGTCCTCCGGCAGCCTGATGCCGCATACGGTGCCGTCCTTCAGATAGCTTGCCCACCCGCTTCCGGTAATATAACCGCGCACAATACATTCGATGGGCAGCATAGTAAGTTTACGGCATAACATACTGTTACCGTTGAATTTATCCTGTCTGAAAAATGCAGGCATGTCATTGACATCCACGGAAATCATGTGGTTGGGCAGAATGTCCTGCGTCATGTCGAACCAGAATCTGGACATCTGTGTCAGGACCGTGCCCTTCTTTGTCACCTGGTTGTTCAGGATCACATCGAAACAGCTGATGCGGTCTGTAGCAACCATGACCAGGCTGTCGCCGTTGTCGTAGATCTCTCGTACTTTCCCTTCTTTGATCGGTTTTAATTCAGTCATGTTTAACCTCCGTTTATCTTAATGGAATTATATTCCAAATCCTGAATATTGGTACCGCAGATTGCCGGTTTTACCTTTGTTTCTTTAGCTGATATTCCGGTTTTGGGGTTGCTGAGCGTTACTGCCACTATTATAGCGGATTATGCAGTTGGTGTAAAGTCCATGCCTTTAGCAGCCAGCTTCTCCCGGCGCGTACGGACGATCTTAATCTTGCTGAAGAAACAGTAGTACACAATAAAGAGTATGCTGGTGACCGCCCAGGTAAGCGGGTAGCTGAATGTGACGGTATAGACATCGGGTCTGTGAGGCACAGCCAGCATGATCCAGAGGATACGGATCAAACAGATGCCGCTTAAGCAGATCAACGTGGGTATCCAGCAGTCTCCTACGCCGCGCAGAGCGCCGGAAAGTACTTCCACACATACATAGGTAACAAAGGTAGGTACCAGGAAATACACGATCTGCATACCGATCTGCATGACCTCCGGGTCTGAGGTAAACAGGCTGTAAAGGATATGTCCGCCGAGACATAACAGTATACTGATCAGTATGGTTGATCCGAAGCACATGGCCAGACAGCTTCGGATGCCCTTCCGCACCCGGTCCAGCTTACCGGCGCCGAAATTCTGCCCCGCGAAGGTGGTAATGGCGATACCGAAGGAGCTTATCGTCATCCAGAAGAGAGCATCCATCTTTCCGTATACGGTCCAGGCGGCCACGGTGTCGGTTCCCAGTCCGTTGATGGCGGTCTGGATGATAATATTGGAAAGGCTGTACATGACAGACTGCAGCCCGGCAGGAAATCCGATCCGGACAATGCGGTGCAGCATAATCCGGTCAGTGCGGATCCTGCGAAGTTCCAGTCTGTGCATGTCCTTCACCCGTACCAGTACCAGGATCACCAGAACGGCACTCAGAGCCTGTGAACAGATGGTGGCGAGGGCAGCGCCTGCCACGCCCAGATTGAAGCATACGATCAGGAGCAGATCCAGCAGAATATTGGTGAAACAGCTTGCGATCAGGAAGTAAAGAGGCCGCCTGGAATCGCCCACAGCCCGCAGGATACCGGAGCCTACATTGTAGATCAGATTTCCGATCGTTCCTACATAATAGATACGGATGTAGAGAATGGCAGGGTCCAGAACGTCCTTCGGGGTGTCCATGGCCGTCAGAATGGCCGGAGCCGTCAGAATGCCGCCAACCATCAACACGAGTCCGCCGGCGATACTAAAGGCCATGGCGGTATGTACCGCGTAATCCACCATTTCCGCCTTCTTTGCGCCATAGTACTGGGAGATTACCACGGTAGCGCCGCTGGATAAGCCTACGAAGAAGCCGACCAGAAGATTGATGACGGTGCCCGTGCCGCCGCCTACTGCCGACAAAGCCTCCTTGCCCACGAAACGTCCTACGATCACTGCATCAGCAGCGTTGTAGAGCTGCTGGAAAAAGGTCCCGAATAAAATAGGGAAGAAAAACAGGAGCAGCTGTTTCCAGATAACTCCCTCGGTGATCTTGTTTTCGGTTGTCTTAGCTGATTCTTTTGTCTTCATAAATGATGCCTCTCTATCATTATGGTCTTAACGTAGTATCCACGATTGTAGCACTATTAAGAAGGAGTTTCAAGGGATATTTTGGGTCTGCGCACTTACTGCGCCGACCGTGCCTTTGCCTGAAGGAATCCTTAACTCAATTTTATGAATCAGTGGTAAAAATTATTGTCAAAAAAATATCAATATGGTATGATGACACCGTATTGTATCTCGAAATGAGAATAATAACAGGAGGATATGTACCATGAAAAATGAAAAGACTTATGAATTGGTGCTGACGGCACTGTTCACCGCCATAATTGTGATTATGGCATTCACTCCGCTGGGATACATCCCGCTTGTTGTCATCAACGCGACGATTATTCATATCCCGGTCATCCTGGGAGCGCTATTTCTCGGACCGAAGAAAGGTGCATTTTTGGGATTCATATTTGGAATGACCAGCTTTATCAACAACACATTCAAGGCTGCTACGGCATCGGCATTTGTATTTTCGCCGGTACTTGCCTACAATGTAGCCGGTATATCCGGTATTTTTAAGAGCCTGTATATTTGTTTTGTGCCGAGGACTTTGGTCGGCATCGTACCGTATTTTGCCTACATCCTGATCCGCAGGGCCTTAAAGGGCGAGGGGCAGACAGGAAAGGGTGTTGTGAATGTGCTGGCGGCTTTCATTCTGACAATCTCCCTGCGGGCATTTCTGATCCGGTTGCTGCCGGATGTATTAAGTACAACGGTGTGCACGGTTATCGGGCTGGCGGCAGGCTGTGTTCTCATGGCGGTGCTTACGGCAGGCGGACGCAGAAAGGGTTCGGCGAATATCGCCCTCGCCTATGCGGGTCTTGCCGGGGCCTACACAAATACATTGTTTGTTATGGGCGGTATTTTTCTTTTATATAAGGATGCATACGCGCAGGCGGTAGGGGTGGCAGGAGAGGCCGTGCTGGAAGTCATTATGGGGGTTGTGACGTTCAATGGCGTGGTGGAAGCCGTGGTAGCCGCCATTATCGTAGCGGGCGTAGGAATCGCTCTGACGAGAATAAAGCCGGTATATACGAAGCAGATGTAATTCAGACAGAACTGCATACGCGTACCAATCCGGGATGGCCGGATAGATAATATGGATAGTAATTCAGGAAAGCAGAGGATGGAATATGATCTTAGCGATTGATATAGGAAATACCAACATCGTGCTTGGATGCATCGATGGTGAAAAGGTTAACTTCGTGGAACGGGTATCCACGAATCTCTCCAAGACAGAATTGGAATATGTGGTGGAATTCAGGACACTCTTCGAGCTCTATGACATTGGCATGGAGGATATCAGCGGAAGCATTATTTCTTCAGTAGTGCCGCCCCTTAACAATATCGTGAAAGCAGCTCTGGAAAAGCTGTTTCGCAGGACGCCCCTGCTGGTGGGGCCGGGGCTGAAAACAGGCTTAAACATTCTGATGGATAATCCGGGACAATTAGGATCTGACCTGGTGGTCAATGCGGTGGCGGGGCTGCAGTATTATGGAGCGCCCATCATCATGATCGATATGGGAACGGCAACTACCATCAGCGTGGTAGACAAGAAGAAAAATTATATCGGGGGAATGATCCTGCCGGGGGTGAAGGTGTCTTTGGACTCTCTGGTCAACAGGACGTCCCAGCTTCCGCGGATCAGCCTGGAAGCGCCTAAGAAGGTGATAGGCAGAAATACGATCGACTGTATGAAGAGCGGCATCGTGATGGGGCAGGCGGCCTGTCTGGACGGCATGATCGAGCGGATCTATGACGAGTTGGGATATGAGGCGCCGGTGGTGGCCACAGGCGGACTTTCCGGAAGCATTGTACCCCATTGCAAGAGGAAGATTATCTACGACAATGAATTGACACTGAAAGGGCTGGGCATTATATATAGAAAGAATGTGGAAGTGTAGGGCTTTTCCTGTAAGAATCCGGATGGAAATCTGCAGAATAACATATGATGTACAGCGATTGTTTCGATAACCTGACTGCAGGCCGGTTAGAAGCGAGGGTTTACTGTGGGGCAGGAAAATAAAGAATGGAATGAGGAGTACTTATGCTGGCAGGAAAACATATTATTTTAGGAGTGACCGGAAGCATTGCCGCCTATAAGACTGCATCTCTGGCAAGTATGCTGGCGAAGCAGCATGCGGATGTGACAGTGATTATGACGCGGAATGCTACGAATTTTATCAATCCGATCACATTTGAGTCGTTGACGGGCAATAAATGCCTTGTGGATACTTTTGACCGCAATTTTGAATTCCAGGTAGAGCATGTATCGCTGGCGAAGCAGACGGATGTATTCCTGACAGCACCGGCTTCCGCCAATGTGATTGCCAAGGCGGCTCACGGCATTGCGGATGACATGCTGACTACGACGCTGCTCGCCTGTACCTGTCCGAAGATTATTGCACCGGCCATGAATACCAGAATGTATCAGAATCCCATCGTGCAGGATAATATAAAGATTCTGGAGCGGTACGGCATGGAGGTTATCACGCCTGCCAGCGGTTATCTGGCATGCGGCGACACAGGCGAGGGTAAGATGCCGGAGCCTGAGGTACTGTATGAGTATCTGGTAAAGGCGCTGGCACCGAAGGATATGGCGGGAAGGAAACTGCTTGTGACGGCAGGGCCTACCCGGGAGAAGATAGATCCCGTGCGCTATATCAGCAATCATTCTACCGGCAAGATGGGATATGCCATAGCAAGGCAGGCAATGCTCCGCGGTGCAAAGGTGACACTTGTGTCCGGCAAGGTGAGCCTGCAGCCGCCCATGGGCGTGCATTTTATTCCTGTTGTATCTGCAGCGGATATGGCAAAGGCAGTGAAGGATAATGCGAAGGAACAGGATATCATCATCAAGGCGGCAGCGGTGGCCGATTACCGTCCGGCAGTGACGGCAGACGAGAAACTGAAGAAAAAGGACGGCGAGATGTCCATAGGGCTGGAGCGGACGGAAGATATTCTGGCTTATCTGGGGGCGCACCGCAGGGAGGGGCAGTTCCTTTGCGGTTTCTCCATGGAGACAGAGCATATGCTGGAGAATTCCCGGGCAAAGCTGGAAAAGAAGCAAATAGATATGATCGTTGCCAATAACCTGAAGCAGGCGGGAGCAGGTTTCGGCACCGATACCAATGTGGTGACGCTCCTCACGAAAGAGGAGATGGTGGAGCTGCCGATCATGAGTAAGGAAGAAGTGGCGGACAGGCTGCTTGACTTTATTATGCAAAAGAGATGACGGAGGTTGATTATGAGAATCGGAATGGGTTATGATGTTCATCGTTTGATACAGGACCGCCGGTTGGTCATTGGCGGCGTAGAGATACCTTATGAGAAAGGGCTGCTGGGACATTCGGACGCAGATGTGCTTCTGCACGCAGTTATGGATGCGCTTCTCGGTGCAGCTGCGCTGGGGGATATCGGGAAGCATTTTCCGGATACCGATCCTGCCTACAAGGGAATCTCCTCGGTGGCTTTGCTGAAGCATGTGGGAGAGCTGCTGGAGGAGAATAGATTCTTGATCGAAAACATTGACGCGACCATTATTGCCCAGGCGCCGAAGATGCAGCCTTATATTGATCAGATGAGAGCGAATATTGCAGGGACACTTGGGATTGAAATGGATCAGGTTAATGTCAAAGCTACTACGGAAGAGGGACTTGGTTTTACCGGTTCCGGTGAAGGTATCTCTTCCCAGGCAATCTGTATGTTGACAAGTCCCAGAGAATTGTACAGCGAGGATGTAACGGGGAAAAGCTGCGCCGGGTGCAGCGGATGTTCGCTTCAGAAGTAAAATCAGGTTGACAAATCCACTGTTTTTGCATATTCTATTAGCAGAAATACATTGTGTACCAAGTACAGTGAACAGAAGGATGCTGAAAGGGAAGAGTATCATTCAGGAGGCAGCAGAGAGAGACCGCCTTTGGCTGTAAGCGGTTTTTGCGTATAGAATGAGAAAGTGCGCCCCGGAGTCCGGCTTCATGCCCGGGTAAGCCCCGTTACAGGTTATGAGAGAAAGAATGTTTTGATACATTCTTTAAGTAGAGTGGAACCGCGGATCATTTCGTCTCTATTTCCGAAGAGGAGCAGGACGGAGACCGCGGATTTTTGATGTCCTGTCCACTGTTCTTGGAAGAAGGAAAGCAGTATGGGATTTATACAGAATATTAAGGAAGAGATCAGGATCATACGTGAACGGGATCCGGCGATCCACTCCAACATGGAGGTGTTTCTTTATCCGAGTTTTAAGGTGATGCTTTATTATCGCCTGGCGCATAAGATGTACCTGCGCAGGCATTACTTTCTGGCCAGATGGATTTCGCAGAGAGGAGTCCGCAAGACAGGGATAGAGATCCACCCGGGAGCCAGGATCGGCCGGGGCTTCTTTATTGACCATGGCAATGGTGTTATCATAGGAGAAACTACGGTGATCGGCGATAATGTGACGCTGTATCAGGGTGTGACACTGGGCGGCACCGGCAAGGAGCAGGGGAAGCGCCATCCTACAATCGGCAACAATGTGATGATCAGTACCGGGGCGAAGGTGTTAGGGTCTTTTAAAATCGGGGATAACAGTAAGATAGGCGCAGGCAGCGTAGTGTTGAAGGAGGTACCGCCCAATTCCACGGTGGTGGGGGTGCCCGGACAGGTGGTGAAGCGCAACAATCAGGCATTTCCGCAGGAGGAGCTGGATCAGGTCAATCTGCCGGATCCTGTGCGTGAGGATATCCTGGGGCTTCAGAGAGCCAATTCGGAACTGACGAACCGTCTGTTGGATATGGAGAGGGAGCTCAGAGCCCTGAGGAAAGAGACAAGTAAGGAAGAAACAGTAATAGAGACAGGATGCAGGAGGAGCAGAGCAGATGAAAATTTATAACACATTGTCCAGGCAGAAAGAGGAATTCGTACCTTTGGAGGAGGGGAAGGTGAGCATGTACGTGTGCGGGCCCACTGTCTATAACCTGATCCATATCGGTAATGCACGTCCTATGATCGTTTTTGACACGGCCAGACGTTATATGGAGCACAAAGGCTATGCGGTGAATTACGTCTCCAACTTTACGGACGTAGATGATAAGATCATCAGGAAAGCGAATGAGGAAGGGGTGGATCCTTCCGTGATTTCCGAGCGTTATATTGCGGAATGCAGGAAAGATATGCAGGCACTTAATGTAAAGCCGGCCACGGTTCATCCGAAGGCAACGGAAGAGATCGGGGGCATGATCGATATGATCCGCTCACTGATTGATAAGGGGCATGCCTATACAGCGCAGGACGGGACGGTATATTTTAAGACCAGAAGCTTTAAACCCTACGGCAAGCTTTCCCATAAGAATCTGGACGATCTTCGGAGCGGCGGCCGCTCCCTGCTTGTGTCCGGGGAGGAGCAGAAGCAGGATCCGCTGGATTTCGTACTCTGGAAGCCGAAGAAGGAAGGAGAACCTTACTGGGAGTCTCCCTGGTGTGAAGGCCGGCCGGGCTGGCATATTGAGTGCTCCGTTATGAGCAGGAAATATCTGGGTGAGGAGATCGATATCCATGCAGGTGGAGAGGATCTGATCTTTCCGCATCATGAGAATGAGATCGCGCAGTCGGAGGCGGCGAATGGCAAAGAATTCGCGAAGTACTGGATGCATAACGGATTCTTGAATATTGACAATAAGAAAATGTCTAAGTCAGAAGGCAATTTCTTTACGGTCAGAGATATCGGTGAGAAGTATGACTTACAGGTATTGCGGTTTTTCATGCTTTCCGCGCATTACCGGAGTCCTCTGAATTTCAGTGCGGAGCTGATGGAGGCGGCCAGCAATGGCCTGGACCGAATTGTAACCAGTGTGACGAATCTGAATTTCCTGCTGAAGAATGCGCAGGACAGAGAGATGACGGAAGAGGAGAAGAAGCTGATCGAGGAAGCAAAAGAGTATATTGTTAAGTTTGATGAGGCGATGGATGACGATTTTAACACGGCGGATGCGATTTCTGCGATCTTTGAGCTGGTGAAATTCGTTAACACCAGTGTATCCGGGGATTCCGCCAGCGTTTTTCTGCATGCTATGAAGGATGAGATCGTTCTGTTGTCTGACATCTGCGGCCTGATCGTTGATAAGAAGGAAGAGATACTGGATACACAGATTGAGGAACTGATTCAGGAGAGACAGGAAGCAAGAAAGGCCAGAAATTTTGCCAGAGCAGATGAAATAAGAGACACACTGGCGGCACAGGGCATTATTCTGGAAGATACGCGCGAGGGTGTTAAATGGAAGAGAGCATAACGATCCTGGAAGCGATCAAAAAGGACTTTGACTGTAAAGAGGTGGATATCAGAACATATTCGCCTTTGACGCTGGCTTATATCGGTGATGCAATCTATGATCTGGTGATCCGTACCATCGTGGTGGAGCGGGGCAACAGTTCTGCCAATAAGCTGCACAGGAAGGTGGTATCCTACGTGAATGCCCGGGTGCAGGCCAGGATGATAGAAGCGCTTGAGAGTGAGCTGACACAGGAGGAGGAAACCGTCTATCACAGAGGGCGTAATGCCAAATCCTATACCGTGGCTAAGAATGCCACTGTCATTGAGTATCGCAAGGCTACCGGTCTGGAAGCGCTCTGCGGTTATCTGTACCTGCAGGGCAGACAGGAGCGGATGCTGTATCTGATACGTGAGGCGATTAACCGGATTGGCCTTGAGATATAAGAAACAGTTTTGATACAGATATTTTCATCTGGCGTGCCTGCTTCAATCGACGATGCTGCACTGGGACAGTGTGTTTGGGTAAGAGAAAGGGAAGTATATATGGGATATACAGAAGGTCATAGAGACAGCCCGGGGACGGACAGGAAGAAAGAGGACTATATCATAGAAGGGCGTAACGCTGTCATTGAGGCATTTCGTGCCGGACGGACAGTGGACAAGCTGTTTGTGCTGGACGGCTGTAAGGATGGTCCGATCCTTACAATCAAGCGGGAGGCCGCCAGGCACGGCAGCCTGATTAAGTATGTGCCCAAAGAACGCCTGGATCAGCTCTCAGGGACGGGAAAGCACCAGGGAGTAATCGCTTATGCGGCGGCATATGCCTATGCAGAGGTGGAAGATATTCTGCGTATCGCGGAGGACAAGGGTGAGGCTCCTTTTCTTTTCCTGTTGGACGGGATTGAAGATCCCCATAATCTGGGAGCCATTATCCGTACAGCCAATCTGGCCGGGGTACACGGTGTTGTGATACCGAAGAACCGTGCCGTGGGGCTGACGGCAACAGTGGCGAAGGCCTCGGCCGGGGCGCTCAATTATACGCCGGTGGCCAGAGTAACGAATTTGGGGCAGACTATTGAGCAGTTAAAGAAAGAAGGTATCTGGTTTGTGTGCGCGGATATGGATGGCACGCGCATGTATGATCTTGATCTAAAGGGGCCTGTAGGCCTGGTGATCGGTAATGAAGGAAGCGGTGTGGGCAGACTGGTCAAAGAGAAGTGTGATTTCATGGCAGCCATTCCGATGCAGGGTGACATCGACTCGCTCAATGCTTCGGTGGCGGCCGGCGTTCTGGCATATGAAATTGTGAGACAGCGTTTTCTGTAAAAGAAGAAATGTTACAGTGATGAGCAGTTATGAAAAGAGTAAATGAAATTCTATTAGTGATCATTTTTACGTTGACGGCAGTGCTGGCAGCAGCGGTCGGATTGAAAGCGTACGATATTTATGATACAAACAGACGGCTTGCCAGAGAACAGGAAGAGATGGAACTGGCACAGGTGCTTGCAAGAAACGAAGAAGTACAGAGCCGTGTGGTCCAGCTGCAGAAAGAGATTCTGGAATTGGCAGAGGACAGAGAGGAACTGGAACGATTTATCAACAGATTAGAAAACAGTGAACTATTATCTGCGGTGGAAGATCTGGCCGATGGAACCGGAACAGTGTCTTCTAATGATATGGTTTCCGGAAATAACAGTACAGTGTCTTCTAATGCTGCGGTTTCCGGGAATGGAACAATGACCTCTGATGGCATGATTTCCGGAAATGATACGGTGTCCTCTAACAGCACGGTTTCCGGGAATGGAACAGTGTCCTCCAACAGCACGGTTTCCGGAAATGGTATGATGCTTTCAGGCAAGGCATTTTTGGGAGTTGATACGGTATCTTCCAATGGAACAGTGTCTTTCAACGGCATAATCATTGGAAACGGTACGGTTTCCGGCAATCTGGATGCTTTTGGCAACGTAATACCGGACATCAAAGGGAGTGCTTTTGCAAACGGAGAGACAAGCAGCATTTATGGAAAAGAGCGAATGAGGCTGGAGGAGCGCAGACAGCTTCAAAGTTCTCTGGAGGAGACGCTGGAGATGAATTTGGCGGACAGAGAACAGATCGCGAAGAATAAGACGGATTTTTCGGAAATGAAGATAGCATGTCTCGGAGACAGCATCACAGCGGCCTCTAATCTGGAAGGAGAAGAGGGATATCAGCAGTATTCATATCCGTCCGTATTGAAAGAATTGTTAGGGGCCAAAGAAGTCTATAATCTGGGGATTGGCGGCTCATCCATAGGCAGATACTGGTCGGATGCTTTCGTTGACCGCTATCAGGAAATACCGGAGGATACAGATATTATTATTGTGATGGGCGGTACCAATGACGGATTCTGCGTTTCTGACAAGGAATTCGGGAATCTGGAAGAACGGGCTTACCGTACCTTCTGCGGAGATCTGGATGAGCTGATGCGCGGATTGAAAGACTCCTATCCGGAGGCGGATGTTTTCTTTGCGACGCCGCTGCCTAACGTTCTGCATGATTATCTGATGAAGGAGCGGGATCATCTGCTCCCACAGAAGAATTTCGTGGATGTAATCATAATGCTGGCGGAGGAGTACGGTTATGGAGTCATTGACCTTTACAATTCCAATATCCTGGATTCGCATGATGTGAACGTTATAGCGGATTACATTCCGGATGGAGTACATGGAAACCATGCCGGGTATCAGATTATGGGAGAGCACTTTGCCGCAGAACTGATACGGAGCTACGGGGCGGATAAGAACGAAGAGGATGCCTCGGTATCGGGGAATTACGCAGACAATTATGAAGCTGTTGTGAGTGAAAACAGTACAGACAGCGGTGAGGAAGAAGCCGAAGAGGAAACAGAGTAAAAGAAAAGAGCAAAGCAGTTTATGTCTATGGAGAAAGATTACAGCAGCTACAGTGACGAAGAACTTATTGTATGTCTGCGAGATGGTGAGGAAAGTATCACAGAATATCTTATGAACAAATATAAAAATCTGGTCCGAAGTAAGGCAAGATCCATGTATATTCTCGGGGCAGATAATGACGATTTGATTCAAGAGGGAATGATCGGGCTTTTTAAGGCCCTGCGGGATTATGACAGCGGCAGGGATGCCAGTTTTCTTACCTTTGCGGATTTGTGTGTATCCAGACAGATGTATACGGCAGTACAGGCATCCAAACGCCAGAAACATATTCCCTTGAATACATACGTATCACTTTATGGCAGCGCAGGCAGAAACCGGGATGGCGAGGAAGAAGAACTGGTGAATGTGATCTTTGATTCCTCAGGACAGAGTCCGGAGGACGTTGTGATAGACAGAGAGAATGTGGTACAATTGGAGCAGACTATAGAGCGGGAATTAAGCAGCTTCGAGAAGCAGGTTCTGGATCTGTATCTGACAGGAATGGGATATCAGCAGATAGCCAAAGTGTTAGGCCGGGATGATAAATCTACTGATAATGCATTGCAGAGGATTAAGACGAAATTAAGGAAAGCGATCAGACAAAACTAAGGGAAGATATGTTCCATGATAGATGTGAGCAGATGGTCCGTGGACAATATGGCATTCTCAAAGTCTGTGAAGAAGAACTGGTACTGCGTATTTACTGTCAGTAAAATGTATTTATTTGCTTGACAAGGCGGAAATGCCTGTGCTATACTAAAACACGGTGATTGCAGAAGTGTACATCGGTAATCAGCTGCTGTAGCACAGTCGGTAGTGCGTCGCATTGGTAGTGCGGAGGTCACGGGTCCGATTCCCGTCAGCAGCTTAGAAAAAGCCTTGATTATTCAGGGTTTTTTTGTTGTCTAAAAGTAAAAGGTAATCAAAAAAGTAATCTAACATATGTTCGGTTCAAAAATCATAGGAGAAAGGAGAAAAATTCTGTACATCGTGACAAGTAAATATGTTGTTAGGACATTTAAATAAGTCCTCTATCAGTTGTAGAAATATAATTGCTAGAGGGCTTATTTATGTGGTTTAGCAATGAATCGCAAAAGGTTCCACAACCAATCTTAAGACGCCTGTATGAGCCTTACAGAGCGTCACAGGGGTATCTAAATGGAATTTGCAAACATATTCATAACCAAAATCCAACGCAACCTAAAATATCAATTTTATAGGGGCAAAAATTTCAAATCATAAACATGAAGGAGCTTCCTGTATAATTCAAGTATAGGGAATTCCAAGAAAGAAGGTTGAGAAAAAAATACCTCAGAGTAAAATAAGATTACTGACTTCGGATGGTTAGTAA
>CAJTEN010000025.1 GCA_910575245.1 Clostridia bacterium | reverse complement strand
GGAAATCCGCATACCCCGCTTTTGAGGGAGCAGAGCGAGCGAAAAAGTCAAGTGCTGTGAGAGGCGACGTAGGAGCCGCTCACAGTGCTTGAGTGCTTGCACCGGGGTAGTTGATTTGGGCCCTTGCCCAAAGGCTTGTTGTAATACTTGCATTGAATGTAATATGAATATTTAACCCCTTGAATAATCACACTCGCTTCAATGTCAATACCTCCATCATTAGCTTTACCTACTCTGTTAGCTGTGAGTCCAGCCAGTCGAAGAAAGTCTACCGTTTTGTTTTCAAACTCTGTACCTGAATAGCAATTGTTAAAGACGATGTTCTCAGGAATGATGTTCGCCTGCATGATGTATGCCTCCTAAAAAAGTATTGAACTGTTTTTTAAGTTCAACACCACATAGAGGAAGTCAGTACAACACGCTATATGTTCCATTTGGTCGATGATGTATTAGGCCTTTTAACTGTTCAGCCCTCGAACAGAATGATTGATAATATAAGCGAACATGAGTAGCTGTCTTTTTCTACTCTCAAAATTCATTTCTTGAAATTCAGAACAATGACCAAAAACAAGATGGTGAAACTGTTTATTATAACGAAAGCCAAAAAGAGACTGTCCACCTATGGTGAGCAGTCTCTTTTTGCAGCTGTTGTATAATTATTGCATTGATATAAATATTTATTCAGAAGATTCTACCGGGAACACGAAGTCGAATTGGGACAAATAAATTAGAGCAAATGCTTCTGGATTACGATAAGGAAAATATTGTGTCTGTATCTGTATCACTCCAGGATTTTGAGAGTGAAGCTGCTTATGCGAATATTGTGATAGTGAACAGAAATAAGATCACGAATGCAGAGGAACAGGATAAGATAAGAGATCTTGTATCAGAGTATCTTGATCTTGATGCTCATACTATCAATTTGATATATACGGATCGTGAGACATTGTAACAGTTCAGCCTTCGGCCTCACTGTTACGGAATCTGCCAATTGAGCAAAACTCAATTTTTCCAAGTCGCCTGCGGCGAGGGGCAGATTCCCTTTTGGCCGAATTTACACATTCTCACGGACTTTGCAGTAAATGAAAAGTCCTGGGCTGAACTGTTACGAGACATTTTCCGCTAATGGAAAATCAGATTGACAGAGCGATACGGTCTGTGCTATAGTCAACATAGTTGCACGGACTTGAAGAAGGAGTGGGAATATTTTTCATATCTGCAGTATGTGCGACAGGCGGAACACATAAATAGTTTGAATAATAATAGTAGAAAGGCGGCATGAAAGTGATTATTTTTATTCGTTGTGCCCGTACCCGTATCCAGGGACAGTAAAAGCAAATATAGGGTCTCATGTAAATGGGATTTTTTTGCCTGCGAATAAAAATTGTCATAGGACTGTTATGCAAATAGGACGGTGCCGTATTTGCGTTGTCTGCCATATCTTTTCGTTTAGCAGGAAGATTCTGTTTTGTGGGAATTGTGCCTGCTTTTTTGTTGTTCTTTTTGGAAACAGAGAGTATTTGAGCAAAAAACAAGTAGTAAAGTCTGTGTATGAGATGTCAGAAAGCACTTTGGAATTTAGGTGATGATTTCATGTGCAGGGAGTAACGAATTGGGAATGATGGAAGAATAGAAACGGGAGGTAATATATGGAAAAAGCGTTTTTGGTTGGCGTGAATTTAAATAACGGAGAAGATTATCTGCTTTCCCTGGAGGAGCTTGGAGCACTGGCGCAGGCCTGTGATATGGACGTGGCGGGAATTGCGGAGCAGACGCTGCCGGAGCTGCACAAGGCATTCTATATCGGCACGGGTAAGGTGGATGAAGTGAAGGAACTTGCTGTCGATTGCGGCGCGGATGTGATCATCTTCGATGCGGCTCTCTCACCGATGCAGCTGCGTAATCTGCAGGAGCGTCTGGAAAAGCCGGTGCTTGACAGGAGTGCGCTGATCCTGGAGATTTTTGCAAAGAGAGCCAGATCCCGGGAGGCGAAGCTGCAGGTTGAGGTGGCGAGACTGCAGTATATGCTGCCCAGACTGGTAGGGCTCCACGCGGCGCTCAGCCGCCAGGGCGGCGGCAGCGGTTCGCTGAGTAACAAGGGCGCCGGTGAGAAGAAGCTGGAGCTGGACAGACGTGTGCTGGAGCGTCGCCTGACACAGATGCGCCGGGAATTGAAGGAAGTGAGCGCACAGCGGCAGACGCAGCGGAAGCAACGCGCGGGTTCCGGTATGCCGCGGGTGGCTCTGGTGGGCTATACGAATGCGGGGAAATCTACTCTTATGAACGCCATGCTTGATCTGTTCGGCAGTGATGAAGCGGATGCGGAGGAGAAGAAGGTGATGGAGAAGGACATGCTCTTCGCCACCCTTGACACAACCGTGAGGAAAATCAGGCCGGACGATCATCATGCATTCCTGCTGTCGGATACCGTGGGATTTATTCATAAGCTGCCACACAACCTGGTGGAGGCTTTTCACTCGACTCTGGAAGAAGCGAAGGAAGCAGATCTTCTGCTGCAGATCGTGGATTACAGCGACCCACACTATAAGGAGCAGATTGCGGTGACGAATCAGACGCTGCGGGAACTGGGAGCGGAGGGTATTCCGATGATCTATGTCTATAACAAGGCCGATCTGGCGGCGCCGGATAAGATACCGTGCACGGCGGGGACGGTGCCGGAGCAGGTGACAGCGGCATTGCCTCAGGTAACGGAAAACAGTATATATCTGTCCGCAAAGGAGAGGATCGGAATGAAAGAACTGGTCGGTCTGATCGAAAAGAAACTGGCTGGAGGCTACCGGGAATGCACGCTGCTGATTCCCTATACGGATGGCCGGGCGGTCTCGTATCTGAATGAAAACGGGGTGGTATTTCAGACGGAATATCAGGAGGCCGGTGTGCGGATGAGAGTCAGCTGCAGGGTGGAAGACCACAGGTATTATCAGAAGTATCTGCAGTGACCATTCGCTCATAATTTTGCCGTACCCTATCCGGCTGACTGCCGGGTAGGGTGGGCTTCTGATAAAACACTTATTCAGAAATAACTTGTAAAAGTGGTTTCTTTTATTGCCTGTTTATAATCTGCAATACTTTTAAGGTAGACTGTTCCCCAAACGAAACCGACAAGCAAAAGAAGCAAAATAACAGATGAAACAATTATCTTTTTGGATATTATCATTTCATACACCTTTCAATTTTTTTGATTGTTTGTTTTATCAGCTCTTTTTATTTACTGTACCCGCACATACAATTTTGCCCATCGGATTCATTCCCGCTGTCTTAAAAAACTCGTCCATACTGCGGATTGCCCCTCTGCTTTGCCCGAATATCCATACTCATTCCCCTTGTCTGCAATAGAACAATACAGCATATGAAAACCATACTCTAAAAACTGTATCCAGGACTTTGCATTTACTGCAAATATAGCCAGGAGGGGATCTGCCCCTTGCCGCAGGCGACTTGGAATGGGTAGATTCCGTGACAGGGAAGCCGAAAGGCTGAACCAATGTCATTAAGTTAAGTCTATACACAGCGTCTGATATGATAGGATTCTCCTGAGGGCCACCCCCTAACGCCGGTACTTAATGAGGTTTTTCACGAATTTAGTATCGCTGCGTTTGGAACTGAGCGAAAGCGCGTCCTTAGGAGATTCCTATCATGTCAGGCGCGTCCGGCTTAACTTAATGACATTGAAGGCTGAACTGTTACTTTTGAAAAATGTTAGTCTGAAGGATTGGGTGATTCTTATTGTATAATTCTATTCACTATTTTCCCGTGTTCCATCACAAGAATTTCATCATACTTCTTCAGTGATTCCGGCGTGGATTTATGTGTCACTGCTATACAAGTAATATTTTCCAGAGAAAGGATGCTTTCTTCCATGAATTCTGTTGTCTCACTGTCCAGGGCGGAAGTCGCTTCATCCAGCAGAAAAAGATTCTTTCTGTGTAAGATCGCTCTTGCTGCTGCGATCCGTTGTCTCTCACCGCCGGAAAACCGTGCACCGTTCTCATCAACTTCCGTGTCCAATCTGTCAGGCAGACGATCGAGCACATCCTTCAGCCCGGCCAAACGGCAAGCTGTTTCAACCGTTTCTTCGTCGAAGGGTTTATATAAGGTAATATTATTTCGAATCGTATCATCAAATAGAAACACTTCTTGATGGATCAATGCAGCGCATACTTTCCTGCCACTTTCTCCATCCGCAAGAATCCTGCCTGAATAGTTGTCGTAATATCCGGCCAGTAATTTCAGCAGCGTACTTTTTCCGCTTCCACTCCTGCCGACAATGGCATATTTCCTGCCGCGTTCAAACTTCTGGCTGACATGATCTATCGCAGGAACATCTCCGTAAGAAAAAGAAACATTATCGAGCATCAATGTTTTCTCCATCTCCGGTAAGGCCGTCTCAGTCTCATATGTGGCTGCTGCAGGCAGATTTTCCTCAATCTGCCTGCAGAATGGTCTGACTCCCCTAAGCTGGCTGATCTTGGCGGATAACTGAAAGGCCGGGGAAATGACCTGCCCGGTAAGCTGGGTCACAGCAATGATACTGCCGATCGTGATCAACCCTTTTACGGCAAACATACCGGCAAGGGACATGATCAGAAACTGTACTGCGACAGATGACATATTGGCGAGTCCGTACAATACCGCCATTATGTCTGCTGCATGCTCTTTGCTGCTTTCCAGTAATACGGAGCTGCTATCATGAAGTTCCTCCATTTGTTTCTCTGCCCGGTAGGTCCTGATGACTTCATAGGCGCTGAATATGTCTTTGATCTTTGCATGATATCCTGCAGTGTTCTGCATAATAGTTCCCTGTATGATACCCAGCCTTTTCCCAAACAATTTCGGAATCAGACTTGGAATTGACATGGCTGCAACAGAAATAACGGCAATAAACGGATTTATATAAAATAGAAGAAACATTGCTATGGCAATACTTACAAGGGAATCATAAATGGAGACCAGATTTTTCAAATAATGCTCCTCAAAGGTTCCCAGATTCTGGGTGAAAAACGCGATATACTCCGCACTGTTTTTTTGTTGATATTCTGCCATGCTTTTCCTCAGAATACCTTTCATAATACCGCTTCGTATTTGCAGCATGATGTGTTTTATATTGGCGGCCATCAAGCGCTCCGACAGGAAAATAACCGCTCCCAGTGCTAAAGCATACAGGCAGCAAATCAGTATGCAGTTCATCAGTGGCTTTACAGTTTGGCCTGCAACAGAAACGGAGACTGCATCGATCAACAGATTGATCAGAACAGCGACACCGACTGTGCCAACAATTCTGATCGTCTGAAATACCATGAAAATCCCCAACCGGAATTTATTTTTATAAAATACATACGCATTCATCACTTAACCGCCTTTCTGATATCAAGAGATAATGGTTACTATATAGCTGCTAATATCAATATGATTTTATCTGTGTTTGCTCTATTTTTTAAAATTGCAGGAAAGAATAGAAGATATAAGATACCCCTTATTGCGTCTTCTACTCTTCCGCCAAAATAGTTGTTGTCTTTTCTGGTACATTAAGTAACTTGAATTCCAGTTTTATAAAATTTCAAATTAGACAACAACAATAACGATGATAACTCCCATTATTTTCGCCTCCTTTGCAATGACTATATTATCAATATAGTACATTTGGCGAAAAAGACCATAACAGGATATGTTAAAGAAAAAACTACATGATTTGTTAAGTAATTCCAAGCTCCTTCTCCGCATAACTTCGCACGATTCCAGCGAATTCCGTCTTGCGGACAAGTTCCATATAGGGGACAATCGCTTTCAGGATCGCCGTACATTCCCTGTCATCGCCAAGCAGATGATATAGTTTTGCTTTACCGAATTCAATTTCCGGCAAAAGCGCTTGTTCAAAACTGCCCAGGCTTAATTCCTCAGCCATTTGAATATAGGTAAATGCCTCCTTGTACCGATGTTCTTTTTCCAGACATTGTGCAAGATTAAACGCAAGGTTAATCTTTATAATCTGATATTCCTTCAGTCCGCTTTTATGCCTGTTCAGTGAAGTAATCAGTTCCTCTCCCAGACGGATTGCTCTTGGTGCCTCGCCGGAATGATAAAGGACTGCCACAATGATATTCAGGATGTTTGCTTCACGGGCTGACAGCAAATCATTTCGGAAATCTTCAAAGTTAAACGATGGTTTTGTCTGTGCAAGTGACTGATACAGTATACGCAGAATCTTTTCAGGATCATCCCCCTCGGCCAGTTTCACAGACGCATCCAGCATAAGAAAGCACTGCAGATTGAGCGCATCTGTCCCTGCGCTCTCTTCAAGGCGTATCAGGCCTTTTTTCGCTTCCTCTATATTTCCTTCTGCGACAGCCCGGCTTACAGTCTCGGACTCCTGTTCAAAGGCAAGTTGTTTTTCGCTTCTGTAATATATATCACAGAGCTGATATGTGCTTGTGCCGAGCCTGCCTAAAAGTGCCTCCAGGACTGTGCCTGACGGCATTTGTGTTCCGTTCTCGATTCGGGATATGGAAACCGCCGAGCAGATGCCGTCGGCCAGGTCTTCCTGGGACAGATGTGCCTTTTTTCTGAGAGAACGAATAATTTCACCTAAAGAATTATCATGCATAACGAATCGACTAACCTCCACCGTAATTAAGTTCAATAGAATGGAATTGCAAAAAAAGATTACACAGCAAAAAAGATTCATGCCACGTCACAATTATAACACATGATCAGGGAAAAAGAAGTTTTCGATGTTGCCAGCGCTCACTACGAACACGGGAATAGTTACTATTCACGGCCCAGCCGCTCATAGTAACATGATGCACACAAAATGCTCCATAGTCGCATTTTGGCGCTCCCCAACTCGGATTTTCTGTGACTTCCGCTTTGCTCCATTCACAAAAAACACCTCGCGGTATATCAGCCGTGAATAGTAACCGGGAATAAAACTAACAGACTGTCTTGCGTGGCCCGTACATATCCGATATAATAGGATTCGGGTGTGATTTCCGGTATTGTGCGAATGTTGTACGAAGATAAGAGGTTATATATAGTTAACGACATTAGAAATTTCGTTTACTATAGTTACTGTTCACGGATCAATGTCGTTAAGTTAAGCCGGACGCGCCTGACATGATAGGAATCTCTTGAGGACGCGCTTTCGCTCAGTTCCAAACGCAGCGGTACTAAATTCGTGGAAAACCTCATTAAGTACTGGCGTTAGGGGGTGGTTCTAAGGAGAATCCTAGCATATCAGACGCTGTGTATAGACTTAACTTAATGACATTGGTTCATGGATGGTATTCCGCTAAGAATACATGCTGTATCTCCACTGAGGAGTGCAGCATGGCGATTGAGGCTTAAGAGCGAAGGAGGAGAAAGAATGATCAAGTTAATGGAAGGCGGCGCATATCTGCTGCAGGGAACGGAAGTAATCCCGGAGGGGGCGGAAGCTGCGGCGCAGATCCGGAGCAAGACCGGGCAGGAAGTGTCCAGGGAGGAAGCGGCGAAGAATACCATGGCATACGGTATTCTGCAGGCGCACAACACTTCCGGCAGTATGGACAAGCTGAAGATCAGATTTGATAAATTAACGTCCCATGATATTACCTTCGTGGGTATCATACAGACGGCGAGGGCTTCAGGCCTGACGAAATTTCCGATTCCATATGTACTGACCAACTGTCACAATTCCCTGTGTGCGGTAGGCGGTACGATCAACGAGGATGACCATATGTTTGGCCTGACCTGTGCGAAGAAATACGGCGGTGTCTATGTACCGCCCCATCAGGCAGTCATCCATCAGTATGCCAGAGAAATGCTGACAGGCAGCGGCGGAATGATTCTTGGTTCTGATTCCCATACGCGTTACGGGGCGCTGGGCACGATGGCTATGGGAGAAGGCGGCCCGGAGCTTGTGAAACAGCTGCTGTCCCAGACCTATGACATCAACATGCCGGGAGTGGTAGGCGTTTATCTGACAGGAGAGCCGGTGAAGGGTGTAGGCCCCCAGGATGTGGCGCTGGCGATCATAGGCGCTGTGTTTGGCAACGGTTATGTGAAGAACAAGGTAATGGAGTTTGTAGGTCCCGGCGTATCTGCCCTGAGTGCGGATTTCCGTATCGGCATTGACGTGATGACTACGGAGACTACCTGTCTCTCTTCCATCTGGCGGACGGATGGCCAGATCAGGGAATTCTATGATATCCATGGCAGAGTGGAAGAATATAAAGAGTTGAATCCGGGTGAGGTGGCGTATTATGACGGAATGATCACTGTGGACCTGTCTAAGATCAGGCCGATGATCGCGATGCCTTTCCATCCGAGCAATACTTATACGATTGACGAGGTCAATGCGAATCTGGCAGATGTCCTGCACGATGTGGAGGAGCGTGCCAAGGTCAGCCTGGACAATGCCGTGCCTTATTCTCTGCAGGATAAGATCGTGAACGGAAAGTTCATGGTGGATCAGGGTATCATCGCAGGCTGCGCAGGCGGCGGTTTCGAGAATATCTGCGCGGCAGCGGATATCTTAAGGGGCTCTTATATCGGTGCGGACGGATTCACTTTAAGCGTATATCCTGCGTCTATGCCGGTTTATATGGAACTGATCAGGAACGGCTGCGCGGCTGCCATTCTGGAGACGGGTGCGGTTATGAAGACTGCGTTCTGCGGCCCATGCTTCGGTGCGGGCGATACGCCGGCCAACAATGCTTTCAGTATCCGCCATTCTACCAGGAATTTCCCGAACAGGGAGGGTTCCAAGCTGCAGAACGGCCAGATTTCTTCTGTAGCATTGATGGATGCGCGTTCTATTGCGGCGACGGCTGCCAATAAGGGTGTCCTGACACCGGCGACAGAATTTGACGGTGAAATCGGCAGATACCAATATCATTTTGACGCGAATATCTACAAGAACCGTGTCTTCGATTCCAAAGGCGCAGCGGACGGGAGCGTGGAGATTCAGTTCGGGCCCAACATCAAGGATTGGCCGGCCATGGGAGCATTGCCGGAGAATCTGGTGCTGCGTGTGGTATCCGAGATTCATGACCCGGTCACGACAACAGACGAGCTGATTCCTTCCGGTGAGACTTCTTCCTACCGATCCAACCCGTTGGGGCTGGCGGAGTTTACGTTGTCCAGAAAGGATCCGGAGTATGTGGGACGTGCCAAGGATATCCAGCAGGCGGAGAAGGCGAGAATGCAGGGCGGACATCCCTGTCAGGCGCATCCGGATGTGAAGGCGGTGATGAATGTGGTCAAGGAAAGATTTGGGGATGTCTCCCATGAGAATACGGGATTCGGTTCCACTATTTTTGCGGTGAAGCCGGGCGACGGTTCCGCCAGGGAGCAGGCTGCAAGCTGCCAGAAGGTACTTGGCGGCTGGGCCAATATTGCCAACGAATATGCGACCAAGCGTTACCGCTCCAACCTGATCAACTGGGGGATGCTGCCGTTCCTGATCGAAGAGGGAGAACTTCCCTTCAGGAATCTGGATTATCTGTTCTTCCCGGGTATCAGGAAAGCGGTGGAAGACAAGGCGGATGAGATTAAGGCATACAAGGTTTCCGTGGAAGAGAATAAGCTGACGGAGTTTACGCTCCGGCTGGGTGAACTGACGGATGAAGAGAGACAGATCATCCTGAAGGGCTGCCTGATCAATTACAACAGAGTGGACTGATTGCTATCAACACATAAAAGCTCATTCTTCCGGATGAACTTTGCGGGTAGCAGTGGTGCTTCAGGTGCAATCCGAAAGGCCGGATTCGGAGGAAGATTTCAGCACGGTAATAGCTAAAGGAATCAAAATTTGCAGCCGATATATAAATTACGAGGGGCGGTTGATCTTGGCCAGACGATTGTTTCTTGAATTTGAATAATGTACAGACCATGGACGGTGTTTTTGAGGGAAAAGGATTTTCTTTAATGATGCCGTCCTTTCTATTGCCATGCATCATGGAGGGTGCAGTCGGTGGCACAGACAGGCATAGACATGGTTTGGCAAAAAGGAGGTAAGGGTGAGGATCGATTCCAGTGTAGTAGGAATGGAATCTTCCAGAAGGTATTCTTCTGTGACTGCCAGATCTGTAACAGGTTCTACAGTGCAGCGTACAGGGAAGCTGAACAGCGGTACGGGCGATTCTTTCGGAAGCCTGGACAGTACCGGTGAGAATATGCAGCAGGACGGAACAGGCGAGGAGAACAACGCGAACCTGGAAGATATCACAACGCATTTCAGGAATTTATCCAATACGAGAAGAGTTTCCGATACAACGAGACAACAGGATCCTGTTCTGACCATCAGGCAGCAGTGTGTTCGCTTTTTGATGGATTTGTTTTTCAGGTTCCGCGGCGAGCGCGTAAGAGGCTTTGATATTGACAATAGTCTGTCAGGGATGAGTATGAACAGCAATGTGCCTGTTTACCAGGTGAATACACTCACGAATGAGTATTATCACAGAGAAGAGGAGCACACGGCCTTTGCCACGAAGGGCATGGTAAGAACGGCGGATGGAAGGGAACTGTCATTTAATCTGGAGTTTTCTATGAGCCGCAGCTTCGAGGAATATTATAAGGAAACTTATGAGACCGGATTTGTGAGTTACTGTGATCCGCTGGTGATTAACCTGGATACGAATATCGCGCAGGTGTCGGATCAGAAGTTCTTCTTCGATCTGGATCAGGACGGAGAGGAGGAAGAGATATCAAAGCTTAAGTCCGGCAGCGGATTTCTGGCGCTTGATTTGAACGGCGACGGTAAGATCAATGACGGCGGGGAACTTTTCGGGACGAAGTCGGGGGATGGTTTCTCCGATCTGGCGAAATATGATTCTGACGGGAACGGATGGATCGATGAGGCGGATGAGATATGGGAGAAGCTTTTGATCTGGACGAAAGATGAGAAGGGTAATGACAAGCTGTATCATCTGTCTGACCTTGGGGTGGGAGCCATAGGCCTGGGCAGGGTATCGACACAGTTTGCCCTGAATTCCGAGAAGGATAATCACAACAATGCCATGATCCGGAAGACAGGTATTTTCCTGTATGAGAACGGTACCGTGTCAACGGTCCAGCATCTGGATCTGGCGCGATAGCGTAATATGTGACAGTGAGAGCTGACAAGGATGTAAACAATAACATTACGAATAAAAAAGGTATACGCCACATACGAATAGTACATGTGGGGTGTTTCATGTGAAGTATAATAGAATCGTCTTAAAGAAAACAAACAAAAGAGATGCAGGAGGCTTTCTTTTGTTTGTTTTTTTGCTGCCCTATGTGTGCGCCAGCCTGTGGGGGCATGTGGGGGAGGAAACGGGGAAGCTGCGCAATGGCAGTGGTACAGAGCAGACAGAGGAGATGGCGGATCACAGAATCCGTGTGGCGATGGAATGGGGAATCTGGGAGATTCCCATGGAAGAATATCTCATCCATAAACTCAGTGACGTAATACCGGAGGATTATGAGCCGGAGGCTTTAAAGGCGCAGGCTGTGCTCCTTCGGACAGAGCTGATACAGGCACTTAAGGAACAGGGATACAACAATATGTTGTTAACTGTGGATGGAGCGGACAGATGGTATGAGACGGATGCAGACTCAGATACATATAAGAGGTACCGCCGGGCGGTGGAAGAAACCAACGGCGTATATCTGTGCTATCAGGGGGATGCGGTTCAGGTATCTTATTTTAAAGTAAGCAACGGGAAGACAAGGGACGGTGCCGAAGTATGGAATACGGACAAATGTCCTTATTTGAGGAGTGTTTCCTGTGTGCAGGATAAGGCGGCACAGGATTATAGCAGCACAGTGCGGGTCTCTAAAGGGGACTACCTGCGGAAACTTCAGAGCCGGCTTCAGGGGGATTTTTCGCAGGAGGAACTGTGGAATGGCGCCCGGCTTACCTATGACAGCGCGGAATACGTGGCCAACGTGTCTTTTATTCACGGAGAAAGCGAGGAAGAGAAGATCGATGGAGAGACATTCCGGTATTTGTTTGATCTGCCTTCGGCAGCTTTCGAGATGGAAAAGGAGGAGTCACAGGTGATCTTCCGGGTGAAAGGAGTGGGGCACGGGTTCGGAATGAGCCAGTACGGAGCCAACTGTATGGCCTTAAACGGCAAAACATATGATCAGATACTACAGGAATTTTTTTACAGGACAGAATTAGCAAAATTTGAATAACCTGTCAAAAATGGGTAAGACTAACACCATGTACTTGCATAACAGTGGAAAGTACCTCGAAAGGGAGAACAATAAAACAGGAGGCAAGATATCATGGGAAGAAGAAATAGAAACAGTATCAGGAAAGAACGGATCATAATGTTGACATCCTCTGTGCTGGTATTGACTGCATTGACGGTTACCGGCGTCTTTGTAAAAAGAAACAATAATTCCGAGAAGGAGGATTATGTGGTAGACTTCGAGGCGATTGAGAAGAGCAATAATATGACGGCAGAGAGCATTATGTCCGGCGAGGAGCTGGATACGTTGTTTGCGGAGGTGGGAACCGATGATCTGGATTATGATCCCAGTTTCCAGGAGGCGAATTCTCAGAATGTAGAGAACACGGAGAGCAAATTATCTTCGGCTAAGAAGGATGACAAGAAAGAGAGTGATATGGAAAGTGATACGGAAGATGATACAGAAGAGGAGAAAGAGATCAGTATAAAATCTGATGATGACAGTACGGCAGAACAGAGCGCTGAAAGCCAAAAGACGGATGAGAACCAGAAAACGAAACAGGATAAGAAGAAGGAAGAGGAAGAGCCGGAAGAGGGGATGTTCGACGAGACAGTGGATACGGCTATGAACAATGAAGTGCCGGAGACGGAAGAGGCGATTTCCACTACGGTACAGCCTACGCTCGATTTTCAGGAGGAAGACGGCCTGGTGTGGCCTATTGTCGGAGACGTGCTGATCAATTACAGCATGGACCAGACTATTTATTTCCCTACATTACAGCAGTATAAATACAATCCGGCTATTGTGATCGCGGCAAATCAGGGAGAGAGTATTACCGCTGCTGCCGATGGGCGTGTGACTTCTGTAGGATATGATCCAACCATAGGTAATACAGTCGTAATGGATCTGGGAAACGGCTATGAACTGACTTATGGACAATTAGAGAATATTACCGTTTCCGAGGGAAGCTATGTGTCGGTGGGAGACGGCATCGGAACCGTGGCATCCCCGACGAAGTATTACAGTGTGGAAGGGACAAACGTATATTTCAAGCTGACCAAAGACGGGGAGCCGGTGAATCCCATGACGAAGCTGAACTAAACATTCCGGTATATGTGCTATTGGGCCGCAGAGCAGAATTTCATATTCTGCTCTCATCCTTGGCATGGAATGCTTAGGAATGAATGGGTAAATACGGGAACAGTCTCCTGAGAGAAGAAGGGGGCAGAAAAAGGTGGGGTCAGGCTATGTTGGTTATTATTCACGGAAATATCAAGACAATGGAAGCGCAGGACTATGAAGACGGATATCTGCAGATTGAAGATGGCAGGATTACGGAGGTGGGAGATATGAGAGACTGCCAGACCGGAATCCTTCAGGAAAATGAGCAGGTACAGATCATCGATGCGAAGGGGAATCTGGTGATGCCGGGAATCATTGAGGCACACTGCCATATGGGTATCACAGAGGAAAAGAAAGGTATGGAAGGGGATGACTGCAATGAAAATGTGGATCCCGTCACTCCCTATCTGAGGGCAATCGATGCGATCAATCCGATGGACGCTGCTTTTAATGATGCGATACAGGCGGGGATTACTTCTGCCATGATCGGCCCGGGAAGCGCCAATGTAGTAGGAGGGCAGTTTGCTTTCCTGAAAACTCACGGCAGATGCATCGACCGGATGATTGTCAAGGCGCCGGCGGCCATGAAAGTGGCGTTCGGGGAGAATCCGAAAGTAAACTACTCGGGACAAAATACTTCTCCGGCCACACGTATGGCTATTGCTGCAATCCTCAGGGAAGAACTGGCCAAGGCTAAGGAATATCAGAAAAGCAAAGAGAAGGATCCGGATATGTTGCCGGATTTTCACTATGAATGCTGGCTGCCGGTGCTGAGAGGCGAGATTCCTCTGAAGGCACATGTGCATCGGGCAGATGATATTCTGACGGCTGTGCGTATTGCCAGGGAATTCGGGCTGCGTATGACGCTGGATCACTGCAGTGAGGGGCATTTGATCCTGGAAGAGCTGAAGGAAGCCGGATTTCCGGCAATCGTGGGGCCGGATATGGCCAGCCGCAATAAAATAGAAGTGAAAAACATGGCTTTCAAGACGGCCGGACTGATGAGCAAGCAGGGAATCCTGACAGCCGTCACCACGGATCATCCGGTGTCCATGATACAGTTTCTACCTATCTGTGCCGGTCTGGCGGTGAAGCAGGGGATGCCGCCGGATGAGGGGCTTCGGGCTATCACGGTCAATGCGGCCAGAATCTGCGGGGTGGATGACCGGGTAGGAAGTCTTGCGGCAGGCAAGGACGGGGATGTGGCGATCTTTGACGGCAACCCTATGGAAGTATTTACCAGGACATTATGTACAATTATTAATGGAAAAATTGTTTATTATGATGAAGAAAGCGGAATTTTGTGTTAAAATAAAAAACGGCTGCTTCTGCTTGGGAAGTAAGGCGATCAAGTTGGAGATGAGAGATTTAGGATACCATGAGGACGAAGTTTGATAGAATACGAAACTGTATAATACTCTGTGCGTTTCTGGCAGCCGTCTGCGGTTCTGTATCGGAGCGTTCTTTTGATGCGGTTCAGGTGGGAAGCGAGGGGGAAGAACTTACCACATTGGGACTGACACCGGAATTCAACTATGAGGTGCCGGAATGCCTGCCGAGCATTCTGGTGGATCAGGTGGGATATGCCAGCCGGAGTGATAAGCTGGCTTTCTTTCAAGGGGATCAGCTGCCGGATACCTTCTCGGTAGTAAAAGCTGAAAGCGGGCAGGTGGTTTATACGGGGCAGATCGAGGAAAGAGAGAACGAAGGAGGAGGGGAAACGCATATCAGTTACGGTGATTTTACCGAGTTTCTGACAGCCGGTCATTATTACATACAGGCGGCTATGTTGGGACAATCCTACACATTTGAGATAGCAGAGGACCCTTATGTAGAGCTATACCATGAGATGTTGAAGAAATACTATTATAATCGCTGTGGAATGACGCTTTCTTCCGAACTGGCCGGTGAGGCGGCGCGGAATGCCTGCCACTCCGGTGAGGCACAGCTGAGAAGTGAGGCGGACACCAAACTGGATGTATCAGGCGGATGGCATGAGGACGAGATGAGCAGCAGGGATGTATTGACAGGCTGCAGGACAGTCAATTATCTGCTTCTGGCGTACGAGCTGTATCCGGAAGTGTTCGATGACAGTGTGGGGATTCCTGAGAGCGGCAACGAAATACCGGATGTGCTGGACGAAGTCAGATATGAGATCGACTGGCTCCTCAAGATGCAGGATGCCAAAAGCGGCGCAGTGTATTCTGCAGTCAACAGTGTAGACAATAAAACAGCGGGGTATCTTCTTTATGTAGATGATATCAATATGAACGCGACGATTCAGTTTGCTGCCACACTGTCCAGATTCAGCTATCTGTATCAGAACTATGACAGGGCATTTGCAACGCAGTGCCTGCAGGCGGCGGACAGAGCCTACCGTTATGCCAGGAAATATCTTGATGACATTACGCCGGAGGAATATTTTCACGCTGCGGCGGAGCTCTATCGGGCTACCGGAACTTATGGGTATCATAGTGTTGTCAAGGACTATCTTATGGAGAATCCGGTGGTGGATATGAAGAATGATTTTGTATTCTGGGGGTGTGTGACTTATATGTCTACCAAGCAGAAGGTGGACATAAACCTGTGCGGAGATGTGATGAAGATATTGATGCAGGAGGGGGAGCGGATCGCCGAGACCTCCAAAAGCTCCAATCTGTTGGTATATACAGGCGAAGGACAAATTATCGGTTCCGGGATGTTAAGGGATATTACGAGACTTACGGTGGTGGACCATATCATAACCAATCATGAGTACGCCACAGTCCTGCAGAATCATCTGCATTATATGCTGGGACGGAATCTGCAGTCCGTCAGTTATCTTGACGATGTGGGAAGCCGTAATTATCAGGAAATAGATGAAAGCCAGGGAATCATGAATCAGATAGACTTAAATGCGGAACTGGTGCTGATGATGAGCGGGATCGTGGAAGGGCTGGAAGCGGAAGAGGAATAAAAGAGAAGAACTGGTGGTTACACCAGTTCTTTATTTTTGAAATAAGCTTCTTTAATGACATCCTGTACCAGAGCGCCGATGCGGCGTTTATCACTCTTGTCAAGCTCATTCATATAGATCGGCTTGCAGTATTCCAGTACGACATGGGCCTTCTTGATCCGTGGGATGTGATCTTCGAAGATCTGCCCCGCGTTGTTGATACTCATCGGAACGATTGCACAGCCCGTCTTCTCTGCAACCTTAAAGCTGCCGTTATGGAATTCCAGAAAGGTGTCATCCACCCGGTTGCGGGTTCCCTCCGGGAAAATACAGATGGAGATACCGGACTTTATCTTATCGATGGCTGTCAGGATGGACTGCATACCGGCTTTGATATCGGATCTGTCCAGGAATACACAGTGCAGATATTTCATCCAGGTATTCAGGGACGGAATGCGGAGTATTTCAATCTTGGACATATAGCCGGTGAGACGCGGTACGCGGACATAGGTAATCAGGATGTCGAAGTAGCTTCTGTGGTTTCCGATGTACAGGACGGGTTCGTCCTTGGGCACATTTTCCTCGCCGATCACAGTCACAGTGGTACCGGAAAGGAACAGAACCACCCGGAAGGCCCATTTGACGATGGCTAATGAACTGCGGTCTTTGATATCCGGACGGTATTTGCCGATGATATATTCTGCCAGCTGAATGGGCAGACTGATGATAAGAAAAAGAACAACAAATAGTAAGACTAAAAGTAATCGGATCATGGGATAACCTTTCTGCGTTTTATTTGAGCTTTGCCCGTTTTTTTATTATATAAGGTATCGCGGCATTAATCAATAGGAATAGACTCTGCAGTCCGGTAATAAATTAGATAATAAGACTTTTATGACCGGAGTGGAAACGTATGAGTAGATTATATGAATACCAGAAGAGGATTCTGAGCGTTTGTCTGATATGTCTGATGTGTATGAGCGTATATGCGTGCGGGAAGAAACAGGACATCATGGAGAAGATCAAGGATCTGGAATGTACGGTGATCGTGGAAGACAATATACCGGAGGAGTTGTTCAATATGATAGAGCAGAAGAAAAAGGATGCTTTTAAACTCACATTTGAGGATAGGGGATTTCTGTATATCTGTGTGGGGTACGGGACGCAGAATACCGGCGGCTACAGCATTGCCGTGAACGATCTGTATGAAACTGCCAATGCAATCTATGTGGACACGAACCTGATCGGACCGGCGCCGGAGGAGAAGAGTAATCAGGTGGAGAGTTATCCGTATATCGTCATTAAGACGGAGTTTATTGATAAGCCGGTAGTGTTTGATTAATGGGGAAAGTATGGTATACTGAAAGAACAGCTGTGGAAGAGCCGTGTATTTTCTGCACCGGGCAGATCTTGTGTAAGTGCCTGAAGGCGTTTGGATTGGATGACAGAACTGTCTGGACGGTTATATATCGGGAATATGGGCGGACCCGGCAGCAGAGCATACGCCGTTAAGATACATAGCAGGAAGAAGGAAAAGGGATAACATGCTGTATTTAAAGAACGGGTATCTGGTTGATCCGGCATCTGGAACAGAAGGATACAGGGATATCTTAATAGGGAATGGAAGGATAATCAGGATTGTGCCGCAGGGAGTGCCGATGGAAGCACAGGAGCCGGTACAGGTAATCGGCCTGAATGGCCGGCATGTTGTTCCCGGCCTGGTGGATGTGCATGTCCACTTCAGGGATCCGGGTTTTACTTATAAGGAAGATATTCATACAGGGGCTGCGGCAGCAGCCAGAGGTGGGTTTACTTCGGTAGTACTGATGGCAAATACGAACCCGCCTGTCGATAATCCGGAAACGCTCTCTTATGTGTTGGATAAAGGCCGCGAGACGCCGATTCATGTCTATACTTGTGCCAATGTGACAAAGGGAATGAAAGGCCGGGAACTGACGGATATGGAGGAACTGGGAGAACTGGGGGCAGCAGGATTTACCGATGACGGGATTCCTCTGCTGGATGAGGATCTGCTGCGGGAAGCGCTTCGGCGGGCGGCGAAGCTTCACAAGCCGGTCAGCCTGCACGAGGAAAATCCGGCACTGATCCGGAATAACGGTGTGCATAGCGGTAAGGCGTCGGAACATTTCGGAATAGGCGGCTCTCCCAGGGAAGCGGAGATTTCCATGGTGGAGCGTGACCTGAGGATTGCAATGACGGAAGAAGCCGATCTTTCCATCCAGCATATCAGTACGAAGGAGGCGGTGGAACTGGTGCGGCAGGCGAAGCAGAAGAGCAGCCATATATACGCCGAAGCGACACCACATCACTTTACATTGACACAGGACGCGGTAATCAGGCACGGTACGCTGGCGAAGATGAATCCCCCTCTTCGGGAGGAGGAGGACCGGCTTGCGATTATAGAAGGGCTTAAGGACGGCACCATCGATATGATCGCCACGGACCATGCGCCCCACAGCACAGAAGAAAAAGCGAAACCGCTCACGGAGGCGCCCAGCGGCATCATTGGGCTGGAGACTGCACTGTCCCTGGGAATCCGGGAATTGGTGAACAAAGGATATCTGACGATGTCCGAGTTAGTGAAGAAGATGAGTTATGCACCGGCACAGCTGTACCGGTTGGATGCCGGATATATAGCGGAAGGAGGACCGGCCGATCTGGTGGTGCTTGATGTGCAGAAGGAATGGATGGTGGAGCGCTTTGCATCTAAGGCGATGAACTCTCCATTCATCGGCGAGAAACTGCCGGGCGTGATCAGCTATACGATATGCGGCGGGGAAGTTGTTTATTTTCAAACAATATAATATAAAATGGGAAATGAAGTAAAAGCTTCCATAAACATCACAAATGTAAGGAATATAGAAGACAAAGGACACAGGAAGGAATCAGCAGGATGGCTCGGAAAAAGAAAACAACAGTGACAGTAGTGTCACAAAAGCAGATCGCGGAGCAGATCTATGATCTGTGGCTGGAGACGGAACTTGCACAAGAGGCTCATGCGGGACAATTCGTGGCGGTGTATCCCCACAATGCCGCGACGCTGCTTCCCCGGCCGATCAGTATCTGCGAAGTGGACAGGGACAGAAGCAGAATGCGGCTTGTATACCGTATAGCGGGCAAAGGCACGGCAGAGTTTGCGGCATGCAGGGCGGGAGACAGCCTGGAGGTGCTGGGGGTACTGGGCAACGGCTTCCCGATTGAGAAAGCTGCGGGGAAGAAGGTTTTTCTTATGGGCGGAGGTATCGGGATTCCGCCGATGCTGCAGTTAGCGAAAGAACTGGATGCGGATAAGCATATTCTGCTGGGGTACCGCAATCAGGATCTCTTTCTGCAGGAGGACCTGGCGGAGAACGGACAGGTCTATATTGCCACCGAGGACGGCAGCGTAGGCGTGCAGGGAAATGTGATGGACATTATCAGGGTCAACGGACTGCAGGCTGATGTGATCATGGCATGCGGTCCCATGCCGATGCTGCGGGCGGTCAGGGAATATGCAAAGGAGCAGGGAATAGCTGCCTATATCTCCCTGGAGGAACGGATGGCGTGCGGCGTAGGAGCCTGTCTGGGATGTGTGTGCAGGACCAGGGAGCCCGACCATCATTCCCACGTGAACAATGCGCGTATCTGTACCGATGGCCCGGTGTTTGAAGCGGGGGAAGTGGAAATCTAGTATAATCCACGATAATTACCGAGCCCTTACACGTAGGATAAATTTTCATATGCAAGGCGGAGGAATGATTGTGTTAAGACAGACACAGGCGTAAATTTAGTTGATAATACCCAGGGAGAAGCAAATCCAATGAATACAAAAGTGACAATAGCGGGAGTAACTTTAAACAATCCTGTCATGACGGCATCCGGTACTTTCGGTTCCGGTATGGAATACAGCGATTTCGTGGACTTAAACCGTCTGGGAGCGGTGGTGACAAAGGGAGTGGCCAACAGGCCGTGGCCCGGCAATCCGACACCCCGTGTGGCAGAGACGTACGGCGGTATGCTGAATGCTATCGGTCTGCAGAATCCGGGTATCAATGTCTTCACAGAACGGGATATTCCTTTTTTGAGACAGTATGATACGAAGATTATAGTTAATGTCTGCGGCAAGACGGTGGAAGACTATCTGGAAGTGGTGGAACGGCTGGGAGACGAGCCGGTGGACATGCTGGAGATTAATGTGTCCTGCCCGAATGTGAAGGAGGGGGCGATCGCTTTCGGGCAGAAGGCGGAGGCTCTCTATGACATCACTTCACAGATTAAGGATAAGGCCAGACAGCCTGTTATCATGAAATTAAGCCCCAATGTAACAGACATTACGGAAATGGCGAAAGCGGCGGAGGCAGCAGGAGCCGACGCGCTGTCGATGATCAATACAATTACGGGAATGAAGATCGACATTCACAGGCGGCAGTTTGCATTGGCCAATAAGACGGGAGGACTTTCCGGACCGGCCATCAAGCCGGTGGCAGTGCGTATGGTTTATCAGGCGGCCCACGCAGTGAAGATTCCTATTATCGGAATGGGCGGCATTGCGAATGCGGAGGACGCCATAGAATTTATACTGGCCGGCGCCAGCGCAGTAGCGGTGGGAGCCATGAATTTCGTGAATCCTTATGCCACGATTGAAGTTGTGGAAGGAATCGAAGCCTATATGGAGCGTTACGGAATCGAAAATGTGGCAGAACTGACCGGGGCGGTGGAAGAGTAAGAAAATACCACAAAGAAAGGGGTTCAACCGTATGGCGCTACAGCAGGAGAAAATTTATACAATTGAAGATATTTATGCCCTTCCGGACGGCCAAAGGGCTGAACTGATCGACGGACGCATCTATAATATGGCGCCGCCTGCCAGGATACACCAGAAACTGATAACAGAACTTGTCTCTGCCCTGCACCAGCATATAAGAGACAATAACGGAGATTGTGAAGTTTACCCGGCTCCTTTTGCTGTCTTTTTAAATGCTGATGATAAAAATTATGTTGAGCCGGATATTTCTGTGATCTGTGATAAAAGCAAGCTGATAGAGAAAGGCTGCAATGGTGCGCCGGATCTGATAATGGAGGTGGTATCTCCCTCAACACAACAAATGGATTACGGCATAAAACTTTTCAAATACCGTACTGCGGGGGTTCGCGAATACTGGATCATAAACCCTGTGACACGCATAGTAAATGTATACGATCTTGAGAATGAAGAAAGAACTTGCCAATATAGTTTTAATGATGAAATTTCTGTATGCATTTTCAATGGCTTGTCTATACAGCTTTCAGAACTTTTATAAAGGCAGCATAATATAACAACCATGATACCTCGATCGTTGCAGAAAGAAGAATAATGCAGTATCAGATCTTGGAATCCGTTGGAGAAATAAAAATCATATACAACCTCCATGCGTCATATACTTATACTAAGTATACGCATGGAGGTTTATTTTTGTGGAGTTGGTAAAGAAGAAGATACATATGGATCGGATCAGCAGCAGAGCCGGCACCCAGATGGTATTGGAAGAAGATGTGAATATTTCAGATAACAAACCCGACGCCAGTCACCTGCTTAACAACAAGGGTGAGGTCATTCTGGAGGAGATACGCGCCGGTGAAAATGTGGTGAACATGAGAGGAAAGCTGATCGTATCCATCTTGTATCTGACGGATACGGAGGGTACCTGTGCCAGTATGGAGGCGGTACTTCCGTTTGAGGAACGGGTCAATATGGAAGGAGTCACGAACGGAGATATTATCCTGACAGACTGGACCATAGAGGATCTGACGGTGGGGCTGATCAATTCCAGGAAGATCAGTGTCCAGGCGGTGGTTTCTTTCGGACTGGAACTGGAAGAACACGTGGAACAGGATACGGCAGTGGATATCTATCATGAGGAACCCGTGGAATACCGGAAGAGAACGTATCCTATGGTGGAACTTGTGCTGCAGAAGAAGGACATTTTCCGGTTAAAAGAGGAGATGGAACTGTCGGGGAACCTTCCGAATGTGTTTCAGACGATCTGGCATCACATCACCTTTGACCATGTGGAATTCAAAGCCCTGGATGAGAAAATATCTATACAGGGTGAGATGAGAGCCTTTTTCCTGTATGAGGGAGAAGGGGATAATGACAGAACACTGTGGTATGAAAATACGGTGCCGTTCAGCGGGATTATCGAATGCCACGGCTGCCGGGAGAATATGATTCCGGATATCAGTTACAGCCTGGGGCAGTGTAACGTGGAGGTGCGGCAGGATTTCGACGGAGAGGAGCGGGTATTCTGCGTAGAACCGGTGCTGGATCTGGATATTCACCTGTATGAAGAAGAGAATATGGAAGTACTGTCGGATATATACGGCGTGGAGAAGGAGATCGAGGCGCTGACGACGGAAGTACAGCTGAAGAGCCTGCTGATGAGCGGAAGCGGAAAATGTAAGATTGCGGAGCACGCGAAGATCCAGAATCCGGAAATGCCTATGTATCAGCTGATCCACTCGGAAGGAGAAATCCAGATTGAGGAGCAGGCGATTGTGGAGAACGGAATCGCCATCACGGGAACTCTGACCGTAATCACGTTATATCTGTGCGGTAACGGGGCGAAGACGATTTATTCTACGAGGAATGTGCTGCCCTTCCAGTATGTGATTGAGGCCGAGAATATCACGCCCACCAGTATTTTCAAGCTGCGCTGCAGCATTGAGCAGCTGACCGTGACCATGCTTGACAGCGACGAACTGGATGTGAAGGCGGCGATGCAGTTCAAGGTGATCGTGTTCGCGGTACAGAAGAGTAATCTGATCACGGATATCAAGGTGGAAGAACTGGATCTGAATAAGCTTAGCGAGCTGCCGGGGATGGTCATCTATATCGCCGGGCCGAATGACACACTGTGGGATATCGGGAAGCGGTATTATGTGACGATCGCACAGCTGAAGGAGGTTAACGAACTGGTTACGGAAGAGATCAATCCAGGGGATAAGATACTGGTGGTGAAAGGCAGCGTGTAAAAATACACTTATGGCCAATATGATACGATATGCTTTGGGCGAATCAGGAGAAACAGATTATGGAAGATAAATGCAGCGGCAGGAAAGTGGTCTGAAGACACGTTTCTGCCGCATGTAGACGTTGGAGTGACCTTATAAGCCGATGACGGACAGGATCGGAAGGTCTGAAACGGCAGTTGTGCGATGTTCCTGTCAGATTATGGACTTCCTGTCAAAATAGTCATGCTATTTAGTGTAAAAAGAATGAGTAAAATACATTGATAATTACATGAATATATGTAATACTATAGTTATAGTAATCGGCATTACAAAGTACTGTTGCCGGCTTCTGCAGGAACCACATACGGCAGCTTCTGCAAGTCCGAAAACGAAATTTCTAATGTCGTTAACTATAGTACTTTCAATGGAGGAAATCCTTCTGCCCACGATGGGGTCTTCCTGTTTCCCGGGGGATAAGGAGCATTCGTTTATGTATAGGAAAATCATTGGCTATTTGGAAGCATGGAAAGATAACGCACACCGCAAGCCTCTCATTTTGCAGGGAGCAAGACAGGTCGGCAAGACTTACTCCATTCTGGAATTCGGACGTACCCATTATGAGAATGTAGCATACTTTAATTTTGAAACCAATCCCAGGCTGAGTGAAACCTTTGAGGAAAATATCAGCCCTGATTATCTGATACCGATTTTATCCCATATTGCGGGGCAAACGATCGTGAGGGAAAAAACGCTGGTTGTTTTTGACGAAGTGCAGCTATGCGAGAGGGCGCTGACTTCGCTGAAATATTTTTGTGAGAATGCACCGGACTACCATATTATTGCGGCGGGCAGCCTGCTTGGCGTAGCGGTTAACAGGACGAAATTCTCTTTTCCTGTCGGAAAGGTGGACATGAAAACGCTGTATCCGATGGACCTGGAGGAGTTTATGTATGCAATGGGCGAGGAGGCTCTTGCAGGGCAGATCAGAAAATGCTTTGCCGCCGATACACCGCTTCCCGCTGCGCTGCATGGCGCTGCCATGCAGCTCTATCGCCAGTATCTGATCGTGGGTGGTATGCCGGAGTGTGTAATGCAGTTTGCCGGGACGAAGGACTATATCCTGATCCGTCATACACAGGACACGATTCTTGCAAGCTATCTTAATGATATGAGTAAATATAATAGTTTGAATGAAATCAAAAAGACGCGGCTTGCCTACGATAACATTACCGTTCAGCTTTCCAGGAAGAATACCCGCTTTCAGTACAAACTGATTAAAAAAGGCGGGAGGGCTTCAGAGTTTGAAAATGCCATTGAATGGCTCTGCCTGTCGGGTATTGTGTCACAGGTTTACAAGGTAGAACAGATCAAAAAGCCCCTTGAAAATTACCGCGACATTGATGCATTCAAAATTTATGTATCGGACTTGGGGCTGCTTTGTGCCAAGAAAGATCTGGCGGCGAACGATGTCCTTTATATGGTGGAAGAAATCAATGATTTTAAGGGAGGCATGGCAGAAAACTACGTGAATGTGCAGCTTGGCATAAACGGGTATAACACTTACTATTGGGAGTCTGAGCGTGGAGCTGAGATTGATTTTATCATTCAGCGTGAAGGCAAGCTGATTCCGATTGAAGTGAAGTCTGCCGACAACACCAGAGCGAAGAGTTTAAAGGTCTACATGGAAACCTATAAACCTGAATATGCCATCAAGCTCTCTGCAAGGAATTTTGGTTTTGAGAACGGCAAAAAGACCGTTCCTCTCTATGCCGCATTTTGTATCTGAACATCCGCACGGGATATTCGCATTACGGCAAATATTGTAAACGATAACGCCTGCTCAGACAGTGGGCGTTCTTTTATGTGACAGTTGCAGTAAGCTGAAATATCAGTATAATAGAGATATGTCGTATTAAGGCTCATTTCGGAGCGGAAAGGAAAAGGAATCCATGGATACAATAAATACAACGAGGTCAGCATCTGCTTTAAACAGTAAGCTCTTCCTATATTTAACGGAGTTCTTTGCAGGGATGTCAGTGATGGCGGTGGAGCTGGGTGCAAGCAGGCTGTTGGCGCCTTATTTCAGTTCTTCTCAGATCGTGTGGACGATCATCATAGGAACGATCATGATCGCCATGGCGCTGGGGAATATTTACGGAGGGCGCAGCGCGGACAAGAACCCGAACCCGGACAAGCTGTACGGCAGGATATTGATCGCGGCTGTCTGGATCGCGGCCATACCCGTAGTCGGGAAATATATTATTCTGGGGATCTCGGCGGTGCTGATCTTCACGGTAAACACGAATTTTCTCATCTGGGCGGCGTTTGCCGCGTGTATGGTTGTCTTCGTATTCCCGCTGTTTCTGCTGGGAACCGTGACGCCGTCCCTGGCGAAGTACTCTGTGGACAGTCTGGCGGACAGCGGTAAGACAGTGGGTATGCTGAACGCTTCCAATACGATCGGCAGTATCATCGGCACTTTCGTACCGACTTTCATATCCATTCCGGCGGTGGGGACATCGATCACCTTTCTGATCTTTGCGGGTATCCTGCTGGCGCTTTGCCTCGTGTATTTTGTAAGCGGCAAAAGGGGTGCGGCAAAAAGTGTGGCTGCCGCGGTGCTTTTTATTCTGTGCTGTTTTCTCGGAAAGTCGAACAGTTTCGCTTTCTGGGAGAGTGGTCTGACCTATGAGGGAGAATCCATCTACAATTATCTGCAGGTAAAAGAAAACGACAGAGTCGTCATATTGTCCACGAATGTATTGTTCGGTGTACAGTCCCTCCTGGTGAAGGAGGACGGACTGACCGGGATGTACTATGATTACGCCATGGCGGCGCCGCTGATGACGGATAAAGAGCAGCCGGGCGACTGTAGCGTGCTGATCCTGGGGATGGGAACAGGAACCTATGCGACACAGTGCCGGAAGTATTTCGGCGATATGGAGATTGAAGGCGTAGAGATTGACGAGAAGATAACGGATCTGGCCAGACAGTATTTCGAACTGCCGGAGGATGTGCCGGTGTCCACTTATGACGGCAGAGCCTATCTGAATGCCATCAACGGAAAGTATGATGTGATCATGGTGGATGCCTACCAGGATATTACGATTCCTTTTCAGATGTCCTCTGTGGAATTTTTCACGCTGGTGAAGGAGCATTTGACGGAAGACGGCGTGATGGTGGTCAATATGAATATGCGCGGCAGCAAAGAAGGAAGTATTAATGAATATCTCGCGGACACCATCGGCAGTGTGTTCGGGGAGGTGTACACGGTGGATGTGAAGGGTTCCACGAACAGGGAGCTTTTTGCATCGGACAATCCGCAGATGCTTGCGAATCTGTCTGCGCACCGGGCGGATCTTACAGAAAGCGATCTGTCTGCGATGATGGAGACTGTGGAGGGGCAGCTTGCGGCTTATGAGGCAGGAAACTATATCATGACCGACGATAAGGCGCCGGTGGAGCTTCTGGGGATGCAGGTGATCGATGAACTGATCCGGGATGAGGTTGCGCTCTATAAGCAGATTTATGAGGAAGAAGGGATCCGGGGCGTGATAGACGCTCTGTGATACAGATATGGGGACGCGGAAACTTGTTAGGCGTTTCACGCCGGGAGGGAAAGGAATATCATTATGATAGAAGTCAGCGGTGTCAGCAAGAGGTTCGGTAATTTTGTTTGTCTGGATGAGGTATCGCTTATGGTCCGGGACGGTACGATCTACGGACTGGTCGGAGAGAACGGCGCAGGGAAGAGCACGCTGCTTCGCCTGATCGCCGGGGTCTATCGGGCAGATGCGGGAGAGATCAGGATAGACGGGAAGAAGGCTTCCACGGTTTCGGCCAAAAGGGACGTTTTCTATATGCCGGACAGACAGTATTATGAGAGAAATGCGACGCCGTTGACGGTGGGTAAGTTTTACGGGAACTTCTATCCGGAGTTTTCGATGGAGGATTATTGCTATCTGCTGGGACAATTTGAACTGGATGAAAATGCTCTGGTCGATTCTTTCTCAAAGGGAATGAAGAAGCAGATGTTTATTGCGGCGGCAATCTGCACCAACACCAGATATCTGCTCTGTGATGAGGTCTTCGACGGGCTGGATCCCCAGGTGCGTAAAGCGGTTAATGACATTCTGGTAAGTGCGGCACAGGGAAGAAATCTGACGGTTCTGGTGGTGTCCCATTATCTGGAGGAACTTAGAAAGATCTGTACGGAGAAGGGATATCTGCACCGGGGGAGAATCCTGACGGAGGCAGAGTGGCAGGGGATGCTTGCAGGATAAATTCGCAGGAGAAAGAGGGCTGACTATTATGCAAAGATTTATAGGTCTTTTAAAGGAAGATTTAAAAAATAAACTGGGAATGATCGTCATAATCTGGTACGTTCTGGGAATGTTCTGTCTGTTGTTTTCCATCAAGAGGACGATTCCTGCAGGAGAGGTGAGAAGCCTTTATGTAGGGGCGGGGAACACCTCTTTTTTTGTTTCTGCGGTGGTATTTGGAATCCTGATGGGAGCGGTATCTTTCCATTTCCTGTGTTCGGAACCGAAGACGGATTTGTACTTTGGACTGCCGTTTACGAGGCGGCAGTTGTATGTGGCGGGATATCTGAATAATTTCTTCCTTTTTGCGGTGCCGCTTTCCCTGTGCAGAATTCTTTTCTTCGGGATTTCGGTTTCTATGGGGTACTGTCAGTATGAGGACAGTGTCCGGTCTGTGGGGATGGGGTGCCTGGTGCTGATTCTGGGGTTTTTATTTCTGATGGGGCTGGCCATGCTGGCTTTTCTCCTGGCGCAGAATACAGGCTACCGGATCGGATTGCTGGTTCTTTTCCTGATGGGACCCGGTGTTGGGATCGGACTGGCAGAGCGGATGCTTGGGGACATGGTTCCTTCCTTTTACAGATCTGACCTTTTGGAAACTCTGAAAGAGTATCTGTCGCCCCTTGTACTGCTGGCAAAGGCGGCCGGGGTTAAGGAGTATGTTGACGGATCCGGTTGGATTTTGGAAGAACATCTGCCTTATATCCTTGTGCTTGCGTTTGTCTGTGTTTTGCTGTTTTTTGTGAATCTTTTTGTTTTTGACATTCGTCCGGCAGAGAGAGGCAGCGGGATGTTTACTTTCCGGTGGGTAGCGTATCTTGTGCGGTATATCTGTATGGGTTTTGCGGTACTCTGGTTTGTGGACGGGCTGCAGTCTTTTGCAAGCGGGGGATTTTCCGCAGGGTTGGCGGTCGTTGGTGTGATGTTCGGGGTACCGGTGGTTCATGGGCTGTTAAATATGGTGATCGCCTTTGACGCCAGGAAATTTATATCTGCAAGGTGGCATCTTCTGGCAGAGTTCCTTGTGATGGCAGTGGTGATCATTGCATTTTCCATACTTGGCCACAGGGAGGCCGGCGTGCCGGACAAGGAAGATATGAAAGCGGCGGCAGTAGTCCTGCCTGCACTTGCCAGCGGTTGTGACAGTGAACAGACGTTGTCGCAGATGAGGATTGAGGGTGACGGCCTTTCTGCGGTATATGACTGGATCCGGGAAGCCTGCGGTGAGAAAAGCAAGGCGGAGAATCCGTATGAATTGATTGTAAAATACGAATTAAAGAACGGAAGAAGCAGATACTACAAATATCAGCTGCCGGGGTATATGCTTGTAAGCTTCGATGAGGTCTATCGTCAGGAAGGGTATAAGCAGGGAATCTATGAAGCGCTGCGGATGGATAATTTAAGGTATTATGAGGTTCATTGGACGAACGGGATGGAGGAATATACGCTGGATCTGGACGAACAGGAGCGACAGGCATTGCTGGAGGCGTATCAGGAGGATCTGATGAAGCTGAGCTTTGCAGAGATCAGACAGAGAACACCGATCGGACAGATTGTCTTTGCTTCGACAAAAGACCAGGGAGATGTGTCCGGCTATCTTTATCCCGGATTTGCAAAGACGCTTACGGAATTATCACAATACGGAATCCATGCAAAGAAGAAGATCGGTGATTATGAGATCGTGAAGATTGTGACGGACAGATATTTGTTCCAAAACGGACTTCTCTACAATGTACGTTACCTGGCAGCCCAGGATACCGTAACCGATCCCCAGAAGATTGCCGAACTGTCTGCGGATCTCTATGTGGAAGAATTCTGTGTGGACCGTCAGTTGAACTTAAAGGATGAAAATACGGAATATACTGTGTACTACCGGGATTCGGAGGGACAGACGGTGAGGAGTGTGAAGTGCTGGAAGGATCTATGAACAGCGAGAGCGTGAATAATATCTGGATGGGGATTTGAATGGGAAGCCGAAGTAAAATATGGTAAATTGGGTAATGATTTTGTATAATAGAGAAAATTGTATATGGCGTGGCATTGTATGAAAAGAATTGAAGAAAGAAGGAAAATATGAAGCGAGAAGAATATATTTCTGATGAAGCAGTTGTCAAACGCGTAAATGAAGCAGTAAGAATTGAACTGGAAAAAAGAAAGCGATGGAGCTTCCAATCATCAGATATGACAGGGAAACTCAGATCATATACCAGGAGAACAGCGACGGATCAAGGATAGAAGTGGGCAGAAGAATGAGAAAGGGGCGTTATAGTGAGCGTGTTGTCGAAGAAACCTGAGATTGTGGTTTTTGCCGGACCGAATGGTTCGGGGAAAAGTACGATTACGGAACTGTTAAAACCACCGATGGATTATGTTAACGCCGATGAAATTAAGAAGAGTATCAAATGTTCAGATTTGGATGCGGCGCAGATAGCAGAAAAGCAACGAGAAATGCATATTGAACAGATGGATGAGTTTTGTTTTGAAACGGTGTTATCCACGGAACGAAATCTAATCCTATGATTAATGTATGGCGTGTAAAATCGAGGGTAGAATCAGGCGGGCATGACGTACCGGAAGAAAAAATAATTACAAGATATGACAGGGCACTCAAACTGATTAAAGATTTGGTTAAAATATGTGATGTATGTCACATATACGATAACTCGGGAAATAGGCCGTTTCGTATATTTAAGAAACGAAAAGAGGAGATCTATTTTGATGAGTGCTCAGAATGGTATTTAGAAGATATTCAAATGTTGACGGCGATTGATCAAATGATAAAGAAGAATCTAAATTAGGAAGAGATACAAATGAATCTATTAAAATTTCTGGAACAGGTGGATCATGAAGCAGAGGGCATGTCTAAAAGCGACCTTGCAGAGTTTGTGCATGATATGGCAAGGAAACTGCCGGAATCCGGGCGTTCGGATTTTCTGCGCAGATTGAAAGGTATGCAGGAACGAGGGGAAACGAGAACCAATAAAGCCAAGAAGGACTGTGGCATTACAGAAAAGCTCGCCGGCATCAGGAAAGAACTGGAATGTATCGTGAACGGGGAACTGTGTCTGGAGGGATCGCTTAACGAAGAGTATGATGACTGGTATTGCAGCATGGATGAAGAATTTCTGTATGAAGATCCGGAAGGGGTCGTGGATGTTCTTACGGACGCCTGCGATTTCGTACATCAGTGCATAGACTGTGAGGAGTATAAAGCCGGATATGAAATTGCGGAGATTCTCATAGGACTTGAGATCACGGTAGACGGCGAATATCAGGAGTATACGGAGGAACCGGTCAGGATGGATGAACTGGAAGTGTATCATCTGGGCGGGCCGGATTATAAATCTTTTGTTATGGATGCCTTGTGTGTGGCATATTGCGCCAATCCGCTGGAGGAGAGACCAGGTGCGCTGTACAGGATCATCATTAACTCCCGGCAGGGTGATATCACCCTGGAAAGGGTCATGCAGAGAGGATATGAACTGCCTGAGACAGATGCTTTCATTCCGTTGTGGATTTCTTATCTCGGACAGCTTACCACGGGAACTGCGCGGAGATTATTGAAGGAAGCGTTGGAATTGACCAATGATCCGGGCGAACTTCTGGAGAATGCCCGTAAATATCATGCGCAGCATCCGGAACTTTATGAACAATATCTCCTGAATGAGATGGACAAAGGAGAAGCTGAGGCTTTGTTTGCAGCAGGCAGGGAAGCGCTTGAAAATATTGCCCCTGAATATACGGTAAGAAGTCGTATCGCATTGCTGATGAGCCGTATTGCGCTCCGGAATGGGATGGACGGGGTGGAAATATGCTGGCTGGAAGCTTTCCGTTCAGACACGAGAGTTGTAAATTATCTGCGTCTTATAACGGAATGCCAGGATCTGTCAAGGGTCAGACCGGATATAGAGCAGATCTGCAGCAAGACACGCGGACAAGCTGGAAAGAATACATATTTTTATGTACAGGAAAGGCCGGAGAGAATGAATCAGGTAAACCCGGTTACGGTGTATATGCTTGCGTTTCTGGAAGGGGAATTCCAGTACGTGAAAGAGAACGGCATGAATGTCAAGTCTTCTCTGGGGTGGAGCGCCACATTTATGAAATGCGGAATGGCAGCATTCCTTCTGCTCCTGACAGAAAGTGACACCCTGCTTGCAGGCGGAAAGAGTATGTGCCATATGGTAGTAGCTTCCACAGGATTCGACAAGGAAGATTATGAGAAGGGAATTCTGGAAACCATAACCGATAGCAATGAGGAATGGTTCTGGAAATGCATATGCCGCTGGAAGGAAACCGTTCATCTCTCAGAGGAGGAAAAGGAAAACTACCTGCAATGGGTCGAGGAACTTGTCACGAAACGGGTTACTGGTATTATGGAGAATAACCGCCGTAATTACTATGGGGAATGTGCGGCTTATGTGGCGGCATTGGGAGAAGCGAAGGAATCCAGAGGCGAAATCGGCGGGAAACAGCGGATGATGCAAAGATATAAGGAGATGTATTCGCGACGGAGTGCGTTTCATGCGGAGCTGAGAGCGTTTGGGATGAAAGACGGGAAGAAGCGGTAAGAGTTGATGTAGAGTAACAGTTCAGCCCACAATGTCATTAAGTTAAGCCGGACGCGCCTGACATGATAGGAATCTCCTAAGGACGCGCTTTCGCTCGGTTCCAAACGCAGCGGTACTAAATTCGTGGAAAACCTCATTAAGTACCGGCGTTTTCCAACGGTCCTGAGGAGAATCCTATCATATCAGACGCTGTGTATAGACTTAACTAAATGACATTGGTTCAGCCCAGGACTTTGCATTTACTGCAAAGTCCGTGAGAATATGTAAATATAGCCAAGGGATCTGCCCCTCGCCGCAGGCGATTTGGAATGGGCAGATTCCGTAACAGGGAAGCTGAAAGGCTGAAGTGTTACGATGTAGAGTAGGAAAAAGAAGAAAATGAGTGACCGCAAAAGGGTATTATGGTAGACTGTAAACAAACAGAATTCGGTGATAAAGGGCAGAAAACAAGGAGTGAGCGACAGTAGGAAAGTATCTTGGCGTTGGTAATGCCGGATTTGCGTCAATGATAAAAGGCATATATGTTGACAAAACGGAAATGATCAAATTTATAAACAGCACTCTTGGAACGGCCAGAAAGCTTACCTGCGTCAGCAGGCCGCGGCGCTTTGGAAAGTCGTTTGCCGCAAAAATGCTATGCGCATATTATGATTTAAGTTGTAATTCGAGGGAACTGTTTGAAGGCCTGGACATAGCAAAGGAGGATTCTTTTGAGAAATATCTGAATAAGTATGATGTGATTTATCTGGATATTACGCTTTTTATATCGAAAACTCCGGATATCAGAGATGTTGTGCAGAATATCAATGATGCGGTTGTGGAAGAAGTCGGACAAATGTATCCGGGTATCAAAAGGGATCATGCGCTGGCAGATATTCTGTTTCATGTTACTGAGAAAACAGGAAACAGGTTTATTGTGATCATTGATGAGTGGGATGCACTTTTTCGCGAGGCTAAAGATGATACAAAGATTCAGAAGGAGTATATTGACCTTCTCAGAAGTCTGTTTAAAAGCAGTTGGACGGATACGATATTTGAAGCAGCTTATATGACGGGTATTTTGCCAATTAAGAAATATGGAAACCATTCAGCGGTTTCTGATTTTCGGGAATACACAATGCTCAGCCCGGGAAATCTGGCAAAATATATAGGTTTTACAGAGTTGGAAGTAAGAGATTTGTGTGAAAAATATGGTGCGGATTTTTCGCAGATGAAATATTGGTATGACGGGTATACTTTCCGGCACTTGAAATCTGTGTACAGTCCGAACTCAGTTATTGAAGCATTGGAGAGGGACGAGTTCGGAAGTTACTGGGCAAGGACAGAGACATATGAATCTCTTAAGATTTATATTGACCTGAACGAGGATGGATTGAAGGAAGCAATCGTGCAGATGCTTGGAGGAGAACGTGTCTCAGTCGATGTGGGAACTTTTCAAAATGATATGACGAATATTAAGAGAAGGGATGATGTTTTAACACTGCTGATTCATCTGGGATATCTTGCGTATGACACTGAGAAGAAGGAAACATTTATTCCAAATGAAGAGGTAAAGCAGGAAGTTATCCGTGCCATAACGGCGAGCAAACATACAGAAATTGCAAAACTGATTGGTAATTCGGACAATTTGATCAAGCAGACATTGAACATGAATGAAAAAGCAGTTGCGGAAGCCATAGAAGAGGCGCATAAAATATGTGCTGCGCCAATAGTCTATAATAATGAAGAAGCGCTACGCTGTTCGATCCGGATAGCAAGAAGCATACTTGTAAGATTGAGAAATATATAGATATGGAGAATAAATAAAGGCAGAGCCGGTTCCATTTCGGCGCTGCTTTACCGATATGGCTTAACTTAATAACCCCTATGTTTCACTCGTCTAAATTTTCATCTGCCGCGCCTGATTCAAACAACGATGCTGCCGGCATCGTCTCATTCTGCCGACTGGTCTGTGTGAATTTATCCTACATCAAAATTAAAAGTTATTTCAGGACAGATCCTAAGTAATGCTGTGTATGGTGAATATGATGAAAAACTAATATTTAAAGGAGAAACCAGAGATGGCAGAATTAGAAAACAGTAAAGAACTAATCAGTGTTCTATGGAGCGGAGCGGATATTCTGCGTTCTAAAATGGATGCAAACGAGTATAAGGATTATTTGTTGGGAATCGTATTTTACAAGTACTTGTCAGATTCATTTTTGATTAAGGTATATGATCTTATTTATGATGAGCAGCCAGAAACTTTGAAAATTGCATTGGATGCATATCGAGAAGCTCTGAGGGATGAAAGTGCAGAGGAACTTATAGATGAAATTAAGACGACTACTCATTATGTGATCGAACCTGATCTTACATACACTTGCTTTGCAGATGCAGCAAGAAATAATTCATTCAATAGAGAGCACTTACAAAAGGCATTTAACAACATTGAACAGAGCGATCCTTTATTTGCTGATTTGTTTACAGACATTGATTTATATTCAAATCGTCTTGGAGCAGGAGATCAAAAACAGAGCGACACAATTTCCAATCTGATTAAAGAAATAGACAAAGCAGATTTGCAGGGTTCTGATGCAGATGTATTAGGAAATGCATATGAGTATTTGATTGGTCAGTTTGCTTCTGAAACAGGAAAGAAAGCTGGAGAATTCTATACCCCGCAGGCGGTATCAAAGATTTTAACAAAGATAGCTATTGCCGGACAGGAAGATAAGAAAGGCTTATCAGTTTATGATCCATGTATGGGATCGGGATCATTGCTGCTGAATGCAAAAAAATATTCAAATGATCCCAGAAATATTAAATACTATGGACAGGAGCTTATGACCTCAACATATAATCTCGCAAGAATGAATATGTTCTTACATGGAATTGCTCCCGAAAATCAGCATCTTCGCAATAGTGATACTTTAGATGCAGACTGGCCGACCGGAGAGGAAACAGACTTTAATATGGTTCTTATGAATCCGCCCTATTCAGCTAAATGGAGTGCGGCGGCAGGTTTTTTACAAGATGAAAGATTTAGTGATTATGGAGTTCTTGCGCCGAAGTCAAAAGCTGATTATGCATTTCTTTTACACGGTCTGTATCATTTGAAAAATAACGGTACAATGGCAATTGTATTACCTCATGGAGTTTTGTTCCGCAGCGCAGCAGAGGGAAAGATAAGAGAAAAACTTCTTCGTTCGGGGAATATATATGCTGTAATCGGCTTGCCAGCTAATCTGTTTTATAACACTTCGATACCTACATGCATTGTAGTGCTTAAAAAGCATAGAGATGGAAGAGATGTATTGTTTATTGACGCTTCTAAGAAGTTTGATAAAGGAAAGAAGCAGAATGCAATGACTGACGAGCATATAGATTCTGTACTGGAACTTTACACTAAGCGGGAGACAGTAGAGAAAGAATCATATCTCGCAAGTTTTGAAGATATTGAGAAAAATGATTTTAATCTGAATATTCCTCGTTATGTAGACAATTTTGAACAGGAGAAAGAAATTGATTTAGATGAGTTGCTTGCAGATATGACAAGGACAGAGGAAGAACTTAATAAGGTACAAGAGGAATTTGGTTCCTTGTTAAAAGAGCTTAGAACAACCGATAGTTCATTGATGGCATTATTAAATAAGTATATTGGAATGATTGAAGGGGATTAGTATGAGTAAACCTAAAATTAGATTCAATGGATTTACAGAAGATTGGGAACAGCGTAAACTGGGGGAAATCTGCGAGTCTTTCGAATATGGACTCAACGCAGCATCTAAAGAATATGATGGTGAGAACAAGTACATTCGTATAACTGACATAGATGATGGCACTCATGAGTTTCTGCAAGAGGACGTTACTTCGCCCGATATGAATTTGACTGGTGCTGAAAATTACCGCTTGAAATATGGGGATATTTTGTTTGCTAGAACTGGTGCTAGTGTTGGAAAAACCTATATTTATAAGCATTCTGATGGTTTGGTTTACTATGCAGGTTTCTTGATTCGTGGACGAGTAAAAGATAGGTTTGCACCAGAATTTGTGTTTCAGAATACTCTAACGGGTGATTATGAAAAATTTATTCGTATTACTTCGCAACGTTCGGGACAGCCAGGTGTAAATGCACAAGAGTACGCAGGTTATGAGATTTCTATGCCGACTTATGCGGAACAAAAGAAAATTGGTGAGTATTTCCGCAACCTTGATAATCTCATCACCCTTCACCAGCGTAAGTGTGAAGAGACAAAAAAACTTAAAGAATATATGCTTCAAAAAATGTTTCCGAAAGATGGGGAGCGTGTGCCGGAAATTAGATTTTCAGGTTTTACTGATGATTGGGAACAGCGTAAGTTCGGAGAGGTTGCTAAATATAGGAATGGGAAAGCACACGAAAATGAAATTGATATTGATGGCGAATACATTGTCGTAAACTCAAAGTTTGTTTCAACGGATGGTGAAGTTAGGAAATATTCCAAATCCCAAAATGAACCTTTATACAAAAATGAAATTGCTTTTGTACTTAGCGATGTTCCAAACGGAAGAGCTATAGCAAGGACATTTTTGGTTGATAAATCCAAAAAATACACGCTTAATCAGAGAATTGCCGGAATAACTCCTCTTGAAAAAACTGTCCCATATTATTTGCACATACGAATGAACAGGAATCAATATTTTCTTAAATTCGATGATGGTAATAAGCAAACCAACTTATCAATAAATGATGTTATGAATTATGAAGATATGTACCCTGGTTATGAAGAACAGAAAAAAATAGCAGCATATTTCCGCACTCTCGACCACCTTATCACCCTTCACCAGCGTAAATGTGATGAATTAAAAAGATTCAAGAAATTTATGCTAAAAAATATGTTTTTGTAAAGAAAGATGTGAAAATATGATTTTATACCATGGAAGTAATATAGAAGTAAAGAACCTTCAAATCATAAAATCCAGAAAGTTATTGGATTTTGGGGCGGGATTTTATCTTACAAGTGATTATGGACAAGCAAGGAAGTGGGCTGTCAGAACTACCGACAGGCGTAGAGAAGGAAATCCTGTGATTTCGGCCTATCATGTTAATTCGAAAGACTTTGAAAGCTTATCTCTTTTGGCTTTTGATCAGGCTTCAAAGGAGTGGCTGAGATATGTTTCTGCGTATCGTACTGATAAATCTGCAAGTGATTCGTATGATATTGTTATTGGCCCGGTGGCGAATGATCAGGCAATTAGAACGATAAATGATTTTTTAAAAGGAAGATTTACTGAAGATATAGCAATCCGGTTATTGCTCCCGCAAAATTTAAAAGATCAATATGCATTTAAAACCGAAAAAGCCATATCCATTTTAGAATTAGTTGAGGTTAAATATTTATGAAAAGACTTGAACCTGAAATAATAGATTATTATAATACAGAAGTTTTGAAAATGATTTTGGAAAAGTATGGAATGACACCGTTGGAAGCACTCAGGGCATTTGTATGCTCTGAAACACACAAGATGCTTGAAGATATGGAACTAGGAATGACAGAGTTTGGCGCCGGAGCTTTATTTGAAATTTGGGAATGTGAAAAAATTACAGGAGATCCGAGAAAATCTGTATATATAAGGGGAGAATAAGATGAGTGAAGAAATGGAATTTTTTTCATATTTATTGGAATATTATGCTGCTTATAAAGAAAAGGCAACAGGGGATGTTTTAAAGGAATGGGATGATCACAACATTACGCAAAAGATATATGATGGCTATTGGGAATACCATACAGAGAGGATAGAAAATGCATTTGAAGATATAGATAGCCTGATTGCGACAGGAAAACATGCATGGTAGAATTTTTGGAGTATCACTCGGGAACAGCGTAAGATAAAATTGTCAAAGTCAGACTTTTCATTATATAAAATCAAGAATGATCAGCAGAGGAAACGAAAATGCCAGAATTAGAAGCATTAATCGAACAGAAACTAATTGAGCAGTTAGCATATGGGGATTCTCAATGGACTTACAGGCAGGATTTAAAGACAGAGGAAGATCTTTGGAAAAATTTCAGATATATTCTGGAACAAAATAACAAGGATCGTTTAAACGGAACTTCTCTGTCAGATGCTGAATTTGAGCAGGTTAAAAATCAATTGCAGTTTTCCAGCTTTTATAAAGCCGGAGAATGGCTTGTTGGAGAAAATGGAAAGGTTATGGTTCATGTACAAAGAGATACAGAGAAACTGCATCTTGTTGTTATGAATCATGAGCATATTGCAGGCGGCAGCAGTGTTTACGAAGTCATCAATCAATACCGGGCGTTGGATGATGGAGATGCCGGGGAATCGGCAGTCAGAGATCGAAGATTTGACGTGACACTCATGATCAATGGATTGCCAATGATTCATATCGAGTTAAAAAATAAGCAGCATTCTTACCTGGAAGGATTTCGCCAAATAAAAAAATACATTGGAGAAGGTAAGTTTAACGGTATATTTTCAGCTGTACAGATGTTTGTAGTAAGTAATGGTGTTGATACCAAATATTTTGCTTCCGCATCTGATGGTGAACTTAACGAGAAATTTTTGAGCGGATGGGTTGATAAAGAAAACAATCCGGTAACTGATTATATTGATTTTGCTAAAAGTGTTCTTCGAATACCTGAGGCACATGAGATGATAGCAAGATATACAGTACTGGATGAGGACGCAAAGAGACTGATTATTTTGAGACCATATCAGATTCATGCAATCGAAGCTATTCGGGAAGCCTCCAGAAATGGTAAGTCGGGATTTGTATGGCATACAACAGGATCAGGAAAGACATTGACATCATATAAAGCGACCAGAAATCTGCTTATGGATATTCCATCTTTGGATAAAACCATTTTCCTGATTGACAGAAAAGATTTGGATACTCAGACAACACAGGCTTTTCAGGCTTATGCGAATAATGATCTTATAGATGTAGATGAGACAGAAAATGTAAACGACCTCAAAAACAAGCTTAAATCTGATGATCGGCAGGTATTGGTTACTACCATTCAGAAATTGCAGCGACTGATTACAAAGCGTCTGACAGAAGGAACGCCTGAATATAATAAAATTAAAAATCTCAGAATGGCATTTATAGTAGATGAGTGTCATAGAGCAGTAACACCAACAACCAAAAGGGAACTGGAGAGATTTTTTGGAAATTCATTGTGGTATGGATTTACAGGGACACCGCGTTTTGCAGAGAATCCATATCCCCAGTTAGGCGATCTGCCACGAACTACTGAGGAATTGTATGGAAAAAGACTTCATAGATATACAATTCAAAATGCAATTCATGATAATGCAGTACTTGGTTTTCAAGTAGAGCATAACGGGCCTAAAAACATTATGGATGAAACAGATGCAAGAACATATGATAACGAAGTTCATATGTTAAAAGTGCTGGATATCATTCTTAATAAATCTTACCACAAGTTAGGCTTCCAAAATGGTAAAGGGAAAACTTATGAGGGTCTTCTTACAACAAGCTCTATTCAAATTGCTCAGAAATATTACGACCTGCTAAAGAAAGTAAAAGGTGGGGAAACACCACTTGTTATAGACGATAGAATTAAGCGGGTATTGCCTGATTTTCCTAAGTTTGCTATTACATACTCTGTATCTGAAAATGAAGAGGGGTCGCAAGTAAATCAGCAGAAGATGCAGGAATCTTTAGATGATTATAATAACATGTTTGGAACAAAGTATGATTTGTCTCAAATTCAGGGATATAATATAAATCTGAATAAAAGGCTGGCAAGAAAAGATGCTAAGTTTATGAGCCGAAATGAGCAGGTAGATTTAGTTATTGTTGTAGACAGATTGCTGACAGGCTTTGATGCACCATGTATGTCTGCGATATTTATTGACAGACAACCAATGGGACCACATGATTTGATTCAGGCATTTTCCAGAACAAATCGTATATTTGACAAGCCTAAGATTTATGGGCAGATTGTTACATTCCAGTCGCCTAAGTTGTTTAAGGAAGCCGTAGATAATGCGGTGAAGCTATATTCTGCAGGAGGAACCAAAGAAGCTTTATTGGCGGACTGGGATGAGATAGAACCGGCTTTTAGGAAAGCGTTATCAGCAGTAAGGATAGCTGCACAGACACCTGTGGATATCCCGGCAATGTCACGAAAAGAAAAAGAAGTATTTGTAAAAATGTTCCAGAATTTTGACAAACTATTTGCACAGCTCAAGTCCTTTACTAATTATGAACACGGAATGCTGGAATCCTATGGAATGACAGAGAAAGAATATGAAGATTATGCCGGTCATTACGCAAATTTGATTGAAGAGCTCAGACCAGACAAATCAGTTCCGGAGGATGATCCGAATGCTCCGGCTGTAGATTATGATTATGAGCTGATGGCATACAGTAACATCAAAATTGACTATGAATACATTATCAATCTGATTCAAAATATTGTAACTCCTGAAAATAGCGACGAAGATATTACACCGAAAGAGCGGCAGAAGAAGATCGAAGAAATCAGGCAGTATATTGAGGAACTAAGAAAAGAGAATCCAAAGATTGCCGATATTATGGCTGATGTGGTATCTGAGATTGAACTGGATGATAGTAAGTACAAAGGCCAGTCTATTCTTAACATTATTGAAAAAACAAAACAGGAATGCATCGAGAAAGTAATTGATGATTTTTGCCTGATTTGGTTTGCTTCTAAAGAGGAAGTTATGTATGCTGCAACTCATTATAGAAATGGTGAGATTCCCAATGAAAGCGCAATAAAGGCCACAATCGATTTTGCAGGCTATAAGGCTGCACAGGAACAGGCATTGCCAAAGTTCAAATATTATGCTCAGATGATGGCGGAACTCCGAAAAACGTTAGACGAAGAAATTAAGCCTCTCGTAACTCATTAATAGTGTTTTAATAAATGATAGAGGACTGTTTGCAGATTATATTTTGGCTTCAAATTTGGCAGAGCGTGGAGAGGGGAACATCAATTAAAAATGCAAAAAGCAGAGCCCACACTGTGAGACTCTGCTTTTCTTTGAAAAGATGTATGCGTAATGAATTTAATGTCCTATAACGTGATATCGGCAACCGCACCTGAAAGCGTCAACACCGTATCCTTCCCGTCGACTGCCATGGAAGCTCCAACCGCCGAAGCTGCCTGTACATTGACAAGCCGCACCGTATAGGGTTTATCCCCTTCGGCCTGGATGCTGATCGAAGTGCCGCTCTTCACAATGGAGACACGCAGGTCTTCTTTCTGTTTCATATCATAGACGGTTGTCGAACATTCCTGTCCGTCCACGAGTGCATACACGCGCAGTTCTACGCCGTCGGCATAATCATAATCCGGCTTATCATCACAGGCGCCGACTGCCACGACAGAATTCTCGCGCACCATCAGCGGCAGATGCAGATAATCATATTTCTTTTCGGCCCAGGCGCCGCCATTCATCACTTCTCCTGTAAAGAAATCCGTCCAGGTGCCCTTCGGAAGATAGAACGAACCGATTCCCTCTTCGTTGAAGATCGGAGCAACGAGCAGATTGTCACCCAGCATATACTGTTTATCCAGGTAACTGCAGTTCTTATCCTGGGTGAATTCCAGAACCATACTTCTCATAGTCGGCACACCGGAACGGGAAGTGTCGATGGATGTCTTGTAGAGATAAGGCATCAACGAAGCCTTCAGGCGGGTGAATGCCCTCACCACATCTACAGCTTCCTCGTCATACAGCCACGGTACGCGGTAAGACTGGCTGCCGTGCAGGCGGCTGTGGGAGGACAGCAGGCCGAAGGCAACCCAGCGCTTGTACACATCCGCCGTGGAGGTGTGCTCGAAACCGCCGATATCGTGTGCCCAGAAACCAAAACCCGACATGAGCAGGGACAGGCCGCCGCGCAGACTTTCTTCCATGGAGACATAGTCGGACCAGCAGTCGCCGCCCCAGTGTACCGGGAATTTCTGGCCGCCTACGGTAGCAGAGCGGGCGAACAGCACGGCTTCTCCCTTGCCGCGCTTGCGCTCCAGCAGATCGAATACAACTTTGTTATAGAGATAGGTATAGAAATTGTGCATCTTCTTAGGGTCGGAACCGTCATGGTAGACACAGTTTATCGGGATCCTCTCACCGAAATCTGTCTTGAAGCAGTCCACACCCATATCCAGCAGCGCTTCCAGCTTGTCCTGATACCATCTGCAGGCATCCGGATTGGTGAAGTCTACCAGTGCCATGCCGGGCTGCCACATATCCCATTGCCACACATCGCCGTTAGGCCTTTTGATGAAGTATCCTTTCTTTGCGCCCTCGGCAAAAAGGATAGATTCCTGTCCGATGTAAGGATTGATCCATACGCAGATATTAAGGCCTTTCGCCTTGATCCGGGACAGCATTCCTGTGGGATCGGGGAAGACTTTCTCGTCCCAGACGAAATCTGACCAGTGGAAGGCTTTCATCCAGAAGCAGTCGAAGTGGAAGGTACGCAGCGGAATGCCGCGGTCCAGCATACCGTCGATAAAGCTCATAACGGTGGCTTCATCATAATCGGTCGTGAAAGAAGTGGACAGCCACAGGCCGAAGGTCCAGGGAGCCGGAAGTGCGGGCTTGCCGGAAAGATCGGTGTATCTTGTCAGGACATCTTTCATGGTCGATCCGTTGAAGAAGAAGTAATCCAGGCTGCCGCCCTCGACACAGAAGGAAGTCTTCGTCACATTCTCCGTGCCGAATTCCATGGAGACACGCTCCGGATGGTTGACCAGGACACCGTATCCTTTGTTGGAAAGGAAGAAAGGAATGTTCTTATAGGCCTGCTCTGTGCTTGTGCCGCCGTCCTCGTTGTAGATTTCAACGCTCTGCCCGTTTTTGACAAAAGGGGTGAAGCGTTCACCGGTACCATACAGCAATTCGCCTACGCCGATATTCAGCTGTTCACGCATGAAGGTGTTTTCCAGATCGCCGTTTACTTCGTAGAAATCGCCTTTATAGTCAGTCTTCATCAGGGCGAGATCACGGTTCCCGCTGGCGGTAAGCACTTTGCCGCCGCTTGTGTAGGTCATGGACCAGGGATTTTTCGTGATAGCCAGGGTCAGGCTTCCGGTGGTGACGGTGATCTTATCTTCGCTGTCTTCCACCTGAAGCTTCTGCGGGTCATTCAGTTTCAGGTCAAAGGAAGGCGCCCGCTTAAGCCTTCCCGTATGGTGGCCGGTCTGTATACGCAGCACATCTGGCATAGGGGATGAGATGCGGATGGTGAGATTGATCCCGCCTAATGTGGCGCCGCGCTGGGCGATCGGGTGTGTGGGTGCGCACAGGGTCACTTCCGTGTCGCTGATTCTGGTATAGTAGACCTCGTGCGGAGAGAAGCAGGCTGTCCCTTCTTTGAACAGCCAGCAGCCGTTGTTGAATTTCATAGAATATCCTCGCTTTCGATAGGTTAATTGTATTTCTCATTATAACAGTTAATACCGCAGGATCATACCTGTATTTGTTTCGTCACAATAAGAAAACTGTTACCGTAGGCGTTTTTGGATGCAAATTACATGTAATTGCATGGAGCAATCCTGCGCCATTGATTATGAAGAACCATATTTCCAGCGCAGAGACCGGATCAGACAGGATGGCGTGACATGTTTTATTGATATTTCCACTCTATATACTTACCGGTCGGAGTCAAGACTTTATATTACCACGATCGATCCCGGCGGATTTCGAAATATACAGAATATATTATTGCTCTGCATTGCGGTTTTGCTTCTTGCATTGGTGATTCCGCTTATTATGATACACTTCTTTACCGGATATTTTGTAGAGAGAGTGGGGGGGGGTACTTCGGCAGGAGATGCATAAGGCCAGCAATCGGGATTATGGGCTGATCCCGATCCTCCAGGGAAATGATGAGTTATCCGATGTGTTTGCCGATCTGCAGGTGATGGTGAAGAATATTAAAGAGCAGGAAGCGAAGGTTTATGAGGCACAGATCAAGGAGAAAGAATTTATGATCAGCCAGCAGGAAATGGAATTTAAAATGTTGGCAAGCCAGATCAATCCGCATTTCCTGTACAATACACTGGAGACAATCCGCATGAAGGCCTTTACGGCCGGAGACAGGGAAGTGGCAACAGCGGTCAAACTGTTAGGCAGATCCATGAGATATGTGTTGGAAAATGTGGGAGCTTCTGTCACATCCCTGGAGGGAGAGATAGAACATGTGGATATATATATGATGATACAGCAGCTGCGGTTCGGCGACCGTATCCTGTACGAGAAGAAAGTGGAGGAAGGCCTGGAATTGTCAGAATATCAGATCCTGCCGCTGCTTTTGCAGCCGGTGGTGGAAAATGCGATTCTGCATGGAATGGAGGAGAAAGAAGAGGGTGGAGTGATCCGGCTTTCCGTTTACAGCAGGATTTCGGATGGGTTTAGACTGCTGTATATTGATGTGGAGGACAACGGATGCGGTATGGCTTCCGAAGCTTTGGAGAAGCTTCGGAAGGATATCGAGATCCGTGATATGAGCAGGAGCAAAAGCATCGGACTCTATAATATCAATCAGCGTATCAGGCAGTATTATGGCAATGGGTACCGTATGCATATCTATTCAAAGTCAAAGGAAGGCACTTTGATCAGGCTGATTATTCCGGCGGAATACATGCAGTAGGCTACGCCTGGGCGGAGACGATCACCGATACAAGATAAAATGGCACTTTATCATTTTCATGGGTTTTGGCCACTTCGATTTCTACGGTATGCTCTCCGTAGGGCAGATGTTCGGCCAAGGTATCCAGGTGGAGGCTGTCGGCTTCCGATGCCGGGTCAGGCATGTCTTTCAGATGCTCATATACCCCTTCAAGGAAATCAATGATAACTTCAGCCATCAGGCTGTGGCCGAGATCGTTAGGGTGCAGATCATCCTCGGTGATGTTACGGCTTGTAAAGGTACCGTCCAGAACTTTTTCATACAGGCACGGTTTCATGCTTACACAGGGGATATGGTACGCCCTGCCGACCTTCAGGTGTTGCTCCTGGGCATTCTCTCCGTTGTCATACCGCACGCTGTTTACGGTCAGGACGGCGGGGCGGGCTTTACTTTTGTATAGTTTACTGATCAATCCCTCATAGGTTTCCAGAAAATGTTCATTGTCATCATCGTTAACACTGAATTCTACAATGATAAAGTCTGCCTTTCCATTACACGGGCCATCCGATACAGATTTCCTCTGTTTAATACACCCTTCTTTAAATCGATTCCGTAGGTATTCGTTTTCATAATGTAATATCCTGAATGCCGGATTTGACCAGATCTTCATGCTGTATACTTCGCATGTATATGATGTGGCGGATATCATTGATACATACGTTTACCGAATGGGTATTATCAATAACGACTATTCCTTCTCCACGGCGGCGGGTATGTTCAAATCGGTTGTGGCATTCATTCTGATCGTTGTTGTCAATACGATAGCGAAGCGGACGAACAACGAAGGACTATTCTAGGGAAAGGAAGGAGAATAATATGGCAAAATCAAAAGTGGCCGGAACCACAATTCAAGTAGGTACGGCTGAAAAAACCTTTAAGATCCTCAATTATATTTTCTTCACAGTGCTGAGTCTCATCATGCTGTACCCTTTCTGGCACGTTATTATGATGTCCTTCAGTTCGGTGGAAGCTACGGCGAAGGGAGGCGTGTTCCTCTGGCCACAGGGGTTTAACTTAGACACTTATTCCAAGGTATTTAAGGATCCGTCCATCTGGACCGGATATTTTACGACTATCATGGTGACGGTTACAGGAACCTTCCTTGGCACATTATTTACTGCGACAACGGCGTATCCGCTTTCCAAGAAGGATTTACCGTTCGGTAAGACAATGAATCTGCTGATTCTGTTTACGATGCTCTTTTCAGGCGGTATGATTCCCGGATATCTGTTGATCAAGAACATGTACCTGATCGACAACCGCTGGTCATTGATTCTTCCGGGACTGATCAGCGCATACAACGTCATTATCATGCGCAGCTTCTTCTCCACGATTCCGGAGAGTCTGGAAGAGTCGGCGAGGCTGGATGGCGCGAATGATGTGACGATCTTCTGGAAGATCGTTCTGCCCTTATCCAAGGCGAGTATTGCAACGATTGCCCTCTTTACAGCAGTAGGTTACTGGAATGACTATTTCTCAAGCGTACTGTATATCAATACGAAGAGCAGATGGGCGCTGCAGGCTGTTTTGAGATACATGCTCACGAATACGAACCAGGCTATGCAGGCAGCGGGTGTCACAGTGGCGTCATCAACGAATGTGACTGCGGCTACGATCAAGGCAGCTTCTGTGGTTGTGGCAACCGTACCGATTCTGTGTGTATATCCGTTCGTACAGAAATATTTCGTTAAGGGGGTTATGATCGGCGGTGTGAAAGGATAAGCTGATCAGACAGTAAGAATCGGGCACAGTGATGAAAGGCATCTTTTCTATAAAAAAGGACAATAAAAAGGAGGAAAATGAATTATGAAAAGAAGAGCAATAGCCCTATTAATGGCCGGCGTTATGGCTGCCGGTATGCTGACAGGATGTGGAGGAGGATCCGGAGACGCATCTTCAGGCGGATCAGATTCGGCGTCGGCGGAGAAACCGGTTCTGGCAGATGAGCCGATTGATGTTCTGAACCAGGAAGAAACCATGAAGATGAGTGTAGTATGTCTGCAGGGATATACCACACCGGACAGTGAGATCGAGCACTGGCTGGAAGAACGTTATAATCTGGATATTGAGATCATAGCCCTGCCGGGATGGTCAGATGCTACATCCAAAATCTCTCTGCTGATGGGTGATGAGACACAGAGGCCGGATATCATCTGGTGGTGGAACATGGAAGCCGACTTTACCAAATGGGTAGACGCAGGGCTTCTGGTGGATGTCTCCCCGTACATGGAGAGATATACCAATATGGTAGACTACTACAATTCAATCGATCCCGGCGTTATGTTCTATGCGTCCTCCGATAATGGTACCTACCGTATTCCGGGAGATGTTGCGGAGCCGGCCTGTGAAACACTCTGGATCAGGAAAGACTGGCTGGATAACCTGAATCTTGAAGTTCCCAAGACGTTGGATGAACTGGAAGCATGCCTGTATGCGTTTACCAACGATGATCCGGACGGCAACGGAGTGGATGACACTTACGGCTGGAACGGTGACGGATATGATTACCGTAGTTTCTGGCCATGGATTCAGGGATGCGGTGAAGGCAACGGACGTATGGATTTTATCCGCTTAGAGGATGGCTCTTATGTATATGGTCCGACAACAGAAGATTGTAAAGAATGGCTGGGCCGTGTAGCGAAGCTGTATGCGGACGGCGTAATCGATCCCAGTATCATTACGGATACAGACCGTGACGAGGAAATGGCAAACGGCGGTTTCGGTGCAACCTACAGCTGGGTAAACTGGAACAATCCGTCAAGCGGAATCATGCAGTCCTTCTATTCTACCAATCCCGGGGCAGAGTGGATTCCCATCGATATGGTGAGCGGAGATAATGGAAATCCGCAGGATGAGCCTGCTACGATTGCGGCATGGTGCTATTTTGGAATTACCAATGTATGTTCTGACCCTGAGAGAGCGTATGCGATCTGGGACGATATGGCAACACCGGAAAATTATATCCACAGAAGGTTTGGTGTAGAGGGAAGAGATTACATAGATAACGGCGACGGAACTTATGAGATTATCAATGCAGGCGACGGCCCTGAGAATACGGAGCAGAATCTTGGTATTAAGCTCTTCCAGGATCTGTTTGCAAGAAAAGATGAATGCAATATCGAGAACGTTGCAGAGACAACCGAGTTGTTCGAGAAGGTGAAGGAGAGCAGCCGTGACGCTTATGCAAAATCGATCGAGAAGAAGAACCCGGATGCCTATGTTGTAAACAACGATATCGGTACTGACATCGGTGATGCCATGAAAGAGTATACATGGGGTGTGATCGGCGGCGGAAAGTCTCTTGACGATTGGGATGCGTATGTAGAAAATCTTGAGAATCTGGGGATTCAGAGAATCGTTGATGAGCTCGTTGAGATTCACGGAGCGCAGGTGGAAGAATATGAGGCATATATGGCAGAGCATCAATAATGATTGCGGCAGTCAACAGGAAATAATCTAAAGTAACAACTTGGGTGCCTCCAAAGTTACGGGTGAAAAGAACTGACGTCCCTTTTTGGGGCGCCAGTTCTTTTATAGTACAGGAAACTAAGTTTGTTGAGATCCTCCTATGTATGTGGGGGGGGGTATTTTCCTGATTCTGTTTCCAGACCATGTCCCTTGCGGAATTCCGCGGGGCTTTCACCCACATATTTTCTGAATTTCTTGTGGAAGTAATCCACGTTCTTGTAACCCACCTGGTCTGCTATCTCGTACACTTTCAGCCGGTTCTCCAGCAGAAGCTGTTTCGAGAGCTCGATCCGCTTGTGGTCAATGTAGGAATTGAAATTTTCGCCCACGGTTTTGCTGAAGATCTTGCCGAGATAAGCGCTGTTATATCCGAAAAGAGGCGCTATGGTATCCAGCTTGATATTGTGCTGGAAGTTATGGTCGATATAGAAAAGCACATCATCCAGAATCGTATTACGGGAAGGGCTGCCGATCGTGTTCATGATCATTTCGGACTGTTCCGACAGAAACCGGATGATCTCGCAGAGGTAATTGGTTTTGTTGATATACTCGATGACCGCGGCATTCCCCATAAAAGGTATTTCTGCCGAAGCGTAGTTGCGGTTCATGGTTTCGCGGATCTGCAGGTAGAGATCTGTCAGGAACAGCTTGATTTCCGCTATCTCACCGGAAACATGAGAAAGTCCATGTTCCAATTCGGACAATGTCTCTACCGTCATCCGGCGGTTACAGGTTTGGATATATCCCACAAAGCGCCCGGTATAATCGGTAAGGGCAGTCTGTGTGAGCGCCATGGGAGCGTCATGCCTTATCGTGCCGGTGTCGGTATTGGTGCGGGCAGCGGTCTCATCGGAAGAATCTGTATCGCCGGAACCGGAGGCATCCGGCAGCATTTCATATCCGATGGCGTGCTGCTTCGGAGCACAGAAAAAACGGCGTTCAAGCTAAGGGCCGCAGGCAGGTTCCTCGTTTTCGCTGTACTGCAGGCAATTTCTGCTGGAGATTTCGGAGGGAACCGCATAGATTGCCGTATCCGATATGGGGTCGTTGAGGGCACGGATCGCAAGTCCGTACTGCATGATGGCCTTATCCTGCAGCAGGCTGCTCATATCCATGACCAGACCCGCCGTCACAAGTTCCTGCAGATTATGGTTACTGCCGTCGCAGATAATCAGATCGCCCAGTTCCCCGGCAGCGGCGCGTGTCTGGTACATGGTATCCCCTCCGCCGGCCACATTTGAGGCGATGATATTCAGTCTTATATTGAACCGGTCCAGAACAAGCCCGGCAAACCAGCCGGACTGGATACCCTGATAGTTGGCCAGGGAATCGAATACATCTACTGTTAGTGTCTGCGGATAGTTCTCTGCCAGGGAGGAGACTGAGCAGCTTCCGGCATAGAACAGAATGACAGCCATCGGAATCAAAACTGCAGCGGCGGCAATGATACGATGATGTAATGTACTCATACTACTGATTCTCCTTTTGGTTCCTGGATATAGCCTATGGTATCTGCAGTCTTTACGGATACGGATTGTCTCTGCAAAGCCCTGGGCAAAACGGTACTATGCCGCTACTATAGTTTACCACGGAAGGGACAGTCAGACTACCTGCTAAATTGATGATTGGGTGTGTTATTTTTAGAGATTGGACATAAGAAAGCCATGCTTATTCGGCATGGCTTCTCTTAACAGTTTTGAAATTATCAGTGACTGGACCGAATATACAGCAATGCTTAATTCGATGTTGTCAGTCCGGCTTCCTCAGCCAGTTTGTCGAATTTCTGCATTACGGCATCGTAAGTCCTCTGGGAGATATCCGGCAGCTGGCCGCCCCATGTTTTCTCTGCCTGCTTGTAGCCTTTCTTGAAAGCCTCGCGCATCTCTTCGATCTTGCTGGGATCGCCGCCTGTCAATGCGGTAGCGAAATCGATGATCCTGTCAGATGTCTGCTCTACGCCCCAGTAACCGTCCTCGGCGATATCTTTCTTCGCCTGTGCCTGGGTAGCGGCATCTACTTTCAGATTGCCGCTTGCAAGAACGGACCAGATGCCGTTGGCACTGTTGTAGGTCTGTCCCTGCTGGTTCATCAGTTTCTCTACGATGCTCTGCAGTTGTTTAGCGTGTGCATCAGCGTCTGCCTTTAACTTGTTCACCAGATTCGTATTCTGCGTGTAGGTCTTGGTTACCGTATCCTTGGATGTTTCTTTCGATGGCTCATAGACAACGCCGTTATTCTTTTCGTCAGAAGCGTTACCTTTGGAATTGGTCTCTTCGGATGTCTTTGCAGCATTCTGGTTGGCCGCATAGATATCATAAGCATTTGCTGCACCGCTTGTAACTCCGTTTACGCTCATTGGTATCCCTCCTTGGAATGATATTTTGTGTTTCTGTTTCATGCAAATAAGAATCTTTGCTCTTATGTATTATATCGAACCATACCACTGGAAAACTTAGGAACAGACAGGGAAATTTTAATTTTTCGCTGCCCATTCCAAGCCGCCTGCGGCGAGGGGCATAGTATAGTTGACGAAAATGGGCGGATTGTATATAATTAAATACAATCATTGTATACAAAATGCAATTTGAATCCTGAGAGATTCCGTATCGGACGGCCGGTCGGGATTGCGGTCCCCGGCAGGAGATGGATTTGGGCAGAAAGAGAATAGGAGAAGGGCGGTGTTCCTGTATATGAATAAGATATATCAGAAAGCTTATGCGAAGGTGAATATCGGACTGGATGTCCTGCGGCGCAGGACGGACGGATATCATGAGGTCAGGATGATCATGCAGACAGTGGACATCTTTGACGAACTTATCATAGAAAAGAGGGAGCAGGCAGGCATTGAACTGCAGACAGACAACAGTAAACTGCCGCTGGACGGCAATAACCTGGTCTGTAAGGCGGCGGAGCTGCTCTTTCGGGAGAGAAATATTACAGAGGGCGTTAAGATCACTTTAACAAAAAGGATTCCCATAGCCGCAGGAATGGCAGGGGGCAGCTCCGATGCCGCCGCAGCCATGCGTGGATTGAATGAGCTTTTCGAAATGGGGTATTCTATATCGCAGCTTCAGCAGCTGGGGGTAACGCTGGGCGCAGATATTCCTTATTGCATTGCAGGCGGAACGATGCTGTCGGAGGGAATCGGAGAGATACTGACGCCGCTGCCGGCGCCGCCGGCATGCCATCTGGTGGTTGCCAAACCGGATATTGATGTGTCTACGGGATTTGTCTACGGGAATCTGCATGCGGACAGTCTGGACTATCATCCGGATATAGACGGCATGATCGAGGCTCTTAAAAATGGAAGTATGAAAGGGATAGCAGACAGACTTGGGAATGTACTTGAGACGGTTACGGTAAAGGAATATCCGGTTATTGACAGGATAAAGGAGACGCTTAGGGCGGAGGGGGCGGAGAATGCCCTGATGAGCGGCAGCGGTCCTACGGTTTTCGGTATTTTCGGGCAGAAAGAGACTGCGGAAGCGGCAGCAGCGGAAGTAAGGAGGCGGCAGCTGGCGGGACAGATTTTTGTGACGGCATTTTATAATGGCGGACAGGATTGATGGAGCTTTGGGGGATGTTAAGTGACTGAGAGGAAGGTGGTTTGAATGGGAGCTGATTTCGAGATGACGATGAATGAATTTCTTCCATTGCGGGATGTTGTGTTCAATACGCTTCGGAAGGCGATTCTGACGGGAGAACTGAAGCCGGGGGAACGCCTGATGGAGATCCATTTGGCCAACAGACTCGGCGTCAGCAGGACTCCGATCAGGGAAGCGATCCGTAAGCTGGAACTGGAGGGACTGGTAATTATGATTCCGCGCAGGGGAGCGGAGGTGGCGCAGATTACGGAGAAGAGCCTGAAGGATGTATTGGAAGTGCGCCGCGCGCTGGATGCTCTCTGTGCGGAACTTGCCTGTGAAAGGATCAGCGAAGAGGAGAAGAGGAAGCTGAAACAGGCCTGCGATCAATTCAGGCATGCTGCTGTCACAGGGGACGCGGCCACCATTGCGGCGGCGGACGTGGCATTCCACGATATCATTGTTCTGGCCACAGGCAATGAGAGACTGATCCAGCTGATCAACAACCTGTCAGAGCAGATGTACAGATATCGCTTCGAATATATTAAGGATGAGAGCCGGCATGATAATCTGGTGCAGGAGCATAGAATGATATATGACAGCATTATCCGGGGAGAAAAGAAGAAAGCTGCCGAGGCGGCCAGGCTTCATATTGACAATCAGGAGAAGTCTGTCATCAGGCAGATCCGGCTGGAGCAGGAGAACTCCGGGAGGAAGAAGTAGAACCGGAAGAGGGACTTTCTGCCGGGAGCAGGTATAGAAAAGGAACGGACGGTTATACTCCTTACAACAGCCGCGGCAAGCGGCGGACAGGAGTGTAACAAATATGAGGAAAAGACAGAATATCCGGCAGATGATTCGAAGAGGATACTGCGATATCCGCCTCCGGGCGGCGGTTACCGGAGTTTTGGCGCTTGTGTGGTGGGGAATCCTGTACCCGGAACTCAGTTTCACGGAAGCGACCTTTCAGGAGATTCTGGTGACAGGCGAAGGGGAACAGATTATCGGGAAGACGGACTGCAGGGATCTGTTGGATGCTGCAGGGGATCAGATTGTCATAAGAAGCAGATTATTGGAATGGCTGGAAGAACAGGAATGGTTTGCGCAGGGTGAAAAGAAATGAGGGATTAATATGTGTGATAAGGAACAGGATGTGCTGTGCGACAGGCCCATCGGGGTTTTTGACTCGGGAGTGGGCGGGCTGACTGTGGCACGGGAGATCATGAGGCAGCTTCCGAATGAGCGGATCGTTTATTTTGGCGATACGGCACGGGTGCCTTATGGTAATAAATCGAAGGATACCATTATTAAGTTTTCCAGACAGATTGTACGGTTCCTGCGGACACAGGAGGTAAAGGCTATTGTGGTCGCATGTAATTCTGCCAGCGCTTATGCACTGGAGGTTCTGGAACGGGAAGCAGATATTCCGATCATAGGGGTGATCAAATCCGGTGCAAGAGCGGCGATTAACGCTACGAGGAACGGGAAGATCGGTGTTATAGCCACAGAGGCAACCATAGGAAGCGGTATTTATAACAGATACATAAAAGAGAACAATCCTGTGTCAACAGTTCTTGGGAAAGCATGTCCGCTTTTCGTCCCCTTGGTAGAGGAGGGGCTGTGGGAGGATCCTGTGACGGACGAGATCGCAAGGAGATATCTGACGGAATTGATCGATGTGGGAATCGATACCCTGATTCTGGGCTGTACGCATTATCCCATGATACGTTCCACCGTGGGAAGGATCATGGGGCCTGATGTGACACTGGTCAATCCTGCCTACGAAACTGCACATGAGTTAAAAAAACTTCTTCAGGAAAGAGGGCTGGAGAGCGGGCACAGACCGGGGCTTGGGACGGAATTGTACCGTTTTTTCGTCAGTGATGCCGCAGATAAATTTCAGAAGTTCGCAAACTCCATATTGACTTATGGAATATTATCTGCGAAGGTTATTAATATAGAAGAGTACTGACGGAAAGGGGTAACTATGAGTACACATATTAAGAAAATGACAGAAGGAAGGCCGACCCCTCTGATTCTGTCATTCGCATTCTCACTGATGGCGGGTAATATCTTCCAGCAGCTGTATACGGTCGTGGATACGATGGTGGTCGGAAAAGGGCTGGGGGTTCAGGCGCTTGCGGCGCTCGGTGCCTCTGACTGGCTGAACTGGATGGTACTGGGGATCATTCAGGGCCTGACGCAGGGCTTCGGTATTATGATGGCGCAGGAGTTCGGCGCGAAACGGGATGACATGCTAAGGAAGGTCATAGGCAATTCCGCGTGCCTGTCAGTTATTTTTATGATCATTCTGGTTGCTGCCGGACAGGCTGTGGTGACGCCGGTTCTGCATATTCTGCAGACACCCGGGGATATCATCGGCAATGCGACCCTCTATCTGCGTATCATGTTCGCGGGAATTCCCATTGTCATGCTGTATAATCTTCTGGCATGTATCCTGCGGGCGCTGGGAGACGGGAGAACGCCGTTAAATGCCATGATTGTGGCTTCCCTTACGAATATTGCACTGGATATTTTATTTGTAATGGTATTTCATTTCGGAATTGCGGGGGCGGCTGTGGCGACATTGATCGCACAGCTGGTTTCGGCGCTTTTCTGCATCTATCATATCAGAAAGATCGAGATTTTGTCGTTTCAGGCATCCGATTTCCGCCTGCATGAGGGCATGACGGGTAAGCTGCTTTATCTCGGTTCGCCGATGGCGTTTCAGAATGCGATTATCGCGGTAGGCGGTATGATCGTGCAGTCGGTGGTGAATGGGTTCGGTGTGATTTTTATAGCAGGCTTTACGGCCACGAATAAGCTGTATGGCCTGCTGGAGATTGCCGCCACTTCCTACGGCTATGCCATGGTCACTTATGTGGGGCAGAATCTGGGAGCCGGGAAGATACGGCGTATCAGACAAGGGGTGCGTTCGGCAGTGGTTATCGGCACCGTTACGGCAGTCGTGATCGCTGTGGTCATGCTGCTTGGCGGGCGGCTTATTCTGAGCCTGTTTATTTCGGGTACGCCTGAAGAATATGAGATGACGATGGGAATTGCTTACTATTATCTGGCGGTCATGAGTATATGCCTGCCGATCCTCTATCTTCTGCATGTGCTGCGGTCATCCATCCAGGGGATGGGGAATACTGTGCTGCCGATGCTGTCAGGAGTCGCGGAATTTATCATGAGAACCTTAAGCGCGGTTCTGCTGCCGTTGTTTATGGGACAGGAGGGCATCTTCTATGCGGAGATCCTGGCGTGGGCCGGGGCGGATGTGATTCTGGTCATCAGTTACTTTGCGAAGATACGGGGATACAGAGGGTTGGCGCAGCAGGAACAGATAACGGCAGAAGGTTAGGAAGAAGAGCAGAAGTAACAGAAAAGGCATCGGAACTGTTACAGGCGGAAAGCGGGAATATATATGACGCAGGAAGTATTATTGACATTAAAAGGACTGCAGTTCGATCAGCGCGAGGCGGATTCGGACAAGATAGAGATGGTGGTGGCAGGGGGCTATTATAAGAGGAATGATAAACATTATGTGATCTATGAGGAGACCACGGAGGGATTTAGCCAGGCTACGAAGAACAGGCTGAAATTCAGTGAACATATGCTGGAATTATCCCGAAGCGGCCTGGTGAACGTTCATATGGTCTTTCAGGAGAATAAGAAGAATCTGACGAATTATAACACGCCCTTTGGACAGCTTGTTGTGGGAATTGATACGAAGAGGATCCGGCTGGAAGAAAGACCGGACAACATTATCGTGGACGTGGATTACGCACTCGATATCAACTATGAATTTCTGTCAGACTGCCACATTACTGTCCAGATAGCCTCGAAACAAAAAGACAGCTTCTCTCTGGTCTGAATGAGAAAGACCGGAGGGAAGCTGCCTTGGTATTCTTTGTGATTATGCTGTTATTTGACTGGTCTGGCTCCGGCCTTCTCCTGTGCACGCTCTACCAGTTGTTTGAACTTACTCTTCTTTTTCTTCTCGGCAACGGGCACCTTGCCGTGCAGGCCTTTGACATCGGTGATATAGATACCGCTGACCACCGCTTTCACTTCTTTCTTGACCGGTATGGAATCGAAGATCTTCTCTTCGCTGATCAGGGACATGATCTGCGGGCCGACTTTGGCTTTGACGATAGGAAGCTTGGAACCACGGAGCCACTTCGGCGTCTGGTCTATCACTGCCTGGGGAAGCCCGGCATCCTTTAGCTTCATTCGCTTCTTATCGATGATCAGCATAGAGACTGTCTGCTTCATGGCCTCGATCTGCGCCTGCTGTTCGGCCTGTTTCTTCTGGGCTCTCTTACCGAGAAAATACAGCACGACTACGGCAATGGTCAGAACCGCCAGAATGACTAACAAAACTATAGTGAATGTACTCATGAACTTACCTCCCGATTACTTGTTGCATATAGAAAATATTTTAGCATTGATTTCTTTGTTAGGCAAGGAAATTGTAACAGTTCATCCCAGGACTTTGCAGTAAATGCAAAGTCCTGGGATGAATTGATACAGAACCTCTTTTAAGGAGAAAGGATTTATGATATATTAATTAAATATGGGTTTCAGAGTTCATAGAATGTTTATGCCGGGGATAATTTGGGCATAAATCCGAAAAAGAAGTATTATGAAAACAGTATAATATGAAACAGCAGAAGGAGAAACAGAGATATGAGCAGTATGAATTTGACAGATATCAAGGAACTGCATCGCAACAGCGGAGCGTATATCGATAAGGAAGTGACAGTGGGCGGCTGGGTGAGAAGCATCAGAGATTCGAAGGCATTTGGATTTATTGTTTTGAATGACGGTACTTTTTTCGAGCCGTTACAGGTGGTGTATCATGACAGTCTTCCGAATTTCGAAGAAATCTCCAGGTTGAATGTGGGATCAGCGATCGTGGCCAGAGGCAGGATTGTGGCCACACCGCAGGCCAAGCAGGCATTCGAGATGCAGGCGGAGGAGATTCTGGTGGAAGGCGCTTCCACGGCAGATTATCCGCTGCAGAAGAAAAGACACAGTTTTGAATATTTGAGGACAATCTCCCATCTGCGGCCGAGAACGAACACGTTTCAGGCTGTCTTCAGGGTCCGCTCCCTGATTGCCTATGCGATCCACACCTTTTTCCAGGAGAGAGGGTTCGTGTATGTGCACACGCCGATTATCACGGGAAGTGATTGTGAGGGGGCCGGTGAGATGTTCCAGGTTACTACGATGGATCTGGAGAATCTGCCCAGGACCGGGGACGGGAAGGTGGATTATGGCCAGGACTTTTTCGGAAAGGCAACCAATCTGACTGTCAGCGGGCAGCTGAATGTGGAGACCTATGCCTTTGCGTTTAAGAATGTATATACATTCGGGCCTACTTTCCGCGCCGAGAATTCCAATACCACGAGGCATGCGGCAGAGTTCTGGATGATCGAGCCGGAGATTGCCTTTGCAGATCTGACAGACGATATGATGCTGGCGGAGGCGATGCTGAAGCATATTATCCGTTATGTGCTGGAGAATGCGCCGGAGGAGATGAACTTCTTCAATCAGTTTGTGGATAAGGGACTGATCGAAAGACTGAATCATGTGCTGAACTCGGATTTCGCGCATGTGACTTATACGGATGCCGTTGCGATTCTGGAGAAGCATAACGATGAATTTGAATATAAGGTATCCTGGGGATGCGACCTGCAGACAGAGCACGAGAGATATCTGACGGAGAAGGAGTTCAGGCGCCCTGTTTTCGTGACGGATTATCCGAAGGAGATCAAGGCTTTCTATATGAAGCTGAACGAGGACGGTAAGACGGTGGCAGCTATGGACTGCCTTGTGCCGGGAATCGGGGAGATCATTGGCGGAAGCCAGAGAGAGGATGAGCTGGAACTTCTGGAGAAGAGAATGGAAGAACTGGAATTAAACAAGGAAGATTATCAGTTCTATCTTGACCTCAGGAAATACGGTTCTGTGAGACATGCAGGTTTCGGATTGGGCTTTGAAAGATGTGTGATGTATCTGACGGGCATGGGGAATATCAGAGATGTGGTTCCCTTCCCGAGAACAGTGAATAATTGCGAACTCTGATAAGGTATGGGACAGATGGGGCACTGGAGGATGAAGAGAAGAGGAACACGGCTTTTATATATTATATTGTCTTTCCTGTTGTTTATTGCGGCGGCAGAACCGGTATTGGCTACTACGATATCCGGCCTGCAGGAGGATATTAAGAAGAATCAGTCGCAGCTTAACAGTGTGAACCAGCAGATTGCCGGTTATCAGGATGCGCAGGAAGGACTTGAAGAAGAGATCAGTGATCTCGATGCGGAAATGGTGGCACTCCTGACGGACATTAATCTGATTCAGGAGGCGATTAAGGATAAGGAAGAGGATATTGCCAATACACAAATTGCATATGATGAAGCTGTGGCGGATAAGGATGAGCAGTATGAATCGATGAAGATCCGCATTAAGTTTATGTACGAAAAGGGAGATGCCTCCTATCTGCAGTTATTTCTGGGCGCCAAAAGCATGAGTGACATGATGAATAAGGCTAACTATGTGGAAGAACTGTATGAGTATGACAGGAAACTCCTGGAAGAATTTGAGGCGGCAGTACGTCAGGTTGCGGAATTGCAGGATCAGCTTGAGGAAGAGAAATCAGAGCTGGAGACATCCAAGGCAGAGATGGAAGAAGAACAGGCGTATGTTAATGAAGTCCTGGCACAGAAACAGAAGGAATATGAGAATTACAGTGTAGTGTTATCCAAGGCTAAGCGTGAGGCGGCTGCTTATACCGCGAAGATTAAGCAGGAGACGGCACAGATCCGGAAACTGGAAGAGGAAGAGCGCAAACGCAGAGAGGAAGAGGAGCGTAAGCGCAGGGAAGAGGAAGAACGCAGGCGTAAGCAGGAAGAGGAACGCAGAAAGGCGGAGCAGGAAGCAACAAAGAGCCAGGATGAGGATAACAGCGATACACAGGAAGAGCAGGATGAGCAGGAGGAGAAGGATACTTCATCTGATGATGATTCAGACAAATCGGATAAAGCCGACAGCTCGAATAATAAGCCGGAGAAACCGGTTTCTTCCGGAAGCGGCAAGGGGCAGCAGATTGCGAATTTTGCCTGCAAATATATAGGGTATCCCTATGTGGCTGGCGGGACGAGCTTAACCAACGGAGCTGACTGCTCCGGATTTGTGATGGCGGTCTATCAGGCATTTGGCTACTCGCTGCCCAGAAGCTCTTATGCACAGTCCGCTGCCGGAAGAGGGGTATCCTACTCGGAGGCTCAGCCGGGAGATATCATTTATTACGGAGGGCACGTGGGCATCTATATAGGGAACGGACAGATTGTCCATGCCAGCACGGAGAGGTCCGGAATCAAGATTACTTCCGCCACATACCGCAGTATAATTACGGTAAGAAGAATTGTGTAAGACGGCACAACAGAAAAATGTAAGCTTTCTGTAAGGCTGCAGTAATGTAAGTGTGCTACTTTAGAATAATTGGAGTTCGAATGGCAGAACATAATATGGAAATATTGCCTTAAAAGGAGAAAAGCAAGTGCTGTCAGTCATAATAAGCTGGATATATATTTTTTTGATCTGTATGCTGATTGGGATGGGTACGCTGAGTCTGTTTGGAAAGAGGCGTTTTTTCCTGACAGGATATCTTATTGCCGGAATCATAGTGATTACCGTGTATGTGGAATTCTTCAGCATTTTTGCAAAGATAGGAGGCTTCGCACACGGGATTCTTCTGATTGCGGCATTTCTGGCCGGATACAGAAACCGGAATAAAATACGTAAGCTTTGGCAGGCATACCGTCCTGTGATAGGTTCATGGGAGGGATTTTTCTATGTCTGCTTTATTTTGCTGCTTGCTTTCTTTACTTCAAGAGGGGAATTCCACACGGATACAAACATATATCATGCGGCGGCAATCCGGATCTATGAGGAGTACGGCCTGGTCAAGGGCATTGGCAATTTGCAGCTTCACTATGCATACAACAGCTCTTATCTGGCGTTTGCATCCATATTCAGCCTGCAGTGGCTGTTCGGGCGTTCCCTGCACACGACGACAGGATTCCTGGAAGCCGTCATGTGCCTGTATGCTTTCCGCGGACTTAAGAGTTATGCCAGGCATGAGAACCACATCACAGATATGATGCGGGCGGGTATTCTGTTATATACGCTGGTGAATATGACACGCAGCATGTCTCCGGCCACAGACTATGCGACTATGTATTTCGCCTTGTTCATTATAACTGCCTGGTGTGAGAACCTGTTTGAAGGCCGTTCGGATAACACGGTGTATTGCCTGCTTTCTGTTGCAGGGGTTTTTGCGGCTACCTTGAAATTTTCCTGCTGCCTGCTGGTTCTGCTTGGAATCTATCCCGCATACTGTCTGATCAAGGGAAGGAAATGGAAAGAGATCCTTGGTTATATTTTCTGTGGATGCGTTATCCTGTGTCCGTTTCTGGTCAGGAACTATTATATTTCAGGGTGGCTGCTCTATCCCTTTGATAAGATCGATATTTTCCGGACGGTATGGAAAATCCCGAAGGAATATCTTGTGCATGACGCAGACCAGATCAAGGTATGGGGTCGATGCCTGTACGATGTGGCTAAGGTAGATATGCCGGTCAGGGAATGGCTGCCGGTTTGGTGGGAGCACCAGTTCCGTTATGAAAAGATGTTTCTCGGGGCAACAATGATCAGTCTGGTTCTGCAATTCGTTATGCTGTTAATAAGAAGATTGCAGAGGAAGGCGCTTCGTCCACAGCTTATGGTGCTGCATCTTGCCGTCTGGGGGAATCTTGCTGTCTGGTTCTTAATGGCGCCGTTTATCAGATATGGACTTGCCTTTCTGATCGCGGTGATTATGATTGCGGTGGGAGAATATTTAAGTGAAAGGAAGACAGGGTTTTTCAGTATTGTGGCAGGAAGTCTGCTGTTCTGCATCGTAGTTTCAGTCAGCCCCTATTGGGATCAGTATATTACGGATGCCGGTGTGTTTATAAAACATAGTCTGAAAGAGCCTTATTATATGGTACAGAAGGATTATGACAGAGGAAGTATGGACAGCTGTGAGATAAACGGTAATGCGATCTATTTCTCAACGGGAGAGGAGATCAACAGCTATCATGTATTTCCGGGAACCTGTTATAAACCTATGTTGGAGAGAAGTACATTGATTGGTGACAGGATTGAAGACGGGTTCCGGGCCAGATGAAATAATTGATTTTAGAGGGGAGAACAGGTATACTTTATTACAAAGCAGGCGAAGGGAGGGGCACCATGCATGGCGAGAACGGTCAGTATCGGAAGGCAGGATTTTGAGAAGATTCGGGTCAACAATAATTTCTACGTGGATAAGACGAATTTTATAAAAGAGTGGTGGGAGGCCGAGGATGATGTGACGCTGATTACTCGTCCGCGGCGTTTCGGAAAGACGTTGAATATGAGTATGCTGGAGAAGTTCTTTTCTGTGGAATATGCGGACAGGGGAGACTTGTTTGAAGGACTCTCCGTTTGGCAGGAAGAGAAATACCGCAGCCTGCAGGGTACTTATCCGGTGATTTCTCTCAGTTTTGCCAAGGTAAAGCAGACTTCCTATGAGAGCGCCAGAAAGATGATCGGGCAGATTATCGCAAATCTGTACAACCAGTATGATTATCTTCTGGACAGCGATAAGCTGAATGAAAGGGAGAAGGAATTCTGCAGGAAGATTTCGGACGATATGGAAGATCATATTGCGATTGACTCCCTGAGTGAATTGTCACATTATCTGATGAAACATTACGGCAGGAAAGTGATCATTCTTCTGGATGAGTATGATACTCCCATGCAGGAAGCCTATGTGTATGGTTACTGGAAAGAACTGGTTACCTTTACCAGGGGACTGTTTAATTCCACCTTTAAGACGAATCCATGCCTGGAACGGGCCGTTATGACGGGAATCACAAGAGTCAGCAAAGAATCGATCTTTTCCGACCTGAATAACTTGAAGGTGGTGACTACAACTTCGCCCAAATACGGAGACTGTTTTGGATTTACAGAAGAGGAAGTGTTTGCGGCGTTGGAAGAGTATGGAATGTCCGACCGAAAACAGCAGGTAAAGGATTGGTACGACGGATTTACATTCGGAAACATAACGGATATCTATAATCCGTGGTCTATCATCAATTATCTTGATGAAAAGAAGGTAGGCGCTTACTGGGCGAATACCAGCGCCAACAGCCTCGTGGATAAGCTGATCCGGGAGGGAAGCCCGGAAGATAAGGAGATTTTTGAACAACTGCTGCAGGGAGAGCACATTCGGATGGAGATAGACGAGCAGATTGTCTATCATCAGTTATCTGTTAAGAAGAATGCGGTCTGGAGTCTTCTGCTGGCAAGTGGTTATCTGAAGGTGGTAACGTATAAGCAGTATGTCACGGATTATGGGGAATGGAAACAGGAGTATGAACTGGCGCTGACCAACTTCGAGGTCCGTGTCATGTTCCGCAGTATGGTGCGGGGATGGTTTGACAGGGTGTCATCCAATTACAATGATTTTATCAAGGCATTGTTATGGAATGATGTAAAAGCGATGAACACGTATATGAACAGAGTGACGATGGAGATGTTCAGCTATTTTGATACGGGCAGAAATCCTTCGGAGGAAGAGCCGGAGCGCTTTTACCACGGGTTTGTGCTGGGGTTGATGGTGGAGCTGGCGGATAAATACGTGATCACATCGAACCGTGAGAGCGGACTCGGACGTTATGACGTGATGCTGGAGCCACGGACGGTTCCGATGGCACAGAAGGAAGAAGTATCCGGTCATAACAATGCCGGGTTGGATGCGGTTATTATAGAGTTTAAAGTACAAAACGAGGAGGAGAAGGAACTGTCCGATACGGTGCAGGAGGCGCTGCGCCAGATAGAGGAGAAGAATTATCAGGCGAATCTTGTGGCGAAGGGGATTCCGAAGGAACGCATCCGTAAGTATGGGTTTGCCTTTTGCGGGAAGAGGGTGCTGATTGGCTAATAGAAGCATTTTTAGAGGAATGACAGGAGGCAGGGCTGATGGCAGGTTACAAAGTACTGATCATAGATGATGACAAGGAGCTGTGTATGTTGATCAGGCGCAGTATCTTATCGGAAAATATAGAAGCCGATTACTGTAATACTGGAAGAGAGGGATTAGCCAGATTAAAAGAAGAGGAATACCAGCTTGTGATACTTGATGTGATGATGCCTGGAATGGATGGATTTGAAACCATGGAGCGGATCAGGGAACAGAGCAGCCTGCCGATTCTGATGTTCACATCCAAAGATGACAATGCTTCCAAGGTACGGGGGCTTCGGGCAGGAGCGGACGATTATCTGACGAAACCTTTTCACATGGACGAGCTGATAGCCCGGGTTCTGTCGCTCATACGTCGTTATACCCGTTTCAATAAGCCGGAGGGAACACCGCAGCAGTTTGATTTTGACGGGTTAAGTATCAATCTGGATGAACGATGTGTCAGTACGGTAAACGGAAGCTTTGAACTTCCGCCGAAGGAGTTTGATGTGCTCTGGTTCTGTGCCGAAAATCAAGGGAAGATTCTGACGAAACAACAGATCTATGAGCATGTCTGGGGTGAGGAATATGTCTATGATGACAGTAATATCATGGCCATTATCAGCAGGCTTCGCAAAAAAATAGAAGAAAATCCCGGAAGTCCGAAGTACATTCAGACGATCAAAGGGATTGGCTATCGGTTTAACAAGGAGGTGTGACGCTTGCAGGCAGATTGGATCGTGATCTTGTCAACCGTCATCGCGATGGCAGCTGTCCTGGCCTCCTGTCTTATTGTCAGACGTGTCAGGAAGCAGATAACCGAAATGTCCGACGCGTTGACGGATATAAAGGACGGAAACGGTAACAGACGTATTCTGGCGGAAGCCCATGAAGTGACGGCTCCGCTTGTCTATGTGATCAATGATATTGTTGTGTCTTATGAAAACAGGCTTACAGCATACCGCCGGATGGAAGAAGCTAACAGACAGCTTATGACGAGCCTTTCCCATGATGTGAGGACACCGCTTACCACGCTGATTGGATATCTTGACGCTGCGCATAAGGGTATCGTCACGGGAATGGAACGTGATGACTGTATCGAAACTGCGCGGCGCAAAGCATACGATCTGAAGGAATATATCGACGTGCTTTTTGACTGGTTTAAGCTGAATTCGAATGAATTTGCCATTACAATAAGCGCGATAGAGATCGTGGAGCTGACGAGGAATATCCTGATTGACTGGATACCGATCTTCGAAGATAAGCAGATGGAGTATGTGATCAATATTCCTGAGCGGCCTTTCCGGGTGAAACTTGACCCGGACGGATATATAAGGATTCTGAACAATCTTGTGCAGAATGTGGTTGCCCACAGCCATGCGGAGCGAATTGAAATCTCTGTGTCAGAGCAGGATAAGAATAAGAGTATCAAAATCTGCCTGGCGGATAACGGAGTGGGAATTGAGAAAGAGGATCTGAAGCATATCTTCGAACGGCTGTATAAATGCGATAAGGGCCGTTCTGAGAAAGGAAGCGGCCTTGGGCTGTCTATTGTGCGTCAGCTTGTTGAAAAAATGAACGGAACAATAACCGCGGAGAGCGTGCCGGAGCACGGAACTGCTTTTACGATGGTCTTTCCGCTGGCTGATTGAGGAGACTTTCGCCGCTTGCGGCGGAGGTCTTTTTTGAGTGAATCCCGCAAACGAACTCCGTTCGTTTTGTGGGATAGGAAATTGTGCCGTAACGTGGGAATATGCCAGCAAGAATTTGTCCGACAAATTCTTGCAAAGTTGGCCACCGGGCCAACTTTTTTGCAAGGATAATGCAAGGTTCCCGCAAGGTTAATGCAAGACCGGGGTGATAGAATAAATATGCCGGCGAAGAAAAAGGAGGTTTTGCAATGAGTAAACATGACAAATATGTTATTGAGACGAAGAATCTTACGAAACAGTACGGGGCACAAAAAAGTGTCGCAAACCTGAATATACATGTCAGGAAAGGACGCATCTATGGGCTGCTTGGCAGGAACGGAGCCGGGAAGACAACAACCATGAAAATGCTTCTCGGGCTGACTAAGCCCACTTCCGGGGAAGTGAGGATCTGGGGAGAGGCTTTGGGAGACAATGAGAAGAAACTGCTGCCCAGGATCGGCAGCCTGATCGAATCACCCGGCTTCTATCCCAATCTGACTGCCACGGAAAACCTGCGTATTTTTGCTACCCTGCGGGGTGTGCCGAACCGCAATGCGATTCGGAATGCACTGGATCTGGTGGGACTGCCTTATAAGGACAAAAAGCTGTTTTCTCAATATTCTCTTGGAATGAAGCAAAGACTGGCAATCGCCCTTGCGGTTATGCATGATCCGGAGCTTTTGATTCTGGATGAACCGATTAACGGCCTTGATCCGATCGGGATTGCGGAAGTTCGTTCTTTTATCCGGAATCTCTGCAATGAGCGGGGCAAAACAATTCTGATTTCCAGCCATATACTTTCCGAGATCGCCTTGCTGGCGGATGATATAGGGATTATTGATCACGGAGTATTGTTGGAAGAAGAGAGCCTTGCACAGCTGGAAGCAAAGAGCAGCAAGCATATCGGTTTCACTGTTTCCGATACGGCGCAGGCGGCAAGGATTCTGGAAAAGACATTCCGTGAGGATCAGTTTACAGTACAGGATGACCATAACCTGAAGGTGAATCATCTGGATGTACCGGTGGCCAGGATTATCACTGCCTTTGTAGAGAACGGACTGGAGGTGTCGCGGGCCGCCACATCGGAAGAGAGTCTCGAGGACTATTTCAAGCGCGTGACAGGAGGTGAAGGGATTGCTTAAGCTTATCATCTGTGAATTTGCAAAATTAAAGAGAAAAAAATTTATCCTTCTTGTGGTTGCATCCGCGCTTTTGTTTCCGGGGCCACTTACCGCATTCATGGCAATGCCGCAGTTTGCGGAGCCGGACCGGGTAAAAAACTTCAATGAGTATTTTGGATTTGTCATGGGTTATGGTGTGGAAATGCTGCTTCCATGTGTGATCGGAGTGATTGCTGCCATGTTGTTTTTCATGGAACGTGACAACGATACTTTTAAGAATTTACGTACAATTCCGGTGACAAGTACGCAGATGGTTCTGGCGAAAATAGCGGTGCTGTTTCTTTGCGGGATTATTTACAGCCTGGTGTCATCCCTGGCCGCGATTGTGTGCGGATGTCTAGTAAAAGAGGCGGAGGTGACCGGGATTGTCTATAAGTTTGTGGTCGCAGCGGAAATAGGTACCTTTATTACGGCGGGAACGCTGCCGCTGGTGGTTTTTGTGGTCTTCTTCAGCAAGACCTATGTTTTTTCCATTCTGCTGTGCGTTTTTTACACTTTTTTGAGTCTGATTGCAGAATCATGCTTCGGCGCATTGCCCAAGATGCTGTGTTGGCTGATGCCGATTCCTCTTACAACGCTTTGGAGTGCGACTGATCTGATCAGGCACGGCGTCCGCAGCAATGTACAAAGTTTGGAGCATCTGTTTCCGTCAACAATGCAGACGGTATGTATTTTGGGAGCTATGGCTCTTGGTTCTGTCTGGCTGATCGATTTTATGTATAAAAAGAGAGGGGAGGAATAGTATGTTTCGCATGGTAAGAACTGAAGTCTGGAAATTGAAACGGTATCACATCATATGGACGGGAGTCTTATTGATGCTGCTTTCTGTTTTTTTGACGATTTTCTCTACTACGGCAATGGACGGTACTTATTGGACATTTGAACATTTTACCGAGCAGGTAGTCAAGAACAATGTTACAATGATTTTTCCTGTGAGCATCACTTTGATTGCCGGGTATATCATAGCGAGGGAGGAAAAGGATGATACGTTGAAAAGCATTTTGACCGTTCCGGTTTCCTATCGTAGTTTGTTATCGGGGAAGCTGGTTGTATGCGCATTGTTGTCTTTGCTCCTGGGCCTTGCAAGCGCGGTATTTACAGTGATCGCCACACTGATCATGGGATTTCCGGGGATTTCACTGCCAGCTGTACTGCAGACATTTCCCGAGATCATTTTCAACTGTCTGTTTCTGTATATAGCAGTCATGCCGGTGATTGCGGCTGCCGCCCGCGTACCGAACGGCCACATGGCCGGGACGATCCTGGCCTTTGTCTATGGTTATGGAGGTATGTTTGCAGCTGGGAATATGCGGCTTGCCAATCTTTATCCTGTCACGGCAAGTATGGGCATGATCAGCTACCGCAGTTATGACCCGGCCGTGCATTGGAACATGTTCGTCTGCCTGCTTAGCATGTTGACTGCGGTGCTGGTCTCTGTACTCTTAGTCTGGACGGCAAGGGAAAGAGCTACGGCGAAAAAAGTAAAAGAACCAAAGAAAGCTGTGACAAAGAAAGGATGGTGATCGGAGGATATGACAAAGAAAGAAACACTACGTATCATAATTGCGGCGCTTGCTGTACTTGTGGCGGTTCTTATCGGTTTTGGCACTTGGTTCCTTTCAGGAACCGGTAGCACTTATTATTATACGCAGATCGACAACGGCAGGATCAGAGAGGTCAGTTCAAGTGGGGGAGTAATCGATCTGCATGGCGGAATGAGTTATTCTTATACCCTGCGTGGTTATGATGAAAACGGCAACGATAAGGAAATTACGTTCGGAACCTCAAGGGAGTTGAAAGAGAAGGCATTTCTCCGGCTCACCGTGATGCCGGTCCGGGGTGTACTTGAATGGAGCGAGGTGAACTACGATGAGCTGCCGGCGGCAGTACAGGGGAAATATACGGCGCCGGAATTTTGACATTTCAACCAGTAGCGGATATACTGTAAAGAAAGGAATCGGAGGCAATATAAGAATATTCCGGAAGGAGAAGCAGTCATGGCAAGGGCGATAGGCATTGGAAACCAGGACTTTGAGAGGATTCGGAAAGAAGGCTATTTCTATATAGATAAGACCGGATTTATACAGGAATGGTGGGATACCGGGGACAGTGTAACACTGATTACACGTCCCAGAAGGTTTGGCAAAACGCTGAATATGAATATGGTGGAGAAGTTCTTTTCGCTGGATTATGCGGACAGAGGGGATCTGTTTCAGGGACTTGCCATATGGGAGAATGAGAAATACAGAGGACTGCAGGGAACATTTCCGGTACTCTTCTTAAGCTTTGCGGATATTAAAGAAACGACGTTCGAGGGAGCGCGTAAGAAAATATGTAAGATCATACAGCTTGCATACAATAAATTTGATTTCCTGTTGAAAAGCGATGTGCTGAATGAAAACGAAAAGAAAGATTTTCAACAGATATCGTCGGATATGGAAAACTATATGGCTTCTTTGTCACTGAAAATACTTTCCGATTATCTGTGCCGATATTATGGCAAGAAGGTGATCATCCTTCTGGACGAGTATGATACGCCGATGCAGGAAGCATATGTGAACGGGTATTGGAAGGAACTGGTGGAATTTACCAGAAGTCTGTTCAATTCTACATTTAAGACGAATCCCTGTCTGGAACGCGCTATTATGACAGGCATTACGAGGGTCAGTAAAGAGTCTATCTTTTCGGATTTGAACAATCTGAGAGTAGTGACAGCGACTTCTGAAAGATATGAAGAGTGTTTTGGGTTTACGGAAAAGGAAGTATTTGCAGCATTGGAAGAATATGGATTGTCTGATCAGAAACAACAGGTAAAAGACTGGTATGACGGATTCACATTCGGAAATCGGGCTGATATTTATAATCCATGGTCCATTATTAATTATCTTGATGAAAGAAGAGTAGGTGTCTATTGGGCAAATTCCAGCAGCAACAGTCTGGTTGGCACTTTGATCCGGGAGGGAAGCCCTGAAATCAAGATGACGATGGAGGGTCTGCTGCGGGGAGAAACCTTCAGCGCCACATTCGATGAACAGATCGTATTCAACGAGTTGGATCAGGATGACGAAGCTGTGTGGAGTCTGCTGCTTGCGAGCGGATATCTGAGGGCAGTGCATTATGAGTTCAATATAGCACGGCGGAAAGCAGAGTATATTCTGAAACTGACCAACATGGAAGTACGGGTGATGTTTGAGCATATGATAGAGAACTGGTTTGGAAGATGCCGCAGAGTCAGTAATGCGTTTCTCCAGGCATTGATGGAAGGGGATGTAAAGGCAATGAATACGTATATGAATAAGGTTGCCTTGCAGACTTTCAGTTATTTTGATACAGGGAAGAGCCCGTCAGAGGAAGAACCGGAGCGTTTCTACCATGGCTTCGTACTGGGAATGCTGGTGGAGCTTGCCGACCGGTATGTGGTTACTTCGAACAGGGAGAGCGGATTCGGACGCTATGACGTGATGTTGGAACCCCGCGCTGTGTCGGATGTACAGGGAAACGGCATATCTCTTGACGATGATGCCGTACGGGATGCCATTATCATAGAATTCAAGGTGCAGGATGAAGAGGAGAAGGAACTGTCCGATACGGTGCAAGAAGCGCTGCGGCAGATCGAAAAGAAAGATTACCGGGCGAATCTTGTGGCCAGGGGATTTTCGGAGGAACATATCCGCAGGTACGGGTTTGCCTTTTGCGGCAAGAGGGTACTTATTGGCGGCGGAAAATGGAAGGCGCTGGAATCAGGCCGGGAAATGGGGGACAATGAAGAACGGAAACTGAATACATGAGCAGCTACGGAATAATTGCAGGGGATACTTATCCCCTGCATTGCTGTTATCAGTTTGTTGCTGATTTGTTTTTCGATAATCTGAAAATAGAATAAAAGAACAAAGCGCTGACGGATACTCCGCAAAATACTTCTGCGACCTGCTCACTAAAAGCGGCTGACAGTATCATACGTACCGCAATAATTGTTACTATAAGAGCTGCTGCAATGAATGCCTTTTTCATATTTTTGATCTCCTTTTCTCTGTATTATTGTGAGGTGTTTTGTTTTCTGAAATTAGAATACCAAATAAGAAGGTTTGCATCCATTGATTTAACTTACAGTTTATGACCGTAACTTACAGTTTTGTAAGGTTCCTTTAAAATATTGATTGTGCAATAATATCGGTGAGGGTATAATGAATTCAGGAAGTGATTACAGGAAATTTATGGAGGGACGATGGGGAATTATTTAAATCCCGGCAACAGCGGATTCGCCGGAATAAGGAATGATATCTATATTGACAAGTCAGGCCTGGTCGGACTGATCAATCAGACGATTGACACCCCGAGACGTATGACCTGTGTCAGCAGACCCCGCCGTTTCGGGAAATCATTTGCGGCACAGATGCTGTGTGCCTATTATGACAAGACGTGTGATTCGGCGGGGCTTTTTGACGGTCTGGAGATTGCCGGGGACGCACGGTTTCGGGATTATTTAAACAGATATGATGTGATATATCTGGATATGGCAGGAGTGATTGGAGAAGCATCCATTGAGGATATGATACCGTATATCCAAAGGAATGTGATACGTGAGCTTACGGAGCAGTATCCGGAATGGAAGGCAGCAGAAGGATTTGCGGCATCTTTGGCAAATGCAGCGGCAGCAGCGGGTAATAAATTTATCATGATCATCGATGAATGGGATGCACCGATCAGAGAGGCAAAGGACCGTCCGGATCTGCAGAGAAAATATCTGGAATTTCTGCGTTCCTTGTTTAAGAACAGTGGAATGACAAGTAAGATATTTGCGGCAGCGTACCTGACTGGCATCCTGCCCGTTAAAAAGGACGGTTCTCAGTCAGCAATATCGGACTTTCAGGAGTATTCCATGCTCAAGCCCAGACAGTTTGCGGAATATGTAGGCTTTACGGAAGAGGAGGTCAGGAGGCTGTGCTGTGACTATGGACGTGACTTTGAGAAAATGAAACGGTGGTACGATGGATATTTTTTCCGGGATCTGGCAGCTGTTTACAATCCCAGTTCGGTTATGAAGGCAATCCGCAATGATGATTTCGATTCCTACTGGACACAGACTTCTGCCGCGGAGAGTCTCATGGAATATATCAGCCTTGATTTTGACGGACTTAGCAAGACGGTGGCGGAACTGATTGGCGGCGCTGAAACAAAAGTGGATACAAAAGGTTTTGCCAACGATCTGGTGACTTTCCGGGACAGGAATGATGTGCTGACGCTGTTGATCCATCTGGGATATCTGGCCTATGATGAGGAGGCACAGAAGGTCCGCATTCCCAATGAAGAGATCCGTCTGGAATTTGCAAGGGCAATACGGCAGGTAAAGCGGGATGAAACCATTCGGCGGGTGCGGGAGAGCGAACAGCTCATCATGGCTACCGTGCACCAGGATGAAGAGGCAGTGGCCAGGCAGATAGAGAAGATTCATGAGGAAGAATCGCCGTTGTATTACAACAATGAACAGGCGTTGCGCGGCGTGATTAAACGGGCCTATTTCAGTTATGGGGACGAATATGTCATGTTTGAGGAGCTGCCGGCGGGTGTCGGGTATGCAGATATTGTGTATTTGCCAAAGAGGGATTCCGTGCTGCCGGTACTGATTGTCGAATTGAAGTGGAATCAGTCGGCGGAAAGCGCCCTGGAACAGATTAGGGACAGACGGTATCCGGCAGCATTTAAGAGTTATGGAAGTGATATTCTGTTGGTAGGGATCAGCTATGACAGAGAGGCTCCGGCAGGGAAAAGAAAACATCAATGCAGGATAGAGAAATACAGGGAACAGTTGTCGGACTGACGGCATAGATCAATACGAATGAGGGAAAGAGAAAGATGAGATTTATTATAACGGAAAAAAGTTTTTACATGGAAGAAGGAGGTGTGCTGTCAGAGGAACTCCAGGCGTGGCAGGAAGAATTTAAGAAAGGCAAGGAACATGCTTGGTATTTGCTGGGGTTAAAAGGCTGCCCTTCGGATGCCGATATTTCCATGCGTTTTCTGGGCAGGGTAGCGGAAAGCTATTTCCGGTGTCTAACCTCATTGCCTGAATTGGAGCTTTCCAGGGAAAAGACAGAAGTGTCTTTGGATGCGGACACCGTATCCCGACTGGAGACGGCGGTTCCCTTTATAATCGGCGCCGAATATCTGGACGAGAAATGGATAGGCCGTGCATTTGGCGGACTGCACGATATTTTTCAGAGGGAGATTGAGGCGTACCAGGGTACGGTGGCAATGTATCTGGCAGAACAGAGTCAGCAGCTGCGTGTGCCGGAGCGTATTTTCTTTCACCTTGTGGAGAGCAATGAAGAAGAGGGGTTTCCTTTTGCTTTTCTTGCAACCTATGCAACAAAAAATGAAGGCGGAAGGATTAACCATATGCCGTTACAATATGCACTGGTGGAGTATCAGACGGAACGGGAAAAGCTGTTAAAACTGTTGGCCTGTCTGAACAGAGCCTCAGAAAAGTCGGGTTTTGTACGGGAGGCAGTAGAGAGCGGGGAAATGTTCCACCCTCTGAAACTTACAGTGCAGGAAGCTTATCAGTTTTTGAAGGAGATTCCCGTGATTGAGGAGGCGGGTATCCTGTGCCGTATCCCTAACTGGTGGAGAAAGCGGGCAATGATGGTAAGCATGAATGTATCTCTGGGAGATGAACAGCCTTCCCTCCTGGGGTTTGATTCTATTTTATCCATGACGCCGCATCTGGAAGTGGACGGTACGCCGCTGACGAGAGAGGACATTGAACTTCTGTTAAAGCAGACGGAAGGGCTGGCATTTTTAAAGGGAAAGTGGATTGAAGTAGACCATGGCAGGCTGGAGCAGCTTCTGAAGGAGATGGATGAACCGAGGGAAGGCATGACTTTTCTACAGGCATTAAGGGGAACGCCGACCGATGTGCTGCCTGAGGACGAGGGAGTCATCATCTCCAATGGGAAGTGGCTTACAGAATTGCTGCAGAAACTCCGCAAGCCAGAGACGATGCGCAAGGCAAGGGTTCCTGCAACCGTGCACGCAGAATTAAGGCCTTACCAGAAAAATGGGTTTACCTGGCTGCATTATATGAATGAACTGGGATTCGGAGCCTGCCTGGCGGATGATATGGGCTTGGGAAAAACTCTTCAGGTGCTGACATTTTTGGAAAAGCTTCGGAAGGAGAGCAGACAGAAGCGTGTGCTCTTGATTGTTCCTGCGTCTTTGCTTGGGAATTGGAAACGGGAGACGGAGAAATTTGTTCCGGATATGCCGACCCATATTCTTCATGGCGGCGGTGCGGCAGTGCTGGCAGAGGAATTAAAGAGCGAGAAAGCTTTCCTGTTTATCACTACTTATGGAATGACAGTCAGAGTAAAGGAGTTTGCGGAGCAGACCTGGGACTGCCTGATTCTGGACGAGGCACAGGCAATCAAGAATCCGACTGCAAAGCAGACTCATGCGATTAAGAAAATTCCCTCCAGGATGCGGCTGGCCATGACAGGAACGCCTATTGAAAATGATCTGACCAACCTCTGGTCTATTTACGACTTTATTGACAAAGGGCTTCTGGGAGGTTTTGGAGAATTTAAGGAATATACGAAAAAACTGACAAGAGAGCCGGAGGAATATGTGCGTCTAAAATCTGCAATTTCTCCTTTTATGCTGCGGCGGCTGAAAACGGACAAGCGGATAATTACGGATCTGCCGGAGAAGGTGGAGACAGTAGATTATGTAAGTCTGAGCAAGAAGCAGATCGTGCTTTACCGTAAGTTGGTGGCGGAACTTGCGGAAAAACTGGAAAAATTGGACGGGTTTGAGAGATGTGGACTCATTCTGGGGACGCTGACCCGCCTGAAACAGATCTGCAACCATCCGGACCAATATTTGGGACAGGAAAAATTCGCGCCGGAGGAAAGCGGAAAGTGGGAAATGCTTAAGACGATCTGCACGACGATTTTTGAAAAGCGGGAGCGGGTTTTGGTATTTACACAGTTTAAGGAGATAACGGAGCCGCTGGCGGCTTTTTTGGAGACGATTTTTCAAAAGAAGGGTCTTGTGCTTCATGGCGGTACACCTGTGAAAGCGAGGAGCCGGATGGTGGAAGAATTCAACGGAGAGGATTATATTCCCTATATGGTTCTGTCGGTCAAGGCAGGTGGAACCGGTTTAAACCTTACAAGCGCCAACCATGTGATTCATTTTGACCGCTGGTGGAACCCTGCCGTGGAGAATCAGGCGACGGACCGCGCATTCCGAATCGGGCAGAAAAAGAATGTCTTTGTACATAAGCTGGTATGTGAAAAGACAATTGAGGAAAAGATTGACCAGATGTTGAAACTCAAAAAAGAACTGGCAGAGAATGTAATTGGAGGAAGCGGAGAAAACTGGATTACAGACCTTAGCAATGAAGAATTGCTTTCCGTATTAAGGCTTGACATGTAGTGGGAAAATTGCACAGTGCAGGGAGGAGTACAATTATATGAGTCGATATTGGGAAGACACCGTTTATGAACAGCCTTCAGAAGATAAGATTAGGAAAAATGCCGCTGACACGGTACAGAAAGAGAAGAAAAAGGGGAAGATTCTTTCGCCGGTCACTATAACCGGAAGAGTGATAGCAAAGGAATGGTGGGGAAAGGCATGGTGTGAAAATCTGGAGCGTTATGCGGATTATGAGAGCAGACTTGACCGGGGGAAAAGATATGTTAGAACCGGGGCAGTGGTTGATCTGCAGATACAAAAAGGAAAGATCAGCGCCAGAGTACAGGGACGAAGGAAGACGCCCTATAAAGTCGAGATCAGAATCAGTCCGCTTTCGGAAGAACGCTGCCAGAATATTATTGCCTTATGTGGGAATAAGATTCAGAATTTGGAGGCGTTGATGGAAGGAGACTTCCCGGAAGAACTCAGAGAAGCTTTTCTACAGCAGGGTGGATTGTTTCCGGAACCAAAGGAGATCGGTTTTAGCTGCAGCTGTCCTGACTGGGCGCTCATGTGCAAACATGTGGCGGCGGTTTTATACGGAGTTGGTGCTCGGTTTGACGAGAACCCGATGTTGTTTTTTGAACTGCGAGGGCTTGATGTGGGAAGGCTGATCGATGTGACTCTGGCGGATCGGGTGGAGAAAATGCTGGAGAACGCGGACCGGCCCAGCAAGAGGATTATCAGGCAGGAGGATTATCTGAAAATCTTTGGGCTTTGCTGAGATTAACGGCTATTAGTAATGGGGCTGGCAATAATAATGTGGATAGCCTGGACGTATACAAGAAGGTATGGAAAAAGCAAAGAGTTGGAAGTCATAACCCCGCAGAATACTTCATACAATGTAAAAAAGTGTTCTGAGGGGTTTCCTTTTGAAAGATTATATTGAGGAACGTGCAATCCAGATTGCCAATTATATCATTGAGAATAATGCTACGGTGAGACAGACTGCAAAGGAGTTTGGAATCTCGAAGTCTACGGTACATACGGTAGTAACAAAATAGAACGGTTTGTGTGGAGAATAAAATAGAGAATTATCAGAGCATTAGGGAGACGGAAGCCTCTTTAATGCTTTTTATTTATCCATTAGAAGATGTAATTTCTGTGGTAATTGTGCAGATATCGTGATAAGCTATAAATATGTAAAGTTGCAAATTAAGGAGAAGGTAGCTGTGGAACTAAAAATTGAAGAGCTGAGAAAAATATGTATTCCCGAAAATATTGAAATAACCTTACATGCGGCAAAGCGGCTTGAGCAACGTAATATTTCGATTAATGATATAATATTCTGTATACATGAAGGGGAAATTATAGAACAGTATCCAGATGATTACCCATATCCAAGTTGTCTTATACTTGGGTTTACCATGAAGAAGAAATATATTCATGTTGTAATTGGTACTGACCTGGAGACGCTTTGGATTATAACAGCATATTATCCCAATCTGGATAAATGGAAACAAGACTTAAGGACAAGGAGGGAGGATTAGGTATGACTTGTTTTACTTGTAAAGGCTATATGGAAAAGTCTTTAACAACTTATATGACAGAGTGTGATGGCTGCTTTCTTATTATTAAAAATGTGCCTTGCTCGAAATGCACACAGTGTGGTGAGGAATATTTAAATGGTGTAACGCTTCAGAAGATTGAGGTGATTCTTGAAAAATTTAAAACAATGTTGACAGAGATAGCCATTGTAGATTATAACAAGGCGGCTTAACATGAAATGTGAAGCCGAATGTAACGCTGACGGTCTTTTCATTTTTTAAAACAAATAGTCCGTCTGTCCTATTAGAGAGTGAGGAGGATGACTATGAATAAACTGATTGTCAGCGAGCGCTTTGATGTAGATGACATTAGAAAGATACGTGGATATAACTCGTTGCGCCACATTAATATGACACCAGCGGAAATAGTGGAAGACACGAAAAAGGGAGCGGCGGTAATCCTTGGGCATCTACAGGAGAGGCGTGCTGTAAAGATATGAGGCTGGATGAAGGCATTCTTGTGACAGAGAAAATTGTTGATTGAGGAGAAGCGTATATATGACAGATGAAATTTTGTCTTTGCAGGACAAAATGAAATGTTTGGAAAAGGAAAATCAGTATCTAAAATCCCTGCTTGATCGGGCAGGGATTTCTTATCATGCGTCTGATGAAATGAAAAACAGGGATTTATTTGATCCAGACCAGGGAAAGAGAATCATCCCCAGAGAGATTACCGATCATGACGCTAATCTGTTTTTTGGCAAGTTTTGGGGACGCACGGATGTATATGCCAAACGTACCCTCAAAAAATCTACGGGAGAGATCAATTATTACACGCAATGTTACAATTTTTATAAGGCAGGGTGCCCAAGAATGAGCGGCAGTAAGATCAGGTGTCAGGATTGTAAAAGGCAGGCATATAAGAGGCTGGAGAAACAGCAGATTATGGCACATTTAAAGGGCGCTTCGGAAGACGCGGCAGATGTAATAGGCATTTATCCGTTGTTGGAGGATGATACCTGCAGATTCCTAGTATTTGATTTTGATAATCATGACAAAAATGCGGAGAAACGCGATTTTGCCAATATGGATGATAACTGGAAAGAAGAAGTAGATGCACTGCGTGAAATATGTGCCATCAACGGCATAGATCCTTTGGTGGAACGATCACGGTCGGGACGCGGCGCTCATCTCTGGATATTTTTTCAGAAGAAAACAGAGGCTTCTCTGGCAAGAAAATTTGGAAATACACTGTTGAGAAAAGGGGCAGAATCTGTCAATTTGAAATCCTTTCGGTTTTATGACAGAATGCTGCCGATGCAGGACCATCTTTCGAAGGGCGGTATCGGCAACTTGATCGCGCTGCCACTGCAGGGACAGGCTCTCAAAGAAGAAAACAGCGCATTTGTGGATGAAAATTGGAACGCATACCCGGATCAGTGGAAAATATTATTAAGTAAGCCAAAACTTTCAAAGGATTTTATAGAGGAAAAATTAAAAGAGTGGAAAAGCTTTGCGACAAATCAAGCGATAGAGATAAATGAGGTATGGGAGCAAGACGGAGAAAAACCGTGGGATAAGAATAGGGGAAATAGAGAAATGCTGTTTGCGGAGGAGCGCCGCAGGCAGCGTTTTTGTATATATGTGGACAGAGCAGTGTGGAGTGTAAAAGCTATTATAATTTTAGAAAAAACATAATATGAAGGGTAAATTTTTGGAAAGGTTTTGATTGCACAGGACTTGGATTTAAAGTAAAATGATTATAAATTCAACTGATTACGAAATGATGTCAAGGGAGTGATTGCGTATGCGATATACTATCAATGAAATTAAGAGTAAAACAACTCCTATTGCTAAGGCATATGGGATTGGACGAATGAGTTTGTTCGGTTCTTATGCCAGAGGCGAAGCAAAAGACGATAGTGATGTTGACTTATATATTGAACGTGGAAGGTTGAAAAGCCTGCTGCAGTATTTTTCATTTGTTGATGAGCTGGAAAATGTTTTGAATTGTCATGTGGATGTTGTGACTACCGGGATTGAAGATAAGCAGTTTCTTTCTGCGATTATGCAAGAGGGGGTGCTTCTGTATGAAGAATGAGGATATTCTGCTTATTAAGAAAATGATTAAATACTGCGATGATATTGGTACTCTTATGACAAAATTTGATATGGATTTTGAAAGATATAAAACGGATATTTCTTTTCAATACTCGTGCAATATGTGTATTATTCAAATTGGAGAACTTGCTAATAGAGTATCAGAAGAAATAAAAGGAACTGGTAAAAATATTCCGTGGCGCGCAATTAAGGGAATGAGAAATTTGCATGCACATGATTACGAAAATGTTGATATGGAAATTGTTTGGAATACATTACTGGAGGATATCCCGATGCTTAGGGAAAGTCTGAAAAAATTACTGCAGTATTAGCTCCGGGGGATATGTTTTTATGGAAATAGAGCAGTTGAGCACAAAAGAAGTTATAAAATTATACAGTGCATCCATCAAGGAATTAAAGCGTAGAAAAATCATTAGGACTAACAATGTGATAGGAGATATGGGAGAATATCTTGCCCATAGCGCACTACAATAATACTCCTGGATTGCCGAATCTTGCCCCGGCCCCGATCGGAACGGAAAATATTGATGCCATTAGCCGAAAAGGGGATCGTTATAGTATCAAGTCTACTAGTGGTAACGTTACGGGAGTATTTTACGGACTGGAGCCCAAGGGATCTGACATGCCGGATATTCAGAAATTTGAATATGTATTAATATGTAAATTTGATGAAGATTATGATTTGGAATTGATTCTCGAAATAGGTTGGAACGCTTTTTTGAGAAATAAACACTGGCATAGTCGAATGCAAGCATGGAATTTAATTCTGACAAAAAAGTTGCAGCAAGAATGTAAGGTGGTGTACAAAAGGAATGCTGGTGAACAATGAAACCAGGGTTTTTGTGGGCAACAAGAGTGGTACATATAGTAATAACAAATATAGAACGGCTTTGTAGGTAATGCAATGGAAAATAAGCCGTTAGAAAGTAGTTGATGGCATAGATGTTTGAAATTTGGATTATTTAAGCTAGTTCCATTAAACGAACTTTGAGGAGAATAAAATTTAGATAGAGGTCGTAGAAATCACAGGATTTCAGCGAACGCATATTTTTATAGACTATGGTTGTAGCAGGATTCTAACTGGTGAATTGTTTCATCCAAGGTTTTTGCTTGGGTTTTAATTTCCAGATATGTCTTTTTCCAAGTTAAATCTTGTCGTAAACTTTCTGAAGAAGCATTGTAAACAGGTGTAGAATTACCGATATGAGGATTTATCAAAAAGAATAATAAATGATTTTCTGGATGTTTTCCGTTAATAGCTGCTATTTTTGACGGGCAGTTTCCACATTAAAAGGACTTCATTAACCAATTTTGCTGGTTTGAGGTTTTCTTGTAGTTGCTTATAGTCTGATGCTGTCATGTAAAATCTCCTTTTCTTTTTATGCTATCATTATATCTTAATTAATTGATACAAAGTGAGCGCTAAGTAATAGGGTATCTTCCTTGGAAAAGTCCGTGAGTTTGTCGGATTCAATACTCTATGACTTATTTACACAGCATTCCTGAACTTCGGGATTCCAAGGTGTCATATTTTCAAGTTCCTCGTCAGACATGTTTTTATTCGGTCTTGCTTCGAGAAGGTATTCCAAATACTTCTGAGGGTTCAGACCATTTGCTCTGGCGGTCTCAAGAAGCGAATATACCATCATGCTGGCATCGGCTCCATCTGTAGTATCGCAGAACAGCCAGTTGCGCCTCCCCAACAGGTTTCTGATCCTTTCGGCGCGGTTGTATATCTGCTTATAGGAGAGGCCTTTTTCACGGTACCCCCGTTCGTATTCAAACAGTTTATTGCAATAGAGGAGACCCTGTACGGCAGGATCGGTATAATCCTTTTCCTTACCCTTTGGAATGGCCTCCAGAAAATATCTTCTGATCTGCGCATAACAGCAGCACCTTTTGAAGTCCTTCAGTTTGTTGTATCTGGCATATCCATCTACATTGATGTAGGTGCCGGCCGCTGATCCCTGAAAGAACTTCGCAGCAGCATCACCATTCCTTGTTGGATGATATTGATAGATGATGATGGGATTTAATCCGTCATCACCGGAACGGAATAACCACACATAAGATTTGGATTGTGGCCGTCTGTCCGCTTCCTTTAATACCTGAATGGGTGTCTCATCGGCAGCGACAAACTTTCTTACGGTGAGAAGCCGGTGAAAGTAACCGACCATTGGCAGAAAATAGTTCCCGGCACAACAGATTGTCCAGTGGGCCATTGGCAATCCGCAGGATGTTGTAGGCAAACTTACGGATCAGGGCCAGATTGTTCTTCGATTTCTTTGCCGGTGACCTGTCTTCACGGAATGTATCATCAAGCACATGGTGCAGGCGGTTTTCCACTGACCAGAGTTCCCTTTTTATCCGTCCCAGTTCTTCCGCTCCCAGCTCCATATCTGAAATCATTCCGGTTTTCTGCAGATCCCTTCCCATTTCTTCATCCTGGACTGGCTTTGGGCTCCGTCTGGAACCTTTTTCCAGAAAAGTTTTTGTATCCGGTGTGATATCGTTGCCCTGTTCATCCCTTTCAACCGGTATGCGTATCTGCCGGGAGAAACCCACTGTTTTTACAAAAGGCCATTCCTTCTGTGTCTTTGTCAGAAGGCCGCATTCTGTACACACGCTGTAAAAACGGTATTCCTGCCTGTCACGGTTCCTTTCCTGCTGGATGACTTCCTCATACTTTTCCTGCATTTCAGGATATCTTGGCTTGTAATTTTTGTCTTCTTTCATCTTTTTATGGTCTTCTGACATTTCTTCAAAATACTTCACTATCTCATCATAGGACTGCGGCTGGTTCTTTTTTACCATCAGCACAAAATGCCCTTCCTGTGAAAGGATCTGCTCCATGATCCGGGTCTGTGTCCCTATCGCATCCGTGGTAACAATACTCCCTTGTATATCCAGAAGCCTTAAAAGCTCCGGTATCGCCTTAATCTCACAGTCTTTATTGTCTGTATAAGGGGGTTAAAACCCTCGCCTTAAGGCGAAGCCTTTAGGTTAACCCCATAGCTCCAGGTTTAGAAAGAATGAAAAGAGAGATACTAAGC
>CAJTEN010000024.1 GCA_910575245.1 Clostridia bacterium | reverse complement strand
ACAGCGCAGGATGCCTTTCTTAAATGTTGAGACCATTATACCGATTCAAATGTCCAAATAAACGGACTTATAAGAGCGACCAACCCGTTTTTTGACTAACACCAATTTGTTTTGTAGTAAAGCCAGAGAAAAGAGGCGGGCGGTGGCAGATACCAGCTAATGCAGAATGTCCTAAAACGTAAATTATATTAAGTGGAAATATGAAAGTAATAAAAGCTATAAATAATTAATGAGGAGGATAAGATGGATAAGTATATTTATTATTGTAAAAATTGTGATTCGGTGTATAGTGGTGCGAAAGATACAATACAAAAATGTCCAGAATGTAAAGTGATAATTGTACCAACAATGGTAGAATTAGAGGAATGGCGTAGTAAGACGCCAGAGGAAAAGGAAGAACTGAAAGAGCACTTTAAAACATTATCGGTTTCTAATTCTTCAGAGCATAGAAATAAAATAGGAAATATTTTAAATGCTATAGGTTATATAGATGCAACTTTATGTCTTATTTCAGCATTAATTATTGCAATAGAGACTAATATAGTATTTGCATTTGTTTGGTTTATATGTGGTGTTTTGGGAGCAATATTTATAATTGCATTTGGAGAAGTAATTAATCTTTTACAAGATATAAAAAATAAGTAGACATAGAGCGGGATTTAATTTGTGATAAAATAATAGTGTTCGGTATTGGTGAAAAATAATTTTGTAATGATATTTTAGGCAGCAGGATTTAATTCCCTGCTGCCGCTTTTAATTCAGCCTTATATTTATAATAGGAATTTCTGGAAATTCCAGCTATTTTGATAACCTCTGAATCAGAATTCGTGTCATTAAAATCCTTGCTGTTTTCAAAATAATTTCTTTTTTGGTGGTGTACTTGTTACCCTTAATTCTACCAATCTGCTTACCGTTAAGTTTCGCGGTTTTGATTCCTTCGGAAGTCCGCTGATGGAGGTCTAGTACTTCCTCTTCAGACTGCTCAAATGCAATCTTGATCTGCTCCTTTGCAAGTGAAAGCAGATATTTATTAATGCCTTCTAAGATGAAACCTACATTAGTGCCAGTCAGTTGTACGTTGTTTTCTAAGGCCTTTTTATATGTATCCGTGTTAATATGCTGTTCTTTGAGAAATACAAGGTCAATTCCGAGATTAAATAGTTCCTCATAGAGTTGAAAGCCTTCTTCCGCATTTCTTGACATTCTGGAAACAGAATCAAATATGATGGTGATTTCTTTTCCTGCTGCCGCTTCCTTTTGTCTTTTTATGCGGCAGCAGGCGGTTTGAAATTATTTACCATTTATAGAATGTGAGTTTTGATGTTGTATATTTTATCAAGAACTATTTGATACTTCTGTAAGTACTTCATATTAGTTGTCCATAGTTATATGGAATTGCTGGAGGATTGCTATTAGATATAAAATTGATAGAAAGTAATGCTTGTAAACAAGGGATAGAAGCGATAGAATGATAGAGTAACAAAGGACAATTTCTAAAAAGGACAATATATAGTTATTGTTGGATTATCTTAAAGGTAAAGGACAACAAAAGGACAGACAATTAAAAAAAGGAACAGACCATTCCCGGTCTGTTCCCCAATAACTCATTATTTAGTTGTAATTGTCGATGCAAGGCTGGAACATATCCTTGGTCACACCGCACAGCGGGCAGCACCAGTCAGCCGGAAGGTCTTCAAATGCCGTGCCGGGCTTGATGCCGTGCTCCGGATCACCTTTCTCAGGATCATATGTATAGCCGCAGGGATTGCAAAAATATTTCTTCATAATGTTTATCTCCTATCTTTTAGTATAAATTATATTGTGACAATGCACAAAGCATTCACTGTCCAGAGCGTATATGTGCCGAAACAACACGGAACACATATAGTAAGTAATTATGTATCGCCTGCAAAGAATTCACTGCCTTGCAGGCGGGTACTCCGCCAGCATGCTGACAGAGTATGGGGTTTCCTAGCCGAAGTATCTCTTAAGCAGACCTGCGAAAGCCTTGCCGTGTCTCGCCTCGTCACGAGCCATCTCATGTACGGTGTCGTGGATTGCGTCAAGGTTAGCAGCCTTAGCACGCTTAGCCAGATCGAATTTACCGGCAGTAGCGCCGTTCTCTGCCTCTACTCTCATCTCAAGGTTCTTCTTGGTGGAATCTGTTACAACTTCACCCAGCAGTTCAGCAAATTTAGCAGCATGCTCTGCCTCTTCCCATGCAGCCTTCTCCCAGTATAAACCGATCTCCGGATAGCCTTCTCTGTGTGCAACTCTTGCCATAGCAAGGTACATACCTACTTCTGTACACTCACCGTTGAAGTTAGCGCGAAGGTCAGCCATGATGTCTTCACTTACACCCTTGGCAACGCCTACAACATGCTCTGCAGCCCATTCCATCTCGCCGCCCTGAGCCGTAAATTTCTCAGCCGGAGCGTTACATACCGGACATTTCTCCGGAGCAGCGTCTCCTTCGTGTACATAGCCACATACCTGACATACAAATTTCATAGTTGTATTCTCCTTTTCTTGGTATAAAATTATATGATAAGACATAGCACAGATAGTATGCCTGTCTTAGTGCCTGTTTAGCAACCCGTCCATTCTTCATGTCTTTCTGCAGTTTCCGCAGATTCCATGGAAATAGGTAAAATGTCCCTGAATCTCCCCATTGAAGCAGCGTCCGGCAATATCCATGATATGGTCGAGGTTGTCCGTCTTCAGGTCGATAATGCTCCCGCATTTCGTACAAATGAAGTGATAATGCTCAGAAGTATCCGCGTCATAATGATCCACGCCGTCACCGAAACGAAGACGCTGTATCTCGCCCAGATCTGCCAGCAGGGAAAGATTACGGTATACGGTACCAAGGCTGATATTAGGATGCTCGTTTCGGACATTCATATACACGGTATCGGCAGTTGGATGGTCTTTACGGGTTATCAGAAAATCTTTGATAATTTGTCTTTGTCTGCTGTATTTAAGAGCCATGTCAACTCCTTGAAAATAGGAATCATTACTATTATGGGATAAATATAACAAATATGGAAGAACATGTCAACTCTTAAATTTGGTGAAAACTTATAATATTTTATAAATTTTTTATAAGATTATAGGATATGTTTTATTTCTATCCGAGGAAAATATGGTATATTATTTACTAAATAGGTTTGATTTGCAACAGAAACGGCTGAGAGAAAAGAGGAAATTTCAGTGAAGTTCAAGACAAGGCTTATGGTCACATCGATTGTTATCGTATTGCTGCCGCTGATGCTGACATGCGCTGCTTTTCTTTTGATAAGCGGACATATAGAGGATGCGGAAGGCGAGTTCGGCTTTCTGGATGTGAATAAGGTTCCTTTTACGTATACGATTGAAAATTACAGCCGGATCACGGAGGAGATCCTGCATGAGGTGAAGATGCAGATCGCCAGTGATTCTGCCAGACTTGAGGACAAGGAATATCTTGAGGGGATCACGTCGAAGCTGAACTCTAAATTTTCCTTTATCATTGTCAGGAAAGGCGACAGTATTTATTATACGGGGAACACCAATGCTGCTAAGAAGATTTTCAGGGCGCTTCCGGAATATGGAAATGAGATGCCGGATACGGAGACGGGTTATTACTACAATAATATGAAGAAGTTGGTCAAGCAGGTTGACTTTGAGTTTACGGACGGAGATAAAGGGAGTTTCTTTGTCGTATCGGGAGTGAATTCCCTTATTTCCAGAAATGTCCTGAGAAATATGATCATAGCCTTTATTTTGGTTCTTATATTCACCAGCCTGGTGCTGACACAGTGGATCCAGAAGGGAATCTTTACACCGATCAACCAGCTGGATATTGCGATGCAGAATATTGCGGAGGGCAATCTGGAGTATATGCTGACTACGGAAGAGAAGGGAGAGATTGGCGAGCTTTACCGCAATTATGAGGATATGCGGCTGCGGCTGAAGGAGTCTACAGACGAGAAGTTTGAGCATGAACAGAGGAATAAGGAGTTGATCAGCAATATATCACATGACCTGAAGACGCCGATCACGGCGATCAAAGGATATGTGGAAGGTATTATGGACGGCGTTGCCGATACGCCGGAGAAGATGAATAAGTATATCAAGACGATCTATGATAAGGCTAATGATATGGATCGTTTGATCAATGAGCTGACAACTTATTCCGGGATAGATAATAATAGAATACCGTATAATTTCAGGCGTATCAATGTTGCAGATTATTTCGGGGACTGTGTGGAAGAGGTTGGACTGGATCTGGAATCCAAGAATATTCAGCTGAATTATGATGATCTGGTTGAGACCTCGACACAGATCATAGCGGATCCGGAGCAGATGAAGCGTGTGATCAATAATATCATTGGTAACAGTGTGAAATATATGGATAAGGAGCAGGGGATTATCGATATCCGTATATTGGACGAGGTGGATTCCATCCGCGTGGAGATAGAGGACAATGGTATGGGAATTGCAGCGAAAGACCTTCCTAATGTCTTTGAGCGGTTCTACCGCACGGATGCTTCCCGGAATTCGTCCAAGGGCGGAAGCGGCATTGGCTTATCCATTGTCAAGAAGATCATAGAAGATCATGGCGGCTATATCTGGGCAACCAGCAAGGAGAAGGAGGGCACGTGTATGCACTTCGTGATCCGAAAGTACCAGACGCCGCCGGAACAATAGTAATAAAATAATCGAGAAAGGATAAAGGTCATGAGCAAAATTTTAATCGTGGAAGATGAAGAGGCAATCGCTGATCTGGAGAAGGACTATCTGGAATTGAGTGATTTTGAGGTCACCATTGAGAATACCGGGGATAAAGGGCTGGAAACTGCGATGACTGGAGATTTTGATCTGGTGATCCTGGATCTGATGCTGCCGGGGATGGACGGATTTGAGGTATGCAAGCGGATTCGTGAGGAGAAGAATATACCGATCATTATGGTGTCTGCCAAGAAGGACGATATTGATAAGATCAGAGGGCTTGGGCTTGGCGCCGACGATTATATGACGAAGCCCTTCAGTCCTTCGGAACTTGTAGCCCGGGTCAAGGCACATATGGCACGGTATGACAGACTGGTTGGCAGCAGCCAGAAGGTGAATGATATCATAGAGATCAGGGGTCTTAAGATCGATAAGACGGCCAGAAGGGTATATGTGGACGGGGAAGAGAGGATCTTCACCACGAAGGAGTTTGACCTGCTGACGTTTCTTGCGGAGAATCCGAACCATGTATATTCCAAGGAAGAACTGTTCCGTGAGATCTGGGATATGGATTCCATCGGCGATATCGCCACAGTGACGGTGCATATCAAGAAGATCCGCGAGAAGATAGAGTTCGATACTGCCAAGCCACAGTATATTGAGACGATCTGGGGTGTCGGATATCGGTTTAAAGTATAGCAGATAAAACAGGACAACAGTCCGGACAGGCAAGAGAGCGGATGGAATATGAACCATAAGAGAATTCTGTATGAAGACCAGGATATTATAGTATGTCATAAGGCGGCCGGTATTGCCACGCAGACTTCAAGAGTCGGGCAGGCGGATATGGTGAGCGAGATTACCAACTATCTTGTGCATACAGGAGATGAGAAACGGCAGCGTATGCCATATGTAGGAGTTGTCCACCGTCTTGACCAGCCGGTGGAAGGGATTCTTGTCTTTGCAAAGAATAGGAATGCGGCGGCGAAGCTGAGCAGGCAGATTGTTGAGGAAGAGACTGGGAAGTATTATTATGCCATAGTCTGTGGCCGTAATTTTCATAAAGAAGGGAAGCTGGAGAATTATCTCTTAAAAGACGGCAGGACGAATCTGTCATCTGTTGTACCGCCGGAAGTAAAGGGCGCCAGGCGGGCGGTACTGGATTATGAGGTGCTGGCTGAGCAGGCGGCCGCGCCGGATACGGGGAGGAAGGCAGACGAAGAAGCGGGTGAGACAGGAACTGACGGATACAAGATTGCGCTTGTCAGGATTCGCCTGTATACCGGAAGACATCATCAGATCCGGGTGCAGATGAGTTATGCCGGTATGAGTCTTATCGGGGACCGCAAGTACGGAGACCGGGAGGCGATAAGGCTGTCGGAGCAGATGCGGGTTCGGGAAATCGCACTGTGCGCATACAGGTTATCTTTTCTGCATCCGGGAACAGGCAAGCGGATGGAGTTTCAGATCAGGCCGGAGGGACGCAGCTTTCAAAAGGCGGAATTTACAGCCTGTTATGAATAAGTTTTTGAAGATGTTATGCAGTATAATGATTGGTAAATGAAACATAATAAGAAGAAGCAGAGATACAATATTTCTGCTTCTTTTTAAATAGACTAAAGTGCTCTGTTTTTTAGAGAAAAGCAGAAAGGGATGCGGTATATGAGTAATGGTGGCAACAGCAAAACATTGTGGGATAATCAACTGATCAGAATGGGAATCAGTTGTGTTGGGGTCTGGTTCTTTTTCCGATATTTGTTTACGCTGCTTGCGCCTTTTATCCTGGCCTTTTTGTTGATTACTCTTTGCTATCCGCTGTTGGAACGAATACAGAAACGGATTCCCATTAAGAAGAAATTTCTTGCAATCGGGATCATTCTGCCGCTTTTTCTGGTGACGGCCGGTCTTTTGTGGACAGCGCTGTTGTTTGGAGGAAAACAGCTGGAGGGGCTGCCGATCTTTTGTACGGAGGCGGGAAAGCAGCTGGAACTCTTTTTTCATAGGTGCTGCTGTGAACTGGATGGTAAATTTGGTTGGGACGGTCAGCAGATTGAGACTTATATCATAGAACAGATGACGGTCATCATGGAGAATGTGCAGATACAGGTGGTGCCACAGATCATATCCTCGTCTTACAACTGCTTTAAGGGAATCTTCGGGGCCGTGGGATTTCTGGCAATCACATGCATTGCCGCCTTCCTTTTGGAAAAGGAGTATACAAATTTCGTGGAGAGTTTAAAAAGATCACGGGAGCTTGCATTGGTCTGGTCTGTGGTGGAAGGAGTACTGTCCTATATCATAACATTTATCAAAGCGCAGGGAGTGATTCTTCTGATCATCAGTATCCTGTGCAGCACAGTGCTGGGAATCGCGGGGATTCCGGGCGGGCTCGTGTTCGGCGCGCTGGCCGGGTTTTTGGACATGCTTCCTTTTATCGGAACCGGAATCGTACTGGTGCCACTTTCTCTGTGGCAGCTTCTGAACGGACAGTATGGGAGGATGGCTGTATGCCTGGTTCTGTATGGTGTCTGTATCGTGACGCGGGAACTTCTGGAGCCTAAGCTGATCGGGAAGAGAATCGGCATAGCGCCGGTTTTTATGCTGGCTGCCGTTTATGCGGGGATGAAGCTGTTCGGAGTGGGCGGGATCATCAAGGGACCTCTTTCGCTTATCGTACTTTATGAAATCTGGAAGACCGACCAACAGAGATTTGACGAAAATACGAGGTTCGATTATGATAGGATACAGAGATAGAAGATTTCCTGCTGCAGATGGACTTCAGGTGCGGCATATGACAAGGAGACCGGCGGCAGGGTGGGTTATAGGATCAGGCAGTGAAAGTGAACAGAAACAAAGTAGATCAGGAAAAAGAGGATCCGCATATTTGTAATGCGGAAAATACAGGCATCCTTTGCCTGACAGTGCAGGGATACAGGCTGCACCATAAGATCTGCCACTATATTTTCATGGTATATTTTCTGGTGATGGCTGTCATATATCCTTTCTATGCGCCGGGAGGCTATACCCGGATCGGAGAGGTGAAGTATGTTTTTTTCAGCAACGTCAGTCTGATTACTCTGGCGGCGGCAGGGACAGTCGTTCTGCTGGCGGCTCTGGTATCCAGAGACAGGGAATGGATCGTAAAGCATTATCGCCGGATGTCGGTCACGGACTGGTTTGCCTATGGCTATGGCCTGGCGGTGATGGTATCCTATCTGTGCTGTGACTATAAGGAAACTGCCTTGTGGGGAGCGGAGGGTTGGTATATGGGCGTGATGAGCCAGCTCATGTTTGTGCTTCTGTATTTTTGCTTTTCGCGTTATTTCTGCCGGCCTTCCATAAGACGTGAGGCGACGGGCGCCCTGTCCGGGAAGTGTCTGGGACTCTGGCTTGCAGCTGCCGCCGGTGTGTTTCTGCTGGGGATATGTAACAGGTATTCGTTTTATCCGATCATTATGGAGGGACAGACAGAAACTTTCATATCGACACTGGGAAATATCAACTGGTTCTGCGGTTACTGGTCTGTGACAGCGCCGTTAGGGATCCTGCTTTATTGGTGCAGTGAGAAGCGAAGAGTCCGGATATTGACGGGAATATACAGTCTGGCCGCGATGCTGTCCGGAATCACCCAGGGAAGCAACAGCGCCTATCTGGTTTTTATCGTGTTATTTATCGCTTTATTTATATTATCGCTGCAAGGGAATCAGAAGCTGTACCGTTTTCTTGAATTATGTATGATTTTTATGGCGGCGTGCCAGACAGGAAAACTTCTGCAGTGTGTGCCGGGTTTGAGCTATAATTACTGGGGATCCCAGGCGGATGCCGGAGCGGGCATCACGGCCGGGCTGCTGACGGGGAATGCGGCAACAGGAGCTTTCCTGATATTATTGGGCGGATATATGCTTCTGCACGTTTTGGATAAGCATGGTATGTTTCGCATCGAGAGATATAGAGGGAAGTGCTTTGTGGGAATGGCGGCAGCCGTGGGGCTCTTGTTTACTGTGATATGCCTGCGGTTGATAGACGGCAGGGTTATTTATTTCCGGGAAGTGCCGGGAACAGTGGGGCAGAGCGGGTACCGGGGGCTGGCTCTGGATGAAGACTGGGGTAACGGCAGGGGCGCTGCCTGGACCTGCGGTGCAGATGCCTTCAGAAGTATGGATCTTTTGCATAAGACAGTGGGAGTGGGGCCGGATTGTTTCGCGGACTACATATATGATGTGCAGGAACTGGCACAGAGAATGGCTGACAGTTTCGGAAGCGCGAGGTTGACCAATGCGCATAACGAGTGGCTGACGGTTCTTGTGAATACAGGGGTTCTGGGACTGCTGTGTTATGTGGGGATTATGCTGACAGCTTTTGTGCGGTATTTGAGGAAAGCCGAAGAACAGCCGCTGCTGTATGTCTTTGCGGTTACGCTGCTTGCCTATACGGCGCACAATATGGTCAGTTTTCAACAGGTTTTGAGTACGCCTTACCTGTTTATCGTGCTTGGGGCAGGCGAGGGATTAAGAAGATTATGCAGGAGAGAAGACGGAGAGGGAAGCGTTGCATAACAGAACAGACAGTATGAACAGGAAAAGAGAAGAGAACTTTATGACAGCGGCAGCGTCGGCAGGACAGATCACAGAGTATCTGCTGGCGGCGGTTGTGACTGCTGTGTGCGTGGTGGTGCCCTTGTATGCCAGAGACGGATATCATCAGATCGGCAATGCGAAGTTTGAAGTATACCGCAGGATCATGGTTGGCGGGTTTGGCGTACTGCTTATTGCGGCGGCAGCATACGGGATCTGCCGGATTATGATACGGCTTTCGGCAGGAGATATGCGTCTGACGGGTAAGAGGCACATATCGCTTACAGATAAATTTGTTCTGGCATATCTTATTCTGACGGGAATATCTGTAGTATCCGGCGGATTTTATGAAGATGCGCTTTGGGGAGCTAACGGATGGAATATGGGACTTATGTCGCAGATCAGTTTCGTGCTGCTTTATCTGTTCTTATCCCGGTTTGGCAGATATTATAAGGGTGTGCTTGTTATATTGTGTGCGGTGGCGGCGGTTGTATTTACAATCGGTATTCTGCATCGCCTGATGATTGATCCTGTGGGATTCTATGACGGGCTGACCAATGAGCAGAAAGCACAGTTTCTGTCCACGCTGGGACAGGCCACGTGGTATGCTTCTTTTCTGGCGGTGACACTGCCGGTGGGGATTGGTGTGTTCTTATATGGGGACGATATAAAATGGAGAGTCGCGGGCGGTATCTATATGATGCTGGGATTCTGTACGCTGGTGACGCAGAACAGCGACAGCGCCTATTTTGCACTGGCGGGTGTGATGCTTCTCTTCTTTATGATATCCTGTGAGAGGAGAGGGGCATTGTGCCGTTTCACGGCGGCGCTTGCGCTGTTCTTTGCGGCAGGAAAGCTTATGTACCGGTTAACGGGACTGCAGCCGAATCCGGATTTGGAGCCGGATTTTGTTACAAAGCTGATGTGGACATCAGATCTTACCTGGGGACTGCTTGTGATAACCGGGGCGCTGACGGTAATATTTTACATAGCATCGGCCAGGTCTTTACTGGGGATGCGCCGGCCCCGCACTGCGGCGCCGGGAAGCGGGCGGTATCCTGAAGCGGTGATACGCCGGCTCAGGCGGGGAGTGCTGGGGGCAATCATAAGTCTGGTTGTCCTTATTGTGCTGGTGATCTGCCTGCAGGCACGGGGGATGCTGCCCGCAGGTCTTTCGGACGGCGTATCCTCGGTTTCTTATTTGAACTGGAACGGCGAATGGGGAAACGGCAGAGGCAGAATATGGAGTTTTGCCTGTGGAATGATTTCGGAAGAAAGTCCGGGGCATCGGATCTTCGGGGTAGGGCCGGATTGTTTTAACAGTTATGCGAAGGCCTATCACAGGGACGAAGTGAAGCTTATGTGGGGAGATAAGCTTCTTACGAATGCGCATAATGAGTGGCTTACTATGCTGATCAACGGCGGGGTACTGGGAGCGGCGGCATATGTGGGGATCTACGTGACCGCGGCCGTGAGATTCCTGCGGGGACGCGGACGGAACTATCTTCTTACAGGGATTGCGGCATCGTGTGTGTCTTATATGTGTTACAATTTCTTTTGCTACCAGCAGGTGCTGTGTACGCCGTTCATATTTATACTGATGGGAATTGGGGAGTATATTCTGCGGCGACAGGAGCAGAGCCGTTGATGAAGACACTGTAAATGGGGCTGGCGGAATGGGTAGTCTTTGATTGAAAGTTAGCGGTTGACAAAGTCCGGCCTTACGGCTAGAATGAAGAAAATAACGGCCTTTACAACGAAGCGCTAAACGTGACGAAGAAGAGAATAGTACGGACAGGGAAGGTGACAGAGAGAGGGTCAAATGGTGGAAGACCCTTACGGGAACTGTTCGGAACCGGCCTCGGAGTCCTGTGTGAAGAGCACAGCGTAACACCGGCGATAACGGTAGGATAAGAGGAGCATGTGTGCTAATTAGGGTGGTACCGCCGAGATTTCGGTCCCTTTCGGGATGGAAATCCCGGCGTTTCTATTTCCGCAAGCGACAGGACGGAATCAGGTCCGCAGTGTTTCTGCGTAGAATGAACAGGAGGAAAGAGAAGAAATGGCTGACAAGAAATTAGTAGAAGCGATCACTTCCATGGAAGATGACTTCGCGCAATGGTACACGGATGTAGTCAAGAAAGCAGAACTGTTAGACTACACAAGCATTAAGGGCTGTATGGTATTTAAGCCCGCAGGGTATGCGATCTGGGAGCTGATCCAGCAGCAGATGGACGCCATGTTTAAGGCAACAGGCGTACAGAATGTTTATCTGCCTATGTTCATACCGGAGAGTCTTTTGAATAAAGAGAAAGACCATGTGGAAGGCTTCGCACCGGAGGTGGCCTGGGTGACGCACGGAGGCCTGCAGCCTTTGCAGGAGCGGCTGTGTGTACGTCCTACGTCCGAGACGCTTTTCTGCGACTATTATAAGAATGCGGTACAGTCCTATCGTGATCTGCCTCAGATCTGTAACCAGTGGTGTTCTGTGGTACGTTGGGAGAAGGAGACCAGACCTTTCCTGCGCAGCCGCGAGTTCTTATGGCAGGAAGGGCATACCGCCCATGCGACGGCCGAGGAAGCGGAGGAGCGGACGATTCAGATGCTTAACGTATATGCTGATTTCTGTGAACAGGTGCTGGCAATTCCTGTGATTAAAGGCCGTAAGACCGAGAAGGAGAAATTTGCGGGCGCCGTTGCGACCTATACCATTGAAGCCCTGATGCATGACGGTAAAGCATTGCAGTCCGGTACCAGCCATAATTTCGGAGACGGTTTTGCGAAGGCATTCGGCATTCAGTTTACAGATAAAGATAACACATTGAAATACGTTCATCAGACTTCCTGGGGCACCACCACACGTCTGATCGGGGCGGTTATCATGGTGCACGGCGATAACTCCGGTCTTGTTCTTCCTCCGAGAATTGCGCCCACACAGATCATGATTATTCCGATTCAGCAGAAAAAGGAAGGGGTGCTGGATAAAGCCCGCCAGCTGAGAGACAGGCTGAGCAATTTCCGCGTTAAAGTGGACGATGCGGACAAGAGCCCCGGCTGGAAATTCTCTGAGCAGGAGATGCGCGGTATTCCGATCCGCGTGGAGATCGGGCCTAAGGATATTGAAGCCAATAAATGTGTGATCTGCCGACGTGATACAAGAGAGAAGATCGAGGTATCATTGGACGAGCTGGAGATAAAGGCAGGAGAAATCCTGGAACGGATGCAGACAGAAATGCTGGAGCGGGCGCGTGTGCACAGAGATGCCCATACCTATACGGCAAAGAATCTGGAGGAGTTCCGGAAGCTGTTTACAGAACAGTCCGGCTTCGTGAAAGCGATGTGGTGCGGAGAACAGGCCTGTGAGGACAAGATTAAGGAGGAGCTTGCCGTTACCAGCCGCTGTATGCCTTTTGAGCAGGAAGATATCGGCGATGTGTGCGTCTGCTGCGGCAAGCCTGCGAAGAAGATGGTTTACTGGGGAAGGGCGTACTGATTTGTATTTTGGTAAATATTGGTTTACAATGTATAGGATAAGTTTTTGATGTAAAAATATAGAAAAGGGGTTAAATGTCAAATGAATGTTTTGGTTATTAACTGCGGTTCTTCTTCTTTGAAGTATCAGCTGATCAACAGCGATTCGGAAGAAGTGCTTGCGAAGGGATTATGTGAGAGAATCGGAATTGACGGGAGTGCGATCGTACACCAGCCTGCAGGGGGCGAGAAGACCAGGATGGAGGTGGATATGCCGAATCACACAAAGGCAGTCCGGCTGGTAATCGAGAAGCTGACGGATCCTCAGGCAGGGGTAATTGCTTCTCTGGATAAGATCGATGCGGTGGGACACCGTATTGTGCATGGCGGCGAGAAATTTGCCACATCTGTAGTCTTGAATGATGAGGTACTTTCCGCGATTGAGCAATGCAATGATCTGGCGCCCCTTCATAATCCGGCCAATCTGATCGGAATCAATTCCTGCAGGGAGATCATGCCGAACGTGCCTATGGTGGGTGTATTTGACACAGCCTTTCATCAGACGATGCCGAAGAAGGCTTATCTGTATGGCCTTCCTCTGTCCTATTATGAGAAGTATAAAGTGCGCCGCTACGGTTTCCATGGCACCAGCCATGATTTCGTATCCAAACGTGCGGCACAGATTCTGGGGAAGGATATCAAGGATCTGAAGATTATTGTATGTCATTTGGGGAACGGCGCTTCTGTTTCCGCGGTGAAATACGGCGAGTCTGTGGATACATCCATGGGTCTTACGCCTCTGGAGGGTTTGATTATGGGAACCCGTTCCGGTGATATCGATCCTGCGATCGTTACCTTTATTGCGGAGAAGGAAGGCATCAGTGCGGAGCAGGTATTGGATATCTGTAATAAGAAGTCCGGTGTGCTGGGGTTGTCCGGCGGTGTTTCCAGTGATTTCCGCGATTTGGGAGAGGCGGCAGCAGAAGGGGATGAGGCGGCTAAAACCGCTTTGGAGACATATGCTTACCGTGTGGCGAAGTATGTAGGTGCATACGCCGCGGCGATGAATGGTGTGGATGTGATCGTATTTACAGCCGGGGTGGGAGAGAACAACGGCGACGCCAGGGCGAAGATCGGGAAATATCTCGGATTCCTGGGAACTAACATTGATCCGGAGAAGAATAAGCTACGCGGGGAAGAAGTGATCCTTTCCGATGCGGATGCAAAAGTGGTAACCATGGTAATACCTACCAATGAAGAACTTGCAATTGCGAGAGAGACCGTTCGGTTAGTAAAGTAATCTGAAATTATGGCTGTTGTAAAGGGGAATTTCTATGAGCAGACGGAAAAAGAAGAAAAAGGGTGTGGGAAAAATTGTTTTTCTCTGTCTTTTGATCGCGGTATGTCTGGTGATTCTTGCCGGGCTGGTCAGGGGAAGTTTCCTGAAAAAAGCCATAACAGACGGCGTTAAATCTGCCGTGACCGAGAAAGTAACAGAAAAGGTTATGGAGCAGGTGGTCCAGAAAGCGCTGGAAAGTTCAGGGAATCCGCAGGCAGCTGCTAAGGCGAAGGAAATTGTCGGTAATATGGAAGAAGCGGATAAGCAAGAGGCCGAAGCAATTCTGGAGAAATACGCCGACAGTGAGACTCTGTCTGACTGCATGGAAATTGTAGGAGACGGTATCAACAGCGAAACGGTCACACAGGTTCAGGAATATCTGCAGGAAAGAGTGGCTGACGAAGATATACAGAAGCTGCAGGAACTGTATGAGAAGTACGGAAGTTATATGCAGTAGATTAAAAGAATAAAACGATAAAACGAAACCCATAATCTCTGATAAATCAAAGGAAGAGAGAGCATTCCCGTGGCACTACACCAGGAAAAAACCTACACAATTGAAGATATCTATGCACTTCCGGACGGCAAAAGAGCGGAACTGATCGATGGCCAAATCTATGACATGGCACCGCCAAATACATGCCACCAAAGGATCTCATATTCTCTTGCCCGTAAAATCTCTGATTATATTGACGGGAAAAATGGCGGCTGTGAAGTGTTCCTTGCCCCATTTGCAGTATTTTTGAATGAAGATAATAGAAATTATGTGGAACCTGATATTTCCATAATATGCGACAAGAACAGATTGGATGATAAAGGCTGCAACGGTGCCCCTGACTGGATAATCGAAGTGGTTTCACCAAGCACGGAACGTGTAGATTATGGAATTAAACTTTTTAAATACCGCTCTGCAGGTGTGCGGGAATATTGGACCGTAAATCCGAAAACACGCATCGTAAATGTATTTGATTTTGAACATGATCAGAAATCAGGACAATACAGCTTTGATGATGTCATCCCTGTATGCATTTATGAAGATCTGGGTATCTGTATTTCTGAATTGCAGTCATAGAAAATCTGCCCGGTGCGCACATTGTTTAAGATTGAAAGAAGTGTCAGAAGAGCCATGAGAAAAAAACAGGCTTTTGGCACTTTTTTTATGTAAAAAAGAATAAAAGGTTGACAAAAGTATACCTCGGATGTATCATGCAGTTAATAAGGTAAACACACGTATACCAAAGAATGGAAACGGAGGAAAGGTATGGTCAGTTTATCAGACGGAGAATGGAAGATAATGAATGTACTCTGGGAGAGCGGCGGGAATACGATAACGGAGCTTACAGGTCTTCTGCAGGAGGAGACGGGATGGGATAAGCATATTATCATCACGATGCTTAACCGTATGGAAAGAAAGGAAGCCGTGGGCCACAAGCAGGGCGGCAGAGCCAAGATCTTCTATCCGGTAGTATCCCGGGGCGAAGTATCCATGCGGGAGACAAGAGGATTTCTGGAGAAAGTATATCGGGGCAGCCTGGGAATGATGGTGAATGCGATGGTGGAGGATCAGGCGCTGTCGGATGAAGAGATTCAGGAATTGTATGCTATTTTAGAGCAAGCCGGAAAGAGGAACCAAAATCAGGACACCGTTAAAAGAAAATAAAGGGGACTATTTATGAAAGAAATCATCATTACATCTACAGCTTTGATTCTTTGTGTCATGCTGATCAGGCATTTCTTTAAGGGAAAGATCAGCAGCAGGCTGCAATATGCGCTGTGGATTCTGGTGGCCGTACGGCTTATGATGCCCATATCGGCACAGATCCGTTTGTCGCTTGGAGCCATAGATGAGTTCCGTGTGATGGAACTGGCAGAGAGACTGGAAGAAAGGATCGGGTATGTTACGGGACAGCTGGATCAGCCGGTGGTATTTACTCTGGATATGGATTCTCCCGTTGGGAGCCGGGTGGCAGAGTATATTCTGGGGGAAGAAGCATCCGGTCTTACTGCGGCAGATGGAGCGACGAGCATCTTTCTCGCCGGCAGGATAGGTACCTGGATGGATGTAATAAGAGGCATATGGTTCGGCGGTATGGGAATCGCGGCGATATGGATGGCCGCTGTGAATTTCCGCTTCGGACGCAAACTTCATAAGGAGCGGCGTGAATATCTGGTTCCGGAGGAGGTTCAGAGTAAGCTGCATGTGAAATTATCCGGAATATTTGCCGACGATGCCGCTGGTAAGAGTGGGCAAAAAGTGTCCTCCAATCAGGAATCGGCATCTGTGGAGATTGACAGTGTGCATGAGACTGGAATGAGGCGGAACAGATCCCACAGGCAGAAACGGCAGGTCAGAGTCTACATTGCAGAGCACCTTTCCTCTCCCTGCCTGTATGGGCTGCCGGGACGGGAAGCTATTTATCTGCCGGAAAATATTACGGAAGATGAAACGAAGCTGCGGCATGTGCTGATTCATGAGACCTGCCATAAACGGCACGGGGACAGTTTCTGGTCATTGCTTCGCAGTATACTGCTGGTTTTCTACTGGTTTCATCCTTTCGTATGGGCGGCGGCCATGCTGTCTAAGAGAGACTGTGAACTGGCCTGTGATGAGAGCGCCCTTATCCTGTTGGGAGAGCAGGAGCGGATCGGTTATGGTAAGACACTTCTTTCGATCATTTGTGGAAAAGGAAGGCTGTCGGATTTCGCATGCACGGCGACAACTATGACAGGCTCGGATAAAAGTGTCAGGGAGCGCGTGTACTGCATCGCCGGGAAACCTAAAGTATTAGGCACAGCGGTGGCGGCGGTGGTTATTCTGGCCACGGTGGCTTCCGTGCTGGTATTTACCAGGAGCCCACAGTTTTCTGGCGGTATTTGGGAAGCCGGACAGGTATATGTGATGACGGCGGATAAACGGATCATGCTGCCGGATACCATAGCGGGAATCAGCGGCTATGCCGAAGTGGAAGGAAACAGGAATGACCTGATTATTTACCAGACGGCATCTGACCGGGAGGTGGGAAGATTCTGTACGGTTACTTATGAAGAGGCAGTGGAACTGGTAGATGCAGGCAGGGCCGTAGTGCCGCTTGGCGACTATGGGCAGAATGTTAATTTGAAACAATATATGGGGCTTATAGCCATACATGATTACGACCCTGTGGAAAGAATAACAGAGCAGGAAGACTATCTGCCGAATGAGGAAATTATCATAACGGATGACTGGTTACCGGAGGGAGCAGAAGGAGAGACGGAGCATGAGTATTCTGCACCGAATTCAAGCGATAAGGCTCCGTTTGCATTCGACGGGAAAACCGAGTGGGAGTATGAAGAGTCGAATAAAAGCGCTAAGAAACCGTTCATGTTCGACGGCCAGTCTGAGTGGCAGGATTACGGGGAGCCGGAAAAAGTAACAGAATCTCCGGAGAATGGTGTGCCGGGAACGGACAGTAACACGGACGGTACCACTTATTTGATAGAGGACGAGGCGGCAGAGGATTCCGTCCAATATCTGCCGGATGAGCAGATCACGACGATAGCGGGTCCGAATCCATATCTGGCAGACTGCTATTTATATGTGACGGCAGATTATTCCGGAGTCAAGGATAAATATCTGGAAGAGATGGCGTATATTGACGGTGAACTGAAGAATGCTGCAGGGCAGACGATCGTGACAGGAATTAACCGGGAGATGACAGAGGAGACCTTTGAGACACTGGCAGAGCACAAGACACGGTATCTGGGAGATAATTCTGCGGTTTTGGCATTGGTGAGTGCATTGCCCCAGCCAGAAGGCCTGTCCTATCAGAATATAGAACTGCATACGGGAGGGGAACCGGAAAAGCAGGTTCTGCAGATCCGTTACAGTCTGCAGGATGACAGGCAGAAGTATGTTGACCATGATGTACTGTGCTTTAATGCGGTTATGCTTTTTGCAACAATTGAAAACCTGGAGGAATGCCGCTTCAAGGTTGAGGAGACAGGCGGCGGCCTGGTGGAGGGGCTGGTCTATTCCCGGGAGGAATTGACGGAATGGGCAGGCGGGAAGCAGCTGTGGACGGGGCAGGAAGGAGAAGAGCTTCAGGACTGGCTTGAAGAACTGTATCAGCGGGTGACGGAGGAGCCATACGAGAAGCAGCCATAAATTCCGCCAAAAAATTATAAAATTTAAAAAAATTTAAGATTTATGAAACTATTTCTTAACTTGTAGACTCTAATATATAAAGGTGAATGTACTGACCGTAGTAGTACGCAGGATCATTTTTCGTAACAGGGAAGCCGAAGACGGAACTGTTACAAATTTTCAGAAAATATGCTTTTTAGAGAAATATTAAAGATTTGTCTGGTATGATAAGTAATGGTGGTGAATAGTCTTATCAGAACAATCTATGACAACTTGGTTTGAGGTACATAAGAGGGGAAAGCAAGTGGGACAGAGCAGCAGTCAGAGGAAAGCGCAGCATCAGGGCGTTGAATTATGGGAATTGTATGAAGAAGACGGGAAGAACAGTGATAGAGCCCGCCGCAGGCAGGGCGGCGACAGGAACGGCAGAGACGGCCGGGACAGAAACGCAGACAGAGTAAACCGAAGCAGACAGGGCAGCCGCAGCGACAGACGAGTCCGGGAATCGGGCAGAGAGGTTGAGAGAATCGGCAGTACAGGCAGGGGTAGCCTGGATGTAGTCAATGTGACAAGAGATGCTGCCGACAGGAACATCACAAACCAGCGCACAGGCCGCAGGAGAACAGACAGCATAGGAAGCGGCCGAAGCAGAGCGGTCAGGGTATCCGGGCAGGAAGATTCCCGTGTCGGCAGGAGCAGGCCGGCGGGCGCGGGGCAGGGCGGCCGGGGACGACAGACGGAGCGCCCGGCGCGGGCCAGAAGTACGGGCAGAACCGGGGGTGCACCGCAGATAAGCTATATTCAGCCTCATTCGGGCAGTGCACAGCGCACACGGAATTCCGGCTATGCTTACACGGGAAGCGCCCGGCCTGTACAGTCTATCAGAAGACGCCGCGCAAGACGCAGGAAGGAGTTTTACGGCAGAGCGGGAGTTGTGCTGCTCATGGCGATCTGTCTCGTGATGATCTACTTGATAACCGGGCAGATTTATCAGATGACACATCGGAAAAGTAAGGATAAGACAGAGAAAACGGTTCCCGTCGTGGCGGAAAAGACCTTTCAGGAGGAATCCAAAATAGGGCCGCCCGATATGATAGAGGATCTTCTGGAGATCAATGAGTATTCTCGTCCGGGGACTCCGTTAAGTAAGGTCAACAGTATCTTCGTACATTATACAGCCAATCCTGGTACATCGGCAGCGCAGAACAGAAGCTATTTTGCCAATCTGGCGGAAACCCATGAACGGTCCGCAAGCGCCCACCTGATCATCGGATATGACGGGGAGCTGATTCAGTGTATCCCTTTTGACGAACAGGCATATGCAGTGATGACCCGAAACGAAGACTCCATATCCATAGAATGCTGTTATCTGTCCGAGGACGGCGCCTTCACACAGGAAACATATGACACACTGGTACATACACTGGCATGGCTGCTGGAGCAATATGATCTGTCTACGGAAGATATTCTACGGCATTACGACTGCGGCGGCAAGCTGTGTCCGCTGTACTATGCAGAGAACGAAGGTGCATGGAAAGAGCTGCGGCAGGATGTGGCGGCTTATATGGCAGCGGCGAAGTAACCTCCCGCTGCCTTTCATATAAGTAAAAGTTCAGCCTTTCGGCTTCCCTGTTAATCATATAATACTTTTTCTAAATTAGGAATTGACTTTTGGAACATCTTATGCTAGCATATAGAAGGTTCGTAAGAAATATCTGAATGGAATAAGAGTGTATTATGCGGGTGTAGTTCAATGGTAGAACACCAGCCTTCCAAGCTGGATACGTGGGTTCGATTCCCATCACCCGCTTTTACTTATGAGAAAATGTGTCTTGCAGAGAAAGGCACATTTTTTATTTTATGAAAAATAGTGGCGCCAAAGAGAAGCGGAATCTGCCCATTCCAAGTCGCCTGCGGCGAGGGGCAGATTCTCTATTGGACAAATTTACATGTTCTTACAAACTTTGCACCAAATGCAAAGTTTTTTTGCACCAAATGCAAAGTCCTGGGCCGAACTGTTACACGTATTTTTCTCAGATTTGAAAAATGCATAGAAAGATAAGCGGCTTAATGATACAATATTAATTATAGGAAAAGCGGCGTGGACACAATCATGACAGGAAGAATATAAGGAAGGAGGGTAAGACAACATGGATGATGGGAGAGGGATGACAACTGCAGGAACGGCATCTGACAGGAAACACATTTTGATCGTGGATGACGATCCGAACGAGCTGAAAATGCTTCGATATTATTTAAAGGATCACTATAAGGTGACAGTGATCAGCTCCGGCAGGACGGCGATGGAGTTTATGTCGAAATATACGCCGGATCTGGTACTTTTGGATTATTTGATGCCTGAAAATAACGGTGCCGCTGTCCTTAAGGACATGCAGAGCAGGGACAGGACTAAGGATATTCCGGTTTTTTTCCTTACGGGACAGACTGGCACGGAAACAATCAGGGAGTGTCTTACGCTGCGTCCGGCAGGGTACATTGTCAAGCCGGTGGCGAGGAACGCACTGCTTGCGAAGATGAAAGAAGCGCTTGGGTAACAGGACGGCAGCCTGTCTTTCGGGACAGCAGGTGCGGAGGCGGACGGACCAGGATAGGACAATTAGGGAAAGAGAAGGAATGGCCAGGGCTGGCTGGTGAAGGGAAATGGAAACAGAATATATGAGACATCAGGAAAGTGTGGTCCCTGACAGGGAAGAGAATCCGTTGTTATGGAGGATGGAAGGGATCGACGTTAAGGCGGGGCTGGAATATGCAGGGCAGGATGCGGAGTTGTACAGAGAGATCCTGTCTGAGTATGCGGACTGCATAGAGACACAGGCACAGGCCATAGAGCGTGCCGTGAAAGAGCGGAATATTGAGACCTATACGATAGAGGTCCACTCCTTGAAAAGCACGTCCAGGACGGTCGGAGCGCTGGAACTGTCGAATATGGCGAAAGAAATGGAATGGCATGGCAAGAACCGGGAGTGGGAGGCGATACTAGAGGGTACGGCAGGGCTTCTTGCGCTTTACAGAGGGATGTACGGCGTTATCATGCCATATCATGTTAATGATGGGCAGGGGACGGAGAAGAAATCGGCAGAGAACGGTGTGGTGCAGGGACTGCTGTCAGAGCTGTTGGCCTGTTTGGAAGAATATGATGCCGCCAGAGCCGAAGAAATTCTGAAAGAACTGTCTGTCTATGATTTTGCAGGTGAGGATGCTGTATATATGGAAAGGTTGACGGCGGCGTTAGGCCGGTTTGATTATGAAGCCTGCCTGACATTGGGTTCCCGGTGGCGCAGTGAACTGCTGCAGACAGATAACGGACTTGTTTAAAGCACTGCGTAACTTAACGGAATTTTGCTAAAGAAGCTATTTCAGGCAGAAAGCAGGCTGTATATGGAAAAGGCATACAAACTGGAATTCGCCGGAGAGCAGACGGGCAGCCTGTACGTGAACTGCTGCGGGCTTTCGCAGACAGAGGGACTGCACAGCTTCGGACCGGCATTAAAACCTCATTATCTGGTACACTACATATTAAGCGGCAAGGGGAGATTCTCTATCGGCGGTAAGGAATATCCGCTGGAAGCGGGATATGGGTTCCTGATCACGCCCGATGAACTGGCATTCTATCAGGCGGATGAGAAGGAGCCCTGGACCTATGTCTGGGTCGGTTTCAGCGGTACGCAGGCGGCAGAGTATGTCAGTAACATCGGGCTGTCTGTCAGGCAGCCTGTTTTCAGGTCAGATGCATCGGAGCAGTTGTACCAGATTGTGAAAGATATGATGGAGCATAATACGTTTGGGCTGTCCCATGACCTGCGCCGCAATGGGCAGCTGGGGATTTTTCTCTCTGTTATCGCCGAAGGGACAACGGTGGAGGAGAAGAATGAGACCGACAGGGCGAATATTTATGTGCGCAAAGCGATCTCTTTTATTCAGAGTAATTACTGCAACTCCATTAAAGTTACAGATGTGGCGAAATATGTCTGCATAAACAGAAGTTATTTGTACACCCTTTTTCAGAATTCAATGGGAATGTCGCCGCAGCAGTTTCTGACGGCATTCCGTATCACGAAGGCTACCGAGCTTTTGCAGCTGACAGAACTGACGATAGAAAGCATTGCCCTGTCCTGCGGCTATCATGATCCGCTGGTATTCACCAAGGCATTCAAGCAGATGAAGAAAATGTCCCCTACGGCTTACCGCAAGGAAATACAGAAGGGGGAAACGCGGCGGAATAAGGAGCATTTGAAGCAGGTGGAGGACTTTATAAATCAGATCAACAGCCTGAACGAGGGGGCGCTATGACCTTTACAACATTTTGACAGGTTTGTGCAACAATGGGATATTTTAGAAATACACTTTTTTATATATGATAACAACATGCTAATGAATATTTTCATAACATAACGGCAGGAATATAAATAGGAGAAGAGAAGGAGGACATCATTAATGAAGGCAACAGTGTTAAAGAAGTTCGAAGAGCTTTATGGGGATGTACAGGGCGTGAATGTGTATTTTGCGCCGGGGCGCGTGAATTTGATCGGGGAGCATACAGATTACAATGGCGGACATGTTTTTCCCTGTGCGCTGACGATCGGTACTTATGTCGCTGCAAGGAAGAGGGCTGACAGAAAATTAACTTTTTATTCCATGAATTTTGAGAAACTGGGGATTGTTGAAGGTAGCCTGGATGACCTGACACCTTCTAAAGAGGCTGACTGGACGAACTATCCGAAGGGGGTTATGTGGGCATTCGCCGAAAGAGGCATGAAGATGGACTGTGGGCTGGATATTGTATTGAATGGAAATATCCCCAACGGTTCAGGGTTATCTTCTTCCGCTTCCCTGGAAGTCGTGACGGGCTATCTCCTGAAGGATTTATATGGATTCGATGTGACAAACGTGGATTTGGCGAAGATTGGCCAGTATTCGGAGAACAATTTTAACGGCATGAACTGTGGTATTATGGATCAGTTTGCATCCGCAATGGGTAAGAAGGACAATGCCATTTTCTTAGATACGGCAGATCTGTCTTATGAGTATGCGCCGCTTGTGCTGGATGGATCGAAGATCGTGGTTACGAACAGCAATGTAAAACATTCTCTGGTGAACTCGGCTTACAATGAGAGAAGAAGCGAGTGTGAGAAGGCGTTGGAAGAGCTGCAGGCAGTGGTGGATATTAAAGGGCTGGGCGATCTGACAGAAGAGCAGTTTGAGGCACATAAGTCTGTGATCCGGAGTGAAGTGCGTTTGAGAAGGGCGAAACATGCGGTGTATGAGAATCAGAGGACGATCCGTGCGGTAGAAGCATTGAAGAATGATAATCTGAAGCTGTTCGGAGAACTGATGAATGCATCCCATGTATCTCTTCGCGATGATTATGAAGTGTCCTGTGACGAGATCGATGTACTGGTGGAGGAAGCGTGGAAGGTTGACGGTGTGATTGGTTCCCGTATTACCGGCGGCGGCTTCGGCGGCTGTACCGTAAGTATCGTACGCGATGATGCAGTAGAGACATTTAAGGAACAGGTTGGCGCCGCCTATCAGGAACGGGTGGGCAAGACGGCTGATTTCTATGTTGTGCAGATTGGAGACGGTCCGGGCAGACTATAATGTAAAGCATTGCTGCTGGCTTTTTCGGCATGGGATCCGCAGCTGTGCGCACCGGATGTGGATTCCGATATGTCCCTTTCCGGCTTTCGGGAGGATGCGAATGGTTATTGCCAGATAGATTCTTCCTAATATGATATGGCGAATATATGACGAGTACATGGAGAAAGCCCGCAGGAAGGATTGGTAGAAGGCATGAGTGGAAGAGTGCGCAGAAATGAGGGTTGAGATGATACAGAAAAATATTAGAAAACTGGTACAGTATGGCTTGCAGACCGGACTGATCACGGAGGCCGATAAGATTTACACGACTAACAGGCTTCTGGAGCTGTTCGGGCTGGATGAACTGGAAGACAGTAACGAAGAAGCAGGCATGAGCGTGGATGAACTGGAAGAGGTGTTGTCCGATATGATGGACTATGCTTACGGGCAGGGTATTATGACGGAGAACAGTATCGTATACCGTGATCTGTTCGATACGAAGATCATGAGTATGCTGGTGCCCAGGCCGAGCGAGGTAATTGCCGCATTCGAGGCCAGGTATCAGAACAGCCCGGAAGAGGCTACAGAGTATTTCTATAAGTTAAGTCAGGATACGGATTATATCAGAAGATACCGTATTAAGAAGGACCAGAAGTGGGTCGCGCCGACGAAGTATGGCGACCTGGATATTACCATCAACCTGTCCAAGCCGGAGAAAGACCCGAAGGCGATTGCGGCAGCCAAGACGGCGAAACAGAGCGGCTATCCGAAATGCCTGCTCTGCATGGAGAACGAAGGATACGCGGGACGTGTTAACCATCCGGCAAGGCAGAATCACAGGATCATTCCCGTAGTGATCAATGGCAGCCGCTGGGGATTCCAGTATTCTCCTTATGTATATTACAATGAGCACTGTATCGTGTTCAATTCACAGCATATCCCGATGAAGATTGAGCACGATACCTTCTGTAAGCTGTTTGATTTCGTGAAACAGTTCCCTCATTACTTCGTCGGATCCAATGCAGACCTGCCGATCGTTGGAGGTTCTATCTTAAGCCATGACCATTTTCAGGGAGGCCACTATGAGTTCGCCATGGCACGGGCCGGGGTCGAGAGAAGCTTTACCGTGAAGGGATTTGAAGACGTGGAGGCAGGTATCGTGAACTGGCCTATGTCTGTGATCCGTATCTGCGCTGCAGATTCTGACAGGCTGATCGCACTGGCAGATGTGATCCTGAATGCATGGCGGGTTTATACGGATGAATCCGTATTTATTTATGCTGAGACGGACGGTGAGCCGCATAACACGATTACCCCGATTGCCAGAAAAAGAGGAGATAAGTTCGAACTGGATCTGGTGCTGCGCAACAATATCACGACCCAGGAGCATCCGCTTGGTGTCTATCATCCTCACGCGAAGCTGCATCATATCAAGAAGGAAAATATCGGTTTGATTGAAGTTATGGGACTGGCGGTTCTTCCTGCCAGACTGAAGGATGAGATGGAGAAGCTTGCGGAGGCGATTCTTTCCGGTGTGGATATCCGTAAGGATGAACTGCTTGAGAAACATGCCGACTGGGTAGACGAGTTCCGGCCGAAGTATCCTGAGATAACCAGGGATACGGTCATGGATATTCTTCATAAGGAGATCGGAGATGTGTTCATGCAGGTACTGGAAGACGCAGGTGTCTATAAGAGGGATGAAGAAGGCCAGGCGGCTTTCGGCAGATTTGTCGCGTCATTAAATAAGTAACTGTCAGTGCAGGATGCAGTAAATTCAGAGAGAAAAGAAATGAGGCGGGATCGTAAGATTCCGCCTTTAGACATACGGCATTAGTGCCGTCATGAAGAACAGTGTTGGCTGGTTGATGTAAAATAAATTATGGGGATTGACCTGCCAACCTGTTAGAAGTGCAATATTATGGATGGGATCCGATTATGCGATGCATTAGAACAGCTCATTGATACCCAGCATGTTCTGCATAAAAATGTCGCAGGTTTTCTGCTGCAGTGGATTTAATTGCTGATACATAGACATATGATCCCGGTATTTTTTCAGATGAAACATGTCGTTAGCCAATAGTAAATCTGCATTAAGACGCTCTTCGGCGAGATACAATACATAGTCTGCAGAGACATGAAAGAAACGTGACAGATCACTTACAAGCAAAGCATCAGGAACGGCTATTTCGCATTCGATCTTGCTCAGTGTAGATTGGTTGAGGCTTAAATTCTTTGCCAGTGCCTGTTGTGATAATTTTTTTTCTAATCGTAGATCTTTAATCCGTGTTCTCATTTTCCTTACCCTCTTATTATTGTAGGTTAATTTTGCGTAAGAAATATTCCGATTCGCAATATAGGTATTCTATAGGGAATAATATGTATGTAAAAATCACATAAAATAGTAAATGCAGACAAATATATGCAATGTGGAGTATCAAAATCCGACTTCGGGCGCAACTCCCGACTCGAAAATATAGGGAAAACAGCAGAAGTATGCTATACTGGAAATGTTATATAAAGTGGCCTGCGATACAATATTCACAGAGCAAGAGAAAGGTACGGAATATATGACAGAATCGTATGTGTGTATTGATCTGGAGACTACCGGACTGGATCCTAAAAGGAACAAGATTATTGAAATCGGCATTGTAAGGGTGTTAAATAATAAGATCGTTGAGGAATGGGAGAGCTTTGTGAATCCGAACGAGCTGCTGGAAGAACGCATCACTGAACTGACGGGGATCCGGGACGGGCAGCTGGTGCAGGCGCCCGAGATCGGGGAGGTGCTTCCGAAGCTGCTTGCCGTGACAGAGTCCGAAGTGCTCCTGGGACACAGAGTGCTGTTCGACTATTCTTTCCTGAAGAAGGCGGCAGTTGACCGCAGGGTTTCTTATGAAAGGAATGGAATAGATACGTTGAAGATTGCACGCAAGTACCTGGGCAGTCTGGAGAGCCGGAGTCTGGAATATCTGTGCCGGTATTACGGGATCAGACACCAGGCGCACAGAGCGCTGGGAGATGCGAAGGCTACGGTGGAACTGTATCGGAAGCTGGCGGAAGAATTTTATGATAAGGAAGCGGAGGAGGGAAAGAAGAGCCTGTTTACTCCCAGACCGTTAATTTACCATGTAAAAAGGGACACACCGATCACTGTGCCCCAGAAAGAACAGTTATATAAACTGGTTGATAAGCATAAACTGATAATAGATTACGATATTGAGAGGCTTACACGCAGCGAAGCTAGTCGGCAGATTGCTCGGCTTCTTGCAGAATACGGACGATAGATTTCTGCATGGCTGAATTAAGGACCTCTGCAATCGGGTAGAGACTGCCGATCTTCTCAGGGGTATGCTGCTCCTTGTAAATCCGGCAGAGCAGACGGTAGGTGCCGCTGATATCGGTGCCGGTAGATACAGCGAACTCCAACATATGACAAGCCTCCTCTATACATCCCGCGTCGTAAAGCTCCTGTGCCCATTGCTGCAGCGTACGCACGAGAAGTGTATAATTCTGGTCGTACTGCGTCAGAATGTCGATATTGGGGGCGCCGTAGCGCAGTTTCAGTTCCGTATTGCTGATGCCGGTGAAATTGACCACCGGCAGATCCTTCAAGGTCATGATAATCTGTTTATAATCATCAACCTTGGGAACATCTTCCAAGAGGGACATGGGGAACTGCTCTATGGGAATATGGATATAATCCAGATCATCCAAAGACTTTCGGCGAGTGCTGTTGGCCTCCTTCTCCCGCGTCCAGAAGTCTTGATTTATGGCAGCCTGGGTCTTTTTATTCCTGCGCACATTGACTGCGATGGCGATGGAAAGTGCGACAACACTTGCAAAAAACACTAAATTCATATATAATATCCTTTCAGTAAAACTAATATTATGCGGTAACTGTCGGAGGACGGACCGTATGGGGAGGCGTACTCCATGTTTAATAGGAAAACAAAGAAGATCATATCTTCCGTTATTATTATCATTGTTGTCCTGGCAATGGTACTTCCGCTTTTATTAACGGCGCTGTAAGCTTGCGGCAGCAAGTATAGGGGTATAATCCGGTTATCGTATCTGTTACGCATAACTGTATTCTAACATATTATTTCCGTCAGGGCAATTTAGGCTAAGACAGAATTAGACTAAGTTACGGAGAAAGGCAAGGTTATTTTATGAAAAAACGGTCTGTCACATTTCCGATAATGGCAGTGCTGGTAATGGCAGTTACCATGCCGGTACATGCTAAGGGGGACAAAATTGAATCAGGCATTTATGCAAATGATATGGATCTGTCCGGTATGACGATGGAGGAGGCAAGACAGACAATAGAGTCTTATGTGGAATCCTACAAAGACGCCCAGATTACAATGCATGTCGCAAACGAGGGAGCTATTGTTGCCACGGCATCCGAGTTAGGATTGAAATGGGGCAATGAAGAGATTCTTGAGGAGGCGGCAAACTTCGGCCGGGACGGCGATATTTTGCGATGCTATAAAGAACTGAAGGATTTAGAATTCAATAATAAAGTATATAATATAGGTTTTGATTTTGATAAGAATAAGATCAAATCGTTGATCGAGGAGAATGCGGAGCAGTATAACCAGGAGGCTGTGAACGCATCCTTGGTCAAGACAGAGACCGGTTTCCAGGTTACGGAAGGCCAGTCAGGGATGGTGGTGGATACGGCGGCGTCCGCGGATGCAGTTTATGACTATCTGGCAGGTGAATGGGACGGCACAGAATGCGATGTCGATCTGGTTATCTCAGTGGATGAACCGGCGGGTACGGCCGAGGATCTGGCGAAGGTCAAGGATGTGCTGGGAACCTTTACGACCAGTTATTCGACCTCCGGCGGTTCCCGCAGTGCGAATGTATCCAATGGATGCAGTCTGATTAACGGAACCACGCTGTATCCGGGAGAGGAATTCTCAACATATGAGGCAGTGGCTCCCTTTTCACAGGCGAACGGATATTATATGGCAGGCTCTTATCTGAACGGGCAGGTAGTGGACAGTCTGGGCGGCGGTATCTGTCAGGTGTCTACCACTCTATATAATGCTGTTTTGCTGTCAGAGCTGGAGGTGACAGAGCGGTACAACCATTCTATGATTGTCACTTATGTGGATCCTTCTGCGGATGCTGCGATTGCGGAATCTTCAGGTAAGGATTTCAAATTTGTAAACAATACGGAATACCCCGTCTATATAGAGGGAAGTACCACACCGGATAAACAGATCACATTTACGATATATGGTGTGGAGACGAGAGACAGTAACCGGGAAATAAGTTATGAGAGTGTCGTACTTGAGCGGATTAATCCTGATACTGAGGTGATCCACGCGGATGCGTCCCGCCCGGTAGGGTATTGTTCTGTACAGTCTGCCCATATCGGTTATAAGGCGCAGCTGTGGAAGGTAGTGCGTGAGAATGGCGTGGAAGTCAGCCGGGAGCAGGTTAACAGCAGTTCCTATATGAAGGCGCCCAGAAGCGCGACGGTAGGCATAGCCACGGAGGATGAAGGGGCGTATAATGCCATTATGGCGGCTATCGCGACTAACAGTATCGATGAAGTTAAAGCAGTGGCAGGCGCCTATCAGGCGGCCGCAGATGCCGCGGCAGCGCAGGCGGCAGCAGAGGCACAGGCGGCAGCGGGAGAACAGCCGGGAGCAGAAGCGCCTGCAGCGCCGGTTCCGGAGGCGCCGCAGCCAGAGCCGCAGCCGCAGCCGGAGGAAGCACCGCCTGCACCGTGATTCCAAATCACCTGTTGTGCAGCGGGTGCAGGTTCTTCCAGATAATTGGAACAGGATATGTTGGGGTGCGGCCAGAAATCAGCAGACACGACGGTGCAAGTATGAGATTAGGTAAAATATCGGAGAACGTATTGAAGCGTTCCGTTTTAAAAAAGATACAGACACATAGGAAAGAAGTGATAAGTGGCGCAGGCATAGGGGAAGACTGTGCCATTTTGGTGTCCCGGGAAGGATATGAGACTGTGCTTTCCACTACACCTGTCACGGCTCCGGCAGAGAAGATCAGTACTTACGCTATAGCTATGGCGCTTAATAATATTGCCGCGGCAGGGGCGGAGCCGGTTGGCGTTATGCTGTCGGTGCTGTTGCCGGAGGAGACGGAGGAAAGCGATCTGCAGCATATAATGGAGCAGGCACAGGCAGTCTGCAGCGAGTGCGGAGCAGAAATCCTTGGAGGACACACAGAGGTTACGCCCGTTGTGCCGGTACCGGTTATGACGGTGAGCGGTGTGGGCAGGCGGGAGGCCGCACGAGCCGGTTCCCTTCGGGGAATTAAGGCAAATCAGGATATAGTGGTCAGTAAGTGGATCGGTCTGGAAGGTACGTCGCGGCTTGCGGTTAAGTACAGAGAGAAGCTGTGTACCAGATATCCGGCCCGTATGATCGACGAGGCGGCAGCTTACGACAAGTATCTGTCGGTGATACCGGAGGCCGCCACCGCCGTGAAGTCCGGCGTTTGCGGGATGCATGATGTTTCCAGAGGGGGAATCTTCGGAGCCCTGTGGGAACTGGCACAGAGAGCAGGCGTTGGACTGGAAATCGACTTGAAGAAAATACCTGTGAAACAGGAGACCATAGAGATCTGCGAGTTTTTTGAGCTGAATCCCTATGAACTGTTATCAGGAGGATGTCTGATCATGGTGACGGAAAGCGGCCAGATTCTCGAAGACGCACTGAAGCGGGAAGGGATTCCGGCGGCAGTCATTGGAAGGACTACGGACGGCAACGGCCGTTTGATTTATAATGAAGATGAGAAGCGTTATCTGGACCGGCCGAAGATGGATCAGATGTATTCAGTATATTTGAGAATGGAGGAGAACAAGAATCATGAGAGAAGAATTATTGGCGATCGTGGAAAGGAACAGCCGTATTGATTTAAAAGAACTGGCGGTTATATTGGGCGTGGAGGAAATCGATGTAGTAAATGAGCTGGCAGCGTTGGAGTCCGAGGGGATTATTTGTGGATATCACACGATGATCGATTGGGAGAAGACTTCCATTGAGAAGGTTTCCGCACTGATTGAAGTGCGCGTGACGCCTCAGCGCGGACAGGGATTTGATAATATTGCGGAGAGGATTTACAAATATCCGGAGGTGACTTCCGTATATCTGATCTCCGGCGGTTATGACCTGTTAGTGACTCTGGAGGGCAAGTCCCTGAAACAGATTTCCGGATTTGTGTCGGATAAATTATCTACGCTTGATTCTGTGTTAAGTACGGCAACACATTTTATTCTGAAGAAATATAAGGATCATGGAACGATTCTGACCAAAAAATACGAAGATACAAGAGAGAAGGTGACACCGTGAGAAATCCGTTAGCTGATAAAGTCGTAGAGATTAAACCGTCCGGAATCCGCAAATTCTTTGATATCGTAAGTGAGATGAAGGATGCCATATCGCTTGGCGTGGGAGAACCGGACTTCGATACACCGTGGCATATCAGGGATGAGGGTATTTATTCCCTGGAAAAAGGACGTACCTTCTACACTTCCAATGCCGGATTGAAAGAACTGAAAGAAGAAATCTGTCATTATATAAAAAGAAAACAGGGTGTTACATATGATCCTAAGGATGAAGTGCTGGTCACGGTAGGCGGTTCCGAAGCGATTGACATCGGACTGCGCGCCATGCTTAATCCGGGGGAGGAAGTGCTGATTCCGCAGCCCAGTTATGTATCTTATGAGCCCTGCGTTGTGCTGGCAGGGGGCGTACCTGTCATTATTGAGTTAAAGGGAGAGAATGAATTCCGCCTGACAGCGCAGGAACTGGAAGATGCCATTACGGATAAGACGAAAGTGCTGATACTGCCTTTCCCGAATAATCCCACAGGAGCTATCATGGAGCGGAAGGATCTGGAAGCGATCGCGGAGGTGATCAGGAAACATGATATCTTCGTAATGTCTGATGAAATTTATGCGGAACTCACTTATAAGGAGAAGCATGTTTCCATCGTGGAGATTGAGGGCATGCAGGAGAGGACTGTTCTGATCAACGGGTTTTCCAAGTCGTATGCCATGACCGGATGGAGACTGGGATATGCCTGCGGGCCGCGGGCGATCATCGAGCAGATGGTCAAGATTCATCAGTTTGCGATCATGTGTGCCCCGACCACAAGCCAGTATGCGGCTGTGGAAGCGCTGCGGAACGGTGATGACGATGTGAAGCAAATGCGTACCGCCTATAACCAGAGAAGACGATATCTGATGAGTGCCTTTAAGGAAATGGGGCTGGAGTGTTTCGAACCTTTCGGGGCTTTCTATGTATTCCCATGTATTAAGGAGTTCGGGATGACGAGTGACGAGTTTGCCAGCAGATTCCTGGAGGAAGAGAAGGTAGCGGTAGTGCCGGGTACGGCGTTCGGTGACTGTGGGGAAGGATATCTGAGAATATCCTATGCCTATTCGCTGGAGAACCTTAAGATTGCGATTGGGAAGCTGGCGGCATTTGTAGAGAGACTGCGGGCAGAGAAGCGGGCATAGCGGTCAACTGTAAAATAATGGTCAGAGAATATGCATATTATATTACATCAGCCGGAGATTCCGGCGAATACGGGAAATATCGGCCGTACCTGTGTTGCCACAGGTACGAGCCTTCACCTGATCGAACCGCTGGGGTTTCGGCTGGATGAGAAATCGGTCAAACGGTCGGGAATGGATTACTGGGAACATCTGGATGTTACCCGTTATATGAATTATCAGGAGTTTAAGCAGATGCATCCGGAAGCCAGGATCTGGATGGCGACAACCAAGGCCAGAAAGGTCTATACAGAGGTGCCGTTCGCACCGGATGATTATATTATGTTTGGCAAGGAGAGCGGCGGGATTCCGGAGGAGATTCTGGTGGAAAATGAAGAGACTTGCATCCGTATTCCCATGCTGGATCAGATCAGGTCTTTGAACTTATCGAATTCTGTGGCAATCGTGCTGTACGAGGCGCTCAGGCAGAACAGGTTTCAGGGGATGCAGACGGAAGGAGAACTGCATCGGCTGCACTGGAAGGGCAGAGAATAGGGCGAGGGTATCTCAATCATCGTCCTCCACATCCGACTTGGGCAGGGAAAAGATAAACTCCGTGCCCACTCCTTCCGTGCTGATGACGTTAATATTTTCACCGTGGGAGCGGATGATCTCTTTGGTGATGGAGAGTCCCAGCCCGGTGCCTTTTTTGTCCTTGCCGCGGGAGGAGTCGGATTTGTAGAAACGGTCCCAGATCAGTTTCAAATCATCCTTCGGAATACCGATTCCGGAGTCCTTGACACTGATGAAAATCTTATTATACTTTTCAGTCGTTTCCATTTTGATAATAGAATCATGGTGGCTGAATTTGATGGCATTATCCAGCAGGTTGTAGAGAACCTGCTGGATTTTATCTATGTCCGCGAATACATACATCTGGTCGCCGGTCAGTACCAGTTCGATGGCAATCGTTCTTTCCCGGCAGGTGCCCTCGAAGGAAGCAGCCACATTGCGGATCACACCGTTAATATCGAAGTCGGATTTGTTCAGCATGATTCCCTTGGTATTCAGGTTATTCAGAGTCAGGAGACTGTTGGTCAGCTTCGTCAGGCGCTCGGTCTCATTCAAAACGATGGAGAGATATTTCTCATGCATTTCCGGCGGAATCGTACCGTCAATCATGGCTTCCAGATATCCTTTGATCGAAGTCAGAGGGGAGCGGAAGTCATGGGATACGTTTGCAATGAACTTCTTCTGGTCATCTTCCGAACGGGCGATTTCACTGGCCATGTAGGACAGGGAGGCCGCCAAATATCCCATTTCGTCCTCGCTTTCTACGGTAAACTCATAGTGCATATTGCCGCTGGCATACTGCTCGGTTGCCTCGGTGATCTTGCGCAGCGGAATATAGACGATCTCCGTGAAGAAGATCAGGATAATGAGAGACAGCAGGAACAGGATCACAAGCATGAGATAGGAGATGGTGAGCAGACTGTTGGCCGCAGTCTGTATGCTGCTTATGGGTTTGTGAATGACAACATAACCTTTTACTTTATAATCGGCCGTGATGGGGGCGAAGACACTCAGCATGGTTTCATCGAAGGTATGGAAAAAATCGCCTACCACGTAATTGGAGCCGGAAGTGACCGTGGAATCGAAATTCTCGATCACCACCTCTGTTTCCACGTTTACGGGAGAAGAAGAATCCAGGATCATGCGGCCGGAAGGGTTAATGATCCAGAGGGTGGCGTCCAGATAAGTATCCAGTGCATCCAGCTGTGTCTTGACCGCTTCCAGCGAAACTTCATTTCTGTACAGATCCACTGCGTAGGTATTCGCAATCAGCGTGGCTTCCCGATAAAGAGAATCCGCCTGCTCTTTCTTCAGGTGGTCCATAGTCATGTTGGAGACAAAAGTGGCAACCACAACGAAGCCAAACAGACCGAAGATGATATAGGCAAGTATTAATTTCAGATAGAGTGTTTTGCGCATACTTAACCCCGTTTTCGGTAGACTTTTAACAGTGTGATACCGCTGTAGTATATACCATATATACAGGTAATCACGAAAAATGATTATCTCGATTCGAATTTATATCCGATTCCCCAGATCGTGGCGATACGCCAGCGCTCATGGTCATTGATCTTCTCGCGCAGACGCTTGATGTGAACATCCACGGTACGGGTATCGCCGATATATTCATAGCCCCATATCTGATCCAGAAGCTGTTCTCTTGTGAAAACATGGTTCGGTGAGGAGGCCAGGAAGTAAAGCAGCTCCAGTTCCTTAGGAGGCATATCAATCGTTTTGCCCATATAGAGGACAGAGTAATTCGTCTGATTAATGACCAGGTCAGGATATTCCACGCTCTTGACATCGGAAGGCTTGGGCTCCGCGGCGGCCGGTTTATAACGGCGCAGGACGGCTTTCACCCTGGCGACCAGTTCCTTGGAATCAAAAGGCTTCTCCATATAGTCATCGGCGCCCAGTTCCAGCCCCAGAACCTTGTCGAAGACTTCTCCCTTGGCCGAGAGCATGATAATCGGCAGAGAGGATTTGGAACGGACTTCACGGCAGACCTGATAACCGTCGATTCCCGGCAGCATCAGGTCGAGCAGCATCAGGTTAGGTTCAAAGCTGTCCACCGCGGAAATCGCAGATTCTCCGTCATTGACTATCATAGTCTCGAAACACTCCTTGGTCAGATAGAGGGAGATCAGTTCCGCTATATTGTTATCATCGTCTACGATCAATATTTTCTGTCTGTTTACCATAGTTGTTATTACTCCTGTTCTATTTCGTTCTAACGTTAACGACATCGGAAGTACAGTGTATTATTGGTGAAATTACTCTTTAAATTCTACAATCGTAACACCTGCGTCGCCTTCCCCGAACTCACCGAGTCGGTACCGTTTCACAACCTTATTCTTGCGCAGATAATTGTGGACTGCATTGCGCAGAGCGCCGGTTCCTTTGCCGTGGACTACACGGACGCTGGGCAGATGAGCCAGATAGGCGTCATCTAAATATTTATCCAGCTCGGACAAAGCCTCGTCCACAGTCCGGCCAAGAAGATTGATCTCGGTGGAGACGGAGTAGGTCTTGGACATCTTGAGCTTGCCGGAAGAGGAACGCTGCATCTTGCCGGTATTGATGGTTTCTTCCTCAACCAGGACAAGATCGCTTAGAGAGACCTTAGAACGGATGATGCCGCACTGTACGAAGAGATTTCCGTTCTTATCCGGCAGGGAGCTGACGGTCCCTTTCAGTCCCATGGAAACGACTTTTACGCTGTCACCGGGCTTGATTTGATTCGGCTTTAATACTTTATGTGTCGGCTTGTCATCTTTTGGCGACAGCTTGCTGTTTTTCTCTGAAATCTTATCGCGCACTTTCTGGCGGGATTTCTCCAGATCCTTGATGGAAACGCCGGCTTCCACTTTCTGGAAAGTGCGGATGGTCTCGTCCGCAAGATCTTTGGCATCCTGCAATATTTCGCGGGCCTTCTCGTTGGCCTCGCGCAGAATGCGTTCTTTGGACTGGTCGATCTTCTCCTGCTTGGCTTCCAGCCGTTGTTTCAGCGCTTTGACTTCATTCTTATATGACTCGATTTCCATCCGTTCCTTTTCAATCGTCAGTCTGCTGTTCTCCAGGTTTGCCAGCAGATCTTCGAAGCTTTCCTTGTCTTCGGTAATATGACGCTTCGCGTCCTCGATAATATGGTCCGGAAGACCCAGCTTGGAGGAGATTGCAAAGGCATTGCTCTTGCCGGGAATACCGATCAGCAGACGGTAGGTAGGGCGAAGTGTTTCCACGCTGAATTCACAGCATGCATTTTCCACAAAAGGAGTGGAGAGTGCGTAAACCTTCAGCTCGCTGTAATGTGTGGTAGCCATCGTGCGGATACCGCGGCCGTGCAGATAGTCCAGCACGGAAATAGCAAGCGCGGCTCCCTCGGTAGGGTCGGTTCCGGCGCCCAGTTCATCGAAGAGACAGAGAGAGTCGGCGTCCGCCTGTTGTAGGATAGAGACAATATTAGTCATATGGGAGGAAAAGGTACTGAGACTCTGCTCAATACTCTGCTCATCACCGATATCTGCATAAACTTGCGTAAAAATGGACAGCTGGGAACGGTCCAGTGCAGGAATATGTAATCCCGCCTGTCCCATCAGTGTCAGCAGTCCCACTGTTTTCAGGGAGACTGTCTTACCGCCGGTGTTAGGACCGGTAATAATCAGCAGGTCAAAATCGCTTCCAAGCTGTATATCAATGGGAACGACCTTCTTTTTATCCAGAAGAGGGTGCCGTCCCTGACGGATCTGTATTTGATGATCCGTATTAAAAATAGGCATGGTGGCATTCTGTTCCATGGCAAGGGAAGCCTTGGCGAAAATAAAATCAAGTGATGTCATTGCCTGCTGGTTCTTAGTGAGAACTTCTGTATAGGCGCCGGTCTGCGCGCTTAAGCCGGCAAGAATGACGGCGATTTCCTTCTGCTCCTCCAGCTCCAATTCACGAAGCTCATTGTTCAGGCTGACCACGGCCGCCGGTTCGATGAAGAAAGTGGAACCGGTGGAAGACTGGTCGTGTACCATGCCCTGTACCTGTCCCTTGTATTCGGATTTGACCGGAATACAATAACGGTTATTACGCATGGTTATCACTGCATCCTGCAAATAGGTACGGCAGGAACCGTTGATCATGGAGGCCAGATGTGAATGGATCCGGTCATTGGTAATCGTCATGCTGCGCCGGATCCGCTTCAGATTCGGGCTGGCATCATCGGCAATTTCTTCTTCGGACAGGATACACCTGCGAATCTCATTGGACAGCAGTGTGAGCGGTTCCAGACTCTCGAAATATACATCCAGTGAGTCGGCCGGAACATCTTCCCGTTCCTTGCGCCCATAACTCTTGATACGGTTGACATTTTCCAGGAAAGCGGCAATACGCAGCAATTCCGGAATGGACAGGACGCTGCCGATTTCCAGAGATTTGATGCACATGCCCAGATCCTTGTTGCCGCCGAAAGAGGTGGAGCCTTTGCGGAACAGATAGCCCAGGGCATCGGCGGTTTCTGTCTGTGCCTGATTGATCGCTTCCAGGTCAGTCATGGGAACGAGGGACGAAGTCAGCTTCCGTCCCTGCTCCGAAGTGGCCTTTTCCGTCAGGCGTTCCATGATTTTGTCATATTCTAAAACATGCAGTACTTTTTTATTCATGATATATCCTTTATGATAGAGTCTATAATAGTTAACAGGTTAGCCTATGTCAAGGTAACAGTTCAGCCTTTAGTTTTACTGTTAGGAAGTGTCTAGTATAATCCACAATAATTATCCGCCCCTTTCACTTGTCTAAATTTCCATCTGCCGCGTTGTCATCAATCGACGTAGCCACCGCTACGCCTCATTCCTCCGCCTTGCATATGAAAATTTATCCTGCGTGTAAGGGCACGGTAATTATCGTGGATTATACTAGAAATGCCTTCGTTCATTTGTATTATACTCAGAAGTTCGGTATTAATCAACACATTGTCATCATATGGAATCATAAAAGAAATTCAGGTGTTACTATTCACGGCCAATGTCATTAAGTTAAGCCGGACGCGCCTGACATGATAGGAATCTCCTAAGGACACGCTTTCGCTCGGTTCCAAACGCAGCGGTACTAAATTCGTGGAAAACCTCATTAAGTACCGGCGTTTTCCTACGGTCTTAAGGAGAATCCTATCATATCAGACGCTGTGTATGGACTTAACTAAATGACATTGATTCACGGCTGATATACCGCGAGGTGTTTAATGTGAGTGGAGCAAAGCGGAAGTCACAGAAAATCCGAGTTGGGGAGCGCCAAAATGCGACTATGGAGCATTTTGTGTGCACCATGTTACTATGAGCGGCTGAGCCGTGAATAGTCATTCTCTCCTGCCGCTTAAATTTAACCGGTTTATGGTGATTGCATTGATTTTGCCGGAGAAATCCTATATTGTATTATATAAGACCTGATTCGGACTCAGGCTCGTTGCCTGCGGTGAGCATCCTCTGGCGGGGGATTCCGTACGACAAGGGCAAAGGCAAGGCTTATAAAGTCTGTGAAGTTCTGAATCTACCATTTGGTTGTATGGAAAATGAAATCTTAGTGTGAAACGGAGGTATGGAGATGAAGAATTATTCGGAAGACGCGAGCAGACAGTATCATATACAGGTCGCGCAGGGAGAAGTCGGCAGGTATGTGATTATGCCGGGCGACCCCAAGCGGTGTGTGAAGATAGCGCAGTATTTCGATGATCCGGTTCTGGTGGCGGATAACAGGGAATATGTAACTTATACGGGGACGCTTGACGGGGTGAAGGTGAGTGTGACTTCTACCGGAATCGGCGGGCCATCCGCATCGATTGCGATGGAAGAGCTGTATCGGTGCGGTGCGGATACTTTTATCCGGATTGGAACCTGCGGCGGTATGCAGACGGAAGTGAAGAGCGGCGACGTTGTGGTTGCCACGGGAGCAATCCGCATGGAGGGCACCAGCAGGGAGTATGCGCCGATAGAGTTCCCTGCCGTGGCGGATCTTACCGTGACCAATGCGCTGGTAGCAGCGGCAGAGAAGAAGGGGTATCCGTTCCATACGGGAGTAGTGCAGTGCAAGGACGCCTTCTACGGGCAGCATGAGCCGGAGACGAAGCCGGTAAGCTATGAACTTCTGAACAAGTGGGAGGCTTGGAAACGATTAGGATGTCTGGCATCCGAGATGGAATCGGCAGCGTTGTTCATTGTGGCGAGCAGCCTCGGTGTGCGGACAGGATCCTGTTTCCTGGTAGTGGCGAATCAGGAAAGAGAGAAACTGGGTCTGGACAATCCGGTGGTGCATGATACGGACATGGCGATTCAGGTGGCGGTAGAAGCGATTCGTGAGCTGATCGGGAAGGATACAGCTGTATAGAAAGGGAGAAGAATATGAGTAAAAATACAGTTTTAAAACATGTGGACCATACACTTTTATTGCAGACGGCAACCTGGGATGAGATCCGGCAGATTTGTGATGACGCGATCAAGTATCAGACAGCATCTGTATGTATTCCGCCGTGCTACGTAAAGCAGGCGTATGAGTATATGGAGGGCAGGATGGCAGTCTGCACGGTCATCGGTTTCCCGAACGGCAATACGACTACCGGGACCAAAGAATTTGAGACAAAGGAAGCCATCGCCAATGGCGCCTCTGAAATAGACATGGTTATCAACATCGGCTGGCTGAAGGAGAAGAAATACGATCTGATCGAAGAAGAAATCCGCACATTGAAGGAAGCCTGTGGCGACAGGATCTTAAAGGTCATTATCGAGACTTGCCTTTTGACAGATGAGGAGAAGGTAAAAATGTGCCAGATCGTGACGGATGCCGGAGCGGATTATATCAAGACTTCCACCGGATTCTCCAACGCCGGGGCAACCTTTGATGATATCGCGCTGTTTGCGAAGCATATAGGGCCGAGCGTGAAGATGAAAGCGGCAGGCGGCATCTCTTCCATGGAAGATGCAGAGAAATTCCTTTCACTGGGAGCAGACCGTCTCGGCACGAGCCGGATTATCAAGATCGTTAAGAATGAAGAGGCAACCGGGTATTGATATACCGGCCGGAATTGCCTTGCTTTATGCAAAAGTAAGTTCTTTGACAGGGTCGGCACAGCTCTGCGTACTCGCTGTGCTGCGCGTACACGCGCCATGCAGCTTGTCTGCATGTGTGCATCCGTACTTGCGCCCATTTTTCATGAAGCATCTGTGTCGAAGACGATATGGGGCACAAGTATAACAGGATAAGAAACATGGAGGTAATCATGGATAAGAAACTGGCACAGGAAATGATCGATCTGGCGATAGAACAATTGAAGTACTCTTACACCCCATACTCCGGTTTTAAAGTCGGGGCGGCGCTTATGACGAAGAGTGGAAAGCTCTATACCGGATGCAATATCGAAAATGCGGCTTATACTCCTACAAACTGTGCGGAACGGACAGCATTCTTCAAAGCGGTCAGCGAAGGAGAGCGTGCATTCCGGGCAATCTGTGTGGTAGGAGGCAAGGACGGTATTCTGACAGAATATGCGGCTCCCTGCGGTGTATGCAGGCAGGTAATGATGGAATTCTGCAATCCGGAAACTTTTCAGATTATTCTGGCGACAAGCAGAGAACAGTATGAAATCTTTACTTTAAAGGAATTGCTGCCGCTGGGATTTGGACCGGATAATCTGGCATAACAGGAAGGAAAGGATGTGAGGTATAAAGATGGATAAATATAAACGGATTTTTATAATCGTACTGGACTCTCTCGGGATCGGAGCCATGCCGGATTCCCCGAAATTCGGCGATGACGGTGTGGATACGTTCGGGCATATTCTGGAGAAAATGGGTACGATTGAGATCCCGAACCTGGAGAGGCTGGGAATGCTCAATCTTCATACGGCGGGTAATATGGAAGCCGGGGCGGAGCCGATCGGGCGTTATATGCGTCTGGGTGAGGCGAGTAACGGCAAGGATACGATGACCGGACACTGGGAAATGATGGGAATCAGGACACAGAAGCCCTTTCAGACCTTTACGGATACGGGCTTTCCGCCGGAATTAATTGCGGAACTGGAGAAACGCTGCGGAAAGAAAGTGATCGGCAACAGAAGCGCCAGCGGAACGGAGATTATCGAGGAGCTTGGAGAAGAGGAGATCAGTACCGGAGCGATGATCGTCTATACGTCGGCGGATTCGGTGCTGCAGATCTGCGGCAATGAGGAAACTTTTGACCTGGAGAATCTGTACCGTTGCTGCGAGATCGCACGGGAGATTACCATGAAGGATGAGTGGAGAGTGGGACGCGTAATCGCCAGACCTTATGTGGGGAAGAAGAAGGGCGAATTCAGGCGGACCAGTAACCGGCATGACTATGCGCTCAAACCTACCGGACTGACGGTATTGAACGCTTTGAAGGACGGTGGCCTGGATGTAATCGGCGTAGGGAAGATCAACGATATTTTCTGTGGTGAAGGCATTACGCAGACGCATCATTCGGACAGCTCTGTTCATGGGATGGAGCAGACCATCGAGATCTGCAAAGAGGATTTTCACGGACTCTGTTTTGTGAATCTGGTAGACTTCGACGCCCTGTGGGGACATCGCAGAAATGTGGAAGGATACGCCCGTGAGATTGAGAAATTTGACAGGAATCTGGGAGTATTGCTGGAGGAATTAAGGGAAGATGATCTTCTTATTCTGACGGCTGACCATGGCAACGATCCTACCTATACCGGCACGGACCATACCAGAGAGTATGTGCCTTTCGTGGCATATTCGAAACGTATGGATAAAGGAGGAGCGCTGGAGAATGAAGATACTTTCGCGGTGATCGGCGCGTCTGTGGCGGAAAATTTCGGCGTTGCCATGCCAGAGGGTACCATAGGAAGTTCTGTTTTAGACAAGCTGATGTAAGTCGGGAAGGTAAATTGGTGAATGATATAGAAGAATAGGGAAACTGATCCTGGCAGCAGTGGCAGAAACAGTTTGAAGAATATTTCAAAAGTGTGCCGCCGTGGCTTATGGATACAAATTATAAGCGGAAAGAACACTTTAACTATTTCTGTGAGCTGGCTTATCCTTATGTGGGAATTACAGCCAACGCAGACATTACGGATTTGATTGTCAGGATTAAGGAGCAGAAGCTTCCCTTCTTCTTTACGGTTTGCTACTGTGTATCCAGAGCGGCGAATCATATTCCGGAGTTTCGTCAGAGAATCATGCACGGGCGAATCATAGAATTTGACAGATGCAGGACTTCCCATACAGTGGCATTGGAGGACGGAACTTACTGCTACTGCACATTGGAAGATACGATGCCGTACCCGGAATATATCAGTTATGCAGCCGGAGAACAGGAGAGAGCGGAAAGGGCGGGAACGATCGAGGAGTCGGAAGAAGAAGCCGCGGACAAATTTTTTATCTCGACCCTCCCGTGGATTTCCTATACTTCCCTGATCCAGCCGGTTCCCGTTCCGGTTGACAGCAATCCGAGGATTACCTGGGGAAAGTATTTCGTGCAGGAAGAGAGGGTATTGCTGGAGGAAGAGTTTGACCGGTTGGGACATTGAACAGCAGGGCTGTGCACAGAGTTCGTATGTGTGGAAGAAAGCGGACAGAAGCTGAAGCTTCCGTGGAAGCGCCGCAATACCGTCCTTTACAAGAAAAGGGAAAAAAGCTATACTATTAGGCAGGAAACGGAAAGACGTGGTAACAGTTCAGCCCAGGACTTTGCATTTGGTGCAAAGTCCGTAACAGAGAAGCCGAGAGGCTGAACTGTTACAAGACGTGTTTTCTCTGCAACAGCAGGGCAGGAAGGTTGAGTACTTCATGGCGGATATGAGTAATGAGCAGAACGGCATAGGACAAAGCCAGACGAGACAAAGCGTAACAGAGCGAAATACAAAGGAAACAGGCAGCGTCAAGGAACAGGCAGAATATTCGCCGCCTGTACAGCCGGATTTCTTGCGGGAGACGATCAAACAGAAGCCGGTGAATAAGAAGAAGCTGTTAAGAAGAATGGCAATCACGGTGGTGATGGCGGTGGTTTTCGGACTGGTAGCCTGCTTTACTTTTCTGGTGTTGGAGCCGGTCATCAGTAACCGTCTGTATCCGGAAGAAGAGGCACAGGAAGTGCGCTTTCCGGAAGAGACAGTGGCGGAGGAGATGAAGCCTGAGGATATGCTGGTGGAAGAAGAACCTGAACCGCCGGAAGAGCCTGCCCCTGAGGAGTTGGTGGATAAGCAGATTGAGGAGCAGATGGAAGAACTATTGTCCCAGGTGAAGTTCGGCCTGGAAGATTATAAGCTTCTCTACGAGGAAATGTCAGAGCTGGCACAGAAAGTAAATAGGGCGGTAGTCACGGTTACCAGCGTTGTCTCGGATGTGGATTGGTTTAATGATATTTACGAAAATGAGGCATCCGCGTCGGGTGTTATCGTGGCCAACAACGGAAAGGCGATTCTGATTCTGGTCAGCGCCGGTGTGTTGAACGATGCGGACAGTATCATTGTGACATTCTGTGACCAGGCGAAGGTAAATGCGGAACTGGTACAGCAAGATACTACTACCGGGCTGGCGATTCTCTCCGTGCCTCTTGTATCTATTGACGAAGAGACGATGGACGTGATCGACATAGTGAAATTCGGCAGCACCAACAGTGCAAATCTGCCGGGAAAGCCGGTGATGGCACTGGGCAGCCCCATGGGAACAAGCGGCTCGGTATGCTATGGTATCGTGACTTCGGCCGGGTCAGTGATTGATCAGCCGGATTCTGCTTATAAGTCGATCACTACGGATATTTATGGCAGCCGGAATGCCACTGGTATTCTGGTAGACTTAGAAGGTATGGTCATTGGTATTATTGATAACATGAATACCAGCAATGATATGGGCAATCTTCTGACGGCTTACGGAATAACGGAGCTTAAGCGGACGATCGAAAAGATGTCCAACAACAGAGAGAGAGCCTACTTGGGAATCCATGGCGCGGATGTACCGAAAGAGGCCATTGAAGAATCAGCCTTACCCAACGGTACATATATTAAAGAAATTGAGATGGATTCACCTGCGATGAATGCAGGGATACAAAGCGGTGATGTGATCATACAGGCCAACGACACACCGATTACATCTTATTATGAATTGCTGAACGTACTGTATAATGCCAAACCGGAGGACACGATGTCTGTAGTCCTGATGAGACAGGGACATGAGATGAACGTGACAGTGACGCTGGGCAGGAGGTAGAGGAGGATATATGAAATTCATTAAAGATTTTAAGGAAGGCGACAGAATATTCAATATTTATCTTTGCAAACACAAGCAATCGGCGGTTACGAAGAACGGTAAGCCCTATGAAAATCTCATCCTGCAGGATAAAACAGGAACCGTGGACGCCAAGATCTGGGATCCGAACAATGCGGGAATCGAGGATTTTGATTCTCTGGATTACATAGAAGTGTATGGAGATGTGACAAGCTTTCAGGGCGCTTTTCAGGTCAATGTAAAACGTGTCCGCAAGGGACGGGAGGGAGAATATGATCCGGCAGATTACCTTCCGGTCAGCAAGTTTCCGATTGACGGTATGATGAAAGATCTGTTGGGGCTGATCGACAGTATTGAGAATCCGTATCTGCGTCAGCTGCTGCAGGCTTTCTTCGTGGAAGATGAGGAGTTTGTGAAGATCTTCAAGCAGTCTTCAGCTGCGAAGACGGTGCATCACGGTTTTGTGGGAGGTCTGCTGCAGCATACGCTGGCGGTTGCCAGGTTATGTGATTATTACTGTACACAGTATCCTGTCCTGAAAAGAGATCTGCTGCTGACGGCGGCGATCTGCCATGATATCGGCAAGACGAAAGAGCTGTCGCTTTTTCCGCAGAATGATTATACGGATGACGGGCAGTTCCTGGGGCACATCGTGATCGGCAGTGAGATGATAGGGGAGAAGGTTAAACAGATCAGTGGATTTCCCACACTTCTTGCCAGCGAGCTTAAACACTGCATTCTGGCACATCACGGCGAGTACGAGTTTGGCTCTCCCAAGAAACCTGCGATTGTGGAAGCGGTGGCGCTGACATTTGCGGATAATACGGATGCGAAGATGGAGACATTCACAGAACTGCTGGAGAATACTTACGAGACCGGATGGCTTGGGTATAACAGGCTGTTTGAGTCGAATGTGCGGGGAACCAGACTGGAGTAAGGTATTCATGTACCGTTTGTGCGGCTGATAGCGGCATGGGAACAAGTGCGAAATACAGCAAACGACATAACTTATTTCTGCGTCCGGTTCTTGAAGGGTCACATACGGAAGCCTTTGCAGAACCGAGGGCGAAATTTCCTGTTACACATCGTTAACTGTAAAACGGAGAAGAGGATATGGAGCACGGATCATACAGGAAAAACGATATTGTCACCGTGACAATAGAAGATATCGGAAACGACGGAGAGGGAATCGGTAAGAGCGAGGGCTATACTCTGTTCGTGAAAGATGCGGTGATCGGTGATACGGTGGAAGCGCGGATTACCAAGTGCAAGAAGAATTACGGTTATGCGAGAGTAGAGAAGGTGGTGACACCTTCTTCTTTTCGTGTAGAGCCCAGGTGCAGATTTCACAGACAGTGCGGCGGCTGCCAGATTCAGGCCATGAGTTACGAGAGACAGCTTGCCTATAAGCAGGATAAAGTGCGCAATCATCTGATACGAATCGGCGGGTTTCCGGAAGAGAAGGTTGACGCGGTAATAGAGCCGGTCATCGGTATGGAGAATCCATGGCACTATCGGAATAAGGCCCAGTATCCGGTGGGGTATGACAAGAACGGAAAGCTTGTCACAGGATTCTATGCGGGCAGAACCCATGATATTATAGCGAATACCGATTGTGCGCTGGGGGTACCGGAGAATAAGGTAATTCTGGAAGCGGTTTTGGAATATATGAGGGAAAACAAGGTAACTGCGTACCGTGAAACAGAAGGAACGGGTCTGGTGCGGCATGTGTTGATCCGCACGGGCTTTGCAACCGGAGAGATTATGGTCTGTATTGTGATCAATGGGAAGAAGCTCCCGGAAGAAGGAGAGCTGGTTCGGAAGCTGACAGGCCTGAGCTTTGCACAGAAAGATAATGAAGGTACCTTGCGCTGCGACACACAGGATCAGATGATATCGAAGGATGAAAAGGTTTACAGATTCGAGAGTAAATCCTGTGAAGTACCTGAATCACCCTCGGGGCAGGAGTCTGGCCTGAAAAGGGATATATATGAGTATGGAAACGGGACAAAAGGCAGGCTATTCTGTCAAAGAATAGAAAGTATATCGGTCAGTATTAACACCGAGAAAACAAACGTGATTATGGGTAAAGAGATACGCATGCTCTGGGGAAAGGACAGGATACGCGATATTCTGGGCGGGATATCTTTTGCTATCTCACCGTTGTCTTTCTACCAGGTAAATCCGATCCAGACAGAGAAACTCTACAGCCTTGCGCTGGACTATGCGGGATTGACGGGGAAGGAGACCGTATGGGATTTATATTGTGGAATCGGGACGATATCGCTTTTCATGGCGAAGAAGGCAAAACAGGTCTGCGGGGTAGAGATGATTCCGGAGGCGATTGAGGATGCCAGGACGAATGCACAGGATAATCAGATAGAAAACGCACAGTTCTATGTGGGAAAGGCAGAGGATGTGCTTCCGGCGTTCTATGAAGGGGCGATAGGGAATAGGATGACGGATGCCGATGAACAAATGCGGCATCCGGATGTGATCGTGGTAGACCCACCGCGTAAGGGTTGTGACGAGAAGTGTCTGGAGACGATGATTGCCATGCGGCCGGAGAGGATTGTGTATGTGAGTTGTGATTCGGCCACCTTGGCGAGAGATTTGAAGGTGTTGTGCGCGGGAGGGTATGAGCTGGAGAGGGTAAGGGCTGTGGATCAGTTTGGGCATAGTGTGCACGTCGAGACTGTGGTGTTGATACAAAGGAAAGATACCTAGAAATCCTTGAATTTACGCACTTTGTGACATTTTTCAGTTTTAACAAAATCGGTGAAAATCATAAGGAAAAGATACTTGTGAAGAAAGTAACCGTAGTTGTGGCGTTAGACCTCGGTACGGGGAACACAAAAAATCCTGACAATGAAAGTGAATAGAGGACTATCCGATACAGTGATAGACAATAGGGATACTTGAATGAGAGTGTCCCTATTTTTTATATAGGGCATTCCATAGCGGGATGCTCTTTTCAATTCAATTTTAAAAGGAGGAACAGAAAAATGTCAAACACAGCGTTAAGAGCAGAGAAAGCGAAAGAGATTATTTTTATCAGCGATGCACATGAAAAATTCTACTACTTCCTCTAACTGCAAGATTGGCGGGAAGCATACGCTGAAATACGTGGGGAAGAACCCGCGGCTGGCGCAGGCGAAGTCAAAGAATGACAAGAACATCTCCGGGCTGCTGAACCAGATTGAGGCTGGGAAAATCGGCATCCATACGTTCACGAATGCCTCTGCGTTTACGGTGGCGGAGACGGATGTGAAGATCATCACCATTGAGTTTGCCACAAGCGAGGATAACCATGCGCAGTTTTTTGGTTCCGTCATCGTGGATGTGGAGGCGGATGCGGTGGAGCGGACAGCTTTGGCAAAGGGGGAAGTTGTTATCCCGGCGGCCGGCGGTACGGATGCCGGAACAGGCGGGGAGGAAAGCCCTGGGGATGCGGGGCAGGCGCTGGAGGTGGGGCTGCCTGTCATCTGGTCTGAGGACGGGCAGGCAGCAGCGCATTTTACGTTTGAGATCAATGATTCTGTGGTGGCGATTCATCAGCCGGAGGAGACCTGGCATTCTGGGCGGCATACCATCCTTCTGTATTACCCCATTGAGGGCGTGGTGGCAAACTATACGAATGTATTCAATGTGTATATGCGGATGGGCGGCGGCACGGGCATAGTGGATACCGGCTCCTGCATTGCCAGCATCAGCGGGCAGTCCATGGGAGCGCAGTCCGCATGGGACGGGGAAATCAAGGTTGAGGAATGGGTCGGCAGGGCAGCCATTGGCGGTGGCATCCGGGCTGTTCCGGCCGACGGTGAGATTGGGATGGAGACTGACGAGACAATGAAACGGGAATGCAGTGATGTGGTTCGCGGCAGGGCAGCGGTCGGCGCATTTGCAAGGCCGGTGGAAATGGAGGTTTGGTATGAAATTGAAAGGGAACATGGTGATTGAGCTGGTGGATGGGAATACCGGTGAGGAGGAGCGCATTGAGGAGGGCAACATGGTCACCAATGCAGTGAATGACATCCTGGGGCTGAACCCGATGGGGGTATTTTATGCGGTTGCCGGGGAGTATGACACGCACCTGCTCCAATTACCTGCTGATGGTGAATGACCTGATTATCGGGTGGGATTTCCAGGTGAAGCCGGATGATACGGTGGTGCAGACGGCAGGGGGTGCAAGGTTCACGAATGTGGCGACGCCGCTGTTCCAGTATAAGGAGTTTCTGTTTGGCTGGGGCGGGAACTATGGTTCTGATTACAGGATGGCGTACCTGGCCATGCCTTATCTGGCGAGCATCAACAACCTGGGGGCTGCCGTGGTGAAGAATACGGATAAGACCGTGAAGATCACGTACACGCTGACGGAGGAGCCGTGACAGGCTCCTGCGGGTAAATAGATATCATCTGGATACAGGGCTGTCTGCCGTCTGGCGGGCGGCTTTTTATCATACAAAAAAATTTCAGAAACGGAGGGTTTTGACATGAAGGAATTCTGGAACACGATCCAACTGATTTTTGCAGCCGTCGGGGGATGGATCGGCTGGTTCATTGGAGGCTGTGACGGGCTGTTGTATGCGCTTGTTGTGTTCGTTGTGGTGGATTATATCACGGGGGTGATGTGCGCTGCTGCGGATAAGGAGCTGTCCAGCGAGGTGGGGTTTAGGGGCATTGCAAAGAAGGTGCTGATCTTCCTGCTGGTGGGAATTGCAAACATCCTTGATGTGCAGGTCATCGGCAGCGGCTCTGTGCTCCGCACGGCGGTCATCTTTTTCTATATCTCCAATGAGGGCGTGAGCCTTCTGGAGAATGCCGGGCACCTTGGGCTGCCCATCCCGAAGAAGCTGAAGGAGATTCTGGAACAGCTCCATGACAGGGCGGAAGACAGGAAGGGGGATGAGTAGGCATGAAGCTGGTGGAAAGCATTCTGACCAGGAATCCTTGCTATACGGCGGGGAGGAAGATCACAGTAAAGGGGCTGATGCTCCATTCCGTTGGATGCCCACAGCCGAAGGCATCCGCATTTATCAGTTCGTGGGACAGCCCGTCACATGACAGTTCCTGCGTCCATGGGTTCATTGACGGGGAGGACGGGACGGTGTACCAGACGCTCCCCTGGAACCACAGGGGATGGCACTGCGGCTTCGGCAGCAGGGGCAGCGGGAATAATACCCATATCGGGGTGGAGATGTGTGAGCCTGCGTGTATCCGGTACACGTCAGGCTCAAATTTTACCTGCTCTGATACAGCCGCGGCAAAGGCGGTGGCGGAGAGGACTTACCGAGCGGCGGTGGAGCTGTTTGCCATGCTCTGCGGGAAGTATGGGCTTGACCCGCTGGCGGATGGTGTTGTCATCAGCCATAGGGAGGGCTGTGCCAGGGGCATTGCCAGCAACCACGGCGACCCGGAGCATCTGTGGGCACAGCTTGGCATGGGGTACACGATGGACGGGTTCCGCAGGGCGGTCAGGGCGGCAATGGCTGGCGGTTCTTCAGGCACGGATGGCTATACCAGGATCATGGGGAGAGCCGAAGCAACGGCGGAGCAGATGGAGGCGTATCTTAAAGCGAAGAATCCGGAGGCGGCGCAGTCTGTCTTTGACATGATCCCGCTGTACCTTTCGGAAGGAGAGGCGGAGGGCGTGAGGGGCGACATTGCATTTGCGCAGTCCTGCCTTGAGACCGGGAACTTCGAGTTTTTCGGCTCTGCGGTTACTTTGGCGCAGAATAATTTCTGCGGCATGGGCGTGACGGGGAAGGGCGTGAAAGGGAATTCCTTTGACACGCCGCAGTTTGGGATTCGGGCGCAGGTGCAGCATCTGAAAGCCTATGCTTCCGTGGAAGGACTGAAGAATGCCTGTGTTGACCCACGGTTTAAATATGTCGTAAGGGGCTGTGCGGAATATGTGGAGTGGCTTGGGCAGAAGGAGAACCCGGACGGGAGAGGATGGGCTGCCGGGGCAGGCTATGGGGAGAAGATTCTTGTCATCCTGAAAGGCATCCTGGGTATGACGGGAGGGGATGTGTTCCGGCCATATCTGGTGTGGGTGTCCATCCCTGACCTGAACATTCGGAAAGAACCTGGGACGGATAAGGAGAAGACAGGGAAGTACACGGGAACCGGTATTTTCACAATCGTTGAGGAGGCTGATGGGAAAGGGGCTTCCAAGTGGGGAAAGCTGAAAAGCGGAGCTGGATGGATTTCATTAGATTTCTGCGAGAGAGTATAGGAGGGATTAAAAAATCATTGACAGCGGCACAGGCGGCTATTCAGAATTGATGCCATAGGAATTTTGAACGATTTGGCGAAAGTATAAGAAAATGGCTTGAAATCAAGGGATTTCGGGCATAAGGGGGTTCACCGAGATAGTTGGTGGGTCTCTCTTTTTTTGGCTTTTTGATACCGCTGTTAACGTGGCGATTGATACATTTTGGCAAAAGTATACTTTTCGGCAAAAGTCAGGGGTTTCCGGAATTGTATGTAAAAAGGAATAGGATATTGTGGATTTTAGCTGAAAGATATAATATTTTGTCTGTAAATCTTGTTGAAATATGGGGATATGACGAAAGTTGGATACAATTTGGCAAAACCTCATACAATTTGGCAAAAGCCGATAGTTTTGCTAAATTGTATATGAGTAAATCGGTAAAGGAATAACGTGAAAATGATAATAGAAAGAAAAGGGCAGTCCGAGGGTTCTTTTATTTTGCAAGCATGTATGTTATAATATATTTTGTATGTAAAAACGAATACAAGGAGGAATCATGGAGGAGGTTTCATTGAAGATAGGAGAGCGGCTGAAAGAAATACGGAACACAAGGCAGCTCACGCTGGATGACGTTGCGGAGCTGACAGGTGTCAGCAAGCCCATGTTAGGGCAGATCGAGCGGGGGCAGTCCTCGCCCACCATCAACATATTGTGGAAGATTTCAACAGGGCTGAAAATACCGTTATCCTTTTTCTGCAAACAGGAGGAAGCGGAATATATGGTCGCCGGGCTTGGCGAAAGGGATATGATTACGGAAGAAAATGGGAAGATGAGGGCATACCCGCTGTTCCCTTTTGAACCGGTAAGGAATGTGGAAGTGTTCTATATTGAGTTTGATGCAGGGGTGCATCATGGATCACTGCCCCATGTGGTGGGCGTGGAGGAATATGTCTTTCTTGTGCATGGGACTCTGAAAATGGTGATAGGTGGGAAGGAAGTGCTGCTGCAGGAAAAGCAGTCCATACGGTTTGGGGCGGATATTTCCCATGCATACCATAATGTTTCAGATAAAGTCTGTGCAGCTTATAATATGATATTTTACCCGAACAATTAAAGGGAGGAAGCGAAAAATGTATGAATTGGTACAAGTCAGTGAGAAATGCTATTACATAAACTGCCCAGCAAAGATAGGTGTCTATGCCCCGGACAAGGATCATGTCTATCTGGTTGACAGCGGGAATGATAAGGATGCGGGGAGGAAAGTCAGGCAGATACTGGATAAGAACGGCTGGCATCTGGCGGCGATTCTGAATACCCATTCCAACGCAGACCATATCGGCGGGAACAAGTACCTGCAGGAGCAGATGGGTTGTAAGGTTTATTCCGGCGGCATAGAGGCGGCTTTCACGAAATACCCGGTACTGGAGCCGTCCTTCCTTTACGGCGGTTATCCGTGTAAGGACTTGCGGCATAAGTTCCTGATGGCGCAGGACAGCAATGTGACGGATTTTTCAGATGAAGGGTTTCCGAAGGAGATAGAGACTATACCTTTGCCGGGACATTTCTTTGACATGGTTGGGTTCCGTATGCCGGACGGTGTGGTATTCCTTGCGGACTGCATCAGCAGCCGGGAAACGTTGGAGAAGTATGCTGTTTCTTTCATTTATGATGTGGGAGCCTATCTGAAAACGCTGGATATGGTGGAGGGAATGGAAGCCGCCATGTTCGTTCCTGCCCATGCGGAAGCGTCTGCCGATATCAGGGAACTTGTTTGCTACAACAGGAATAAGGTACATGAGGTGGCGGAGAGGATTTTATCCATCTGCATGGAGCCGATGTGCTTTGAAAGAATTTTGCAGGAAGTGTTCAAAGGCTATGGGCTTTCCATGAATTTTGAGCAGTATGTGTTGGTTGGCAGCACGGTGCGTTCCTATCTCTCATGGCTGAAAGATACCGGGAAGGTGGCGGCTGAATTTCAGGACAGTATGCTGTTGTGGCAGAGGGTATAGTTTTGATAATCCGTCAATAGCTTGTGTGGCTTATCGGCAAAGCACGGAAAATCTGAAATCCTATATGCAGCGTCAGTGGAGCCTTGTGGGAGGAATGACTGGCACGTTCGGAGAGATGGAGTTTGTCATGCAAGATGAAAGTTTAAGGGCAGAAAAAGGAAAGAGGTGGCAGAACTGAAACGGATTGCGATATGTGACGATGAAATTGGCACTTGTTCTGATTTGGAAAAAATAGTTCTGGATTTTGCAGACCGCCGGGCTTTGCAGATTGAAACGGAAGTCTTCTATTCCGGGGAGGCATTTTACCGTTCCATTCAGGAGCAGTGCCTGTATGACTTATGTTTTCTGGATATCCAGCTTTTGGAGATGGATGGCGTGCAGGTCGGAAAGCAGATCAGGGAGCAGCTTGGAAACGATAAGATCAGCATTGTTTATATTTCTTCTAAAGAAACCTACGCCATGAGCCTGTTCCAGGTGCGTCCCCTGGACTTCCTGATCAAGCCGCTCACCAAAGAGAAAGTGGCTGCTGTATTGGAGCAGTTCATACGGATGAGTGAAGCCAATAAAAATGAATTTTATTATCATGCAGGGAAGTCGGTCTGCAGGCTGTATCTGGACGAGATACATTACTTTGCCTGCAATGGCAGGAAAATTGAAATATATACCGGTTCGGGACAGAAGGAATTTTACGGTGCCATGCGGGAGGTATGGGAGCAGGTGGAGGGAAAAGGATTCTGGATTATCCATAAATCCTATATCGTAAACACAGCATTTGTTTCGGTTTATCATTATGATTCTGTTCAGATGACAGACGGCACGCGCCTGCCGATCAGCCAGAAGTACCGGAAGGCAATGAAAGAGAATTTAACGGAAAGGTATCAAAGGGGGTGAGGCAGGTGTCTGTCATGAAAAGTCTTGTCATCATACTGGCGGCAGTCCGCATCTGCCTTTATATGCGCTGTTTTTCTGTCTGCATTGGAAAGTGCAGGGTTTCCAAGAAAATTGTGACAGCCTTCTTTACAGTGTTGTGGATATTTGAGGGCTTTCTCATAAGCGTTTCCTATATTGGGCAGGGAATTGCCGCGATGGATCTGTTCTTTTTGCTGGTAGAGATTCCGTTTTTATCAGCAATGTCTTTCTGCTGCCAGGGCAAAGTGGCACGGCGTCTGCTGATGGCGGTTATCCTCCCCACGGTATACTGGATCGGGAAATGGAGCATTGCGTCTGTCCTTTTTAAGACGGTTGCTGACAGCCGCCAGTATTTAATCGTTACATCCATTTCTGTCAGTTTGTTTTTTGTTTTTGGGATGATTCTGGAGAAAGCAGGGAAATCCCGGCAGGAGCGGGAGCGTGAACTGCTGGAGCAGGAGGTCCGCATCTATGAGAACCAGTTCGGTATCATAAGGCAGTCGCAGCATAATATCCGCGCCTTGAAGCACGATATGAAGCACCACATAAAAATGCTCATGGATATGGTGTCCGGAGGGGAAAACGAAGAGGCGCTTAAGTACCTTGCGTCTATGGGAGCATTTATGGAGAACAGCGGGGAATATGTCGCCACCGGGAACGAAAAGATTGACAGTATCCTGAATTACATGATCTCAAAAGCAAAGAGTTCAGGCGTTGATGTCTCCTGGAAAATCCAGATTCCGGAGCATCTGGGAATCTCCGTTTTTGATGTCAATGTGATTCTGAGCAACCTGTTTGAAAATGCCTTGAATGCCCTGACGGATGTAACGGAACCGGCATTCCACATCATGATGAAATATGACCGGGGCATCCTCTGCATCAGCACACAGAATAATTGTTCCGGGAAAGGGCAGACATCCGGGGCTTCCAAAGAGCATGGGTTTGGGCTGAAAAATATCCGGAGGATTGCAGAGAAGTATCATGGAAGCCTGACGGCAACGGTCCAGGATGGGGATTTCCATGCCAGTGTCCTCCTGTTTTTGGAAGATGCAGATACCGAATGATTTTTTTTATATATGATATATAGTGAGCAGGGAGTCCGGCAGAATATTCCGGACTTCTTATTTTTTACCTGCAAACGTTTAATTTTTGCAATGTGCGGCCATGGAGGGAACTATCTGCTATGCTGAAAACATGAATCATGTTTGGAGGAGTAATGTTTATGGAGGCGCAGAAAAAACGGTATTATTTGGTTGACGGTATCAGGGGTGTTGCCATTGTCAACATGGCGGTATTTCATTTTTTGTATGATGTATTTATTGTCTATGGGAAGAACCCGTTTTGGTATGGACTTCCTGCAATCCACGTCTGGCAGCAGATGATCTGCCAGACCTTTATTTTCATTTCGGGGTTTGTATGGCAGTGGGGGATGGAAGGGAACCTGCGGCGGGGCTTAAGTTTCAATCTGTATGGTTTTATTATTTCGCTTGTCACCCTTATCGTCATCCCGTCGGAAACCATATGGTTCGGGATATTGAATTTTATGGGATGTGCAGTCCTGCTGATGTTCCCACTCCAGAAGTTGGTTAAAAAAGTCTCTCCGGCCTGGGGATTTGGAATCTGTTTTGTGCTGTTTATCCTCTGCAAGCAGATACAGCATGGTTATATCGGGATTGGGGGCGGTATACAGGTTCCTGCAGTATTCTATTCCATAAAGATTCTGACCCCATTTGGTTTTCCTTTTCCGGGCTTTAAGTCAAGCGACTATTTTCCTATGATCCCCTGGATGTTTCTGTATCTGTGCGGTTATTTTTTCAATGGAATATTCAGGGAGCATGACACATGGAAAGCAGCAGCCCGGTTTAAGGTTCCGGTCTTATCCGCTATTGGGAGCAGGACGATCTGGATTTATCTGTTCCACCAGCCGGTGAGTATGCTGGTATGCAGTCTGGTATTTGGCTAATGGGGAGGATGGTTATGGATATGGTTTTAAGTGTTGAAAATGCTGAAAAATATTACGGAAGGGAGCCAAACTTAAAGAAAGCGCTTGACAGGGTGGATTTTGAAGTAAGTGCAGGTGAGTTTGTAAGCATCATGGGGCCGTCCGGTTCCGGCAAAACGACCCTGCTAAATTGCATCTCAACCATTGATACAATAGATGCAGGGCATATTTATTTGGGTAGTCAGGACTTGGCATCATTGCCACAGCAAAAATCAGCCAGGTTCCGGCAGGAGAATCTTGGATTCATTTTTCAGGATTTTAATCTGCTGGATACCCTCAGCATTGAGGAAAACATTGCACTGCCGCTGGCAATCAAGGATATTCCGGCGAAAGAGATAAAAAGCACTGTCAGAAGTTTGATGCAGCGGCTGGGGATAGAGGATATAGCTGCCAAGTTTCCGGCACAGGTATCCGGCGGGCAGAAACAGAGGTGTGCCTGTGCAAGGGCATTTGTGAATAAGCCCGGGCTGGTTCTGGCAGACGAACCGACAGGGGCCTTGGATTCTGTGTCTGCCAGACAGTTGCTGGCATTGCTGACGGAATTAAATGGGCAGGAAAAAGCAACCGTTTTGATGGTGACACATGATCCGCTTTCCGCCAGTTACGGAAACCGTGTCCTTTTCCTGAAAGACGGGCAAATCAATAAGGAACTTCGTAGAGTGCGGCAGAGCAGGGTTGATTTCTACCATGCGATTCTGTCAGAAGTATCTGCCTTTGGAGGTGCGGGACTATGCTGAAAAAGTTGTCCAAGAGAAATGCGAAAAGGCAGGCGATGGATTACATTATTTATATCATTACGCTGGTCATCACCGTGGTCTTGATGCTGTCATTTAATATGGTTGTGTTTTCAGAAGAAATTTCCGCCATAATAAAAGAACCATCAATCCTGCCGTTTTTGATTGTCGTGGTCAGTATCATGGTGGTCTTCATCATGGGTGCGCTGGTAAACCATATCACAGTGTTTATATTAAAACGGAGAAGCAGGGAATTTGGGCTGTATATGCTGCTGGGGATTGAAAATGAGGATATAGCGGGGATATTCCTCAGAGAGAACAGGTCAATCCACGGATTCATCCTTGCTGCCGGCCTATTCCTTGGAACGTGGTTTTTTCAGGCTGTTAAGGCCGTAATATGCAGGATGTATGCGGTTCCGTTCAGTTTTTCCTTTGAAGTGTCAGCAGAGGCGGTTATCCTGACCCTGTTTTATATGGGGGCGATCTTAGGTATCTCTTCTGTAAGGGTAAAGCGGGCGGTTCGGAAACTTAATGTACGGGAATTGATTTACTTTGATAAGGCAGCCAGCGGGGATGGAAGCGGGGAGGCGAAGGACAGCACACCCATGGAGTTGCTGTCAGTATTATTGGGAATCGTAGGGATAGCGGTTATGGTGCTTTCCGCTGTCAGGAATCTGCCGGATATTGTGAATGTCCTTGCTGTCACGTTCCTTGTTGTTTCCGTTTATGGATTTTTTGTTTTGCTTTTCCGGCGGCTGCTTTCATGCTTGAAAAGCGATGAATGGAAATACCGTGGCAGCCGCCTTTTCCTGTACAGGCAGCTCACTGCAAAAATGCGTTCCATGCTGCCCCTTATGGCAGAGGCGTCTATGCTGGTAATGGTCGCGCTATTAGCTGTTGGCTGGGCGATTTGTTTTATGGATAAGGTTGACAGCCGTGTCGAGGCAGTTGCTTTTGACATAGCTTTTTTCAAGGATGAAGAAAACGCAGATTTTTCTCCGTATCTGTCTTATCTGGACGAGAACCACGAATTGGAAAGCAGTTATGGATACAGCCTTTATACCAGCCATGATGATACTTTTTATCAACAGACAAAAAATATGGTTCAGGGGAAAATGGGATTTTACATTTCGGGCAACGATGAAGATATCTTTATGTGCATAAGTGATTATAACAGGCTGCGGGATATGCTGGATTTGCCGCAGATTCAGATTGACAGCGGTTCCTATGTCCTGCACTGTACCGAACCAGGTATCGCGCCGCTTGCAGATTATATAGGGCAGTCCCCGTTTTTGATAATAGGGGATGCTCAATATCGTTTTGACGGGATTTACAGTGAGGATTTTATGCAGCAGGAATCGAAGGGAAACGGGAACGGTGTATTGGTCATTGTTCCGGACAGGGCGCTTTCCGGGCTGGATTTTCACACGTGCGTTATGGCAGTAGATACCCAAAGCGAACTGCCATTATCAGAGATCAGGGAAATGGAGACAATCGGTTCCGGTATCAGCATCATTTCAAAGACAGGGGTGCGGAACCGTTCTGCATCCATGGCTGTATATACGGTTTTTCCGCTGCTCTATCTGGCCTTTGTACTCAGTGCTGTTGCCTGCACGATTCTTTCAGTACAGATTTTGAGCGAAGCAAAAAATGAAGTAAATAGCTACCAGATTTTAGATTATCTTGGTGTTGGGCAGGAGCAGCAAAAAAAGATGATGAAGAAGCAGGTGGCGTTGCTTTATTTTCTCCCGGTTCTTCCGGTGGCTTTTATAGATATTTTGGTTTTCCCGATGATGACAGGCCGCATTGTCCGGGATGCAGGTGGAATGGTTCAAATAATTTCTGTTGCTGCCGGAATGAAACAGATAGGTATTGCTGTTGGTTTGTTCTTTGTGTTTTTCATTTTGTACTATATTGGAACAATTATGCTGTATGCAAGAATTACTATTAAAAAACGATGAATGGTAAGATGAAGTTTAGGATTTATGAAGAAATACACAAAAGCTAACCGCCGTACTATGGCCATCATCCGCCATATGCGGCGGTCTGCTATTTCCGCAGGCAGGCCGGGCGGCCTGATAAGGGAAATTATTTGGAAGGGGAATATGCGGGTGGGCTTATCGGACGAATGTCGAAAAACTTTAGGGGTGTTTTTACATTAAAATAACAAAAAATCTGTGATTCACGTAACCAGATTAACCATTCACGTAATAGGCGTTAGAAATTTCTTTTATTTTTCCGATAAGTTAGTTGAAGACTGGAGGTGGCAGACACGGTAAAAATTGCGGTATGTGATGATGAAAAAAATATAAGGTCGTATCTTATTTCACTCATAAGGAAACAGGATACCGAGTGCGGGATCATGGAATATGCCTCTGCTGGCGAATATCTGGCGGACAGCAGGGAGCATGATTTAGCTATAGTTCCCACTACTTTTCCAACTACAATTGGAAGAAGGGGGTAAAATTACCAGTAAATACAATACTTTAGGTTGAATGCTTGCCTTAATCCTGTTATAATGTAGTTGTAATTATTCCAACTACACAGGAGGATGAGCAGGATGGCTTACATTGCATACTCAACGCCAAAGGCCAATGGAGCGGTTTATGCAACCGTTGTTGAAATGCTCATGTATAGTAAAGAAGCAAGCAACCGAAAACAAGAGATAGACCGCCAGCACCATACTATTCCGAACCAAAGCAACCAAAGACCAAAAGACAAGCATTATGGAAATGTGCATAACAGGCTATGGAATCATGGATAACTCTATTCACAACACATGGAAAAGCTAAAGTGCAGCTTTCCCACGTCCTGCAAACAGAGTTACCCACAATTCCATGAGATAGCCAGTTATACACATTACGCACAAATCCAAACTTATATAAAATCCAAACTTCTCTGAAAACGGCTTGATAACAGGGGATTCTTGCCGGAAAAAGTTTGGATTTCATTTCACAAAGCGCAATACTCTAATTATGACAAAATAAGTAAAATATTGCTATTTAGCTCTGTTTCAATCAATTTATTTTCATTTTTGACAAGAGAAGGGCAAAACAAAACCCAAACTTTTCTATCAGAAAATGCCTTGAATAAAGGAGTTACAAAAGAAAGTTTGGATTTCTCCTAAGTTTGGATTTGTGGGAAAATCCAAAAGTTTAGATTTTCCCACAATGCCGACTACTACGGAATCGCCCAATTCTTTATATATCAGAGGTTGATAGATAGTATAACAAATTGAGCATTGATTTTAACTGCTTTTAGATATATAATATTTTTTAGCAAGGGAGGTAAGATTAATTTATGAGTAGAACAAAAGTTGCATAGCATGAGCTATTGCAAAAAAACTAAAAAGTGATAGTTCATGCTTATCCTAAATAATTTCTTTAGGAGGTGCAACACATGAACTATATAAGTGCAAAAGATGTATTGCCAATGGAGATAATTAAGCAGATACAATGCTATGTAGATGGTCAGATTATCTATATCCCTAAATCGGAACCTAAGAGAAAAGGACGAAAAGTGGATACTTTGGCAAAAAGAGAACTATCTATACGAAATACAAATATCTACATGGAATATATTAGCGGGCTTTCAATTAAGCAACTCTCCCAAAAGTATTTTCTTGTAGAAAAAAGTATTCAAAGAATTGTAAGACAGGAAAAAACAAAGAACTTATAACAAAAAGATGTGCCATGTAAAAATGTGGCACATCTTTTATTATAAATTCAAATCGTTCCCCTATCAGTAATAAAATAGATTATACTATTTCATGTGGAGAAAATAGAAATTTCTATAACTTTCACAGAACAATATAAGGAGCGTAAGGAGAGAATGACATGGAGAACAAAATAATCGTAGCCGAATCAGAAAGATTGATTTTAAGAAGATACACAAAAGAAGATATACAGGACTTGTTTGAATATTTATCTGATAAAGAAGTTGTGAAATATGAACCATATAAACCGCTATCTTTTGATGAAGCAAAAGAAAATCTTAAATGGCGCATAAGTACAGATGAAATGATTGCTGTCGAGTTGAAAAATTCGCACAAAATGATTGGAAACGTTTATATGGGAAAACGTGATTTTGAAGCACTGGAAATAGGATATGTATTTAATCAAAATTATTGGGGAAATGGTTATGCTGCTGAAAGTTGCAAAGCCTTAATTAAACAGGCATTTTCAAATGGGGTTCATAGGATATACGCAGAATGTGACCCCAACAATAAGAATTCATGGAAATTACTTGAAGCATTAGAATTTCAGCGTGAAGCTCATTTTAGAAAGAATGTATATTTTTGGAGAGATGAAACTGGAAATGCAATTTGGAAAGATACGTATGTATATGCCAAATTAAATAATAATTTATAAATTATATATACAGTAAAGATGCGTAAATAGAAAGCAAAAGATAGACCACCAGCATCACACTATTCCAAACAAAAAAATAAAAGAGCGTAACATGGAAATGATAATCAAGGAACAATAGATTAAAATGTCCTTTGAATTATAACAATGTAACTGTAAACCATGCACCGCCCTATGTGGGAGAAAGGGGGAATCATCTATGCCTTGCACAGAAGCATACAGAGAACACATCATGTATACTTTCAATGGCTATTGCAAGACCGTCATACGCTTTGCGGCTATCAACGCATGGCGTGACAGGAGCAGGCGGCGGCAAAAAGAAATATCCCTTGAATACCTCACAGAAGAAAAGTTTTACCCTTTAGGCACAACAGACGAATATTTTGAAGCACCCTATGAAGAACACCCTATAACGATATGCGGTCAGACAGTTATCCTCACCAATGGGGAGCTTGCCGCCGCCCTGTTATCTCTGCCGGAGAGAAACCGGGAAATCATTTTCCTTTACTTTTTCGGAGATTATACACAACAGGAAATCGGGGAAATGTACGGACGCTGCCGGAGTACGACCGGGTATCTAATCCGCAGGACTTTACAGCTCCTGCATAAAGAAATGGAGGTGCTTTCACATGGGGAATCCGAACCTTTTGCCCTATGAAACGATTGTCCGGGCAACCAGCGGAGAGCCGGAAGCCGTGGACGAGGTTTTACGGCATTACAGCAAGCGTATCCGAATTGCCGCCATTGAAAACGGGCATATCGACAGAGATACCGAGGACAGCATAAAACAGCGGCTTGTTGCTTCCCTATTCAGTCGAGTAGACAGGCACCTCACGATGCCAGCCCCTCACAGATCCGTGCGTGCGGCTTTCCCGCACACGGCTCTTCATAATAACATTTACAGTTTCAGAATAAGCTGACATATATCTTCGGCATTACCAGTGGATAATATTTCAGCATTTCTATGAACCCTTCCCGTGTATAGCTCTTCCTGTTGCTCCTTCGGTTCAGAACCTTGAACAGCATTTCTCTTACCTGCTGTTTGAAGTTGCTTATCATCCTTCCGTTGAAACTGACACCATAATACCTGTAGTGCCCTGTCAGTTTCAGATTGAGCATTCCCATCAGTTTCTTTAGTTTCTGGTCTCGATTAGCGTACAGCCAGACTTTTATGTCCTTCAGTTTCTGCCGGAATTTCTTACTGCTCGTTTTCGGCATCATCCATGCGGTTCCTTTCCTTGTCTGTCCACAGTAAAATGTAAATCCCAGAAAGTCGAAGGTTTCCAGCCTTGTTGATTCTCCGCGTTTCTGCTTCGATTTTGCCAGATATCCTCCGCTTTCCAGCATCCTGCTCTTGCTTTCCTCCAGTTCCAGTCCGAACTTTTCCATTCGTTCCTTAAGAAGCTTATAATATTTCTCCGCTTCCCATTTGTACTGGAATCCCGCAATGAAATCATCTGCATAGACAATCAGGAAGTTCTCGCCCCTGCTCTCTTTGGCTATGATAAACTTGTACCATAGTGTAAGGACATTGTGCATATAGATGTTCGCAAGGATTGGACTGATGATGTTTCCCTGTGCTGAACCTTCCTCGTTTTCTACCAGCTTTCCCTCATCCATCACCCCGGCTTTCAGGTATTTGTTCACCAGCCAGAGGATATTCGGGTCTTTGATGTATAGATTCAGGAATTTCATTATCCAGTCGTGCTTCATATGGTCAAAGAAACCTTTAATGTCTGCATCCACGATATAGCATATCTTCGTGAAATTCAGCCTCTTATACAGTTCCTTCACTGCCCCATGGCATCCCCTGTTTGGTCTGAATCCGTACATACAGTTTAGAAATCTCGGCTCATAAATTGCTTCAAGTACCTTCTTCAAAGCCAGCTGGACTATTTTGTCCTCGTAACTTGCAATCCCCAGCGGACGCAGTTTCCCATTGCTTTTCGGAATGTATACCCGGAGCGATGGCTGTGGCTTATATGACTTCCTTTTCAGCCTTTCTACAAGCCCCTCGATGTTCTGTTCCAGGTTCTCCCCGTATTCTTTCTTCGTCACTTCATCAATCCCCACTGCCTTGCTGCCATCCAGTTCCCTGTGGCATTGCATTAGCAGTTCTTTATTTATCAGATGGTACAAAGATGTGAATTCCGGTTTCGGCTCATGAGCCGATTTGTCTGCTATTCTCTCCAATTTCGTTTTCATCAGTACCTCCGCCCCTGAGTACGGCTGATGTGCCCTCAGAGAGACTGTTATTATATAGCCCCCTTCCCTCCACCGGAATTACCCGGCTTCTTCGGTACTATGAAGCTATCCGACTGCCTGACATCCGTTTGGCATCCTCCGTTTCAGCGTTGTCCGCCATACTTGAAAACAAGGGACATCAGGCTCTCCCCAGTTGACTGGATAGTCGCAATGTAAAACATGAAAAGCTCTTTGACCCCGCAGAAGCAGGCTTCATCTCACCATAGCAATGCCGCCTGTGTTGCTTTCCGCCGAAATTAGAGCGTCAGCCCTCCGAATGTCAAAATTTCGGGGCTCAATCACTTTCCCTATTTTCTCGCTGTCTACGCTTAGCAGGCAACATTACTGCAGCCCACCCAAGACTCGCTACTGCTGGTTGGTTAGACCTTCGCAGACAGGCTTCTCACCTGCTAGACTACCCGCCCTTCGTCTGGGCGCACAATTTCGTTTTGATGGGCAGGAAGTATAAGGAATTGCTTTCATTTTTGAAAAAATGGAGGTATAATAGAGCAACGCTAAAAAATTACAGAGGTGTGCTTATGGAATATATCAGAGTAACAAATGAGAATATAGAAAAAGAGCATATATGTTGTGCAATTTCAAACAATAATGATATTCAAGTGTCATCAAAAAAAGAATGGTTAAAAGAACGTTTTGATGATGGTTTGGTTTTTTTAAAAAGTGAACAACGGGGAAAGTGTTTTATTGAATATATACCCGCTGAAAATGCTTGGAATCCCATTGTCGCAGATGGCTATATGTATATTGACTGTTTATGGGTAGCCGGTTCTTTTAAAGGACATGGCTATGGGGCGGAACTACTGAATATTTGCATTGAGGATAGCAAAAACAAAGAAAAAAAAGGACTATGTATATTATCTGCGGCAAAGAAAAAACCATTTCTGGCAGACCCTAAATTTTTAAAATACAAAGGGTTTGCCGTCAGCGATGAAGCGGATAATGGTATTCAGTTATGGCATTTATCTTTTACCGAAAATGCTTTATTGCCAAAATTCAAAGAATGTGCAAAGCACCCTCATATTGATGAGAGGGGATATGTTCTGTATTACACCAATCAGTGTCCGTTTAATGCAAAATACGTTCCTGTAATTGAAAACATTGCGAAAGAAAAATCTATACAATTCAAGTCGGTTCACTTACAGAACAAGGAGGACGCACAAAACGCTCCAACACCAATTACAACTTATGCATTATTTTTAGATGGTAACTATATTACAAACGAGCAGATGAATGATAAGAGGTTTTTGAAATTATTAGAAAAGTAATTTTCCGTTTGTAGATTATAGTCAACAGAAAATATAACAATCGCTGTTACATAGAACGGCACACCAAGACAGGAAATCAAGAAAAGGTTTCCTGTTTTTTTGCGCCCATTTTTGGCATTTTGGAAAATCGCCAGTATTATGCAGTGCAAAGAGGGATAGAAAGAAATTTCCTCTCCTGTTTGGCAAATCCGCAGGCTGTCCGTGGAGTGCGGGAGAGAAGAAATTTTTACAAATTCCCGCCTATTCCGGCTTGTGCGGTTTTGTAAGGAATAGAGGGAAATTTCCGCAAATCTCCGTCATTTTTGCTTTGCGTAGTGTTGTAGGTAGTAGGGGGAGAAATATCGGCGTTACTTTGGCAAAATCCCCGCTTGCGGCACTAAAGGTATTGAGGGAAGCCCACACAGAGGAAGCCGCCACTTTCTAAGAGTTATACCGAAAAGTATCTTATCCCGAATTCTTTAATAGAGCCTTATAAATTGAGCTTTCTCATATATAAATTCGGGATAAGATTTTCCAGCTTGTTGTCAATGTTCTTCTAAAAAATTCGGGATAAGATTTTTTTATTTCAACCCATACAATCGTTTCAGGACAGCATCATCATTGACATCATAAGGTGATTCCTCTGCCGATACTTTTGGGAAATAGTCACCTGTTGCTTCTTCCATAGCTTTACGCTTCATCTCTGTATCTGCATGTGCGTAGATCAATGTCGTAGAGATATCTGCATGGCCGAGCCACTGGGATACCATTGTCAGATCCATTCCATGCTGGTATAAATGCATGGCACGGCTATGCCGGAAAATATGAGGGTGGATTTTCTCCGGCACTTCAGGGAATGCCACATGGGCAGTCTTTGCATATCCATTCATAAAGGCCCTAACCGTGTCATCAGAGATTGGGCTGCATACATTCTTCCGTATTGTATAAAATAACTGTTTCCGGGAGTACTCTGGCTCGCCGGGATGAAACACCCGCATATACCTATGGTAATGGGAAACCGTATCTTTCATAAGGGGGATGGAACGGGACTTGTTGCCTTTCCCGTGCAGCTTTACCTGCGGCGTATCTCCCAGCCGTATATCACAGATTTTTAAATCTATGATCTCCTGAACCCGGGCTGCTGTATCATACATCAGAGACATAAGAAACAGATCCCGTGTTCCTTTTTTGCTGCCGGCGTCCGGCTGTGCCAGCAAAGCCTGGACAGCTCCCTTGCTCAGGTAATCGACGGTTTCTACTTTTTCTGTTTTCTTAAACGGGATCTGGAACAGTGTGGACTGATAGACCACAAGTGAGGCATCCCTCATTGCGGCATAGCTGTAAAAAGCCCGCAGACAGTTCAGCCGGTAATTCCGGGTTTTTATACTGCATTTTTTAGTTTCCTCCAAAAAATCAAGGTATTTTTCAGCCATTCCGTCATTCAGTATGTCAAACGTAATGTCTACCAGCCGGATCTGTTTTTGCTCTTTTGTAAAATCAAGCAGCTGGTTCAACGCTGTACGGTAGGCCTTGGCCGTATGGCTGCTGCAGTTCCTCTTTTTGGTCAGGTAGTCTGTCAGGAAATCATGGATCATCATATATAGAAGGTTCTCTTTCAGTCTTGCCATGGCTCCACCTCCGGGATAATGCCGGAAAAAGCGTCCCAGTCAACCCCCTTGTTTTTTACCAGGTTTTCTGGAAGGAGATGGATGTAGTACGCTGTTTCCGCCAAGGTATAATGGCCCATATAAGCCCTGAGCCGCGGGAGCATAGCCGTAAGGTCTTTCTGTCCATCCATCCAACGGTTCAGGTTTGCTGAGGCGAACCTGTGCCGGAGGCTGTAAATCCTTACATGTGGGAGATTCTCTTTTGGGATATCCGGATTTGCGGACTTCCAGCATTTCTGGAACTGACGGTTCAGCCATGCCCCGTCTATCGGCCCGTCTGCAGAGCCAGGGAAAAAGTATCGGTTATCTTCATAAAAAAACTGGCGCATCTTATCGTAACGTCTGCAGAGCGCAAACATGTCATCAGACATAACAACAAACCGCTCTTTTTTCTTTTTGGTATTCGTAATAAGTATTTCACCCGTCTGAAAATTGATATTCCGCCTGTGCAGCTCCCTTCCCTCCTGTGGGCGTAGGCCGCAGGTATAGATCAGGCGGAACATCACGGGAAGCATAAGATGGGAATGCGGAACCCTGCTGCTCTCAGGCAATGCGTCAATCGCAGAAAACAGCCTGGAAAGCTCGGCATCTGTGAACATATACACTTCCTTTGGCTTGGGATTGCCAAAGTACCTGTCAGGGAGGACATAGGCTTCCTGGCCACTGAGGCTCATGTATTGCGCAAGCAGGCGGATGGCGCGTGCCCTGCCCTGGACTCCCTTTGTATCGTCATTATCTTTCAGTACCCACGACATAACCAGACGTTCCGTAAGTTCATTACACTCTGGATAGGAATCTGAGCAATACCGGTCAAAGCTATGCAGCGCTGCCGCATACGGTTCCTTCTCATATCCAAGGGCAGCCCTCGCCGATATCATCCCCTGGATATACTCCGCAAAACAGCTGGTATAATTATTATTCATTGCCATATCCCTCCCCTGCCACTTCAATCCCGGAAAAATCCAGGGCACATTCCTTTAGATGCGCACTGTCCAGGGAGATATATTGCTTTGAAGAATCCACACTCCGGTGTCCAAGGATCTGTGCCGTTGTCATGATAGGGATTTCTGCAAGCGTGAGTTCTTTCCCAAGCGTGCGCCTTAATGCATGGAACCCCTTGCCGTCATGGGCATAGCGTTCTATCCCTGCTTTTTTCTGGTAACCTGACCAGAGATGCGACAACGCCATCGTTCTGCTGAATGGCAGGTATGGGTGGAGTGCCCGCAGAAAAATAAACTCAGAACGTGAATCAGGCCTTCCGTTCAATATATATTCCTTCAATGCTTCTCCCACATCCGGCAGTAAAGGCAGCACAAGCGGGTTCCCGGTTTTCTTCTGGATCAGCCTGATCTCCCCGCCCCTCCAGTCAATATCTGTCAGTTTCAGGTGGATGATGTCACTGCCGCGCAGGCCATTCCTTGCGCTCAGGAGAATGATCGCGTAATCCCGCTTCCCCATGACAGTTGACCGGTCAACCTGCGCAACTGTGCGCTGTATCTCATCTTTTGTAAGCGGAGGGAAAACTCGCTTTTTTCGGATGACAGGCAGCGACAGGACGAATTCATAAGGGATATCCAGGCCTTTCTCTGTATTAAGGAACTGGTGGAACTTTTTTAAGAAAAGCTGGAGGTCATGCAGGCTCCCTTCCGCATACTTTCTGGATGCCAGTGTCATAAATCCTGAAAAACTGTGTGCATTCACATCAAGGGCGTCATCTACACCCTGGGTTTCCAGCCAGAAAAGATATTTGCGCACTGCCCATTCCATATCTAACAGAGTCTTGGGATTGGCAGGCCCGCTCCATGCAATAAATTCCCTCAGCAGGCTTTCGTTGGCATTATTGATATGCTTTTTTGCGTGTCCTCCTGCCACAACGTGGGATAAGTCCCCTCTTCTGTAAAATTCCTGCAGGCGTGAAACAGCCCTGGTTTTATTTAAGTAGTTCTTCCGTAGCAGATCTTCCCTTTCGTAACGTTCCTGCTGTTCCTGTCGGTACTGCATCAGCAGCCCTTCGTCATAATGGGAACAGCCATGTTCCTGGAAAAAATGCAAGATGGGCCGGTAGTTATAGCTATAATCCGACCAGACGGTATGCGGCTGGACACCGTATTCGATTAATTTGTCGCATACAAGGGATATAAGTTCTGATATATCAATTACCTTTGCCATGTTTGTGGCCTCCTCATTTTAATAGTCAAGCGGTAGCCTGCTGGTTTAATTATTGAGGAGGCAGCTTCCATATGAAAGAACTAAAAAAATCTTATCCCGAATTTTTTATATATTTCATCCATCTGGTTGGAAGAATCTTATCCCGAATTGTGTCTTCAATCGGCTTGTGTTTAGAGGGTGTTTTGCAAATATCGGGATAAGATACTTTTCGGTATAACTCTAAGAAAGTGACGGCTTCCGCTGTGTGGGCTTCCCTCAATACTTTTAGTGCCGCAAGCGGGGATTTTGCCAAAACAACAGCGATATTTCTCTCGCTAATACCTACAAACCAGCAAAAAGGAAAATGGACGTTGATTTGCAGAAATTCCCCCTCACTCCTTACAACACCACGCAAGCCCGAATAGGCGGGAATTTTTGAAAATTTCTTCTCGCTCGCCCTCCACGGACAGCTTGCGGATTTGCCAAACGTGAGAGGGAATTTCTTTCTATCCCCTTTGCACGGCATAATACCGACGATTTTTGAAAATGCCAAAAATGGGCGCAAAAAAACAGGAAACCTTTTCTTGATTTCCTGTCTTGGTGTGCCATTATATAGCGGCGATTATTTAGTTTTATATCCACTGTTCTACAAACTGGTACTGTTTAAAGTTTCGATAATTCTAAAATATGCTGATATGCAAATTCGATTGCTCTGCAAGTTAAATTTTCACACATATGCGGTGGATTGTTTTCTGAAAAACCTGCTGGACGTAATTCTAAACATCTTAGCGAACCAAATGCTTTATCAAAAGCAGATGCAAAATCATAACACGCAGATACGATTTCGGATTCTGTTTTTCCCAATATATGAAAATAAATCCCTACAAACATAAGCGTACCTTCGACTAGACCACATTGCGCTCTGTACCCGCCTGCACCATGTAATCCAACGGCAGAACAAATTACCTGCGGTTCAATAGCAATTTCAAATAATTCGCTTAGACAGATAAGCGTTGTCTTTGCACAATTTATATCTTCTTCCCAGTACAATTCATGTACCCGATTTGTTATATAGTCTTTCATCTGCACACCTCTTAAAAAGTCATAATTTGCCGTTGCTTTATTATATATCCGTTTTTTCAAAAATGAAAGCAATTTCTTATACTTCCTGTTCATCAAAACGGAACTTAAACAATGCCGCAACAAGCCGTGCTTTTATACTGTCCTCGGTATCCCTGTCGATATGCCCGTTTTCAATGGCGGCGATTCGGATTTGCTTGCTATAATGCCGTAAAACCTCGTCCACGGCTTCCGGCTCTCCGCTGGTCGCCCGGACAATCGTTTCATAGGGTAAAAGGTTCGGATTCCCCATGTGAAAGCACCTCCATTTCTTTGTGCAGGAGCTGTAAAGTCCTGCGAATTTGATACCCGGTTGTACTCCGGCAGCGTCCGTACATTTCCCCGATTTCCTGCTGTGTGTAATGCCCGAAAAAGTAAAGGAAAATGATTTCCCGGTTCTTCTCCGGCAGAGATAACAGGGCGGCGGCATGCTCCCCATTGGTGAGGATAACTGTCTGACCGCATATCGTAACGGGGTATTCTTCATAAGGTGCTTCAAAATATTCGTCTGTTGTGCCTAAAGGGTAAAACTTTTCTTCTGTGAGGTATTCAAGGGATATTTCTTTTCGCCGCCGTCTGCTCCTGTCACGCCATGCGTTGAGTGCTGCGTAGCGTATAACGGTCTTGCAAAAGCCATTGAAAGTATACATGATATGTTCCCTGTATGCTTCTGTGCAAGGCATAGATGATTCCCCCTTTCTCCCACATGGGCGGTGCATGGTTTACTGTTACTTTTTTATAATTCAGAGGGGCAATAACACTCAAGCTGTCGCCCCCGCTAAACTCAAAAATTTATAATTTAATTTTATAAATATCTGCTACTTCATTTTCAAAAGAAAAGCTCCGTTCATACACGCCGCCATTTTTTTGTATAACTTTTATTGACGCTGAATTTTCTTTTTCAACAGATATATGAAGCTCTTTCATTTCTGCTTCTTTAGCCACTTGGAGAAGTTGACATAGCATTTCTGTTGCATATCCCTTTTTTCTTTCAGATGGACGTACACTATACCCACAATTCCCTAAATCTTTCAAAAATTCATTCAGCGTATGTCTTAAATCAATAATTCCGATTATCTTATCATCACTTTTTCTTAAAGCAAAAAAAGTATCCGTAACTACCCAATTTTCATTTACCGTTTTGGGATTCGTGTTTAGCGTTACAGAGGATAGCCATTCCTCGTAGCTTTCTGTCTTGTCAAAAAGCTCACTTCCGTAGATAATTTCTTCTCCATGTTGAAAATGTTCCTTTCGATAATCAAGTGCTTTTCCTTTTAGTGCTAAAGTTGGTCTTACCAAAACAATATCATTTTTCATGCTGAACCTCCTCCGGCAATAATAGCAGCTTTATTTCATTTATTATTTGATTGGGAATATCTTTATCCATTTTCATCAACTTGCTGTACATTCGTACTCCTTGATATGCAAAAATAATTACATTGAAAATTGATTCCGGGTTCACGGAATTAAATTCTTTCGTATCCATTCCGTAGTTGATAAGTTCTATCCATGTTGATTTTGAAATTTCGTACTGTTTTTTTACTGAATTATCTTCTTTAGAAACCACTGGATTACTATAAAATTCGTAAATAGCAAGGCTTATAGAATTTTCGTAATCAATCATTTCTGTTGCATATCTTGAAAGAAGTTCCTGTAATATCGTGGTAGCAGGAACGTGCTGCTCAATTTTAGTAAATACTTCACTTTTTTGCTTATTAGAAAAAGCATTAACTATCTCCAAAAATATCTGCTCGGTGCTTTCATAATGGCGGTATAGTCCTCCACGACTAAGCCCCGTCAACTCGCAAATATCTTTCATAGTTACATCTTTAAATCCCTTTTCCGCAAACAGTTGATATGCCTTTTCTCGAATGTCCTGTTTTGTCTTTTCTCCTTTCAAGCTCATATTATCACCTCTTTTCTTTTTGCAACACTCGTGTCGCTTTTAATTATGCGTCATTCGTGTCGCTTTGTCAAGAATAAATATATAGCAAATTGTAAAAATAAGTATGAATGAGAGGGATTCCGTAGTCGTCGGCACTGTGGGAAAATCTAAACTTTTGGATTTTCCCACAAATCCAAACTTTCTTTTGTAACTTCTTTATTCAAGGCATTTTCTGATAGAAAAGTTTGGGTTTTGTTTTGCCCTTCTCTTGTCAAAAATGAAAATAAATTGATTGAAACAGAGCTAAATAGCAATATTTTACTCATTTTGTCATAATTAGAGTATTGCGCTTTGTGAAATGAAATCCAAACTTTTTCCGGCAAGAATCCCCTGTTATCAAGCCGTTTTCAGAGAAGTTTGGATTTTATATAAGTTTGGATTTGTGCGTAATGTGCATAACTTGCTATCTTATGGAGTTGTGGGAAAGTCTGTTTGCAGAATGTGGGAAAGCTGCACTTTAGCTTTTCCATGTTCTGTGAACGGACTTTTCCATGACGGAATAGCAAGTTATACATATTTCCACGGTGCTTGTCTTTTGGTTTTTGTTTTCTTTGGTTCGGAATAGTGTGGTGCTGGCGGTCTATCTCTTGTTTTCGGTTGCTTGCTTCTTTACCGTACATGAGCAATGGCAACCGGCTTGTCTATCTGAAAAAACGGCGGTCGATGTGTATGGGAATAAGGGCTATGCCTATATCGGCATGGACATGGACAGCCGCAGCCAGCAGTTCAAGCGTGCCATGTCCCATGCGACTGATGATAAGCTTTCCGCAGATGAGACGGATGCACGTATGGCAAAACTGGGGACTTTTATGCTCCTTTCCTCGGATGACATGGAGACAAAGGATATCCTCCCGCTGTATTACACAAGGCAGCAGGTTGAGCAGGTCTTTGACATTGGCAAGAACAATGCGGACCTGCTGCCATTGCGTATCCAGCATGAGGACACGTTCCGGGGACACCTGATGCTGACTTTCATGGCTACAGCAATTTTCCAAAAGCTGCAGAGGGATATCCTGTCCCGGCGTAAAAAAGGGAACAGGATAAATCCTGAAGGCGCATTCATGAAATTGAGGAACCAAAAGTGTAAGGTATACGAACAAAATATCATTCCACAGGAGCCAGTCAAAGAAGTCAATGATATTTACAAACTGTTGGGCATAAAGTTTCCAACATTATTACCTCGGGATGAATTAATGTAGTTGGAATTTCTCCCGGGAACTATAGATTACTGGATCGCTGACCGTTCCGGTAGAACTGTACAGAGACTCAATGAGCTTTACAGCACTAACGGACAGGTCGGTTTCGTTGCGACGGAGCGTGTTGACGGCAAGGTGATCCTTTCAGAAGGCATCCAGCTCCTGAAGATGAAGGCAGGCAATTCGTAAGAGCAGGAAGTGATTTCAGCGGCAGTGCATTAAGGTGTGCTGCCGCCTGTTTGTGAGGTGATGTCAGATGATCGTGACTGTGGAAGAGATGAAGAATTATCTGAGGATCGATTTCGAGGATGATGATTCACTTTTGGAAAACTTCATAGCGGCAGGTGTGAAGCAGTGCATGGATATCCTGCGGACAGACGATGAGAATGATCTGGCTGACTGTCCGAACGGAAAGATAGCCGTGATGTTCACCGTGGCGTATCTGTATGAGCACAGGGAAGAGGCTGACCACCATGTGATGGATCTGACTCTGAGGGCTCTGCTATTCGGAAGCCGGAAGGAGGGATTCTGATGGATGTGGCGGCTTTGAGGTCAAAGGTGATGTTCCAGAAGAATGAGACTGTGACGGACAAGTACGGGAATCATAAGAATGATTGGACGGATTACTATACCTGTTTTGCAACGATCGGCGGCGAAGGTCTGGCGAGTTCAAAAGAAGAGCAGGTCGCCGGGACTACGGTGGAGGAAGCATCCATGACCGTTACGATCCAGTACTGTCAGAAATCAGCGGCGATCACTTCCACGGGGTTCAGGGTCGTGTTCATGGGTGAGCTTTATAACATCGAGAACATTGACCACATGAATTTCAGGAAACGGTCGCTGAAGTTTACCTGCAAGAAGGAGCGGCGATGAATCAGACGATAAAAATAGATCAGCTTGCGGATACCGTGATGAAGGGGATGGAGGATTACGCGAAGCTTGTGGTGGATGACCTGAAAGCGGATGTCCAGAAAGCCGGGAAGACGGTGAAGCAACAGATTGAAAACACGGCTCCTAAGAAGACCGGGAAGTATTCCAAAAGCTGGGCAGTCAAAAAGACCAGGGAAACATCAGATTCCATACAGATCGTGGTGCATTCCAAGAGGTATCAGCTGACGCATCTTTTGGAGTTCGGCCATGCGAAGAGGGGCGGCGGAAGGACGAGGGCTTTTCTGCATATCGCTCCTGCGGAACAGGCGGGTATCGAGCAGCTGACAAGGGATATCGAGAGGGATTTACAGAAGGGCGGTTAGTGATGATGAAGTTTCTGTTTTTATTATTCGTTATTACTATCGGGATTTCCGTGTTCGGGGCGCTGCTCTACTACGGCACACGGAGAGGTGAGAAATGCCGCGGTCATCCCTATAACTGCCTGGTCTGCCGCCATGCTGCCGAATGCAACATAGAGATCGGGAGGAAGAAGGATGACGCATGAAGAAGTGATGCAGATGATGGAGGAAATGAAAATCCCTTTTGCGTATGACCATTTCGCGGAAGGTGAATCGCCTGATCCCCCGTTCATCTGCTTTTTGTTTCCGGGTTCGGAGAACTTTGCCGCTGATGATGTGGTTTACATGGAGTTTTCCAACCTGAGCATTGAACTTTATGCCGACGAAAAGGATCTGGAGCTGGAAGACCGTGTGGAAGCGGTTCTGAACGCGCATGAGATTTTCTGGAACAAATCGGAGGTATGGATCGAATCAGAAAAACTATACGAAGTGCTGTACCAGATGACGGTATAGCGGAAAGAGAGGTTGATTATGTCGAATACAAACAACAAGGTGAAGTTCGGCCTTAAGAACTGCCATTATGCGAAGGCTACCCTTGATCTGGATACCAATGCCGTGACATTTGGTACGCCTGTAGCGATTCCAGGCGCGGTGAACCTAACGCTTGATCCGGAGGGTGATACGGAGCCGTTTTATGCGGACGATATGGTGTATTACACCACGGTAGCGAACAACGGTTATTCCGGTGATCTGGAAATCGCGCTGATCCCGGAAAGCTTCAGGAAGGATATCCTGAAAGAGACTGAGGACGCAAACGGCGTCATGGTGGAGGATTCCACGGTGGAGCCTGAGCATTTCGCCCTGCTCTTTGAGTTTTCCGGGGATAAGAAAAAGATCAGGCACTGCATGTATTACTGTACCGCTGCAAGGCATACGATCGAGGGCAAGACCAATGAGGATTCCAAGGAAGTCCAGACGGAGAAGCTGGAGATCACGGCGACTCCGCTTCCGAACGGGCTTGTGAAGGTAAAGACCGGCGCAAATACTTCCGACGCGGTTTACAACGGATGGTATTCCAATGTTTATCAGACGGAGAGTGCACAGGTATCGGCGGTTCTTACCGGTATCACGATCGGAAGCCTTCAGCTTACGCCTGCTTTTGATGCCGGAACCACTTCTTATACGGCTGAGACCGTGAATGATGAGGATGCGGTGTCTGCGACGGCGGCAAGCGGAACGGCGGTCACGATCCTTGTGAATGGTGCGGCTCATACAAGCGGCAGTGATGCGGCCTGGGAGAGCGGAACCAACACTGTAACGGTGATTGCGAGCAAGACCGGATGTACCAGTACAGCATATACCGTAACGGTGACAAAGACGGGACGGGGCTGATAATGGCGGGCAGGGCTTCGACTCTGCCCATTCTTATGATTGGAGGAAAGTGAAATGGCGCTTACAAAGACAGTGAATATTGATGGCAGGGATGTGACTTTCAGGGCATCGGCGGCCATTCCGAGAATATACAGAAACAAATTCCACAGGGATATCTACAAGGATCTTCATGACCTGCAGAAGAGCATTGATGAGAATGATCCTGAAAATTCCGCATTGGATTCTTTTTCGCTGGAACTGTTCGAGGATATCAGCTACATCATGGCGAAACACACGGATCCGCAGAATGTTCCCGATACGCCAGATGAATGGCTTGACCAGTTTGGAACCTTTTCCATTTATCAGGTGCTTCCTGAGATCATCGAGCTTTGGGGGTTGAATGTGCAGACGCAGGTGGAGAGTAAAAAAACTTCGAGCGATTGACAGGGAAATGACAACGCCGCTATTGCTCCTGAGATGTGTACAGCTTGGTATTCATATCAGTGAGCTGGAGCTGTTGACCATTGGAACAGTCAATGACATGTATACGGAAATGAATAATGATGAGAATAGGGAGGCTTACAGCACTCTGGCATCTCAGGAGGATATGGATGCATTTTAAACGAAAAAGGAATGCACCGATTCATGGCCATTCCTTTTTGCTCAAAGGCTTTATGTAGTTTTTCTTTAAATCGCGGATGTTTCCAAAGAAGGTTTTTTCAGATTTAGAGAACATATTGTTTTCCAGTTTGAGTCTGACCAGTTCCAGTGTGCACAGCAGGTCTGCGGCCTGAAAAAGCTTGTATTCCGAAGGCATAACCTTACGGAAAATGGGATTCGGAAGTAAAGCATTGAAAACGGAGGAAAGTATCTTGCTGACCTCTACTTGGCCATTGTCATAGTAGATTTTCACATCATCAAATGAGAGGAAGTCTTCATAGTGTTCACGGATGAACTGAGAAATCTGTTTGGACAGCCTGCCGGTAGCTTCAACAACGTCCGGAATGTGTTTCTTTTCAATGTAAAAGCATTTGTAATGGATATCAATCTGACGGATAAAAGCAACCATTTTATTGAAGATCCGGCGGCGTTCACCGACTGACATATGTGTATAGATTTCTTCCTTACGGATAATGGGTCCTGTATGTATGCAGAGGTTATCAAGGTTCAGGTATGAAAGCTCCTGGTTTAGCTTTGAAACAGCGGGTTGAATGTCTTCCTGCTGGTCGTGGAAAACCATTGTAATGATATAGTAAGGCGAATGGTGGTCATATTCACCGAAATCACCGGATTCATCTATGAAAATGCTAAGTTCTTTCAATATCCGTCACCTCTGCAATGTTTGAAAAAAATGGCGGGGAACTTCCCCGCCCTTGATGGACCTGGGTCTTGCGACCAGCCCAAAGAAATCAATGATTTCGTTACTTTTAGCATATGCCAAAATTATTGAAAATGCAATAGAAATTTAAGGAAATTGAAGCGTGAGGAAAGGAGGAAATCACAAAATGGCTGGACGAATTCAGGGTATCACTGTTGAGATTGGTGGCGATACCACCAAACTACAGACTGCCCTTAAAGGAGTCAATACAGAAATAAGGAATACCAGAGCCAGCTGCGTGATGTCGATAAACTCCTGAAGCTGGATCCAGGGAATACGGAACTGCTCGCACAGAAGCACAGGCTCTTGGGGGATGCCGTCAAGGAAACAAAGAAAAAGCTGGAGACCTTGAAGACAGCTGCTGAGCAGGCAGAACAGGCGCTGAAGGATGGCGCAATCACGCAGGATCAGTATGACGGCCTGCAGCGTGAGATCGTTGAAACAGAGCAGAAGCTGAAAGCCTTGGAGGAACAGGCGAAGGCTTCCGGAACGGCTCTTCAGGGAATTGCCGCTAAAGGTGAGAAGCTGAAGACGATTGGGGATAATATCAGCAATGCCGGCAAGAAGTTCATGCCGGTAACATTGGGCGTTGTGGGATTAGGTACGGCGGCGGAAGCCATGAACTATATGGCGATGGCCGGATGGAAGACCGAGGATATGCTGTCCGGTATCGAGGGCGTGATGAACCTTGCGGCGGCGTCTGGTGAGGATCTGGCGACTACTTCCGACATCGTGACGGATGCGCTTACGGCTTTTGGCCTGACTGCGGCTGATTCCGGGCATTTCGCGGATATCCTTGCGGCGGCTTCCAGCAACGCGAATACGAATGTCTCCATGATGGGCGAGACCTTCAAGTATTGTGCTCCTATCGCCGGTGCTTTGGGATTCTCTGCGGAGGATACGGCGGAGGCGATAGGCCTGATGGCAAATGCCGGTATCAAGGGATCACAGGCCGGTACTGCACTCAGAACCATTATGAATAACCTGTCCGGGGATGTGAAGATCTGCGGTTCTTCCATCGGAGAGGTTACGGCTGCGACGACAAATGCTGACGGTTCTATGAGAGACCTGAGCGATATCCTGGCTGACTGCCGGACGGCTTTTTCAGGTCTGACAGAATCAGAAAAGGCACAGGCGGCGGAAAGCCTTGTCGGTAAGAACGCGATGTCCGGATTCCTGGCTCTGATGAATGCTGGGGAAGCGGATATTGATAAGCTGTCGTCTGCGATTGATAACTGTGACGGGTGCGCTGCAGGGATGGCTGAGACCATGCAGGATAACCTTGCGGGTCAGCTTCAGATTTTGAAGTCACAGCTGGAAGAACTGGCTATCTCTTTCGGAGAGCTACTTATGCCTGCGATCAGGACGATCGTGGGATGGATCCAGAAGTTTGTGGACTGGCTCAATTCGATGGATGAAGGCACAAGGAAAGTCATTGTCACAATCGCGCTTGTGGTGGCGGCTATCGGTCCGGTGCTTATCATCGTCGGGAAAGTCATCTCCGCTATCGGTACGATCATGACGATCATTCCGAAGCTGGCTGGCGGGCGTGATCAATGCGGCGAAGGGTGTGTTTGCGGCTTTCAATGCGGTATGCGCGGCGAATCCGTATGTGCTAATTATAGCGGCTATCGTGGCGTGTGTGGCGGCGTGGGAAGCGATAAAGACCACGGCTGTTACGGTCTGGAATGCTATTAAGGACTTCTTTACCGGACTTTGGGAGGGTATCAAGAATATCTTCACGACTGTGGTAAATGCGATCAGCACGTTCCTGACGAATGATTGGAATGCGATCAAGAATACTGTGACTACGGTGTTCAATGCGATAAAAACCTTCTTCACCACGATCTGGAACGGGATCAAGTCTGTTATCACGACAGTGGTGACGGCGATATCCACCTTCCTGAGTACGGCGTGGAATGGTATCAAGACCACTATTACAACAGTGCTGAATGCGATCAAGTCCGTGGTAACAACGGTCTGGAATGGCATTAAGACCACGATCACGAATATCGTGAACGGTATCAAGAATGTCTGCGGGAATATCTATGGCGCGGTGAAGAGCGGATTTGACAAGGCGATCAATTTCGTGAAGAACCTGGCTTCGGAAGCCTTCCAGTGGGGCGCTGATTTTATCGGCGGTATCGTGAACGGCATCAAGTCCATGATCGGCAAGGTCGGGGATGCGGTTTCATCGGTTGCGGATAAGATCCGGAGCTTCCTGCATTTCTACGTGCCGGATGAGGGTCCGCTTACGGATTATGAGAAGTGGATGCCTGATTTCATCGGCGGTCTGGCGAAGGGCATTGAGAAGAGCCGGGGCATGATCGAGAACGCCATGAGCGGCGTTACCTCTGACCTGACCATTACTCCAAGGGTGATGGCGGCTGCAGGCGGTTATGCCGGAGCCGGTGTTTCGGGCGGTGATCTGATCTCCGGTATCAATACGGCGTTGAATACGGCTCTTGCCGGTGGAGGCGCTGCCGGGGATATCGTGATCCCTGTTTATATCGGCGGTGACATGATCGATGAGATCGTGGTCACGGCTCAGCAGAGAATGAATTTGAGAAGTGGAGGCAGGTAAGATGGCTCATATGCAGTATCTTGTTTTTAACAATGAGAACATCCCGAAGCCTGTCTCTTATTCTGTGAGTTTATCGGATGTAGAGGCGGACAGCGGCGGTGTAACAGAGGCGGGTACCACACAGAGGGATGTTGTCCGTGAAGGCGTGGTGCAGATCGGGGTCACTTTCAGGGTATCGAAGAAGTGGCTGAATAAGTTTTCGGTGTATAAGAAGCTGGCAAGTATCACGGTGGGGTATCTGGATATGGAGACCATGAACATCGTGGATACGCAGGTGTATATAGACGGGTATCAGGTGAAGCTGGTTTCTGATACAGTATGAAGAAGAAAAAGCTGAAGTGTTATATCTACATAAGGGTATCCACCTCAATGCAGGTGGAGGGCTACAGCCTTGAAGCCCAAAGGGAGAGGCTGACGAAGTTTGCGGATTTCCAGGATATAGAGATTGTCAGGGAATACTGCGATGCAGGAAAATCCGGAAAGAACATAACCGGCAGACCGGAGTTTTCACAGATGCTGAATGATGTGGCTGAGGATTGTGATGGGGTGGATTTCATCCTGGTATTCAAGCTTTCGAGGTTTGGACGAAATGCGGCGGATGTCCTCAATTCCCTTCAGTACATTCAGGATTTCGGTGTAAACCTGATCTGCATGGAAGATGGGATTGATTCCTCCAAAGATTCTGGAAAGCTGACTATTACGGTTCTGTCCGCTGTTGCCGAAATAGAAAGAGAAAACATTCTGGTACAGACGATGGAAGGACGCCGCCAGAAAGCCAGAGAGGGAAAGTGGAACGGCGGGCAGGCTCCATTCGGGTACATGCTGGATTCCAAGAACAGCACGCTGATCGTCAATCCGGAAGAGGCGGAGATCGGAAAGATCGTTTATGGCAGGCATAAGACCGAAAAGGTTAAAGGCAGCAGGGATGAATATAAGCGGGTCATGGCTGATGATTATATGGTCGTGGACGGGATGCACGAGGCGATCATAGACCGGGAACTCTGGGAGGCGACAAGGCTCAGACGAAAAGATACCGGCGTCAAATGGAATAAGACGCACAGCATGGATCATGCGCATATTCTGACGGGTATCATTAAATGTCCGATCTGCGGCCGGAGTCTTGTGGGAACCGTCAGACGGCGTAAGAACAAGAAGTCCGGCGAGTACAAGGACGACTGGTATTATAAGTGCCTGCACCGTACAAAGATAGACGAAACGCATTTCTGTGATTTCCGTCTGGTGCTGAGTCAGGTGGAGCTTAACAGTCAGGTAGAGCAGATTATCCTGGACATGGTGGCGGATCCGCAGTTCAAGGATTACATGGTGATGAAGATGGACGAGAAGGTGGATGTCTCATCACTGGAGAACGAGAGGGATCAGGTCAGGGAACAGCTTCGTCAGGTAGTGGGAGCGAAGAAGAAGCTGGCGGAGATGTTGGACAGGCTGGATGTAAGCGATAAGCACTATGACAGAAAGTATCAGGATATGCACGACAGACTGGATATTCTGTATGACCGGATATCAGAACTGGAGGACGCGATCGCTGAAATCGAAGAGAAGATCAGCGGAGCTTACGGAGAAAAGATTACTGCAAATGAGCTCTATAAAGTTCTCTTGAGTTTTGATAGAATGTACTTTAAGATGACCGATCTCGAAAAGAAGAGGTTCATGAGGGAGTTCATCGACGAGATTGAGTTGTACCCTGAAAGACAGGAAGACGGACGCATCTTAAAGCAGCTGCATTTAGGATTTCCGGTTGTGGAAGTACAGCGCTCCGACAAAGGAGCCGGAAGAAAAAGGGCAAGGTACAACAGCAGCATGATGGACGCAAACCTTTTGAAGAAAGGCGAGGACTTCGACAAGCTGCCGGAAACGTGGGTAATCTTTATTACAGAGAATGATGTAATGGGAAAAGGACTGCCGCTCTATCCGGTTGAGCGGTGCTTTTTAGGAACCGGGGAAAGATTTGAGGACGGTTCGCACATACTGTATATAAATGGCGCTTACCGCAGCGATACGCCAGTCGGGAAGTTAATGCATGACTTCTCCTGCACAGACGCAGCGGATATGTACTATGGGATACTGGCGGACAGGGTGAGATTTTTCAAAGAGAGCAAGGAGGGAATCGAGATTATGTGCCGGGCTATGGAAGATATGAGAAATCAAACATTGAAAGAGGGAGCAATCAATTCGGCAAAGAGAATGTTGGCAGATGGGATTTTGACACTTGAAAAAATTGCGGAATATGCAGGACTTCCTCTTGACGAAGTAAAAAAATTGAAAGCAGAACGGACAGCATAGTAAGACCATAGGCCGGGAATCTAAAAACAGGTTCCCGGCCTTATTTTTTTGCCCTGAAATGTAAATTTTCTGTGAACTTGATTAAAAAGTCCTTTACAAAACGTTTCTGGAGAAACAGAACTGCCGGATTGGAGCAAGGATAAAGATCTCATGCAGTTTCTGAATTCTCTGAAATAGGGATTATTATGCCGAGTTCAGTAGTTGCTGGTATTAGTAAATATTAGGCTGGCAGGCTGTATCTCGGCATAACATCTAGATCCACATAAGGTTCTGGCATCAGTCCTGTCCTGGCAAATATTTATCTGCATGAATTGGATATGTACGTGGAGGAATACAAGGCAGGCTTTATAAAAGGAAACAGGATAAACCGCAAAGTGAACCCGGAATACGCCAGACGGAACCGTGAGGTGCAGAGGTTTATGCGCCGGAACAGGGAAGTATGGGACAGACTTTCCGAAGCCGAAAAGAAAGAACGTGCCGGGGAATTACGCAGACTGCGGGAGAAACAGAGGGAAATCCCGTCTAAGCAGTTTCGGGATGAAACTTACAAAAACCTGCAATACGTCCGTTATGCGGATGATTTTATCATAAGCATTATCGGGAGCAAAAAGGACGCTGAAGCCTTAAAAGCAGATTTAGCCGTGTTCCTCAAAGAAAAACTGAACCTTACACTGTCAGTGGAGAAAACCAAAATCACCCACGCAACTGGCCGGGCGAGGTTTCTTGGCTACGATATTTCAATTTCAAAGAGTCAGGAAGTCACAAAACGTCAGGGCAGGAAAGTGAAGGGATACAGCGGCGCAGTGAAACTATATATGCCGCATGAGAAATGGGAATCGAAACTATTGGAGTATGGTGCAATCCGTATCAAGAAAGACAAAGTTACACACAAAGAGCATTGGAAAGCCATCCACAGGCCACAGCTCATTAACCGCAAAGACATTGAAATTCTGTCAAAGTACAACTCTGAAATCAGAGGTTTGTACAACTATTACTCACTGGCATGTAATGTATGCGCAATGAGTAAGTTTGCGAGTCTGATGCATTACAGTATGCTGAAAACATTCGCAAATAAATACCGCACAAAGACCAGAAAGATTAAGAAGAAATATTTTAGGGATGGACGGTTTACAGTCATTTATAAGACAAAAAGCGGTATGAAGGAGAGCGTATTTTACAGAGGGCCTTTTATCCGCAAGGATAAGCCCAATGTGCCGCAGGCAGATATTCTTCCGGCCTACAAACGGTATGACAGACCAAACCGCATAGCGGCAAAACTGCGCTCGAAAACTTGTGAACTCTGCGGACAGTATACAAATGACGTGGAGATTCATCAGGTAAAACGGCTGAAAAGCCTTAGCGGTGAATATGAGTGGGAAAAAGTTATGCTAAAGAACCGCAGGAGAACGCTGGCAGTATGCCCGGCGTGCCACCGTGAGATACACGGAAAAGACTGATTTTGTTAGTTGACGGCATATGGAGAGCCGTGTGCATCAAGAGGTGCCCGCACGGTTCGGGAGGGAGCGTCCACGAGGCGCTTACCTCATGACCTTTACAATACCTCTGACACAAGGGGTACGTCGCAGTCCTACGGTTTAAATTATCAAAAGACCGGAAAAGATATGCCATACTTGTTCATGAAGAGTTCAGCTGCCTTATAAATTCACATGGACAGGGACACGAACAACTGGATTCTGGAAAACTGAATACAGGAGGTCACAAATGAAAGAACTGCCAGAAAGAATCCATGACGATACCTACGGCCTTGACTAGGTTCTTGTGGGTGATTATTACATTCCCGCCCTTTATTGCAGCCTGCTGTGACCCGGGAACTGGACGAGGGTATTCCTAAACCGCCTTATCAGCCGGATTCTGGTGGGGGAGGTGAAAAAGGTTGACGGGGAGAAGTTTCAGGAAATCAAAATCATTTATAACTTTGTCGGGGAGATACCAGCGGCAACAGAATAATGTGAGATTATAGAAAGTCAGGAGGAATCCAACTTTTTAAGATTCCTCCTGTGCATTGGCGCTGTTTTTTTGCAGCTTCTTTTGGATTTAACCGTGAATACACAATAATTTTGCAAAATTATTCACCTGTGATTATTACAATTTTCACAGCTTGAGTTGGATGTTCTTCATCATCAAGTGTCCCCCGGTAACTGATCTCAACTTTATCGCCCACAGCAATCGTGGAACCTCCTTTTGCCTCATGGGCACTTTCCGTGGAATACCCTTCTAATATCGGGGTATTTTCCATAAAAAAATAATAGAGCATATCGTCCTCCGGAGTCCTGAGTGTAAGTATGTTTTCTTCATACTTTTCAATAATTCCTGCTATGGGATCGCCCGCTGGGATTTCTTCGACCGGGATTTCTTCGAGCGGAATTTCTTCGGCTTCCGAAGTGGTTTTTTTGGTTTCTTCTGTAATCTCTGACTTTGACGATTCTGTAACTTTTGCTTCTGTTTCTGTAGTTTTTGCATCTACAGTTTTTACATCTGCTACTTCTTCCTGAACCGTTTCTTTCGGGGAATCATTCTCCACAGATATTTCATCCTTTTTTTGTTCCGATGAGCATCCGATCATCCCCATAGTTAAAGCTATCATAAACATCAGTATCAATTTCCTTTTCATAATCTTTCCCATCACTTTCTAAAAGAATCGTATTTCCTTGGCATAAAATTTATCATTTTTAAAGCTGCCCTTCATTTCAACAGACATATGTACCTTCAAGTCCTGAAATTCAGCCTTTGTGTCCTCATAGCTTTCTCCATTTCCATCAGTGGTTTTTAAATAAAAACGGGTATCATCTTCCAAAATCACATGAATCAACTGAGAATCAGGGAGATCGGCATTGGAGCTTGGAGAACTGTATGATAAGGAACCGTCATCAAGAATTTTTACTTTCTTTTCGGCAATGAAAAATGAGTCTTCTTCAATCTTCCAGACCTTACCCAGAAAATCCGCATCAACAGCAGCAGCGACATCCGGCTCTAGTACCTGCCATTTACCTGCTGTATTTTCCTGCAGTCCATCCGTGTTTCCATCAATCTCTTTTGACGGCGCATCATTTAATTCCTCTAATAATGCTTCGTCTGTCTGGTTTTCTTCTGTCTTAGCAATAGAACCGGAACCACATCCTGTAACCATTGTATTCAATATACAGACAGTACCGAGTAATATCATTACTTTTTTTAGTTTCATAAATTACCTCCTTGTTATCATAGAAATAACAGATATTATAGTTTGTCTAAATCATTTAAACAATCTATTTGGTGTGAAATGCTTCTTAAGTGTAGCAAACGTCCTTAAACCTCTCTTAACGATTTATCTTCTCTGTCCACCTTAATCCCAAATAAGGTTTAATTCTCTGTAGTCCTGCTGCACAGCTTATCTTTGCAGACGGAAGCACCACGGTAAAACAGACAGGCATAGAACGATTGCAGGATAACCATATCGGACTGCAGATTTTGGACACCGCCGGAAATGAAGTATATGCGTGCCAAAAGCCTGGCAATGTACAGGACACTTACTCTAATCGCCCGCGCACTAATTGGAAATCCCGAAATCCTGTTTGCAGACGAACCTAGGGGAAACCTTGATAGTCATACGGGAGCAGAGATAATGAGTTTGTTGCAGCGTATCAACAAGGAACGCGGACAGACAATTATCATGGTTACTCATTCACCGGAAACGGCGAAAAGCAGCAACCGTGTTATCACCGTAAGTGACGGGCTACTTCAATAACCACACCATTTAGCCGGATAAAAATGCAATCTGCCTTCGGCGGCAAAGAAAAAAGCCGTCGAAGGGTGGCATTCCATAAAATTACCCTGTCTAAATTGCATCAGTCTTTTTCATATCCATTTCTTCGATAAAGTAGTAAAAATACAAGAATGCTAATGATTAATTCTCCGATAAGAACTGCAAAGTCCAGAGGTTTTAACGTATATAACATTCCCTCTGCAAATCCACTTGCCATCTCTGCCAACACTCCAGTAAACAAAAACCCTGAGATATGGTGCAATTTTTCGGATAGATTTCCAAACAGTGGAATCATCATAAACACGATCACCAATGGATAAGAAATCAAATTTGCATTCATCTGATTTTTGGCGCAGAGACCAACAATCATTCCCATTACACAACTAATCAGAGAGGCTGCCGCACTGACCAGTAAGAAAGCCACGACAGATACCTGGTTCATAGAAATACCACTAATCACCAATACCACAATATTGATTATATTCATCAACACAAATGGAAATAGAATACTTCCGATAAAATACTGCATTCCGGTGACTGATGATGTCATTAAGACCCGTAACGTATGTTTCTCTTTCTCTTCTGCAATGGCAGTTCCTACCATCAGGAATCCATCCATACACAAATTAAGGGAAATTCCCAAACTCAGGATCAGAGACACCAGAATTGGTGATAAATCACCTCCCGAATTGATGGTGTGCTCTCGGAAACTCAAAGCCTTTATTTTATAAAGCGTTAGAGATTTCCGAAATCTCATTTTCACCTCTATTTTTTACCTTCATTTTGTAACATTTCCGCTTTTAAATAACT
>CAJTEN010000023.1 GCA_910575245.1 Clostridia bacterium | reverse complement strand
TTGTGTATAGCCTCACTCAATCTACACTTCTCCTTTTTCTCTACATTGTATCATGCTTTTCTATCCTGTTAAAGTTTGCTTGCGCCCCAAGGGGCGGGGAATGTACCCACATTTCATTCAAAACAGGGACAAGGTTATAGTTTTGGAAGATAAAGCCTATGTTGCGTCTGCGGAAAAGAGTAAGCTGTTCATCGTTCAACTCGGCCAACTCCCTGCCCTTCACCCTGACACTGCCGGAGGTAGGAATATCCAGTCCGCCCATCATGTTCAGCAGAGTGGATTTGCCGCTGCCGGAGGTTCCGACAATGGCGACAAATTCACCTTCTTCAATGGAGAGTGTCACGTTGTCCAATGCCTTCGTAATGTTCGGCGGACTGCCATAGTATTTTTTAAGCTCAGTTGTCTGTAAAATGTTCATGGTAGGCACCATCCTTTCTGTGATGCCGATATTCTAACATTCAATTCTCACAGAAATGTCACGGGGTAAAAATACGGAAAATGTTGAGCCGCATCCTGCCGCCGAAGTAACCTTAATATAACCGTCCTGCATGGTAATAATCTCGCGCGCGAGATACAGTCCGATGCCTATACCCTCAACATCGTGTACTTCTTTTTCACGGTAAAAACGTCTGAAGATCATGCCCTGTCTGCTCTCTGCGATTCCCTTGCCGTTGTCCATAATGTCGATTTTCACATACAGTTCCCAGCTTTGGACAGACACCCGGACCGTGCCGCCCGCCGGTGTATACTTCACCGCATTATCCAGAATATTGAACAGGGCTTCACTTGTCCATTTCTTATCATGAGCCAGCAGGATGTCCGGCGCACAATCTACGCTGACCTGAATCATTTTCTTTTCGGCATTCAGCAGAATACCGCCCAGCGCCGCCGCCAAAGTATCGTAGAGCGGCTGCAGCTTTCTATCCAGAGAGATTACGCCGGTTTCCAGCCGGGAGGTTTTTATCATAGCCTGCATAAGAAAATCCAGCTTTTCAAGCTGGTTATTGGCGGCGCCCAGAAACTCTTGCCGCTTTTCTTCGGGCATGGGCTGTTCAATCAGGGTAGCGTTCACCATTTTCAGGTTGCTGACCGGCGTTTTCACCTGATGGGAAATGTCAGAAATAAGTTCCTGCAAATCGGCCCGCTCTTTCCCGATGCGCTCCCTGTTCTCCCGCATCGCTTCATACAGGCGGACAAGCCGGTGGTTGACTTTGTAAAACAGACTTTCTTCCTCACAGACTTGCGGCGGAGCCGATACTCCCTCCAGCATATTGTCTATCGTTTTGCACAGGCTGTCCGAGAACAACACCAGCTTCCGGCGCAGAAAGGCCACGAAAAGGGCTATACAGATGAATACCAGCAGAAGAAACAACAGGCCAAGCCCCACAACCGTCAGATTCCTTGTAAGCAGAAAAACCGCAATGAGAAAAGAAGCCCCGATACCGGATAAAGACACAATTCCGATTACGCAGGCTCCGTTGATGGAAAGTTTACCGCCGCTCATTTTTCCAGCCCTCCGATCCACATATAGCCCATGCCATAGACGGTCTTGATATATTGTAAGCCGTTTACTTCGAGTTTTCTCCGGATGCGGCTGATCGCTGCCGTCAGCGCATGTTCGTCCACAAAGTTTTCGTCCGCATCCCACAGCTTTTCAAGAAGCGCCTGCCGGGTCAGAACAATATGCGGATTTCTTACCAGCACTTTGAGAAAACGATATTCCATCGGTGTGAACATAACCGGCTCCCCCGCAAGGGTAGCTGTCAATTCCGAAAAGTTGACAGACAGAACACCATCGGTATAGCAGTCGCCCCCTGTCTGCTTCCGGATGCGTTCCAGCAAGGCGGCGACCTTTTTTCGGAATACGCTGATGTGGAATGGCTTCGTTACGTAATCATCCGCCCCCAACTCAAAGCCTTTCAGCATATCTCTTTCCATATCATTTGCCGTCAGGAAAACCACAGCGGTATCAGGACGGCGCTGTTTGATTCTTTCGCAGAAGGCAAACCCGTTTCCGTCGGGTAAATTAACATCCAGCACGATTAGATCATAGTCCCGTTTGTCACAGAAATTGGCCGCTTCCGCGTTTGTCATGGCGGCATCCACAATATAGCCCGCCGCGGACAGATTATAACAGAGGGTATTGTTTAACAGAGGATCATCCTCGACTACTAAAATTCTCATATGTCCACATCCTTTTTTATATAGGATAACACTAAAATGCCACAGAAAACTCACGGCACAATACAAATTATCGCAAACATCAGGTAACAGTTCAGCCCATATCCCTGGACGGCGGCGGGAGGCCATCCGGATGTTCATGCAGGAGGATGTTGCATCATACTTCTGTCTGAAGATGTGTCTGCATTATAAATTCGTCGATATTCTTCACCCGTGCCGCCAGTTTAAGCCAGCCCTTGAGGACTTGAAGGTCTGTCTGCTTTAGGATCTCTGTTTTCAATTTATCATGCACCGTTCCGTATTCTTCCAATAGATCAAGGATATCTTCTGCCTTCCCTTCTGCCTTCCCTTCTGTCTTCCCCTTTTCTATTGCTTCATCTATCATATCATCAATAAACATCTTCTTCTCCTCCTTATCCCTCTCATTCTTCCGTTTCATAAAATTCTCTATATTTTTGAAATTTGTAAGCTGTCCGAGCATATGCCAGCTTTCATCATCCATATCCCAATACTCTTCATTCTGTTCAAGGTATTCCATAAACTTCTTCCTGCTGCCACGCCGTTGGAATAATTCAAGCAACGGACGAAGCTCTGTCCTGAAATATTCAAAATGTCCGAACGTTGACAAATCCAGGAAATGCAGAGGATATTCAGGAATCCATCTCTTAAGCTCCCTGCTCATCATTGTATTTCCATCGCCAAAATCAATCATGTCATGAAGGCTCCTTGGTCCTTTCCATTCCTCCTTCCCCCAGTATACGATAAGTGTAGCAACCGGAAACAGCCGGTCATCCTTCTTCACTTTATATAAGTACTCCCCTGCATCATGATAATTTCCTGCCCGGGTTCCCCTGCCATTCCTCCCCTGATTTTCCTTATATTCCTTGTATGCCTTTTCATTCTCGCGTCTGATCTCTTTAATCTGTCTGTCATATTCAAGTACTTCCTGCATCATAATACGGACCGGCATCTCATAATCAATCTCATCCTGATTCTCAAGTGAAAGCACCGCGAACCGCTGTCCGCCATAATTCTGTTTCATAACCAGATCGCCGGTTCTTTCAAGCACCGTCAGCTTATCTGACTTGGAACGGACAGGTGTCATTTCCTGCAGTTCTTCTGGTTTTACAAGCTGTTTCCCATGGAACACACCTCCATTCCACAGATCCGCGTATCTTGCCCTGTTCTGCAGATACGATTTCAATCCGATATCTTTCTTTCCCACAATACCTCCTTCGCAGGAGATTCCGGCGCCGCATGACCGGTATCGACTTCCATATATTGTCTGCCTGTGCACATACCGTTATCTGCCATAGCGAAATCCCCTGCTTTATTCATTTATAGTTTGGAATAAAAGCATGATTTCCTCTGACACCCAACAGGTTTATAGTAATCGCTCTATGGTTTAGCGATCAGATATGTATTAGAATTTTGAAATATATGCTTTGTGAAGAGTATAACATTGAATCTTAATCTTGTCACGTACAATATATGATCGGTAAACCGATAATCGGCAATGTGCACAATACCACATATAGTATAGAAAGACTGAAGACTATCAAGAAGATCCCATCATCTTGTATGTGATTCACTTTGTTGTCTGAATATCCGTTAAAATCTTTTTATATATACATGCAAGTCTGTCCGGAAGGAAAAACATCTTCAGGAAAAACTATGACGTTTTTAATGATATTTGATATAATAAATGTCATAAGCAATTCCATATTTTATGAAAATACAATCGCAGAAAGGACACCTCTCCCCATGAATGACCTACTATCAAGAATCAAGGATAATGTATCCAAGGTAATCATCGGCAAAGAGCACGTAACCGGGCTTCTTCTTGCTGCCCTGGCGGCGGGCGGCCATGTCCTGTTAGAGGATGTACCCGGAACGGGAAAGACAGTACTGGCGAAGTCACTGGCGAAATCTATGGACTTTTCTTTCGGACGGATCCAGTTTACGCCGGATCTGCTTCCCAGCGACGTAACGGGTCTTTCCTATTATAATCAGGAGAAAGGAACCTTTGTCTTCAAGGAAGGGCCTGTCTTTACCAACCTGCTTCTGGCGGACGAGATCAACCGTGCCACGCCCCGAACCCAGTCCAGCCTGTTGGAATGCATGGGCGAGGGACAAGTGACCGTGGACGGTGTGACCCGATCCCTGGGGGTACCTTTTTTCGTTATCGCAACACAGAATCCGGTGGAAACACTGGGTTGTTACCCTCTCCCGGAGGCGCAGATGGACCGCTTCCTGATGCGGATCAGTATGGGAAGCATGAGCGAAGAGGAAGAACGCCGGATGATTGACCGTTACATCACCGATCAGCCGCTTTATACGATCGAACCTGTCTGCACCCTCGGCGAAATCGCAGCCCTTCAGCAGGAATGTCGGAACATCTATGTACACGCCGATCTGCGCGACTATATTGTTCATCTGGTACAGGGAACCAGAAAATACGGCACTGCCTCCGGAGAAGTGCGCAGCATTGCAGAGGGTGTCAGTCCCAGAGGTACACTCGCCCTGCTCCGTGCATCTCAAGGATATGCTATGGTACAGGGACGGGATTTCGTTGTTCCTGAGGACATCAAGGCGGTTGCTGTCCCGGTACTTGCACACAGAATGATTTCGGAAGCCGCCTATACCGAACAGAAAGAAGCTGCGATCCGGGGACTTCTTAACAGCATTTCCCTGCCCACAGAAGATTGGACGAAATCATGATCAGTTTATTTTTCTTAGGATTCCTGCTGTTAGCCTTTTTCTGGAATCTGTATTATGCCAGGCACTGGAGCACAAACTTAATAGTCACTCTCCGCTTTCTGCAGGATTTTGTCTATGCAGGCGACCAGGCAGAGATGACAGAACAGATCGAAAACCGGAAAAAACTGGTACTCCCTGTACTGGAAGTCGCTTTCCATGTAGACAAAAGGCTCGCCTTCCACGACTGCGAAAATACCAGTGTCAGTGATTTTACTTATAAAAGGGATATCTTCGCCTTACTTGGCAGTCAGCGCATCACCAGAAAACTGACATTGAACTGTGCGCACAGAGGATACTATCGGATCGATAAATCTTATCTGACTGCCTTTTCCATGCTGCACAGGCGGCGCTTTTCCGTGGAATCTCCGGCGGATACGGAATTGTATGTGTATGCCGCAAGGACAAATGTCTCGGATATCCTAATCGCCTGTGAGCGGCTTATGGGCAGCGTCCAGTGTGCAAAACGTCTCTTTGAGGATCCTTTCGCCTATGCTTCCATCCGGGAGTATACCGTCACCGACCCTATGAAGACGGTCAACTGGAAGGCCAGCGCAAAGACCGGCGATCTGATGGTCAATACCTTTGAATCCACCCATATGGAAAGTGTGATGATATTCCTGGATGTGGAAGACAGCGGGATCCTGAAGTACGAATATCTGACAGAGGACTCCATCTCCGTCGCGGCTTCCCTGTTCCAGAAGATGATCTCCCGGGGAATGGAAGTTGGGTTATACACCAATATAGCAGCGGACTTAAATTGCACGAACTCCGCACCCGTTTATCTGGCTCCGGCAGGCGGCAGGAAGCAGCTCTCCGATATAGAACGGCTCTTTGCCCGACACAGGACAGATGCGGAAACAATTCCTTTTCCTGCCGTACTCGACAGCTTCACCGGGCCGACAGAGGACTCTGTCCTGATCTTTATCTCCAGGAATGCCCTGCAGAATCAACAGGCAATCGAAACATTCATCGGCAGAAAACAGCAGGCTGTCTGGGTTGTTCCTCATCCTGCCACGGAAACATGCGATATCCATCCGGCAGGTAATATACATCTGATCAGGCGCGGCGTATACGACACCTGACTTCTGCCCGGGCAGAAATAAATTCAACCAGAAACAGGAGGTTCCCTTGAGAAAACTGATCAAATTAACAGCGGGATGGATTCACACATCCCTCATCCTCGCAATCATCATCCCCCTGCTCTATGCCCTCTGCGTGGAGGATCAGGCAGCGATCGGCCCTTATCTGTATCTGAAATGCCTGATCATTCTCTTACCCATAGTGATAACCGATCTTGCAGCGGGCAGATGCCGCAACCTTGCGTCTTATCTCTTTCTGTGCGCTCTTGTATTTGCCGCAACGGGGGCTCTGGCATGGATTCTGGCCGGTTCTTTGCATGACAGTGTCCTGTTCTGGGGATACTTTCTGCTTCTCCTCGCCGAAACCCTGTCCGTGATCATCAACCGCCTGACCGCACGGCTTCAGAAGCAGAAGGACAAAGAAGCTGCCCTGGCTGCCGACCCAACCTATCGTCCTTTTTATGATATCTTAAAAGAACCCTCTTTTCCTTTTCTGATCTATTTCGGAGCGGTTTATCTCCTTGCGGTCAATTTCAACAGCCCGTCCGTGTGCAATGCGGCTTTGTTCAGTTCCATTCTGTATGCGGTAATTACCTTCTTATACCAATATGTGTGCGAGACCGAACGATATCTTTTCCTCAACAAAAGAACCTGCAATCTGCCTTCGAAGAGAATCTACGGGATCGGAAGCGGTATTCTTATGATTTATCTGCTCTTACTTATGATTCTGGTACTGCCTTCCCTGGTCACTATCTCCCACCGGCACTATCGTGATCTCCGGGAACTGACCTCCGATCTTAAAATAGAATATCCCGAAATAATGCCAGAAAATGACACAGAACACACCGGTGAAGATCCTATGGCGGCCCTGCTCGCGGAATACGGCGATGCGGCGCCTGCGCCGTGGTGGCTGGACTATATTTTTTATCTCGTTTCAACCGTAGTTTTCGTGTTTCTTACAATAGTGCTTATCAAGAAAGTTTATGCCGTTTTCCAGGATTTCCGGGCAGCCAACGATGAAAACGGGGATATTGTGGAAGAATTGCAGGATACATCAGAAGATATCCGGAAAATCAAAATATCTGCAGACCGTCGCCGGCTGTCAGAAAGAGAACGGATCAGGAAAAAATACCGCAGAACCATCAGACGGCACCGCAAAGACCGTCCGGCTGTCTACGAGTCGCCGGTTGAAATCGAAGAAAATGCCGGAATCGCCGGTACCGAGGAAGGGGTTGCGCTCCATATGCAATATGAGCTGGCGAGATATGGGCGAGAATGAATGGAGATCATGAAATGGCTTATAACCATCTTCCATCTTTTATCTCCATTCCCTGTTACACCACTTACCTGCTCTGAGAAACCGTTGCTCAATATCCACTACTATTATACTTGTGCCCCATGTCATCGTTGACACAAACGTTTTGTGAAAAGTAGGCACAAGTAATAAAATATTATACCTAGTATAATCCACGATAATTACCGTGCCCTTACACGCAGGATAAATTTTCATATGCAAGGCGGAGGAATGAGGCGTAGCGGTGGCTACGTCGATTGACGACAACGCGGCAGATGGAAATTTAGACAAGTGAAAGGGTCGGATAATTATTGTGGATTATACTAGGAATGATGCAAAGCAGACACCGTCAAACTGATATTATACATGAATTTCTTTGATTCGCCCGGTTTCCATTTCCATAACTCTATCTGCATATTTACAAATATCTTTATCGTGGGTTACCAAAATAATTGTTTTTTTTAACTCTGCTTTAATTTGAATTAAAAGATTTAAAATCAACTCTGTGTTAAATGAGTCCAAATTTCCTGTCGGTTCATCTGCCAGTATTACCTTTGGATCATTGATTAAAGCTCTGCAAATTGCGGCTCTCTGCTTTTCCCCTCCGGACAATTCATATGGATAAAAGTTCTTTTTGCAATAAATATCAAGCTGTTTTGTCATTTCCTCCACTTTACTTTCAGCAGTCTCTCTCTTCGCGCCGTCAAGAATTTGTGGTATTAATATATTTTCCTGGATTGTCATCTCATCCAATAATTTGTAATCCTGAAAGATAAAACCTATTTCTTTTCTACGATATTCTTCCATCTTTACTTCTGGGCATTTATATAACTCCATATTGGTATATAAAATAGATCCTGTCGATGGTTTTTCAATCCCTCCCAACATTTTTAATAACGTAGTCTTTCCAGCCCCTGATTTTCCTATTATGCAGACAAACTCATTATCGCTTATTGTCAGATTTAAATTTTTTATTACATGGATTTCGTCTTTTTTACGTAATCTCATGTTCCATCTTTCATAATATTTACTTAATGCACTGATTGTATATAATTCCATATGCCGATCTCCTTATATTTAACCCATCCCCAGATCACACTTATACAATCTCTGCATTAATAATGCAATGCAATAATAACTTCCATATTGAATTAACAATATTATACCGCATAATGCTAAACAATTAGCGAAAGCACAGATTGATAAGCCTTCCTGATAAAAATATATTATTCCTAATAGCAAGATACCTCTAATGAGTCCTGACACTGCAGGGTAAAATGCCATTTTTCTAATTTCCTCAAAAAAATACTTTTTTTTATTTTTTCGAGAGACTCCCAATGTATATATCAATTTATACTTTTTTGTTATAGCAGAATGATTTACGATCAGTTTTATTAAAATAATCCCCTGACTTTCTAATAACAAAAACAGACCTGTAACATATACCAGAATCATTACATGCCGGTTACTTTCTTTTTCTTGTTCTATCGCTTCCGTGCGGTTCCAAACATGATTTCCCTTTTCTATCACAAAATCAATCTTGTTCCCAAACCAAAGATTAATTTTATTAGAAGCATTGATTTCAAATTCATTATCGTTTACGATCAAAATGTATTCTAATTCTGGTGAAATATTTTCTCCAAAAATAGTTTCCCACCTGCTATCTTTTATTATATAGTTTATTTCTTTTGAGTCAAAAAATACTTTTAAGTCTTGTTTCCCTTCTAATGGCCGGAAATCTTCTGGACTATGTTGAGAAATATAAATGATTTCATATTCGGATAATGTTTCTTTTCTTTTAGTGATATTTTCATAAGAGGATAGTGAGAAGATCGCAACTTCTTTTCCTTCTTCTGTTTCTCCCTCAAAAAAAGGATAAAACTTCTGTGTAAAATTAATATTTTTTCCGTAAACAATATATTCAAATGGATATTTTTCTTGGTAATCTTTTTGTGATTTGTCTGATAAATCAGACAAAATAAACCCGCCAACCACAAATGCAACTATAAAGTTTAATAAATAAATAACTATTATCAGTTTCGAATTAAATTTGTATTGATACATTACCGCATATGATGAAATAATACTTCTATAGTCTTTTTTTCGCTTATATTCTGCAATCCATCTTAAGCAGCCGACAGAAGTGGACATAAGGTAAAAAGAAACGATCTGCAACACAGCTGCATAGTATATAGTTCGATAATCTAAGCAGAATACGATTACCAGCATTTCTACAAAAGCACCTAAAATCGGTTTTAAATAATACAGAAATTTATTATCATATTTAAAAACGATGTCTCTGTTCAACCCCTCCCAAAAAACTATCATCTCTTTGCCGAGACTATAATAAAAAGCAATAGCTATTACTGTAAAAATAAGGAAAACAAGCATCACACAAACTATACCTATACCCATAAAATAATACAGCAAAAAATCTATTAATAAAAACGGTTCATTTCGATTCCATATGAAATCAGTCATGCACATACTCAGAAAATGAATCACGGCTGCGCTCTTGATTCCTGTTCGCAGCAATGTCATAAAATAGTCTTTATATAATATTTTCCAAAAATCCTTTTTTTTAATTCCTAATATAAATAGAAGAGAATATCGGGGCGCTTTGAGCTTAATTGTACTAATTAATATATATGACAGAACAAACATCAATCCAACGATCAAAAAGAATAATACATACAAATAAATATTTTTAATGTTCTCTGTTCCCTTATTTTGTTCCATATTCCCCACAGCAAACAAATAACTATCTGTTATAAAAGCCAAAGGGAAAATTGCCAGAATAAAACTTATAGATATCCCTTTATTTTCACTTGTATCGTCAATGATCCATTGTATTTTGGACATATATTTTTTATTCATATTCAAACTCTTAATAACCTTCCTCACACCTTCTTAAAATGTTATGATACCAAACTAACTTTAAAATACAATATTTTGACCCTTAATTGAAATTATTGACCTTCAATTGATCATTCAACAGCACCTCTGGTCGGTATTACATTGCATATTAAATACAATTGCAAAAGCATCCTCTGATATTATCACAAGGATGCCCTGCACATCGTTTTCCATATTTATCCCAATAAGCCAAGGTCAGGGGTCTTCTGTAGCAGCGCTAATCCATTGCACAGACAGACTTCATCCGGTTCAATATTTTCCAGAAAAATATGTCTGCATCTCTCAATGTCACGTTCAATCCATCCAGTCTTTTCCCGAAATCCGCTCTGTTTCAATCTTTGTCTTGAGATTAGCAACCTGTAATTCTGTATTTATGTTCCTTCCTCTTGCATAATAGCTGCAATAATTTTTACTTCAAAATGTGCTTCATCGTATTGAAAACTGATATCACCTCCGTAATTTTCAACAATACGCCGTACTTGCTCCACACCCATTCCATGTAAATTTTTATCTGCCTTATCTGTAACGAACTTGTTTCCCTTTAATACCGGCCTTTTTGAACTGCTGTTTATCATATCCAGCATAAACATACGTTTAACGTTCCAAATTCGCAGATAAATCTCTTTTTCACCCTGCACACACTTTTCACACGCTTCTATGGCATTATCAAGAAGATTTCCGAGTATAATACCAAACTCTGTCTCTGCAAAAGGATATTCGTATACATCCAAATTTAATCGAAATATGATTCCCATTTCGTCCATTATCTGTTTTTTATAGTTTATCATAAAATCTAAAAAGGCCAAGCCCGTCCATACCCTCTGCTTCTCTGCTTTCAAACCAATAAGCTGCTTCTTAAGAAATTTCTCCGCCTCGTCACATTTGTTATCTTTGATGCAGAAATATAAATATTCCAGAGTGCGGTAATGCTCATGCAGCTGTAAGCTGCTTTTTTTATACAGTTTATGTACTTCCTCATTTTGACCCTGCAGCTGTTGTCTGGAATTCTCCAGTATAATACAATTCATCTGTATTTCTCTGTGAGCGAGCCGAAGCAGCATGTAGTGTAAACATAGAAATATGCCGCAGATCAGAAGCACACTCATGATAAGATTTCCTGTCTGAAATCCTTGTTTTCCAAGCCACATATTATAAGTTAACAACAGGAACTGAGCACATGCAACTAACAGCATTAAATACCCATGTTGAAACAGCAGCAATTTTATGTATGCTTTATAGCGTTCCAAAAACTTTTTCTTTATGAAAAGAAACACACCTGCCGCCAGCAAGACAATGCACCAGATTAGTTCCGCTCCGGTACGGCTTCCCCGATTCAGAGAAAGCAAAACTCTATCGGAGAAAATCCCCTCCAAAATCAAGATTGGCAGTTGAAAGAAGGAAAGACTGGTCATGTATAACATCTCTATCGCAAAAACCTCTCGGAATTTCACTTTAAAAAAAAGATAATATGCAGCTGAAAATTCCAACGCGAATAATAAAATAGAGAGATTGGAGATAAAAGAACCTATTGCCTCTAAAGTATACAAAAAGCAAAAAATGATACAAGTAACAATCCAGACAAACTTGACCCACTTTGATGGTCTTCTCCATTCAGGATATAAATGATATAAAATCCATACCCCTACCCACATTTCTATCATACGAAGCAACGCAAAACTAAATTGTATCATTTCCATATACACCATGCAAAAGAGCATCTCTGACAAACGGCCATCTGGGCTTGCTTACCGGAAGTATATCACCCGTTTCAAGATATACCTGATAATCTTTAATCATTTTCACATAATCTATATTCACCGCATAGCCCCGGTCAATCAGCAGAAATTCCTCTGACTGCAATTCCTCTAATATATCTTTCATTGTTTTCCGGACGGCGCTTCTTCCGTCCTTATGAACAATGACTATATATTTTTTCTCCTTTTTCAGATAATAAATATTACGATAAGATATTTTCTCAATGCCACTATATCGTTTGATGCTGTAAAAAAATTCACACTTCTTTCTCTTCAGTAAAACTTCCAATGAATAATATGCCTGTGGAAGTTTTTCTCCTATGAGCAGCTTCGGAATATAACGAAAAGTGTTTACTTCGTATGCTTCTATTGCATAATCCACGTAATTGGTAATATAGATCAGAACCGCCTCAGATAATCTTCGCCGCAGCATCTTTGCCACTTCCAGGCCATTGATATCCGGTAAGCGGACATCAAGAAGGTAAATATCATAATATATATTATTCTCCAAATCATCCAAAACATCCTGTCCTTCATCATACACACGAATTCTATATTCCAGATTCATCTGCTGCATACATGTATCTGTGATTTCTTTTATATGATCAATATATATGGCTTCATCATCCAGAACTGCGATATTTACCATTCCATCCCCTTATCTTATAGTAAATGACACATTTCACGTAGTTAAATGCTATTATTAGTTTCATCATATCATACTTGCACCTCTATGTCTTCCTGGACACAAATTCCCATGAAAAGTACGGTACAAGTATCGGATGCACACATGCAGACGAGCTGCATGGCGCGTGTACGCTCAGCGCAGCGAGTGCGCAGAGCTGATTTATAGTCTTTCTTTTCATACTTTTATAAAATCAGGCGTTTTGACCTCCAATTGACTATTGTTGGCTCCCAATTCAATCCTGGTGTAATCCATGATAATTACCGGTGCCTTACACTTCCGACTCCTTGTTCTAATTGATGCCTTTGAACTCATGGATATCCCACCTTTCAGTTGATACCTATATTATACAATACTTCAGGCGAAACTGCTTGATTAAATCAGTGTTTCCCTGGAAGGAAATTTTAGTTTCCTGTTTATTTAGTTGAAACAACTCAAAAAAAACATGTTATTATATAAAAAAGGAGGTGCGAATCTCAAATGACATCTGAAGAATTCTACGAATTATTAAATCAAATCAAAAAAATAAAGTGCGAAACACAAACTCTGGAATTAAAAAGCGCCGGTAGCGGGTGTCCAAAGCGTCTCTACGATACCTTATCCAGCTTTTCCAATCAGGATGACGGAGGCATCATTGTTTTCGGAATTGATGAACAGAATAACTATGCCCAGTCCGGAGTGTATGACGCACAGGATCTGCAGAAGAAAGTGAATGAACAGTGCCTGCAGATGGAACCTGTTGTCCGCCCTCTGATGACGGTTGTGGAAAGAGACAGTAAGAATTTCGTAGCAGCGGAAATTCCGGGTATGGACCTGGTGGAACGCCCCTGCTATTATAAGGGGCAGGGAAGTCTTAAAGGTTCCTTTACCCGCATCGGAGACAGTGATGTACCGATGACAGACTATGAAATCTACAGCTATGAAGCTTTTCGCAGAAAATATCAGGATGATATCCGCAGTGTGCAGCGTGCCTCCCTGTCTGCTTTGCACAAGGAGAAACTGGCGGAATATATTCGTAAGCTTCAAACAGGGAAGCCGAACCTTTCCTCTCTGCCGGAACAGGAAATCTGCGAACTGATGAGTATCGTCCGAAATGGTGAAGTGACATTAAGTGCGGCCTTACTCTTCGGGTTATATCCACAGGCATATTTCCCGCAGTTGTGCATCACTGCAGTCGCAGTACCTGGCAACGAGCTTGGAGACGTGGGTGCAATAGGAGAACGTTTTCTGGATAACGAGCGGATAGAAGGCAGCATTCCGGAAATGCTGGAACGCGCACTTCAGTTCGTGCGCCGGAATATGAAGACCAAAACGATCATTCACTCTGACACCGGCAGGCGGGAAGACCGGACGGATTATCCCATGACAGCGGTCAGGGAAGCACTGATCAATGCGCTTGTCCATCGGGATTACAGCATGCATACCGAAGGGATGCCCATACAGATCCTGATGTTCGAAGACCGGATGGAGATCCATAATCCCGGCGGAATCTACGGGAGGCTCAGAACAGACCAGCTGGGGAAAATGCAGCCGGATACAAGGAATCCGGTACTGGCCGCCGCACTGGAAGCTCTGGGGATAACAGAAAACCGCTATTCCGGCATTCCGACCATACGGCGTGCATTCGCGGAATACGGCATGCGGGAGCCCGAGTTTTCCAGTAAAAGAGGACATTTCGCCGTCATCTTCCACAAGGAGACCCAGACCCGGAGAATGGCAAATATGCTACAGGACAATTCTGCCAATATTTATGACCTGCTTGCTTTTTGCCGGACGCCCCGAACGCGGAAAGAAATCTGCGATTATCTGGGACTTTCTTCCATGTCTTATGCGATACAGATTTACATTATGCCGCTTGTGGAACAGGGATTGATCAAATTGACTATTCCTGACAAGCCTAAGAGTCCGAAGCAACTGTACTATAGCTGAGTCCTGATCTCCTTTCACAGCAGGCCAGTCCTGATCAACCTAAGCCTTGCAGAAATCCGGATAAAATCTTCGCAGCAACAAAGGGTGAATATTCCTGCATAAGAATATTCACCCCTTAGTATTGATTCCTCTTCTGCTGCCGCTATTGCTCCACCTTGATCAGGAATTTCAACTCATAATCCCGCTCCATCGGATAGCAGTATTCCTGTGCCGTCTTCGGCCCGCAGATTCCTGTACCGATGCCCATCTGAAATGCGGAGACCGTGACATAGGTGCCCGTCCTCATTTCATCCTCGCGGTGTTTCATCCCAAGAAGCTTTCTGTCACTGTAGGGTTTGATTCCAAGCTCGAAAGCCTGATCAAGCGCGGTAAATGTCACCGTCTGCTTTCCGTTGCTTACGCTTGCCCACCGGCAGTCGCAGCGGTTGCCGCTCTCCTGTGGACGGATATTGGGTTCCGTCATGTCCGATACGGCGCAGTCCACTGTTTCGATCTGCGTCTGTTCCTTCATATCGGCATAGGACTCTCCGTTTCTTCCCAGATAGGACACCTTGTCGAAGCTTTGATCCAGCCGGAAAGCCTTGCCGAACCGCGGCAGGTTACCCTTACCCTTCTCGCAGTGCAGTCTGCTCGTGACCACGATTCCGTCCTCACTGCCTTCATAGCAGTCCGTACAGGTATAAATCTGCTTCTTACAGAGGATTCTTGTTGTGACCGTGATCTTGTTGTCTTCCTGCTCCACAGACAGCACTTCTTCTTTCTGTCCCACGAAATCTTCCATACAGTGATGCAGGGAGAAGTTGAAATCATTGTCGGTCGGTGCACGGAACAGAATGGTGTAAGGATCAGAAGCCGTCATAAGGCTGCCATCCAGTTTCAATGACGGTTTCCCGCCCTTCAGTGACAAATTCTCCGGCAGTTTTACACTGCCCGCATCCTTCGGCGCTTTGGTAATTTTTTCTTCCAGAACGATCTGCTCTCTCGCCACTTCACGGCCATCCACCGTGTCGATTGTGACGATCATCAGAGTCAGGTCTTTCCCTGCCGCCCCGGCTGCTTCCCTGTGCTCCTTTGTCTCAATCGTGATTTCCATCCGGGTAAGCGGCCCCGCCTCCGGCACGATCGTCATTTCGCTTCCGTCACTCCATCTGCATTCCAGACGGTATCGGTTTCCGGCAGAGAATGCCGTCGTATTAAACACCTCAAAACGGTCGCCGCCCAGATGGCGCATCCGGATCGGACGATAAATATATTTCATGATCCTGGCTCCGGTAGACGGTGCACGGTCCGGATAGAACATACCGTCCACGCAGAAGTTGCCGTCATGTTCCCATTCCCCGTGATCGCCGCCATAAGTATAGGTTCCGTCCGGGTGCAGGACCGCATGGTCCACCATCTCCCAGACACAGCCTCCCATCAGGTTATCATAAGCATAAATCTCTTTCCAGTAGCTTTCTGCATCACCTGGGCCGACCCCCATTGCATGCGCATATTCGCACAGAAAATAAGGTCTGTCGCACAACTGCCGCACCTTATAAGTTTTTTCTCCGATCTCATGCACTCTCCTGACCGGCGGATACATCTCGCTTCCCACATCATAGGCTTTCTTCTTCGTATGGATCGCGCTCTCATAGTGAATCGGAAGCTTCGTATGTTTCTTCAGATAATCATACATCCTGTCGGTATTGTAAATCCCGCCCGCTTCATTTCCGAGGCTCCACATAATCACGGACACGTGAGTCTTGTCACGCTGGTATAACCGCCTTGCCCGGTCCACATAGTGCTTCGCCCACTTCGGGTCGTTGCTGATCCGGTTGTAATCCGGCGGAACCATATGGGACATGGTACCGTGCGTCTCAAGATCCGCCTCATCCACCACATAGATTCCCAGCTCATCGCACACTTCCAGCAGGTACGGATCCGGCGGATAGTGGGATGTCCGTACCGTGTCGATATTATATTCCTTACACAGTTTCATATCACGCTCGATCTCCTCGGGAGTCAGCGTATAGCCGTTCTCACAGCTGGTGTCATGATGATTGACCCCATGCAGCTTTACTTTATGGTCATTCAGATAGAAAACCGTGTCTTTGATCGTAACATCCTTAAAGCCAACTCTCGTTTTCACACAACAGCCTGCAACCTCATAATACAGGTTATACAGTACCGGCTTCTCGGCATTCCACTCTGTCACATCCAGGTTCTCGAACACGGCCTTCGCCACCTTATTCCTGGAAACAACCGTTCTTCTCCCACAGATGCCGTTTCCTTCCAAAGTAAAGGTGACTTCTCCGTCCGCATACAGCTTCACGCTGGCCGCTGCCCGATAGCCGTTCCCTGCCTTCTGCGTCTTAAAACCGATATCCCAGATATCGCTGTCATCACTGACCCGCAGCAGTACATCACGGAAGATCCCGTTGTTGCGGAACATATCCTGACATTCCAGATAGGTTCCGTTACACCATCTGTGCACCACTGCCGCCAGCTCATTTTCTCCCTCATGGATATAAGATGAGATATCGAATTCCGCCGTATTGTGGGATCCCTCCGAATATCCCACGAAGCTGCCGTTCACATATACATCGATGCAGCTGGCCACGCCCAGGAAAGAGAGCACACGATTCTTCAGATCATCTTCCACCTGGAAAAACCTGCGGTACACACCGACATAATTGTACTCCTCACCCGGATCCTGCCAGCGGGGCTTGATTCCGTAGTCGGAACCGATCCAGCAGAAAGCCTTGCCAACTTTCTCTATGGTCGGAATCTCCGGCGGCTGATAGGGGAACTGGTAACGCATATTCACATAAAAAGGTCTCGCATACCCACGGAACTGCCAGCAGGACGGAACGTCCAGCTTATCAAACCGCATGGTATCCGTATCGATCACCTCCGGAAGCTCGGACGGCCTGGGATAGAATTTGAAATCCCACTCTCCGTTCAGGCAGATAACCTTCGGTGAACAATACCGTTTCTGCGCTGCACTCACCTGATCTGCCTGCACCCTGTCCGGATAGGGTATAAAATAGCTCCTTGGAGGCAGCCTGTTTACCTCATATGTCTGAAAATCATGGTAGTTACTTGTGTTTAATCTGTATTGCATGTTAATTTCACACCTTTCCGCAAATCGGCTTATAAATGCCAAGACCAGATCTGCTATACCGCTTCAATCTGAACACTTACATCTTCACATCCGTCCGCCTGCAGTAAAACCGTGATTGTGCCGGCCGTCCCGGTACCGCGGACGGCTGCCCGCAGACGTCCCTCGTATGCCTTCGCCGTTTTGTCGAAATAATTCTCTTCGGAAGCCGGATCCGCACTGCCGAAGCCTAAGATCATGCCCGGTCCTTCCACAGAAACCGTCACTGCCTTATCTGCCCCCGGGTTCAGAATCCCGTCCCCATCGACCATACTGATCTCCACGTAACAGATATCGCCCGCATCCGCAGGAATCTGTGCCGCATCCGCACAGGCTGCGATCTTAACCTCGTCTTTCGCAGTCACAATCTTATCCCTGCCAGCCTCATTACCGTTACTATAGACGATTACCTCAAGCGTACCCGGATCATACACGGTCTCGAAAAGCACCATATCCTTCTTCGTCTCCCCGACATTCTTTCTCTCAACCGTCTTTCCGTTTACAATAAGCTCCGCTTCCTCGGCATCCGTATACACCTCTACCGTCACAGGCCTGCCTTCATACCCGTTCCAGTTCCAACTGCGGACAGCGTCCGTCATACTCCAGTTCGTCATGTTGTGCGGGTCATCATGATGTTTCGGCGGCTGCACTGCCAGATAAGGTGCCTTGCGGAGTCCCCAGATAATTTCTCTCCAGTAAGAAACCGGACGTCTGTCACCGATCAGGTTCATATCGCCGCAGTAAGCTGCTTTCTCCGGATAGGGTGCATAGAAACTCATGCCCTGGGAATCACCATAAGTGATCTTCCCGATCCCTGCTTCGCCCAGATAATCCCAGGCAGTCCAGGAGAAATCTCCGATCAGGTACGGATACTTCTCGATCAACTCCCAGTTCTTATCCAGGTCTCTCGGATAAGTCTCCGATCCGACAATAATACGGTTCGGATAAGTCTCTCCGTCCTGCACATAACGGCAGGTCGCATAATTATATCCCGCAATATCCACCTGGGCAAAGGCTTCTTCCGTTGCCTTCCCGGCAATCTCACCGGAAATGAGCATATCCATCATATCGCCCATATTGCTCATCATGCTGTTGATCTCCGTGTTCTCGCCAATTTCTGTACCCACTTTGTCTGATTCTGCCACGACACCCTGCTCCTGCTGCGATGCCGCATTTGCCTCTGTCGCTTTACCGCCTTCCTGCACTACCGGATTGTCTGCCATCGTATCACTTTCTTGCCCTGCTGCTGCACTCTCTGCCCCGGGCTGGCCGCCCTGCATCGCTGCCGCTCCGGCCATGATCTCACCCATGCGGTCCATAATACTCAGCATCAGGTTCAGGCTGTTCGTCACATATCTGGAATCATCCAGGCTGCGGATTTTATCCGCAAGCTTCTTCCCCCATTGTACATCAAATTTATTGCCTGTCTCCGGAATCTCATTGCCGATCGAATACATGATAATGCAGGGGTGGTTATAGTCTTTATTTACCAGATTCGTCACGTCATGCTCCCACCACTCTGCCATATGGGTCCCGTAGTCATAATCTACCTTCGTGGATGTCCACACATCCGCAAATTCATCCATCACCAGCATTCCCAGCTTATCACAGGCTTCCAGAAGCTTACGGCTCATCGGATAATGGGAACTCCTGATCGCGTTATACCCTGCTTCTTTCAGTCTCTTAACCCGGAATTCTGCCGCATGGGCAAACTCGGCGGTTCCTGTCACGCCGTTGTCATGGTGGATACAGCCGCCGCGCAGATTAACCACCTTACCGTTGATCCGAAGCCCATACTTCGTATCAAGCTGCAGCTTGCGGATACCGAAGGTTCCTTCCTCCACATCCAACACCTGGCCCGCTTCTTTCACACAGATCCTGTAACCGTACAGATAAGGGGTATCCACATCCCACAGTCTGGGATTTTCCACATAAATTTTCTGCCGGTAGGTATTTCTGCTGTGTTCTTCCACCGTAACCGGCATAGCGTCCTCGGCCACAACAGTTCCGTCCGCATCCAGAAGCTGTACGCACAGCGTAATATCCCTGACACCGATTCCTGTATATTCTACCACGGATTCGACTCTCACTACCGCCTGGTCTTCTGTCACATCGACCGCCGCCAGATGTGCTCCGTCCGGAATCAGATGCAGCCGGTCCGCAACCATCAGATTCACATCCCGGTAAATTCCGCCGCCGGTATACCAGCGTCCGCTGGGCACTCCGTTTTTCACAATAACTTTAATATTGTTCATCTTGTCAAAATATATGTATTTGGTGGCGTCAATATAGAAATTGCCATAACCATACGGGCATTTTCCGGCATAAGAATTGTTGATGTACACATATGCATTCTGATAAACACCTTCGAACTCCAGCCAGATATTTTTATCCGCATCGTCCACATCCAGGAGAAACTCCTTCGTATAATGAATCGTTTCCTCTCTGAAAAACCCGTTTCCGCTTCCGTTTAATTCCTGCGGATTTCTCTCACGCTCCACAGACGCGTCATGGGGAAGGGTCACTTCCTTAGATGCGGCCGCTCCGCCCGCCAGAGACACAAGTGCCGCCAGAGCACTGCCACCGCCTTCATGAAATACCCAGTTGTCGTTAAATCTTATTTTCTTCATATTTTCCTCCATTCCGAAGCGTTTTACGCTGAGGACGCGAGCAGAATTTCAGATTCTGCTCTGCGATAAATAGAATTTGTGACGCTTCGGCACAAACAGTGCTCCATTTCTGCCCGTCCTCAATCCGTTGTATGGATGACAACTTCCTGTGTGCGGCATCCGTCTGCCTCGAATTTCACTCTGATCTCGCCCGGCTCAACGCCTGCGCGGATTACTGCCATGGCATACCCGTCGTAAGTCTTCCATGTGGTATCATCATAACTGCCGATTGCCCTTGGATCCGCATTGCCAAAGCCCTGCAAGGTTCCGGCGCCTTCCACGGTGACGGTAATCTCTTTCTCCGCATTCAGATTCCCGATACCGTCCTGATCTGCCAGGTTCACGGTGACAAAAGCAAGATCCTCACCGTCTGCCTTTAATGTTTCCCCTTCGCACGTTACCTGAAGCTCCACATCACTGCCCGCAGTCTTAAGTACAAAACGCCCGGTCTCTTCTCCGCCTGTATAGCTGACCGCCAGAAGCTCGCCCGGCTCATATGTCATCTCATAGGACGCCGTAAAACCACAGGCCTCTCCGGCGGGTTTCCTTCCCAATGATTTGCCGTTCAAGAACAGCTCCACTTCCTCCGCCTCACTGTAGATATCCACGTTTGCCGGTTTTCCCTCATATCCCGGCCAGGTCCAGCTTGCAATATTGTCCTTAAGCATCCACGCTGTCTGCGAATGCTTCATCCCATAACGGTCCACACGTTCCACTGCGATATATGGTTCTTTCCGCAGGCCGAACACGATCTCCCGCAAGAAGCTTATGGGCCTGCGGTATCCGATAATGTCAATATCACCAATATAGGCGGTTCTGTCGGGATAGACGCCATTGAAATTCTGTGTGCCGTCATAATAGAAAATACCACAGCCTGCCTCGCCCAGATAATCATAGCCGGTCCAGGTATAATCTCCCAGCACGTGGTTATTGTTCTTTACGATATCCCACAGCCTTACGATATCCGCCGGGTAAGTTTCCGTTCCGACCACCGTCTTATTCGGGTGAAGCTCCTTCTCCAGCACATGGCGTCCGGTCAGGTAATTCAGGCCTGTAATATCCATTCCCTGGCAGGCTTCCTCGATGCTTTCCGTCATCAGCGGGTGGCAGGCAAAAGCATCCGCCATCGGGCCGACCATCAGCGCCATCATGCTGTTCAATGCGCTCGCCCCTTCTTCCTCATGTTCGGACTGTGTCTCCTGATCCGCTGCCAAGGCTGCCTGCTGTGCGCTCATGATATCCTGAATCACCGCCCCCATCTTAGGTCCCAGCGCCAGCATGCCGTTTACCGCATTGGTAGTATAGCGGAACGGATCCAGCGCATGGAACTGATTGCAGATCATACGGTTAATCTGCGCCCCTCTGGCTGTCCCGAGATCCGGGATCTCATTGCCTGCCGAATACAGTATTACGCTGGGATGATTATAATCCTTCTTCACCATGCGCTCTATTTCCGTGTCCACACAGTCCAGAAAGTGCAGTGCAAAGTCATTGGCATTCTTATGCTTCGTCCACATGTCACTCAGTTCGTCCATGACAAGCATACCGATCCTGTCACAGGCATCCAGCATTGCCTTGCTCATCGGATGATGCGCACTCCGGATACTGTTAAAACCGGCCTCCTTCATCTGGTGGCAGCGTCTCTCCTCCGCCTTCTCCAGCGTTGTTGCACCTATGATACCGTTATCATGATGAATACAGGTTCCGCGCAGTTTCACCTGCTTACCGTTGATACGAAGCCCATGTTGTGCATCCAGCTCCAGCCTGCGGATGCCGAAATGTTCCCGTACCTCGTCCAGAAGTTCCTCTCCCGCATAGAGCTTCACCGTGCAGTCATACAGCTGCGGCGTATCGGTACTCCACAACTTCGGCTGTTTCAGCGCTATCTTCTGGTAAACCGTTTCCTCCGCCTCCATAAACATGGTCACACCGATCCTGTCCGTTCCCACCTCACTGCCTTCACAGGATAATGTCACTTCTGCCGTAATTTTTTCCTTTTTCCTGGTAAGATTCCTGATCGATGTGCATACTTCCACCACTGCACTGTCTTCCGAAATATCTGTTGTGGTAATCCGCACGCCGTCCGCCGGAATATGGATCCGTCCACCCACCAGCAGGTTCACATTGCGGTAAATACCGCTTCCCGAATACCAGCGGCTGTTCTTCTCCGCCGCATTGTCCGCAACCACACGGATCTCATTTTCTTCTCCGTAGTTCAGATATTTGTCCAGCACGACATAGAAATCAGAATAACCGTACAGATTGCTCTGTGCCAGCTCCCCGTTCACATACACCATAGCCGTCGCATAGACGCCTTCAAATTCCAGGAGCACTGTTTTATCCTGCCATTCCTGCGGGACAGCAAGCTTTTTCACATAAGTATAAAGCCCGCCGGGCCAGTATCCGGTCTGTGTACCGTTGGCCGTATCGGGCGTCCTCTCTTCGTGTACCATAGCGTCATGCGGCAGGTTTACCGCTTCGAACTGCGGCCCTCCCATAAACGCAGACATCATCGATGTACTGCCCTTTGCGAACTGCCAGTCCCGGTTTAATTTCTCGCGAATCATAATCTCTTCTCCTCTCCCTTTGTTTTCTTTTTTACTGGTTCGTGGTATACTGATTCCAGTGTTGTCTGTTTTCAATGGCATTAACTATAATTATAAATACTTCCTGTCAGTCTCTCAATGTCAGAAACCAACCGTCCGGATACCCCGTCTGTATCCATATTCAACCAAACAGCTGCAATCGGCGGTTCTGTCATACACAACGGTATAATATACATAAATACAGCCGTCAATAATCCCGCCATGGCCGGCCTGCTACAGGCAGTAACCATGGCTGCATAAAAAGGAAACTCCCATGAACCAACCCAGAACATCTCATACCCCGCAACCTGTGGCAGACAACGAACATCTTACCGCTAATATTTCGCCGGAACAATTCTTTTCCTCCAATGAACTGCAGGCTCTGAATGACGTATCAAACCCGTTGGTCATCAGCCAGGATCTGTCTCTTTACAGCATCCAGACTCCTTTTATGATCCTGTTGGAAACCTGCCGGGAGCAGGACGGACTTTGCAATATCTTCCAGTTTACACAACGCTCTTATCACTCTACGCAGCTAAACAAAAAGACCGTTGACTTCACCAAAAGAAGACCCCTGCACCGCCATGCCTGCCTTGAGATCATGTATGTACTGCGGGGTTCCGTCACCAATCACGTAGAAAACCAAATCTTCACATATGAGGCCGGAGAGTGCTGCATCATGAATAAGAACATCCGGCACTCCGAAGACTTTACCGGAGACTTTCAGGCCGTTTTTCTCATGCTCAGAGACGATTTCATCGCGGAACTACTGGCCGAATACTACGAGATGGCTTCTATGTCCTCCGAACCGGATGATGCCAATCTTGTTCTGCAGCTTTTTCAGGACAGCCAGAACCAGTCTCTCCAGTTCGACAAGATTTACCTGGACTGTTTTCCTGTTATTCCTGCGGACGAAATCCTGGAGAAAACAAATCCGTTGTTTAATTCTATCCTACACGAGATCATCGACCTGCAGCCCGGCTCCCTTTTCTATATCAAGGGCGCCTTCTCCAGACTGCTTCAGCTGATGACGGATCCGGCTCTGTTCAGTATCAACCGCATTCACTCCGAATCCGATAACCAGGAATATCTGTTCAGCAAAATCACGCACATTATGAAGTCCAGCCACGGGCGCTGCACGCGGGAGGAATTATCCTCACAGCTGCACTATAACGGGGAATATCTGAACCGGATTATCAAGAAATATACCGGGAAGACGATCCTGGAATACGGCCAGTCCGTATATCTGGACGAGGCCAGGGCGCTGCTCTCCAATACCGACAAGAGTATCTCCGCAATCATAGACGAACTGGGATTCTCCAACCGAAGCCATTTCTACCGGCTGTTTGAAAAAGCGTACGGACAGACGCCGCTGGACTACCGCAGACAGTGCCGATCCACCGGATTATAAGGAATTTAATAAAGAGAAGTTACCGCATATTCCGGCCGGTAACTTCTCTTTATTTTAAGAAGCAAATATTTTCACTGATTATATACTTTTATTTCACACCATGTGCCGCATCCCAATCCGCATTTGCCTTCTCGACTTTCAGGAAGTACATAATCACGCTGATCAATATGAGGGAGATCATCGGGAACCACAGATACATGAAATTCAGCATGTTAAGTGTGGATGCCGACTGCTGCGGAGCGTTAGCCACATAGCCGCTGGCTGCCAGGAGCATGCCGGAAATCGCGGAACCGAGGCCGCCGCCAACTTTAATTCCGAGAGAGGAACAAGAGAACATTGCACCTTCAATATGTTTCCCTTTTGTACGCACCGTATAATCAGAAGCCGCTGAGATAACAGCATTGATATCTCCGGTTACCGGGCTGGTACACAGGCCTGCCAGTGCGGAACTGACAAGCATTAACGGTATTATGCCAAGATATCCGCCAATAATAAATCCGATACGGAACACAACCGCCATTATGTAGCCATAGAGGTTTACTTTGTACATTCCCTTGAATTTCTTAACCAGTGCCGGTGTAAAAGCGAGACCGATAACCATCGGCAGCATCTGTGCCATGGAGAATGTTCCAAGCATAGCCGGATTGCCGATTACATACGTCATATAATAAATACCGATACCCGCGATTCCTGTCTGGATATACATCAAAATATAAAAGGCCGCAATCATCAGGAAATATTTATTTGCGATCAGAAGCTTAAACGTCTCACCGAAGGAAATCTTTTCCTGCGGAGCCTCCTCCTCTGTTGCATCAGCCCCTGCCGTCAGTTCCTCTTCCGACAACTCTTTTACGGAAAATACGGAAATTGTATTTACAATCAGTGCGATCACCGCATAGATAAATGCTACGGTTCTCCATCCTGCCGCGCCGCCGCCGAATTTGGTAACCAGGCCTACCGTGACAGAAGCAACGATCAGATTTGTTGCAAGCGAGAACATAAAGCGGATGGATCCCATCTGCACGCGCTCGTTTCCGTTCTTGGTGATCAGGGAAGTCAGGGAAGCATATGCAATATTGTTCGCTGTATAGAATACTGCATTCAACAGAGTATAGGCAATAAAGAAGTACGCATATTTCGCTGTATCTCCCAGGCTTTCCGGAATCGCAAATACAGCAACCAGAAGGATACAGTTACCAAGCTGTGACCATAACATCCATGGACGCGCCTTCCCCAGTTTACTGTGTGTCTTATCAATCAGATTGCCAAAGAATACATCCGTGATACCGTCTGCAAACTTCGAAAACATGATCAGGGTACCTACAATACCTGCATCCAGGCCAACCGTATCAGTCAGATAGATTAACACAAAACTGGTAAGCAGGCCGTAAATACAATTTGCGGCAAGGTCTCCCGAACCATAGCCGACTTTGTTATACCATTTCAAATATCTTTTGTCTTCCATGCTTAATGGCTCCTTTCTTATTTTGCCGTGCTTTATATTTTTTCACGAACACTTTATGGAAATATTATATATTTTCCATATTTTTTAGAATATGACGAAATCCAACCGATATTACAAAATGGTTGTATCCAAATTCAACCTCATCCGGCCGCTCTGTTTTTGACTGGACTTCTGATTTGCGGAATAAATCAGATCCGTATCGCCGTCTCAACCAGATCTTCTTCCGCCGCGCTTGATCCCACATAAATCGGATATTCCATCTTCTCAAGCTGCCACTCGCGGTAAACCGGATTATACCATTTCAGTTTCTCAAGCGGAGTCGTAATCTCCACTTCCTTTTCTTCTCCTGCCTTCACATGTACACGGCAGAACCCGCGAAGCTGTTTCACCGGTCTGTCTACCGCGGAATTCCCGAAGCCAACATAGAGCTGTACCACTTCGTCCCCGTCTACATCACCGGTATTCTTCACTTTCGCCGTTACCTTCAGGCTGTCTCCTTCTACACATGCCTTCGGGCCGGAAATATCGAAAGTCGTATAGCTCAGGCCGAAACCATAAGGAACCAGAGGTTTTACACCGTTCTTCTCCAGACGTGTGTAGCCATGGTAATATTCATAATACTGGTCTGTCGCTTCCCAGTCCACATGCGGAAGATCATCCTCTGAATAAGGAACCACATAAGGAAGCTTACCGGAAGGATTCACATCGCCGTAGATAATCTCCGCCAGGGCTGTTCCGCCTTCCATACCCGGATAATACGCCATGATAACGGAATTCACACAGTCATACCACTCTGTCATCATAATCATATTGCCGCCCACGAGAACAACCGTGGATTTCTCATTGACAGGGCCGACCTGCTTCACCAGTTCAATGTCCTCTTTGTGCAGCCCGAGACTTTCCTTCCGGTCTCCGCCCATGGAACCGGTATAGTTCTCGGCCTCATTCTCTGAAATAAATTCACCCTCATCATCATGGTCATAACCCACGACGAAGATTACAGCATCCGCTTCCGCCGCCAGCTTCTTCGCGCTCTCAAGGTCGGCGCCCTCGTGGAAGATTACTTCACAGTCCGCATTTGCCTTCTCCAGTCCTTCCTTCGGCGTCACCACGTAAGGCGGACGTACCCAGCTGGAACCATGATCACCGATAATCGCCGTATCCGCCAGTTTTCCGATCAACGCAATTTTCTTTGTTTTGCTCCTGTTAAGCGGAAGCACATTTTCATTCTTGATCAGGGTAATTCCCTTCTCTGCCGCTTCCTTTGCCACCGCGATATGCTCCGCGCAGCCCACTACAGACATATCATATTCTTTGTGATCCTTATCGAAGGCAAGTATCGTCCGTACGATACGCAATGCCGCCTCATTGATACGCTCCTCCGGCACGAAACCGTCCTGTACCGCCTTCACCAGACGATCGCCGAAATACTGCGTCCACATCATCTCCATATCCTGGCCGCCGTTGGCCGCTTCCACCGTATCCCGGACGCCCCAGCAGAAATCAGACATGACGAATCCGTCGAAGTCCCACTCTTTCTTCAGTACCTGGCGAAGCAGATAATTGTGATGTCCGCAGTGAACTCCATTGTAACGGTTGTAAGAACTCATGATGCTGGCTGCCCCCGCGTCCACACAATCTTTGAAATGCGGCAGATATACTTCCTGTTCTGTACGCTGGTCACAGGTAACACTACATTTAAAACGCGCATTCTCCATGTCATTGAAAGCATAATGCTTTACACAGGCCATGACGTCCTCATCCTGAACGCCTCTGACCAATGCCGCGCCCATTTGTCCGATCTGATAAGTCTCTTCCCCGTAAGTCTCCTGGCTTCGTCCCCACCCCGGATTGTAAGGCATGTTAATACATACACCGGCAAAAAGATTGCCGCCGAAAGCCCGGACTTCCTTACCGATACAATGGCCTACTCTCTCCTCTAATTCCGTGTCAAAAGTGGCGCCTCTCGCCATGGAAACCGGAAAACATGTAGTCTGCCAGTTGCCACATACAACACCCCGCGGGCCGTCTGCAAACAGCATGGGCGGAAGGTTGAATTCCTCCAGGCCGCCTGCCGCATAAGGCGTTACATTATAATGATTCTCATCGCTGGACATGGCTTCCGCCATCTCTGCCATCATTTCCGGCGTCATTTTCGTAATGAAAATGTTACCGCCCATCAGTGATACCTTCTGCTCCAGGGTCATCTGATCTACAAGCTTCTGCGCCTCGTCTGTCATGGCAAGACGATATTCTTTGGTTGCTCTCATATATTCCTGCTCCCTTCCTGCTGATTCGCGGGTAAATATTTTCGGCAGATTATCATTCACATCCTGTTTACCCGGCACATCAATTATTGCTGGCAATGACTCTCTGTCATTACCGTGTACGTTAACGGTAACATCATTATAAAAGCGGATCGGCAAAAATGTCAATCCGCTTTCTTTATACATCCTGTTTTTCGTCACAATACACAATCAGATATTTTCTTTTTTCTGCATTATCCTAAGGTACTCTCCTGTCGTTAACGTACACATTTCAGGCGCTTTCAGTATAATCTGGCCTATGAAACCGAAATCAGCCTTCCGCATTTATTTTTTTACAAGTTTTGTGCAATATGTATACTCAGATTTGTATACTGCATCCGCTCTTCCGGTACCGTTCCGTAAGCAAGATACTGAAACAGAATTTCCAACGGCATCTCGCCCTGCTTCTCCGGCTCCTGACAGATCGTGGCCGAGATCATTCCCCTTCGGATCATATCCGCCTGATCCTCCACAAGGTCATTGGTAATGATCCGCACCTGTCGCTTACCGTCTGCATCCGCGATCATCCGGCAGATTTCATAATCTCTCGGGTTCACAACATATACAACATTTACCTCCGGAAATTTCCGGAACATTTCCTGCACGGACAATTCGTTTTTGCCCCGATCCGCATCAATAGGCCGAATATCCAGAATCTTCATAGTCGGATACCGTCCCGCCACTTCCCGGCAGAAACCGTCTACGCGCTCCTCATGACTCGAGATAACTTCCAGTCCCTCTGAATATATGCATACCCGCGCGTCTTCTCCTCCCGCCAGGGCTCCAAGCCCCGCAGCCAGTCTGCCCGCCTGTCCGTAATCACAGCCCACGTACGCCAGAAACTCACACTCCGGTATATATGTATTATAAAAGACAACCGGTATTTTCAAACTGCCTGCCTGCTCCAGATAGGATGTTATCTGTGGTATGTCAATTCCCATCATGACAACGCCGTCCTGTTCCGGCAGCATATCCCGATACCCGGGTTCGCCCAAAATCCTCACATCATCATATCCGTGTATCTGATAAAAACTGACCTGTACGCCGTACTGTTCCAGTTCTTTTGCCTTCTTTTCCGCTGCGTGGGCAACCTTTTCAAAAAACGGATGGTGTTGAATATTCGGAAGAAAAAAACTGATCCTCAACTTCTTCTTCCTGGCAGCAAGCCCCTGTGCCGCCTGGTTGGGACGGTAATTTAATTCGCGCATGACCGCTTCCACCCGCTCCTTTGTCTGCGCATTCACCATTCCCCGGTTATGCAGCACTCGGTCAACCGTCCCGATGGACACTCCTGCTTTCAATGCGATCTCTTTTATTGTAGCCATGTTTCAGCTGCTCCTGCCATTTTTCGTCAGAAACACAGGCTCTCCGATCTGACAATTTTTCAAAACTTCATTATAATTTCTTAAATCCGATACCGGTAATATACTTGCCATAGATATACCATTCCTTTAAAATCAAGCTATAAAATCTTCTTCTATATTATACTCAAAATGCTGTAATAATCAACGAAATATTTTATAGCATATTTTCCGATTGTAACAACTCATTACTTTTCACAGGTCAGGAATGCGCATTCCGCGAGAACATGTAACAACAAACAGTTTAGCCTTTTGGCCTTCCTGTTACGGAGAATAAAAATACCCTTTCTCCATACGGTTTTAACCGACTCGGATAACGGGTATTTTCAGGGTATACTTATATCTCTTTAGCCAAAATAAAATTTAAGTTTCGCAATCATATCGTTCAAAATAAAATGACTGTCAATATCGTCATAGACTCTGATCTGACGGCTGGATTCGCCTTCAAACAGATACTCGCCTGTATCACTCAGACCGGTAGGTGCATTTTCATAATGGAAACGTCCCATAGTACTGTTCATCATCAGGCCGACGCAAGGAGAATCTCCCAGGCTCCATAGTTCTCCTCCGAAGAATGTCATTGCCGCAGCCCTGGATTGACCGGCATTCATTTTTGCCATCGGAGAATCAGCCATCATCTCTTCCATTTCTTTCATGTGGCTCATCATCTGCTTTCCGAACTTTAAAGCATACTCTACCAGATATTTTCCGATCTCTCCGCAAGGATAAATGCTGTTCATCATCTCAAAATAACTGATCTTCATAGTAGTATACACATTGGAGGGAACCTGCCACAATTCGGCCTTGGACTGATAAAGTACCCTTGCCGCATTGATGTCATTGTTTTGGTTAAACTCGAAACCTCCCTGAGGGTACGGAGAGCCCAAAATGGAAATAACTGTAATTCTCTCAGCAATTTCCGGTTTCATAAGCAGTGCAGAAGCCAGATTGGTTACAGCTCCCTGCGTACATACGAACAGTGGTCTGGGATCGTCCCGCAATGCTTCCTCAATGATAAAGCGGGAACCTTCGCTTTCCACTGGGGTGGACGTATCCGGCAACAGTGTCTTACAGCCATGCAGGATATTAACCTCGCCCTCCAGTCCCATCAAACGTACAATATTACAGATCTCGTCATAGCTCTTTTGCTCGGAATCAGGATTAGGCATCACGCCTCCATACTGCTCGGCAATAATCGCTTTAATATCAAAGCGAGGAGTCATCAGCGCGTGTGCAACACAGAACTGATCATCACATTCATTGTAACAATCCGTATCCAAAATTACCCTCAGTGTCTTGTCCTGTGGAAAAGTTAATGGTCTTTCCTTTAACATATGCATTTCTCCCTTCTTATCTGGCAGCTGAATTTACAAGCTGCGCCTTTTTGTTTGCTTTTGCTTCCTTCTGCATTTCAAACAGTTCTCTTTCTGTCTTTTCCTGAGCCTTCTTATCCCTGATCTCCATAACCACCATCAGCGTAATCAGAAATGCACCGGTAATCGTATTCTTTATATCCGGTTGAATCCCCAAAGAGAGCAGGCCATAGCCGATAATGTTCATCGTCATGATTCCGGATACAATTCCAAAGACTACATTCACCCATTTTGTAAGCATCATACCGATAAACACACCGATCATTGCACCGAAAAGCGGCTGCATAGACTGCAGTCCGGTCGCTGCCGCAGTTCCAGCACCTCTGCTCAGAGAGATGATACCGGAAAATCCTGCGTAAACCGAGGCGATCAGAAATCCCTTGCCATAGACCTTGTATTTATCGATACCGGCATTCTTCGAAAGCTGCGCGTTCCCACCGATCGCTCTGCAGTTTGCACCAAAAATACTGTATTTGTGCAGATAATACATGGCAGTGCCAAGAGCCACAAAAATAATAATATTCCAGGGCATTTGTCCCAACATCGTCTGCTCGGGAGTGATGACCAGTGAAATACCGTTGGCAAACACCGAACCCAAAGCGCCAATAATCAGGCAATATGCAATACTGATGACCATGGAACTGGTTTTGATAATCCTCAGAATCATTGATTTTATGCTTCCGACAATGACCGTTGTTCCAAGAGCGCCGATCACAATTCCCGGAATCCCGAAATATTTAGCCGCAATCGCCCCCACAATGGCGCCCAATGTTACTTCTGCACCCAGAGACATATCCATATTTCCGGAAATCATGCCGAAACTCATGCCCCATCCGAGAATGACTGACTCCAGAGACTGAATCAAGAGCAGGTATATTACATCAGCCCGGAAAAACACTGACGGCCTCAGCAGTATGAATATAATGTAAACAGCCATCGGAATAATCAACGCAGCAAATACACCAGTCAGCAATTTTTTGTTCTTCATATCACACCTCGTTTTTTTGATAGGATGACATACCCAAGTCCGGTACATCATCCTCCGAAAGCAATGGCCGATCAGTTGCCGTGTCTTGCAAGCAGATCATCCAGACAATAGGCATTTGCCATTTCGATCAGATCGTCATAGGTAAAATCAGGGTTGTTTGCTACAAGACATTTACTGATCTCGTCCGCACTGTAAATTGTCCCGCTGTTTTCCAACCAGTCCGCATACTTCTGTACTTCCTCCGGATCATTTAACTCGATAAACATATTTTCAATCTGTACCTTATCCGTAGTCAGCGGAGTACCGTTAAGCTGGTTGATCATTAAGATCGCAGAATAGGTAGGTCCACAGAAATGGCCACCAATAATGCTGTTTAAAGCAGATCTGTCAAAATAATCAAACTGATATTCATTGAAATCAATGCCGGAAATCGGAATTGTGCCTACCTTACCGGCCTGCTCCAACGTCTGAACAACCCCCGCAAGGACAAACTGTGTCATACCTGCGATCAGAATTCCGTCGCACTCAGGATATGCAGTCAAAAAACGCTCTGTAATAGTTGCTCCTCCGGCACTGCTAATGGTAAGGGAAAAATCGCGTTCCTCCGCCAGAATCTCCATGCCGTATTCTTCGCAGGCTTTCTTGATTCCTTCGTCACGCATATTGGCGGTGACGCCTCCCGCAGGTAAACCGACCATACAAAGCTTCTTGCAGCCTTTCTTCCCCAACTCAGAAGCCGCCCAGTAAGCTGAATTCACATCATCCTCGTAGGTAGAGCTGACAAACGTCTCGGAATTCATCACCGCTTCATATTCATCGGTACCCTCTACAAAATGATACCAATATGTGCTCCACAGCACACCCGCATCGTCAAACATCTGCGCCATCATATCTGCGTTCACTTGTCCATAAGTGACAATGATACCGTCGCAGCCGGCGGCAATCAAATTCTGATATGCCGCAATGGTAGCTTCGGCAGACATCTCACTGGCTGTAGCCGTAACATATTCACAGCCCATGGCCTCAACCGTAGTGCGAAGCTGATTGAGCAAAGGAGCGGAAGTTGCATCCGCACTTCCCATATCTATCGTACCGATCTTAAAATGCCCGGCTTCTTTTGATATTGTACTTTCTTCTGAATCTGCCGCAGGCTGTGCTTCTTCTGAGTCTGCAGCAGATTGTGTCTCTTCCCCTGAGCCCGCAGCATCCTGCGCTCCTCCCGTTTCTTGTGAACATGCTGTCAGAGAGAAAACCATGACAGCCGCCATAAACAGTGCGATTATTCTTTTCATCTTCATTTCCTTCCTCCTTGTTATTTAAGTTTTTATAAAAACGACAGCCCATTCTACAGAGCCTCGCTCTTTTCCTTTATCTTCAGCATGAAGATCAGTACCAGAATAAAAATGACCCCTTTGATTACTTCCTGTAATCTGGCATTAACTCCAAGAAGCACCATCCCGTTCGCCAGAAGTGCGACAATCAGACATCCTATAAATACACTCTGAATTTTAGAACCGGTGCCGCCTTCGGAAGGCATACCTCCCAGCGTAAGCGCAATCATTACATTAAACTCAAAGTTGGATCCCAATCCGGTAGATGACTGCCCCGCCCGCGCCATACTCATCAGCGTAACCAGTGCGCACACCGCCCCGGAAAATACAAACGTCAGAAATTTTAACCGACGGACATCAACGCCTGACTGAACGATTGCATCCTTACCTGTTCCGTACAGCCTGCTGTGCTTGCCAAACGGCGTGTAGTTAAACAGCCAGATCGTAATAACTCCGACAACAATCAATGCCGTGACCGCAAACCATGTCTGTCCCATAAAAATAAGCTGTTTGGGAACCTTATAGGAACCATAGGAACCAAGCATAGTTGTAAATAAACCTTTCAGCAGAAATGATATGCTCATCGTTTGTATGAATACCATGATATTCGTATGGGCATAAATCAATCCGTTAACCACACCCATCGCCAGACAAAATACTACAGGAACAATCAGCGACCAGATCCAGTTCTGCGTCCGGTCTGTAAGCATAGTACCCAGAATACCTGCAAAGCCGATGACACTTCCGTAGGAAATATCAAAACCACCTTCCGCAAACAGAAACGACAACCCCAGTCCTCCGATCATAAACAGCACCGACTGGCTGAAAATGACCTTCATATTATAGGAACTAAAAATTGCTCCTTTCGTTGTTACGCCAAACAGGGCAATGACCAGCAACAAACTGAGCCAGGAAAATAAATTCAAGATTATCTTCATATTGATTTGTTTTTTCTCTTTCATACCTGCACCTCCATATCTTTCCCCGACACAAATTCCCATGAAAAGTGCGGTGCAAGTATCGGATGCACACATGCAGACGAGCTGCATGGCGCGTGTACGCTCAGCGCAGCGAGTGCGCAGAGCTGATTTATAGTCTTTCTTTTCATACTTATCGCCTCGTATCAGATCATGTAATTTACAATGTCGGTTTCATTGTTATCATTACTTCTCGGAATTTCTTTTACAATCTCGTGGTCTTTCATAATGAGGATCCGGTCACTCATACCGAGAAGCTCCGGCAATTCCTCAGAGATCATAATCATGGACCGGCCTTCCTCCTTAAACTGCTGCATAAGCTTATAGATTGCTTCCTTAACACCAATATCAATGCCTCGTGTCGGGCAATCCATAATCAGCACTTTAGAATCATTTCCCAGCCACTTCGCAAGCACGACTTTCTGTTTATTGCCACCCGATAATTCTCTGCAGAACTGCTCCGGGGATCGCATTTTAATTGCCAGCGCATTGGCCCATTTCTCGGAAAGCGCTTTTTCACTTCCAGGTGCAATAAAGCCGAACTTCTTTAAACGCGGCAGGGACGGCAGACAGATATTGTCTTTGATACTTGCGCTGAGTACGATCGCTTCTGTATCTCTGTTCTTTGAAAGATAACCGACACCTCTGCTGATTGCTTCTCTGGGAGAATGAATCGGCCTGTCCTTCATCATGACTTCACCACTATCCTTTTTGTCAATTCCAAAAAGCAATCTGCCAAGTTCATGCATTCCGCACTCCGCAAGGCCTCCAATCCCTAAAATCTCCCCCGCATGTAATTCCAAAGAAACGTCATCTACATTAATAGCGTTCAGGTGTTCCGCTTTAAAGACAATTTCTTCTCCATAGGATGGCTCTGTATCACTGCGGTAAAGATTCTGAGAGACTTCCCTGCCAACCATCAATCGCTTCAACGTATCCTCATCCATCTGGTCTTTGGGCAGAGTATCAATATAATGTCCATCGCGCATGACCGTGACACAATCACATTTATCAATCAATTCCGACAGGTCATGCGTGATAAAAAGCACCGCACCGCCTCTTTCCTTGACGGCCTCCATATTCTTATAAAGAATATCCCTCCCATGTTTGGCTAATGCGTTGGATGTCTCATCTACAATTAATAAGTCTGGCTCCAAATACATCGCTCTGGCAATTTCTACCAATTTTCTGTCTTCCAGATTCAACGCCATCGTCGGTGTCTGTGGATTAATATGTTCACCGCCAATCTCCTGTAAAATGTTTCTGGCTTCCGTATTCATTTTGCGGAAATCAATAGCGCCTTTTTTTACAAAGCGCCTTTCCTGATTCAGGAAAATATTGTCCGCTGCAGTAATTGACCCAATCGTTCCAATTTCCTGTACGATTAAGGCACTGCCAAGATTCGCTGCCTCTGATGAAGATGTTGGGCTATAATCCTGGCCTTTGAAAGTCATCTTCCCACTGTCAGGTTTCAAAATACCCGCAACCATAGAGGAAAAAGTACTCTTGCCTGAACCGTTTTCACCTATTAGTCCATGTATTTCCCCAGCCTTGATCTCCATCGAAAAATTAACGACCGCTTTCGTTGCGCCAAAGGACTTATTCATCTCTTCAGCTTTTAGCAAGATACTGTCCATTGATTTCCCTCCCGGAATTTAGTAATTGTAAATATTTTGTCACTATTTATACCGTGTGTCAATCTTGTATGTCAATTTCTATATAATACACAATTTATTTATATATTTTTTAGTAATAATTTACATTGATTTAGCCAATATAACTAAATTCTTCTAAATTGTTTTATATGGTTTAGCATCGTTTGACATATGTAAATCTCTGTGCTACAATTTTTTCATTCGATAGAAAAGAGGAAATGCAAAATGGCTCTCAGCTCGAAACAGCTTGCGGAAATGTTGGGCGTCTCCCCAGCTGCGGTTTCTATCGCCTTAAACGGGAAGAAGGGAATCAGTGACCGAAAACGGGAATTGATCCTTACCGCCGCACGGACTTACGGCATCAAAACCACAACCCAAATATCTGCCCCAAAATCAAACTATATTAATTTGGTAATTTTTAAAAAACATGGTCTTGTCTATGGTGACACGCCCTTTTTCGGCGAACTTATAGAAGGGCTTTCTTATAATGCGACCAGTGCAGGTTACAATATGCAGATTACATATTTCTACGCAGACCAAAACACACAAGAACAAATGCAAGTTTTAACCGAATCCGACTGCACCGGGGTAATTCTCTTAGCTACAGAAATGAAAGAAGAAGATATCCTTCTCTTTCAGAATTTTAATAAACCACTTGTCATTCTCGACAGCTACTTTCCTTTTTCCAGGCACGACTGCGTGGTAATTAACAATGCACAGGGCGCCTATATGGCAGCAAGACACCTGATCCTCAGCGGGCACAGTCAACTCGGCTACGTTCGCTCCAAGGCACGTATAAATAATTTTGAAGAGCGAGTTTCCGGTTTTCTCAAGGCTCTGAACGAAATTGGTAAGATCGATCAAAACCCTGTTGTTTATATTGATGTTGCATCGACACAGGATGGCGCTTATAACGATATGAATGATTATCTGAATGCCGGTAAACCAATTCCTAAGGCATTGTTTATCGAAAACGATCTGATTGCTGTTTCTTGTATGCGCGCTTTAAAAGAGCACAGCTTCATCATACCAGATGATGTTTCAATCATAGGATTTGACGATATTCCCATGTCGTATGTCATCTCGCCGAAGCTGACCACCATCCAGGTACCCAAAAACCAACTGGGACAACAAGCTGTGAAAATGCTGATTGACCGCATCAGCGGAAAAGCAGGTGAAGCACCTGTTTGTTCTCTGCTTGGCACAAAATTAATCAATCGGGATACCGTAAAATAATTTTATATTCCTATTTCTTTATTCCGATCAGAAAATACTGATTTTATAGTCCACGAATAATATAAAAACTTTCGGATATACTTGAAAATGCCTGACACATGCGTTATAATATGAGCAGGCAAAATGAATGAGTATCTCCATACTAAGCCAAAGCGAACCCCCAAAGAGGAGCAGCTCTTTGGGGGTTCTTATGTGCTTTTTGGTTACACTAAACCAGGCTGATTACCGCTTATTGTTGCCATCCAGCCATTTGCAGATAAGATGACAAACTACACCCGCCATGACGGCAGCTGAAAATGACATAAGCATCTCCATATCTAAACCCCCTCCCTGTTACCAGTATCGGGGCAGTAACAAATATATTATATCATTTTATTTTGCACTTGAAAACGCTTTTATTCTTTATTTTCATATCGCACATTAATGTAATATCGTTTATTAACTCAGACAAAATCAGACTCTTCTTCTACATTTACCTCAGATTTCCGAAGCTGAATATGAAGTGATGAAAGTGATATGGAAATATGCTCCGATCAGCACCAACGACATAACAGACCGTTTAGTCAGAACCACCACATGGAGCCCGAAGACAATACAGACCTTAATAAAGCGTCTGGTCAATAAAGGCGTTCTGTCTTATGAGAAGCAGAGCCGGATGTTTGTCTACACTCCGCTGATAAAAGAAAGCGACTATGTCGGGCAGGAAAGCAGCTCTTTCCTGAATCGTTTCTATGGCGGAAATATTGCGGCTATGGTTTCCGCATACATCGACAATGACAGGCTGTCAGAATCAGAGATAGAAACACTTCGTTCTCTTCTTACTGGCTGAACTCTTCGCTAAAGATTTCTCCTGTCGAACAAGTCGAACTGCTGAAAAAGGTCTATCACAATGAATATAATTTTGATCCGGAAAATATCGAAGCCGTAAAGAATTCCATCACTCTTTCTTCCACTGCCGAAGGTTCCCTCTACGGGAAAACAGGTACCCTGGCGGCAGACGGACAGAATGTTTCCGGATGGTTCGTGGGCTTTCTTGAAAAAGGCAAAGACACTTACTTCTTTGCAACACATATTCAGAATGAAAACGGCACTGCAGGCGCTGCCGCCGCTGAGCTTACCTTCTCTGTCTTATCGGACTTGAAGATTTGGAATTAGTAAATCAAAAACAGAGGACATAGAATCATCTTCCATGTCCTCTGTTTCTATAGTCACAGCATACCAGATAATTTCGGGCTTTATCCCGTGATGCAATCAGCACAATCAGCACAATCAGCGCACAGGTTGATCAAAACTATCTTTCATCCCTTCCACATATCTTCTGCAAACCCAAATTGCACTGGCTGTTGCGATTAGAAGCACTATAACCGGCAACGTGAATCCCGGGAAAATATTCCACAGAAAATCTATTTCCCATTGCATTTGATGAATAAGCATTATAACAGCAGCTGCGATGAGATAGATTGCTGCGCAGTTAAGTAAGATACTTTTTCTGGCTTTTCCCTTTTGTATCTCTCCCTCCAGTTTCTTTTGCTGCTGTTCCAACATTTCGGCCCTTACCGAAAGTTCGTCTATTTCCGACGGTTTCAAAAGATAATCTGTCGTAACGTCAAATATTCTGCTTAACGCGACGATCTTATCCAATTCCGGCACAGCCTGACCGGACTCCCATTTTGAAACCGACTGTCTTGAAACATCCAGCTGTTCTGCCAATTCTTCCTGTGTCAGATTTCTGCTTTTCCGCAGTGTTAATAATTTTTCAGAAAAATCCATCCTGCAACCTCCTTATTGTTGATGTATCGTAACGGCTCAAGTGCCCTTCCCTGTTGCATGTACCCGAATTCCGAATCGCTCCGCATTCATCCATATGCTTTCAGGTATCCTGTTAAGGCATAACCAGTGCAGTATAGTACAGGCCTGCCTGAACCAATGTCGTTAAGTTAAGCCGGACACGCCTGACATGATAGGAATCTCCTGAGGACGCGCTTTCGCTCAGTTCCAAACGCAGCGGTACTAAATTCGTGGAAAACCTCATTAAGTACCGGCGTTAGGGGGTGGCCCTAAGGAGAATCCTATCATATCAGACGCTGTGTATAGACTTAACTTAATGACATTGCTGTCTGAACTGTTACAATATAGAAATAATATCAAAACTCCCGGTTGCGTTCCATAAATCCAACCATACACTTACGCAATCCGAGGTTGCAAAGTTGCTTTTCACAGGTCGGGAATGCACATTTGTTGCGCATTCCGTGAAAACATGTCTGTTAAAATAAGGAACGATACCAATATTCCCGGTTTCGCTCCTTATCTTCATATCGCTCTCTCTTAAAATTCTATAGTTAACGACATTAAAAATTTCGTTTTCGGCCCTGCAAAAGCTTCCGTATATGGCTTTGGCAGGAGACGGAAACAGAAATTTGTTATGTCGTTTACTATAATCCATGAACGTTGGCAACAGCATAATTCACTGCATTACAGGACCAGAGACGGTGCCGAGTAAGCCCTGCCCGCAAGCTCACTGTTCAACATATATAAGCTGCGTGCATCATCACCGAAAAGCTCCATCCTGGTGATCAGATCCGATGAATTCTTCTCCTCTTCTCCCTGCTCTTTGATAAACCAGTCAAGAAACTGCGTTGTACGGAAATCGTTTACTTCCTGCGCCGCCGCGTAGATCGTGTTGATCAGGGAAGTCACATACTTCTCATGCTCAAGTCCGGCTTTCAGCGGATCCATCAATGTCTCAAATGTCTTATCCGGCTTCGCGATTGTCTCAAACGTAACCTCCTCACCGTTGTTGTGCAGATATTGATACATCAGCATGGCGTGATCCTGTTCTTCCTTTGCCTGGATTTCATACCAGTTCGCGAATCCGTCCAGCCCCTTCCGTGCATAGAAATTTGCCATATCAAGATACAGATATGCCGAATAAAACTCCTTATTAATCTGATCGTTCAGTAAAGCTGATACCTTATCATTCATCTCTTATTCCTCCTGGTTATGTGTACTATCGTTATACGGCATGAACGCCGCAACGTTTCAAAAATCATAGAAGTCTTTTACTTCCTCATATCTGTTCACTGCCGTTCCCAAACCTTCACATGCTTTATATCCGTCACCAGATATCTGGCTTCGCCACATTTTATTCCTTCTTCCCTTCCTTTCCTCTCATACTGATCAAACAGTTCACACACTGTAACATCATCCTCCTCCCTGATTCCTTGCTCTTTAAGCCATTCCCCTATATCCTCTATATCAGCTTCCCCCGAAAGAACCTTGATCATCTTAATCAATGCCGCCTTATGTTTGATCTTTCTGTCTGAACAATACCCCTCACCTTCCGCCAGATAATCGACCACAATGCGCATGTCACTTTAAAACAGCTTTAATGAGGCATCATCTTTTTTCAAAAACTCCTGCCTGTTTAAAATCTTCTGCTATTTTCTGCTTGCCCGCCAGTCCGGCGGGGTATTTATTGGAAAATAAGCATATAATCATCGGATAAAATCCAATGACAACGGATTTTAATCAGACAGGAAAGTTCTTTCCCATAAAGAATAAGAATTGATTTTCAGACTGCATCTCTATATGCTTAATTCGGTAATGCTATCATAGCATATCAGGGATTATTTTTCAATGGTATTTCGTTGTTTAACCTTCCGGCAACGCTACAGACCTATCCGGACCGCCACCCTTCCACCAAAGGATCGCTCTGGCAAATCTTTTTGCCGTCTCATGAAAATGTCCGCCATCGTTCCACTCCAGCCGGACATTATCTGTGCCGTCTTGATGTCCTCCGGTTTCATTCGGTCCGGCAAGCTGCTTTGCCAGAATATCTTTTGCCTTCTCGGTGCACTCCGCCACCCTTCCCATACGCGGATTTCTGCTCAGTTTCTCCTTCTTCCCCAGGGAAAGATATATTTTCACATCCGGCAGTAATGGTCTTTCCTTTTCCATAAACTCACAGAAACCGTCATACCAGAGCGAGCCGGAGAGACTGCCGACCCAACCGAAGCGATCCGTCAGATACAAGGAATAAACTGCTGCCAGGCCGCCCAGAGAATAACCAAGCAAAACCGTATCTTCCCGCTCCGGTTTCGTCCGATAATTGGCATCCATATAAGGTTTGATCTCTTCCGACAACCGATAAATGTATTCCTTCGCTCTGCCCTGCGGCGGCGCCTCTCCTTTACGGAAGGCTGGTGCGCCCCACGGCGTAAAATCATCATTCCAGCTTTCCGGCTTAACCGAAAGCAGAATAAAGTCTATCCCAACCCCCGCTTTTCTTATCTCCTCCAGAACTTCCTCTACAGAAATTTCTCCATTAATGTAAACGACCGGATACCGCTTCGTTCCCGCGCTGTAGCCTTCAGGCAGAAAAAGACTGCAGGATATGCCTGCAATCTGTATCTCTTTTATTCTATCCGGTATCTCTGAGACACTTTTCCCCATGTTTTCCTCTTTTCTGTCTGCTTCCCGCCATAGTGCCCCGGAACATTTCTTCTTTTCAAGTAACAAATGCAAAGTTTTTGCAGTAAATGCAGAGTCCTGGGCTGAACTGTTACCTTTTCGATACAGCAAGTGCCCGGAGCTATTGCCGCAGGTATTCTCTACCTTATATTTCCGTTTCTGTCAAATTTACTCTTAAGCGCCCGCTCTACAATACCGATCGTAGCGACCATAACAATACACTCCAGGCAGATCCAGCTCCCGACTGCGAGACCGATTACATCATCTCCTTTTCCCATAATCGGCAGAACAAGCAACAACGTGAAAAAGCACATTACCCATCCGACTTTCCACCATAACTTCCCACAGTAATAATGTGCAAAATTCCATGTCTGCCGATTCTTCCGTGACATGGAAGTTCTGTAACCGTATATGCCGTTTATGTCCCTCGGCGGGTGTTTGACGAATACATGCCCTATTACAATCATAAGAACCGGCACCAGCATACAATTCGCCGCCATAAATATCCAAAACCCCATTTCGCCTTTTCCTTTCTCTAATCAGTCAAATGTTTATCTGTCAACTTCTGTCACAGATCCCTATCTGACCCGGTATTTCTTCTCAATCACCGCCACGTACACCACCATAGCCACGATGGCTTCTATCATGCACCCCAGAATCGAAACTATAAAATATGGGGAATTCTGTCCCGTCAGGAAAGGGAATCCCAACAAGATAAAAACTGCGCCAAATACACACCATAATCTGCCCACAGCACGATTATATGCCCGTACGTCGTTCACCTCAAATACTTCCGCATTCGCCCAGAAACCAAACGGAACCGCCCGCTTCGAATGCATTGCATAAATTCCAAATATAACCATCACGCCGCCTGAAATCAACCAGACAATGAACCCAAATAACATAGCCTTTCTCCTCCTGTCATATCTAAGCAGACTCCTGTGCCGCATCCTTGCGCCTCCCTGTCTTCCCGGACACAAACGCCCATGATAAGCACAGTGTAAGTATAGTAAACGACATAACAAATTTCTGTTTCCGTCTCCTGCCAAAGCCATATACGGAAGCTTTTGTAGGGTCGAAAACGAAATTTCTAATGTTGTTAACTATATAAGATATATTTACGGGGTTTTTGATTCCGTAACCCTATCTCATATATATTCCTGCCAGTCTCAGTTCCCGGTCAAATGAAATCGTATAGACAACGCTGATATTTTCATAGATTACATCTGTCTGTGTAACAATAATATATTTTCCCCGTTGTTTCGCTCCCTGTGCATAGACATGCCCGAAAGACTGTCTGCTGCCCCAGTCACTGGAAATACTCTGCCGTACCTTGTCAATCGTTTCCTGTGTCATCACCGCACGGATTTCATCAGTCGAAGTTTCCTGTAACGCTTCGAAATCATCCTGATCCAGCAACTTAATCACTCTCTGTACCTCGGCACTGATCTCCTCCTGTGTAAAATCTTCACTGAGCTCTGCAGGCGCCGGAAAAAGCCACCATATATAAGCCGCCAAGGACAGAAGCAGCAATAAAACCACCCCGACCACTCCGAGAATGATCCCGAGCCGTTTCCTGCGATATGCCTTTTTATCGGCATCGGACAGATCCTGGCAGAAAGCCTCCGCAATCTCCTGTGCCGAACCCATACTCTCTACAATCTGCTCAAACGCCTCACCCTCTTCTCTTCGCATGGCAATATCCGACAGAAGCTGATTCCTGATTTCCTTCCTTTTCGCTTCCGTACACTTTATCCTTCTGACAATATCATTGACATACTTGTGCTCATTATCTCCCCGGCGTAATGTATTCTTTTCGTTTTTTTCTGCATTCATTTTAAGCTGTCCTTTCCACATATGAATCTATTGCAACCATCCATTTACATGCACCTCCATGTCTTCCGGGACACAAATTCCCATGAAAAATACAGTGCAAGTACCGGATGCACACATACAGGCATCCTGCATAGCGCGTATATGATCCTCTCATCTGCCCATCAATTTCCTGATTCCGTCTGTGATCTGCTGCCAGCTTTGATACATTTCTTCCAGAGCCTGCCTGCCTTTATCTGTCATAAGATAATATTTCCTGGGAAGCTGTTTATTCTCTGCCTCAGACCATTTGCTTTCCACCAGCCCCTCATCCTCCAGCCGGTAGAGAATCGGATACAGCGTCCCCTCCTTCAGAGAAAAGATATCACCGCTCTTCTCACGCAGCTCCGTAATCAGCTGATATCCATACTTTCTCTCTTCTTCCAGAAGCCGCAGGACAAGCATGTCCAAAACACCTTTTTTCATCTGCCGTTCATACTTTTCCTGCATATATGATGGCTCTCCTTTTTCTAGTTTACCTTGCCAGAATTTCCATCTGCCGCACCTATAGTTAACGACATTAAAAATTTCGTTTTCGGCCCTGCAAAAGCTTCCGTATATGGCTTTGGCAGGAGACGGAAACAGAAATTTGTTATGTCGTTTACTATAATTCAATCGACGATGCTACCGGCATTGTCTCATTCAGTTTTCTTGCACATGAAAATTTATCCTGCGTGTAAGGTAGCGGTAATTATCATGGTTTATACCAGTAGATCTGTGATCTATTATATTTCCATATATATTGGTGTTTTCAATATACTTTGTATTACTAAATATATGCTAATACTTTACTCTGTTTTTGTCAAGCAGGAAGGTAACGGTTACTTTAAAAGGTGGTGAAACATGGAGGTATTCAAGGAAATAAACAATGCTGAAATAATGCAGAGAGCCATGGATGATTTTAGAGAACTTCAAGAATCTATGGCAACGGCGAAGGAAGAAAATGCCCAAAAGACTTATGCCAAATTGATAGTTCCTCTCCCTTGCATATCCTAAGACTCGGGAAGAAACAATCTTTCCTGAGCCTTAGGATTTCAGTTTATTCTGTTGTCCACTGCGGGTATTATCTTATTCCGTGATGCCTTATCCAGCATATCACGAATATAGGTCTTAATTCCCTCTTCCGTTCCTATGCCATATTGAAGGTTTATAGCTTCATAGTATTTCATAATACGTTCCTTCGGCAGAAGCTCACTCGAAGGAATGCTGTCGCCATAACCCCTCCTGGCTTCCTTCCACGGATCCTCATTATGCGTAATTCGCTCTAATACCTTTCCTCCATACATTCCAAACGTGTTCGCCACAAGATCGACCACATTCTTCTCTTCTTCCGTCAGCGCATCTACTGTTCCTCCAAGCAGGGCAAACCGGGCATCATCGATCGGGTTATATTTGAAATCCCTGAACAATTCATATACCTCCGGATAGACCGGACCATGCACCCATGCCCTGCAGTCCTCTTCAAAGATCGGTCTGCCATACAGCGCAGAATAAATACCCTGGATGAAATAAAGCAGTTTCTGCAGCATCAGAGGGGTTACCTCTTCCAGTTTTTCAAATACATATGCGATCACCCTAAGCATCTTGTCTGAAACAGAGAACAGACTCTCTATGTTGTCTGCTGCCGCCATCGCTTTCTTATATGCTGCGTCACTCAGCTTCTCTCTGTTTTCCATAAGCTTCTGCTTCATATATGCAGGAGAAGCCAATGCAGTTCTCACAACATCTGAATACTCTTTGGAAGGTACCTGCCCTTCCAGATACCTCGGTATGGTTACCTCACCAAATCCAAGGGCAAGAGATAACGGGGCTTTACCGATCTTATAGATCTTCATAAGTTTTTCAATATCATCAATCGACACAAGGCCTTCCACCGCCCTATACTGCTCATCGATTTCCTGAACATTCTTATCAATAAGACCTGGAATGCTCATTTCCTCACCGCACTCCACACAGACAGCCACAGTGATTCCAAAAGTATACTCCTTATCCCTTATATGCTTTACGATGTCTCTTTTCTGTAAAAGGTACTCAGTCTCTTTTCTGCACCCGATGCAGAAGTCCCTTCTTCCCTTCTCTGCCATAATGGTCACCTCCGATTTCCTTCTGTTTGTTTGAAATAATATGTAAGCGGATACTTCTGCTCATGAAACGAAATCACAATCACGAAGCAGTTCTCCAGCTTGTTAAATTTAATATACAGAGAAACTGTCTTTTCTTCCGTCCCATTTCTTTCCAACAGAATTACATCCTTGCCAAATACATACAACCTTTCATGTTCAAAGCCTTTATGTTCATTCTGAAGAATCTCCGAAAAATCCATTGCAGTAAGGCTTAATATAATTTCCTTTGCCCTCGCTTCATCTATCACGTAATCCAGAAACAAATTGATATTATCCCGCCGTCTGGAGTTCCGGTCAAGTCTGTATCTATCATTTTCAACAGCTGCCTTCACCTCGGAAAGATACTGTTCAATATCTTTTTTCTTTATGGTCAATACTTTATCCTCCGCAGAGTTAATGATATGATTTTCATCTTTTTCTATTATTAGTATAACACCGTGATTGGATTTTATCAATATCCCATCATCAATAACCATCCTCAAGCTCCAGTTCTTCTCAGGTTTTTCTACCAAATGATGTTTCTTCCACTGCTCCACAGCTTTCTTTTGCTTGATATATTATGCAACGATTGTGCCGAGGATGATATGGAACACAACTGTAAAAATTCATTTTATCTAAGGGAAAATGGGTATATATTTGAAAGCTATGAGACGCTTATGCTGTATGTTGATGATTTTGACAGATTGCAGCACACGAGATATGAGTTTACTTACCAAAATCTCCTTTTTGGCATTTTCAAAAATCACGAGTATTATGCCCGACAAATTCTTCTATCTTCCGATCCGTATAAAAAAATGTCCCAAGAAGAACTGCAAACCCGATACCTGTTCCGGCAACCAACGAAATTTCAACCGAAACTCCAAGCACCGGAAGGACAATGCTTATCACGGCTTCCAGCATAAACAGCCATTTCCCCATCTTTTTCCAGCTTCTCTTTTTGCTTCCTGTAACAATTCGGTTCAACCTTCAGCATCCCTATTACCGTATCCGGCCATTCCAGATCGCCTGCGATAGGCCGGATACTTTACTTGTACACTTTTTCGTGGAATATCACATCAGAAGCGGCATAAACACAAATACAGATATGGCTTCGCCTCGATCTTATACCTTCGCCATCAAATGAATGATTCCTTTCACCCACTCCTTGAAAATAAACCAATGCCCTGCCACATTCTCATCGACCGCCTTCAGCATGCCCTGATAATCGAAGCTGCCGTCTACACCCGTAACCTGTTCGAAGATTCTTCCGCTTGCCTCACTGAACCCCAGGGCGATATCTCCATGGGCCGAATCCCCTATGGCAACCTGTTGTCCGATCGCCATGGCGCCGAAGCTAAACTGCCCCACTGCCAAAGCGCCCATGGAAAACAGGCCAAGGCACACGGCGCCCATGGCAACAATTCCCACCGCAAAGGATCCTACCGCAATGCCGCCGAGCACCATACCACCTACTGCCAGAAGGAGCCCGATCCCGATCGGAGCCAATGTGACCACACCCAGGCCTGCCAATCCAATCGCAACAATGCCCTTTGAAACAAGCCCTATGGCAATGACACCTTTTGCACATCTTCCGAGTCCGATGTTCACATGCACAAGCGGCATTCCCCGCCAGTTCTTCTGGCTTTTATACTCGAAAGCCATCATGGATTTCTGTATAACGATATGCGTGCTGTGTGAGTCTTCGTCCTGTGTATCCCCAAAACCTTCTTTCCTCAATACACTATCCTCTTCCATGGATTCTTTCAGAAGATAATCTGTACTGACTGCAAACAACTCACTGATCACCACGATCTTATCCAACTCCGGAACGGATTGATCCGTTTCCCATTTCGAGACGGATTGTCTGGATACTCCGAGTTTTTCTCCAAAAGCTTCCTGAGAAAGTCCGTCCTTCACCCTCAGCGTGTATATTTTTTCTCCAAGCGTCATGTTTGTATCCTCCTATCCATAATTTACGGCTTTAGTCCTTTCTGCATCAGACTGCACGTTCTCTTTGTCACATTGACCTGACCGTCAGATATTTCTGCGTGTTGACCCGTGTGCATTCGAACTTTGTTCCAGGACTTTGTTTATTTTATTATGGGGAAAATCTATAACAATGACTATAAAGAGCACTTGGAAATTTGTCAACTGACAGTTGCAGCCCCTGAATTTCCACTGTTTTGATCTGTTCCCATAATGGATTTTTCTGATTCACAACATATTGTTGTATTTTTGCCCGAACCATCAGACCGCCAGCATAACCTCAAAGAATTACAGATCCTTTTACCAGTAACGTTTTGTAAAGGACTCTATAATCAAATTCACAAAAAATTACGCTTTCTTGGTCTGTCCTATAGTATTGACTCGAATGTTGTCGCCCATGTTCCCTACTTTACTGCAAAAAACAGAGCATATAGATTCTCAGTTTCTATATGCTCTGACGCCATTATTATATTTGATTTTGATTGATATGATTGATTACGCCAACTGCATGACCTCGGCTTCAAGTTCCTTTAATCATTCTTTCCGCTGTTTCTCTAGCTTCATCGTGCCTTTCACTCTTAATAAATGATTTCATTATCTGTTCTTCATCAAACAAACTCATCATTATCGTCATAACCTCCTTTTCTCTGACTTGCATCTGAATAATGTTCTACAGCAGTTCTCCATAACAGAATAGTGCCCGCAAACCAAATAGAGTCAATATAAATTGTTATCAGTTCAGAAGGCTATCTCATAAAAGACCAAAGATTGAACCGTGTAGATGCAAAATCTGCTTTATGCATCCACACTGACAATACAGAAAGTTAAATAAAATAGAATATAAAATCAGTACGCCCTCAATAGAATACAGTGCCGCACCTGTAACACATTGTTTTCCTTAACACAGGCCTGAATTACGTGCTGATCTTCGGACATTTCGGATCCCCGGCTCCGGGTGTGACAGGTGCTGCCATTGCCAGCGTGATCTCGCAGCTTATCAATATGCAAGCGGATTGGCACCAGAGAATATAACGCGGCATATCTGCAGTCCAAAAAACTGATGTGGTACGGATTCGCAGGTTCTGTGATACTGTCTATTCTTCTCATCTGCGGAAAACAAACAGCTGTGATTACATCCTGCAATAAAAATTTGCGATAACCCGGTATTACTTCAGATGTGCCAGCAGTTTTTCCGCACTGGTATTCAAAATGAGTTCTTCATCAAAATCCATTTGCCGAAGCAGTTGACGGGCTTTGTCAAATCGGCCGACGCTGCTCGGATCGTGAGCGTCTGAACTGACGATAACCGACACGCGCAATCTGTCACAGAGTGTCAGCATAGTTTGATAATTCTGCAGACAGTCCAGCCGATCTGCCCGCAGGAGAGAGTTATTATTTACCTCCAGCGCCACATGGTATTCCTTTGCCGCCGGCACCAGAAGTTCGTAATCCAGAGGCATATTACCGTCATCCGGATGGGATACGAACCGAATCTTTTCATTCCGCATACAGGAAATCAGATTCTCCGTATTTTTCCTCTTTCCCGCATTCTCATAGCAGATTCCGTGGATTCCTACAATTCCGTAGTCCAGCCGCTCCAAATAGCGCTGATCCAACCACAACCTCCCGTCGTTTCGGACATTGATCTCGCAGCCGTGCAGCAGCCTTACTCCACAAAGCCGTTCCGGAACCACATTCAGATTCAAAAAATAAAGAGGATCGCAGGTGCCCGGTGTCCCAGGCCCATGCTCCGAAATTCCCAATACGGACAATCCGGCTGCGGCTGCGGCCTGCGCCATTTCCCGAAGGGTTCCGTAAGCATGCCCGCTCGCCAGTGTGTGGGTATGAATATCCAGAACATAGGAGGTATTTATATTATGATTCATCATTGACTCCAATCTGCGTGTATACTACGCCTTAAAGCTTGGGTAATTGAGATTCTTTCCTCATTCCTTCACCGCTCCCATAACAATACCCGTCACAAAATATTTCTGGAGAAATGGATATATAAGCAAAATTGGCAGCATAGATACCACAACCTTTGCCGAGTTAAACGTAAGACTGGACAGCTGCATCTGTTCGCTCATCTGTTCCGGCGTCATGGATGCCATCTGTTCCGGATTCAAATCTACCACCAGAGACTGGATATAGGTCTGCAAGGGAAGTTTCTCCAGAGAATTAATATATATTTTCCCATCGAAAAAAGCATTCCAGTGATTTACAATGCAAAACAGGGTTATCGTTGCCAACGCTGCTTTGGACATGGGCAGAAAAACTTTTATCAGAATCTGCAACGGATTCGCTCCGTCAATGACAGCCGCCTCTTCCAGTGAGTCCGGAATTCCTTTGAAAAAATTCATGAGCAGAATCACGTTGAATACAGGAACCGCACCCGGCAGAATCAGAGCCCAGATGGTATCCATTAAATTCAGGTTTTTTACCAATATAAAATTCGGCACGATTCCTCCGTTAAACATCATGAGGAAAATCACAATCCACATGTAATATTTCTTCGCCCGGAATTTCCCCGGCTCCTTCGACAACGGATACGCCATCAGAATGGTCAGCGTCATATTCAGCGCTGTGCCTGCCGCCACCCTCCTGACGGAGACAAAGAAAGAGTGAAAGAACTGCTTTTCTTCCAGGATAGCCCGGTATCCTGCCACATTAAAATTTATTGGCCACAGGCCCACCCGACCCATAGCGGCGCTCGTCTTATCGCTAAAGGAAATTGCCACAGTGTTCAAAATCGGTATGAGACACATCAGACCACATACTATCAGCAAAAAAGCAATTAGGATATCCGCCGTTGAAATCTTTCTCTTTTTCTTCACGTTGTACTCCTTTTTTAAAAAATACGGTAACCCGCAAATTTGTCGGCCAGTTTATAAGATCCGGCCAGTAAAATAAAACTTATCACTGATTTAAACAGACCTACAGCCGTACCAAAACTGTACTGCATGTTTGTCAAACCCACCCGGTACACATATGTATCGATAATATCCCCTGTTTCATAAACCAACGGACTGTATAGATTAAAGATTTCATCAAAACCGGCATTCATGATCTGCCCCATGTTCAATGTCATCATCAGGATGATCGTAGGGAGGATAGACGGGATGGTAATATGCCATATTCGGTCCCATCGGTTTGCGCCGTCAATCTTCGCCGCCTCATACAACCCGGGATCGATACTTGTCATCGCTGCTACATACACAACCGCATTATATCCAAATTCTTTCCATACATCTCCCAGAACAGCGATGCTGCGAAACCACTTATTACTAACCAGAAACATCTGAGGCTCCATACCAAACAATCCCAGGAAGCGATTGACCACTCCACCGTAGGAAAGCAGGTTGCTGAACATTACCGCAAGAATGACCCAGGAAAGAAAATGAGGAAGATAAACGGATGTCTGTACCAGGCGTTTCAGCACGGTGCTTCTGCACTCATTCAGAAGCACCGCAAATACTACCGCCATCAACATACCCATCCCAATTTTTCCTACCGCTATCAGGAGCGTATTTTCTAAAATCTGCCAAAAATCCGGTAGATAAAACAAACGACGAAAATTGTCCAGCCCAACAAACTGAGAGCCGAAAATTCCTTTGACCGGCTTGAAATTTTGGAACGCGATGACTACGCCCCCAAGCGGCACAATATGAAACAGGAATAAAAAAGCCATACCAGGCAGAAGCATCAAATGATAATATCTTTCTGTCACGTTTCTTTTCTTATATTTATTGCCCATCTACCATTACCTGTACTTCCTGTGTGAGAACATCGCCGCCCAGCTTCTTCCACTGTTCTACGAATTCATCGAAATACTCCAACGGCTTTTCTCCCGTGATAATCTGCAGATACATCTGTTCTTCCAGCTTATCCAACGTAGGTTTCAGCCTGTCAGAAGATTCCGTCGTATAATAATAAGCCGCATCCACCGGATTGTTTTCCGGAGTATCCAGGATATTGGAGCCTACGTATCTCCCGTAGTAATCACGGAAGGTATTCGGCGCATTAGGATCGGAAGGATCAATGCCATCGGCATACCGCTTTGCACCTTCTGCTTTCCATCTGTCATATTCCGTCGTAGTTTCATCGCCACCCATTACACCGGTTTCCACCAGATTCTTACACAGTTTGCCTAGTTTTGGCACCACATCGTAATAGTCCAGATTGAATCCGCCTGTAGGGAAAAGAGCTTCTCTGGAAACGCCCTGGTCAAAAATCGGCTGTACTTTAGCCATTCCTTCCGCATCAATTCCTCTGTATATGTCATATTCTTCATTAATAATCTTAAGTAAGGCTTCCGGATTTGGGCAATCCTTACTCACTGCAACCAGATCCGCAGTGGGTGACGGAAGTAAATGGTTAAATTTTCCTTCCCCGTCCAGAGGAGCGTTCGATACGGTCAACTCAATATCCGGATTATTGATATAGCTGTCCCCGCTCTGTCCCCACCAGGGCGCGAACCAGGCTCCCGCCAGTCCAGAATCCACGATCGCATCCGTTTCACCGGAACCCACTCTGGTTACAAACTGCCTGTCAATCAGGCCTTCTTCATACATATCGTGCAATATCTCCAGCCCTTCCTTCATTTCCGGAGCAATGGAACCATAATAAACATTTCCTGCATCATCTTTCATCCACTGCGTCGGATAAACACCCAGACTGTGGAAAATTGGCTCTACACCAAATTTATTACCATAGCCTGCCACCGGCTTTGTCGCATGGATTGCCAGGCCGATCGTATTTCCCGGGCCGTTCCCGCCTGGATCTTTTTCCACAAATTCCCTTAGGACATGTTTCAACTCTTCCATGGTGGAGGGCACTTCCAGCCCCAGTTTATCCAGCCAGTCTTTACGCAGCCACAGAATGTTATGCCCGTATCCGATGTTCGCGGTGGAAAGGGCATAAAGCTTTCCGTCAATGGTAAGGGGCTCCAGGTTCCTTCCCCCAAAGGTGGCGTAGGTCTGCTTCATATAGTCACCCGCATAAGTCTCATAAATGTCGGTCAAATCCGCAAGCATGTCATTATCCGCCATTTCCCGGAATGTCAGATAATTGGTGATGTACATAATATCCGGCAAATCACCCGAAGCAATATTTAACGACAGCTTGTTGTTATACTCGCTCGACTCCGCCTCCCAGGCGATCTTAACGTCGATATTCAGATCCTCCTTGATCAGATCTAAAACCACATTATCCGATGGAGATTGTCCTTCTATCAGATGCGGATTGGTAACCATAACCTTAGAAATAGATACCTCCACCGGTTCCTCGTATCTTCCCTTCGGAGACGCTGCGGAATCCGCTTCTGCCTGCCCCTCTCCGTCCTGCTGTGTTCCGGTTTCCGTCTCTTCCGCCTGCCGGTTATCCGCATTTTCCGTCTCATCCGACACAGCTGCACTCTGGCAGCCTCCCAGGATGACACAAGGAACTAACAATAGCGCTGCAATTCTTTTCAATTTCATACTGTTGTTCTCCTATCCGTGTGCAAAACACACTCTCAATTTACATAATCTTCTATCTGAAGCCCGTCATATGCCACTGTCACCCGATAAGGCGTCTTTCTCTCCGCGCATGCAGCAACCATTTCTTCATGGGTGTAGTCCTGTTCCTGATTGAGATGAGTCAGGTAAACCTGTGTCTTCTGCGTAACGCTATTCTGTTCAAACAGACATTGACACAGATTGTATGCACTCATTAAATCCAGGTGGGAATAGGGCCTCTCCTCTCGATTTGCACTCCCGAAGGTTCCCTCCACAATGAAGTAATCCAGCTGCACATTCTCCAGGTATGACAGGGTTTCCTTCCCGTAAAAACCGGTATCCAGCGCATACAGCATCCGCCGTCCGTCCGGAAGGACAATCAGATAATTCGCGGAGTTTTTTTCCAGATGCCCTTTGTGCTCTCCTTTTACCGGAGTAACCACAAAATCTCCTATCTTTTCCTCCTGCCAAAAATGCAACTGATGAAATGCAAAATCCTTCTTTGTACTATCCGTGTAAAAATGTCTGTTGCCGTCAAAACAAAGCGAATCGTATTTCTCTACCAACCCATATGCATCCTCATTCAGATAAATATGTACCTTTTCTCCGTTTCCCCTGCTGATCAGCGACTTGAGATACAGATTGAAGGGGGCAAAGTGATCGTCATGCGTATGGGTTATCAACAAATATTTTAAATCATACATGTCCAGACCGGTGCGAATGCATTCCGCAAAAATATCTGTTCCGAAATCGATTTGCATTTCTTTAGAAACCCGAAAGGCAGACCTCATACGAATTTCTTTTCCGCCGACTTTTCTCGCATGTTCACAGACTCTGCATCGGCAAAAGGGGGTGGGCACACCTTCTCCTGCCCCAGTGCCCATGAACCGCATAATCATCTCATCCATACATTTCCTCCTTTCCTACTAACTTTCTCATATCCGTTTTTGACAGGATGATTATATCAAAAACGTATTTTGTACGTAAATGATATATCTTTATATTTATTGTCCAAAATCAAGTTCTTTTTTTTGCATATTTAAGCAAAAACCACGAAATTACAGCCTTTGTTCCCACTTTTCGTTGGGCAAAGTGCTTTTCCCCCTTCTTGAAACGGCTTACCTCTTATGCTATACTTAGCCAAATCGCACCAGGCATTTTTTCATAAGGAGTCCAACCATGCTGACAGCATTGAAAAACCACTATTTTCCCCTGCGCGTAAAAATCATTGCGCTTTTTCTTTTTCTCCTGCTCCCGCTCATCATTGTGGGTTCCACCATTTATCAGTATGGCTACCATACAATCCGGCGTGAAATCACAGATTCTTCCTCTGCTCAACTGGCCCTGTATGCCGGTTTCTTTTCCGATGAAATTACCCGGATACAGTTTTCCTGTTACCGCCTGGCATCCAATCCGGACATCAACTACCTGATAAACGCTTATCCTGTTATGACCGATTACGAACGTTCCCAATACATCCTTCGAACAGCACAGCTGCTTTCTACGTTACAGAACAGCAGCCAGTTTCTTGAAAGCGCCGCAATCTATATCCCCTCACTGAACAAAACGATTTCCGTCAATGATTCGGAACCAGGAATCCTGTTCAGCGAATATTTCAGCAGGCAGGGAAAGCCGGATGAAATAAACAGCCATCTTTTTTTTGAGCAAAACCAACTCTGTCTATATACCCACAGTCCTATCCGTTTTCCTGCTGAAAATGAGGAGGAACTTTTCCTGCTTAAGATCACCTTTTCCAACGATTCCCTTTCTGAGTTTTTGCGCAACTATACCAGTTTTCCTGATAGTTGCACCATACTTTCTTCAGGAGAGGGAAGTTTTCGTCTTTCCTCCGGCCCGGCCGTTTCGGAAGAGAATTCTGCCGAAATGGTTATTACTTCTATCGATGTAGAAAATACTGGTCTTATTTTGACTTCCCACGTCCCCACACGCCAGATTTTCGGAGAAATCAAGAGCTACCGCATGTTCTGGGTCGCCTATATTGCCCTCTCGGTTCTGATAATCTCCCTTTTCAGTCTGGCTCTGTGGCATTTCATCAACCGACCCGTCAAATATCTTCTGCGCGCTATTTGGGAAATCGAGGCCGGGCGTTACCAGCTTACAGATATGCCCATTACCGGCAACGATGAATTTCGTATCCTGTATCAGTCCTTTCACAAGATGGCTCATAATCTTGACAATCTGATCCATCAGGTTTACGAGCAGAAAATCCTTACCCAGCGTGCAGAACTGAAACAGCTGCAATCCCAGATCAATCCGCATTTCCTCTATAACAGTTTTTTCAATATTTACCGTCTTGCCAAAGATGAGGATTGCGAAAATATCGTCCTGTTTTCCAAATATCTTGGAAATTACTATCAATATATCACAAGAAACGCCGCCTCAGAGGTTCCTCTCAGCGCGGAATACGAGCACGCTGTCAATTACTGCAGTATACAGAAGTTCCGTTTTGACGGGCGATTGGAAATACGGCTTTCCCCTCTCCCGGAAGCCTTCCGCAGTCTCAAAGTACCCCGGATGATTATTCAACCCATCCTTGAAAATGCCTTTGAACACGGCCTGAATCAGGTTCCCTCACCATCTCTTTGTCTGAATATTTTCCAGGAAGACGATGCTCTGATACTCAGCGTAGAGAACAACGGCCCCGGACTTTCAGAGACACTTCTCACAGAACTCAAAGAAAAACTGGAGGCGCCGGAAAGCACTCTGGAGACCACCGCACTCATCAATATACACCGCCGTCTCCGCATGACCTACGGAAAGACTGCCGGACTTTATCTGTCTCAGAAAGATGGATACGGCCTGACGGTAAACATACGAATTCCCATCCCGCCCCAGGAGACCGAAATGAAAGGAGCGAACGATGTATAAATTATTAATTGTTGACGATGAAAAGCATATTGCCGATGGGCTTTACCGTACCTTTTCCTCCATTTCCAATATTTCCCTGGAGGTTTACCGAACTTATTCCGCTCCTGACGCCCTGAAACTTTTCACTCATTACCGCATGGATATCCTTATCACGGATATTGATATGCCTGTTACCAGTGGCCTTGATTTGATATCTGAAATTAAAAAAAGATGGCCGAACTGCCGCACCATCATTCTTTCCGGCTACAGCGAATTCGACTACGCTCAAACCGCCTTGTCCTATCACTGTGATTTTTATATTTTAAAAAGTCAGGGAGACGAACCCCTGATTGACGCCGTAACCGAATGCATTCTCCGCCTGGAGCGGGATTCCCGGGAAAAAAACTGGACAAAACAGTTGGAAAATGAACTGCAGAGGGTACGCCCCATGTTGCAGCAGACATTTTTGAACAATCTCCTGAACTCACCCCCTATGCCCGATTCCGAAATGTCCCGATATATAGAGGATGCCCAGAGACTCGGCCTTGCCTTCTGCCGGAAAAAACCTTTCTTTCTGGTCGGCTGCCGCCTTGACCACCCTCCCCTGTCCGGGAGTTCTACAGAGTTGCCCTCTTCTCTGATAGAAATACATGTGATTTTTCAAAACTGCCTGACACAGCAAGCTGTATGCACGCCGGTTTTTACAGATGATTCCCAATATCTGCTTTGGCTGATCCAATCCACAACGGGCGAGCCCGCTGATACCTTTTACGCCTTCATCAATGGCTCCGCAGAAAATTTTCATTATTGCATGCGCAGCAGAGAAATTTCCCTTTCTCTGCTTCTGGATCCCTCGCCCTTTTCTTTCGGGCAGTTTGCCGCCTACGGGCGTAAGATGCTTTTTCTTCTCAGATACAGAATGGGAAAAAATGAAGAAATGGTACTCAGCAATACCGATTTTTATGCTACGACGCCTACTACTTCCGACTATGAACGGCTTCTACAGATGCTGCAGCAACTGGAATTCTACCTTATCCATGAAAACACAGATGATTTCCTGCACCTGCTCGAAAGTATTCTGCACCCGCCGGTGCCTTATGGCAGCGAACAGCAGGCGTTTCTTTTAAATAACCTGAAGACGCTTTTTCTGAATGCCATCTACAAGGGCGGAAGGCAGAACGACTTCCTGGAAAGTTTCCGGAGTATGTCCATATTCTATGAGCCTTATGAAAAAGATGCCACCTCTCTATCGGAAAGCCTGTATCGCATAGGATGTTGGCTCATGGAAGCGCAGGATAAAGAGCAAGCTCTGCGTTATAACAGAACTCTGCATACCATCCATACTTACATCCGGGAACACTTGAACGAAGAAATCACTTTGACCGTCCTGGCCGAGCAGGTATACCTAAACCCCGTGTACCTCTCCCATATTTATAAGCAACTCACCGGGCAGAAGCTGGGAACTTATATCACCAGCCAGAGAATCGAACGGGCAAAGGAACTCCTGGCTGAACCACAGCTGAAAATCAACGAAATCGGATATCAGGTAGGTTATGAATCTTCTCCGCACTTTTCCCGTACCTTCAAGAAAGTAGTCGGTATAACCCCCGCAGAATATCGCAAAAAATTCTTTGTTTCCGGTCTGCAGGAATGAAAGAATTTCAGGCGTTTGCTCCGGTAAAAGAGCAGGACGTACAGAGACAGCAAATAGGGGCAGCCAGATCATACTTCTGGCTGCCCTGTCTCTTTCAAAATATTCTTTTCTCTTACGTCAGTGACAACCGCCGCAATGACTGCAATCCCCGCCGCATTGAAGCGATTTGCCTGCTTTCTTATCCCTGACCATACTGCGGACCGCAAGTCCTGCCGCACCCGCTACGATCGCCAATACGATTGCTGTTCCCATGTCATCAACTCCTTATATTTTATCAAATCTTTCGCGGTAACTGCCGGAACCGGATATATCATTTCTCAACCTTATTTCGCCGCTTTCACAGTCTTGCGTATATCTATCTTCAAAGAATCCGCTTCCCTGTAAGGTCTGAACAGAAGATACAGGAATCCGATCACCAGAAGAAGCGCCACCACTGTACCGATTCCGAATCCGCCACCCGTAAGCAGTGTACCAATCTGATAGATACACATAGCTACCGCATAGGCAAGCACGGTCTGGTAACCAATGGCAAACCAGAACCATTTCCGGTTGTTCATCTCTCTCTTGATAGCTCCCATAGCCGCAAAGCACGGTGCACACAGAAGGTTAAATGCCAGGAATCCGAACGCTGCAACAGGTGTCATAACTGCTGCCAGTCTTCCCCATACTTCAGCGCCGTCCTCGGCAACTTCCGCAAATCCAAACAGCATACCGAAGGTTGCCACTACGTTTTCCTTTGCAATCAGGCCTGTAACAGCCGCAACTGCCATTTTCCATCCTTCTCCTGCCTGTGTCCAGCCAAGAGGTGTGAAGATCCATGCGATTACACTTCCGATTTTCGCCAGAATACTGGAATCCAACTGTTCTGCCTCCAGCATACCGAAACTACCGTCAGCCCATCCGAAACTCATCAGGAACCAGAGAACGATCGTGGATAACAGGATGATCGTACCTGCCTTCTTGATAAAGGACCAGCCACGCTCCCACATACTGCGCAGAACCGCGCCCACTGTAGGCATATGGTATGCAGGCAGTTCCATTACGAACGGAGCCGGTTCTCCCGCAAACATCTTAGTCTTCTTTAATATAATGCCGGAGCAAATGATCGCTGCAATACCGATCAGCCAGGCACCCCATGAAACAAGACCCGAATTATCGAAGAATGCACCCGCAATCAATGCAATAATCGGCAGCTTCGCGCCGCAGGGAATAAACGTGGTCGTCATAATTGTCATCTTGCGGTCTCTGTCATTCTCGATTGTACGGGAAGCCATAATGCCGGGAACACCGCATCCTGTACCGATCATAATCGGAATAAAGGATTTGCCGGAAAGTCCGAACTTACGGAAAATACGATCCATAATAAACGCGACTCTTGCCATATATCCACAGGATTCCAGGAATGCCAGCAGAATGAAAAGCACAAGCATCTGCGGAACGAATCCAAGAACGGCGCCCACACCGGCTACGATACCATCCAGAACCAATCCCTGCAGCCAGTCAGCACAGCCAATACCTGCAAGAACATTCTCAATTGCAGGCGGAATAATATCACCGAACAGAACATCATTGGTCCAGTCAGTCAGAAAACCGCCGACTGTCGTTACGGATACATAATATACGATGAACATTACCAGTGCAAAGATCGGAAGAGCCGCCCATCTGTTTGTCACAACTTTATCAATTTTATCAGAAGTAGTCAATGTATTGTTTCTGTTCTTGACAACACAATCCTTGATGATCGACGCAATATACACATATCTTTCATTTGTGATAATACTCTCTGTGTCATCATCGAAAGCATCCTCCAGTTTCTTAATCGCGGCACTTACATCCGGCACACTGGTCATCTGTTCCGTGATTTTGGAATCCTTCTCCAGCAATTTTATGGAAAAAAATCTCTTCTGCTCTTCTGATACGCCGCGCAGCATTGCGGATACATTGCTGATGGCCTCTTCCACTTTATCGTCAAATTTGTGGACCACTGCCTGTGACTTCCTGCCCGCAATCTTAACGGCCTTATCTGCCGCTTCCAGAACCCCTGTGCCTTTCAGCGCAGAAATCTCGACAACCTCACATCCCAGACTGGAGCTTAACTTCTCCGGAGAGATCTTATCACCGTTCTTATTGACAAGATCCATCATATTCACTGCCATAACAACCGGAATTCCAAGCTCAATCAATTGAGTTGACAGATACAGGTTTCTCTCGATGTTCGTACCGTCCACAATATTCAGAATTGCATCCGGCTTCTCATTGATCAGGTAGTTTCTGGCTACGACTTCTTCCAATGTATAAGGGGATAAAGAATAGATTCCCGGAAGATCCATAATGATCACGTCCTTGTTCCCCTTTAATTTACCTTCTTTCTTCTCCACCGTAACGCCAGGCCAGTTACCCACAAACTGATTGGAACCGGTCAGCGCATTAAACAACGTTGTCTTACCGCAGTTTGGATTCCCCGCGAGTGCGATCTTAACTGACATTTTTCTTTTCCTCCTCTTCTATTTAACTTGGTTGCAGCCTTAGCACAACTCCATGCTTCATTACACACAACTACTCATACACAGCCTGGGAAGAATGCACGCATTTTGCATTCTTCCAGACATGGCTTAGTTGTTCTTAGGCTGCGTCCTATGCAGTCTTAGCACAACTCCATGCTTCATTATACACAACTACTCATATACAGCCTGGGAAGAATGCACGCATTTTGCATTCTTCCAGACATGGCTTAGTTGTTCTTAGGCTGCGTCCTATGCAGCCTTAGCACAACTCCATGTCTTATTATTCGACTTCTATCATCTCTGCATCTGCTTTCCGCAATGACAACTCATATCCGCGTACCGTGACTTCCACAGGATCTCCAAGCGGCGCCACTTTACGCACATAAACTGGCACACCTTTCGTAATTCCCATATCCATAATCCTTCTTTTAACCGGCCCTTCTCCGGTGAGTTTTTTCACCGTTACGGTTTCCCCGCAGGATACCTCCCTTAATGTTTTCATCTTCTCCTCCTCCATATTAAATCTATTTTAACTCTGTAAAATGCACAGAATTAATCAGCTTACAATATCAGCCCAAATACAGCTGCCCATGAAATATCAGGGCAGCATTTCCACCGGGATTCAACACCTCCCATGGTTAGTTTCAACTTACCTTCGGGCTGTAAGGAAACGGGCTAAACCCGTTTGCATAAATAAATATACGGTCTCTTTAGCACTCTCTTCTATTATATATCACTTTACACAATAATCCGGCTGGCCATATCCTTTCCGATAGCAATTCTGGAATCCTTAATATTGACGATCACATTTCCTCCCACCGTAGAAATGACCGTCACAGCCGCACCTGCCACAAAGCCCAGTTTTTCCAGAAATTGTCTTGTATCTTCTTTTCCTCCGACCTTTTTAATAGAAGCAGGTTCTCCTTCTTTTGCAAATGTTAATGGCATTCTCTCATCTCCTTTTTAACAACGGTACAGCCTTCGCCTTCTTTATTACGTGCATCCGGCCATCCCAGGCCGCCTTGCAATTCACCCGTTCTTTCATATCGCTGCCGCAACACCGTCATTGCACTCCCTAAGTTCCACCAGTTCCACATTTCTGTTATCCAGATATCCACATGTTTCAAGCCCGACCTTCACGATTCGGTTCCATTCCTCGGCATTCAAATTTAACTGCGTCCTGTCATCAAACCTTACCATACAGCTATGTACTACCGCGAGTTCTTCTTCAAAACATACATGATACATACTCTTGCGGTTGATTGCCCCGATTTCCTCCAATGTGTTGACCATTCGATATACCGTTGCAATGCCAATGGATGAATCCATCTTGCTCACCTGACAGTATATTTCTTTACAACAGCTGAACTCATTTTCCAGAATGCAATCAATGATAAGCCGCCGCTGATTGGTGATCCTCAGCCCGCGTTCCCGCAGTTTAGACAGAATATATTCTTTCTGCCTTGTGGCGCGGTAATATACACCCTTATCCGGCCTTCCTGTTTTCCCCACAGTCTTCACAGCTCCTTCCCGTAATCTTCGATAATCGGTCCCTTATGGTTAGCATCCTCTAACTACATTCTATGCATAAAGGTTAGCACTCGCTAACCTTTATGTCAAGACTTTTTTTGATATTGAGAATTTTTCGCAATAAGCAACTATACCAATTCGGCTTCCATTACCGTTATCATTATGTTGCACTTTCACATTTTCGCATAATCTGCACCATCTTCTTAGCCTGATCAAAATCATCTTCTTCGTTTTCATCAAGCCATGCCTGACTACCCAATAATATGTAAGGCGCATGGATTCCCAGCTCTATCATAATCGCCCCGGCTTTCTTCCCCGACAGATCGGTTTTCAGCTTCCACCGGCAGTGTCTGCAATCCAGCATAACCAGCTCTCCGTCCATATCTTCCGTGATATCTTCCAGAGCAGGTCTTATTAGTCTGCTTTTTTCGCCGGATTCTGCACTGTAAGCTTCTAAGTAAACGAAAACAAGTTCCTCGTAGGAAATCTGATACTTGCCTTCCTTACTGTCTGTTAATTTTAAATAGTCCTTCTCAAATACAATATTTTTGAGCCTAAAGGACATACTTAGATTATCCATCCTGACATCTCCACGGATCCTGGAGTCCCGTTTCCCAGTTTCTTCTTTTGCCTTCGTCCTTTTGATTCTAAAACACGTAATGTGATCTGTCAATTCAAATCGTGTATTAAGCTCAAATATCGATTATGCATCGGTAATATAAGAAAGAAGTAAACTTACAGGCAGAGAGAGGCATGGTCATAAATATGAAATTTGGTGAAATTCTAAAAGAATTGCTGGAACAGCACAATTTATCCCAGAGACAATTAGCAGAATCCCTTGATATGTCGCCTTCAGCATTAAGCAACTATATTCAGGGTATTCGGGAACCTGATTACAATACGCTGATACGGATTGCCAATTATTTCGACGTGACTACTGATTTTTTACTGAATCATCCTCATGAGCTTAAACTATCTCACAACGAAGAACTGCTGGTCCATATCTTTCGTTCTCTGACTGATGACCAGAAAGAATTTTATTTAGAACAAGGGAAAATCTTTATACGTCAAAACAAGAAAAAAGAATCATCCCCTTTCGTCGATTCTCTTCACAAAAATGAAGACATATCCTGCTCGCCGCAGGCGACTTGAAATGGACATGTTCCGTAACATGGAAGCCGAAAGGCTGAACCAATGTCATTAAGTTAAGCCGGACGCGCCTGACAGGATAGGAATCTCCTAAGGACGCGCTTTCGCTCAGTTCCAAACGCAGCGGTACTAAATTCGTGAAAAACCTCATTAAGTACCGGCGTTTTCCAATGGCCCTAAGGAGAATCCTATCCTATCAGACGCTGTGTATGGACTTAACTAAATGACATTGAAGGCTGAACTGTTACAGAGTATTATTTAGCATTAACAGTATCTCTGAAGAAGGAGAAAAATATTGGGAAGAAATGAAGGAGGATTAGTATGTATTATAGGCTGGCAAGAGCCGGAAACAAAAGTATCCGGCCCCTTGCATAAAATCATCTATTTGTGGTATCTGCGGATTCTCTCATCTGCTATCACACCTTCGAAATTCATTCCGAATCCAAAATCATATGTATGGCCTTCCCCATCCTGATAGCACTCCATATCAAACGCCACATCTTCTTTCTGCTTCTCCACCGCTTCCATGTCAGCCGGCATCTGTACAGGAAGCAGTCCTTCGGGTGTAAATCTTCCGGTTATAACATCCAAAACCGCCTGCGGGCTTACACCGTATTCCACAAGCAGGGCATCCGAACAAGGCTCCAGTTCAGCCAGTACCGTGGGATTTTTCAGCGCGACTACCGTGATCACAGGCTTGCTGCCCATCCGCTTTCTCATTTCCTCCACAACGTCCAGGTCTGCTTCATTGGCTGCCCTGTTCCACTTGCCGCGATAGCTGCGGTCCGCAGATTCCTCCAGCGGATCACCCCCTGCCAGGCTGGGCTGTCTTGCGGACACCGCCTGATAAGGCCGGTACTGCAACGTGACCGGCACGTACCCGTTTCCGCCTGCTTTGCGGTCTTCCGGGTCATATCCGACGGAAATCGGAGATTCCACGAAGCATAATGCCGCATCGGCCTGCTCCGGTGTATCAACAATCTCGAAATATGCTGATGCCGCCTGCTTCCCGGCAGGAGTAACCGTCCGGTCTCCTGTAGGCACACTCATAAAGTTCAGATAAGATTTTATGAATCTGTCGGGAACATAAACCTTAATGCCCTCTTTCAGTGGAAGCACTTGATTTTTATTTTTTAACAGCGTTACCGACTTCAGCTGAGACTGATATCCTTTTTCCACGAACTCCTTACACCCAACTATATTCAGTGAGTTTTCCAGATCCAGATACGGATTCTCAAACAGTCCCGTCCGGAAGATATTCAGAAGCAGACGGTAGGCGGATCGTCTGAAACGGGCATCTGTCGCTTCTTTTCCGTATTTCTCACACAGCATTTGATAAGCTTCCATTACCGGCGCCACATCATTGTTTCCGCCAAACTGGTCCACACCTGCTTCCAGCGCTTTAAAGTGCCGCTGCGTTTCCGTCAGCCGCTCCACACCCCAGCACTTTCCGGCAAAGACCTCTTCCGCCTTTCCGATATCATGCGTGATACCCCAGTCCGTGCATACCACACCCTCATATCCCAGTTCTTCCCGGAGCAGATCCTGAATCAGATATTTGTTGAAAGAATTGCCCACATTTTCCCCGTATTTACGATCCAAACCGTAAGAAATCGTATAGTAAGGCATTACCGCACTGGCTTTGCCGGTCCTGCCATCCAGCGAAAAAGCGCCTTCCGTGAAGGGCTTTAAATGTTCCTTTTCATTCCCGCCCGGATAGACTGCGTATTTTCCATAGGCATAATGCGCATCTCTTCCGCCTTCACAGGTACCGCCGCCCGGGAAGTGCTTAACCATCGTGTTGACACTGTCTTTTCCCCAGCCGGTTTCGCTGCCTTGGGTTGTCTGAAAACCGTCGCAGTAAGCCTTAGTCATGTCGATCGTCATTTGCGTATGCTCTCCGAAGGTGTCCGCAAACCGCATCCATCTCGGCTCCGTAGCCAGATCGATCTGAGGTGAAAGCGCCGTAGCAATCCCCAAAGCTCGGTATTCCGCAGAAGCAATCTCTCCGAACTCTCTTACCTGTTCCGGGTCAAAAGAAGCGGAAAGCCCTATCCCGTTGGCCCACTTGGAGATCGGTTCTCCGGTCACACCCATGTATTCCGCCGTGGAGCCTGCCCCATGCCGCGGATCCGAACTGTTGTTGGCCGGAATACCGAAGCCAGAGTTTTCCGCCAGTGCCTGCAGCTTATTGTTCCATCGTACCGCCGCCTCAGTACTCTCCAGCCCCATAATCAGGACGTGGCGTACTTTATCCTTTACAATAAATTCCTTCTGCTGATCCGTCAGTTCCCAGGGATCCGCACCGCTCTCCTCATAGCTTTTCCCGCCATAGGTTCCCCCTAATGCAGCCGTATTGGAACCCTTCGCCGGAATAAGCTGATGCTTGCTGTACAGCATTAAACCCGCAATATCCTCTATGGATATTCTCTCTGCCAGATCTTTCGCACGCTCCTCATAAGATAATCTCCAGTCCTCATACGGCACCAGTTCACCGGTTCCAAGGAAATCCTTAAATGCATAGCCATCCACTGTCAGGATCTTTACTCTGCTGTCAGCAGCGACACCCAGAGTCTGCCCGTCTGCATTCTCAATTAAAGTGTATCCGTCCTGTTCCGTCTTTGTCCATTTTTGGTTCATAAGCTTTCGTCTCCTTTGTTATTATAATTCCTGGATTTTATGAAAAGAGCAGATGGCGTTTCTGCTACAGATATTACGCCGTCTGCTCTTAGGAAGTGTCCGAAAATAACTTGTGCAGACTGTACGGATTTAGACAAGCCAAATGCACAAGTTATTAATGGACAGTTCCTTACTCTTATCCTTGTGTGCATGTCAGTTCCGACATGCCAACGTCTTTCCTGATATATACGCCCTATGAAAAGTGGATACAAGTATCAGAATGCCAAAATCTTCTTCGTTCTTTTACAGTCTCTTCAGCAGTTCCTCTCTCTGTGCCTCATATCCCGGTTTGCCCAGAAGTGCAAACATATTCTTCTTGTAGCTTTCCACGCCCGGCTGATTAAAGGGATTCACACCGAGAAGATAGCCGCTTACGCCACAGGCAAACTCGAAGAAATAGAACAGCTCGCCCAGATAGAATTCATTGGCTTCCGGTACATTAACCATGAAGTTCGGAACATGTCCATCCGTATGCGCCAGAATCGTTCCGTTCATAGCGCTCTTGTTAACGAAGTCCACATTCTTGCCTGCCAGATAGTTAAGACCATCCAGATCCACCGGCTCCTCACCAATGATAATCTCCTCTCTGCTTGTCTCAATGTTGAGAACCGTCTCGAACATTGTCCTGGAACCGTCCTGAATGAACTGTCCCATGGAGTGCAGGTCTGTGGTCAGATCAACGCTTGCCGGGAAAATGCCCTTCTGATCCTTCCCTTCAGACTCACCGTACAGCTGCTTCCACCACTCGGATACATAATGTGCACTGGGCTCATAATTCGCCAGAATCTCAATCACCTTGCCCTTGCGAAGCAGGATATTGCGGAGCGCCGCATATTTTACAGCATCGTTCTCCTCGAAAGGAGCCTCCAATGCCATCTTCCTGCCTTCTGCAGCGCCTTCCATCAATTTATCAATATCCGCACCGGATACCGCGATCGGCAGCAGACCTACCGCTGTCAGTACGGAGAAACGTCCGCCCACATCATCCGGGACTACGAAGCTTTCATATCCCTCTTCGTTGGCAAGATTCTTAAGGGATCCTCTCGCCTTGTCCGTGGTGGCATAGATTCTCTTGGCGGCGCCTTCCTTACCATACTTCTTCTCTGCCATTTCCTTGAATACACGGAATGCGATGGCAGGCTCTGTGGTCGTACCGGACTTGGAGATCATATTGATCGAGAAATCCCTGTCGCCGATGACATCAACCAGATGCTTAATATAAGTAGAACTAATGGAATTTCCTACGAAATAGATCTCAGGAGTCTTTCTCACCGATTTGTCAACTATATTATAGAAGCTGTGACGTAAGAACTCGATCGCTGCCCTGGCACCCAAGTAGGAACCGCCGATACCAATCACCACCAGCACTTCGGAATCACTCTGAATCTTAGCTGCCGCCTGTTTGATCCTCGCAAACTCTTCCTTGTCATAGTTAACCGGCAGGTCAATCCATCCCAGGAAATCATTTCCCGCACCTGTCCTTTTTACAAGTACTTCCTTCGCATCCAGTGCCAGTTTCTTCATGGATTCTACTTCATTCTCTCCGATGAAAGAAGCTGCTTTGGAATAATCAAATGTAACTTTGCTCATCGTTCTTCTCCTTTTCCGGCAGACGCCGCTGCCTTTACTTTTTTATTATGTGCCGGAAAACCCCACGGCACGTTATTGCTTTCTCAGTATCAGTGTAGCATTGCAAATATCCTTTTTCAAGTTATATCGTGGCCTGTTCCGGCCTGATTGTAACAGTTCGTTACTATTCACGGCTGATATACCGCGAGGTGTTTTTTGTGAATGGAGCAAAGCGGAAGTCACAGAAAATCCGAGTTGGGGAGCGCCAAAATGCGACTATGGAGCATTTTGTGTGCATCATGTTACTATGAGCGGCTGGGCCGTAAATAGTAACAACAGTTCATTCTTCGGCTTTTCCGTTACGTCCGATTACCATCTTTTCTTTGCTTCTCATTTACTGCATCCTCAATCAAGCCGATGATCGCCCCGATGGCATCCCGCTGGCTGCTCTTGCGCATTGCGTCCACATACGTTTTTCTGTTAAAGTATAACTCCTGCACTTTTTCAAGCAGCAGCTTATTCGTCAGATCGTCTTCATCGATCACAATACTGAAACCCTGCGACTCAAAAGACTTGGCATTCAGCAGCTGGTCTCCTCTGCTGCTGGAGGAGGGCAACGGAATCAGAATATTCGGTTTCTTCAGAGAAAGCAGCTCACTGATCGCGTTCGCACCTGCCCGGGAAATCACCATATCCGCCATGGCGAACAGATCCTTCATCTCGGACTTGATATACTCAAACTGCTTATAGCCGGGAGTCGTGAGCAGAAGGTTATCCATCTTCTCCTTACCGCACAGATGCACCACCTGGAAATCTTTCAGAAGTTCCGGAAGCACGTCCCGGACTGCCTGATTGATGGCTGCCGATCCCTGGCTGCCGCCTACCACCATGATGACCGGTTTAGAGGCATCGAATCCGCACAGCCGGTAGGCCGCTTCTTTATTCCCCGAAGAGAGCTCCTTCCTGATGGGGGAACCCGTCAGAACCGCCTTATTCGCGGGAAGCTGCTGCAATGTCTCCGGAAAATTACAGCACACCTTCTTCGCCACCGGAATACAGAGCTTATTCGCAAGGCCGGGGGTCATGTCCGATTCATGTATGATACACGGAATTCCCAGTGTATTAGCGGCCCGAACCACAGGAACGCTGACAAACCCTCCCTTGGAAAAGACCACGTCCGGCTGCTTTTCTTTCAAGTACTTTCGTGCCTCACGCACTCCCTTGATCACACGGAAGGGATCGGAGAAATTCTTGGGATCAAAATATCTTCTGAATTTCCCTGTGGCAATGCCATAATAGGGAATGTCGAAATCCTCCATTAATCTTTTCTCAATACCATCGTAAGAACCCATATAGCTTATCTCATACCCCAGTTCCCGCAGTCTGGGAATTAATGCCATATTGGGCGTTACATGTCCGGCAGTACCGCCGCCGGTAAGAACAATTCTCTTACTCATGACGAAAGAAGCCTCCTAATTGTCTAAGATTTCCTGCAATGCGCATGCCAGCTGGTCCGGACAGGACGTATTCTTGAAACCACACTTGATACCCCGCAGCCTGCTGATGGCATCCTCTATTTTCATACCTGCCACCAGACTGGAAATTCCCTGCAGATTGCCGTTACATCCGCCCGTAAATTTCACCGACTTGATCACACCTTCTTCTACTTCCACATCAATCGCCTTAGAACATACACCTTGAGGTTCATAAACCATTTCTATCGTCTCCTTTTCCTTTTAGCCGAAGCCATAATCTTAAACTTTTCTTAATATTACCACATTCTTCCTATGAATGCCAATATGTCAGCTTATTTAAAGAATATCACTGTTACATTCTGTAGGAAGAATGACGAATCTGTCGATGCATTACAGCTTTTATGACCATGTTTTTCAACTATAATTAATTATGAAAAAGAAAGATTTCAAATGCGAAAGGTGTGACAAACATGCTCAATTTAATTTTTCTGCATAAAAATTATATCATTGCAATACTAGTATTTCTTTTTTTAAGTATCATATGCCAAATTGCGTCAGGAGTGATTTATCACCGTCTGATCTGGGAAACGGAACATATGTCCTCTACTACCAATCCCGCCCTGCAGCAGCTCAAACTTAAGTTTTCCGGCTGCCGTAAGATCAATGAGCGGATTTCCAATGTTCCCGTTTTTGTGGACAAGTTCATAAGCAGGATCAAAATCGGCGGCCTTCCTCTGTCTCTGCTGAAGCATCTGTCCGGCCAGTTCATGCTGCTGTCCGTTCTGATCGCCGGCATCGGCGCATGTACAGGCATTATCAATAATGAAAGTTTTATCAGTATAGCGCCTTTCTATGCTATCAGTTTTCTCGGACTGTACTGCTATTTCGCCGTTTCCTCTCTGATTGATATACCGGGCAAAATCAAGATCCTTCATATCAATCTGGTGGACTACCTGGAAAACCATCTCGCAAACCGCCTGGAACAGGCGGAAGCAGACATGCAGCTGATCCAGCCGGAACATAAAGAAAAAAAAGAAGATTCCCCGCAGGAATCTCCCGTTTTCTCAAAAGACGAAGCAGAAGAGCTGGAACTTTTGCTGGAAGAGCTCCTGCTATGAGAAGAAATAAGCTCTGTCACTCATAGATGGCTATCGTCGGCCCTATGTAATTTTCGCCGGGATCATAACGGAACACATCTGCATATCCGACCCTGAATTTCCACTCTTTTCCGTATGTGATCCCGTTATAATTTTGTTTTAAGGTGTACCGGCTCTTCTTCTCCTCGTATGCCCTTTTCAGATCAGGATACATATCCCCGCCCTGCCTGACCAGATAGTCTCTGGACTGTTGGAAATATCCTGTGGCATACTCCACATCGACGAAATACTCCTGCCCGCCCAGAGTTTCCGGCAGCAGCGATATATCCTCACCTATATCAACTACCGTATAACGCTCCTCATCTATATTCGGAGCAAAAGACGTACAGTAAATCAGTGCGCCTTCCGGAATCTGCTCTTCAATATACTTTTCCGCCAGGGTATAGGTAAGCTCATAGCGGCAGTCATTGACCACCGTCTCAATATTAAGCAGTACCATCAGCACAACGGCAGCAGATATCACTGTTTTACGATAATAACGGTTCTTTTCCAGCAAAGACTCCGCCTCCATCAGCCCATATACCATAAACAGTAAAGCAAACGGCAGCACCAGAGACAGGTTTCTCCCCAGCATGATCTGATATCTGGACAGCAGCAGAATCACAAAAAGAGGCATAATCATAAATACGGCGGTCTGACACCAGTCTTTCTTTCTGCGTACCAGCCGGTAAATTCCCAGCAGAAGCAGCACGCCTCCCACCGCCCCATAACTGCTAAGGCCATACGCTTCCAGATACCCAAGCAAAGGCAGGTTATGCTCGATCCCCGGATGTCCCCATGCATAATGATTGAAGTTATACAGATTGTCCCCTACAAAGGTCCTGAAATAGAAAAACATCGAATAATTGCACAGACAAAATACCAGTACAGTCAATATGCAGTTCAGTAAAAAGAGAAAATTATTCCGGTAGCTTTTCCAGTATTTCCTGCTGATATGCAAAGCCAGCCAGAAAATGCCAAACAAGATTCCATGATACTTAGCAGCCGTCGCCAGACCGATACAGACCGCGATAAGCGGATACCACACATATACTACCCGGTCTGCCTGCGTATCTTTATAGATCAGGCAGCCTAGAAACAGAATCACATTGGCAATCGTATAGATCATCGTATCGGGTCCTGTATAATACAAATAGGCATACCCATACAAAGAAAAAACAGATAATACCAGGCCGATATAAGCCCAACGCCTTGACCCTGTCATCTTTTTCACGGTAAAGTAAATAAATGTATTAGAAAGAAGCGCAGTACCACATACCACATAGCGGATCAGCACGGCCGTATCCACGCCGGAAATAAACCTGCCCAGAATACGGACACCCAGCACCGCATAATAAAAAGTCAGATGCGGATAACGGAAAAAATCAAGAATGTAGATATCCCCCGCATAGATATGCTGGTTCAGCAGATCATAGATACAGTCCAGAGACAGCTGCTCGTCCACATTCGGATAGAACGGCAGTTCAAACTGCCAGTGCCTGTAAAACACAAGAAGCCCTGCAAACAATGTCGCTGCGACTGCCGCCGCCATGCCTGCTTTCTGTTTTATTTCCTTATCCGGCTTTCTTATAAACTTCATATATCTTACGTATTCCTTCCCTTATATGTGCGTAATATCTGACCACATAACCTTCTTATCCCATTCACGGCTGTATGTTATCGTATTTTCTTTCATCGTAACAGTTCGGGTTTCTGCTTCCCTGTTACTGTATCCTGTCATCCTGAATTTCTTCGGAATTAACCTGCTCATTGTCACGAGTATCCGTCCATCCCGGAATCTTTACATCCAGTCCTTAATATGGTAGCTCTTCGTGCAGATTGCATCGAACACGATTCCCTGCTCCTCAATATACTTCCTGTATTCGCCAATCTTCTCTTCCTGTGCTTCCAGCTCCGGAGATACGAAACACAGCTTGTAACCCAGCTCCTTCAGCTCCCGATAACTTTCCTGATCCAAGGGAATTCTTGTAAAACAGTCCACCCACACCCAGTCAGCCTTACCGGCCATATTGCGGATGGTATCCATCCCCTCCAGCTCGCTGAAACGCAGCGCTACCTCCCTGACTCCCAAATCCGTCAGCAGCTTAATCATCGGAAAAGAAGAATCCAGAAAGAAATACTGCTCAATATGATACTGCTTCATATACTCCAATACTTTATGCTCAATCCTCTCGCTCTTAATATTCAAGATCATCGTGCCATGATGATATTCCTTACAGTAGTCCTCGAAATCCTCCCCCGGCTCAAACGGATTATGTGAAATATAAATCCTTCCGTTCAAGTCATCCCGCAGATCCAGTTCCACCCCGTATTCCGCAGGAAGCTTCCTAAGTTCCTCCACAGTATTGATTCTATGCGCTATGTATTCCATCTTATACTCCTTTCCCTGTTCAGTATTCGTATTATGATTTCTTAATCTCTCTCTTGAGTTTCACACTGAATTCTATCGTCCTTTTAATAAACTTCCACTTGGACTTAAACCCGGTATTCCATTTGGATTTCCCGTAAATCCTCTCCGGAAAGAGCACCGGAAATCTGATCACTTTCAGACCGCTTCTCTGAGCCATGTACAAGGCATACAAGTCCAGAGAAAAGTCATGCGGCGGATTCTTCCACCCGTCAAAAAATACCCTCGGAAACAGATTGGGCTGTGCATTAATATCATACAATTTCATATGCAGATAGCATGTCTCAAACAGACTCATCCCCGCCGTAAAGAACACGTCAAACAACGGCCTTCCCTGTCTGTTTCCCTTAACAAATATTAATCCCTGCTCCTGCTCGATGATAGCCAGCGCCTTAAGGATATCCGCGGGATCCGTCTGCATATCGGCATGCGTCCAGCCGATATACTCTCCCCTGCACTCCTTCAGGCCATGCAGAATACCATATCCATAGCCTTGATTGACCTCCACTCTGGTTGTTTTCGCAAACGGATACTTCGGCAGTAATTCCGCAAGCACCAACGCACTGTCATCCGTGGAACCATTGTCCACCAAGATCACCTCTATATCTTCTCTCGTAATAACTTCCCCGAACCGCTCCAGAATCAGGGGAATATTCTGTTCTTCATTATAACATGGAACAACAATCGATAGTTTCATATACTGCCACCAATCCTCCCTCTATGTACTATATTTGTTGCTGTTCGCGGCCTTGCCGCGCATGATCCTATCCGCTATAGCTTCATATTGCCCTGCACTTGACCGTTGTGGATAAAACTGCACCGCATACATCCCTGCTGCCGCCGCCCCTTCCACATCCTTCACAGGACTGTCGCCGATATAACATACCTCCTCCGCCTTCATATTCAGCTTTTTAAGGCAAAGCGCAAACATCTCCGGCGCCGGTTTCTCCCTGCCGGCCTCCTCGCTCGTCACCAGATACTTAATATCATCCGCAATTCCCAGCGCCTCTATCTTCCGATGCTGAATATGGGCTGTCAGATCCGTACAGATCATCATTGTAATCCCATGCGCATGCATACAGTCCATGAACTCCCACACTCCGTCGAACAGCTGCATCTTCTCCAGAAAAGTCCCCCAGTAAATCTCATACATCCGCAAAGCCAAAGGCATCGGATTCACACCCAGATACTCCAGCGTCTTCTGGCAATACAACAATCGGTTGTGGGAAGCCGCCACATCACCCAGCTGCCGCTTCGTCTCACCCCTGCCATAAGCATACGCCTCATCATACACCCGCTCCGCAATTCCCAGCTTCCCGCAAGTATACTCCCTCACCCTGCCCCTGGCCTCCCGGTCCAACTCTCCATACCCATACAAAGTATCATCCAAATCAAATATCACTGCCCTTATCATTCCGTTACCACACTTCTTTCTCTCTTCCACACTCTACCAGTTTGTTGACCTGAATAACTTCCCTCTGCCTTTCCTCCACTCTTCTTCTCTTTTCTTCTCCCTATACTTCCAGATTGCCAACAGGGAGAATGCCTGCTTCCAGCGGCATTCTCCCGGACATGATTAGTTATACTTAGGCTGTGTCCTATACAGCCTTAGTATAACTTCATGTCCTTTTCATGTCCACTGCATGATCTCCCCAATCACCGTCATCAGCATCAGCTGCACCGCTCCATTGACTCCATCTTCCCAGACGATATGACTGCCCGCCAGATCCTCGATCTGCACGATCGCCGCATGGGCAACGTCCTCCCATACCCTCCGGTCCACATTCAGATCTTCGCCCGCAAATACGATACTCTGGTGCTGCAGATCATCATAAGACAGCCTGCCGCGCACGCCTCGCTCCTGCAAAAGTGCCAGTATGGGTTCCGCATTGATTCTGACATCCATCAGAAACTCCACTCCCAGCACAGCTTCATCATCGTCCTTTATCCTGCTGCCATCCTTTGCAAGCCCTGCATCAAAATACCGGATCACCAGATCCGCATACTGCTTCTGCGGATAAATGTATTTCTCCGCATCCGCGCGGCGCTTCTCAATCTGCGCCATTACCTCTTCCTTACCGTGTCCTCTGTCCCCCTGGTCTCTGCCCAGCTTCCAGTAACACCGTAGCGCCTCATCCGTATCCAGATAGATCTTCATATCCAGCACCTGTCTCATCTGAGGCAGATACAGAGAATGGAGGCCGCACATGACAATATAAGGCCTGGGCAACAGCTTCCTCTTGGCAGTAAAAGTACCCGTATTGTGGTCATAATCCGCTCTCTTTACCGCATTATTGCCCCGAAGCACACGCAGGTCCTCTGCCTGCCTGTACAGATAATTGGCCTGCGGATTCAAATGCGTCATTTCTTTCCAATTGGCATCGCCCCGTTCCCACCGATGGTCGCCGTCTCCCTCGATATTCAGAATATGATCCTCGGAAAGCAGCTCCCCAAGCATGACAAGCAGCCTGCTCTTCCCGGCGCCGCTGTCCCCGGCAATGCCGATCGTGAAAGGACGGCTGCGCCTTCGATAAAAGGAATTGCTGTTTACTCCGTATTGATACATGGAGATTACCAGAATGAGGAAAACACCCACCATCAAAGTGAACACGATATTTTTCATATTTTCATCCGTGTACTTCAGCTCACTTAATTCTCTGCCCAAAAAGGACAGATCCGTAAACTGCGTCATATGGAACGACACATAATAAACCAGATAAAGCACATTGAAAATGCCGTATACCATGACCATCTTGCCTCTGTTCTCCGTAAGCCCCGCAAGATAAAGCATGAAAAAAGGAACTACCCAGATAAACCATCCCGGCATAGCCGGCACAAAAGACAGAAAGACAGAAAAGAGCAGGCCCGCCATACTGATCAAAAGATCCCTGTTCATCTGATTAATATGAAATGCCTGAAAATAAATGAAAAGCAATACCAGTACCGACAGCAACAGATGTGCGCTTCCATACTCAATATACACATTGTCGATAACACTCTGCTCTTTGTTGAGCAGCACCATGTTCACAAATCCGTTTCCCCAGAAGGGCGCTGCGATCACAGCCGTAAGCAGAACCGGAATAACGGTCATCACGATAGCCTTTCCACAGCCCTTTTTCTTATAAATATAAAGAAAAAACAGCGGCAGTACCGCCGCAATATGGAATTTGGAAGCCAGCGAAAGCGTGATCAGTATCATATACTTCCACTCATTACCCACAATCCTGCCGCATGCATGATATCTCTGCTCTCTGCGGTTTCCTTCACCGCCCGCCGCAGGACTGTCATCACCAGGCAACGGCTGATTCACAAATATCCCTGTCTGAGTGAGATAATAAATCGCACCAATCAGAAATACGGTAGGAATAATATCTGTCTGTCCGTGCATATAGGCGGCATACAGAATAATAGGAGACATAAAATACAGAACCAGTATATACTTCCGTCTGGATCTGGAAATGCGCATCAGATAATACAAGCCCAGAAGATCCATCACAAGCATGGGCAGCTTAAAGACCAGATTGCGGATAAAAACCGGCGATGCTTTGCATAATGTAACCAGAATACCGCCGATGCTCTCAATCAGCAGCATTACCGGCGGATACGGAAAAGAAGACAGCAGCTGATTATCATAATAATATTGATACGGATTCTCCCCTCCAAGGAAGCATTGCACGAAAGGAATAAACATCAGATCCTGATAATCCGATGAAAAGAGACCCATCAGGAGTAACTTAAATAAGACGGTCACCACGATGGCCGTCCATAATATCCTGCGATAGTGTTTCTCAAAATCCAAAGCCCCCAGTTTTTGTAACATAAAATACTTATGCCCTTCCTCAGCACCAAAAATGCTTCTTTATCTGTCTTAAAGCTCTAGTCTGCTATTGATACATCTGCACAAACGCCTCAAAGTATTTCCATGTTTTCTGATATCCTTCATAATCCGCCGGCGTTCCCCAGCCCACATAACGGTCGATATCAAATATTTTAGCCCGGTATCCCAGATCCAATACATGCTTCACCGTCTGATCCACATAGAATTCCTGATTAACGCGGTCATTCTCCTCTATCATCTTCCTTGTCGCTTCCAGGAATACTTTCGCCTTCCTGAACCAGAAGGTAGCAACCACCGCCGGATCCTCCATCGGCGTATCAGAAATCGCCTTCTTGATCGATGTGCCTGTAATATTTCCGTCTGCATCGGTTATCATCCATCCATAGGCGTTGGGATTCGCCAGAACCGCTTCATTGTGCCTGTAAGTAAAGACAATACAGTCGCACTCCTTCGTCAGCGCATCAAAGGCATCCCGGTTAATATCCATGCCGTTGTCGCATCCCGCAATCAGCAGCGGCTCTTCCGGATCCAGATAAGGCTCCGCCAGCATACAGGTGCATGCCTGTCCCTCCGTCAGATGATCCACCGTAATGAAGGATGCCTTCGGATAATATGCATGAATAAGATCCTCCACACCGTCCGTCTTATGAAAGCTTCTGTCCACATAGATCACGTTGCTGCCGTCTGCCGCCACGCCCGGCAGATCCCCGGTAGCACAGACTACCATAGGCTTCTCCTGCCCCGTCTTCCTGTCTACCGTCATGATGGCCGGTTTGTGCACCGTATAACCTGCCTCCGCAAAACGCTGGCCTGCTCCCGCCATAGGAATCAGAATCAGCCATCCTTGTGTTGTGTCAACTGATCTGTCTTCCCCAGACCCTGATGCATCCGGTAAATTCTTCATCCCACGCATCAGATCCGTCCAGTAAACAAACTCCTGCATATCCTCCGGCGTTCCCCACTGACAGAAATACGCTGCATTGACAGGAATCCAGACCTTAAGGCCGTCCTGCACCATAAAATTATAAGGCAGGGACGCGTAATATTCTCCATTGATGGCACACTCTTCATGCTCTGTCAAAACCTGACAGTATTTCTCCATAATCCTGCCGCTCTTGAAATAATAAACGCCCGGTGAATGTTTCGCCTTCGTCTTGTCTTTTTCAAAAGAATATTTCTCCCGGATCTCAATAAGATTATCCTCATCGTCTGTCAGACAGGAAGCATAATAATTCTTTTCCGGCAGCAGATTCGGATGGAATCCGGAATAACAGGGCACAGCGCCGTCGCAATTACGCCTGGCTGCCTCCCTCATAAAATCGGCATAATCCCAATGCATATAGAAATCACAGTAATTGATGATGCAGGGTTCCTCCGCATCAATATCATGCTTCGCAAGCAACTCCCTGTATCCACGCAGCACATCATATACAGGACCCTTCTTCACCCAATCCTCTATCGACACGATCTTAGCTTCCGGCGCAAGTGCCAGCAGTCTCTCCGCCATAGACGGATCACTCTTCAAATGTTCTCCACGGCAAACAAAAATAATAGTAACTTCCGAAGGATACATTTCTTTCACGATCCATTCTATCACCGGTCTTCCCATTACCTTAATAAAAGGTTTTAACTCCTTATAACCCGCCGCCACAAAACGGGAACCGTATCCTGTCATCGGAATGATTACATTCATCTGTATGCCCCTCTTTTCTTAAAATGAAATTTCATAGTTATGCTCTATCTTAACATAAATTCTATTCATAATCTATCATATAATTCACAACGGTAATCTCTTGGGTAATAGCTCAGCTCATGGCACCTGGCAGCCCTCGCCGCAGGGAGCTAAACGTCCAGGGGACGTTTGTCCAGCGCCGGCCGGAGTGGAACGTAGACACTTGGAATGGGCAGATTCCGCAACAGGGAAGCCGAAAGGCTGAATTCTCACGCCCTCTTCCTGCGGTACTTCTCCGCATCCCAGTTGAGCAGTTCATCCTCCTGGGCATCGCTTAAGTAATGCATCTCCTGCCCTTTATTGACATACTGCACTCTGGCCGCAAAGCTCATTACGTTCTCGATCTCCTGCGCCTTCTTCACGCTCTCCGCCAATATGTAGAAATACCCTTCATAATACACGAGCGTCGGCATACCGTGAGCTTCCATGAAATCCAGAATATCCTGCCTGTCATACTCCTTCTTAAGCCACAATACTTTCTTGCCTGCATAGACCACGCAGTCAGGACAAAAGGCATGATCCCAAATACCCTGTTCTACCAGCCCGCTTCCTGCGTATTCCCGCGACAGATAACGGTTCTCCGACAGATAGACAATATTACCCGCAAGCGCTTCAATCTCTCCGATCACCTTGTAAAGCTGTGTAGCCGCACGGCAGGCGCTGTCATCCACACCCAGATATGCCGCAATCCTGGAAAGAACCTGCTCCGTCTTCCCGATCACCGTATCGGCGTCATCCCCGCTGACCACCAATCCATGATTCTGTAAAAAGACGATCGTGCCGTCCGCTCCCTGCGCCTGCCCGGCACGGTAAATCTTGTCATAGGCTTCCGCCAGCGCCGCACCCGGTTTCCTGTAAGGCACAAAGACCGCTTTCGGAAACAACTCCTTAAGGATGTTCCCGGCATCAGCCCGCGCCGTAAGGATATTCACAAGCAGCGGGTGGGAATGCAGCGTATACTTTCCGGTAATGGCATGCAGAAATGTCTCGATCGAGGCCCTGCCGCCTTCAATCTGCGCTTCCTTCAAAAGTCTGCTGCCATCCTCCTCCGTAAAAACATCCTCCGCATACGCTTCCACATGCTCCTTAAAGTAGTCTGCTATCTTTCTGTAATCTACTCTGGAATAACCTGCCTGCCCGTTCACATCCGCCAGCTGGTATCCGGAACTTTTAACCAGCATGATATGGTCGTCCAGCTTACAGGAAGTATTTCCTCCTCCTGCCTGCGCTAAGTCGTTGCGCATTCCTGCGTATTTCGAAATTCTGATAAAGTCCTGCATAGCTTTGTCCTTTCTTTACTAAATATTATATTTTTCCTGCTCCAGAATCTTGCTTAATTGTTTTTGTAATTTCGGATACTCATCACGGATTGTTATATTGTTGTAAAGTAGTCTCTCCTAACAGTCTGATTCCTATATTGATCTCATCAATAATCTTTTGGATCGTGATCTTATCTCTATGCTGCATATAAAACTATCTCCTTCTTGATTTCAATAATATCAGCAGATGTTACCGGCCCATGGACCAAGTCTACCTTTATTCCGAGCATTTCTTCTAACTCAATCCGTATCATTGACAGGGTAAGCAAAGAAACTGGAATCCTAAATTCCATGATCAAGTCTATATCACTGTCACCACGATTTGTCCCATCAGCCCTTGAACCGAATAAGGTTACTTTTGTAATAGGATATTGATCGACTAATTTTAACACTGCTCTTGTAATTTCTTCAATCATTAAACTTTTGTCTCCTTATCCCTATAAAATTTCTTTCCATGCTGTTCGTTATTATTGCTGGTCCCAAAATGCTGATCCTGCTTTTATCATATAAACCTTCCGGCATTCCTGCTCTGCCTTAATAAATTTATTGTAACAAGATTCTGCCTGCACAACCAGCCCCAATTATACAAAACAGAAAACAATTGTAACAATTCAGCCTGGTTACAAACTATCCACCATAAAAAGACCGCCGTACCGGCCATAGCCGGCCAGATACGGCAGTCTTTCTTTCCCCCAAATTTAATTTTCTCTGTTTTTTGCTTTGAACACAAACTGATACGCACGGTAATCTCCCATCTCCACCGGAATCGGTATCCCTGCCTGCATCAGCGCGGATCCGCAGTAGCGCTTACCGCTTACCGCCTCCTCGTAGACAGCATCCGGCAGAAGTTCTTTCAGCCGCACATAATTCACCACCATATTGCCATGATTCTCCAGAATCACTACATGAAGCAGCACGCACGTTCTATCCTCAGACACATACATCCAGGCTGCACAGGCATCTTCAAAAGGATTCGACAGGCGGTAATAATCGCCCCTGCTGATCAGCGGTTCGAATTCTTTATACTGTCTGATCTGCTCCCGGATCTCCTCTTTGTCTTCCGCACTCAGCTTACTAAGCGACAACTCATAGCCGAAAGCTCCCGTCATGGCCACGATGCCTCGCGTGCGCAGGCTTGTGATCCGGCCTGTCTGATGATTGGGCACCGCCGATACATGGGCGCTGACCGTTGACATCGGATAGAAGAAGGATGTCCCGTACTGGATCCGCAGCCTGTCCACCGCATCCGTGTTATCGCTGCACCAAATCTGCGGTGTATAGTACATCATCCCGGCATCAAAACGTCCGCCGCCGCCGCTGCAACCTTCGATCATCAGCTTCGGGTATTTTGCCAGCAGCTTCTCCATGAAATCATACAGCCCGATCACAAAATCGTAAGCCACCTTCCCCTGCCTGTTTCGTGCGGAATAGAAATCCGTAAGGCTCCGGTTCATATCCCACTTGATATATTCGATATTTCCCTGATCCAATACTCTGCAGATCTGGTCAAAAATATGCTCCCGCACTTCCTCCCTGGAAAAATCAAGCACAAGCTGGTTCCTGCCGCGGGCCGGATTCCTGCCCGGATTCTGCATCGCCCAGTCCGGATGCTCTCTGTACAGGCCGCTGTCCTCAGAGATCATCTCCGGCTCAATCCAGATACCGAACTTAACGCCCTCCTCATTAACCCTGCGCACCAGCTCGCCCAGACTGCATCCCAGCTTCTTCTCATTGACCTGCCAGTCGCCCAGGCCGCTGTTGTCATCCTCCCGCTTGCCGAACCACCCGTCATCCATAACCACCATATCAATGCCAAGCTCTGCCGCATCCTTCGCCAGCTGTACGATCGTCTCACCGGTAAAGTTAAAATAAGCCGCCTCCCAGCTGTTGACCAACACAGGCCGGGGAACAAAAGATGCCCGTCCGTCCCTGCCGTAATTGACTCCCATCCTCCGCCTGCTGTGCACCCCGTTGCAAATATGGTCCCTGATACAGCGATGATATTTCACGGACAGGTCCCCGAATCCCCTGCCGCTGTAACACAGAATCGTCTCCGGAACCACAAGCGTCTCCCCAGGCTCCAGCGGATAGTTGAAAAGATCGCTCTGCAGTCCCATCAGCACACGCGTCTGGTCAAACTGGTCCTTCTCCGCCTCACAGAGGAAATTACCGCTGTAAACAAACACCATCCCGTAACAGTCTCCAGCATCTTCCGTCGTATTTTTTCCTGCTATGATGACCGCCGGATTGTACTGATGGCTGGAGGTTCCCCTGCGGCTGCCGATGCTGTGGCTGCCATGCCCGATCCCGGCTCTCTGCAGGTTCCTTTCCATAGCATGTCTTCCGTGGAAACTGAGCAGGTCATACTGTCCCGTGATGAAATCCAGACAGGCTGACGCCGCTTTTTCCACAACGACGTACTCCGTACCATAGTTGATGATCTTCACGCTTCTTGTGATGATATCTTCCTCTTCCAGCACACCGTACAACAGCAAAACCCGCACCTTACTTACAGCATCCTCAAGGACGATTTCCAGCGTCTCGGCTTCCCCCGGCCCGGCATATACTGCCGGCAGCCCCGCAAGCCCGTACTTGCCTTCCCGGATCTCATACCCGGCATACCGCAGATCACAGCACTCCGACTCGTCATGATTCCTGAGTACAAGCGCACTGTTCCTGTAATCCCCGGTTCCCAATGTCGGATACTCCTGCGGCAGCACATCCATGGAATATGTCCTGTTATTCCCCACATCGTTCGGATTCCCCGAGAATCCTCTGTCATAGAAAGTCAGCAGATAGTCCATATCTCCGGATAGCTTCGCCCCGTAATACAAATGCAAAAGAAAGCCGAAATCATCTACCTTCATCTGGTAGGTTGTCTGCTTTGTCTGTAAAGTAAAAATCTTCTTCTCTTCCTGAAACAGAATTGCCATATGCCGCACCAATCCTTTTCCTGTTTTGATATTATTTTCTGTCTTTCCCCAAGTATACAATATACTTGGAACAAGCCCCGAAAACCTGCCCCAAGTATACCATATTATACCATATTATTCATCCTTAAATTTATATTTAACCCTCTGGCACTATTCGTCAAGCCATTTACTGTCATTACACAATTTTTACTATTACCCAATTTGTAAATATTACTCAATGCTGCTGCACTTTTTATTTAACCGCTCCGTTCACAACCCCGTTCAGAATCTGCTTCTGGCAGACAATATAGAAGATCAGGATCGGAATCAATGAAAGCAGATAAGAAGCAAACGCCAGGTTATAATTCGTACCGAACTGTGACTGGAAGTTAAGCTGTGCCAGCGGCAGCGTATTCTGGCCGGAACCTGCCATGATAACGAGAGGCGTCATAACGTCGTTCCACACTGCCAGTGCCGTAAGCACCGCAACCGTCGCATGCATAGGCTTCATGATCGGGAAGATGATCTTCCAGTAGGTTCTCCAGGTAGAAGCGCCGTCCACCTTCGCTGCTTCCTCCAGCGCCATAGGGATATTCACCAGATAACCGGAGTAAAGCAGCACGTTCATAGGCATATAGAATACTACATACAGCAGGATAACACCGAACCAGTTCGCCAGACCCAGCTCCGCCGTCTGTTTCGCCAGGGGCATCATCAGGATCGCAAAAGGCACGAACATACCGCTGACGATAAACAGATACACGAAACCGTAGAACTTGCTGTGAGCCTTATTTCTTCCCAAAGCATATCCCATCAGGGAATGTATGGCGATGCACAGTACCACTGTCGCCACCGTAATTATGATACTGTTGCTGAGAGAACGCCAGAAATCCGTGACCTCCATGGCCTCCCTGAAATTACTCAGGCTAAACGACTTAGGCAGCGACAGAATACCGCCGATACTGTTGGTCATTTCCGAGGGCTGTTTAAATGCGATGACTATAGTCATGTATAACGGTAAGATGATCGTGGAAAGACCAAGGATCAGGACAATCATCGCCGCCTTGTTTGTTTTCTTTATTGTCATAACTGCTCCTCCTTTTTACCGGAAAATTTCATCTGCGCCACAGAAACCGCCACGATCACGATAAAGAACACGACCGCATTGGCGCTCTGGAAGCCGAACTGTCCGCCCGACATACCGTTGTTGTAGATCAGGTAAGAGATGGACTCCGTACTCTGCGCCGGGCCGCCCTTGGTCAAGGCCATGATCTGGTCGAATACCATCAGGAAGTTCTTCACGCACAGAACCATGTTGATGGAGAAAAAGGGAATGATAAGCGGGAAGGTCAGATATTTAAACTGCTTCCATCCTGTCGCCCCATCCAGGCCGCCTGCCTCATACACATCTTCCGGTACCGTCTGGAGACCGGAAATATAGATGATCGTATTCATCGCGATCGCCTGCCATGCACAGACAATCATGACGCCGATCCACGCCGCATCCGGATTGGACAGGATAGAGGAACGAAGCGCATCAATCCCGATCATATCCGCCAGAGCCGGAAGGATATAAGTAAAGAAATAATTGAAAATGTAACCGACAACCAGCGCACCCAGAATATTGGGTAAAAAGTACGCCCCGCGGAAAAAGCTCTTGGCCTTGATGGAGCTGTTGAGCGCCAGCGCCAGCAGCAGGCTTAAGATATTTACCACAACGGTAGTCACGATCGCCAGCTTAAAGGTAAACCAATAGGACTTACCGACACGGGCATCCGAAAACAGGTCGATATAGTTCCGAAATCCCACCCAGTCATATTTTCCGAAGCCTTTAAAATTCGTAAAACTATATATCACACCGCGGATCAGCGGAATGGTATTGAAGCAGATAAATAAGGCAAGAATCGGAATTGTAATCAATAAAAATGTTGTTTTTCTCTAATTTTTTCCTAATTTCATAATACATACTCTCCTTTCTCACTCATTCGCGGTCAGTTCGCGTCTCCATGTTCTTTCGCATAATCCTGTACCAGACGGATGATATCTCTGTTATACCGCAGCCAGTCGGTATCGAATTTCTGCAGAAAAGCATCCACATCCTTATTTAACAGGAAAGTCTGAATCTGCGCATCCACCGCCATCTCGGAAGGATAGTAGTGATCCTGATAGTCTGTCATATTGCCTGAGGCGATATATTCTGTCATTCCGTCCAGAATGGAAGGAAGCTCAAAATTTCCCTCCTTGCAGGGAATCGCCGTCTGCGCATCGATATATTTCTGGATATTCTCATCCTCGTAGAGGAAATCCAGCACTTCATATACCGCTTCTTTGTTCTTGCAGCCTGCCATTACACAGAACTGAAGGTCAATACCGGAATTCAGTGTGTTTCCGTCCGCAGCGTCATTGGCCGGCATTACGAAGGAATCCAGATTCAGATCCGGATTTACCGAAAGGATCTGCGGCGCCGCATAACTTCCGATCGGATACATCGCTGACTCTCCTCTTGCAAAAGCCGTACATGCGTCATTGTATCCATAAGCAAACGGATCGTCCGGCCCATACGGCAAAAGTTCCAGATACTTCTCGGACACTTCCCGGTACTCCTTGGCAAATGTCGTTTCCCCACGGTTAACCTGTTTGGACGCATCCGCGGGCGCTAAGTCTACCGCCATCGCATTCCACGGTGCAAGACAGGTCCAGGTGTCCTTGAAACCGAAATAGAAGGGCAGAATACCCTCTCCCTGAATGGTATCACATAATGTAAGCAGTTCGTCCCATGTTGTCGGGATCTCCCAGCCATGCTCCGCAAACATATCCCTGTTGTACAGGATTCCTGCGGCGTTGGCCACATAGGGTACCGCGTAGGTGCCTTCTACAGGAACAAACTTAAGCGCTTCGTCAATGTCCAGATAACCCTGATTGATATTTTTAAGTCCTTCATAATCAGAAATATCCTCCAGAATCTCTGCATCCACAAAATAGGAATAGTTGATGTCTCCGCCGATTCCTATGATGTCCGGATAGTCCTCTCTGATGAACCTGGTCTTCAAGATTGTCATTGCATCGTTGGGAGAACTGATCGTAAGATGAATGTCATCATGTGTGGCGTTGAATTCTTCTTCCACAACACTGAAATAGTTGGCCGCCTCCGGTTTGTACTGAACGATCTCAATCTCAGTCTTCCCACTGTCAGCCGAGTTTCCACATCCCCCGACAACTGTCATTGCAGCCACACTGCAAATCGCCGCGCCAAGGTATTTTACTTTCCTCCTTAACATAGCATATCTCCTTCCCTGATTTGATATTTGCATTGTAACATACCATTTTGCTATCGATAAATAGCCTTATATTGCATGTTATATATCTTTATGCTGTATTTTTACCATTTATTTGAAATCAAGTAGCATTTTGGTATATAATGTTTTTTAATCTCTTTTTATTCATTATTACCTGATTCAAGAAACTTATCGCGGAGAATAAAGGAAAACAAATTGATTTGCCAAACAGGAAAGCTAAATGAGGTGATTTATGAGCGAAGTGATCTTTTCCGTTTTTCCAAGTGAAAATTTTGTCGATCTGGGACTGTACCAGTTCGGCTGGGAACAGTGCGATCCCTCCCATTCTTTCGGCCCTGCTGCCAGGAACCATTATCTGTTCCACTACTGCCTGTCCGGTACCGGCACCTTGTACGCCGAAAACACACAACGCAAATCCATACAGTATCAGGTGTTGAGCGGCCAGGGATTCATGCTCTTTCCCCATCAGGTCTGCACCTATATAGCAGACCATGAGATTCCCTGGGAATATGTCTGGATCGAATTCGACGGGCTGCATGCCAAGGAAACCGTGGAGCTGACCGGCCTAAGCCCCAATCAGCCCATTTACAAGGCACGGTATAAAGATATCGCAGATACAATGAAGTCGGAAATGCTCTATATCGTCAACCATAAGAATGAGTCTCCCTTTCACCTGATCGGGCACCTCTTCCTCTTTATGGACAGCTTTATGCGCTCCGCCTCTTCCTCCGAAGTTAGCAGGGGAAACAGCCTGCGGGACTTCTATATCAAAGAGGCTTTTTCCTTTATCGAACAGAACTTCCAGAACGATATTTCCGTGGAGGATATCGCTGCCGCCTGCGGTTTAAACAGAAGCTATTTCGGCAAGATCTTTCATGAAAATACAGGCAAATCGCCTCAGGAGTTCCTGATTTCCTACCGCATGTCCAAGGCCACCGAACTGCTGCGGCTGACCGAATTGTCGGTTGCTGACATTGGAAATGCAGTCGGCTATCCGAACCAACTGCATTTTTCCAGGGCGTTTAAGAATGTGTATGGGGTTTCGCCGAGACAGTGGCGGAATGAGCATGTGGCGAAATAATGTTTAGAGTCATGGGCCACCACGATAATGCGGCAGTCCAGCTCATGGTATAGCATCCTGATCTACTGGCTTTAGATTCAGTACATTATTTACCCTTCTTCAAAACAATCCATTTTCCACGGGTAGAACCCTCTCTGCGAATGAATTTTTTATTTTTTAAGGAACGAAGAACCCGTTCTACAGATGGTTTTGAAATGCCTATCTCGGCACCGATTTTAGCAGCGGACAAAGCAGGAGTTCTGGATAAGACCTGTAAGACAAGTATTTCATTCTGTGTAAGGCTACCATCATTGCCATCAATATTACCATCAGTATCTATTTCAAGAGTAAGTGTGACACGGTCTGGATCGACTGTTTCAGCAAAAGAAGGTTTTTTAAACCCATTTTCATCCCACACATGGTATACATCACAAATACCTGTCCCAGAACGTTCACCCACACTAATAAGAGCAAACATATTAAAAATTCTTCCATTTCGTGCATCACTAATGCCACCGCCAATGGCTTCTTCAATGCTGATACGGAATGTGCCGGGATTAGCAATTACAATTTTACGAAATTCCTTGTCAATCACAATGCCACGCCTTCCATAGAAATCAGCATGGATAAGCGCATTTGCGAGACATTCCCTGAGAGATTTATGAATGGGTGTATCATCTATCCGCATCAAACTAGAATCAATCCTGAACGGTTTCTTGACATCTGCGGTCAGGCGGTCGATGACCTTGTAATAAAAATCAAATATATTTCCGCTCCAGGTACCATCGCCAGAACAGACACGGTCGGTCCAACGGGTATCATTTGAGAGATGTTCCCTGTAATCCAGAAAGTAATTCGGCAGTTCATCTGTAATAGTCATAAAATCTCCGAAAAAAATCAACCCACCAAGTGTGGGATGAATTTTGCCATCATTTTGACTTATAGTCTTTGCGAATCATCCGAGCCAAATTAACATATTCCGGACTCGCTTTTAAATTTGGCGTTGAAGATGTCACAATTGCTCGTGCATATACATGTCCAAATTTACAGAAAACATTCTTATACAATAATAAAGTTCCCTTAAGCTGAATCAACGCTTTGGGCACATTAACACCTTTGAGTTCTGTTAATACAGCAGTTGGAGTTGCATCGCCAATGACAAATAAGTAATCACATTTACTCGTATTTAATGGGACAGACTTATCTTCCGCTATTATCCCACCATCCATCTTATATAAAATCACATGATTTCTCTTCGTATTTTCAAGCATATACTTCTTTTTATTCTCTTCACACTTTATCACTGAACGTCTGTCTGATGACTTAATACAGTCCATCCTATTTTTATTATCACATTTCTCTAAAAAATTACTTTGCAGTTCTCCATTAATACATTCTTCTAATTTTCTACAAATCATTCATCTATCTCCATAGAAATAAGTTCATCAAGTTCACTATTTGTAATAGACGATACTTCATCAATATAATTTGTATTAATCATATGACTTTCCTCATCCAACAAAGATTCCAACACCTTTTCAGAATTGTCCATTTTATAAGCGGCAAAGTTTTCATAGGACACTCTTAAATTTTTGGGAATAACAACCTTATTTAACTTTGTATGCCGATTCTCCACTTTTTCCGAAAACAATAATATATTCGTAGAAGTAAGTATATATGGACTATGTGTTGTTATAATAACTTTACTCTTCGTTGAATTTATCATTAACGAACTTAACCACTACCGGCTAAAGCCGGTAGGTTCGGTTTGCTGCTAAAGCAGCCTAAAGGTGTGCACCCTATAAGTTTTCTCTTCTCCTTTACGTTCACCCTATCTCGAAG
>CAJTEN010000022.1 GCA_910575245.1 Clostridia bacterium | reverse complement strand
ACGCGACTTTGTTCAATTCGGAAAAACCAAAAGTGGGTTAAATAAGAGGACATAAAGATTGTCCTCTTATTTAACCCACCTTCGGTTCTTTCCTTAGAAATTATGTGGTTATCCACATAAACAATCTATGATAATATAGTCATAATACGGTGCCACCGTCTCTATGTACTCTTTCAGCATATATTCCCTGCTCATGGCACTGATCAGCGATACCTCAACCGCCGCAAGGTCAATGTTTGCCGGAAGGAACTGCACCCCTTCCTCATGGGTAAGGATACCGAAACCAGCTTCCACTTCCTGTCCTTCCATAACAGAGGCTACAACTGCAGCAAGCGTTTCTTCCAGCTTGTCCGGCTCCCTGATTCCCATGCTTGCGGTGAGACTGCCCTGTGCATCGTCATCAATCAGCAGGACCTTTTTGCCTGCTCTCGCAAGCCCGATCCCTAAATTTACCGTAGTCGTGGTCTTTGACACCCCGCCTTTCTGGTTTGCCATGGCGACCACCTTACATTTTCTTCCTGTATTCTCCATATATTCCACTCTCCTTCGCTTCTATTTTCTATCTCACGCGGACATTCAGACCTTCCATAGAGATATCATCATATCCAACAAGGTAATAGTCTTCCCCGTCATGCTCTACCTTCGTCTGTATCCAACAGGGAACTTCATGTAAATCGTCCTGCAATAAAACTTCAATCAGGCTCCCGCTGCGGTAGCAGTATCCCTTTTCCGTCCTGTATTCCCCACTTTCATCCTTGTGTAAAGTGCCGGTCTCCAAAACCGGACGTAAAAGATACTCAATGCTTCCGGCAATATCTGCCAGTTTCCTCATAATTGCCTTCAGTTCCCTTAGCTGGAAGAGCTGGTCACTATCCTTTTTGTCAACATGCAGCCCTCTGAGGTCTGCATGTTCATCATAAGTAGAACATTTTAACATATCATCAATCTGTTCCTTCATCCCTGCCACACTTGCCAATACCATATTTAAAACCATGACACCCTCCTTACTGGTGCTTCATAATAACAAGATTCTGCCACCATGGCTGCTTCCTCATCCGCACCATGTCCGTCTTCATATTTCTCTATAATAAGCCTGTTGCCATCCTGTGTGACAGTCACTTTGTCACCTATGAAATATCCCAACGATCTCAACCATTTCCCCTGTATGATGATCTGTGGATAATGCGTATAATGTTTCCCGCTCCCACTGTAAATTTTTAATTTTCTTCTCTCCATGTAAAATGTCCTCCCTGTGTATGGTATTTGTCTGGCTTCACATTCCAAATGCTGATAAATCTACCGGAAAGCAGTATTCCGGATAGCGTACCTTAATTGCTTCCAAAAAATATACTGCATACTCACAGCAGAACAAGTCCTCCACCGTGTAACGTTGGCATTCCCTTACTTTCTCTTCCCCTTCAAGGTCATATGCGCTGGGTGTACCGTTGCAGAAAAGGTTGAACGCCATCCTGACTATCCTTGCACTGCCGCTGGTGATCCAGCCTTCCCCAAGGCATTCTGTCTTTACGGAATCTTTGCTAAAATCATAAATTCTCTCCACATTCTGTCTGGTATCGCAACTGATCCCAAGACAGTAAATCAATGCTTTATGGTATACGTCCTGACGTTTACACCTCTGTAAGCAGTTCATATAAAATTCCTCATGCTCCTTGTTTTTAAATGTAACCGTATATCTTCTGTTTGAATTCATTGCTGAATGTACTGACATAGCATATCCTCCTCTTACTAAACACCGACACACTTCGCGCATCGTTATTAGATACAAAAAGGGACTAAGTCAGCTAACAATTAACAAACTTAGTCCCAAATATAATTTCTTCTTTATAAAAAACACTTCCGGGCAAAACGCTCCCCTGCACCTCCTTAAAACGTACTTGTCCCATACCTGACAGCCTTGTGGTAATTTAGTGTCAAGTCATCAAATTTGCAGTTACAAGATTAAAAACAGGCCTGTCCCAATCCTTTTTTTGCTGCTTTCGCAGCGTAAAAATATTTGGACTAAATCAGCGGAACACCTTGATTTTACTGGCTCCCTGCTAACTTAGCACTATAATATCATAATCCCCCACCCTCTCATTCGGATACTCCGTCTCCCCCCTGATCGGCTTCGCACCTTTCCTCAGATATGCCTTCACCTTCTCCCCATACAGATACGGATCATTCCCCATAACAATCCCCCACTGCATCAGAAGCGCCGCTGCCCCTGTCACAAAAGGCGCCGCAAAAGAAGTTCCCGTAACAACCGCATATCCCCCATTTCTGTCCGGCGCCATCACACCCACCCCAGGCGCCACCAGATCCGGCTTTATAAAAGAATCCGAGGTGCGGCTGTTGACCTGCTCCTGATACAGATAGCCTCTTCCCGAGAAATCCGCATAAGCCTCATAGACCGGATCATAGGCACCTACCGTGACTACCTTGGAGGCTGTGGAGGGTATGGTCAGCGTCACATCCGGCGTTGGCCGCACAAATCTTGTCTTCTCGCTTCTGGCCGTACCAGAGGGCAGATAGAAGGTATAGTTGCCTGTAATGGTCTCCACAGGCTCTAAAAGGAATGTCCACACGCCGCTGTCCAGATATCTGCCGTTCCCTGCAGGCAAAAAATCAAAATAAATCTCCTGGCTGGTCAGATAAGGCGCAGGTTCTCCATTATACACAAGAATTTCGGTCTCGCCAAACCGGTAAATCTGTCGACCTGATCGGTCAGTATCCACAACAAAATAATTTCCCTGCGGCGATGCCAGTGTTACCCTATATCGGTCAGTATATTCCTTCCAGAGCTGCACATTCAAGCCTGTTTCATAATCTCCAACCGTTAGTTCCACACGTGTCAAATTCTCACTGACATTCCTGTCAGATTGGCCAATCCTTCCGGTCAATCCAACCACACCCACATTCCCCTCTGCTGTTCTTTCACCATTGCTGCGTCCCGTCACTGCCACGCTGCCGCCCACATGGCCGCCCGATGCCCCTTCGTTACCGCTGCCTACGCAAATCACACTTCTTCCGATCTCCGATACATTATCCAGAAACCGCTCTAACAGAGACGTTCCGTTATGTGCACCATAAGTATTACCGAAACTTAAGTTGATTGCTACCGGCATTTTTAATGCCACCGCTTTATTAACCGTATAAGTCAATGCCCTCATCAGCTCCGTTGTCCTTGGAAAAGAAGCCGCCCGCGGCGTACCAAGCCGTACGATCAGAAGCTCGCTCTCTCTGGCCATCCCGGCATAGGCCGTTCCTCCCATGCCGCCGTTTCCGGCTGCGATTCCTGTCACAGCCGTCCCGTGCCCTGTCGTATCGATGCTGGGAACGATCTGCTCCGCCTGCAGTCTGCTGCCTGCCGCAAGTGCCTCGTTGATTTGTTCCCGGTTAAATTCTCTGCCCAGTACCTGATCCCACAGGTACAGAATTCTGGTCGTTCCATCCTCGTTCCGGAAGTCCTGATTCCAGTAGCTGATTCCGGAATCTATCACGGCGATCAACACGCCTCTTCCAGTCAGGTTATTGTATATCTGACTGCCCGGTGCATAACAGGCAGCCGTATTCCCCGCCAAATCTGCAAAGAAAAGCCGTTTCGGCTTCTCAATATATTCAATTTCCTCCACTGCCGCCAGCGCCTCAATCAAAGGTTCCGGAACAGTGAGAATAGCATAGCCTGCTATCAATTCCTCGATCTTGATAGATTCCCCCTGTGGCAATGCCAGAAAAGAAGACATGCCCGCCCGCAGATCACCATGGTATTTGATGATAAGTTCCCAGGTATTGTCCTCTTTATCAAAACCTACATTCAACTCCAGTGATCTATCCCGCTCTGTCATCGGCGTATCCAGTGCGAGATTCAACAAATTTTCAAATTTCTGAGAATCCATACTCCTGTCCCTTCCTGCCCGCAGATTATTGCTTCAAGTCAATGCAGTAATCCTGTAAAGCATAAGCTGCTCTGTCATATATGAATATTATATGAGCAGGATCCAAAAAAGCCTGCCGTAAACATTTATCCGCAGCTATTTCAACCAGATCTTCTTGAAAGAATCGGCTATTTTGGTTATATTTATATCAGGCTAATAGAATCCAGATTCCTGAAGGAGCTGTACAGATAAAACTATGATTTATATCGTAACGGCATTGTACGCCGAAGCACACCCGTTTATTACTCGTTTTCAAATGAAAAAGGATAGTTCCCATACCCGTTTTCAAGTGTTCCTGAACAGGGAAGCAAATCTGTGTCTAATCATAAGCGGAACCGGCTCCGTTCCGTCGGCGGCAGCGGTCAGCAGTATTTGCACAGAATATGGCACAGGGCCGCGAGATTTTCTCCTGAACACAGGAATATGCGCACAAATATTGAGTGAACGTGAAACGCCATACAGTGCAGGGAATCCCTGTCGGACAGGGCAGATTTTCCTGTGCAGCAAAATCAGGGAACAGGTCACCGGACGGACCTTTTATCCGGACCTTCTATATCGTCACAGGTTTGCGGAGGCACAGATCATTACGGGTGCCAGGCCATATGAGAAGAGCATTCCGGCCGTGACAAGGACTGATGAATTTCTTCTCTACGATATGGAGGCAGCGGCGGTCTATCAGGCGGGCTCCTATTATTTCGGCCCCCATCAGATGAGTTTCCTAAAAATAATATCCGATAACGGTAATCCTGAACATGTGACTTCTGAGCAGATCGAACATCTGATTCACAGAAACATGGACAGCATAGCAGATTATATAGCATCCCTGCAGACCATCCTTCAGGAAGCTTGTCCGGATGAACTTCTTGCAAAGACGCACCGGGAAGAAACGCTTCATACAGAACATCAACCGGAATCTTTTCAGAAGGAAAGCCTCCTGAAAGAACTGGAGCAACTTTGCGATGACCTGCATTGCTCCAGAACCATGGCACAATCTCTCCGCCAGCACATCCGCTATTGTATTCTGTCTGGTGTGGACTATGCTTCTGTTCTGAAAGCAATGTACCAGGAAGGAAAACTACCCTGCAGGGATAAGCGGGAAGGAAAACAGTGTTTTGAAGAGCTTAAGAAAAGACTATTATAATCCCTTTTTTTCTCATATTTATGTGGAAGAAGCAGTGCAGGATCATTTACGTACAAAGCGGATCCTGCAAAGGTTCCCTGATGCAAATGTCATCCTGATCGGCCACTACAAAGACGTATTCTGCCGGAAAGGTCAGAATTACATATTACAGCAGCAGTCACAGAATCTGATTCTGGCTGCAAAACAAGGCCGCTTGATCTACGAAGGCGCACCGGTCTGTCAGAACTTCGGCAACGAGAATTTCTATTATACTTCCTGTATCATGAACTGCATTTATGACTGTGAATACTGTTATCTGAAAGGCATGTACCCTTCCGGAAATATTGTCATATTTGTCAATCTGGAGGATATTTTTGCTAAGATCAGGCACCATCTGAAAGAGCATCCCATGTACCTTTGTATCTCTTATGATACGGATCTGATGGCACTGGAACAGATTACCGGATATACGGAGGAGTGGATCACTTTTGCAAAGGAACAGTCCGGTCTTATGTATTCCGGAACCATGCCTCTGAAGATTGAGATCCGCACCAAAGCTGCAGACATTCTGTTCTGGCAAAGGCACACTCCAATTCCCGGCGTCATTTATGCGATCACCCTGTCGCCTCAGGCAGTCATCGATGCCTGTGAGCATAAAACCCCTTCGCTGCACCAGAGACTTGCCAGTGTCAAAGAGGCGATCAGAAGAGGATTTCCGGTGCGGCTCTGTTTCGATCCTATGATCTATTGTAAGAACTGGGAGCAGCAATATGGAGAAATGCTCAGACAGGTATTTACCGAAATCGATATGGATAAACTTGAAAATGTAAGCGTGGGAACCTTCCGCGTCTCTCAGGATTATCTGAAGAAAATGAGAAAAAACCAGCCTCAATCGGCCGTAATACAGTTTCCTTATCAAAACGACAACGGCGTGTACCATTATTCCAGAGAACTGACCCATCAAATGGAAGGATTTCTGGTAGACAGCCTTACAAAGAAACTGCCAAAAGACAAGATATTTCTATGGGAAAATGAGGAAAAGACATGAATGATGCAGCAATCGTCACCGGAGCGTCCTCCGGTATTGGTCTGGAAATCAGCAAAATGCTCTGCCGGCGTGGCTATGAGGTGTTTGGAATCGGAAGAAATTTTGATCCGGCACATGAGTCGGATCACTTTCATCCAATCGTCTGTGACATACTGGATACGGACAATCTGTGTGATACCGTAAAAAAAATTGCGGCACAGTATCACTTATCGGTACTCGTCAACAATGCCGGCACCGCTTATTATGGCCTGCATGAGGAACTTAATGCCAGGAAGATCCGGCAAATGGTGAGAACAAACCTTGAGGCGCCCATGATCCTCACCTGTCAGCTGCTGCGGACGCTGAAAAAGAACAGAGGCTATATAATCAACATCTCCTCCGTCACCGCCAGCGCTTCAAATCCCCATGGCTGTGCCTATGGCGCCACCAAAGCAGGGCTTTCCAGCTTCTCCCGCAGTCTGTTCGACGAAGCAAGAAAATACGGCGTGAGGGTCGTGACCATTTCCCCGGATATGACCCAGACGAATCTCTACCGGAATGCAGATTTTAAGGAAGGTGAGGAATTGGAATCTTATCTTCTGCCGGAAGAAGTAGCCTGCGCCGTGGAATATGTTTTAACCCAGCGGGACGGGCTTGTTATATCAGACATAACCTTAAAGCCACAGCTTCATCGCATCGCACGGAAATAAGATCCCACCATCCTGAATTGCCCCGCAGCGAGCCGGATATCTTAAGGCACTACACATTGGCACGTTCACACAACAAATGCGCATTCGTGATTAATCCATTTCGGTATACCATTTATTTTCTCCATTCCTTCTTTACAGCTTCTGCTCATCTGTGCTATAATAAGCCCATGCATATCTGGGAATCTGAAGTTCTGGTATCACATCTGTGACATGTCATATACTTATCGACTCCCTTATATGAATATCTTATGGGAGCACCGATAAACAAGAGGCTATGACACACAGCAGATCAATATGTAACAAAGGATACAGGAGGTACCGACAGATGAGCAACGAACAATTATTACAAGCCATATCTGACATGATGGATCAGAAACTGGATGAACAATTAGAGCAAAAGCTGGACTGTGTGCTGGACAACAAGCTGCAGCCGCTTTACACCCGGCTGGATAAAGTTGATAAGCGACTGAATAAAATTGATGAGCGGCTGGATAAAGTTGATGAGCGGCTGGATAAAGTTGATGAGCGGCTGGATAAAGTTGATGAGCGGCTGGATAAAATTGATGAGCGGCTGGATAAAATTGATGAGCGGCTGGACGATTTTTATCTCGAATTCAAATGCTTTGAAAAAGATATTACGAAATCAGTTCATAAGCTCCAGGATGAGATGGAAACAGTAATTGAAATTCTCAAGATAAACGAACTTGTTCCGCACTAGAATTACATAGCCGTTTCGGTATGCCCCATAAATGAATCAGGTGTAAAATCTCCTGCATTCTATTGAATGCCCGGAGGTTTTACACCTTTTTACAAATCTGCAAAATATCTCAGGGAGACGGTTGTGCCGCTTCAGGTTCTGCGGTACTTCCTTCCGGCTGTATCACTTCGGGAGCTGTCGCTGTTCCCTCCGGCTGTGTCACTCCCGGGTCAACCGCTGTTCCTTCCGGCTGTCCTGTCTCAGGATTCACCGTAGCGCCTTCCGGCTGCTCTGCCCCCGGCTCCCCTGGCACATCTTCCAACGGCACCGGTTCTGTTCCCGGTAAATAATAGCAGATGACCGGTGTATCCTTTTCCACATAGCCGTAGATTTCCTGCGCAATGGAATAGGGCAGATTGATGCAGCCATGGGATCCATTCGTCAGATAGATATTACCCCCGAATTCATTTCTCCATGCGGCATCATGCATACCCACATTATTATTAAAAGGCATCCAATAGGAAACCGGCGTTCTGTAATTCTCTCCCTTTAATGTAGCATCCCGCTCTTTATAAGTGATTCCATAGATTCCTGCCGGCGTGGCATTTCCTCTGGATGGATTGCCGGACACGAAATCCGACTCCAGGATACATTCCCCATCCTGATAGAAAAACAAATGCTGAGCCGTCAGATTGATTTCCACATAGGTATTGCCATAATCCGGCGTATCAAAGGAAGCCGCCTTCTGTCTGTAAACAGGCACCCGCTCTCCGCTCTTTCCCTGTTCCAGCATCCTGATCAGTTCTTCCGTCTCCTGCTCGGTATCCATCCACCAGCCATAATCTCCCTGATCGATCAGCACTTCCGTTCCATAGCTGGTCTGGAATTTCCTTGGCCGGAAAATAGTGTCATACTTTTTCCGAAGAGAAGCCACATACTCCTTCGCCATTGTCTGGTCAAACGTCACCCGCTCTCCATCCACCGTGATCCAGCTCACTATTGTATTCCCATCCAGCACTTCCTTTTCCGATCCAAAAGGATAAGTAATGACCACATTCACATAATTCTGAAGCCTGGCATAAATATCCTGTAGTCCAGCATCTTCCGAAGTAACCCGGGGTTCTTCATAGCAGCCGGCCTCATCCAGATCAACCCTCTCATCCAGTCTGTCCACAGCCGCCTTGATCACCTCTATTGTTTTATTCCGGTTCAGACGATTTCCCTGGCTCTCAGCTACCAGTTCAAATCCGCTTCCCGGAACATAATCCGCTATGTATGCATCCGTCGGCTCCTTGATAAATTCCTCCTGAAATCCCCGTAATTCACCGACTCTTTCTACCAAAGCCGCTTCCTCATAGGAATACACAGCCTCTGTTTCGTAAACTGTGTCCTGTTTTAAGAACCATAGAAACCGTTTCTGTCCTTGTATAATATTCTGCAGCGGCACGGTGGAACCATAAGAAATCCCAATATCACTTCCTGATATTTCCTCCTCCAGGGTCGGACCGTCAGCCTGGCGTTCGATCACCCGAAGGGAATACTTCCCGATCTGTTCCTCTACTTCCGGTATCGTCATTCCAGACACATCCACCTGGTCAATTACCGTACCACTTAAGAATCGATTCCGGTAATGACTGACTCCCGCCGCATAAACCGCCAATAAACAAAAGACAGGCACAAGGATGATCGATGATAAAATCAAACTTTTTCCTTTCCCATTGCCCTGCTTCCTGCCTTTTATTACTTTTTTCTTTTTATTCTGCTTTTTCATTCGTATACTCCTGCGCAACATAAATCCAGCAAAAAGCTGTTATTCTATTATACCACAAAACAAACAGTTTGTGTATTTGTATCCGGATCCATGTTCTGGAGTACATAACAGTCCGTGAAACTATTCACGGCCTGTGCCGCTCATAGTAAAGTGCAAAAAAACACATTCGTTTGAATAAGAAAATACATTTCTAATTCAGGGATTCTATTATAGCATGATGCCAGAAGGTAACAGTTCAGGCAGGTCTGCACGTTTCTGTGCCGGCCCTGCCAAAGAAAAGGCTCTGAAAGTATCTGGGCTGTTATGCGAGAAACTATGTTACAGGGATTCACTCCTGGGAAAGGTAAGGTACTATCATGGAAAGGCTCTTGCTCGATATGCACTGGTTTTTAGGGCGTTTTCGAAGAATATACTTTATGGCGCTGCCAGAAAATGAGGCAGACTACGAAAAAAGCCGCAGACGCTACATAGTAGGCGACGCAGCCGCTCAGACCATCGCTCAGCTTGCGGGCGGAACCTTTCTGGTCTCTCTTATGCTATCAGTAGGTTTTTCCGATGCACAGGCGGGAGTTTTGACTTCCGTTGCCAGTCTGGCTGCCATTTTCCAGCTCTTTACCATGAGAAAGGTCAGCCATCTGCATAAGAGAAAATTGTTCGTCTGCCTTATGACCTTGCAGAAGCTTTATCTGGCTCTTATTTTCTTTATCCCGCTGCTTCCGGTATCGGACAGCACCTGTCAGCTATTGGTAATTACAGGCTATTTCGTTGCGCAGATATGCGCACAAATAGGGACTCCTGCCACACAGGACTGGATCGCTTCCCTGGTTCCCACCCGACTGAGGGGCAATTATTTTTCCAGAAAAGATGCAGTCTGCGTCTTTGTCACGGTTACCATGATGCTGCTGTCGGGAATGATCATGGATGCCACTGCCGGAGAGCGGCAGCATGCAGGATTTATGCTTAACGGAAGCATGATCCTGATCCTGGTCATCTTAAATGCCTGGGCTTTCAGTTGTATGAAGGAACCCCGCCAGGGCAGAATAAATAACGAGGGAAAGGAAATCCACGGCAAGCTGAAATATAAATACCCGAGAGAAGAGGTATCACACAGCGGAAATCTTATCGCGGAAATGATAGAAGCCTTTGGAAAAGCCGACTTCAGGATGGCGTTTACCTTAACGCTTCTCTGGCAGACTTCATTCTATTGTGCTTCGCCCTTTAATACCAGCTATCAGTTGGTTGAACTGAAAATGCCCTTCACCTTTATCATGGTCATCGGCTTTCTGGGAAATATGCTGCGCATCGCTATCACCCCGCTTATGGGAAAAATGGGCGATAAACACGGGATGGCTTTTCTTTACAAATATTCCCTGATAGGAATCTTCCTGTACCATATATTTTTTGCCCTGGCGACCCCTTCCAACGCCTATCCCATGGTAATCCTGGGTACCGTATTCTCTGCGCTGGGATGGAGTTTTGCCGGAATCGGCCTGTTCGGTGTACAGCTTGAACTTCTGGACGAGGGAAAAAGAGATGTCCAGCTTTCTGTCTTATCCGCCCTTTCCGGCGTATACGGATTTCTGGTCTCCTTTGTTTCCGGATGCCTTCTGGATTTTCTCCAGCAGACTCTGGCTACTCTGCCCGGAGAAAGGCTTTACGCCCAACAATTTACCAATATTCTTGGTGCATGGTTTCTCCTGGTCACCATTCTCTATCTGAAATGCAGAGTACAGAAAAGAGAACGCCTGATAGAGCGCTGAGAAGACTGGAAAGTCTCAGGAATAATCAAATAATTAACCGGACAGGGATCTCCAACCGCCTTTATGCTGCGTTTGGCCTGATGTCTGTCCGGCATAAGCAGCAGGATCGCCATGATACATCTCCATCATATAAATACCCTGCTTTTTAATCCGTTCCTCTACACCCTCTGTCCCAGTTTCACCCGAAAGAGCATTCATCATCTTGAGCAATACCGGATCACCAAGAAACTAATTCCCAATCAGTCTCCCACTCTCCTGTATCCAGATTAAAACCTCTTCGATACAACTGTCCATTTATATTCATATACCGCCATACTATTCTTCCGGCTTTCACAGTCGATCTAACACATTCCGTACTCATCCCTGCTGCATGAACCGGCGCACTGGTAAAGGATATGATGCCTGTCATTATAATAAAAGACACATATTTCCACAATCTTGTACGCTTCATTCTGTTAATGCCTCCTCAAGCGATAAATAAACAGGTATACGCTCTTCACAAAAACTTGTGTGGGTTATATTAACTATAAACTGCTGATCTACGTATAAGTCAAAAGTCCCGTCTTCCAACTGAATAAAAAAAGAATTATCTTTATTGATTTCAAAAATATAGCCTTCACAGTCCTCCTCATATGGGATTCCCAAGCCTGTGTCCATGGTAAATAAATTCGGCATAATTAATGCAAATACAACTATAAACACAGTTGGGATAAGATTAATTAAGAAACACTTATGGTTATAAGTATTCTGGCTCCCCAACACAATATTGGCTCTTTTCGGGATTGAAATCGCATTGTCGCTGTTAAAGGCGCTCATAAATTCCTTTTTCCTTCCTTTACCCTGGAATTTAGCCATTTTCAACAAGCACTGCAAGTACGATATTTTTCCATAATCATCCAGTTTTTCTGTCACCTTCGTATCTGCATTTATTTCCATCAGGACGGATATCTGCGATTTCACGAAATATAATAAAGGGTTCCACCACCAGACTGCCTTCCCCACTTCCATTAAAAATTTGAACAGCAGATCCCCATGATAATAATGGGCTATCTCGTGTTCCAGTATATAATACAGAGCTTCATCATCCAGAACTATTGAAGGCAGGATAATATACGGTTTGAAAATACCGAAAACAAGCGGCGATGTCGTTCTGTCTGTTGTAACAACGTTAAACGGAATCCTTCTCCTATAACTTTCTGTTATCTCGATGATCATCCGTGCAATCCTGTCATCAGATACCTGATTCATACGATGAACCTTATACACAGCGATCATATATTGACAGATTAGCCTAGTCAGGAAGCAGATCGCTCCTACCATCCATAAATTATTGATTATCGTAAACGGGCTGAGCCCGAAACGTTTCGTGAATGGGATTGGCCTGGCCAAAAATGTCTGAATGTTGCGTATGATATAATGGCCTTTGAACTGCCGTACAAATGGAAATTCAAGCGGAACTAACATTCTCAAGCCTATCATACCGAGACATGCCAAAAATAGATTGATTCTCTTCTTAACAAGCAGAGGATTTTTTTCTAAAATATAACGAATCATGAGTAACATCATACTACAGAAGAACATAATAAAAATCAATGTATCAAAAAAATAACCCATTCCGTCTCCTTTATCCCTTATTTCTCTTCTCTTCTTCCAACCATAACTGCATCTTCCTTTCCGAAAGCATTTTTTCTAATTCTTCTATTTCTCTTAAAGCCTTCTCGTTATCCTTTTCCTGCTGCAGCAAAGCGGCAACAAATCCTGATGTCGAAAAATCCTTATTAACACGTTGTCCGAAATTATGAAGCAGTTTCTGCATCTCATACTGAGCTGAAGGAATCGTAGCCCTGTAACTCCGGCTCAGTACAGTACCGCTATATACGATATCCGCCACCTCAGCCAGCCCCTTCCTTACCAGATTTTTTAAAGCAGACTGAACTGTGCTAATAGATATTTCGTCCGTTCTTTTAGCAATCTCTGAGGCTGTCAGAGATTCTTTTTCTGACCACAGGACTTTCATAATATCTTTCTCTCGTTTCGTAATCTCATATTCTATCTGCAAGTACTCACCTCCTCCACTATATGTATTTTATAATTTGCTTCCAAATAAATCAATGCATTATTATAAATATATTTTGACAAGAAATATATTATTTGATATATTGACATTATAATTATTTTGTAATATCAGAATTATGCAATAGCCACAAGCTTTTCCTGTCTGTATATACTGCAGGTGTTTATCGGCTAATTGCAGCATTTCATTCAGGAGGATCCCACAAATGAAAATATTCAAAAAGATTCTGCCCTGCGTCCTTTTTTTCCTGGTCTGCGCAGGTGCAGTCAGCTTTCTGGTCAGCCGTACAAAAATGGAAAATTTCACCCCCGCAAAGCAGCCTGTATCTGAAACCGGCAGCATCTCTGATAGCCCTGCGGGGGCTTCCCCACAATGGTCCTGTCCGCCATCCTACTCTCAGACAGTAAATGACATTCTGCAGTTCGACGCCAAAGTTACAGTAAGCGATTCCTTCACAAGCGGAATTTTCTATAAAACAAAAGGATTTTATCAGGAATATGATTCCGATGCATTCTACGATCTCTTTCTGGATAATAGAACTGTTGCAAAAGAAGAGAACTACAGCCTTCCTGACAGAAATGATGTACCGCAGGATTGCACTGCCTATTGGACTGCTGACGGAGACATAATCTGTCTTTACCCTACCGATGCGATCTATGCAGCACCGGAGAAGGATTTCTATTTCTACGCCTTTACAGACAGCATAACCAATCGGGATATGTACAATGCACAGAAATATTCCCTGAGCAATCAGCTTTCCTTTGCTTCAAGAGACACAGCCATCCAGAAGGTATTGGAAGTGCTGGATACCATAGGCTATGATCCGGGTTCTTTTTCTTACCAGGCCTATGCACTGGATGCCTCCACGCTGAACCGGGAGTCCAGGCGCGTCTATGAATGGGGATTCGAAGAGGACGAGATAGCCTTTCAGACGGAATGGGACACGCAGGAAGAAGCTTATTCCCTCAATCTATGGCAGGAAGTACAGGGGCTGCCGGTATGGACAGCCAGGATTGATCCTGTCAACCTTCTGGATGAGAGTATGGCTCCGGTCACCGCCCTTTACCGGGAGAATGGGTTTGTATCCTTCCGTGTGTCGGACATTCTCACATTCGAAACAACAGCAGAGTATGACACACTCCTTCCTCTGAAAGAGATTATCCGCATTATCTCTGAAAAATATGACAATATCATAACTGACGGAAGGATCGTCGTAACAGAGATGAAATTATGCGCACTGGCAAGCCATGACGGGGAAGGCTCCTGTGTCCTGATCCCGGCATGGGTCTGTAACTACTGGCAGGAATTCGACAACAATTCCGGCCAGATGATTCTGAATGCGGCAACGGGGTATGAAATCTATGCAAACTAAACCGAACTATTTCAAGGCTGATCTGTACCGTCTCCGGCATTCCGGACGGTTCTGTACCGGCATGCTGCTGGTCTATGCAGCTCTGATGTTTAATTCTTTAATATGGGGCAGAAGTCTTGACGTTCTGATTATCTATTTCGGAATCAGAACCTTCAGCACCCATGTGCTGGTATATATCGGATGTGTATTTCCCTTTGCCACAGTATTTGCTGAGGACATGGAACATAAATCTGTCTTTTGGCAAATTGGAAGGGGTTCTGTCCCCGCATATGTTTTATCCAAAGTATCCTTATGTTTTACATCATCGGTTTTCTCTATGGCTGGTGGTACCGTTCTGTTTGTCCTGACCTGCCATCTGAAATATCCGTTATGTGATACCAGTACAAATATCTTTGAATTCTACGTCTCACAGGACATTTTTGGATTCCTCCTCGCATCCGGCCATCATATGCTGTACTTTATGGCATCAGCCTGCCTGATCGGTATGTTTGGCGGCCTTCTTGCACTGATATCCATGTACCTGTCACTGTTCCTTAAGAATAAACTGTTCGTCATATGCTTTCCCATGATGGGACATTATTTCATTGACAATTACATCATTAACTGGCTGCAGCTTCCGGCATATTTCAGTCCCGTCTACACATTTAATTCCGAAGCAGGCGCCTGGGACGATCCGCTCGCGTCGTTCCTATACGCCTGCTCCGTCTCCCTTATGGGAATCGCAATAGTGACACTGTTTATTACCAGTAAAATACGAAAGGATTTATAAACATGCATATCCGCAAAAGCTTCTGGAACCTTCGCTCCGTTACCATGTTCATTATCTTTTTCTTCGTAACCGATATGTTTCTGCGGCCTTTACGCTCCTATGCGCAGACTGTCAACGAAGCAACCGGTCCTGCCATGCTGGCTTTTCTCTTCTGCAGTAATTATTTTCTGAAGATGATCATGCTATCCATAATCTACTACTATTCCAATGTGCCGTTTATGGAAAAGGACAGGCAGTACTATTTCCTTCGCCTCGGACGAACCAGATTCTGTCTTCACAATCTGTTCTATATCATGGCAAGCGGTATAATTCTGAGTCTGCTTCTATGGCTGATCAGTTTTCTTGATATGGCATCCTGTATAAAATTTCAAAATACCTGGAGTAAAATCAGCAGGACTCTGGCCCTGACCGATGCAGGCGACCGGATTCTGCTTCATTTCTCAGTGCCTTATCAGCCTCTGGAAAACTTTACACCTTTGCAGCTGTGTCTCTATTCCCTATCAATCACCGCTCTGTGTTTTATGACCATAGGCATTATGATGTATGCCCTCTGCCTGTGCTTTCATAAGACTGTCGCAGTCTTTACTGCCGGCATTGTCGTTATGCTGCCGGATATCATGAAAAGAGCCACCATGTATCCTTTTTATTTTTCACCGGTTTCATGGATGGGCTGCGATACCTGGCGTTACGGCTATGATGTTACCAAGCCTGATATTGCATATATTTTTGTCGGATATTTTTTCCTCATTTTTCTGTTCGGCACGATCTGTATATGGCGAATCAGAAAAACTGAATATTTATTTTCTTAAATCCGGAGGAAACCATCATGAATGAAATAATCCAAATAGAAAAAATACACAAATCCTTTAAATCACAACAGGTGCTGACGGATGTATCTCTGTCCTGTAAAAAAGGACACATATACGGCATAACAGGCTACAATGGTTCCGGCAAAACAGTGCTGTTCAAATGTCTCTGCGGCTTCATCAAGCCAGACAGTGGCCGGATTCTGGTTCGCGGAAAAGAATTGCACAAAGACTTCGATATGATCGAAAATGCAGGTGTAATCATTGAGGAACCCGCTTTTACCGCCGGTTTCAGCGGTATCAGGAATCTGGAAATGCTGTATCTGATCCACAACAAAAAAAATCGTACAAAGCTGGAAGCAATCATGCAGCAAGTTTGTCTGGACCCCGCTTTAAAAAAACCTGTTGAAAAATATTCTCTCGGAATGCGGCAGCGACTTGCCATTGCTCAAGCCATTATGGAAGATCAGGATATTCTGATCCTGGATGAACCTATGAACGGTTTAGACAAACAAGGCATCGCAGATATGAGACACCTGTTTATGCGATTAAAATCGGAAGGCAGGACGATTCTCTTTGCCAGCCACAATAAAGACGATATCGATATGCTCTGCGATGAGGTCTATGAAATGGAGCACGGTCAATTGTCCAGGCTGCGATGATGAGCAGCGGTATTTCAAATATATGGCTTGAAAAAATCATAAAATGCAGTATAATTAATTAAAAAAACGAAAGGTGTGAAAAGATGATTATCATTTCCTGCTAGAAAATTTTTGCATGATAAGCTTTGTGGCGACAGCAGCCGTTTTGTTTGTCGTGCCGTTTCGCAGGAAAATAGAGATTCTTTTCACTGACTATATATGGCCTGATACTGCGTATCTTAAATTTGAATACGCAATACCAGTATGATAAACAATGCCTTATTTCGGTCGCAGGGAATTTCTTTCCCTGCGGCTATTTTATTGAAAATATACTTTTGAATATAAGGAGGGTCTCACATGAAAAAAAGAACTAATCACAGAATCCAGTTAAAACATCAGCTTTTTTTACACAGTAAATCATGGCTTGCCGCTGCAATTATCTCTATCATAATTCTCAGCGCGTATAACATAGTTATTTCCTGGATATTACAAAAAATAATCGATATAGCGGCCGGCAACGATCCTACCCCGCTTACTTCTATATTACTGCTTGCAATTGCCAGTTACGCAGTTTTTATGGCTGCCTATTTCATCTACCGTACTGCAAGGCCCAAATTCATCCAAACGGCTATGACACAGTATAAAGCCAATGTTTTTGAAAAAGTATTAAGTAAAAAATCGGCTCGATGTCTGATGAAAATACAAGCAGGCTGATTTCTGCTTTGACAAACGATATGAAAACGGTAGAAGATTACTATCTCGATACGATCCTCGCGGTTGTGGATATCGGCGTGAGTTTTGCCGGTGCGGTCTTTCTGATGCTGTGGTACAGCCCCTTTCTGACACTGGCCGCGATATTGCTTTCCATTCTTCCGATCCTTGTGTCTGTTGTGCCCGCCAAAAGGCTGGCCGAGGCCGAGAAAAAAGTTTCCGATGCAAATGCCGGTTATGTTGAAATTATAAAAGACATTCTTTCCGGCTTTCCTGTTATCAAAAGTTTTCAGGCGGAAAAAGAAATACAGGAGCGTTTTGCATTGGATAACAACAAGATAGAAAACATCAAATATATAAGAAGATACGCAGAAGAAAACGTGAATCTGCTCAGCACTGCAGCCAGTGTCATTATGCGGCTTGGTGTTTTTATGATTGGTGCGTGGATGTCAGTATCCGGAACAGACGTAACGCCGGGTGTTGTCTTAGTATTCCTGCAATTAGTTACTTTTGTCATCTCTCCTATTGAGCGGATACCACCGCGTCTTGCAAACAGAAAGGCCGCCATAGCAATCATGGATAAAATATCCGATTTCCTGTTTGAAAACAATGAGATCAGTGGTGAGGAAATTCCCCTCACTCTCTCCGACGGTATTTCTATTAAAGACCTGTCCTTCGGATATGAAAATGACAGGCAGATCCTGCGGCACATAGATCTGCACTTTCAATCCGGTAAAAAATACGCTATTGTCGGCGGCTCCGGTTCAGGGAAAACAACGCTGCTAAACCTGATTATGCAGACAGCTGACAGCTATCAAGGAAGCATCCTGTTTGATGGGACCGAGCTGCGGTCCATTCATCCGGACTCACTTTTCCAAACTATATCGCTTGTTCAGCAGAATGTCTTTGTGTTCAATGATACCCTTTATCATAACGTCACTCTGTATAAAGATTTTCCGGAAAACGATGTTTCAAAAGCCGTTTCTGAATCAGGTCTTTCACAACTGATTGCCAGTCATGGCAATGGATATATCTGTGGAGAAAACGGAAGCGCTTTATCCGGCGGCGAGAAACAAAGAATTTCCATTGCCAGGGCGTTACTACGGAATACTTCCGTTTTACTGATGGATGAAGCAACGGCCGCATTGGATGAAATCACGGCAAACAGTATCATGAATTCCTTTTTAGCAATGGAGAATATTACAGGTATTGTTGTCACCCATAGACTTGACGAAACCATAATGCAAAAATATGATGAAATCATAGTCCTGCATCATGGAGAAGTGGCGGAAAAGGGTACTTTTGATCATTTAATAAATAAGCGTGGTTTGTTCTATTCTCTGTTTACCGTTTCGAAATAGATATTCTTGCAGGAGCCATATACGCTGGCTCCTGCAAGGCCGAAAGCGAAATTTCTAATGTCGTTAACGATACAAATAATATTTCTCAACATGTTCTCTCAGCTTTATAAACAGCAAATAATAAACCGTTATGATATTCTGAAACTGTTTATCTGCAAAAGTTCCGTCATAATCATGTGCCAGCTGGTTTCTCACCCGAAGCATCTGCATCCATCTGTCATCGTCAATGATCCCGTTGATAAATGCCTGCTGTAATGTTTCCCGAGGCGATCCAATCGCAAAGTCAAGAATTCCCAGTTCCTTTACCAATATATCCTTCATGACCTTCCATGCAATATCAAAAGTAAGACTAAAATTCAATACAGTACCTTCCAGTACAAAATCCGCTTTTACATCGGCGTTCCGGCTCTTTTCCAGATTCTTCAGGCTTCTGCAAAATGTATGGTATCGATTAATATATCTGTTTTCCATATTTCCTTATATCCTCTAACAAAAAATCGTTATTGATACTCCCGTAATCAAAAACGTCTATTTTCCGAAGCGTGTCTATCTCCGAAAGTTCTTCTTCCAGACGCAAGATGTCCTCGCATCCATAAACCACAAAATCGATATCACTCCTTGGCGTTGCCGTGCCTGTGGCAAAAGAGCCAAACAGGTCCAGCCGTTTGACACCGTTCTCTTTACAGATTGCTGCGACTTTATCGATTATTTCCGAAACCGGCATGACATACTCGTCTTCTTTCTTCATCATCTCCTGAAAGACTGGTTTTTCGAGCATACCTGTTTTCCCCTTTTCTCCGGACATCCTGAACTTTCCGGCATTTTCTCTTAATTATACCGTTAAGACATGCTTATTACAATATAACCGGTCTCTTCCTTTTTTCCGGTTCCTGTTTACTTCCGGATAAAAATCAAATCGAATTCTATTATTCCTGGCAATATGGGCAGAAATATACCGTCCCACCCAGATAGTTCATTTTCTCTATCAGATTACCGCAATATGGGCAGGGGCCTTTGACCGTCTTCTTGCTGAGTTTGGTCTGATAGCTTCCCGGATTGCCGAACAGATCCTTCTCCGTATTCCTGCCGCCCGCCTCCAACATCTGAGACAGAATCTTTTTCACTGACTCATACATTCTTTTCCAGTCCTGTTCCATAAGCGTATTCAGCTTTCTCTTAGGATGCAGCCCTGCTTCCAGCAAAATATCCTGAAGCACGCCATTCCCCAATCCCGGAATCCTCTGTTTGGTTGCCAGGAACTCCTTGACGGAATTCCTGCCTGACACGTCTTCTCTTAACTTTTTAAAATATTCATAGTCAAACTCTTCCGTCACCGGAAGCGGTTTTGCCTTCGCCGCCAGGTAATACGGATTATCATAAGTATCAGGGTCGATCAGAAATAAGGAGCCATACATTGCAACTGTGTAAATCAGGGAGCTTTCATCCTCTAAGGTAATCCGCATTTGGTACCGCTCCGGCAGCTTCCGCCCCGGAGCATAATAACGAATATTGGTTCCGTCTCCCACCACAAAGCTGATCTCCCCTAACTCAGTCTCCACCATGCTCCCGATCCCGGCTGCCGTGCCGATCCTTCTTCCTTCCATCTGCCTGGCATAAGCGGCAGGATCACCATGATACCATGCAAAAGAATGTCCGGTGTGCTCTGTCTCCACTTCCCTGATCTCTCTGCCCCGTACCGTATCATTTAATTGTTTAGCAATTGTTATCGACTCAGGTATCTCTATCATCTTACATGCCCTGGCTTTCTTTCCATCTTAAAAGAGTCGGGAAATATGCCATCAGCCCTGCTTTGGCTTCCTCAACTGTTTTGCTGCGTCCGCCCTCTACTTCAAAGGGTGCGCAAAAATCTGCCATTTCCTCCATCGTACAGTTTTGCACAAACGCTCCGTCTTTATAGCAATAGCAGCAATAAGTATCATTCCTGCTGCCATCCGCATTGGTTCCGTACTGTTCCTCCTGCATGGGCATTCCACAACTTTGACAAATCTTCTGATCCATTTTGTAATCCTCCGTCTTATCTCTTATTTTCCTATACTGTCTCATGGAACAAGACCGTACACGAATTGTTTGCAAGAAGAAGGGCCGCGGTCCCTTCCACTTGTAGGATTACTATAACAGACTTAATATGACACAAGCATGTCATATTATAGAAATTTTTAAAATATCTCATTCGCAATGAATAAGGTTCCTTATGGTAAGGTAATCACCCATCACTCCATCTCATATCTTAGCTGCATTTTCTTAAGCCGTCTTAATACTTCCTGCTTCACCGCCTCAGGCTCCAAAACCTCTGCTGCGGCTCCGAAGGAGAAAATCACTCCATATACCCATTCGTCCATGAGATATTCCACATGAATGAGAAAATCACCGTTTTCCAGCACTGTGATTTCTTCTTCCTCAAAACGGTCGTAAACGCGGAAGGCCTCGCTTTTGTCTATCAGAAGCGTCAGCATCGTAAGCCGGAAACCCTCCTGCCCACCGTCGGCCAAAGGATCCGCTTTGGGACATAGCTTAGTCCCTATAGCCACTTCTTTGTGCCTACGCGGCGAAAAGATCTCATCCGTCACTTCCACCCGTTTCATCCGCAGCAATTTAAACAGCCGCATATCCTCCCTGTCCCGGCAGAAGGCACGCAAATACCATGTATATTCTTTAAACAGTAACTGCAGCGGCTCTGCCACACGACGTGTCATGCTTCCGCTTTGTCCATAATAATCAAATGCGAGGACTCTGTGAGAAAGAATCGCCGCTCTTACTTTTTCAAATAATTCCTGCCTTCTTCCGCTCCAATCCGAAAAGTCAATGGCTACCCAGTTTGTAGGCTCGGCCATAAAGAAATCTGTCAGCTTTGACATGGTTTCCTTTTCTTTCAATGCACCGGTTTCCTGAAGGCTGGCAAGAGCCGCCAGAATCTGATCCTGCTCCTCCTTCGTCACCAGCATCTTGTTGAGCACAAACTGACTCATTAAGCTGATGCCGCCGTTTTTGCCCTTTCTTGTATAGATCGGAATGCCTGCCATACTCAGATTCTCCACATCCCGATAAATAGTACGGACGGATACCTCAAAGCGTTCTGCCAGCTCCTTTGCCGTCACTGTCTTCTTATTTAATAGAAGATATACGATTCCAAGTAATCGGTTTAACATCCTTATTCCCCTGGTATCTCAGATTCGCTATTGCTTCCGGAATATTCAATCTTTTCGATGACCGGTCTGTTATCCTCCGGAACCACCCCATTCGCATCCTGTCCTGTGGTATTCTCACAGATATCATCCACAATGTCCATGCCTTCGGTTACATGCCCGAAAGCTGCATAATCCCCGTCAAGATAGGTGCCGTCCTGATGCATGATGAAAAACTGGCAGCTTGCACTGTCCGGCTGCCCTGAACGCGCCATGGAAATGGTTCCCCTTGTATGAGAGATGGGATTGTCCACACCGTTACTCGCAAATTCCCCGATGATTGTCTGATCCGCGCTTCCCATTCCTGTTCCCGTAGGATCACCGCCCTGCATCATGAAGTCCTTTATGATACGGTGAAAAGTCAATCCATCATAGAATCCCTCTTTCACCAGCTTCACAAAATTCGTTACTGTTACCGGCGCAGCGTCTGCATCAAGTTCTACCTGGATTGTTCCCTTATCCTTAATGTGAATATTCACATAATGTATGCCGGACAAAAGAGCCTCCTCCTCTGTGCCTTCCGCCTGCACACTATCGGTCAACTCCTGATTTGCCGAATCAGCATCCTCTTTCGGTGTATCAGCTTCTTCCTGATTTGCTTCCCCCTGCACACTTCCGGTTTCCTCCCGGTTCTCCTGCTTTTCCTCTGTTGCGTTTTGCCCCTGTCCGCAGCCCGCCGCCACAACGACAAGCAAAACGATGGCAGCCAGACAGATCATTTTTCTTTTCATAATCTTCCTCATTCCTTTCATAATTTTCTTTCCACCTTGGTGCAAGCATATGGTATTCTGGCCTGAAATCATCCTTTCTGCGCTATCACACAATACCAGTCCGTCGTTTCAATGTCAATATTCTCAATGACCGACGGAAAATTCATAACCGAAATATCTTTGTAACCCATCCTTCGCACTTTGTCAAGCAGTATCTCCCTTTTCACCGGAATATAATGCTCCTCGAATTTTTCCTTCTGGAAAATTCTGTTATCCTTCTCAAAAGTATAAAGCAGGTGAAACGTCATCGTATCGTCTTCATGGTAATCCCATACCTGAATAAAATTGATTCTCGTATCGCCGTCAAAAAAAGGATGATACAGATAAAACCTGTTCCGCTCCCTCAGGATCTTATCCCAGTTTCTTACGTCAAAATACAGGTAACCGCCTGATTTTACCAAAGAATCCATCTGCTCCAACGTCTTTAACACATCCTCATTGCTCACATAAGGCAAAGAGTTCCCTGTACTGGCAACACAATCGAATTTCTCCGGGAAATGGTCTGCCGCGGTCCGGAAATCACAGCACTTAAGATCTACCGAAAGTTTCCTAGCTTCCGCCTTCTCCCTGCATCGTTTCAGCATCGTTTCGCTTAAGTCGGAACCGGATAATCGGATTCCCAAATCCGCAGCCGGCAATGTAACATTTCCCGAGCCAATGCTCACATCCAGAAGCGTCTCCACCTGTCTCTCCCGAAACACTTTCTCCCAATGCTTTCTGTACATACTGTACCTGTCCTCATCCTCAAGCAGATCATAAATATCCGCCCTGTCATATACGCTTGCCAAAATAACGCTCCTTTCCTCGCTCCTTATTGTGATTTGAGCAAATTATCTATATGATTTCCGTCTTCTCAACTTCAATTTTAAAACAGCAGCCTTATATATACAAGTACATTTGCAGGTTCTTTCAATCTCCATTTTTGCCAAAATCCTCCTGACTGTCTACTGATATACTATTTCCAAAAGTATAGATATAAGCTGCAAGTCTCTGTCTCCTCTTCTTTTTCTTTCTCCTGAAAAAGAAAGAAAAAACCTGTAGTTGCCGAAACAACCACAAGGTTTTATCATTTTTCTATTCTTTTTCCGAAGCTGACCTTTTCCATGAGGGAATATATTTTTGCATCTGGATACTTTTCATCTTTTCACTGGATATACATATTACTATATCCCATCAGACTCTCATCCACTTCTCTCGCACACTCTCTGCCCTGCCGTATTGCCTTCACTACCAGGGATTGTCCCGTATGCATATCACCAGCAGCAAATACCTTATCGGCGCTGGTAGCAAACCGGCCATCCTCTGTCTTTACATTCGTCCTGCCGTCCAGCGCTACTTTGAAGGCATCCGTCACGTACTTCTGGCTGCCCAGGAATCCTGCCGCAATCAAGACGATCTGCGCCTCCAGCGTCTTCTCGGATCCTGGCACCTCCTTCATCGCCATCCGTCCTGTCTCAGAATCTTTCTCCCAGGTCAGCGATACAATCTTTACCGCTTTCAGGTTTCCATTCTTATCCTTCACGAACTCCTTGACGGTAGCCTCATAGATACGCGGGTCATGACCGTATACGGCAATCGCTTCTTCCTGGCCGTAATCTGTCTTGCATATCCTAGGCCACTGCGGCCAGGGATTGTTCCCTGCACGTTTGTCAGGTGCCTTGGGCATCATCTCGATCTGCGTCACGGATTTCGCACCGTGGCGGATCACGGTACCCACACAATCATTTCCGGTGTCCCCACCGCCAATGATCACCACATGCTTATCCTTCGTATCCACGTACTGTTTATCCTGAAAATCAGAATCCAGCAGACTCTTTGTATTTCTGGTCAGAAAATCTACCGCATAATATATCCCTTTGGCATCTCTTCCGGGCACATTGATATCCCTGGGCTGGGAAGAACCGCAGCAGAGCACCACACGGTCATATTCTTTCAACAACTTCTCCGCTTTCGTATTTTTACCAACATCCGCCCCTGTCACGAAGGTCACTCCCTCCGCCTCCATAACTTTGATTTTCCTGTCAATGACATGCTTCTCCAGCTTCATATTCGGAATACCATACATCAAAAGGCCGCCGACTCTGTCGGAGCGCTCGAACACCGTCACACTGTGCCCCCTCTTGTTCAGCATATCCGCCACTGCCAGACCCGAAGGTCCGCTGCCCACTACTGCCACCTTCTTGCCAGTCCGTACCTTGGGCGGCTTTGGCGCCGCATATCCTTTTTCGTAAGCATTCTCAATGATAGCATATTCATTCTCCTTCGTGGAGACTGGGTCATCATGCAGACCACAGGTACAAGCCGCTTCGCATAAGGCAGGACACACCCTGGATGTAAATTCCGGGAAGTTGTTCGTCTTGTGAAGACGCTTGTATGCCTCTTCCCAGTTACCCATATAGACCAGATCATTCCACTCCGGAATCAGATTGTGCAACGGACACCCCGAAGTCATCCCGCTAAGCGTCATCCCCGCCTGACAGAACGGCACCCCGCAGTCCATACACCGTGCCCCCTGAATCTGCTGCTCCTCCATCGTCAAATGTTCATGAAACTCCCTGAAATTCTTTATCCGCTGTTTCGGACTGACATCCTTCGAAACCCTGCGCTCATATTCCATAAATCCGGTTGGTTTTCCCATGATATTATCTCCTTATCCTATTTCTTGAATCCTACCCTTTCCTTTCCGCATAGAACGCCTCAATCTGTGCCTGCTCCGCACTCAGCCCCTTCTCTTCCATCTGCACGATCAGCTTCAGCATCCTCTCATAATCGTGCGGAATAATCTTCTTGAATTTCGGCAGATACTCCCCGAAATGATCCAGAATCTCCTTCCCTTTGTCAGAATTCGTACAGGCCACATGTTCCTTGATCATCTCTTTCAATTCCAACACATCGTATTTGGACGTAATCTCATAGGAAGAAACCATTTCCTTATTGGTCTTGGTATACAAGTCGTTATGCTCATCCAGTACATAAGCGATACCGCCGCTCATGCCTGCCGCGAAGTTCTTGCCCACGGAACCCATCACTACGACACGTCCGCCTGTCATGTATTCACAGCCATGATCACCCACGCCCTCGACCACCGCAACGGCTCCGGAGTTCCGTACACAGAAGCGCTCGCCCGCCACGCCGTTAATGAAGGCCTTCCCGGATGTCGCCCCATACAGTGCCACGTTACCGATAATGATATTCTCATCCTGCTTAAACCGGGATCCTCTCGGCGGGTATACGATCAGCTTGCCGCCGGAAAGTCCTTTGCCAAAATAATCGTTGGAATCTCCCACCAGTTCCAGTGTGAGTCCCTTCGGAATAAAAGCGCCGAAACTCTGCCCGCCGGAACCGCTGCACAGAATATGGTAACTGTCCTCATCCAGCGTATCGCCAAACCGTCTGGTAATCTCGGAACCGAAGATCGTGCCGAAGGTACGGTCCGTATTGTTCACATCCACGGCGATGCTTCTCTTCTGCCCTGTCTCCAGTGCCTTCGACAACTGCTTTAACAGTACTCTCTCATCCAGCGTCTTCTCCAATCCGAAATCATATACCTGCTTCGGGTCAAAAATACATTTTTCCTTGCTTCCCTCGTAAGGATTGCGCAGTATCAAACTTAAATCTATCTGTTTCTGACGGTCTGTCAGATTCTCCTTTACCTTCAGAAGATCCGTCCTGCCCACCAGTTCATCCACCGTACGCACGCCCAGCTTCGCCATATATTCCCTCAGTTCCTGGGCAATAAATCTCATGAAATTTTCCACATATTCCGGTTTTCCCGTAAAGCGCTTACGCAGCTCCGGATTCTGTGTTGCTACGCCCACAGGGCAGGTATCCAGATTGCACACCCGCATCATGACACATCCCATGGTCACAAGAGGCGCTGTCGCAAAACCGAATTCTTCCGCGCCGAGGATTGCTGCAATCGCCACATCCCGTCCGCTCATCAGCTTGCCGTCTGTCTCGATACGCACCTTCTTCCGCAGACCATTCTGTATCAGTGTCTGATGAGTCTCTGCCAACCCCAGCTCCCAGGGAAGCCCCGCATTGTGAATGGAATTCCTGGGCGCCGCTCCCGTACCGCCGTCATAACCGGAAACCAGAATCACCTGGGCGCCTGCCTTGGCAACACCGGCCGCCACAGTTCCCACACCGGCTTCGGATACCAGTTTCACGGAGATACGTGCCCTCCTGTTGGCATTCTTCAAGTCATAGATCAGTTGTGCCAGATCTTCAATCGAATAGATATCATGGTGCGGCGGCGGAGAAATCAGTCCCACGCCGGGCGTTGAATGCCTCGTCTTAGCAATCCACGGGTAGACTTTACCACCCGGCAGATGTCCGCCCTCGCCGGGTTTTGCTCCCTGTGCCATCTTGATCTGTATCTCCTGTGCGCTGTTCAGATATTTGCTGGTCACACCGAACCGTCCGGAGGCAACCTGCTTGATGGCAGAGCAGCGGTTTAGGCCATCCGCTCCCACAGTCAGTCTATCATCGTCCTCCCCGCCTTCACCGGAGTTGGACTTACCGTGCAGCCGGTTCATGGCAATAGCCATCGTCTCATGAGCCTCCTTGGAAATCGATCCATAGGACATAGCGCCGGTCTTAAATCTTGTGACAATCGTGTCAACCGGCTCCACCTCCTCAATCGGCACGGGTTTCTTCGCATAATTGAAATCCATCAGGCCGCGGAGATTCCTGATACTCTCTTCCTTGTTGACCGCCGCAGTATATTGTTTGAAGATGTCATAATCACTACGTCTTGTTGACTCCTGCAGCAGATGAATGGTTTCCGGATTGTAGAGGTGTTCATCCGCGCCGCTGCGCATCTGGTGATGTCCCGGGCTATCCAGCGTCAGATCCGTCGATAGACCAAGTGGGTCAAAAGCCATGGAATGCAAGGTGTCCGCCTCTTTCTCGATATCTTTTAAGGTAATACCGCCCACGCGGCACACCGTATTCGTAAAATACTTGTTGATCACTTCCTTATCGATACCGATCGCCTCAAAGATCTTGGAACCCTGATAGGACTGTATCGTAGAAATTCCCATCTTGGAAGCAATCTTGACGATGCCATGCAGAATCGCATCATTATAGTCGTTGACCGCCGCATAGTAATCCTTATCCAGCATGTGGTTTTCAATCAGCTCCTTGATGCTCTCCTGTGCCAGGTAAGGATTGACTGCAGAAGCACCGAAGCCAAGCAGCGTCGCGAAGTGATGCACCTCCCGGGGCTCCGCAGACTCTAAGATGATATCCACGCTTGTTCTCTTCTTCGTGCTTACCAGATGCTGCTGCAGCGCGGAGACGGCTAACAGCGAAGGAATCGCCACCCTGTTCTCATCTACCCCTCTGTCAGACAGGATCAGTATATTGACGCCGTCGCGATAGGCTCTGTCCACTTCCACGAACAGCCTGTCAATCGCTTTCTCCAGACTGGTATTCTTATAATAGGTAATCGGTACCACCTCTGCCTTAAACCCTTCGGACTTCATGGTTTTGATCTTTAATAAATCCGTGTTGGTCAGAATCGGGTTATGTACTTTAAGCATGTTACAGTTTTCAGGCATTTCCTCTAGCAAATTGCCATCCTTACCCAGATAGACCGTGGTAGAAGTAACTACCTCCTCACGGATCGCATCGATGGGCGGATTGGTAACCTGGGCAAAAAGCTGTTTGAAATAATGGAACAGCGGATGGTGCGCCCTGGACAATACCGGAATGGGCGTGTCAACTCCCATGGCCGCTATAGCCTCCGCTCCGTTCTTTGCCATCGGCAGAATACTGGTCTTCAGTTCTTCATAGGTATAGCCGAACGCCTTCTGCATGCGCTGCCGTTCCTCATTGCCGAATTCCGGTACACGCTGGTTGGGTATCTTCAAATCCTTCAACGCCACCAACCGGCTGTCAAGCCACTCTCCGTAAGGACGTGCAGAGGCATATTTCTCTTTCACCTCATCATCGTCAATGACTCTTCCCTGTACGGTATCCACCAGAAGCATCTTACCCGGATGCAATCTCTCCTTCACCAAGATCCTGGATGGATCAATATTAAGTACACCCACTTCGGAGGACAGAATCAGCGTATCATCGTCCGTGATCAGATAACGGGAAGGACGTAGACCGTTCCGGTCAAGTACGGCTCCCATGATATCTCCGTCTGAAAACAGAATCGAAGCCGGTCCGTCCCAGGGCTCCATCATCGTCGCATAATATTGGTAGAAATCCTTCTTCTTCTGCGTCATGGTCTGGTTATTCTCCCATGGCTCCGGAATTGTGATCATCACCGCAAGCGGCAACGGCATACCACTCATCACAAGGAATTCCAACGTATTGTCCAACATCGCGGAGTCAGAACCGGAAGCGCTGATGGCGGGCAGAATCTTATGCATCTGTCCCTGCAGATGATCGGATTCCATATTCTCCTCACGCGCCAGCATCTTATCCGCATTGCCACGAATCGTATTGATCTCGCCATTGTGCACAATAAACCGGTTCGGATGGGCACGCTCCCAGCTGGGATTCGTGTTGGTGGAGAAGCGGGAGTGCACCACGGCAATCGCAGACTCATAGTCCTGATCCTGCAGATCGGAGAAAAAGGTTCTCAGCTGTCCTACCAGGAACATTCCCTTATATACGATCGTTCTGCTGGACAGACTGACCACATAAGTCACATCCGTGGACTGTTCAAAAGTCCTCCTCAAAATATAAAGTTTCCTGTCAAAATCCAACCCCTTTGCCACACCAGCAGGTTTCATGATAAAAGCCTGCATGATACAAGGCATACATTCTACCGCCTTATGCCCCAGCACTGTCGGTACAGTAGGCACTTCACGCCAGCCTAAGAACTGCAGTCCTTCTTTCTGTGCAATGATTTCGAACATCTTCTTCGACTGATTGCGCTGCAGCTCATCCTGCGGAAAGAAGAACATACCCACACCATACTCTCTCTCCCCGCCGATCTCAATGCCAAGCTGCTTCGTCACTTTCATCATGAACTTATGAGGCATCTGCGTCAGGATGCCGACACCGTCTCCTGTCTTACCCTCCGCATCCTTACCGGCTCTGTGCTCTAAGTTTTCCACGATCTTAAGCGCATTTTCCACGATTTCACGGCTCTTTGTCCCCTTGATGTTCACGCAGGCGCCGATTCCGCAGTTATCATGCTCGAATTCCATACGGTGAAGCGATGCCTTGGGAACTGTCATTTTTGCGTCAAACATAACTTACTCTCCTCTTTGTCATATTTGTGCCCCATGTCATCCCTGACACAAACATTCTGTAAAAAGCGGGCACAAGTCTTGATGCACACATGCAGACAAGCTGCATGGCGCTTGTACGCCCAGCGCAGCGAGTGCGCAGAGCTGTTGCCTTAGGTGTTCTCATCATAATTATATCCCTTTGCTCCATATCCGCAGGTACCAATACAGTACTCCCGCGCACACAAAAAGGTCGCAAAGGAAACACATTGCGCTCCTTTGCGACCTGCGAATATACTATACAACACTTTTTTCAAATTGTAAACTTAGACTTTTTACGAAATTGTCAGATAATCTGTCTTTTTTATATAGAAAATTATATTAACAGACTTTTTGCCGTTTTATTCGCTTTTATCACTCTATTCCATCGATTGCTTTCCATATCTCTTCATACAAGCCAGCGCTTCTTCCATGGAAAAACCGATCTTCTCCTGCATTCTTTTCAGAATTGCCGACTCATCCAGACCATCTTCCAGCCCTAGCTCAATGATCATCTTCGCCTGCCCTTGCTGCATTCCCTGTTGTATTCCCTGCCGCATCCATTTCTCAGACTCCGTCTCAATTATCGTACCGCCCATAACCTTCACCAGCCTTTCCTCATTCCTGTTACCGTTTGTAATATGCGTAATGATAGTATTCACAAATCCCATAAGATCTATCAGTTCAGCATCAGACAACTCGCCCTCTTTATTCAGGCTCAGCATCTCATCTCTGAAATAGATTAAATCTTCTACCACCTTATTGACATTATTCCCTGATGTGATATCCTTCTCATACCTCGCAACATAAAAAGGGATATAAGGGAATAACCTCTTTGCTACAATATATTCCTTAGAAAGCTGATCCAAAATCACATTATCAGATTCATAAACCACACTCTGTCCATCCGGAAAAGTAAAAGTAATTGTTGTTGTTTTCGGCGTCTTGTCAGTCCTTTTGACATAAATAACAGAAAATCTCGGCATCGGAATCTTAGCACAGCCCATATCCCATGCTGCAAACTGCCTTGCAACAATAAAAGCGTACTCCGCAATTCTGATTGCCATGGAACCATCATCATAACTCTGGCATTCCAGAAGATAAACCTCACTTTCAACCTTAATCAGAAAATCCGAGATTCTTTCTTCAATCTCTCTGCTCCCATCTACTGTTTCACTCTCAATCAAATAGCCTTCTGTTGGTAATGCATCCACTCTTACATCCAATGAATAATTTTTATCAAAAATGTCATTAATTACGGAAATGAAAAGTCTTTTGTGCCTGCTTTTCATAGTCTTGAACACATTATCGTAATCATGTGCCTTCTTCTGCATATTCTTTCCTTTCCGCACACTCTCTCCAAATTAATTATATTACCTTCTTCCAGTTCTTACAATCAAAAATACATATTGGTTCACGTGAGTAAGCAAAGTGATTAATGTGAGAAGAACTTCTAAAGCTCGCACCATAGGACGCTTCGCTAAGAAGTTCTAAATCTCACACTGGAAAATGCCTGAAAAACAGGCATTTTCCGCAACGATTTGAGATTCTGCGGAGTGGAATCACGTAGGTTAGCATGAAAAGGAATATCAACGCAATACCTTCTCTACAATCAAGATCATGACCAATGAAACCGCCAACAAAGCCATACAGCCTGGATAAGTAAAAATCCTTTCATGCAGTATGGCATTCTGTGCCACCACATACACCACACAATTCGCCGCCGCATGAAAGAGACACGGAATATAGAAAGCATGTGTCCGCTCATACAGATAAGCCATGAGAATTCCCATGCACCCACCATAAACACCTTGTATCAGATTCCCATGGTAGGCGCCGAACAGCACACCCGACGCAATGACCGCTACAGTCACTGCAGTGTCAAAATCTCCATTCCCCCGACGCTTCATGAGTCTGACCTGCTGGATCCTGGGTAACTTATTGCCACCTCTCTGTCCCGTTCCCTTATCCTGCCACGCCATCAAATAACGCCGCATACGGTTATAGATAATCCCACGGAAAACAATCTCCTCCGCCACCGGTGAAACAACCGCATAGAGAACTACCCCTGCTCCGAATGCCACTCCATACTGGGTCTGAGCCACTTCCTGATAACTGGATGAACTCTGTACGAATCCGGTCAATGCCAATAAAATATTCAGTCCGATCGAAGAAGATCCCGCTAAGACAGTTGTCAAAAGGATCATACCGACACCCTGTCCGAAAGTATTCTGCCGCCCGTATAGCGGCATTCTGTCACGATGCACCTGCAATTCCACACGAAGCAAAGGAACAAGAACCATGGCTCCGATGAGCATACTCGTTCCGTTAATTACCCCAGTCAATGTTGTTTTCTGTTCCTGCAGCAAAGCCACGACTGCTGCATCGGACTTTGCCGCCACAACCTGATAAAGGCATGATAAAAGAAAAAAGGAAATCATATAAACAGCATAATAGATCACTAACGGCATCAAAATATTCCATAACTTATAAAGAAAACCTGTTTTTCTTACTTCCATCCTCCTTACCTCTCCATGAACCCTGTCATTTACGGCCATCCGTCAGTCCGCCTTTTCTCCAAGGAGAACCAACGCTCCTTTTCTGTTCATTATTCTTTTTTATTATTCCAAATCGTCAACATGAAAACTCTCTGTTTTCAGATCACAGTAATGCCTTCCTTTTACTGCCGTAAATTTCAACACACAATAATCAGGATCCGTAACGCCCTGACTGTAATACATAGTATCTCCGGTGCACCAGATCTCTTTCTTTATCGCTTCGTCCTGCAGTACTTCCATCGTTCCCGTCAACATTATCCCTTCATAACGGAATCGTCCTCTGTTATAAAAATAAATACTTGCCTTTGAATTCTTCATAAACTGCTGTGAACGCATGGAAGATGTATTGGTTGAAAAATAGAAGCAATCACCTTCTATTTTGCGCGGTGCAAACATGGCTTTGATATTCGGAAATCCATCTTCATCTACCGAGGCTACAAAGGCTGTCTTCTGCTTTCTGATGAATTCAATCATGTGTTTTCTTGTTTTCATTTGAAATCCTCCTGACATGATTCCCTGCACAGTAACTATTGAAATACGTCTCTGCTTCCTCTGAACCGGAACCTGCATAATGCAAGTTCCGCTCCCTGCTGCTATACAAACACCCTCTTTGTTCATTCCCTGTGGGTATGCAGCGTTTCTGTCAATGTATCAAGGATCCGGGCCAGATACTGCTCGAACTGTTTCTGCTCTTCCTCCAAAAAGCCCTGATAAAACAGTGTGTTCATTTGCCAAGATACCATCTCGTATTTTTCCTGCAGGGATTTCGCATATTCCGTGAGTGATATAATGGTCTGACGGCGGTTTTCCGGATTGATCTTTCTCGCCACAATTCCCTTATTGACCATTCCGTTAATTACAACGGAAACCGTATTTTTTGCAAGAGAAGTCTTCTCGCTTATTTCGCTTACCGTAAGATGGTCCGTCTTCCACAGGATAAACAGGATCCTTCCCTGTCCGCCGTTTATTTCGATTCCGTTTTCAAGCAATAGCCGTTCAAAGATTCTGTCCTGGAGCTGCTTAATCTGTGTAATGTAAAATCCGCCCTTTGTTTCCAATCAGTCACCTCTGTTCCTATTAGAACATTTCTATATAGAATATTTATAAGTATACCAACAATATTAACAGGTGTAAAGAGTAAATGTAAAGTCCTGGACTGAACTATTGCACCAAAACGCACGGTTGCTATGATTCAAACAAATCCTGTACTTGACTTAATCTCATTCCCCTTATATAATTACTATTAGTAATTACTATTAATAATCATTTTCCCCGAAACCATACAGACTCCCGTCTGCAATCCCGGAAATTCCCACTCGCCAGGAGGAAATCTATGGATACAATGCATTTAAAAAAGCTGCTGGATGCCTGCTTTACCGCCAAACATGTAATCGAGACAATGCCGGAACTGCCAACAGGAATGAAACCCCGTCACATCCATGTTCTTGACCAGATCAGCATGGCATGGGAAACACACGGAGAATGCCGGATCAGTGACGTAAGCGAGGGGCTTAATATTACCATGCCCAGCGTCACCAAACTTGCCCAGGAACTGGAGGCCATGTATCTGCTCGAAAAGTATCCGGATAACGCCGATAAGAGAGTCACTTTGCTGAAACTGACGGAGCAGGGTCTTTCCTGTGTCAAAAAATATGTATCTGATTTCCATCGTGAATGGGCGGGAAATTTAAGTTCTGTTTCCAATGAGGAAGTGCAGAATATGATATCCATTATTGAACAGCTGGAACAGACAATGCCGAAGCACACCAGACACTCACAATGATCTGGTGAAAAAGAAGTATAAAACAAGAAACCGCCAACCGGCGGAATGAATGGAGAAAGCAGTATGTCAGCAAAAGAAAACTCATTTCTAAACGGTTCCATATTCAAATCTTTGATGCGCTTCGCAGTGCCGGTACTCGGTGCACTTATCCTGCAGGCCGCTTACGGAGCCGTGGATCTGATCGTGGTAGGCTGGTTCGGGGATGCGGCCAGCATCTCTGCAGTGGGAACCGGAAGCGGCTTTATGCAGATGGTAACTTTTATTATCACCAGTCTTGCTATGGGATCGACCGTAATCATCGGACAGCACATAGGGGAGCAGCGGCCAGAAGAAGCGGGCAACACAGTCGGTACCACGATCCTGCTTTTTGCCATAATCGGAATCGTAATGACAGCCATGCTGGAATTGTTTGCCGGTAAGACCGTGGGGCTGCTTCAGGTTCCTGCCGAATCCGTGGATAAAACAATCCTGTATCTGCGCATCTGCTCTGCGGGAATCCTTGTAATCACCGCCTACAATGTAATCAGTGGTGTCCTGCGCGGCGTCGGAAATGCCAGGCTGCCCTTCCTCTTTGTGGGAATTGCCTGTATCGTGAACATGATCGGGGATCTGTTCTTCGTGGGTGCGTGTAAGATGGATGTAGCCGGGGCTGCACTGGCAACCGTTCTGGCACAGCTCGTCTCCGTGGTACTGTCCGTTGCCATTATCCGCAGACAGAAACTCCCCATCTCCTTTTCCCTGGCACAGTGCAGAATCTACGGCACAGAGCTGAGACGGATCCTGAATGTAGGGATCCCCATCGCTGTCCAGGAGACCATGGTACAGATTTCTTTCCTTGTGGTCAACTCCATTGTAAACCAGATGGGGCTTATGCCCTCCGCAGGATACGGAATTGCCCAGAAGATCATCTCTTTCATTATGCTGGTGCCCTCTTCCGTCATGCAGAGCGTATCCGCCTTCGTTGCACAGAACATAGGCGCCGGACAGAAAGAACGGGCCTGGAAGGGATTTCTTACCGCCATGGCTGCCGGATGTGCTACAGGAGTGATAATCTTCGCTGCCGGATTCTTCGGCGGCGGGATCCTGTCCTCCGCTTTCACCAATGACCAGGAAGTTATCCGCCAGAGTGCCGACTACCTGAAGGGCTTCTCCGCAGAATGCATCCTCACCTGCGTACTGTTCAGCAGCATCGGTTATTTCAACGGGCGGGGACGAAGCATTCCCGTAATGATCCAGGGAATTTCCTCTGCCTTCTGCATCAGGATTCCCGTCTCCGTCTTTATGTCCAGGCTCCCGGGCACTTCTCTGATGCTGGTAGGCCTGGCAACACCGATCACCACGATTTACGGAATCCTCTTTTTTATCATCTGTTTTGCTATAATAAGGCATGGGGAAAGAAAATCCGTTTCCTCCGGCTCACTGTAATATCTGTGCCAGACAGGAAGCAGCCCTGGGCTGCTTCCTGTGGCATCTCAACTCCTGCCGTCTCCCCGGCGCAGCAGTCTCCACCTTGAACGCCTTGATCCTAGCCATATAGCGGCTTGTGTACAGCACTCCCACTAGCAGTCCCCCAAACACCAGACCAAGTGCGAAACTCGCAATGCCTTCATAGACTCCCGTCTCCGTCAGGCCATTCATCTCCAATACCATATATACCAGAAGGGCGATGACCCCGGCAATGAATATCCAGTTCAACCGCCTTGTGACCCGTATCCTTTCTTCATTGGTATAATCCGCAACTTTTAACATTGTCTCCTCTGTCTTCTTATCAACCATGTCGTTCTTCCTCTCTCCATTTAAGAATTCTTCGATACTTACCCCGAAATAATTGGCAAGCTCAATCACCAGATCGAAATCGGGCATATTCACCCCGTTCTCCCATCGGGATATACTCCGGTTCGTTACTCCAAGGATCTCTGACAACTGCTCCTGCGTTAACTCCTTTTCCTTCCGAAGTTCTTTTAAGAAACTGCCTATTTTTTTCTGATCCATAGATTTTAGTTCCTCCTTTCACAGACAACATAGCAGATTACCGGAAAAAAGAACACGACACAGAACGAGAATTCATTTTATAAGCGCCTCTTCCAGTTCCTGCACGGTTTTCACGATTCTGTCAGCTCCTGCTTCCTCCAGTTCTCCTTCCGCCGCATACCCATAGGCCACGCCCACAGAAGCAATCCCATAGGCCTTTGCTCCCTGAATGTCAAACTTCCTGTCACCTACCATAACAACATCCTCAGCATATGCAGATGTCTCTTTCGCAGGCACTCTTTCTTCCAACAGCTGCCGCAGCGCTTCTTCCAGTACTTCTTCCTTTCGCACCCGGCTTCCGTCCAGTCCGCTTCCCACTACCACCTCGAAACAGGACAGCATCCCAAAGTGCTCCAGAATCTTCTTCACGAACACTTCCGGCTTACTGGACGCCACTGCCAGATGGCATCCGGCCTGCTGCAGCCGTATAAGCATCTGCACGATTCCCGGATATGCCTCATTCTCAAACAGCCCGTCCACGGCGTACCGCTCTCTGTAGTAGGCAACCGCCTGTGCTCCTTTCTCCTCATCAAGACCGCAGAACTCCCGGAAGCTGTCCATAAGCGGCGGTCCGATGAAGGGTTCCAGCGCATCGGCATCCGGAGCCTCCATACCTAATTTACGCAGCGCATATTGCACGCACCCTGTAATGCCCAGTTTCGGATCGGTCAGCGTACCGTCCAGATCAAATAATATGTAATGATACATGTTCTTACTCTCCTTTATTGTGATTCGGCCGGAAAAAGATTCCCTGTTTGACACATCTTCTACACAAGCGTATGGAAAGTCCGGTATTTACTATTATAAATGCCTTTCCTCAAAAAGCAAGAATCCTCACGGCCTTAACCCATATCCATAACCTACGCCCATAGAACTATTGTAACCATTTTGTTACTATTCACGATGCCTTGCACCCTGCTGCAAGGCATCCGGCCAATAAAGCTACGGTTTCGGGCATCCAGCCCCTCGCCGAAGGCGACTTTTCATGGGCTGGATGCGTTACAGTCCGCGGACGGTTAGGCCGTGAACCAATGTCATTAAGTTAAGCCGGACGCGCCTGACATGATAGGAATCTCCTAAGGACGCGCTTTCGCTCAGTTCCAAACGCAGCGGTACTAAATTCGTGAAAAACCTCATTAAGTACCGGCGTTTTCCAATGGCCCTCAGGAGAATCCTATCATATCAGACGCTGTGTATAGACTTAACTTAATGACATTAGGCCGTGAACTGTAACACCATTTTCCCTTAAAAGTGATATATTTGTATCTTACCTATTGACACATCAGTTATATAGTGATATATTTGTCTTGTCAAGTGATAAATATATCACTTCAGAGCCATATACAACCATATACGCAGGAACATGACATCCTGTTTCATCACCAGACACTTCAGAACGGAGGAAACTATGAAAAATAATAACACAAAACTGACAATCATTCTCGGCATCCTGTGCTTTCTGCTCATGGCGGCGGCTTCCTGGTACACAGTAGCCTATAACGACTCAAGATTGCTCTCACCAATAAATCCCGCAGAGTATACCTTCCGCACACAGGATCTGCCCATGTTAATCTCTACTGTCCTTTTCATCTTATACTTTTTTTATCTTTTCCTTTTATTGATACGGGAAATTATTGCCAACAAACGCACGGAACGCACCGCACAGGACGCCAGGCACTTAGACCCCCGCCTGGGATGTTTCGGCTTTCTGGGCTTCCTCGGTTTTATCGGATTCCGGACATACATCACCGACAGGGAAATTTTTCCTTTTGTTTTCTTCCTGTTTTTTGGTTTCTTCGGATTTTTCTATGAAGGGAAAATGTCAGATACTTTTATGGATGAAAGATATCGGGAAAATGAATTAAGGGCCCAGGCGAAGGCAAACCAAATCGCCTCCTCCATCATCCTTCTTGCCTGCGTGATTGTCGGGCAGGGAAAGCTCATGGGTAATCTGGAATACACGCTGATTGCATTCCTGATCGTGGTTGTGCTCTCCATCGCACTTGACCTCTTCCTCAGTAAATACCTGCTGTACCGCTATGATCATGGCAGCCAGTTTGATGAAAGCGAGGACTAAGGGATGCCGGGTTTTGAATGCAGACTGAAAAAATACAGACAGCTGAAAGAAATGACACAGGAACAACTGGCGAGCCAGGTCGGCGTCCGCCGCGAGACGATTATGCGCCTGGAAAAGGCTCAGTATAATCCGTCCCTCAAGCTGGCAATTGATATCTCAAGAGCCGTCGAAGTTCCGATTGAAGAGCTATTTATCTTTAAATAAGCACAAATAAATATTCGTTGAAAAAGCAGCCTGCTCTCCTGGTAAGAGACGGCTGCTTTTTAGGTTCTTATGCTTTCCGCAGAGGTATCTGCAAGCATTACGCCGCAGGCTCACGCTCACCACCTGCTCATATTCCGCTGATGCTTTTCCTGATAGATTTTGCTGAACTCATCAGTCAAAATTCCATAACAGAGCAGTACGTCATTATAATGCATCATAACATCCGCCATCTCCTCTATGAAATGTTCTCTTGTAGCGTTGTCTTCCATAATCTTCCGGCTGCCTTCTTTCTTGATGATATCAGCAACTTCTCCCAATTCTATCATAAGCCACAACAGCTGATCCTTTCCAATCTCAGGAGATAAATGCTGCCATTTATCCTGATATCTTTCCTGTAACCCGGCCTGCATCTGCTGCATCTCCCTGAAACCAAAATCATCCATTCCTGTCTTCCCCTCTTTCCGTGATTCGGCACTGACAGAACCATCGCTCCTTCCGTGTCAAGAAAACAGAACCCTCACTTGCTGGCAAATGAGGATTCCTGCACAGATCCGATATGTAATTCTGTCAGTCCACCAGCTACGCCGTCATGAACATCTCATATGCCCGCAACGCCTGCTGCATTTGATAATGAATAGTATCACCGCCTGCATTTGCTGCCTCTCCGGCGCCGGAAGCTTCCACAGCCTGCTCTGCCTGCATCTCTTTCACATCCACTCGAGCCGGGGCAGTATCCATTGCCGCTGTCTGTGCCGCCGCTGTGCCTTCCTCTGTATCCTGAGCCGTTCCCAACGGCTTCATGATCCTTGCGGCATTATCCTGTCCGCGGCGCATCTGCATAGCAAGCATATCCTGGAAATTAAGCGTCTGCCCCTTCTTCAGGGGATTCTCGTTGAGACTCTCATCTGTCAGCTCACTGTAATCAATCTTCTTATCCAGCACATCGTCAGATATCCTGGACAGCTTATTCATGCTGGCCGCGCTTACCGAATTCGTATTATATACATAGGACCGTAAACTCAAAGCATTAACCGATCCGTATGCGCTGATTGCCCCGATTGCCATATATAAATCCCTCTTTCTGTATCAAATTCTGTATTTTTCCCTGCATCTATTTTATTACTTATCCTTCAAATATACAAGTAGAAAAAATAAATCCGGACCTTCGGGATGCGATTTAGGTTACTATTCACGGCCAATGTCATTAAGTTAAGCTGGACGCGCCTGACATAATAGGAATCTCCTAAGGACGCGCTTTCGCTCAGTTCCAAACGCAGCGGTACTAAATTCGTGGAAAACCTCATTAAGTACCGGCGTTAGGGGGCGGCCCTAAGGAGAATCCTATCATATCAGACGCTGTGTATAGACTTAACTGAATGACATTGATTCACGGCCCAGCCGCTCATAGTAACATGATGCACACAAAATGCTCCATAGTCGCATTTTGGCACTCCCCAACTCGGATTTTCTGTGACTTCCGCTTTGCTCCACTCACATTAAACACCTCGCGGTATATCAGCCGTGATAGTAACCGATTTAGTCTGCTTATTCAATCTCTTCACCCTCCACATCCACTGCTTCAGCCTCCTGCCGTAACGCCCTGGCTGTCCGGGATATCCTTGACACAATCCAGAGATCCGATACCCCGTCATATACCAGGAAAATCCCAAGCAGCGTCACCGCAGTATCCAATGCCGCAAACGGCCTGAAAATCAATAACGCGCCGAAGCCCACCGTAACCAATCCCAGAATCAATGCAATCCACCATTTATCATACTTCCCCTGGCAGAGAGAAACAGCCTGCTGCAGATTGTTAAGCCCATGCAGCGCAATCACAATACCCATAATGATCGGAATAATCGCCAGTACTTTCTCCGGCTTGACCACAATCCAAATCCCCACAACCGCAAAGATGATGCCCACAATCATATTCAACTGTGTGTACATGCTCCCGTCTCTGGCAATAAAACTCTCCACCAGGCGCATCAGACCGCCTATGATCAGCACCGAACCGACGGTAATGCATACAATATGCATGGACATCCCCGGCCATATGGCAAGCACCAGTCCAAGCAAAATACACAGCACGGCGGAAATCACAACATTTGTTTTCAATTTTTTCAACAGATTACCCATCTTATCGCCTCCCGCATTATGAACAGCTAACAGTCCTTTTTCACCATTTTATTCCTTTTGTACCATAAAAACAACCGGTAACCTGCAAAACCCAATGCCGCTCCCAGGCAGTTGAGCAGAATATCATCCACATCGAACGCCCCAAACGCGCTGAAAAGCTGAAACGTCTCGATTCCCAACACGAAAGTAAAGGCATTTACAAACATGACCGAAAATTTCTCACCATCCTTAAATACCATCGGAAACAGGACCCCAAAGGGTACAAAGGCAAGAATATTGCCTGCCAGATTTTCAACACTATTCAATTTATATGCATAATCTATATACATTTTGATTGTATGAAACGGCACAAAATTAGCCGTTCCAAGTCCTTCCAAAATAACACCTTTCTGCCAGGTATTGGCAATTGCCTGCAGCTGTTCGAATGGATACTTAAAAATAATGACCTTAATAAGCGCCACTATATAAACGGCAAAAAGAAATTTCAGGAAGTTTTTCGACGTAATCTTCTTAATTAACACGCATTCTCCTCATATACGATTTGACCAGCTAGTTCGCTTCTTTTATTTAATCTCCCAGGAGTTCTCGCTTCCCTCCATATAGCATTTACAGCTCATCAGGGAATCTTTCACTACTGTCTCCACATAATTCCTGGTATAGAATGCCATATGATGGGACACTGTCACATTCGGAAAGCTTCTGAGAAGTGCCAGCTCCTTATTCTTTAATATATCCGATTTATGGTCATAATAGTATAAACCAAACTCATTTTCCACCACATCGAGTCCCGCAGCTCCGATTTTGCCGTTTTCGATGGCTTCGATAAAGGCATCAGAATCGATCAGTGCCCCTCTGGCCGTATTAATGATCACTACGCCGTCCTTCATCTGCGCAATGGTACTCTCATCGATCAGATGATAATTATCTTCCGTCAGCGGTGTATGCAGCGTAATCACATCTGCTTCCTGCCATATCTGAGGCAGCGGCACATATTCGGCATACTGCTTCACCTCTTCCTTTTCAAACAGATCATAGGCAAGAATGCGGCATCTGAATCCTGACAAATTGCTGATTACCGCAGTGCCAATCCTCCCTGTTCCGATGACTCCCACAGTCAAGTCCTTAAGTTCTCTGCCGGTCAGTCCTGCCAGCGTATAGTCCTGAATCATAGTCCGGTTAAGTATTGCTTCCATCTTACGAATGGACATGAGAATCAGCATCACCGTATAGTCAGCCACACCATGCGGCCCATAAGGCGCGTTCCCTACTTTGATCCCGCAGGCTTTCGCCGCCGCCAGATCAATATGGTCATATCCAATCGTTCTGGTAGTAATATACTCGATTCCCTGCTCACGGAATGCCTGAATCAGTTCCGCATCAATCTTAGATGTAATCACATCCGCACACCGGCTCCCTTTGCACAACAACACATTGTTCAGATCCGGCGCATCCGCACACAGAACCAGTTCGATTCCCAGTTCCTTCGCATATTCCAGAAACAGGTCCTTTTCATCAAATTCTCTGCAATTATATACTGTTACCTGCATATTCGTTCCTTCTTTCCCATATCGCTAACTGATGGCATCACTTGTAACGGTTCCGCCCTCGGCTTCACTCTCATTTCTTCTTAGATATAATCTTCTTAATGATAAGCGGCTCTTCTATCCTGATCTTGGACGCCTCTTCCAGCTCCCGCTCCTCTTCCCTGGCATTCTTTAAGTTTCTCTGATAATTCGTCTCCACTTCCCGCTCATACTCCTCGACAATAGCAATATCCTCAGGACGGATCCTGCGGAACTTGTTGAATCCCGCCACCAGAATTTGAATACTCTGCTTCGTCGTATCAAAGACACCCTCTTCATAAAGATTGACAATAATAATTCCAATCGGCACTGCGAGGATCATTCCCATCACACCCGCAACTTTATAGCCGATAAACAGCAGAAACAATGTAGGGATAGGCTCCATACCTATGGAATCTCCCACAATCTTAGGCTGAATGATCTGTCTCACCAGCTGTCCGGCAACCCAGATAATGAGCAGCCCCATTGCCATCTGATAATCATTGCCAAGAATCTCAATGACAGCCCACGGGATCATGACTGTTCCGGTACCGAACACTGGCAGGAAATCCAGGAACGCAATTCCCAGTGCCACCAGCGGAACATATCTTACCTTCAGGATAAGCAGGCCGATCACCAGCATGACATAAATCCAGCACTCGATCTTAAACTGCGCTTTAAAGTATCCTCCCACTGCGTTGCGGAAGCTTCTTCGGATCAGGTCCAACCGGTAAAGAACCGCACCTGGCACATATTTCTTCATGATACCTGATACATAGCTCTTATCTGCCACAAAAAAGTATGCAGACAAAATACACATCACAACTCCCAGGAAAATATCCGGAAGCTGCTTGGCCACGCTTCCTACCGCTTCAAAAGTCGGTGTACCTATATTCTCTATCAAACCGCCGAAGTAAGTCCCCGCCTCCGAACCGATATTGTCCAGTGTCCGCTGTGTATCCAGCGGCAGCTTACTGTAAATCCCTTCTAAATTAGCGCCTACCTGACTGAGTTCTGTCATGATTCCGTCCCACAGGGCAGGCAGCTCATTGACGAAACTGATTCCCTCTCTCACAAGCTGGGCACATATCACATAGACCAGAAGGATCACCACCGCCAATACCGCAACAATCACAATGACCGAAGCTCCTTTTCTCCGTATCTTCAATCTTTCCTCAAAGAAGCGCACCACCGGCGACGCTATCATGGAAATGATCCAGCCAATCAGAAAAGGCATGAAAAATATAATAATCTTTGGCAGGATAAAAACGCATAGCGCCAGTATCACCAATGCCGTCAGCAGATTTGATATAACTTTCAGGTAAGTCTTATTCGACCCTCTCATCCATTTTCCTCCTCCGTAAGCTTATCCAGCAGTTCATAGATCTCCTCTCTTCCCTGCTTGGACAACGCCGAATAGGGTATGATAATCGTATCGTCCTCCACAGCAAGTGTGTCACATATCAATTTTAACTGTCTGCCTATCTGGCTCCTCTTGATCTTATCCAGTTTCGTCGCAATGATAATCGGCTTATATCCTCTGTCAAGGATCCATTCATACATGATCCTGTCATTTTCTGAGGGTGCGTGCCTGATGTCGATAAGCAAAAATACCGCCCGTATCCGCTTTGACTGATGCAGATAGTCCTCAATCAGCTTGCCCCATTGCGCCTTCACTCTCTCATTGGCAGTAGCGTAACCGTATCCCGGCAGATCGACAAAATACATCCGGCCATTGATATTATAATAGTTGATCGTCTGTGTCTTGCCCGGCTGGGAACTGGTACGTGCCAGCGATTTGCGATTCATAAGGCCGTTAATCAGGGAAGACTTCCCCACATTGCTTTTCCCCGCAAAGGCAATCTCCGGCAGCGTATTTTCCGGCAGAGTACTTGTAATACCGCACACTGTTTCCAAATTTACATTTCTGATAACCATCTTTATCCTCCATACGTTCTGTTTCTTTACCTTTCTGCCGGCTGCAGACTCCCGCTATGCCAATGATACACAGACAGTTCACTCAATACGCCGCATGTGTCTATGCAAACGCATACGCCACAACCTCATCCATTCTTTCCACTGTATGTATTTCCAGCCCGTCCGTGATCTCCTGGTCCAATTCCGCAATATCCTTGCTGTTTTCCTTCGGCACAAGAACCACATGTACGCCTGCTGTCTTGGCAGCCAGTATCTTTTCCTTCAATCCGCCGATAGGCAGTACTCTTCCCCGCAAAGTGACTTCACCGGTCATTGCTATATCTGCCCTCACCGGCTTCCCTGTCACTGCTGAGAGAAGCGCAGTGGCCATCGTGATTCCGGCAGATGGGCCGTCTTTCGGGACAGCTCCTTCCGGAATGTGAAGATGGAAGTCCCTGGTCCGGAACAGTTCCTCCGAAACTTCATACTGTTCGCTGACTGATCTTACATAACTCATTGCAATCCGGGCAGACTCCTTCATCACATCCCCCATCTGACCCGTTAAGTCAATCTCGCCTTCACCAGGCATGATATTGACCTCTATCTGCAGAGTATCTCCTCCGACACTGGTCCATGCCAGTCCTCTCACGATTCCTACCTCATCCTGATCTGCAATTTTGTCCCGGCTGTATTTGGGTTTACCCAGATAGTATTCCAGATTCTCTGAGGTGATTCTAACCTGCTCGGTCAACAGCCCGTCCTGCCTCTTCTCTCCCTCTGCATCTATACCCTCATTCTTTTTCTCCGAAGATTTCTGCCGCCCTGCAAGAATATTTTTCGCCTCCTTACGGCATACGGCGCCTATCTGCCTCTCCAGTCCGCGCACGCCTGCCTCTCTCGTATACAGACTGACCATATCCCGCAGCGCCTCGTCGGTGAATTCGATCTCCTCCGGGCGGATACCGTTCTTGTCCATCTCCTTCTTCACCAAATGTTCTCTGGCGATATGGAATTTCTCATTTGCCGTATAGCTGTTGATCTCAATCAGTTCCATACGGTCTAACAACGGTCTGGGTATCGCATCCGTGCTGTTGGCCGTAGCGATAAACAGCACTTCGGACAGGTCAATTGGAATCTCCACGTAATGATCCCTGAAAGCCTCGTTCTGCTCACCGTCCAGCACCTCCAGCAGAGCCGCACTGGGATCTCCCTTATAGTCATTACTCACTTTATCGATCTCATCCAGAAGCAGCAGCGGGTTCTTTACTCCCGCTTGTCTGACCGCATTAGTGATCCTGCCAGGCATAGCGCCCACATAAGTCTTACGATGGCCTCTGATCTCAGCCTCGTCCCGGATACCTCCCAGACAAATCCGGACATATTTCTTGTCCAAAGCCTCGGCCACACTGCGCGCAATGGAGGTTTTGCCGGTTCCCGGCGGTCCCACCAGACAGATAATCGGGCTTCTCCCCTTGCCGGTCAGCGCCCGCACAGCCAGATATTCCAAAATACGTTCCTTCACCTTATCCAGACCGAAATGATCTGCATTCAATATTTGCTCTGCACGGGCCAGGTCATTATTATCTCTGGAAGCCTTATCCCAGGGAAGTTCCAAAAGCGTCTCGATATAAGCCCGCTCCACAGCGCTCTCCGAATTGCTTCCTGCAACATTCTTATACCTGGCGATCTCCTTGCGTATCTTATCTTTAACCTCATTCCCAGCCTCCAGTTTCTCCAGTGCCTTTTCGAACTGTTCCACATCGGAGTCCGTATTATTCTCCCCTAATTCCTCTTTAATATAGTGCATCTGCTCCCGCAGAATATAGTCTCTCTGATTCTTGTCGATGCGTCCCCTGATATTCTTGGCCAGCTCATTTTTGATCCGGATGATCTCCACTTCCTGTACCATAATATCCGTCAATGTCTCAAACCGTTCCTTCACAGACAAAGCTTCCAGAATTTTCTGTTTATCTGCCAGTGACAGGGGCATATTGATTGTAATACGGTCTAGCAGCTCGCCAAGCGGCATCTGCTCCTCAATCTGATCTGCCACAGCCTTGCCTATTTTAGGAAAACAAGTGTAATACGCCGCAAAAGTCTCCCTGACCGTCCTGGTCATCGCTTCCTGCTCTGCTTCCGGTATTTGTGTCATATCATCCTTTTCCTCCGACACCTCTGTCAGAATATAGGATTTTTCCTGTATAAACCGATACAATCTGCCGCGGCTCTTACCTTCCACCAATACCCGCAGAACATGTCCCGGCAGCTTCGTCACCTGTTTGATGACTGTAATGGTCCCCACTTCATAGACCTCTCCGAAGGCCGGGTCTTCCGCCTCTCCGTCCCTCTGCGTTACAACAAGCAGCCTCTGGTCCGCAAGCATCGCCTGCTCCACCGCTTCCGCCGATTTCTCTCTACTCAGGTCAAAATGAATCACCATTCCCGGCAGAATCGTCAATCCCCGAAGCGTTACCGTAGGAAGAATTTCCCGCTCCATTCTCTCTATACCCACCACACAGGCCATCGCGCCGGTATCTATTTTTTCACATTCTCCATTATTTTTATTTTCTGTCTCTCTGTTCATAACTATCTCCGTTTCTTTATTTCAGCAAATAGTGAACCCAAACCGTTTCACAACGCATTCTAAATGAAATCGTAATAATCTGTAAACAGTACGCTCAGTGCAGCAAGTGCGCAGAGCTGATTTATAGTCGTTCTTTCCATAATTATATAGCAACAAACGCCGCCTGTATTCCGGCGACGTTTTCTTTTTTCACAGTTTTCTGTTACTACTCAGCCCGCATAAGTCTGTTGCGGTATATAATGCGAGGCTTTCCCTTGCCTTCCACAACATCCTTTGTCAAAATGCACTCCGCTATGCCATCATCCGATGGAATCTCATACATGACATCCATCAGCACATCCTCCATAATGGATCTAAGCCCTCTTGCACCGGTTTTACGTTCATAAGCAAGCCGCGCAATTTCATCTACCGCCTCTTCCTCGACTCCCAATTTCACTTCGTCGAATTCAAACAGTTTCTTGTACTGCTTGATCAAAGCGTTCTTAGGCTCTTTCAGAATGCGGACCAAAGCTTCCTGATCCAGTCCCTCAAGCGTCACAGTAATCGGCACACGCCCGATAAATTCCGGAATCAAACCAAATTTCATCAGATCCTGTGATGATACCTCTTTAAGTACTGCACCGATATCCTTACTGCTCTTCTCCATGATCTGTGCATTGAATCCGATAGAATTGCGATCCAGCCTCTCCTCTACAATCTTCTCAAGTCCATCAAATGCGCCGCCGCAGATGAACAGGATATTGGAGGTATCAATCTGAATCAGTTCCTGATGGGGATGCTTCCTGCCGCCCTGCGGAGGAACACTGGCCACCGTTCCCTCAATAATTTTAAGAAGTGCCTGCTGAACACCTTCCCCGGAAACATCTCTGGTGATGGACACATTCTCGCTTTTCTTCGTAATCTTATCGATTTCATCTATATAGATAATGCCATACTGTGCTCTGTCAATATCATAATCAGCCGCCTGAATCAGCTTCAGGAGAATATTCTCTACATCTTCTCCCACATACCCTGCCTCAGTCAGGGTAGTCGCATCCGCAATCGCAAACGGTACATTGATAATCTTAGCCAATGTCTGGGCAAGATATGTTTTACCGGAACCGGTAGGCCCTACCATGATAATATTGCTCTTCTGCAGTTCCACACCGTCATCATCCTGTGGTGCCAACACCCTTTTATAGTGATTATAGACGGAAACCGCCAGCACCTTCTTGGCGTCCTCCTGGCCAATCACATAATCATCCAGAAACCTTTTAATCTCCACCGGCTTTAAGAGATTAATCTCCATCTCTTCTGCTTCCGGCTCTTCCTCATATTCTTCTTCAATGATATCCGCACAGATGTCCACACATTCATCACAAATATAAACACCGGCAGGTCCTGCGATCAACTTGCGGACCTGTCCCTGTGTCTTATTGCAAAAAGAACATCTCACCTTATCATCGGAATTCTTTCCTGCCATTCTAATGTTCCATGCCTTTCTTCTTCATTTCCTGTACCACAAAACGTGGAAGCTACGCTAAACAGCACTGGCATGATTGGTGATGATACGGTCGATCAGACCATAAGAAAGCGCTTCCTCAGCAGTCTTCCAGTTATCACGCTCCGTATCCGCCATGATCACTTCGAAATCCTGGCCTGTATTCTCCGCCATGATCCTTGCCATCTTCTCTTTCGTAGCAAGGATATGCTTCGCCGTGATCTCAATCTCCGTCGCCTGTCCCTGTGCTCCGCCTGCCGGCTGATGGATCATAATCTCTGCATTGGGCAGAGCCATTCTCTTTCCCTTCGTGCCGCCTGCCAGAAGGAAAGCTCCCATGCTGGCCGCCATTCCGATACACACGGTGCTCACATCGCACTTAATAAAATTCATGGTATCATAAATCGCCATACCTGCCGTTATCACGCCGCCCGGGCTGTTGATATACAGATGAATGTCTTTCTCCGGATCCTCAGATTCCAGGAAAAGCAGCTGTGCCACAATCACACTCGCGGACGCATCATTCACTTCTTCTCCCAGGAAAATGATCCGCTCCTTCAATAATCTTGAATAGATGTCATAGGAACGCTCCCCTCTGGAAGTCTGTTCAATGACATAAGGTATCAAAGCCATGTTAATTCCTCCGTCTTGTTCCAAGTATCCACTTTAAACATTATTACTGAATTCTTCTACCAGTATAACTCTTACAAAAAAATTCTGCAAAAAATACATAGTTCTGGGCTGGGCTGTTACTTCTATTCTTCTACTGCATTCTCAGCCACAAACTCAGCCGCTTTCCTTACAGCGAGATCCAGCATGATGTTCTTCTTCTCTTTCTCTCCCATGAGTTCTTTCACTTTGTCGATTTCCATCTGGTATACGTCAGCCATAGTCTTCATTTCTTCCTCAAAGTCTTCTTCACTGGCTACAATATTCTCAGCCTTGGCAATTGCCTCCAGCACCAGTCTGGATTTGATCCGCTCTTCGGCCTGCGGCTTTACCTGATCAATCAGCTGCTGGTAGTTAGCCCCTGTGAACTGCATATACTGCTCCATAGAAAGACCCTGCATCGTGATCCTCTGCGCGAACTCGTCCACCATCTGTCTCTGCTGTGTCTCAAGCATCGCATCCGGAATCTCCATCTCGCTGGCTTTCACTGCCACATCCACCGCCTCATTCTCTCTGGCAGTCTTAGCGTCCTTCTCTTTCTTCTCTGCCAGATTCTTCTTCACATCTTCTTTATACTCTTCCAGTGTATCGAACTCAGATATTTCACTTGCAAACTCATCGTCCAGTTCAGGAAGTTCCTTCTCCTTGATCTCCTTCACCGTACATTTGAACACAGCTTCCTTCCCCTGCAGGTTCTCTGCCTGATAGTCTTCCGGGAAAGTTACCTTAACCTCCACTTCCTTACCGATCTCAGCACCTACAAGCTGTTCTTCAAATCCGGGGATAAAAGCGCCTGAACCGATTGTCAGCGGATAGTTCTCACCCTTGCCACCTTCGAAAGCCACATCATCCACAAATCCTTCGAAATCGATCACGGTCATATCGCCGTCCTTCACAGGCCGGTCTTCTACCGAAATGTTTCTTGCGTTGTTCTCACGTTCTCTGTTAATCTCAGCCATCACATCTTCTTCTGTGACTTCTCTGTCGATCTTCTCAATCTTAACACCCTTATACTCGCCCAGCTTAACTTCCGGCTTCAAAGCAACAGTGGCCGTAAATACGAAGGGCTTGCCCGCCTCAATCTGTGTTACCTCAATCCTCGGAGAAGATACAATGTCCTCCTCGCACTCTTCCAATGCCTTATCATAAGCATCCGGAATCAGGTCATTGGCAGCATCCTCATAAAATACTTCCCTACCGTACATCTTCTCAACTATCTGACGCGGTACTTTACCTTTTCTAAAGCCCGGAATGCTGATCTTCTTCTTCTGTTTCTGGTAAGCCTTCTCAATCGCCTTCTCCAAATCCTCTGCGCTTACCTCTACCGTAAGCTTCGCCATGTTCTTTTCTAATTTTTCTACCTGTAAGCTCATTGTATGGGTTCCTCCTTCAAATGCCTCTGCGACATGAGGAAGCCCTTGTCTGCCCCTAGTCACAGTCATTTAAGGATTATAGCACAAACCTTTGGAAAATACCAGATGGTTTTTCTCTAGTTTTACGGTTTTTGGTAACAGTTCAGCCTTTCGGCTTCCCTGTTACGGGATCTGCCCATTCCAAGCCGCCTGCGGCGAGAGGCATATTCCCTTCTGGCATAATAAGGAAAAGGTGTAAAGCCCTTGATATCTCTAAAGACTTTGCACCTTATGCCGTTCGCTGCAGACTGCTTACTGCTTCATGCATAGACTGCTCTCTTATCTTGTCCGGCGCTTCTCTACTGCAGCAGCGCCAATGCACTCTGGTTCCCCTGATTCGCCTGGCTGAGCATGGACTGCCCTGCCTGGGCGAGTATGTTGTTGTTTGCGTACTTCACCATCTCCGTGGCAATATCTGTATCCCGGATAGCCGACTCCGCCGACGTGGTGTTCTCCACAATATTGTCCAGATTGCTAATCGTGTGCTCTAAGCGGTTCTGGATGGCACCAAGATCAGAACGTGTTCTCGATACGTCCTCGATTGCGCTCTTGGCGAAGACGTTGAGAGCCTGAAAATAACGGATGTCCGGTGCCTTGTCAGACAAGGCCTCTTCCGTGCCTCCGGTGGCTCCCCATAAAGAAGTGTAGTCTGTCGTAAGTCTGTTCTTCACATTTTCGTCTGTGATCGCTTCATAGGAGAAACTGTGAAAAACTGTCAGATCATATGCAGATAAAAGGTGGCTGTGCCCGGCCTCCTTCCATTGCCCGATCGTATTTAAATTAACATACCCGATCTTGGCATGCGTACTAACCCCGTCTCCCGGTGCCTGGTAATAATATCCGTCCGGGCGTTCGTTTCCTGTCGGTTTTCTATCCTCATTGTTACATAAAGGTGTACCGTCATTCGTCTGATAACAGATCCCCTTCGACAATGCGCTGGCAATCAGATCGTTCGTACACATATTGCCTATTGTAATCGCAATATGCTGTCCGGATTCGGCTCCTACCTGCAAACCGATGCCCCGAAAAGTACCGTCCAGCAGATTCTGTTCATTGAAGGTTGTCGTAGACTGTATCCGGTCAATCTCGCTCATCAGCTGTCTGACTTCCATCTGGACATAACTTCTGTCTGTCGTAGTCATTGTCCCGTTTGCACCTTTTACCGCCAGTTCATTCATACGCTGCAGCATATCATGGACTTCATTCAAAGCACCCTCTGCCGTCTGCACACAGGAGATACCGTCCGCCGCATTGGCCGATGCCTGTGTAAGCCCTCTGATCTGGCGTCGCATTTTCTCCGATATGGACAATCCCGCCGCATCGTCTGCCGCGCGGTTAATCTTATATCCCGAAGATAACTTCTCCGTAGATTTTGCCTGACTCTTATTTGTCATGTTAAACATGCGATTCGAATTCATCGCCGTGATATTATGTTTTACAACCATAACCGTTCTCTCCTGTCCTCCACCCTCTGTGATTTTGAATTCCCCGATAGATACCTATTAAATTATATATCGACTCATAACACAAAGTACTTAACAGTATATTATGAAATAAATGGAATGAACCAACGCAATTCTGCCATGAAATCAGCTTCCGCTAAAAATATATTTTCTTTCCCTGCAGCAAAGCAGCATCTTCCTCTCTGTGCGTCGTGACAAGCAGTGTCCTTCCCTGAAGCTGTTCTTTAAGATATTCCGCACAGCGAATGCGATTCCCCTCATCCAGTCCTGTAAACGGTTCGTCCAGAATCAATACATCCGCTCCCGACAGTACCGCACGCAGCAGCGCCACACGTCTGCGCATCCCGCCGCTCAGGTCACTGACCGGTTTCATCAGACAGTCATCCGGCAGAATACCTGCCGCCTGCGTCCTGATATACTCTATCATACTTCCGCCTGTCAGACCGCTTTCTTCCAGTCCCTGCCTGCACATACCCAGCATAATATTGCACACCGCATCATACTCCTCACACAGCCTATCTTCCTGAAACACCATGCCGATATGCCCTGCCATCCCCTGAATCCCGCCCCGGTCCGCCTGCTCCAAGCCGGTCAGTATCCTAAGCAGGGTCGTCTTGCCTGCGCCGGAAGGCGCCATCAGAAGATATCGTCCTCCTGTTTCCATGGTCAGATTGAAATCCGACAGCACAGGCTTTCCGTCATAGATTTTCTCAATATGGAGCATCCGGATTTCCGGTTCCGATCCTCTTCCCGTCTCTGTGCCTGAATTGTGCCGGGACTTTCCACCGATTTCATCCTTGTTCCCCAGAGTATCTCCGACAGAAACATTTCCGAAACCCCTCTTCGGGCTCGCACCCCCATGTCTTCCCGGGCATATGCGTCCATGTCTCTTTCTTCGTACAGGGCGCAAACCTGCGCGAAAGCACTCTCCCGGCCCGGAAACCGGATACGGCCGCCACTCCGCAAACTTCCGGAAACACCAAAGGACAACCTTTTCAAAAAGAAAGCTGACCAGCACGATCGTTATCGTCCATGCAAATAATCCTGCCGTATCCAGATAAATCTTGGACATGTATAGCCGTTCGCCCAGAGACGATTGCGGCAGGCCGATGATTTCTGCCGCCACTCCGCTCTTCCAGCTCATTCCCAGGGATATTTTCAGGCAGCTATCCAGATACGGCATCAAGGCCGGTCTGTAGAGATAGAAAAATTTTCTTCCACTGCCCATTTCAAACACCCGGGCCATCTCCAGTAATTTCACATCTGTACTTCTCACCCCGGCAACCGTATTCACATATACATTCGGAAACACGATCAGGAAGCTGATGAAAAAGGAAAGCCTTCCGGAACCAAACCAAATCAGCAAAAGTACCACAAATGACGCCACGGGAATAGATTTCAGCACCGATATCACGGGAGAAAGAAGTTCTTCCACAAGAGAGAGGCGGCAGCTGACCGCTCCCAACACCGCCCCGGCAAAAAAGGCCAGAAAAAACCCCGCCCCGATTCTTGTCAAAGAACTTAAAATGACCGGAAAGAAATCAGGGTGCATTATGTTTTCTATAAATGAGTCCAAAACCTGCAGCGGCCCTGCCAGGAGAATCTGATTATCCGTCCATGCGGCCGCCGCCTGCCAGACCGTCAGCCAGAACAATATGACAGCTGCTTTCCTTATCTGTTTCCGTGACCCCTTCTCCATGTTGCTCTCCTGCATTCCTTGTTCCGATTGCCATAGGTGTCCTGGTATTCTTTTCCTTCTTATTTATAATAGAAATCCTCTCCCGGAAGCCCGCCGCCCACAGATGCCGGATCCTGTTCCCACAGCACCGCAAGATATCCGGAAAGCGCTGTCTCCATTTCCTCACCGTCTATATAAGTAATATTACACTCCGGTATGGCCTTGACAGCCACATCCGCCTTATCAATGATTCCTGCAGCTGCAACCAGCTCGGAAGTTTCCTCCACATGCTCGTTGGCATAAGACGCACTGGCGGCGTGTTCTTCCATAAATTGTTCCACAGCCTCCGGATTTTGATCCAAAAATCCTTTGCGCACTACGGTAACGCCGGTCACAAGGCTGCTGCCGCCCTCTCCCTGCACTGACGCCCACTGCTCAGTCAAATCCATCACCACAGACAATTTTTCGTTCTGTGTACAGGCCGCCGTCACAAAGGGCTGCGGAAGCACACCAACTGCATCAGGTGTCCCGGCCAGCACTGCCGCCACCTCTGCCGCCTCGGATTTATATTCCATTGTCACATCCGCTGTCGTCAAACCGTTTTCCTTGAGCAGATACTGCATCACGTAATCCGGCGTCGTTCCCTTTCCCGTCATATATATGGCCTGCCCTTTCAAATCTTCCATATTCTTTATCTTATCATTGCCCGATACCATATACAGGACGCCCAGCGTATTGATATCGATTACCGCAACGTCGCCCTCCGCCTTGTTATACAGCACGCTTGCCACATTCGCGGGAATCAGAACAATATCCAGATCCCCGGAGAGCATGGCCGGCAGCAGCTCATCCGCTGCCGCAGTCATGGTAAACTCATACCTGTTAACCGTCTCCTTCTTCTCTGCCTGCTCCATAAGATACACCAGCCCCATGGAAGTCGGGCCTTTCAGGGAGCCTATCCTGACTGCCACTCCCGCATCGTCTGCCGTTTCCTCTTCTTCCGGCAGACCTGCCGCAGTATCATTACCGTTCTCTTCCGCTTCCTTCTCTGTGACATCCTCCGACTGTTCTTCTGCTGGCACGCCTGCCGCATCCGGCTCCATATCCGCAAGTATCTCTTCGGATATCTCACTCTCTTCTGACGCGGCAGATTCCGTGCCTGCATCCGTTTCCTTGTCCGCGCCGCAGCCTGCCAGTATCGAGACGCACATGACCACACTCATGATAATTACTGCTGTTTTCTTTTTCATAACATCTCCATTCCTTTCGCTTCGGTATCAAATAATATTTCTCAAATATTCCGTTATCACTTCCGCCGCCCTGATATGGGATTTCTCTCCTGCATGTTCACGGGATCCCATCGTTTCCTCTGTCGTATCCGGCAGTTGGAGGAATGCGGTATTGGTATCTCCTGTCCTTTCCTGATAAGTGTTTACGGCGTCCGCGATCGCCAGTGTAAGATCGTATCCCAGCATCCCATACACCCAGACGATATGAGAATCCGGGTTATTCCGCCGTATCATTCCCAGGAAATCAGCCACCGCCTGTTTGAAACGGGCAAGATCTTCCGGATGAAAAGCGCCGTCAGCGCCTCTTCGCTGTTCAAACGTCTGTCCCGATACAGGGTCTGTCCATGCAGGCTGATTGAAAGCGCCCGCATCATTTGTCCCTAAATTCACGATAACCGCGTCCGGCACCCAGCTTCCGAAATCATATGGTTTCGAAGCGCCCAGGCTTTCATTCCTCTCCCCCTGTGCCAGACCGCATATCTTCTCGTAGCAGGACGGCATATTATGACGCGGGTCATTGTCCCAGCCGCACAGTACGCCCCAGCCGCCCTGTGAGACCAGACGGTACTCTGCATCCAGCGCATCGGAAACCATTCTTGCATAACAACGGCTGCTCCCCATATACATAGGGATCCAATCCAACTCTCCCTTCGCCCCATAAGTCCCTTCGCCGGAGGTAATACTGTCTCCTATAAACTCCAGTTTAAACTTCCGCGGTTCCACCGGCAGAAAATCCCCGTCGCTTCGGAAACCTTTGATCAACAGATGACAGGCGTTGTCCTCCGACATAGCCTGTAATTCTCTCATAAATCTGACATTCTTAACCTTTTCCGGGCTCATACCCCTGAAAAGGCATACAGAATAAGTACCGGATACCAACATCTGTCTGCTCACGAACGCTCCGTTTACTGTTGTCCAGACCCATGGTTCAAACACATCATAATCAACCTCAACATCGATCCACAATTCTGTCCCTGTCACATTCACTTCAATACCGCTCCCGTTATAAAACAGCGGCACCGGATACTGCGTTTCATCGGTACGCCCATGGATTTTGTATTGAGCAGCCTCTTTTAAATTGTATGTTTTTAAGTTTTTGTTCAGTGTCATTTTCTATTCTTTACATTCCTTTCTTTATATTTTTATCCCCCTGTAAAACTCCTGCCTTCCTTCCGGCCACATCACTGATTATAACAGAATTTTATGCATGTGCGCATCTAAATCAGTATTTGATATAACTTTTCAATAAACTTTCATTGCACTTCCCATCTGCAATCCTGAGAAGCTCTATAGTAACCGGCACAAGTGCGGTCAGAAAAATGGCGTAACAGGGAAGCCGAAAAACTGAACTACTACAAAATGGCTATGCGGCTATGCATTCGTACTGGAATATTCCATCAGAGTATGGTATACTAACGATATCGTGCCGAATTGGCACATTCTATATCATCTAATAAAATTACAGGAGGCAAAAGGGTGATGAACATGTCATGGAAACGGGGAGCATGTGCCCTTATGATTGTTGGAATTTTAACCGGCTGCTCTTCTACAGAAGCCATCGAAACCATCGAAACCATCGAAACAACACCAAATACTGATACCGGCGGCCTGGCAAATGGCCAGGAAACTGCCGAAACACCAGAATCCGGCACCGTTCCGTTGACGGTATGGACAGAAGAAGATAATTTCGAAATGTTGGAAGAAATGATCGCCTCTTTCCAGGAACATTATGCCGGACTGGCGGATTTCGAGATCAGTCTCGTAGCACAGCCCGATTCCGGAACATGCAATACGATACTGGGAGACATCCACGGCGCCGGAGACGTTTTCTCCTTTCCGGATGACCAGTTCACAAGGCTGATGGCAGCCGGTGTCTTGGCGCCGGTGGACAACGCGGCGGAGGTTGCGGCTGCCAATGTACCGGAATCAATTGCGGCAGCGTCCTGGCATGATACCCTCTACGCCTTTCCATACACTGCAGACAACGGGTATTTTCTGTATTATGACAAGGATTACTTCACGGAAGAAGACGTGCAGACACTGGACGGCCTCCTTGACGCTGCGAATGCCGCAGGGAAACAGATTTCCATGGAACTTAACTCCGGCTGGTATCTGTATGCCTTCTTCGGACAGACCGGCCTTGAGCTCGGCGTCAACAGCGATGGTGTAACCAACTACTGCAACTGGAATGCCACGGAAGGCGCCGTCAAAGGCAGGGATGTGGCACAGTCTATCCTTAACCTCACCACCAACCCAGCCTTTTCCTACCATACGGACGATGATTTTGTCCTGGGAGTACAGGACGGCAGCATTATCGCCGGTGTCAGCGGCACCTGGAATGCCACACAGATCCGAAATGCATGGGGCAGCGATTACGGCGCCGCCAAACTTCCCACTTTTACCTGTGCCGGACAGCAGATCCAGATGTCTTCTTTTACCGGCTATAAGATGATGGGCGTAAACGCCTACTCATCGCACAAAGAATGGGCTATGAGACTTGCCGATTGGCTGACCAATGAGGAAAACCAGACCATTCGTTTTATGCAGAAAAGTCAGATACCTTCCAATATCAAAGCCGCCGCCTCGGATGCCGCCTTACAGATTCCGGCCGTACAGGCCATTCTGGATCAGTCTCAGTACGGCAGTCTGCAGCGGGTAGGCACGAAATACTGGGATGCCTGCACAGCTTTTGCCAATATTATGATTGAGGGCAATCCAAACAATATCAGCCTGCAGGATCTTATGGACACTTTGACCGAAGGAATTACTGCTTCCGTAGCAGATTAGCAGGATCAGGAGGACAATATGAGCCAAATAGAAAACCAGAATGCGGCCGCAAAAAACAGACCACGCCTCAGCATTAAGCTTTTGACTTTAATCCCTGTCTGTGTGCTGAGCTTTGTCTGCATTTTATCGAATATCGTAGCCGTCCATAACATACAGAGTGTCAACAGAACCGCTACCACCATTGCGGATGATTACATGGCCGGTATTTTTAATCTGAGCAATATTCAGCGGGAAACCCAGAAACTTTATTCCATGGCTCTGTCCCATATCATCGCAACGGATCTGGATACCATGGTGGAACTGGTGGGCTCCATCCTCACGGAGGAAGAGCTGTTAGATGATATGCTGTCGGAATACGGCGCTGCCATTTCCCCCGAGAATGCCCAGGCCTATGAACAGTTGATGTCAGAATACGAGAAGCTGAAATACGCCATCGTAACCCTCTTCGGTTACAGCGCAGCCGGCAGAAACCAGGCCGCTTTCGAATTGGCGAACAATGAAATCACACAGTACTCCGAAAGCATTCAGAATGCTATTTCTGTTCTGAATAACAAGGCTCAGGAGGATTCAGAACAGGCCCGGAAAGATCTCGACAAGGCATACTACCATGCAGTACTGCTTAACGGAACTATCATGGTTATAAGTATTTTCGCCTTGATCATTGCCCTGACTGTCGTTCTGAAACGCGTAGTCAAACCCGTAGTCTCTGCCAAAAATGAGATCAGCGCCATCATCGCCGGACTGGATCAGGGACACGGCGATCTGACCCAAAGGATTACCATCCGTTCCAGTGACGAGATTGCAGACTTAAGCCGCGGCATCAATACCTTTATCGACAAACTGCAGGAAATTCTGAAAATGATCATAGAGAATACACATAGCATGGAGAATGTGGTCTCCGGCGTGCAGGAAAGCGTGCAGAATTCCAACGACAACGCGTCCGCCCTGTCTGCCGTTACCCAACAGCTGGCCTCTACCATGTCCGAGGTGGGTGTCTCGGCAGGTATCATCAACCAAAATGCCTCAGCCATTCGGACAGACGTAGAAGAGATTGCCCTGAAATCCACCAGCATCAACGATTACACGAAGCAGATGCATTTAAGTGCCGACCAGATGGAATCCAAAGCCAGAACTTATATGGAAGAAACCGGCAGCCGCGTGTCCGAAATTCTGAAAGTCTTGAACAGCGCCATCGAGGACAGCAAGAGTGTAGACAAGGTCAACAGTCTGACCAATGACATCTTAAGTATTTCCGGACAGACAGACCTGTTGGCTCTCAATGCCTCAATTGAAGCCGCAAGAGCCGGAGATTCCGGGCGCGGATTCATGGTTGTAGCCGAAGAAATCCGCCTGTTGGCTGAAGACAGCAAAGCAGCTGCCAACAGGATCCAGGATATCAACCGGGTAGTCACCGATGCAGTGCATAACCTGGCCAGGAACGCCAACAACCTTGTCCTGTACCTCAACGAATCTATTCTGCCGGAACTGGGCAACTTCGTACAAAGCGGTGTACAATACAGGGAGAACGCTTCCTACATAGAGAATGTCATGAACGAATTTACGGATAAGACAGACCGTCTGAAGCATACCATGGATGAGATTGCCTCTTCCATCAATTCTATCACCCAGGCTATCGATGAGGGTGCCAAAGGCGTAAGCGGTGCAGCAGAAAGCACGCAGGTATTGGTCCGTGACATGGAAACCATCAGCAACCAGATGATGGAAAACCAAAGGATTGCCGATACACTGGAAACCGGAACATCCATTTTTGAAACTTTTTAGTTTGAACAGGATCATAGAACACAATATCCAAAAGGCATGAAGCATAGAGAAGGAGCCGTTGCAATATAGCAACGGCTCCTCCTCATTATTTCCTGTTTAAGCTTATTTCATCTGCTCTTCCTGGCTCTTGATCATTCTACGAACCATCTCACCACCGATGGAACCAGCCTCTTTGGATGTCAGGTCACCATTGTAACCCTCTTTCAGGTTTACACCCAGCTCAGATGCAACCTCTGTCTTAAAACGATCCATAGCTGCCTTTGCTTCAGGAACTTCTACTCTATTAGTCTTGTTGCTTGCCATTTCTTTCACCTCCGAAATACTTTTGGATAAAATCTTTGGATTTCATCCTGTTATCTATATTATTGAGATAAGCGCTGCCGTTTATACGCTTATCCCAGATACTCCTGCCCTGTCAGATTGAAATCCTTTCAGTGCTGCGGTTCGAAACCGGACCTCGTTGTCTGTTAAAGCGTTCACTTTATCGCTTATCTTGATGTTAGTATGTTCGGATAGAATGAAAATATTATGGTAAGTTTTGCCAGAGTTTTGTAATCAGCGGCACAAGCGACGTGTGAGTCATTCAGAAGAATCGCCTTAAAGCGATTCTTCGAGAGATGACTTAGATTTTCTTAGGCGGCGTTCTTTGACGCTATAGAAAATCTTCATCTCTTATGCTCTGTACATAATGCTTTCCGCCATCTTCTCTGCCGCCTCTTTCCCCTGCAGCTTTTCCAAAATCGCCAACGCGAACGGCACCGCCGCCCCCATACCGCGTCCCGTGACAATATTGCCGTCAATGACAGCCGGCTGATCCATAACTTCGGCTCCTTCCAGATGACTTTCAAAATTAGGGAAAGAGCATGCTTTTCTTCCCTTCAGATATCCTCGGTGTCCCAGGATACTCGGCGCCGCACAGATTGCCGCCACAATCTTATCCTGTGCCATAAAAGCATCCACCTGCTCCATCAATGTCTCACATGCCTCCAGATTCGTCGTGCCCGGCATACCGCCCGGAAGCACGATCACATCCAGGCCGCCAAACTCTACCTCGCTAAACAGCGCATCCATCGTCACTGTAATAGAATGGGAACCCGTCACGCTCCGCTCTTCGGTGACAGATGCCATCGTTGTCTCCACCCCTGCCCTGCGCAGAATATCAACCACCGTCAGTGCCTCGATCTCTTCATATCCTGTTCCAAAAAAAACTGCCGCTTTACTCATAGTCTGTTTCCTCCGTTTTCTTTATTCTGATATTATTTATTCTGATATTATTTTAGCATCATCATACTAGTATAATCCACAATAATTATCCGCCCCTTTCACTTGTCTAAATTTCCATCTGCCGCGTTGTCATCAATCGACGTAGCCACCGCTACGCCTCATTCCTCCGCCTTGCATATGAAAATTTATCCTGCGTGTAAGGGCACGGTAATTATCGTGGATTATACTAGCTTTTATCCCCGCTGTTGCCACAGCTTTTCTTTTCATATTTGTTACCCTTGACGCCTTAGAAAATCTTTTCGTCTTACTTTACACCTGCACGGATTGTTCCTATAATGGGATTATAAAACAAAAGCTTTCTAATCCTGCCGAATTACGAAAGCGAAACAATAGATTGAAGATAACCCAAAATTACTGCTAAAATAAGGAGCCGCCATGGAAATCGAACGTAAATTCACAATCAAAAAGCTGCCGGAAAATCTGAACCAATATACATGTCTCACGATCGAACAGGCCTATTTGAACACTGACCCTGTTGTCAGAATCCGCAGACAAGATGACCAGTACTATCTGACCTATAAAGGCAAGGGCCTGCTGGCAAGAGAAGAGTACAATCTTCCGTTAAATCAGGATTCCTACTATCATCTTCTTAAGAAGGCTGATGGAAATGTGATCTCCAAGAAACGTTATATCATACCTATCAGCCACCCGACATTTACGTCAGATTACGGCAAAAACGTTGACCAGTTCAGTCTCAATGTAGAACTGGACATTTTCGATATACCTTTCGCCCCGCTTATAATTGCCGAAGTCGAGTTCCCGAATGAGACAATGGCCAACTCCTTCCTGCCTCTTGACTGGTTTGATCAAGACGTGACCCATGATCCGGCTTACCACAATTCCTATCTCAGCCGGCTTGAATTTTTAAGTTAACTTCATTAGAAATTTCGTTTTCGGCGTTGCAGAAGCTACCGTATATAACTCCTGCAAAAGCCGGAAACAGAAATATCGAAAAAATACCGTTGCTGTATATAATAGCAATCCTTACTTGTTAAATCTGCCATACAGCTTCGTCATGTCGCAGATCCGTTCTGCCAGTTCTTCCGTAAACTCACCCTGAAGCATTCTCCATTTCCAGTTCGTGCCCAGCGTGGAAGGCAGATTCGTCCTGGCTTCTGTACCCAGCCCCAGATAGTCCTGCATCGGAATCACACAAGTATCCGACACACTGGCCATCGCCGCCCGGATAAACACCCACTGCACGTCCTTGCGGCTGCGAATATCCAGATATTTCTTCGCGAAGGCCTTATCCCTGCGGTTGAGTACCGTATACCATCCGAGTGTGGTATCATTGTCATGGGTTCCCGTATAGACAACACTGTTTGTACCATAATTATGAGGAAGATAATCGCTCTCTTCCCTGGAATCAAATGCAAACTGCAGAATCTTCATTCCCGGATATCCTGTCTTCTTGACCAGTTTAATGACCGTATCGGTCAAATACCCAAGATCTTCCGCAATTACTGCCTTATTCCCCAGCTTGGCCTTCATAGTCCTGAAAATATCATAACCAGGCCCTTTCTCCCAATGTCCGAACTCCGCAGTCTCATCCCCATAGGGAATCGAATAATACTCATCAAATCCCCGGAAATGATCGATCCGTACCACATCATACAATTTATAACAATAGTCTATGCGCTTCATCCACCACGCATACTCCGTCTCCTTATGATACTCCCAGCAATACAAAGGATTACCCCACAGCTGTCCTGTTGCCGAGAAAGCATCCGGCGGACATCCTGCTACCGCAATCGGCGTCAGCGTATCATCCAACTGGAACAGTTCCGGATTCGCCCATGTATCTGCACTGTCAAGCGCAACATAGATCGGAATGTCCCCGATGATCTGTATCTTCTTCTGATTCGCATACTTTTTCAGAGCCGTCCACTGCTTCGCAAACAGATACTGCTGGAATTTATAAAATTCCACTTCCTCTGCATATTCCTCACGGTACCTCTGCATCGCTTCCGGTTTACGCAGCTTAATATCTTCATCCCACCTGGTCCAGCTCTTGCCATCGAAGGAATTCTTGACCGCCATATAGAGCGCATAATCCTCAAGCCAGTACGCATTCTCCTCCACATAGTCCCTAAATGCTTCTTCTTCCTCTATATGACTGTTGTGATAAGCAGTCCTCAACACCTTGAATCTGGAAAGGTAGATCTTCTCGTAATCAATATACCTGTCATTATCCCCAAAATCAAACGCTTCGCAGTCCTCTTTGGTCAGATACCCCTCTTCCACCAGCGTCTCCAGATCAATATAATAAGGATTCCCTGCAAAAGTGGAGAACGACTGATATGGAGAATCCCCATATCCCGTCGGGCCAAGCGGAAGAATCTGCCAGTAGGACTGGCCGGCCATCTCCAGTAAATCTATAAACTCATATGCGTGTTTCGAAAATGTGCCGATTCCGTATCTGGACGGAATACTCGATACCGGTAATAAAATTCCACTTTTTCTCATAATTGTTATAACCCTTTCTCACAGTTTTCTTATCGGTAATTCACCCGTTGTTATGGGTTAAATATATAACCTAATGAAAATTTTTACAATAGAAAAAAAATAACTTTACCGTTTTTAACAGAAATTATTCCAAAAACTTATGCATATTGTACAATCCGCAAAGTATCCAAACATAAGGGTTATAAAGAAAAATCTTATCCCGTTATTAACAAGAGTAAATACATGATCTGATGTTCTCCGTTTTTCCAAGAACATAAAAATATTCTTATGCTCCTTTAGTTCCTCTCCTATCCTTTGCCTTAAGAACCAGTCCATATTGGAGAATCTTTCACTATAGAACACGGACATGCCCATCATACAAAAAAACGTCATCACCCCTTAAAGGATGACGGTGCCTCTGACAATGCTCCCAGCCAGATGTGCGACGTTTCATCCAATTCGATCCTCAGCCTTTTCCTAATATTCTGGCTTACATTGATATGTTCTGAATATTGCCAACTTCAAATTATACATTGTCTGCATCATTGACCTTTTATCATCACATAAAAGGTGTATATTGTCTCCTTCTTTAACACATATGCATTCCATTAATCGTCTAGCCTGCAACATCATGCTGTCTTCCTCGGTGACACTGTCAGAGTCATTTGGCCGCTTATTATCTTCTTGTATTTTCGTCTGCAGCATTCTGTCAAAATCGGTTTGACGTATCTAGTGGACGGCTTCCAGGGATACGACAAACTGAAAAATGTAAAACGCTGTGCCTGCTATGCTCACATCAGGAGGTATTTTTTGGATGCTATTCCAAAAGGAAGTGAAAAAGACTTGTCAAATCCGGCAGTGCAGGGTGTAGCATACTGTGATAAGCTGTTCCGGTATGAGCGCATATATAAGGAACAGGGGCTTTCCCATGAACAGCGCCAGAAACGCAGGATGAAAGACGAAAAGCCTGTTGTGGATGCATTCATCAAATGGCTGGACCAGCAGAAGATGTCCGCAAGCAGCAATAAATTCAATAAAGCCCTGACTTACGCACGGAACCGCCAGGATATCCTCCTGACCTATCTGGAGGATGGCCGCTGCAGCCTGTCGAACAACATGAGCGAGAATTCGATCCGCCCTGTTGTGGTAGGCAGGAAGAACTGGCTTTTTTCAGACACGGTAGGTGGAGCCGAGGCAAGCATGGGGATATACACTATTGTAGAGATGGCAAAGTTTCACGGCTTAGACCCATACAAATATATGAAATACATTCTGGAGCAGCGTCCCAGCTATCGGTCAACAGATGAAGAACTTGAAAAGCTTGCACCATGGTCTTCATCCTGTCAGGAAATATGTAAGTAAGCAGGATTCAGATGTCAATGTGCGAAAGTATTTTAACTATTGCATTGGTATGCACGGTAAAATACTTGCATTACTGTGATTATTATTACACACTGGGGAATGATTCGCAATCCACCCCTAAATTAATCGCTTACGCATAATCTGTGCGTTTTGAAGCTACCGCAGCGTAGTTACAGTAACAGGGAAACTGCCAAAGATTTTCTGGTGTTAACACTTCAGCTTCCGTGCAGCGTTCAGCAAAGAGAACTATATGACATTCCACGCCTGCAAAACCGCACATCTGAATTCTGACATCGTTCCACTACCCCTATCCAGCTAAGCAAATCAACCCTTGCCATAGATATATCCGTATCATCACACATCGCCATTAACGTATCACTGCCCATGATGATCTCATCTCCCACCACAAGCAGATCTACTGTCTGTGCGATCGTAAGCAACCGTTCCGCCATCTCTTCAAAAACATCCGGAGACTCACCAGGTCTAATCTTCAATTGGACATATGTCCCTTTATCGGTAGAAATCGCCGACGGATTAATCTTCTGATAAGCCCACAAAGTTACGCTACGGTCATCCTGCTGTTTGCTGAACCTAAATAGAACTGCTTCTGCATTATCTAAATCATCCAGACTGAAATTATCAGTGTCTACATCCGGCACTGCCAGACAGGCAAAAGGAGCATACTCTGAAATATATTGACTTCCTTCAGACAGAAACTTATGGTAAATCGTATCAACTGTACTATTTCGTATCCGCTCCTGTAGGCTGCTCTCTTCTCCCGGCGCTCCATCATATAAAGCAAGTATAACTATAAATGAGCAAATTCAGAAAATTGCACAATGAGGTTATGCCACCATAGCCATAACCTCATCAAAAAGAACATGCTCTGCCCACACTGATAGAAGAAACGGATCCTCTCTTCCTGGATACGACTATAAATATAAACATAACCGTCTTCGAAAAACATGGTTTCATCGCACCCAGCACGCTCATTTATAGTCACCTACATTCTTTTATGAAAATATTCTTTCTGCAATCTCAAGATCATGCTGATCATCAATCTCAAACCACTTTTGTCCACTCAAAACCAATCCTTTTACCAAATGTGGATTTTCTTGAACAATAATCTGCATAACATTCTCCAAAGGCTGCTTTATACCTCTTTCTTCCTCAATATCTTTTATTGCAGGATATAAAGAATCTCTTATAAATTCATAAGAAAATTTATGAATATTAACAGTTTTATATTTATCAAATACAACATAATCCTCAGGACGCATACTTTTATGTGTCCAGTCAATGACATATTCTTTATGATCTAATTCAGCAAAAGTCCCATCCAGCATATCATTATAAGGTTCCAAAACAGTTACATTGGTTTCATCCATGGATATCAGATCATCTAAGACCACTTTATGGAAAAAAACATCCCCCTCTAATAACAGCATTTCATCATAGCCTTTAAGAGCATCCAAGCCTTTTTGTAAAGAGTATACCGTATTTGTCTGATCGTAAATATTATTCTCCGCATATGTAATAGACATATCCACAAAACGGCACCCAATTCTGTCTCTTATTTGATCTTTTAAATATCCTACCACCAAAACAACCTGAGAAACCCCAACTGCACTGAGATTTTCCAAGGCATTTTCAAGAATCGTCACCCCATTTACTTCCGTTAAACATTTATGATTCTCCAATGTCAACGGTTTGAGCCTTGTGCCCATTCCGGCAACCAGTATAATCGCTTTTCTATTCATAATCTTACTCCTCTATCAGATTCAAAAACCGTTCCAGACTGTATACTAAAAACTTTTGCTCTCCTGTCATCCCATCTGTACAATGAGGTATAAATTCATCTCTCGTAGGGCCTGTCCAATCCGCCATCCACTGATTCATAGCACGGGGCATCGCAATTTTCTCCGGAACAGGTATATCCGGATATTTCATTCTGAACAGTTCTCTCAATAAATATTTGCTCTCTCCGGCTCTTACCCTGGCAAGATCAAGTGGATCCTTCATTTTTAAATAGGCATATGGATCAAAAAACTTCATTTCTGCCAATTTAAAGGAATTAATATATGCACCCGAAGAACTTGACCCAAATATTTCCTCGATAAAGCGAAGGAAGTTAACTCCGTTTTCACCAATTCTATAATTCTGATAAACGATGTCCATATCTACAGGATTTCTTAATGCACTTTCGGGTTTTACAAACGTGTATCTGTTTTTCCATCCCTCATAATCCCAATCCTTTGACAGCATTCCATCCATTCCGCCAAAAGCCATATCTGCATTATCACCCAAAATGATTAATTCTGCACCAGCCTCCTTAATTACCTTTGTAAGCTTATACACCTGCGGTTCATTCGCGAAGACAGGACAGCCATCCCGCAACATTAATTTATCAATGTTTTCCAAATAATCATCCCACGAAACATCAACAATCACATGCTCCAACCCATAATAATCACAATACGCTTTTGCCCGCTCCGTTTCATCAATCGCACCTGCCGCGGAACATTTTGCAGTATATGCCTTTGTACCTTTTGGCATATAGGATGCCAGAATAGCAGAATCCATCCCTCCGCTTAAAAGAATGGCAGCATTTGATAAATCCTGCTTCTCAAGCATATTTTGAATCTGATAGTCAATATCCTCTGCCGTTGCACATGCAATCAATTGATCATTAGTAACCGGTATATAATTATCATGTTCCAAACCTTCTTTAAATGTCTTATTTTCATCCACTATATACCGAAAGGCCAGAAAAGAACTCATACAATAATTTTTGTCAACCATGATTTTCCTCCATTATATTAATTAAATTATGCTTTTCCAGATATGAAAGTTTGATTGCAACACATAACACATGCATCGCTTTATCCAAATCTTCTAAACTTGGATATGTGGGGGCAATCCTCAAATAGGCATCCTCCTTATCCTCTCCGTATGGAAATGTGGATCCGGCAGGTGTAATGCTCACTCCTACCTCTTTACACTTTTCCCATACATTATGTGCCATACCGTTCAACAACTTAATGTTAATGAAATACCCTCCTTTTGGATTGATCCACGTGGCAATATTCCATTCATCCAATTGCTCATGCAAAATACGATCCACTAAATCAAATTTGGGTTTTATAATGTCCATATGCTTTTTCATATGCGCATTCAATGCTTCGACCGAAGGGAAAAACATTGAATGACGCAATTGGTTTATTTTATCTCCGCTCTTTAGTTGCAACAGAGATTTCTGAGTCAACCATTTTATATTATCTACGCTGGACGCACAAACACCTACCCCGCCTCCCGGGAATGTTATCTTTGAAGTCGAAGTAAATTCAAAAACCCTATCAGGATAACCATGTTCCATACATTCGTCGATTATATTCCTGATCTGGCATTTTTCAACAGTAAGATGGTGCACACAGTATGCATTATCCCATATAATACGAAAATCCTCTGCTTTCGTTTCCATACTGGCAAGCCTTTGAATCGTTTCGTCTGAATAAATAATGCCTGTCGGATTTGAATAAAGTGGTACACACCAGATTCCTTTTATGGAATCGTCCTCCTTAACAAGTTCCTCGACAAAATCCATGTCCGGTCCAAAATCATTCATAGGAATCTGAATCATTTCTATTCCAAAAGTTTTGCAAATATTAAAGTGCTTTTCATATCCAGGAGAAGGGCACAGAAATTTTACCCCTCCCTTAAAATCTTTCCATGGCATAAAACCATCGAAACCAAAAACAACTGCCTTATTAATCAAATCATACATAATGGTGGTACTCATCGTACCTCCTATGTAGATTTGTTCCTCCGACACCTGCAGCACTTCCGCAAAAAGCTTTTTTAACGGTGCAATTCCCGCAGTTCCCGCATATCCGCGATAATCATTTTCAAGACACAGATTTGTGTGGGAAGTAACCAGATCTAACATAGGCATCGATAATTCCAGCTGTTCCTTGCAGGGCCAGCCACGCTCCATGTTAAGACTTATGTTCTGCACCTTATATGACTCATAAATTTTCTTTAATTCACTGACTTGTTCTTTCATAGCCTCTGCCTCCCCTTTTGTCATATATTTGGTTGCTTCTTCTTACATTAAATCAGCATAATCCTTCATTATCTTTTCGTCAATCAAATAGAATTTCTTTCCACCCAGCATGATATAGGCTCCCTCAAACGGCGGGTACCACAATGCTTTGATTTTTGTGCTGATCGTCTCAGAATCATCACTTATCTTAACCTCTTTTAACTCTTCTAAGTGTTTCTTACTATAATAATTTCCTCCGGTCTGCGGATCAGCTTTTAGCGCAATACCAGCTACATATTTATCCACAGTTTCACATAATAATTCAAAACACTTTTTCCATGAATATATTGACAAATCCATTCCCGTGTAGTGCTTCTCTTTTTCGATTTCAAATCTTTTTACTGCTATTATATTTCCTGTATCTAAATTCTTATCCAAATAGTGACAAGTTACTCCCCACTCCTTTTCTCCATTCAAGATTCCGTAGCAAGGTGTCCCGCAACCTCTATATTGAGGCAAAGGGGCTGGGTGAAAATTTATGGAACATTTACCTTTATTTATTATCTCTTCTCCCAGTCTCAACGGATATGTAAATGAAATAACCAGGTCTATACTACTGTCATCATAGGCATTTGTTATTTCCGCTATTGTTTCTCTGTCACATATTTCTATTTGATTTTCTTTGCAATACTGGGACAAAAACGAATTCTTATCATTAATATTACTTATTAAACAGCATACAATATCAATTTCCTTTTTCTTTAAGTAGATTAATCCATTTAATGCAATCTCTTTATCTGCACAACAATAAATCGCGTTCACAATACACCCTCCTGATATAATTCAATTTATATTTGCATTATTATTGAGGCACCTATATTTTCTGTTAAAGGAAACTATTATAATCCACAACTTTAAATGCTAAATTATTACAATCTATCAGTTCGGGTTATTATCTCTTTTACACTTCAATCTCCCTGATAAAAACTGTGGTCTTTTTTTTCGTGAACCCGTTATTCAAATAGAAATTGTGTGCTGCACTCCTGTAATTTGCACATGTCAGTTCAATCGCAGCTGCATTCATTAATTTCGCATACTCATAGGCAATCGCATATAATTGTTTAAAAACACCATTTCTTCTGAATTTCTCACGAATCCCAGCATTTCTTACAAAAATAATAATACGTTTATTATTAAAATAATCGCATTGCCTTTCCATGCATAAAGTGCCTGCCGGTTGTTCACCCATTAATGCAATTAAAATTTTAAAATTTGAATTATTATAATATTCGATAAAATTGTCCTTTAACAAATCAAATTGAAACACCTCGTCAACAACACATTTTACACTTTCATAATCATGAATATCGGCAAATCGATACGTATATCCGTCCTGCTCAAAAGGCAGTAACTTCACACCGTCTCCTGCATTTAAACATACGTTTCCAGATAATAGATTTTTGCCCCCCCCCCACACACATATATTTATCTATCTCCGTAAGATGTTCCTGCCATTGCGTATTTTCTACTTTCATATTACCTTCTCCCATAGATATTTACGGTAAATCAATTAAATTGATAATTTCTTTTATACTCAAACACTGATCGTTACACTCATAACTTCTGTGATGCTCCAAAATGGAAGAAGCAACATCCGCCATTGCCTTATAGCCTGCCCGAATCAAGTGATTTGCGTATATATACACATTGACGCCAAGTTTAAACAGTTCCTCCTCATATATCTGATTATATGCAGTCGGAACAACTACTAGTGGAACTCGATTTTTCAGGTTATTGTACTGCTCACAAAATTGTTTTATTTCTTCTCCGGTCTTATCAATACTGTGAATCATAATACCATCCGCACCCACATTTATATACGCCTTTGCCCGTTCCAGTGCGTCTTCCATCCCCTGATTCAGAATAAGACTCTCAATTCTTGCAATAATCATAAAATCTGTCGTTACCTGCGCATTCTTCCCCGCAATGATTTTTTGGCAAAAATGCTCAATGGAATCCTGATGCTGAGCCACATCCGTGCCAAATAAAGAGTTTTTCTTTAAACCAATCTTATCCTCTATGATTATTGCCGATACACCTAATCGTTCCAGCGTTCTGACCGTGTATGTAAAGTGTTCTATCTTTCCACCAGTATCCCCGTCAATAATAATTGGTTTTGTGGTAACCTCCATAATCTCATTTATAGTATTGACTCTCGAGGTTAAATCAACTAATTCTATATCAGGCTTTCCCTTAGATGTTGAATCACACAAGGAGGACACCCACATGGCATCGAACTGATCGACCGTGCCATTTTCATTTACTTTTTTTGTTTTTTCAACGATAAGCCCAGTCAGTCCATTATGCGCCTCCATGACATTAATATGTCCCTTGATAGACAAAAGCTTGTGAAGCGCACTGCGTCTCGTATCGGCAGTCGTTCCCAGTTTACTTAACGCATTGTCCAAATTTTCAACACCTGTTCCCGTGGTACGTTCAATCTCTATCAATTGTCCGCCCCATTCATTTAATGCCACAATCACTCTATTTCTAAGATGCCTTTGAGAATCGTACTTCCAGTTATCACCATGAATGACATAGTCCGGTTTATACTTTTTCAAATTAGGAACTTGGTCAAGTTCATCCTGCGGAACTACTTCTGTAACCCCTTTTATATTTGACACAATACTATACCTTTCTTCATAGGAGAGAATCGGTATATGCCAATACGATGCAATTACCTGATCTGTATGTAAACCTACCAGAACATCACCGTATTTCTGTGCTTCATTCAATATTCTCATATGTCCATGATGAAGAATATCTGCACTCATCGCTACGTATACTAACGCCATTTTGCAAATCTCCTATCGCTCTTTAATCTCTTCTTCTACTTCTTTACCTTTATTCTCATCAATATCTAAAGCCTTATTTACTTTTTTTCTGAACTTACGCCACATTACAGTAAATACCGCACCTCCAGCAATCACAATTCCGGCAATTGCCTGAATCGCATAAGTAGCTACTGATGGATCAATGTAAAGTAATACTCCTGTTTTCATATAGTTCTCCTTTCAACCTTTTGCTTTATATTTCATTTCGTTTTGCCGCTTTGTCTTTCAGAGACGCGATAATATATTTCCCTGCCGCTTCCCCGCTATGCCCATAATTTGCAACATACTTGTTCCGAATCGCAATATTGTTAGTAATATATTCCTCTGTATGTTCCAGAAGATATTGAACCTTCTCATGTAAATCCGATAATTTATCCGGTGGTAAATGTACACCGACCTGACTTCTCAGTGTAATTTCCAAAGGTTCAATACCGATTTTCTCATACTCCGGATTGTTGCATTTCATTGTAGTATCTATAAAGACCACTGGTTTACCAGTCACATAAGCAAATTCATAAGCAGCACCCGACCAATCAGTAATCACAATATCTGAATCAAACAAAGAATTATTTGATGTAAAATCCAATTCAAAAAATAAATCTTTTGTTGGAACATCTTTATATCTCTCTACAATAGCATCCATTCGGTTTTTATATCGCTTTATATATTCGGGATGCGGTCTTAAATAAATATCCCATCCTTTTCCAAGCAATTGACCTAACGTCCCGTCTACACAGGAATCCAGAATATTATCTAACTGCCATGACGGCGCAAGCAGTATCTTTTTACGTTTTCTCTCCACAAGAGACATATTCTCATATTGCACCTTTAGATTATCCAGTTGCCCATATCCACATACAACTAAATTCTTTGCTGGAAGTTGATATACTTCTTCTCTTTTTCTAATTTCATCTACTTGAAACTGTCCCGTACATAATACCGTATCGAAACCTTTCAAACCTTCAGGATGAAAGCTTATCGTAGCACTAAGCGGATAATGAAATACATACACATATTCAATATCTTCTCTAATATAACTCCGCTTAATGTGAAACCGATTCAGGTCAGGCACTGTCATAAGCACCATGTCCGCATCCATCTTCATCATCAACGTGATCAACCGCTTTTCACCAATGTAATAACCCCGAATACGAGAATTTTGCTTTTCAATTCCAAATATCTGATCCTCCGGATCATTTGTGACATAATGAATCGTAAGATTAGAATGTTCTAATAGATATTCAATGATATTCTTATAATATTTATAAAAACCACTTCCTTCCGAATATATCACCAAATGTTTGTTTGCCACGCTGAAGAACCTTTTATAATCCGATCGTTCTCTTTTCGAATCCGGATTTCTTTCAAATGGCGACCGTTTTGCTCCAATGCTTTCCAATTCCTTTAATTTCTCTCTGCTTGCTTCCAATTCCTCATGATTGATATACTTATGAGGGTTTATGATACAATTAAGAAATGCTTGTTGTAATATTGCAAGCAGGTTACTGAAGATCCAATATATTCCGACTGCAACAGGTACAAATGCGCCCAAACTCAGTGAAATTAAGATAGAAAAACCCATCGTACTCAGCTGCCCCATTCGCGACTGTTCTCTCTGAAGCGGATTCATTCTATTTTGAGCAACTCCCAAAATAAACGCAGAAAATCCGGCTATAATCGGCATAATCAAATACCCGCCGCCCTGAATATACGGGTACACATAGCATTTTACTGATTTTACGCACATATCAACTTCTTCAATGGATGCATACTGCGGATGCTTTACTACGTCAACGATTCCAAGTAAAATAACAATCTGAACACATAACGGGATTACATTCGCAAACGGATTGTATTTCTCTTTTTTATACAATTCCGTTGTCGCATCTGCTATTGCATTTTTATCCCCAAAATATTTAACTTTTACCATATTGATCTTAGGCTGCAATTTGACCATTTTAATGCTGTTTTTTTGCGTCCAGATACTTAACGGCAAAAGAAATACTTTCGTCAGAAAGGTAAATAAAAATAAACCCAATATGTAATTTTGCAAGCCAATTTGATAGCTGAAAGATAATACATGTCCCAATGCTTTTGATAAATATACCATAACCAATTTCTCAATCCTTTTGTTCCTATATTATTTAAAATACTGCTTTTACATTTTTACTGATTTTATTCAGTTTATTTTACACCAAAAAGGATATTTTCACAATGCACAAATATTCTACAATTCTTTTATCTAAATCTATTCCATCTCCATCGGCCTTAAATCCAAAGTATAAACACAAATCCCTAAAACACGCTCATCCCCATTTTCTTCAACCACTTTAGGTGAAATTGCCTCCGGTGTTTCAAATGAAATAACTTGATTCCCATCTTTATGCAATACTTCCGATGGTATTTCGATTCTTGCAATCGACTCACTTCCATCTAACGTGGTTAATAATGTATCATTAACATATATATTGGTATTTCCCGATGCAGCATAATTAACATAGTGTAATTCTAGATAATAATCACATCCTGTCTCAGTCTTGCATCGCAGTTCTGCCTGCGCAGATGTCCATCTGTAATCTTTTTCAGCTGTATACCATCCATCTAACAAATGCTCCTCAACATTACCCTCCTGTCCAAACTCCAAATGTTCAATTTGCTCTACCATTGTATCCTCACTATCTTCGTCTGTCTCATCTATTTGTAATCCGCGAAGAGCCAATGCCAACAATCGCGAATCCGAATTCCCGACAGTGTGTTCTGCAGGTGAAGCAGCATTTGGCAACTCTATTCGCAATACAAGACTCTTGTCATCCTCAATCACTGTTCCAGGAATATGAAATTGCAATTTTTCGCCATTTGACAGAATCCTTCTGGCACATTCAACATCATTTGCAAAAATTATTATTTTCTGGGATCCATTATCCTTATACACAGTCATAATATCTAATGTTACCAATAAATTATTTTTTGGTTTTTTCTTCAATTCAAATTCAAATTCACATTGCTTGCCATCTGTCCATAAATATTCCAAAGTGTCAATAAAGCTTATTCCCTTTCGGACATAAGGCTGCACCGTATTATTGCCGCCAAACGTCAAATTCTCCCCATATTCATATTGCTCTTTCGTGTCCGATGGCCGTAATATTATTCCAGTTTTTTTTAGTACACCATCCTTGTTTAAATTACCTTCTATAGAATACTCTACTGCCGTAGTTCTGCCATCATCTGCGGCTTCAAATCCATACACATATCTCTCTCTCGTACCTTCCGGTACCTCAAAAAAAGTTGGTTCTTCAGTTATAACTCCTACTGTTTGAAACAATGTCGCATGTAAATCATAATAAGAAACCGGTGCTGGTGATTCCAGATAAGCACCTTTACTGCCTTGCTCCTTGACTAGCAAAACCCCATGCGCCCCTAATGTTGATGCCGTCTCCGCACCATGATCTGCCATAATCACTATTGTTGCTTTATCATATAATCCTAATTTCTTCAACTGGTCAATGTAATTTTCAACAATATATAGCACTCCCTTTGCTTGAAGAATTGCTGATGTATCCTTAGGATTCGCTGGTTGAGCATATTCATCACGTGTATATGGCGGATGAACACCATTCAAATGAATTAATTTGAAAATGTTCTTATCCTGATTGACCGACAGTCCCTTCTCTTTTAATTCATTAAAAAAAGCTGTATCGTTTATTGTATATCCTTCTGCAGAATTACCTATTTTGTATTGTTCAAATTCTCCCGTATAAATCCAGAATATATTTTTTAACATATGTGGCATATATTTATATAATGTTAGTGACAGGTATTTTTGTGCCAGTTTAGAATATGAAGATACCGCATAACCTGTGGACACCTGATTATTTACAACCTCACACGAGTCATCCGGCACAAAGAGCGAATTTGAATAAATACGTACATCATAGTTTTTCTCTTGCAATGTAGAATACAATCTATCCTTATTAAAGGCCTGCTTAATATATTCAGAATAAGTAATTTTACCCGGGTAATGCTCTCCCGTAATAATTGCTGGCATACCCATCTTTGTCATCCAGCCGCCAACAGCGGCATTATTAAAATGTGTAAAATCTTTAAATATTGTTTCATATCTCTTGGGCTCTGTCTTGATAATTTCCTGAAAATACATATCATCAAATGTATCTAACACAAATACAATAATATTTTCTTGCGCAGATACTTCATACAGCCCCTCACTTGATAAATAATAATTAGACTTTTCCATTTTGGACACATCTGTTGTTATCACGAGCGTACCCAATGTAACTATCTGGATGGCAATAATCCATAATGCTCCAATGCACTGTACCTTATAAAACAAATTCTGTTTGCAAAACCACAGCAACATAATTATTGCAACCAAAAGAATCCACCCTGCAGTATCTAAAATCGCATAAACCGGATATGCACTCCATTCTATAGCTTTCCCGTCCAATATTCCATAGTTAATATTCGCGTAATTACCCTGAATATACAATGCAAGTCCTAATGCAAATAAAATACTACTATATGCTTCTCTTCCCCTCCCTCTCAGTAACGCTCCAATTATCATGAGAATTACAAAACAACTGCCTGCAAAAAAAACGACAATAATTCCCATATCGCTACATGCAAACCAGAATTCTTCATAATTTGTGAAATAAAGCTCCAGAGGACCAAATATGGCGACTGTCATTGTCAGTAATAAGACACTCAAAAATAAACAAGCATTTTTTTTAATCCAGAATAACACGCGATTTAGATATTTCATTTTCATCCTCCCAGTACACGATTCCAAGTCAAAAAGTATCAACTAATTTAGAAATGGCTCCACATACCTCCACAAAATACCTATTTAGATAGGCAATACTACAGTATCGGCATTGGAATTGACATATACTATATACACTCATGCATAAGAGCCTTGTCTAATATAAGATATCCACCATAACAGATAAGTCTCGTAAATCACCATTAGATGACCTAAATGTCCGTTTAGCTTGTATAATAAATTCATTATTTCCTGCTGGAACGACAATATCAAATATGCTTGTCTCTCCCTCCGGAATGTCATATACATTTTCTTTTCCTGCCATTGTGCATAAAAGCTGTTGATTCTCTACATTTTCCGGATTTCTGACCATTATTCTCAGAATACGTTCTTCATCTGCTCTTACAACAAACACTGCTTTTTTCCCCAACCAATGATCATCATAATAATTTCCGCTTTTAATGTACCATTGCATCGTATCTTCAATATTATGCCATGCAAAGTATATATCTTGCGGAAGTTCATAATAATTTTTCATCCAGACCTCTATAAAGTCATATCCAGAATGATACGGCATACAATTTGAATAATTGTCATCATATAGTCTATACAACTCAATTTCCTTTATTTCATCTCCTGCCACATATCTCGCTTGAGTCTCTAACAACTTATAATGATTAATCTTGTTAATTTCATCATTATGTTTATACCCAGATGTAATATCGCAGGAATTATATGCCGCATATATACATACCCCTAATACACAAACATTCAAGCATTTACGGTATAACCTTTTTGTTCTATACAGCTCCGATATATAGATGCTCATTATACATTCAACCACCACAATATGTAAAATGAATTCCATCGTAACATGACATCTAACTGTAATCGTCGGTGAAACAATCATCATCCCCTGTGAACATATTCCTGCAACCAACATACCAAAAAATAGATATTTACCGCGTCGATAATAATAAGTCAAAAGCAAGAAAAAAAAACAAACTGCCCATCCAATTCTCATAATTATTCCGATCCCATAAGATACCGTCACTATCCTTTCTGCAATAAAGTATATCAAAAATATGCAAGTTAAAATATGTATTTTTTTATTTTTCAAATATATTGCTACCGCTACACCGCAAGATATTGTCATAATAAGTGTGAACACCCAATTATAACTTCCTATATTTATATTTATAATATTTTCTATATTCTCCACTATTCTTTCTAAAATACTCTTACTATAAAATTCATCATATCTTGTGGTTGCGGCTCTAGCAAAGTTCCCTGGAGCAACTATGGTAATTATTCCACCAATAACCGCACTCATAGCCATTCCATACAAATAATATGGTACCTTTCTTTTACACTGATGATTCCTCTCTGTCCAGAAGGTAAAAAATATTATAGATAAAATCCATATTATAACCAACACTGAAATTTGCTCTTGAGAAAACGCAGCTATAAAAACCAAAAAGACCGCCATACATTTTCGAAAAACGGATTCTCTTTTTTGAAGAAGTAAATAGAAATAGATGCTCCCCAAAAGCGGCAGCAACGGCCATACATATGAAACACTTGCTGAGTACCAGTACACACCATCTCTTAATGTACTCAAATTTATCGTTCCATAAAGCACTAATGACAACGCGATGCTACACCACATATCACATTTTACCATAGTTGCAATTATCTTCCCAGATATAATACTTATCAGTATAATAATAACAGCCTGAGTAATCTGTATTAATTCCGCTCCACCAATTCTGAGAATTATAATTTCAATAAAAAAGCACAGGCATCTTCCACCCCAATTAAAATAATGCCATGACAAAAAATCAAAAATATCACTTAGCGCATATGACATCCCAGCCTTATTCTCTGTCCAACCATAAGATAAACTCGCGTATCCATAATCATCGAACACGATAAATACATAATGATGCTGTAATAAAATTAAAAATCCAAATAAAAAGCTTATAAAAATCATCGCCTTTTTTATTTTGCCATTTATGTACATGCTATGCTCCCTCGTATAATAAGTTTATAACCAATCAAAACAGGCTATAGACTTATTCTTTTTGTGATATAGATGAAGAATAAGTCAGAAGGAGAATCCTCCTCATCCTGTCCCATCTCCCATCTATACAGTCAACAATTACTTTGATATTTCTTTCTTAATTGATATAGGTGAAGGTAATCAGGAAGATTACCCTTTCATCACCTGTACAATCTATTTCCATGATCATTTATCCCGTGGTATGATATCAAACAGAGTCTGATCTCCGTGAGCATTGCTTCTAGCCCCCCCCCTTTCAGCCAGTTCATCCGTGACTGTTCCGACAAACATGCAGCCCGGCGTGTATGACACATTCTGCTTACTCAGAAGTTGTGTCCTCTAACGTAGCACCAGTAAAGATTGCTGGCGGGGTGCATACCTATTGCGCGAGGTTTCATTCACCTTACACTACCCGGGATAAACCTTCCGCTTCAAGTTCCACAAATCCAGATCGGAAAGGATGATGATATCATGTTAAAGGCCAATTTTATGTCACCCCGTTTGTCGGTTTTGATGTAATTTCCAAATCCAATGTCATCTATGCCATGGATTACCATAAGAACATATATATCTCATCCGCTTTCTCCAAAAACCAGCCTAGTGCCGAGGTGTTGGCGGCTATCATCCTGGACTGCATGAAGAAACACCCGAATCTAACAACTGTTGTGGTTGCTTTGAAATCTACTTCCGTTTACAGTATCCGTATAGCCAACCTACTGTCCACCTGCGAAGTCCTGATTCCATATACGCCCTATGTCTTCTTCCTGAATCCATAGATGACAGTCAGCTACTGTAAGTTTTTTATCGACATGTCCAAGACAAACCCGCTGGATGTATTTTTATCATTTCAGACTTTGCACGGACAGGGCACATTGAGTGCGAACCGTGGCAAGGAAACCAGTACCTGGCTTTGAAACGGCTTACAAGACACCGCCTGCACTTGACCGGATGTATTATCAGCGAAAAGATCTACATGGCCTCCAACCTGTACCTGAAATTCAAAGAATTCCAGTTCCTTCAGAAGGATGACCAGCCATTCAGCAACATTTATGGTGCAACCTCTTCTCTACTCACTACTACTCCTCGCTGTTGTAACGATGGAAAACGTGATGGATAAATGTTATATGAATACCAAGCATTAGAAAAATGAAAAACTAATATTTGTCAGGATCAATGCTAAAACATATCAGCTTTTTACATGGTGTTAGTCAGAAAATCGGGTGACAGATCCTATAAGCCCTTTTTATTATTTTCAGACTAACACCTTTTACATTAATAAATTCTACATTTCAATGTCCAACCTAATAATCCGTTCCGCCTCTGAAAACATAAAATTATTTTCGATAAATTTCCTTCCATTGTCAGACATCAACTTCAATTTATCATAATCCTCATATAAACTGCAAATCAACTCCGCCATTTTAATTCCATCATCTTCAACTACCATCGACTGATCTTCCATTGGTAAACCTTCCGCACCTATAGAAGTAGTCACAAGCGGTATCTGGAAATAGGCAGCCTCGACAACTTTCCCTTTGACACCAGCTCCGAATCGAAGCGGAACCACCGCCATACGGCAACTACGATAAAGTTTTTCTAATACTTCATCAGATACAAACCCTTCAATAATGATATTGTCAGACGCTAATTCAGCGACTTCTTTAGGCACTTTGCCGCCAACCACATGCCAAACCATATCAGGATACTTCCTTAGTACATCTGGAAACACCTCTCTCGCAAACCATAAAACAGCATCAACATTAGGTGGATGCCCAAATCCACCTACGTATAAGATATCACTTCTCTCCGCAAAATTCTTGTTGATATCTGCCAAAATCTCATCATAAATATACAACGGAATATTTCGAATTGATTTATTCGGAAACACCTTCTGCATAATTTCCTGTTCGTAAGAACCTACTACATGCCCTACATCTGCTTTACCAAACAAATCATACTCTATTTCTTTCCAATGCTCAGAGGAAGCCAGTTTCGCCGGATCCTTCGTCATCTCATACTCTCTATACTCCCTGATATGATGAAGATCATGCGCAAAATAAAATATCTTTGCCTCGGAATGCTGTCTTACCAAGTCAATATATTTTGCAGCAATATGCGGACGCTGTAAATAAATATAATCAAAATAATGGCTATTATCCTTTAACCATTGCTGCCAGTTATTGAAATAAAAATTGCCATATAATACTTCTATGCCCATCTGATTTAATTCTGTTGTATAGGGCTCATGCTTATAGAAATTATCACCAATAAAAGTTACCTGAAGTCCCATCTTTACGAACAGCTTCAAATACATATAAGTACATTTCCCCCCTGCATCCTGATCATGGTGCGGTACATAATGATCCACAACAAGAATATGTCTTTTATGATTACTCCTGTCTTTCGCCGTAAATACATTCACTCCGTTAGGTTCATGCTCTTTATTCAGGATGTCTTTCCACTTGTCATAAAACTTCTGATAATTTACTTTCTGATATTGTTTCAATCCACTCTCTATGTCCGTTCCGTTTGAAACACCTTCGAAATGTACTGCAACAGATAATGGTTGATAAAATACTTTGTAATCCTTCCTTCTGACTTCAAAAGCTAGATCTGTATCTTCATAATACGCCGGAGCAAATCTTTCATCAAACCCACCGATTTCTTCCCAAAGTGCTTTTCTAATCATAATAGCCGCACCAGAAATATAGTCTACTTCCTTCACATAATTATATTCGGGATCCTCCGGGCTTTTCCGATTGCCATAATTCCACGCTGACCCATCCTTCCACACAATGCCTCCTGCTTCTTGCAGAAATCCATCCGGATAGACAAGTTTAGAACCAACCATCCCAATCCTTTCATCCTGCTCAATCAGATTTACCAACGGCCCAAGCCAGTTTCCCTGCACCTGCGTATCATTATTCAAGAAGAGAATATACTTTCCTTTCGCATACTGTGCCGCATGGTTACAATTTAGCAGAAACCTGACATTCTTTTCAGTCGTGATCAACCGCACATTCTTAGCAATCTTTCCTACCTCTTTGGTCACGTCAGTAGAACAATCGTTGGCAATCAGGATCTCATACGCAATATCCCCGGAATTTTTCAGAATAGACTTCAAACAATTATAGGTATAATCAAATTCATTATATACCGGTATGATAATAGACACAATCGGATGCGCATATAAAGGAAATTCCATTTCTTCATAATCCTCTGCTACCTTGCTGTCTGTTGATGACGCACTGCTGACCTTCTCAAGTTCTAAATCCAGGCGGCACGACGGATCCATCTGCATGCGGTCTATGTCAACAGCCTCCTCATAGCGTCGCTTAACTCCTTCCATTCCCTCCAATTTTATATATTTCAAGTAATTTTTGATTCTTTTAGGGTTAATAACATGAAACATTAATCTTGGATGACGAACTACATTGAAAAGAACGCGTGCAAAAAATCTTCTTCGGCTGTTAAGCGGCAAAAGCCAATTTCCCACTTTTTGCATCTTCTTTGCGATCTTATAAGCATGCGTCATCTTTTCATGCTCATATTTCCGTTCTACCTCCAGCAACAGTTCTATATGTCCCTCTTTATTTCGGACAATTTGCTGTAAATCCTCTATTTGTTGGTTCAATTGATTGTTCCGCTGCCCTAGTTCGCCATTTCGCTGTTCCAGCTTACTATTCTGTTGATTCAACTCATTATTCTGACGAGTCGCCTCATTGTAGTGCCCATTCAATTCTTCATATTGTATGCACAATCTGTCTTTTTGCTGTTGTAATCCGTCTTTTTGCTGTTGTAATTCGTCTTTTTGCTGTTGCAATTCATCTTTTTGTTGAATTAGCTCACCCTTTTGCTGTTCCAGTCCGCCAATCTGCTTATCCAGTTCCTGAATATGCAAATTTTTCCTCGCATCCTCATCCTGCAATTCCACAATGCGTTTGCCTGCCGCATCCAATTCTTCATCCAGTCTCGCTATATGTTGATTTCTGCCTTCTTCTTCTGCTTGTAGCGTAAGTATACGCTGAATATTTTCCTCATACTCTCCGAAACGATTAATATATACGGACGCAAAAGTATCAGCATTCACTGATGCATTAGACGCAACTGCAATATAATATTTTCCATTTTGAATATAATCCTGGTTGTCTGTACAATATGCTACTTCACCATTCTGCCCTTCACATGCGCTAATCATAGACACGATCTGAAATGCCTGGTTAAAAAGTTTAATATATTTAAACTTTTCATGCAGAAACGCAAGGAACTCATTATGATAAAACTCTTTCACATGAAATTCATTCTTGTAATTAAATAAATCCGAATATATTTTCTTATTAGGAGTAGACATAATCAGAATGCCATCTTTTTTTAGCACTCTTGCAATTTCTTCCAAAAAGGTCTGCTGAATCTGCTCCGAAACATGCTCTATCGTCTCAAACGATACAACAACATCTACACTCTCATTCCCTAGCGGAATCTTCTCAATAGTTCCTTGCAAAAAGTGCAGATTATCCTGCTGTCCATAATTAACTTTTGCACGTTCAATGGTATCTCCATCTATATCCAATCCTGTTACGTCTCTTGCCACAGATGCAATAATATTACTGCCATATCCCTCTCCACAGGCCGCATCTAATACCACCTTATCCTGTACAAGATTCCGAACACTAAGGTATCTTTGATAGTGCTCCATTTTTAATTTGTCATCTTCTATACCCGGTATAAACCTTTCTCCGGTGAATAATTGACTGGCATTGTCCTTTTCCATTTATCATCTCTCCATCAGCATAACAATTCATTCTATTTACTGTCATGGATTCATTCACTGTCTACCTGCTAGTTTTGTTTAATCTCATTTACAATCCAGCTAAGTTCTCGTTCATCCTCTGATATTTGATGCTCTGTAGGTATAACACAAGAAGATGCTTTAATTTGTACTATAATATCTTCTGCATTTTTAATATCATTAGTTTTTGGCAGTTCAACTTCAAATACCTCTGATTCAAGGAACTCTCTTTCTTCCACCAGTAATTCATTTAGGTAAAAAGAAAGCTGAACTGATTCTTTTCCTGCTTTTTGGTGTATATCCAACGGTAAATAGCCGTTTATACATACATGATCTGTATCATGCTTATTTTTTAGTACAATTGAAACATTATCCGAGCACCACACAGACCGATTACCTTTATCTCCTTCAATTTCATAACTCCCAATTAGAAAGTCGGTGCTATCTACCGAAGTGTTACTCCAATCACTGTTTACATCAAAGCATGTAGCGTCCGTCATTCCATCCAAATCGATCACGAACATTCCAATCTGTCCGTTTAAATTCTGATCTGGGGACGGCACATTACCGCCGCCATACCAGACATTATATTTTCCATCATCATCTCTAATTAAAGATGTATCACAAATAACCTGATTGTTCCAAACATTTTTTGACAAATCCACAATTCCTTGATAATTCAATTTCTTCCAGGTAACTCCATCCAAAGATATCGCTACTCCAATATTTCTTTGCTCCATCGCATTCCTTCCAGTATAAAGCATATAAAAATATGGTGCTTGGTAAACCACACTCGGCTCACCTAATCCATTTTCGTCAAAGGCACCTTTGGCTCCCACATCCATTATCGGATTGTTAGCGTATTTTATCCAGTCAATACCATTTTCCGATACCGCCACTCCCAGTCTCTGTATTCCTTTGTCATTTTGTCCTAGATAATACATATACAATTTGCCATTAAAATATATCACGTATGGATCCGCAACCCCGGCACAATCCCACTCTGATTGCCCCCCCCCGGATAAAACAGGAGTCTCAGTCCTTTCCTCAAACTTTTCGGCATCATCTGAAATCGCTAACCCTATAGCCGATGTCTCAGTATCCGTATTTATGCCATGATAAAAGTAGTAAATCTTGTCTTGAAATACTACCGCGCTTCCGTTAGCAGCAATATAAGATGAATCCCAACTGTCATTTCTGATATCCAAAACCGGATTATTCTCTATTTTATCCCAACTTATACCATCCTCTGAAATTGCCAATCCGGTTCTCCAGACATCCCCATCCCACCCAGAATAGTAGTTATAGTATTTACCTTTCCATATCATAACAGATGGATTAAGAACATCTTTTGACTCCCACGTATTTTCCGCTGTAGTTATAACCGGTGTTTCTCCTCCAAAACCGCTGAGGATCTCATATCCGCCGCCTTCTGCCACTTTTGCACTATCTACAAGTGAAAAAACTTCTTTAGCATTTTCTTCGGTTCTTGTTACGCTTTTCTCAGCAGAACAACCACCCACAAATAAAATCACTATCATTATCAATGGTAATATATGCCTTTTTTTCATTGCTTTTCTCCTCGCATACTCCTTGCCGACATCAAATATAACATTAATCAGCAGACGATTAAGACCCTCTATCCGTCTATCTCAACAAGTCTGCTATCATACTCACATATACTTGTCTCAGCATCCAGTTCCAGCATAGCAGTATTATATCCGTCATTATCAATAACTATCGTCTGGCAGTTATGGGCTCTTACAAGCACAATATGATTATCCTGCGTCCCTGCTGCTATCGCAGGCGTTACAAGATACTCTCCTTTATGGAATCTGGGAAGTTCGAATTTAAAGGAAACCTCATACACCATACCTTTTTTTGCTTTGGCTATACTCTTTTGCTGCATAAAATTGTTGATTCCAAATATTCTGACACCTTTGAGGTCTTCCAATTCAAATCCAAATAACGCACGCTCAATATCATCATTAAATTTTCCCACAATCCCAAATTTATAAGTCTTCCTCGTCTCCAGCAGATTAACTTCTCTACCTTCATCATCAACAACATAAAATGATAACAGTTCTGCCCTGCCTGTAGTCGTCATTGCTTCCGCATGCTCAGTTACAAACCGCGGAAAATGAACTATTTTATCCTTCTCCAGATGATTTTCCACATCATCGTGCTCTTCCGGCTTCATCTGTGCCAGAATCTTTTCATTTTCCTTATTCGTCCTAATGATCTGCGCGCTCATATATTTTTCGCACACTTCTCCGGACGGCCCGATTTCACGCAGCGTTCCTTTTTCAATCCAGACAGCCCGGGAACACAGTTTCTTAACTGATACAATATCATGAGACACAAATAATATAGTAGTTCCACACGCCTTGATCTCCTCTAACTTGTGAAAACACTTCGCCTGGAAAAAAGCATCCCCTACCGCCAGCGCCTCATCTATAATCAAAATCTCAGGATCTACGTTAATTGCCAAAGCAAAGGCAAGTCTCACAAGCATACCGCTGGAATATGTCTTAACCGGCTGATACACAAAATCTCCGATATCCGCGAATTCCAGAATCTCATCCTTCTTCTGCTCCATCTGCTCTCTGGTAAATCCAAGCACCGCCCCATTCATAAAGATATTCTCTACACCAGAATACTCCATATCAAAACCGGCTCCAAGTTCCAGCAATGCAGACACTTTACCGTTTACTTCCACGTGTCCCTCTGTGGGCCTGATTACTCCTGTTATGATCTTAAGAATTGTAGATTTACCGGAACCATTTGTTCCGATGATCCCTACCGTTTCTCCCTTTTCTACCTTGAACGAAATATCTCTCAGTGCATAGAAAGGCTCAGAATACACCTTTTTAAAAGGACTAACAGCCTCCTTGAATCTATCTTTCGGGTCTTTATATAATTTATATATTTTGGTCAGATTCTCAACATTGATAGCACTCATACTTTCTCCCTACAAAACATCTGCAAAATGGGGCTTCAATCTCTTAAATAAATTCATTCCTATTCCAAAGATAATCAAGACAATACACCAGAAATAAACCGTCAACTGAGGATGTTCCCAAAATCCCTCATGGGTGATGAAGCAATCTCTGTAACCCTGCACCAGATAATAAACCGGATTAAGTTTAATCACAAAGCGGAACCTTACAGGAAACATCGTCTCCGACCACATAATCGGCGCAAGCCACATTCCAATCTGTAATAAAATCTGCACCGTCTGCCCCATGTCCTTAAAGAATGCATTGGCTGATGCCGTGATATATGATAAACCCAATACCAGAAACAGCGTACAAAACGTATAGTAAAATATCTGAATCCACCAAAGTGACGGCTGCACTCCAAAGAGCAGATAGACGATAATCATGATCCAGATAAAGATCAAATGAATGAACAGAGAAGACACTACCTTAATAATCGGCAAGATACTTACCTTAAAGACCATCTTCTTAACCAGATGTTGGTATTCATATAGGCAATTCGTCGCCCCGCCCCAGGCTTCATTAAAAAAAAACCATGGTACAATACCCGGAATCAGCCACAATACATATGGCACCTCAGATACCGGCTGCGACCGGAATCCAAGCTGAAATACAAAAAAATAAATCAAAACTGTAATAATCGGCTGTATAAACATCCAGAAAATACCAAGAAAAGAACCCACAAATTTCTTCTTAAAGTCAGCTTCTGCCAACGTCAGGATCAGTTCTCTTCTTTCCCATATATCTTTTGCGTCTTTAAATATATGAAGCATAGATTATCTCCAAATTATATTTTACTGTATCATTAATCGATTAAACACCAGCCAGTCTCCGGAGGAATCATTATTGGCTCCATTGCTGACAACGAAAGTTATCCGAACTTCTGAACCCTGAAACTCAACAAGAGAAATACCGTCATTTTCATATATGTCTGCTGGAACCACCTGATATGTCTTTGAGACTTCCTGTATGTCTTTATCCATACTACTCACTATAATAGTCAGGTCAACACCGTCACTGACCTCAGCCATCCATGGATGAATATTACAACTCCAAGTAAGCGTCTCCTGTTCCTGCACTACATATTGCACAGCAATTTCAGTTCCAGGAGTCATCAGAATGCATGTCCCACGTTCCTCATCCTCAAAGATTGTAAGATTCCTTCCCCAGGGATTATCGTCTGTCTCACTCTCTCCTGTAAGTGATAATTCTGAAAAGTTCGCAATCAAATCATATATTCCTGAATCAGGCCGTTCTTCCTGTTGCTTGTTTTGCTGTATATTCTGCTCAGCCTTCTGGGCTGTCAACGGAAGAACAACTTTCTGTCCGGTCAAATAAGCAATACTGCAACTGGCTATAAATAAAACCAGGATTTTTATACATCGTTTTCTCATTTATTTATTTCCTAAGTCAGATTTCAATATTTTATTATATATGTATGTGCAGCATTTTCTCTTCAACTGCCTATTTGGATTCTATTCCTTTTCTGCACCACATTCAACTTGTATATTTTACAATAAATTCACTTATAAAACAATAAAAACCGCCAGATTATATTACCAATAAACAGCATAAATGTAAAAAATGTCATTCTAAACCAGAAACTGGTTATGGATTGGCACTTCTTAATTACAGTTCCAGTTCCTTGAACTCGTAGCCTTCCTTATACCTTCCCTTACTTCTATCGGTTTGTAATGGTAAATCCTGTTTATCTCGACTTTTTTATAATCGTCTAAAGTCAATGGTTTTATATAACAAGTTTAACCTGCCGTTTTCCATTTTTCCATACTTCTCCGCTAATCCTTCGCCTCACACCAGATAAAATGTATCTCCTGTAGAAGCTCATAATAATTCTTCATCCACCCTTCCTATATATTCATACCCATCCAGTTCAAATGCAATAATCGATTTATAGTTAATTTTGAGGGAGGAGAACTTTCCTCCAACGGAGAGCTTCTCTTGTTAAAGGAATTCCTCCATGCTTTTGGTATCCCTGAATCCGTGAGCCTAGTCTCAAATTAAAACCGGACGAAATTATCCGGTAAAAATGTGAGGTAAGACATTGCTGCCTGCGAGACAACGGCCGTTGTTCTATA
>CAJTEN010000021.1 GCA_910575245.1 Clostridia bacterium | reverse complement strand
AAACAAGCTTGGCTTTTTTGCATCCGTTTCCTAAACATTTACTGTTTGGGTCCGTATCTTCCTGATACTCTCTGAAAAATCCGTAAGAACTTTTCCTCCGGCTTACGCCGGTATTTTCTCTCTGAATTTTCAGGGTTGCATTACTGTTTATTTGTCAAGGTTCTGCGTCTTGCGTTCTGTGTTGTTGAACACGCAACGTTGATATACTATCATATCTTTCCGCGGGAGTCAATACCTTTTTTTGAATTTTTTTACATTTTTCTTTTTTAGTATTTCTCCATGATCTGTGCAGATCATTTTTCGCGGTAGGTCTATATTCTAACACCTTTTTCCGAATTTTGTCAACAACTTTTTTTAATTTTTTTAGGACAACTGTAACAGTTCAGCCCAGGACTTTGCATTTACTGCAAAGTCCGTGAGAAAATGTAAATATAGCCAAGGGATCTGCCCCTCGCCACAGGGCGCTAAAGGTCCGGGGGACGTTTGTCCAGCGCCGGCCGGAGTGGAACGTAGACACTTGGAATGGGCAGATTCTTTCCTGTCCAAATTTACACGTTCTCATGGGTTTCGCATAAATGCACAGTCCGCGGCCAAACTGCTACAGGATGTTACATCTTGGCTAAGGACACAGAATCTTCCGGTATTTTACTATATATTCCGATGTCCCTTCCTCCAACTCTCTTTCCTCACAAAGCTCAAAGCCGTTCCTTCTATAGAATATACGGGCGCATTCATTTTTCTCCAGTACCCAAAGAACAAGCCCATCCATTCCCTGCTCCCTTGCCATCTTCTCGGCAAACGCAAGCAGCTTTCCTCCAATCCCTTCGTTATGGAAAAAAACATCCACATACAATTCCTGTATATGCAATTCCTTCACACCCTTTTGCGGATCTACTGTGCGCAGCGTAATCAACCCTTTCACGAATCCTTCTTCGTATACCCACATATGTGCCAGCCGCTCCGGATGGTCTTTATACTCTTCTGCAAGCGGGAGCACCTGCATCTCTCCGAAAGAAACCATGTCATCTCGGAATATCGGACGATAAGTCATCCGCTTCGTGAAAATCAGTATTTCTGCTATTCTTGAAATATCCTTATTTTCTGCCTGTCTGATCATTTTCTGTCTCCGCCCCTCCCAGGCAACAAATATTGCCCGCCTTCTGTATGTCAGAAATCCCCTTTCAGGGAAGCGTTCTCAACATGTAATATTTTCAGCAGTCAAAGGTTTCATTTCATAAAAAAGATACCTGCTGTCTCCACTGACTCTTATAGTAAACAATAAATATTTTCCGTTTCATGATCCCGCCGACTGATAATGCCGCATCCCAAATCTCCATGCAGCATAGCATATCACCAGGAAACCAGCCACGCCGAAAGGATATAGCCCATAATACCACCGCTGCGTACGCCCCAGCAAGTATTGCAGCGGATAATATTGTATCAGCGTGTACGGCAATATATAGGTACAAATTCTCATCATCCTTTTCCCATAGATATCCAACGGATACTTGCCGTGCTCCTTGGCACCATAAGTCAGAATATTGACAGCCTCTATTCCTTCTATAGTAAAGAAGGTAAACGCTGCTCTTAGCAGAAAGAACCCGGTAAAGAGCAATGTTCCTCCGACAAGCATTAAGATGACTGTCATCCCTCTGCCAAATGTCCAGTCTACAGGACTGACAGCAATTCCATATACAAACATAGCGATTGCCTGCAGAATCAGGCCGATCCTGTCTATCCGGAACTTACTGCCCAGAAGCTGCAGGATAGCGCCATGCGGCCGTAACAGGATCCGGTCAAACTCACCCTGGCGTATAATGCTCGTAAATGTCGCAAACCCGCCGCCAATACACTCTGCCAGCGCGAAATCCATCTGTATAATGGAAAAGCACAGAAGTACCTCCCCGAATGTATAGCCTTTTACCTGTCCGAATCGCGAGAGCATGAAATACACTCCCAGAATCCCGTTAAAGGAGAGGATAAAACGTCCTGCCACCATGAGGAAAAAGGATGCCTTATACTGCATCGTGCTTCGCAGTACAATGGATATATAATGAAAATATAACTTGATGCCACTGTTTATTTTTGCAAACATAGGATTCCTTTCTGCGATGATCATCCGCCCTGCACCACAATCCTGCGCTCTGCCGCCCTGCACAATGCCTTACCGCAAACAACCAGCACGATCAGCCAGAAGCACTGCAGGCCAATCCCCCGAAGCATATCCGCTCCCGCCAAATCACCACTGTAAATACGCAGCGGTACATCGAACATTCCTGCAAACGGAAGCAACTCCACAATCTTCCTGACTCTCTCCGGCATAAAAGGAAGCGGCATGATCGCACCTGACAGGAAATCAACCATAGAAGTAAAAATCATCCGCAGCCCCTGGGGTGATATTGTGAAGAAAGCCAGAATATAAGTAAACATGCAGAACGCCACTGTCACTCCCAATCCCAGCAATAGTGTTATGGCAAACAGGATAAAATGCTGCGGCCCCGCAGGAAGCATCAGCCGGAAAGGCCGCGGCAGAATAAATGCTATTGCCAGAAGAGGAATGCAGCGCAGCCCGGCACGCGCGATCCGGCCTGCGGCAGTTTTGGAAAACCACATATTATAGACGGAAACAGGACGGCATAATTCATAAGCGATACCACCGTTCATAATACTGTCAAAAATCTCCCCATCCGCATTCCATGTTGTAAAAGCGGCAAGAAAAGCCTCTCGCAGCCATATATATGAAACCGTTGCCGAAAACGCCATGGGGTATGCACTAAAGTCGCTCTCCTGGAAAGCCCTGAACGCCAGACATTCCATAAATCCCCACAAAATCTGTGTTACAACTCCGCTGACCGCCGCCACACGATACTGTAACTCCATATTAAACTGCAGACGGAAAAACGAAAAATATTTCTTATAATTTGTCATTGCAGTCCCCCTATACAATATCCAACTCTCGGTACAGACTGGCAACGATATGCTCCAGGCTCTCATCATCCTGTTCTGTTTTCCGCTCTCCCGACGCCTTCATATGATCCTGTTCCAGCTTCTCTTCCTCTGGTTTCCCATGCTTCGTGGCAAGCTGCCGCATGTCCTCCAGCGTGCCATCCATAAGCACACGCCCTCTGCCAATCAGAATAATGCGTTTCGTCAGCGCTTCGATATCCTGCATGTCATGAGTCGTCAGAATGACAGTAGTCTTATGTTCCTGGTTCAACCGAAGGATAAATTCACGCACTGCCAGTTTGGAAACCGCATCCAGTCCGATTGTCGGCTCATCCAGAAACAGAATGCGTGGTGAATGCAGCAAAGACGCCGCTATCTCACAGCGCATTCTCTGGCCAAGGGACAATTGCCTTGTCGGCATCTTCAATAATTCCTGCAGGTGCAGAAGCTCTGTCAGTTCTTCCAGATTATTCCGATATATGTTCCCGGGGATCGAATAGATATCTTTTAAGAGTTCATAGGAATCAATAACAGGAACATCCCACCATAACTGAGAACGCTGCCCGAACACCACACCGATCTGCCGCACATGTTCCGTGCGGTTCTTCCATGGTATACGGCCGTCCACGAGACAACTCCCGCTCTCCGGTGTTAAGATCCCGCTTAGAATTTTGATTGTAGAACTTTTGCCTGCTCCATTGGGGCCGATGTACCCTACCATCTCTCCGTCCTGAATGGTAAAACTGACATCCGATAAGGCCCGAATGACTTCCACCTCCCGCCGGAACAGCGCTTTGCAGGCCTCTTTCATGCCCGCGTTTCTTTTTGCTACTCTGTACGATTTACATACATGCTCCATCGTGATCATTTTGCTTCCTCCTGGTAGTAATATTATAATATCTTGCCAAGTAGGTCTTCCCTCTCCGGTGACAGCCGGAGATTACCTGATTCATTTTATAGTTAACGACATTAAAAATTTCGTTTTCGGCCCTGCAAAAGCTTCCGTATATGGCTTTGGCAGGAGACGGAAACAGAAATTTATTATGTGGTTTACTATATTTTATTGATATGTGCGCCTTGTCAAAAATCCGCTCACCCCGTAGGGCGAACAGGCTTCCGTTATGCACGGCGCGAGTGTGCAAAGCTGTTGACATAGCTTCTCTTTTATATTTTATGCGCCGTGATAATCGTATAGCTATGGACATTTACCGTTATCACGCAGTCAGCCGTACTCACATACCAGTTTTTCCCGCGCCGTTGAATCACCGCTTCGGAATCAGCTATCCTGTCACGGCACCAGGCTAAAACATCGTCTTCCTTCAGCGATAAGTTTCGCCTGATACGCTCAACGCCCATAGGTGTTGTATGTATCAGGTCTAAATTCTGAAGCAGGGTATTTGGTGTACCGTCTGTCATTATATTATCTCTCCCTATATATCGCAGCAGTCCGGGCTTCGTCGGCGCTGTATGCGGCTGCCCGCTCATGCACCTTACAGTATTATCTGTCCTTCCGGAAATATATACGATAAACCCGCCATGCTATACGAAACACAGCGGGTCTCCTGTAACAGTTCAGACCGTGAGAGTCATCAACTTACATAGTTATCAAAATATCCCTGGATCAAAATCACCGGCGTACCCTTGTCACCCGATCCGCTGGTCAGATCGCACAGGGAGCCGATCAGATCGGTCAGTCTTCTGGGCGTCGTACCCTGCGATACCATATCCCCTACCAGGTTATCCTTCTTCTCCCTGATCCGGTCGGAAATCGCCTCTTTGAGCGCTTCGCCGGACAGATCCTTGAAATCGTTGTCTGCCAGATATTTTAACTTCAACTCATTGGGTGTACCTTCCAGTCCCGGCGTGCTGGCCGGGGATACACAGGGATCCGCAAGCTCCCATATCTTTCCTACCGGATCCTTGAATGCACCGTCACCGTATACCATGACTTCCACATGCTTACCGGTCCTGTCTGAAATTTCCTTCTGGATATCCATAACCAGATCCGTGCATTCTCTCGGAAACAGCTTGATCGTGTCTTCCGTAGATTTATTGGATCCCAGCAGTCCGTATTTCTCGTTGCATCCGCTGCCATTTACAGGCTGCGTGAGAATGTCATCCATTCCCATCACCCTCTCGGCTCCTGCTGCCTTTAACAGTCTCTTCGTGCGGGCTCTCGTGTGAATATCACAGTTCAACACATTCTTAGTGTAAGGAAGAATGCTGCGGCAGTCATTGGCGAAAATAATCTCCACTTCCGCACCTGCTTCTCTGATCACTTCGCCGTAATAAGATACATAGTCTACTCCCGTAAAAGGATGTTTATTCTCTCCGAAAAGCTCTCGGTACTTCTCCAGTGTAAGCACATCGCTGTAAGGATTAATACCGGCCTCATCCAGCTGGTCCAGGGAGACAAGCTCGTTGCCCACTTCGTCGCTGGGATAGCTGAGCATCAGCACTACCTTCTTAGCGCCCATAGCAATTCCGCGCAAACAGATTGCAAACCGGTTTCTGGACAAAATCGGGAAAATAACGCCGATGGTCTCCCCGCCCAGCTTCGTTCTCACATCCTCCGCAATGGCTTCCACCGAAGCGTAATTCCCCTGCGACCTTGCCACCACAGACTCTGTCACTGCGATCACGTCCCTGTCACGGATCCCGAATCCTTCTGCCTCTGCCGCTTCCAGGACACTGTCTGTAACGATCTTAACAAGATCATCTCCTTCTCTGATGATCGGGCAGCGTATACCCCTTGATATTGTTCCAACTTTTCTTTCCATATGATATCCCTTCTCTCTTAATCTTATAGTAAATGACATAACAAGTTTCTTTTTCCGACTCTTGCAGGAGCCATACAAGGAAGCTTCTGCAAGGCCGAAAATGAAATTTCCAATGTCGTTAACTATAGTATACTGACACGCCCCTCAAAACGTCCTATTATATTCTGCCAGAAAAAGCACAAAATAGCAACAACAATCGTAATGTTAGTCTGCACGTTTCGATGCCCGTTTCAAAACTCCACTACTCTCGTTGCAATCTTCTCCCTGAATCGTACATCATGCTCCACGATAAGCATGGTCGGCTGATAAGTGAGGATCAGATTCTCAATCTGCATCCTGGAAAAGACATCAATATAGTTGAGCGGTTCATCCCAGATATATAGATGGGCGGGCTTTAGAAGACTTGCCGCAATCAGCACCTTTTTCTTCTGTCCTTCGGAATACTCCTCAATCTTCTTAACAAACTGCACCCGTTCCAAATCAAGCTGCCTTAAGATTGCGCAAAACAGGCTTTCATCCAGATCATTTGTCCGGCAGAAGTCCTTGATCGTTCCATGCAGGCCCGACGTGTCCTGATTGATATAAGAAATAACCAGGCCTGCTGCACATTTTAAAGTGCCTGTCTCCCGCATTTCATCTGAAACCGAAGCCTCCGGCACACAGGGCAGCCCGCCATGAGCCAGGATCGCCTTGATCAGGCTGGACTTCCCGCATCCATTCTCTCCATGCAGGAAAACACGTTCTCCGCGCCGCAGTTCGAAATCCAGATCACGGAATACCTCGCCGGAGTTATAGGCAATCCCATAATCTTTCGCCGAGACCAAAACCTCCTTATGATGCTGCATCGGCATAAGCTTTAAATCCACGGGATTCTCAATATCCTGCAGCAATCCCTCCTTTTGCTCTATTTCATCCATAATCCTTTTTTCCACCTGCATTCTCCGGCTCTGCATCTTCTTCGTCTTAGCGCCGATATAGGCCCGGGTACCCTTGGATCTGTCATGCTCTTTCACCGGATCATATCCGATCTTGGTTCTTTCGTTCTTATCCGCCCACTCCCGGGTTCTGTCCGCGGCCTGATGCAGCCTGCGGATCTCCTTCCGGTGTTTCTCATTTTCCATCTGACGGAACGCATCCATGCGGCTCTTATTCTCCCACCATGAAGAAAAATTCCCACTCTGCACTTCGATACTGCAGCGGTTCAATACAAGTACATGATCGATACAGGCATCCAGAAGATCCCGGTCATGGGACACAAGAATAAAACCCTTCTTCTGCCCAAGATACTCCTTAACGATCTCTCTGGACTCATGGTCCAGATGATTGGTCGGCTCGTCAATCAGCAGGAAATCATTCTCCCCTGAAAACAGAACCGCCAGCATTACTTTCGTGCGTTCTCCGTGGCTTAGCGTCCCGAAAGGTCTGTAAAGAATCTCCGCGTCAAGCTGCAGTTTATCCAGTTCACAGATTACCCGCCACAATTCGCAGCCCTGCTTTAACTGTCCCAGGAATTCGGCGCCGCACTGCCCCGTCTGTTCCTTCGTGATCTGATAAGGGAAATAATCAAACGCCACGGAGGCGCTGATATTCCCTTCATATTCATAGTTTCCCAGAAGAAGATTCAGAAATGTAGTCTTCCCCTTACCGTTTCTTCCGACAAAACCAAGTTTCCAGTCTGTATCGATCAGAAAAGATACCTTTTCAAAAATATTGTCAAAACTTCCTTCATAGCAGAAGGTCATATTTGATACACTGATCTGTGACATGCTATCCACCTCCGTTTATGCATAACCCGCTCTTCCGGCTCTGTCTGTTGTCTTCTATACATGCACAGCGGTCCTCCTGCATGTCTTCCGACTCCGCATACGCGCACAAAAAAAAGAACCATCTGCTGCCAAATGGTTCCTTGTTTTTGCACTCTCAATTTCCGACCCGATACCATCCACACTGCGAGATTCAACGGCAGCGCACATGATCCCGGTACGCCTGCTATATCCCGCCAAACTGTCCGGCCTGTATTACATCGTTCTCATATATAAATGAGCAAAACCCGTAAGCCCGGAGCAATTTCCTATATCGTAAAAAGAGAGGCAATGAGCAATGAAAACGTAATCCATTTTTGGCAACATGATAAAACAGCAATGCCGTGTTCTGCGGACAGCATTGTTTCTGATAATTACTTCATGCTTCAAAAATTGATTACAGCTTCATCCTTCCACCTCTTCCTTTTGATAATAATTTATTATAGGAATATGGCTTCCCGTTTGTCAAGCCTTTAAAATATCTGTCTTTAAATACACAACACAAAATATCCACATTTTAAACATATTTTTTCCTTATTTTTTCCATATAATGACCTCATGCCTGATGAACCGGCGCCAAATTATTCATATGCACCTCCCCTCATATAGCATGCTTTAAAATAAAATGGCGCCGTCCTTCTTCTGTTTGTAAACAGGAAAACTCATGTAAACCCCTATATTGCCGTGATCAGCTGTGAAAACCATGAAAGTGAGCTCCGTGCAACAGAATATCTGAAGGATCGTGTAAGCCGCCTTGTCGTTAAGAGCAAAACCGCGCAGAAGGGCGCTGTCGAACTGAACCTGGAAATACGCCTGAAAGACGACAATACGGATTTCATCAACACACTTGCGTCACTGGAAGGTGTGAACGGCGCTGTTTTAGTAAGCTACAACGGAGATTATATGGGATAAGGAGGCTAGGAATGTCAACCAGCAAACATATTGATAAGATCTGCTGCATTATTCTTATCGCCACCTTGACACTTACCCTGCTCTTTATGAACGCAGGCAGGTTCGGCGTACAGGCCGTGAGTGCCTCTGTGAGTGCTGCAGGATATGTCTCCCGGATTTTTAATCCATCCAAAGTACATACGGTGGATATCATGATGGATGACTGGGACACATTCATCGAGAACTGTACCGACGAGGAATATGCTGCCTGCGCTGTAATCATAGACGGTGAGGCTTATCGGAATGTGGCAATCCGCGCCAAGGGCAACACTTCTCTCTCATCCGTAGAGGCCTATGGAAACGGCCGATACAGCTTCAAAATTGAATTCGACCATTATGATGATGCACTCACTTATTACGGGCTTGATAAATTATGCCTCAATAATATCATCCAGGACAATACTTATATGAAAGATTTTCTTACCTATCGGTTGATGTACGAATTCGGTGTGGATGCACCGTTATGCAGTTATACATACATTACCGTGAATGGGGAAGACTGGGGATTGTATCTTGCCGTAGAAGGAATAGAAGAAGCTTTCCTGACGCGCAATTATGGCAATAACTATGGCCAGCTTTATAAGCCGGACAGCACAGGAATGGGCGGCGGCCGGGGAAACGGGCGCAGATTTAATATGGAGGATTTCGATCCCGAGAATCCCGATTCAGGGCACTCCGATACGGATAATATTCCTTTCAATGATCACAGGAGCAATTCCGAAGCCCCTCATCCGGTTTCCTCCGGAACAGAACCCGATTCTGATCCGGAAACCGCACAGGATAACGATCAGGATACAGCTATGCCCAGGGAGCCTGAGGCAAGGCCAGATTTCAAACCCATGCCCGACAATGGCAGTACTTCCGACGGCATGCCAGGCAACAGAACGGTTCCCGGATTCGACAGTTCTTCCGGAAAAGGAATGAAAGGCAGCGATGTCTCGCTCATTTATACAGATGGCGAATTTGAAAGCTACTCCAATATATTCGATAATGTAAAAACCAATCTGTCTGACGCCGACAAGACGCGGCTGATTGAATCACTCAGGAAACTGAATAACACAGAGGACATCGAAAATACAGTCAATATAGACGAAGTGATCCACTATTTTGTAGTCCACAATTTCGTACTCAATTTTGACAGCTATACAGGTTCCCTGATCCACAACTATTATCTGTACGAGAAGGACGGACAGCTTTCCATGATCCCATGGGATTACAATCTCGCTTTCGGCGGCTTCGAATCCGGAACCGATGCCACAGGGCTTGTCAATTATCCCATCGACACACCGGTATCCGGCGGCTCCATAGATTCCAGGCCAATGCTCGCATGGATATTTGACAGTGACGAATATACGGAGCTGTATCATCAATACTTCGGGGAATTTCTTGCAGAATATTTTGACAACGGCTACTTTGAATCGCTGATTGATTCGGTTACAGATATGATTGCGCCTTATGTACAGAAGGATCCGACCAAGTTCTGCAGTTATAAAGAATTTGAAAAAGGCGTCTCCACGCTGCGCGCCTTCTGCCTCCTGCGGGCGGAGAGTATCAACGGGCAGTTGAACGGAGTAATTCCCTCTACTTCCGATGGACAGGCACAGGATACCTCAACCCTGATCGACGCCGGTGAACTTACTATTTCGGATATGGGCTCCATGGGAAACATAGGCGGTCCCGGAGGGATGCACAGATCTCCACCCGGCTCCCAGACTCCATCCGACAGAAATCCCGAAGATTTACCGTCCGAACCTACTCCGTCGGCCTCTGATAAAACCGCCCGGACAGTTCCTCCGTCCTGAGCGCATTGACGAAGGCCGCCGGATCCGCCTCTTTCACCGCCCTGATCACTCGTTTGCTCTCTTCTTTAGAGACTACAGAATAGACAACCTTTCTCGCCTGATGCTCATAGGAGCCCTCTCCGCTCAGGACTGTGGCTCCGTGCATACTTACGTTGTTAATCGCCTTGCAGACCTCATTGGCCTGGTTGGTCACGATAAACAGCGTCTGCTTCTGATATCTCTTGTAAAGCATATGGAGTGTCTGGGTGGATGCATACTGAAATATGATTGAATAGAGTGCTTTGTCCATACCGAACAACATACCCGCTACCATAATGATAACTACATTAAATGCCAGGATAAAATTCCAGGAATCCACACCCTTTTTCTCGGAAAGGTAGATAGAAATAAAGTCTGTGCCTCCCGTAGTGGCGTTCATGATCAGGCATATACTGATAACAAACCCATTGATAATGCCCCCGAAAACACTGATCAGCAAAATATCATAGGTAATCGCACTCTGCGGTATGACATCCGTCAAGATACTCGTAAGTACGATCATCAGGCAGGAATACAACGTAAATTTCTTGCCGATAAAACGAAACCCGATATAGACCGGCACTAAATTCAGCAGCAGATTCACCAGCGTATAGGGTATTGCAATATCCAGAAATCTTTCAAAAATACTCTGAATCAAAACCGTAAGTCCCGTAGCCCCGCCCGGATACAGGTCACCTGCCTTGACAAAGGTCTTGATATTGATCGCCATAAGTACCGACGCCAGACAGACTACTATAATCCTCTTGCCATCTTTTTTCAAGTCAAAGGTCATGATGCATTCCCTCCTGTTTTCTTTTCGTACTTGTGCCCCATGTCATTCCTGACACAAACGTTCTGTGAAAAGTGGGCACAAGTATTGATGCACACATGCAGACGAGCTGCATGGCGCGTGTACGCTCAGCGCAGCGAGTGCGCAGAGCTGATTTATAGTCTTTCTTTTCATACTTTCCTATTATAGGCCTGCATCATCCAAATCGCAATATTAAATTATATTGATATACTCTAAGATATATCTAATTCCTGTACTGTACCTTCTCCAGCATCACCCTGCACTTCTTCCGGCTGCATGCAATCCCGTACTTTAGCAAAGTTCCGACTTCATCCTGATAAAAATTCTCTGCGTAGCGGTTTGCATCGATCTGTTTAAACGCCTTCCTGCACTCTGCTTCACAATCACCATTCTGTGCATACTTGATTTCAATGACAATGCCCACATCCTCATCATCTATGGCAATCTGAATGTCACTGAATCCGTCTCCGGCTTCTCTGTTGGATGTAACGCTCCATCCGCCCTTGAAGCCAAGAATCCCCAGCAGAATACCATGGTAGAAGTTTTCTTTCAATGGTTTCCTTACAAAGGTATCCCGCACACTGATCGTCTGTTCCATATAGGAAGTGAACTGCTTCTCAACCTCCTCCGGTTCTCCGGCAAGGAGCGCTTCACAGAAGGCATCCAGTGTCTCACCGTCCCTGCTCACCTGCTCCTTGAACAGCTTCATGATCTGCTCCGTGTAAACATTGCGTATCTCTCTGTTCGGAATTACAAGATTTACTGTATTTCCATCCGCATCGCCTCTTCTGGTCAGATACCCTGTCATAAAAAGAACGCTCCAGATATTGTCTACTGAAGAATATAAATCTTTATAGGTAAGCTCCTGATGAATCTCTTTCTGTACGGCATCTCCGTTGATAAGACGCTCCATTTCTCCTTTCGTAAGTCTTGCCTTATCCTCTGTGCCATCATCCTTTCTGAATTTCTTCTGTCGGTCCATCCGTTCAATGAAATGCTCTATCACCTGATTGCCGCTGGTATTGATCCAGAAATTCTGAGGCTGCAGCTTCGGGTCGAACCTGAGTTTATCACAGTAACAGATCACATCCCAGGGACAATACACATCCGTATTCCCGAAGCGGTATCCGTCATACCATTCTTTTATCTTATCATAAGCATGTTCAAATCCAAAATAGCGCAGCATTTCCCTGACTTCCGTATCCGTGAAACCGAAATACTCATCATACGCGGCATCCATGATGGAAAGGACCTTGAAATTATTCAGTCCCGTGAAAATGCTCTCCTTCGCTACGCGCAGGCACCCTGTCAGAACGGCAAACTGAAGATTATCATTCGTCTTAAGCGCGGCGCCGAACAGACTGCGGACCAGCATTACCATTTCATCATAATAACCGTATTCGTTTGCTTTCGCCAACGGTACATCATATTCGTCGATCAGTACAATGACTCTTTTCCCATAATGTTTATGCAAAACTTCCGTGAATTCTCTGATGCTGCAGGAAAGTGTGTCGATATCCATATCCTTTTTCAGTAACCCGTAGTAAGCCTCCTTATCGATATCCGTAAGCCGCTCGCTCTCCAAAAGAAATTGTAATCTTCTTGCCTCTTCGTTGATGACTCTGGCCATCATTCTGCAGGCAGTCTGAAAATCAAACGCCTCAACACCCTTCAGACTGAGTGAGACCACCGGAAACTGCCCCATATACTCTTCGCACAATTTAGTTTCGTATGAAATCTCCAGCCCCTCAAAAAGGCTTTCGTCACACCCGATTTCAAAGAAGCTTTTCATCATGCTCATACTCAATGTCTTGCCAAAACGCCTGGGACGGGTGAAAAGATTGACTTTTCCTCTGTTGTTGAGCAGCTCTTTGATCAGCCCCGTTTTATCAACAAAATAAAATTCTTCTCGACGCATTTCTTCAAAGCTTTCAACTCCAACAGGTAGATTTTTTAACGATTTGCTCATAATTTATATACACTCCTTCCCGATTCCGGTTCGCCATAATCATTGCCAATTATATTTTCATTCTACCATCAGAAAATTTGAATAGCAATGAACTGTTACGGAATCTGCCCATTCCAAGTGTCTACGTTCCACTCCGGTCGGCGCTGGACAAACGTCCCCCGGACGTTTAGCGCCCTGCAGCGAGGGGCAGATTCTCTCCCGGCTAAATCTATGCGTTCTCACGGACTTTGCAGTAAATGCAAAGTCCTGGGCTGAACTGTTACGGAATCTGAAATAAGTATAGTATCAACGATAGAATCCTTCCTGATTATATGATAAAATATATCAGATTACATATAGACACGGAATCTACAAGGAGGAACCAAACCATGAAAGTATTAATGATCAATGGAAGTCCCCGCATCAACGGCAACACTTCCATCGCGCTAAAGGAAATGGAACAGATTTTCCTGCAGGAAGGCATTGAATCCGAAATCGTCCAGATCGGCAACAAGGATATCCGGGGGTGTATTGCCTGTGCCTCCTGCAAGGAAAGAGGGCGCTGCGTATTCGATGATGAGATCAATCAGCTTGCGCCGAAATTCGAAGCGGCAGACGGTCTCGTGATCGCCAGTCCCGTATACTATGCCTCTGCAAATGCAACCCTGATCGCCTGTCTGGACCGCCTGTTCTACAGCACTCCTTTTGACAAGTCGATGAAGGTAGGGGCAAGCGTAGCTGTTGCAAGGCGCGGCGGATGTTCTGCAACCTTTGATGAACTGAATAAGTATTTCACGATCTCAGGAATGCCGGTGGCATCCAGCCAATACTGGAACAGTGTGCATGGACGGGGTGCTGGCGAGGCAGCTCAGGATGCCGAAGGCCTGCAGACCATGCGGGTACTGGCCAGAAATATGTCCTTCCTGATGAAGAGCATTGCCCTCGGGAAAGAACAGTTCGGGCTTCCCGAAAAAGAAGATCATGTGTTTACGCATTTTATCCGGTAACAGGAAATCCACTTTGCAAACCCGAAGTTTCGTATCAGTTTCCTGTGCAGCATAAGGAAGAGACTGCCGCTCCAATGATTGAAAATCAAGATTATGGCAGTCTCTTCCTTTTTTGAAACTCTGCTCCTGAGAGTTTTACTCCTGGTCTGTCTGTATCGTTGTTTTAAACAGCGCCAGCTGTTCCAGTTTTCCCTGAAGCTCACCAGGCGTCATCAGTGTCTTGTCGATTTCCATATAGGCGTCATAATCGCAGATATAAACGGTTATCTCGGAAATATCATGGTTCCCTATAATCATTTCATTCTTTACCGTCTCCCCGCTCCAATAATCATTTCCACCGGATAACGCCAGTCCGTTTTTGTCCAGCGCCGTCGTGTAGTATGAGCCGTCCCTGGGCTCCGCCGTGTATACAGACAATTCTACCGGTGTAAGTTCGATATGGTCCACGCCGATTCCCTGTTCGTTTCTTTCCTCCACCTGGATGCTGCGCATGCCTGCTTCACTTTGTGTGATCTGGAAAGAAAAATTCCATTCTCCCAGCTTCTCATAGCGGCTCGTAAGTTCTGTACTGTAAGCCCAGATCCGGTAAATCTGCATGTCAAGCCGAAATGCGCCAGGGATTTCAATCTCATCGATCCACTCGTCATGGGTCTCTGCATTGAGTTCCGGATAGGGTTCTCCCTTTTCGTCCGCCTCCTCACAGGCCTCGTTGTACCTTCTGTTGTCCATGCTGCCCTGCTCATAATCCATCCGCATGACGCAAATCCGGCCGGATCTGTCACCCTACAGACAATATTGTCTCTGCCCCATGCCGCCCTCGGCACAAATGCTCCATGTAAAGCGGCCGGGCACAGAATGTACATATACGCACTCCTTATGCTAATTAGATAAACATTCACCCTGTTTAGTTGCCGTAAATTTATTTTCTTATTCTAAAAGCAGGCAGAGCTCGGATAAGCAGAGAAAAATCCTAATAAAAAAGAACAGAAACCAAATGTTCTGTCCTTTCATAAAATCCTGCCATATCTGTTGCTTTCCATCACCGTCAATACGGCAAACTCTCGTTCCGGTGTGCCGTAAGAGCCTGGCAGTCTGTCTCCTGTCAATTCGTCAGACCCATAACATCTTCCACAGGAAGAGCCAGCACAACACCGTGGGCATCCGTACCCAGCCCGCACACGGAAGTAATCGCCGTCATAATCTCCGTCTTTCTCTCTTTCGGAACAACAATCATAACAAAGTCCTGCTCTTCCTGCACCTTAATGCCGAAATGCCTGCTCACACTCTTGGAATTCCGCCGGCGGCCTTTCATTACGGTACCGCCCTTGGCTCCCGCATTCCTTGCGGCATCAACTACGTCATCACTGTAGCCGCTTTCCACAGAAACCCAAATCACTGTATATGCACTCTTCTCGTCCATCTCTTCCTCATCTCCCTTCGGCATTCCTTTCTTAGTCGCCTCTATTTCCATCCAGGCTCTCTCTTCGTCGCCCAGAACCTGTAAAATATGATTCTGCAGAGCATTGATCGGAATCGTGATCGCGATACCGCCTCCCTTATGGCGAAAATGAAGCTGCTTATACAGCATATCAAACACAGTCTTTACCTGGCTCTTCGGCAGGACGGCTCCCGACAGAAGTCTTGTGGTACCCCCTATTCCGAAAATATCCATCATCTCCGTAGGCGCAGTCCCTTTTCCCCTGAATTGAAAACAAACAGGAACATTTATAGAATCAAACAGCTCTTCCAGCTTTCTCTGATCATCCTCACGCGTGATTGTCAGAAGCAGTCTTGGGACAACCTGCGGCTTTTTATCGTCTAGCATACTTGCACCTCCAAATCTTCCTGCTGCCGTCACTCCAGATCAACAATAACATCCTCGATGGCCTGTACCGGCTGTTTCACGACTTTCGCCCTGTACGCGGACACAACTCCCATAAATTGTATCGCAATCAACGGTGCAAGCGCCACCAGCGCCACGATGCCGAAAGCGTCCGCCACCACATTGCCGCCTGCGGCCGTGCAGGCTCCCATCGCCAACGGAAGCAGGAACGTCGATGTCATCGGTCCGCTGGCAACACCGCCGGAGTCAAATGCGATACCTACGAAAACCGGAGGCACCATCCTGCTCAGAATAAATGCGATCACATAGCCCGGAATAATAATCCAGTAAATACTGATACCGGTCAGGACACGTACCATCGAAAGCGCAACCGCACACGCCACACCGGCGGAGAGCGCCGCATTCATCATTTTAAATGATACATTGCCGCCGGTCATCTCCTCTACCTGCTCGTTCAGCACCCGGACCGCCGGCTCGGCCTTGACGATATAATAACCTATGACAATTCCCACCGGTATCAAAGCCCATGCAAAGCTGCTGTCCGCAATACCGCTGCCCAGCAGACTTCCCACAGGCGCAAAGCCAATGTTCACACCGGTCAGAAACAAGATCAGTCCCAGCACCGTGTAAATGAAACCAACTACCATTCTCTGTACCTGACGTTTCCGGTAAATCTTCCCCCGCAGCTGAAACAGCAGGAATACACCGATCACCGGAAGAATACTGCCCATGACCTCCTTCAGATAATCCGGCAGCGCTATCGCAAACTCCCGTACTACATCCTGCATCGTCACCAGCTCCGGAATCTTCACCGCAGTATAAACCGCTTCCGTCGGGTGATAGAAAATACCCAGCAGCAAAACCATAAGAATCGGCCCCACACTGCACAGCGCGATCAGGCCGAAACTGTCATTGCTGCCGTCTTTGTCACTTCTCGCGGCGGAAAGGCCGACACCCAGCGACATAATAAAGGGCACCGTCATCGATCCCGTCGTGACACCGCCGGCATCAAACGCCACGGCAATAAAATCCGAAGGCGTCAAAAAGGACAAAACAAAAACCAATATGTACAGAATTCCAAGAAGCAAAGACAGCCTTACTTTAAATAAAATTCGCAAAAGCGCGATCACCATAAAGATTCCCACGCCCACAGCCACCGTCAGAATAAGCACCATATTGGGAATCGCCGATACCTGGTTCGCCAGTACCTGCAGGTCCGGCTCCGAAATCGTGATGATCCCTCCCATAATAAAACACACAACCGCCATCAGCACAATACTGCTGCTCTTAACCAGCTTACCGCCGACACCCTGCCCCAGCGGCGTCATTGCCATCTCGGCGCCGAGCTGGAAAAGTCCCATACCTATAATCAATAAAATCGCCCCTGTAAGAAACAACACCAAAGTGCTGATTTCCAGCGGCACCAATGTAATACTCAGAATCAACACGATCATCGTGATCGGCAGAACACTTGAAAGGGATTCCTTTGTTTTTTCTTTCAGTTTTTCATTCATCCGCCTTCACATCCTCCCTTCCCTCAAACACCTGCTGCAATTATCAAAATCAGAATTTACAAACCTCCTGTCCAATATACTATATTAAATATCCTACCGAAAAATTAGTAAAAAGGAAATAAAAAGCGGTGCTAAGAAATTGTTAAGAAATAAGGACAGTGAAAAAGCTTTCCCTGTCCTGTCTTCTGTCATACTTATTCAATTATCTTCTGCAGCCGTACCATGCTGTCCATCCTATTCATTCTCCCCTATATCCTGGGACGCAGCCACCGCCGAAACAACGGAAGATACCACCGCGATTACCACCGGAATCAGAATAACAACAAATCCGCCTGCTAACAGTATAAATCCCATAATTTACCTCCTTAGAATTCCACAAGACTTCCCTTTCTTACTGTATATTAGTAATGCCTATAAGATTTACACAGTTATCATAACAGATTAATGAAAGTGTGTAAAGGGGCTGATCGGCTTTAGAATAGCGCCGGATTGCTCATCGTTACTATTCACGGTGCCTTGCACCCTGCTGCAAGGCATCCGGCCGATAAAGCTACGGTTTCAGGCATCCAGCCCCTCGCCGAAGGCGACTTTTCATGGGCTGGATGCGTTACAGTTCGCGGACGGTTAGGCCGTGAACTGTAACTGCTCATCAGCAGAAATAATGCTTACTGGTTCTCTGCTGGCAAAATGTTTCCACGCAGACATTAAAATTTCCGCTCATAATCATTCCGTGCATTTTTCATAATATAGGAATTTAATCCTTGTCCTTGCATGGCCAATTTCTTCATCTGTTCCACTTTTACCTTGCCTGCACTGTAATAAGAATATCTATATATTTTTCCCCCATTAAATTGAACATCGATGTAATCTGCCCCTATTAAAAAAGCATAGATATTAGAATTTCCTCCCAAATTTTTATAAAGTGTCATTTGCATTTCCTCCCTTTTTAATTTACCAACACTTTTTTATCGCATTCCTCAATAATATATTACGGAATCATGTCATACTCACATGGTTAACAATCAGCCGCCTATCTATCAAAATATATTTACTATTATAGTTTAAACGCATATATTTTGTACGTATTAATTCCTTTTGAAACTTTATACAGACAAATCTTATTATTTTATACTTCTTTTTATACTACTTATACTTTTTTGCATATTCATAAATGCGCTTTAACATTTCAGTATTTCTTTTTCCAAATTGGTGTTCTATCTTATCACTGAATCCTATATATGTATTAAACCCAAGCATATACACAGCCATTGCCATTGCCAAATCTTCTGTCTGTCCGGTATATAACGCAGCAACATTTTTAAGTTCTTGAACCACTGTATCCCGCGGAACAGAAACACTGTCTTCTTCATTAACAACCAAATTAATGATTTCGGGAAGTACCATACACATCTTATAAAAAGCATCTTCCTCGCCAGTAAGGATTGCATAAAACTGATCCATGCTAACACGACGTATCAACCTATGCTGGACATTCTTTCCATCAACTTTCGTTGTCCACTTTATATTTTGAGATTTCTTCGCAATAGCTTCTACCAAAAAACAGGCACAATCATCATCTTCAAGAATTTGTCCCTGCATTTTAATATATGTTTTCGCAGAAGAGGCAGAGTTCATCGTATTATGCTTATTCTTCATTTCCACATACAAAGTATGCACCACATCACCATCTGGCATCTTTATCCCATCAGGATTTTTATAGATTACATCCCACCCTGCCTGGGGTACTTCACACCCTTTGAAAAAGGAAAATATATTCTGATGAAAATATCCTATGTCATTATTATTTGATTTATCCCTCTGCCGAAAAATTTCATTACTTACAATTTCATCCCAACTCGTCTGATAAACAGACTTATCGAAAAGCAACTTTATCGGATCAATCAGATTACTGTTAAATCTTTTTAAATCATATGACTCTAATTTTTCTCCATATTTCATGATAGTTGCACGAACATGGTTTTTAAGCTCTTCCTCGGATATAAAATCTAATTTCCAAGCCATTATTTTAATTCCTCCAACGATTTATAAATTTCCAATGCAATCTCATATGCTAAATTTACGGGAACAGCATTCCCTACCTGCTTATATTGAGACTGCACATTTCCACAAAACTGCCATTCGTCCGGGAATGTTTGACATCTTGCATTTTCACGCACATTAAAAGGCCTTGCTTCTATCGGGTGGCATCTTTCCGTCTGCTTTTGAGACGGGGAAGTCAGAACCGTCAAGGATGGTTCATCCAGACTCATCCTTCTTAATATTCCGGTTCTTCCTCCTTCCATATCCCAACAACTTTTCATATATTCTTTTGCTATCTTCGGATCAATGTCTCTCCAATACCCCCCTGGCGGCACAAGTTCAAATATCTTTCGTTTATTTTCTCCATACGGAACCCCTGGCCCATCTGGGCAGTCCAGTAACACATCCCGCAAAACAGGTTTATAATCATGTTTTTGGGGAAATTGATATGTGATTCTACCAATTAAATCATTTCTAATTCCTATAGTAATTAAACGTTCTCTCTTCTGTGGCACTCCAAAGTCCCATGCATTCAAAACTTTTTTTTGAATCGTATATCCAGCCTGTCTAAAAATATGCGTAATTGTTTCATAGGTTCTTCCCTTATCGTGAGTCAATAAACCACGTACATTTTCAAATAAAAATATTTTAGGCTGCAATTTCTGTAAAAAAGTTGCATAATGATAAAATAGTGTTCCTCTTGCGTCCTCCAATCCAAGACGCTTTCCCGCATAGGAAAAGGCTTGACAAGGCGCACCTCCAGACAATAAATCCAAATCACCCTTTTTTATATCAAAATATTCTTCCAAATTCAAACATGAAATATTTGCAATATCATCATTTATAACTCGCCAGCCAGGGCGGTTCAATTTCAGGCTGTCTGCAGCATCCTTGTCAAACTCAATAAGTCCTAACGTATCAAATCCAGCTTTTTCAATACCCAGTGCAAGCCCTCCCGCTCCAGCAAATAATTCAATTGTTGAATAAGTTTGGGAAAGATTTTTTACAGATTCATCTCTATGTATTTCAACTATATCTTCTATATTGCAATTTAAAGTAAAGCATATCTTCTCAATTGTTTCAAAAGAAACAGGTTCATTTTTTCCCAATCTTGCCAGCACGTTAAAGCTAATCCCTGATGCTTCTTTCAATTCTGTGCGGTTCATTTTCTTGTCAATCAATAGTTTCCACAATCTGTCATAGCAAATCGCCATATATATTCCTCCCAATAATCATCTATTCCATACCTTACCACACTCAGGCACCCTCCGCAAGGCATTTCTCACTATATCATTAGATTTTCTCCTTATTGCAACTCCCTTTATACTTGCTATCCATAGCATGTTCTGATAAAATATGCCCATAGTTAGGCATTAATCAAATATATAAGGATAAAAATATATGGAAAGAGATTCTGCAACTATATCCAAAAATATGAGCAAAATACACAGCCAGGATACATCTATAGAATTACAACTCCGCAAGGCACTATGGCAGAAGGGGTACCGTTACCGGAAAAACTATAAAGTTCTACCCGGTTCTCCTGATATCGTAATAACAAAACATAAAATAGCCATTTTCTGTGACAGCGAATTTTTTCATGGAAAGGATTGGGAAATCTTAAAACTTCGTCTTGAAAAAGGCAAAAATCCTGATTACTGGATCAAAAAAATCGAACGGAACCGTACGCGTGATTGGGAAAATGATAAAAAACTCCTTTTCCTCGGTTACACAGTCATACATTTCTGGGGACAAGACATAAAAAAACATACTGATGAATGTTTAAAGGTCATTGAAGAAACTATATGGAGCAATAAATTTATTGACGAGAACGAAAATATTCCGGAACTACAAGAGGACAATATTTATATTTAGACACAAAAGCGGAACTAATTACGTAATAGGTCTACTCCCAAGGCACTGAACAGTCCCTCATCTTTATCACTGATAAGGGCAAAAATTCCTTTCCGCCTGTCCGAAAACATATCTGCGCCGTCCTCCCCCTGTGAATCTTCTATGCGCCGGGCTGTCTTCAATTATCCGGCTCAAATCAGCCCTGCACTATGAAGTACCGACTCACTACTGTAGCGGTATATGGTCTCTTCATCAATTATTAGATTGTACATAGTCCTACAAATCCAAACTTATATAAAATCCAAACTTTTCTGAAAACGGCTTGATAATTGGGGATTCTTGCCGGAAAAAGTTTGGATTTCGTTTCACAAAGTGCAATACTTCAATTACGACAAAATGCGTAAAACATTGCTATTTAACTCTGTTTCGATCAATTTATTCTCATTTCTGACAAGAGAAGTACAAAACAAAATCCAAACTTTTTTATCAGAAAATGCCTTGAATAAAGGATTTACAGAGGAAAGTTTGGATTTCTCCTAAGTTTGGATTTGTGGGAAAATCTAAACTTTTGGATTTTCCTACAAACAGACAAAATGAGACAGCGCCGGGAATCCAGTCACCAGCGCTGCCTCTGTCTCACATATTATACTGTGTAAACTATGCCTGTCTCTATTTGACACTAAAGATATAACGCAATATCACACAAGCCAGACACATTCATTAAGATATCCACGAAAGAAAACTAAGTCACTATTGTGCCATAACGTATACATCACATGACATGGGACTGCTAAGATTATAATAACCCACCGCCAAATAAATCGTATCTCCCGCAGACAAAGATAAAACTTTTGCGAAATTGTTACTACCATTGACTTCAATTCCGCTCATATCTACTTCATTACCATCATCATCATAACCCAAATCAGCACTCTGATTTAGATCTGAGCTCCCAGCATTGTCTCCAATGTCTTTACTTGTAAAAAACCATGCTTTTGGATCCCCGCTGTTATTCGTAGAATAGAACAAATAATTCCCTGCTGACGGAGCCGTAAACTCAAGCCATTGATACATACCGCTCTGCACATCTACCTGACCGAGCAGCCGTGTAAATGCACTTTTCACATTCAGGCCTATTCCTGTAACCTCTTGGCTGGCTGTCAGCTTCAGATATATCGCTTCTCCCGCCTTCATATTGCGCTGAACAGAATACACACCCTCGCTATTCGAATCTATTATACTTCCGTAACCTGACAATGCAGGGTTTGTGTAGAGAGCTATACTGCTTATATTACTGTTAGAGCAGGAAATTGTATATCTTCCCTCTGTGTCCGCAATAATTTTCACAAGTGCATAATGATTACCGCTATCCTCAACAGTTGCAACTTCACCCAATGTGCCTGAACTGTCCTCCGTAATATGGAAAACCCTGACCTCTCTCAGCTTTTGAACCATCAATTGATCAGCATTGGATGTGTCAGCCAATAATGCATTAGCTACTATTTTCAGCCAGATTGTTTCGCCCTGAGCCAACGCTGCCTTAAGAGGGCTGCCGGATGCAATATCTGCTGCATCGTACGCATTCTCATATGCGTATATATAAGTCCTTATATTACCTGCTTTAGCTGTTACGGTGAACTCATAATACCCATCTGCATCTGCCGTAAAAGATACCCAGTTTTCAACTTCTGTTAAATCTACCGGAGTTGTAGTTGTTACAGCCTTATCAGAAGATGCTTTCTCAACCCTAATCTTGAACGCTTGTTCCGAGTCAGACTCCACCTTAATGAATCTCTTCGCTCCGGCATTAAGAGAAATCGTACTCATATAACCACCATTTGCCAAATCTATATCTTTTGGCGTTCCAGCAGATGAATTAATATCTTCATAAAGAGTACTCCTTATTGAGCCGGTGCTATTCTCCATTTTAGGGAATACAACCGTATATCTGCCTTCTTCCAATGCAGTAAAAGAATACCATACCATCGTGTCGCTTGATACCGTTCCCGGCACCGCTTCACCTCCTGCCTGAAGTTCCGCAGGAGCCTCCTCGGTTTTTGCTGCAGTGAATTTAATGTTAGTCCATGTTGCAGGTATACCATTTGGACGTATCTTCAGACAAACTTCTTCATCTTTAGACAGATACTTCCTTTCAATCTTATCTGTTCCGTTACTAACAACAGACATACTTCCTATAGAACTATCCATATTACCGGCCGGATACAGCACCGCATATCCATCGATACCGCTTTCTGCCGCCTCATAAGAGAACGTATAGAAACCGTCAGCCTGTACCTTATAATTAAGATACAAATAGTCATCATTTCGGCTGAATGCATATTCACTGACCATACAGGAACCATCCTCGCCAAATTTCCGGAAGGCTTCCTTCTTATTTACCTGAAGAGTAAGCGCTCTGTTCTGCCAATTATTAATTCTAACATATACTTTCGAATTTAATATACCGGCGAATACATGTTCAGATGTTTGACTGTCAAGATAATATATTAAGTTCTTACCCGTAAATACCTCGTTACAGAATGTTTGATCCACAAGATCTGACAATCTGAACTCATATTGATCCATTTCCGCAGGTGTAAACTCAAACCATTTCTCATTTCCAGCAGATACTGTCGCTGAAACCCCCGCTGTAAGAACTTCAAACTTCGCTTCCACAATCTGTATTGAAGGATAATTTCCATTCGCCTGAAGATATACTACATCCCCTTTTTTCAGTTCATAGAAATATTTTTGCAGTTCTGCATCCGTTGTATTAGATCCGCTTTCCTTATCCGTACTCTGTTTGTAAACGCTGAATACACCTTGAACCGATTTGCCTTCCTGCTTAAATCCATACAGCCCGTCATTTGGCGCCGTAAATACATACCACTGGCGGTTTCGAGTCTGGGGCAATGTTTCGTTTAATTTAAGAACGGTCCTGTTCTTAATGTCCTCAGGAGCGGCATTACCAGTTTTTTCTACAATTACGCTGCCTGTGAACTCTCCGGAAATATCAAAGAACCATTCATAAGGTTGTTTGCTTCTGTTGATACAGGTATCCCATTCCTCTTTCTTTCCATTCTCAATTATATAAGCAGCATAACTCCCTTCCTCTGTTAATGTGACTTTGAAGCTCTTACTCTGTCCTGCACTCAATTCCACAGGCTCTGCAACGCCGATGGCCAATTCTGTTATTGCATCTTTCTTTTCATCATTTTGATCATCACGCAAGTCTTCATTATCACCGTAATAATCTCTGCCTTTATAGGCATCGCCCACTGCAGAAACCGTAACCGTCACTCTGGCAATAACACCCTTCAGAACTTTAGACCTGACCTCAATCACTGTCTTGCCGGCCTTCAAAGCTTTAAGTGTTGCACTGTAGCCGCCGGATGTTGCTGTAACAGTCGCTGTCTTTTTATCGCTGCTACTCCATGTAAGCGTATCCGTACCAGCTATTCGTGCCTTTGAGTTGAGCTTAATGTCACCTCTATTTCTCAGTTCTATACTATAGGTATTACCGGATACAAAAGATATTCTGGAAACATTCAGTCCTTCATTGTATGTTTTACCTGTTTCAAGCTTACCCGATACAGCTGTATCACATGCAGGAAGCTTGGTTGTAGCCGCTGCCTTCTTGACAGTTTTAGAAGTCGCCTCTCCAAACAATGCCGTCACTCTAATGTTGTACTTGGATGTCTGCGTCAAACGGTCAATTCTATAAGAGAATATCCATTTGCCGTTAATCTTGTCGGCACGGCATAACCCATCCTTCTTAACAAAATGTTCGGAATTATGCGTCCAGTTATCATCATAATCCCATTCATCGTCATTGCCCCAATCGTCATCTGTCCATCCATAATATATTCCACTTCCACTTCTGAATGGAATGTTCTCCGCATAGATACTCCTGATTATCTTCTTGGCATCCAGTATCTCAATTCGGTACGCTTCTGCATAGGGGTTCATCTCAAATTGAACATCGAAACGATTATCGATTATGTTCACAGCCTTCAAATTCTTGACTGCAGCTAATTCCTTAGCAGTAATATTCACTATTACAGACGTATTAAGTACTGTATCTTTCAATGTGAGTTTCATAGAATCCTTTGCATAAGCTGTCAGATAGCCGCTGTCTGAAATACTGAAGCTGCTTTCTTTACCTGCGTTCTTTAAGGAATCCTGAGCTGCCTTGACGTCAATCCTTCCATAAGTATCATAATTAAGCTGGTTCAAAACTGTCTTTCCCTGCTTATACTCTATCAGATTCTCCAGACGGATGCTCTGTCCGACCTGCATGACAGTATTCTTCGCCTTCATGCTGTCTGCTTCCGCCGTAATATGAATCTCAACGTCATTTGCCAACCGTCCGGATACCGTATCCACTGCACATACAGTAACCCATCCAGGCTGTTTCAGTGTGATCTTGCCTTTCTTGTCAATAACAGCAATGCTGCTGGTCGTTGTGCATCCCCACTCTTCAATTATTTTGTCACCGCTGTATGCATCATACCCGTCATATATATACTCCTTGAAATAATATGCAATCTTCGGCTCTGCATAACTCTGTCTCAGAGCCGCTGCCTCTGATCCCGCAAAGGGAATGGGTACATATATTTGGTCTCCGGCTACATCTTCAAACAAACCTTCCAGTGAAATCTGCACGTTTCGCTTTGCCAACGGCACCTCATACCCGATTGTGTACGCATCCCGTATTTCATCCTCTGCAGGCGTCTCTTCAACCTTCTCATCATCAATGCTTACAATCTGCTCAGCATCTAACAGCGCCGTGATGTCGCTTACATGTTTCAGTGTAGTTTTGAAGCTTTTGGCTGTTCCCGCAGCGCTTAAACTAACCTGACAGCCGTCTGCAAAGCTGCGAACGGCACTGACATTCCGCACATAAACCGTATAGTCTTTCTGCAGCTCCAACCCTGGAATCGATAACCTTACTGTGTTCGTATGGGTTTCCTTCTTATTATCATAAATTCTATTAGACAATTCCTGGTCATAACTCACAAACTTGGGATACACAGCAAAGATACCTTGCCACTGTTCATTCTTCATTTCATCAGTGACTTTCTTCTCTATGATATCAGCTTTAACATTCTTGCCCTCTACTACATAAATCTCTCTGCGAAAGCCGTCCTGCTCAGCCGGCAGCGTATACTCAATTGTGACGGACGTATCTTTCGGAGTTACTTTTGTAACTTTAGGTGCACTGACTTTCTTGACTGTTATATTAGTTTTTGCTGATTTCGCACCCTCGATACGTACCTTCTTCCCATCCGCCAAATGCATCGGGAAAACTTCTACAGTTGCCTTGCCGCCATCCTTCAGTGCCGTCACTTTACCGAATTCATCAACATGTACATATTCTTTGCCTGCAGTCACTGCGTAGCCAAGACAGATAATATCTGCATTCTGTACTTTCTGAATCTTAACATCCAATTCCTGCTCCTGCCCTACCACCATAGTGGTAAGAGGCGCATTAAATGCCAAAGACTTCGGTGCCACAGCATCCATCAAATTGCCCAACAGCTCTGACTCACTGAATTTCAAGACAAATCTCTCATTATAATCTTCTTCCCAGCGAATACAGAATACCAAATCTTCTATCTCTTCTTTGTCACGCACTGTAACATCATATGTAAACTCGAGCGTTTTGCCAGAGCAATCTATAGAACCAATCAGCCTGTCGCCCGCTGCGTTCTTAATAGCTTGCTCATAAATCACTTTATTCCAGCTGAAAGAGGAATTGGATCCGTATTCTGCAGGAGCCGTGATCTGAATCTTGACAATATTGCCTTCTTCTTCCAACTCGTCATTTATGTCATTATAATATGCAATTCCATCCTGGATTGTAACAATGTGCTCCTTAGTAATACTTCCGGCTGCATCTTCCGGAGTCTCTATGTTGTCTGTGATATCGATTTTCTTACCGCTGTATTCTTCCATAGCTACAGCAGAAGCACCTCTCACTACTTTAACCGGTGTTCCTTTAGCAGGTTCTATCGCAGTAATTGCGTAGTTAATGCCGCAGATGCCCGTAAGATAATCATACCCTTCGGCCGCATAATCGCCAATCAGGCTATAGCGCTCGTTACCCGTCCCCCGCAGCAAAACACCATAATCACCGTAATCATATTCCGCATTATCTACATTATCACGCACCTTTACTTCCGGCATGTCGAAACTTTTCTCTTCCTCGTCATACCATGCCAGAAAACCTGTCGCACCATTTATCTCTGTTCTGGTGAAATATTTCTTATCTGCTTCAGGAATATCGCCTTCCACCGCTTTCACGCCCGCAACCACCTGCTGTTTGAAAGCACGATGCACAGCACCCATTACATCTGTAATCTCCTGTCCCGCTGTAAATTCCTCTGTCAATTCAGGCACCATGAAAATCAATTCCTTTTGATTTACAGTAATTGATGCCAATCTTACAGGAGCCAGGGGACTGTACTTTTCATTACCGCCGAAACTTACGCTGATTATATAGGTTCCGGCATTTTTCGCCCACTCCCACTCGGTCTCTTCTGTCGGAAGTGTCTTATATGTCTTTATTTCATTGCTTCCGCTATACTGGACAGTATAAATTAACCCATACTCGCCCTCTGCAAAAGTAACTGAAGTTTTCGTCTCTGCACCGGCCGCATCAGTCTTGATAGCCACAGGCCCATTAAGCCTTCCCAGGTCATCTTTGATCAAGGCAAATATCGTCTCAGCATCATAGGTTTTTGTTCTCTCGACTACTTTGCCACCGGTTGTCGTAATCCCGTCAAATACAATTGCGTCTGTTCCCATATCCTTAACTGTAATAGGAATATAGATATCCGTTTTCGCACTGTAATTATGGCTAAAAGTATCGGAATCCATCAGCCATTTATTCTCAGGATTATAGCGTCCCATCTCGAAATCGCTCACGCCAAGAAAATACTCCGCACCACTCTGGAGACTGCCGAAATACTGAGTGTACTTATCTATTTCCTGGCCATCCGCATTCGTTTCCTTCACTTTCTGGTAGAAATCCCAACTAACCTGATATGTATAATCTGCCGCTGCCGAAAGAAGATTCTTATTCTTCCAATCCTCCGCTTTAGCTGGCTGATCCTTATATGGTGTAACAATAGTTCCTTCATTAAGTTCCTGTGCATGGTTGGTTATAAAGTCATTGATATCATTCCCAATGTTTCCTACCAATTCTGTCTTATTAAACGTCAGTGTGATCTCCTGCGGTTTGATCACAAAATACATATCTACCGGATCCGCAAAGCCTTTAGACCGGGAATTATGATAAGTAATATGCAGACGATAGATACCGGCATTATGTGGAGAAACTACGCTTACTGTACCCCATATGCCATTTTCAAGGTCTTCTTTACTGACATCTGCTACATTCTCGCCCTCTTCCGGATGTGTTCCCAGTAAATCCTCGTAGTCAAACTCCATTGACCTCTGCCATGTGTAGGTGAAATCACTATAGGAATTGCTGGTTCCAGATACAAGCTTCGCTTTCCTGTAATCCGCATAGAACTCAAACAGATCTGTTCCATCGTATATCTTGGTATATGCACCTTCCAGCGCACCGACATTTTCCAAGCTCATTTTAGCCTTATCTGCCGCCGCCTTCTCAATCTCCGTAACATCAATTGCCTTGTCTTTAGCCACCACCTCAAGTTTGCAGGTATTTGTTTCGGCTTCAAGAGTGCTTTGATCAGTCCTGACCCTGAATCCACAGGTCGCAGGATCCATGGAATCCACTCCAGCGTTAATATCTACAGACGGTGCCGGATTACCCGAAGCATAATACACATTTTTCTGCCCGGTAAATTGCACAATATAGTCATTCCCAAGTTTTAATGTGTTGCTGCTGTCTGAACTATATACAGTGCGGTTTGTCTCCTTACCGTCCTTATCCTTTATAATTTCAATCAGTTTAAAGTCTGGTTTATAAGGCTGTGTTTTATTCTTGTCATCATAAGATGTTCCCCACATGTTGGATTTCTGCGGATAGAGCAATTCTTTCCCATTTTCTGTTCTGCCATCCGCATAAGGCAACTCATAAGTAATCTGGGATAACACATCCTTTACTTCCTGCCCGTCATAAAATACAACATTGGCAGGCACCGCAGGCCTCACTATTATTTCCGTTACAGCAACTACAACTACGATATCAGCATAGGATGCGTCATATTCTTTCTTATCACCCTCATAACTGATTCTGTATACATATGTCCCCGGTACCACAGGAACTGTATCCAATTTGCTGCCCAGTGTCAGACTGCAATATGTTGTATCCTTCTCTGTCCACGGTTCACTGTAGGAAGCTGCTGTATACCATTCTCCGATGGTCTGCCCCTCTATTGTCTTCCACTTCGGCTTATTTTGCTCATCCTTGCCGTCTTCTGCCTCAAGCGCGGCCGTATATTTAAGCTCCTGCATCTCCTTCGTAAAAGATGCCGCCTCAATAATATGCACGGTACGCTCATCATCATCATTCGCTACTGTCGCAGGTTTGGCTCCATAGGATGCATCCGGTGTAAGTACAAGCCTGGTTGCTTTTAAATTGCCCATCGGAAGTTTCTGCTCATCGCAGCGCTTCCAAGTATAGTTCTTTTCATATTTATCTTTGTTCGATCCAACGAATGCAGGAACCATACTGACAACATATTCGCTATTCTTCATCAAGGTCTGCTCACCCGGCAGTACTGTGCCTGTTGTGGCATCTTTGATCACCATAGCAAATTCTACTTCGTTATTCTCCGCTTCATTGGCCTCTGTACTCTTGTCATCCACTACATAAGTAAAACTCTTGCCGTTATCTGCTATTACAGAAACGACAGATGGCATCGGCACCTCTGAACATTTTGTACCTACAGGTACTATATCCGGTGTACCTATGGATACCGTTACATCGGATTTTGCAATCTCATACCCAGATACAAATTCTGCGCTTTTGTACTCATTCTCCTTAGCCGGAAGCACTAATTTCACCGTATAGCTGCCTGCATCAACCGGCAGGCTTCCCTCTTCACTAAGCTTCTTCGGCTCTCCCAACGCACTTTCACCTGCAAACCACTGATATGTAATTGTGGAAATAACAGGATCCAACACAGACACCAAACTCTTGGATTCCCCATTGACTATAACAACGTAATTGCTCAGAAAATCCATGCTCAGTTTCTTGCCGGTCTCATCGGCAACCGGTGAAACACCATCTGCCGTATACTTGGAAGTCTGTGCCTTAATTCCTTTGAATTCAGGCTCTCCTAATTCTACATCAGCCTTTTCCTCCGGATTGGCATCAGAAGCAGGATCTGTTACCTGTGTGCCATCACCTTCAGTTGATACATCGGGATCCAAAGAATCCCCCGTCCTGCCTGACACATCATCCTGATCTGAATCGTCCTCGGCATTTTGAACGTCATTCTCCGCCGAACTTCCTCCGGCGGCTTGGGCGTCATCCTGCACAGAACCATCTTCTGTGTCCGCGTCCTGCGCGTCATCCTTCACAGAAGCGTCTTCCGTGTCTGTGTCCTGAGCCGTCTGCTGAATGTCAATGTCATCCGGCTCAGCGGCCAGCGCCGTCACGGGTACTGAAGTCATTGCCAAGGTAACCGCAAGCACCATAGCAAGAATCCGTTGCACCCGAAATAACTTTTTGAGTTCACTCATACTCTTCGTCCTCCTTTTCATTTAATCCTGCCGCCGATACAGTGACCGGCAGCTGCTGCCTTCCATGAAGCTCCCGTATACTACTTACTGTTGTACACAGTTCTGTCCCCTATAAATACACTTAGACCGATTATACCCCCCCCCCCGGTAACGTTTCGTCAAGGAATCCTATCAAAAAAAACAAACAAAAAAGAAACCGTATCAGATAGACAAAGCATGTCATTCCAAAACGATTTCCCGTCGCAAAAGTATTTTATCCGTAATAAATTATCCCGCTTAATTCAACCCTGCACTTTGAAGTACCGACTCACTGCTGTAGCAGTATACGGTCTCTTCGTCAACTACCAGATTGTACTTCTGATAACTCTGGGCATAATACTCCACAATCTTGTCAGAAGCATCAGAGGCCACATCATAACAAAGATCCAGATACTCCTCACCCTTGACCGCCCTGATCCTGCTTACATCCAAATCCAATTCCGCAAAATCATCTGTCTGCTCCACTTCGAAGCCGGCCTCCTCCAGGGAAGCAACTACGTCTTTCTCCTCGGGGTATACTTGCTCTTCCCTGGCCGCTTCCACCTTTTCCTCATTGTTGCCACCGCACCCGGCCAGCATACACATTACTGCCAGTGCCGCCGCTGCTCCTTTTCTGTTCATCCGCATAGTCCCTCCTTCATTCCGGCCTACCCTTCTGCTGGTCTCCCGAAATATAATCAGCTGTTGTCTATTGTCATGAAACAGCCTTCATTGTACTACCGGCCGAATCAATTGGCAAGATAATTTCGCTTACACTCTTCTTGTATATTTCTATTTCCGGGATATATCACGGTACAGAATACACCATCAATAACTCGCATTCGTTTCATTCCAGTACTCCTTCCTGCTAAAGATACCAACCGTGACCAGATTGTTGTAGTCTTCCCCGCGCCCTTCTCTCCCACAAGTCCCATAATACTGCCATAAGTCACGAAAAACGATATATTATTCATCTGTCAGCTTTGCAAGAGAGATATGATTTGTTCTTCCGATTTCCGCCGCCTGCAGATCTCCTTCCGCGATGGGCTGTTGTTCCTCCTGGTAAATCTCCATATTCTGCGCAGATACAAAGCTCCCCCTTCCCACCGTGGTTTCAATAAATCCGTCTCTCTGCAAGTCTTCATACGCCTTTTGCACTGTGATGACGCTTACATGAATTGATTTCGTCAATGCCCTCATAGCTGGAATGGCGTCACCGGCCTGTAGTCCGCCGCCCATGATCATCGCTTTTATCTTGGACGTTATCTGTTCATAAATCGGCTTATTGGCGTTGTTGCTTATGATTATCTCCATGTCTCTCTCCGTTTCAGAAAAATCTATAATAGTCACCCGCTGCGTTACGCTTCTTTCTATTGCAAAATACAGAACAAAAAAAGAAGTATTGATCTAAATCAACACTTCCTGGTTCATACGATAGTAGTAACGGAGAAAGAGGGATTTGAACCCTCGCGCCGCGTAAACGACCTACACCCTTAGCAGGGGCGCCTCTTCAGCCTCTTGAGTATTTCTCCACAGTCTGAACTATCCTCTACCAATATGAAATTCTGCGCTTCACAACAACGCAAAAATAATTATACATAAAGTATTATCACTTGTCAATATTTTATTGCATTTAAATTTTATTTTCCCGATACAATTTTTTCCGGTATTCACAGTCAGAGAGCACAAGCTTCACTTCCTGATCCCTCCCGGAGTCTATAAGTCTTTGTATTAATCTGGCAAGTCTTTCCTCCCCTTCTTTCCATCCTATATTCCGCCATTCTTCCCGTTCACTCTTTATATGCTTTTCTTCATCATACTCAAAAATACTCACTGCTATCGCCCCCGCACGATTCTTTGAAAGAAAATCTGCAAGAATTCCATTATCTATACAGTAGTTTACCGCACATTCGGCTGCCTCTGAAAAAGACATTTTCTTTGCAAATATCCTGACCTTTTCTACATATTGCGCATATTCTTTCAACAAGCAGCACGCATCTAAAAGTTCTGTGTTATGTCCCAGATTAATATTATAAACAGAGACAGCCAGTTCCAATTCCGGTTGTTCCTGCTTTTTCTCGAAAGCATCTGACAGTCTCAGAATATGCCGTTCGGGGTGAAAATCTACTCCATTGTAAAAGACAATAAACTTTGGAGCAGGAATTCTGACCAATATTTCACTGTATAAATTCTTGTTCCTTATCCTTGCCTGTAATACTTTTGTTACATAAATCAAATCGCGCAACGGCATATTTGGATTCAGGGTAGACTGGTGTTCGTAAATCATCAGTCTGAAATCAAACACAAAGGAAATGTCACTCTTGTAATTCATGTAAACTGCATTTTCCAATGTCGTGATCTCTAGTTCCTCCACATCTGCGTATGCTGTCCCGTTCATCCGGTGCCCGCCTTGAGATATTATGTCTCCGGATGGTGTTATGCATCCTAAATCCGATCCGGCACCTCGTGGATTTCGCCCAGAATCATACGGTCTCCTTCCGTCAATGCCGGATATTTTTCCATTGATCGTGCAGGGCATTCCCCTTGCATAACCATAACACTGAAAGGAATCATGATCCTTGTAATACGTTTCATAATTGTACATTCCCATGCGCAGGGTTCCGTATACAAGTATCCGCTTCATCAGTGTGTCGCACCACCCGTCACTTTGATGTCCTCTTTCGTATCCGCAATCGCCTCAAGTGCCGCCGTGATCGCCTCCACCATCATATCCTGTGACATGGACGGCATATTCTTCTTATCCAGCACCTGGCTGGGCAGGTATGGAATATGGATAAACCCGCTGCGTTTTCCCGGATATTTTGTGGCCAGCAGATGGCATACACCATAGGTTACATGATTACAGACAAAGGTGCCCGCCGTATTGGAAACGGAAGCCGGAATATTTCTGTCCTGAATCCGCTGCACCATCGCTTTGATCGGTACCGTTACAAAATAAGCTGCCGGTCCGTCCGGAGCCACCGGCTCATCCACAATCTGGTTTCCTTCATTATCCGGAATCCGGCAGTCGTCCACGTTGATCCCCACGCGCTCCACGGTGATGTCAGGTCTTCCGCCCGCCTGTCCAACCGACAGAACCACATCCGGATCATGCTCCGCGATCGCTTCATCGATGATTCGGAGTGACTTATGGCAGACTGTCGGGATTTCCAGCTTTATGATCTTGGCTCCGGCAATCTCATCCGGCAGTTTCTTAACTGTTTCGATTGCTGGATTAATCAGCTCTCCCCCGAAAGGGTCAAACCCTGTAACTAATATTTTCATCTCAACCAACCTCCTTATTTAAATCCGATTACAAGCATCAGGATCACATGGACAACGATCATCATCAACGCCATCGGTATCTGTGCCTTGATTACCGACCATTTCGGATCCTTTGTCTCCAGAACCGCACAGGGCACAATATTGAAGTTCGCTGCCATGGGCGTCATGAGAGTTCCGCAATAACCTGCGGTCATGCCAAGGGCACCGATGATCGCCGGATTACCTCCCTGGGAAATCACAAACGGCACACCGATCCCTGCCGTGATAACCGTAAACGCTGCAAAGGCGTTGCCCATAATCATAGTAAAAACGACCATTCCCAGCACATAAATAATTACCCCGACCACAATATTTCCCTGCGGAACAACAGATGAGATCATGCCGGAGATCACTTCTCCAACACCTGCTTCAGCAAACACACTGCCCAACGCTCCCAGAAGCTGCGGCAGAAGGCAGGCAGCGCCCACCTGCATCAAAAGGCGTGACGTATCCTCTTTCGTCTCGGACACCTTCGGTTTACAGATAGCAAAAGCCAGGATCAACGCAATCACACAGGCAACTCCTGTCATGATCGCCCCGTTCAGGGCCGTTGGCGTTGCCACACCGTCTGTTACAACATTATATTTCACAAAGGAAAGAATCAATGCAATCAGCCCTACCGCGACAGCCGGCACAAAGATTTTGGAGCCTATCCTTTCACTGGCAGCCTTTCTGGACTCCGGTGTGGATTCTGCGAACTTGCCGATCTTCACCTGTTTGGTGACTGTCAGGCAGCCCATAACAATAAGCATACCGCCCACCACTGCCGAAGGCAGGACTTTACCCAGCATGAAGATAATACCGGTCAGTGTCCAGAAAAGCATGGTTCCCAGTTTGGCAGATTCGTTCTTTCTGGCGCGGAATGCAGTCAGGAAACACACCAGTCCGCAAAGAACATAGAAAAATTCCGGAAAATAAACACCTAAAAAGTTTGTCATGACTTCCCGCCCCCTTTCACCTTCTTGTCAAACCACATTACCTGAATAATCGTAAGTACTACCGAAATGACCATCACATAAATGGCGGAAGATGCAATATCCGACAGGGTAACGTCATATCCCGCAACCGCCAGTCCTGACTGAATCAGTACAACGCTGGCCGATGCCGGGAAACAATTCTGCGCGAAGAAATTCCCGAAATTCTCTGTTGCCGCGGAAAGTCCCTTGACCTTCTCTTCTTCTCTCTCGCTCAGAGGAATACCCTTAGATGCCTCGGCGGCTGCAGATGTCATCGGAAGAATCAGCGGACGGATAAACTGCACATGGCCGCCGATCCGAATATTCAACGCAGACGCTATCGAACGGATCACGATCCAGATCGACAATACCTTACCCGCCGATGCATTCTTGATCTTTCCAATCAAATAAGCTGCTCTTTCTTTCATTCCATATCTCTCGATAATCGCAATGACCGGAAACATAATCAGGAAAATGGACATCAGCCTGTTATTCACAAAAGACTGTCCGATAATCTCCAGAATATGTATGAAATCCAATCCCGCAACCAGCCCCGTAACAATTCCGGCAACCAAAACCACCGCCAGAACATCCAGTTTCAATGCAAAACCCAAAACAATAATTAAAATACCTATTAATTTGATATACTCCATCCTGTAGCTCCCTTCATTCATAAATTATCCCCGCATTTACACAGCGCCTCTCCCGCGTTTCTCTGCCTCCCTCCTGTCCTTTATTATACATATATCAGGTCTATGCGACAATTACTTCTATACAATAAAGTGCTAAACATGTAACAATTCAGACTTCGGCTTACTGTTACGAAACGTTTGCCATATAGTTATTGTTTCCTGTCTATGTCCCGCGAGTACGTAAAAAAACCATTCCATGCATTAAACATGCACGAAATGGTTTTCCGAAACACAGTACTCCTTAATCGCGGTCTCATACAGATCATTACCCTCTGCATCAATCACCACAATGACAGGAAAATTCTCAACCTCCAGCCTGCGGACCGCCTCTGTGCCAAGATCCTCATAAGCGATTACCTCAGACCTTTTAATGGATCTCGACAGAAGCGCACCTGCACCGCCCACCGCTGCAAAATACACGGCGCCGTTCCTCACAATGGCCTCTTTCACAGTCCCGCTGCGCTTCCCCTTTCCGATCATTCCAACCAGACCCATGTCTAAAAGCGCCGGAGCGTATTTATCCATACGGCTTGCAGTAGTAGGCCCTGCCGAACCGATGGGCCTGCCCTCCCGCGCCGGGGAAGGCCCCATATAGTATATGACATTGCAGCTCATCTCAAACGGCAATGTCTCGCCCTTGTCCAAAGCTTCCTGCATTCTCTTATGGGCAGCGTCCCTTGCTGTGTAGATCGTTCCCGTTATATATACATAATCGCCGGCTCTCAGCCGGCATGCGTCTTCCCTGATCACAGGCGCCTGAATATGTCGTTCCATATTATTTCTGGCCTTTCTTTATCTTATTTGTGCCCATGCCTCCCCGATAACCATCATTATTTCAGAAAAAACGTCCGCAGGCAATGCATGAGCCATTCCATTGTTACCTATATTACCCTTGTCACATGTCTGTTCACATGGCAGCAGATATTAACCGCCACCGGCAGTCCTGCTATATGCGTAGGGTAGGTATTGATATTGACCGCCAGCGCAGTTGTCGTACCGCCCAGCCCGCCAGGCCCGATTCCTGTCTGATTGATCTTCTGCAGCATTTCTTCCTCCAGTTCCCTCACGTAAGGAATCTCCGAGTGCCGGTCAACCGGCCTTGTCAGAGCCTTCTTCGCCATCAGGGCACACTTCTCGAAGGTACCCCCTATGCCGACACCCACCACCATAGGCGGGCAGGCGTTAGGTCCCGCATCCTTCACCGCCGTCAGTATCGCATGTTTGACCCCTTCGATTCCGTCTGCCGGTTTCAGCATGAACACCCGGCTCATATTCTCACTGCCGAATCCTTTGGGAGCCACCGTGATCCTGACCTGATCGCCGGATACCATCTCATAGTGAATCACCGCCGGTGTATTATCCTTTGTGTTCTCCCGGATAATCGGGTCCCCGACTACAGACTTTCTGAGATACCCCACAGTATATCCCTGTCTGACGCCTTCGTTGACAGCAGCTTCCAGAAGGCCGCCCTCGAAATGTACCTCTTGTCCTATCTCCAGGAAAATTACAGCCATGCCGGTATCCTGACAGATCGGTATCATGTCTTCTCCCGCAATCTTAAGATTATCCTGCAGCTGACACAGAATCTGTCTGCCCAGAGGAGCACGCTCCTCTTCTGCCGCCCTTTTCATCGCCCTGTCCATATCTTCCGCCAGGAAATGGTTGGCTTCGATACACATCTCTCTGACACTTTGTGTCACATCTGCCACATTGATTGTCCGCATAATTCTGCCGTATCCTTTCTGCTGTATCCTTTTGCTGTGCAGATATCTTACGGTAAACGCAGTCTGCTTTTCCTTACGTTATTTTCCATACCGAATTTTACAGCGCGTAAGCAAGGCCTACGCTTCGCCCGCAATCTGCTTCCTGGTCTCTTCCAATTCCTCCTGAGATACCTCCTGCGGTTTCCATCCGATCTTCTGTCCGTCCTCCCGGTATCTGGGAATCAGATGCATATGAAAATGAAACACCGTCTGCCCCGCCAGTTCCCCGTTATTCTGTACCAGATTAAATCCTTCACATCCCAGCCGTTCTGTCATCTGCGCCGCCATTCTCTTCGCCAGCTTCATAACTTCTCCGGCTGTTTCCTCCGGCAGTTCATAGAGGTTCGCATAATGGTTCTTAGGCAGGATCAGTGCATGTCCCTTCGATGCCGGCCCCAGATCCAGAATAACCCGGAAATCTTCATCCTCATACAATGTCTTAGACGGTATCTCACCGTTGGCAATTTTACAGAAAATACAATTTGTGTCTTTCATAGCGCAATCTCCTCTTTTTACTTTATCTACTTTACCAGGTCGTAAATGTACAATTTATGCGCATTTAGACTGTGAATCAGTGTCAGGCGCGTCCGGCTTAACTTAATGACATTGACTGTGAATAGTACCCTTTTACTTTCTTACACCGAATATCAACACCTGGTCCAGAGCCCTGAGGACTTTAAAATCGCCCTTCATCCTCATATCGCCCGCCATAAACGAGGCCTGGAAGGTACTTCTGCCGGCAACAATATTTTCAAGTGTCTCCTTCGACATCTGTACTTCCACATCCGCACGGCTGCCGCTGCCATAATAACACTGGATGTTGCCGCCTTTTATTTCTATCATAAGAGGGGTCTTCTTCTCTTCTATCGTAAGCTTATAATTGGCGTTCAGTCCCGGCTGAGGCTTGAAATGCTCCTGAATTTCTTTCAGAAATTCCGTAGTGTTCTCTCCCTCGCTGCTTCCCATCAAGTCTCTGAACATGCTCGCCAATTCCTGAATATCGGCCTTCTGCCGCTGTACATATGTGTCATCCGCCACAAACTCGGATAATTGTTCCGACTCCTGGGGCGTAAAATTAATATTCTTCGTAATCGCAACCTTCTGCTTCACCGCCTGATTGCTTGCCGGCAGGCATGGAAGTCTCTGGTTGATTGTCCGATACAGGTTCTCCGCCTTCTTCTCTATAATACGGAGATAATCCTCATTCTCTTCCAGTATGGCCGTATCCGCGATATATCCGCAGATCCCGCTGCAGGGACGCCCGCCCAGAATCTCCCAGGCGGTGGCGAGATTCAGCTTGCCTTCCCGCTCTCCGTAAGTTGTGGACATGACAATGGGACACATATAAATCCGGCTGATAGCCTCCTTATCCCCATACAGCCAGCAGGAATCCAGAAACTGCTGCATATATCCGCCGATCCCATACCATTCCACCGTGCTTCCCAGAATAACGCCGTCGGCTTCCTTCAAAGTCTGCGGCAATGTAGTAATGCTGTTCTTCAAATCATACAGATAGTAAGTTTCGACCGTAACACGAAGCTCCTCCAACACTTCCTTCATTTTATTTAAAACAAAGAGTGTCGGATCATCCATCAGCCCTCGACCGCCATAATAAATATTAATTTTCATCGAAATTCCCATCCTTTCCATCTCTTCCTGATACGCCAGACGGCCACAGCATACAGAAGACCGCCGCCAGCGCAAATCCCATAAGGACGCCGCCTATATGTGCCGCGTTGTTAATATCGGTACTTGTAAATCCACTATAAAGCGAGAAAGCAATCACGAAAGCCACCTTGCCAAACGTCATGGATTTCAGTCTGCCATGATGCAGAATAACCAGAAGGAGCAGCGCTCCCTCCACACCAAAAACCGCACCGCTGGCTCCCACAGAGCTGATATAGTCCCCTGACAGAAGTTCATATCCCATAGACAGAACACCGCCTGCGATTCCCGAAAGGAAATAAAGAACCGCATAAAAAATATGTCCCAGTCTCTGCTCCACAATCCCTCCCACATAATACAGAACAATCATGTTACTGAAAAGGTGTCCTGTATCTGCATGCAGGAACATAGAAGTTAGCAGTCGGTAGTATGAGCTGTCCTCTATAATAAACGCAACGCCAAGCGCACCCTTATTATATAACATTCTCCCGGTAAATGTACATATCAGAAATACGGTCACATTGACGGCTACGAGACAGATATTGACCCAGGGCAAGTTCCTGAGCGGCTTCTTCTGCCGCATATTCTCCGGCCCGGGATCATTTACCGTATGTTCACCCGCACCGGCGTTCCTGCATGTATCTTGTATCACGATATCCGGATCAGCCAGAAACCTCTCCAGAATCCCTTTCCATCCATAGAAATCATACACCTGATTTTCGTGGATAATTAACCTGGCGCTCCTCGTATCGATCATCCAGCAGAAGCTGTCGCACACGCATAGTTGTTTCGCCTTCTCAGTATCGTCGCTCAGAATCAGGGAAAGCAGATGAACCTCCTGCTCCCCTTTGGCCTGCATGAACTCTGTAATCTTCGCCTTTAAATGCCTGTACTGTTCTTCAGAGATATAGAGTCCCTGCCTGTAATCAATCACATGTATAACCGTGGAGCCCTGGTTCTCAATGCGATAATAAAATGTATATTCAGGCAGATTGGAAGGAACCTTAATATACCCGTTTATTTCAAAAAGCCGTTCGATCTGTTCTGCTGCCATAGCATACTCCAATATTTATATACTCACTTAAAAATCTTTTCGTCTTTCAATACTCAATATGAGGGTATCATTTTCGGTATGCCATGTCAAATCAAATCCCCTGCCCCTATCGATAACAATAATTCAAAGTTCCAAATCGGATCTCGTCTCCCGGTTCTATTTCCACTGTCTCCTGGGGCTGCATGCGAAGCCCGTTCTTATAGGTTCCGTTGGTTGAATTCATATCCGTCAGCAGAATCTTGTCTCCCTGCCTGTCGAACTTGGCGTGGATTCTGCTGACAGAACAGTCTGCAAGCACATAATCGACGCAGCCGGCCATTTTGCCAATGGTGCAGGGAAACTTTGTCAATTGTATATGCTGTTTATTCCTTCTGTCCACCGCGTATAGTTTGTGCTCGGCAGCCCTGCTCTGGTCAAAGAAGACCGTGTTGCCATAGTAATCACTCTCCTGCTCCCGTGGAGCAGGCGGCATACCGGATGGCATGAAACGGGCGGATTCCGGACGCGGTGCCATCGTTTCCAGGTTTATATCCTTGCCCAGCACCTGTTTCAGTGAAATATTTTCATCCTCAGTATAGAAGCCGTTGCCTGCCATTCCCTTTATTGTTACATCCGGTGCTGCACCTGTCATTCCGGCAAACGGCTCTTCAAACGTTGCTCCCGTCCCCTCCGTCGTTTCACCTTCCTCCTTCCGGCAGTCTCTGCCGTCCCTGAGAATTCTCAGCACACTGAACAGAAAGCACCCGCCCAGCACAGCCATAATCCCATACAGCGCGATTTCTTCTTCCTGCGCCAGCTCATACATATTATATATAGCCGCCGCACCTGCCGCTCCAAGCGCCGACAAAACCGCGAACAGCGGATAAAAGAAACTCCTTTCTGCTTTCGGATGCTCTTCTTTGGGCTGCTCCACCGGTGTTAATTCCTTAAATTCCTCCGTCGATGCGAAAATTTCCGTCTTATCCGGTACGGCTTCCTGCTGAATCTCATTCTTCTCTTCCAGCACCTGCAGAGCATCTTCTATCAGGAAATGAGGCTCCCCCACCATCTCGCAAATCCGGTATATTTTCTCTGCCAGCTGCCTGTCTTCCGTATCGATATGTTCCAGCAGGAAGTTCATAAGCGGCTCATAAGCGGCCGCCCCGTTTCTCTGATAGTCCGGATAGTACAAGCCAATGTACTTCTGGCTCGAAAAGTCATAATAGATATGCTCCGGCAGCAATACCAGCCCACTCTCTTCCATAAAGAAACCCGCCAGTTTGTCACAGATGCCGTGAATCTGCCACAGAAGATCCTTCACCTGTTCAAAGGACATTTTTGTGCTCTGGTAAAGGCTTTGCAATGTCGTTCTGGAACTGATATCATAATAATAATAGGTAATCCCGTTGATATGTCTTATAGAGCACTTGAGAATTTCTTTGATCTTATCCGATGTCAGGATCTTATACTGATAGCTTCTGGCCGCCGCTTCCTGCCCGCACTGTAATATCATATAATTATGCTTGTAATCCTTAAAATATTTTGCTTCCAACATCTCCGCCCCCTGTTATATTTTCTGCAATTTACTCTGTGAACATATTTCCCACCCATCTGCTTTTACGTATTATATGCGTAGGATTAACAATCTGCGCCCTGGCCCGGGTGCGGATTTTCCACCCGCTCTTATCATACATGGTAAATAACGACCGGATGGGAACCTTGACCTGGCACTCTCCGGTAACATCCGTTACATGACCGTTTTTGTCCACACTTCCGTGTACTTCTCCCGTCCCGAAATATTTCCTGCCGAACTGTTCCTGTATGTGTGCATTGATATAGGGCACCACATTGTCCTCGTTCTTCTGAATGCTTCCCCGGAAGCAAACCGTATAGGCATCCTGAAACAGTACGCATTTATCATAAGAATAAAAGGATAGATAAATCAGAAATACGAAGACAAATAATGTCCATGAGATGATAAAAGATGCCTCCACCGTCATATATCCTCCGGCCATTCTCCTTCTTACAGCCATACAGTCACCCCCATTCCCAGCAGCAGGAATGGCGCAAAGGGCACCGTCCTGTCTGTGGAAATCCTTCTTACCGCCAGCAGTACCAGCACCACTGCTGATTCCAGCATAAGCCCGGTCATCAGAATCATAAAGCACTTCCCTAATCCGGTATAAAGTCCGATCATCACTAACAGCCATCCGTCTCCGTACCCCACCTTTTCTCCTGTGACAAAGCTGATCCCCCAAAACAGGATCCCCGGAAGAACTGACAACATTGCCGCAGCCCATGTTGTCTCACCCGTTCCGCTCCACAAATGCCATATCACCGCCAGAGCGATGCCGGTCCAAACCACTGCCAGCGGAATCTCCTGCCTGATGCTGTCAAATACCGCACAGATACCCAACAACAAAAATAATATAATCTTTACCCACATTTTGAACACGCTCCTCTTCCTTCCACCTGCGACAACGGTACTGTATAGATGGTTCTTTTCAATCCCGGACACTGAATTTTGCTGTGATAGCTGCTGCCTTGAGATGTAATATAGACCTGCCCCCGGGCTCTGTCGCCGTCGCATATTTCGCAGGGACGGTATTTACTGCCCGACTGGTTCCTCAGATCTGCCACCGCCGACACCAGGACACTTTCCACCGAAGGATTCAAATAAGTACAGTTCCGGTCCAGATGATAAACGATTCCTGTTTTGGTAATATACACCATGGGGTCTTCCTCCCGGCTGTCACTGACAAACCGGGTCACATCATACCCTGTCCATGCTTTGCCGTAATAGCGCTGGCGCATGGTAAATCCCTGAAATCCCATAAGAGACGAGAAGGGCTTCACCCGGTAGGAAACCTGAAGATCTATCAGGTCTCCCTCTCCCATAACAGAGGATCCGGCTAACGATATACCGCCTGCACCGTCAACCACACAGGATTGCTCCAGATACTCTCTGCCCGTGTACTCCAGAATCTGCCCTCTGGCATAGAGACTTGTCAACGCTACCCCCGCCAGGCTGTCCGGCAGGACACCTCCCGCTGTTTTCTCATAGACATATCCTGCAAAGGCCATCTTATTGCCGACCTGATGCAGCGCCGCATTTATCCTGCTCTGTGTCCCGATGATATTCACTGCGAATAATATATTGATCACCGCGAAGAGAAAGAACGGGAGTACGAAGGCCGCCTCCAGCGTCATGGAGCCTTTCCTGCCGCCGGGCATACATCCTTTCTCCATAGGTTTCCTGCGGAAGATGACTAAAGATACCCTCTTTAGCAGTCTGCAGAAAGATAGAATGGTTTGACCACCTTGACTGGAATCAAGATATGCCCGGAGAGAATGTGCTGTCGATTGTTTTAAGTTATGCTGCTTAGACCGTAAAAAGGGCATCTTTAATCACCTCCCGTTTTTGTACTTGGATTAATAAAACCCGTAAGCTCTTGTCATCTCGTAGGCATATCCGAATCGGCTGGACACAGATAAATCCGCCTGGTAGGTATCGAAACAGGCATCCATCCGAAACCTGGCATTCCCCGGCGTCCTGCGGATATCCATTTCCATAATATCCATGGCGCGGAATGTCCTCTTTTCTTTCTTTTGTATAAAAAGCATGATCTGCAAATATTCTTTATAGGAAAGGCCTCTGCCTCCGCTGTCAGCCGCCAGGCTTCCCCGCACGTTGGTCAGGCTCCCTATTCCGGTTTTCCACTCTGCCGCCGTCTTCATGATCGGTACCCTGCCGCCGGACAGAAGCGTCTTTACGTCCTGCAGGCTTTCCACATAGGCCCATGCAAACAGGATCGTATAGGCCACCGGTTCCAGCAGTGCAGGGCACATGACCACCGCCGCCAGCGCCGCTGCTGCCGCCCTGGCCTCCGCCATTTTGGCAGAATCCGACAGAATATAGATCACATTCGCCACCTCCCTCCACAGAAGAAGACGTTTGGCCACATACTCCAGATTCTCCCAGTCCACATCCTTGCCCGCCAGTATGTATTCGATCTGATACTTCAGCAGCGACTTTTCCATTTCTGCACTATAATATCCGCACTTCTCAAACAGGTAGACCGGGAAGACCAGTTCATTGACTGCCCCGGATACCGCTTCCGCCTCCGCGCACACACCAGTTCCCCGAATACAGGATCTGTGTGAAATATAATCATTGACATTGACTTTAACGGCGGAAACTGCGGAAGGGTTCTCCAATACCAGATTCAGCACGCCGCTGCTTCTCGTCGCATTGGCAACGTCCGCCGGATTATCTAACGGCACTTCCTCGAATACACCCTCCTCCACTTCCTCCATCGGAAGTCCTATCTCGTCAATCTCCGCTTCGTAACGCGCCCGTTCCGCTCCCACATCCCTGGTCTCCAGTCCGTACTTTTCAATCTCCGATGTACTCAGGTTAATCTTCTCTAAAATGGCTCCTATCGGATAGTCTGACATATAATCCGTGATCTGCCGCTTGAGTACGGCTCCTTCCTCGTCAGAGGCGATGGAGTAGCGTCCGATATGGACGTTATCCGCCGACATGGCCAGAAAGTCCCTGACTCCCATGCCGCTTGCAAACCCGCCTTCGGGCTGAAGGTTCTTCTGCATATAATTCTTAAGGTGCGCTTCCGTGTTGCCCACAGACGGCTGGCTTCCGCCATAAGACATATCCACAAACAGCAGATCATACTGTTCCAGCAATTCTCTGTGGTACTCCGCCAGAACCGAATTCATGCCAATATCCGCAACACACTCAAATTTCATGCGTATGGCACTGATTCGTGCCCCTTGTATTACCGTGAATACAAGGGACAGAATCAATGTGAGGGACAGCGCGAGAAATACCGTTATGTATCCCTTTCTCATGACATTACCGTATTGCTGTCCTTGGTGATCTTCTCAAAGACCTTCTCCACCAAAGAGCGCAGCTGTGTCTTGAAGATAATTACCAGCCCGATCAGTACCACGATAATCAGGATAATTTCCACCGTTCCCATGCCTTCCTCTTCCCGCAGGAAATCCCGCAGTCCTTTAAGCTTTCCTTTCTCTCTTTTCTTTAACATTTTGTTCTCCTCCTGTCGTTTATTTGCATCATACTGCTGTCTGCCGATGCCGTTTTCTTCTATGCCCTGACCTTGTGACCCGTTTTTTCCGCCGAAATCTCTTTCCTCAGACCATAAAGGAAAAATATGCCGGAATCATAATGATCACCATCACGATACATAACATCATCATCATTGGCAGAAGCAGTTTCGTGCCCGCTTCCTCACCCAGCTTCCTGGCCAGGTTCTTTCTCTCTGCGAAGGCGTTATCAGCCTCCTGCCGCAGTACCCGCAGCAGATCATTGCTTCCCTTTCTGAGATTCTGTGCCAGCAGCGTGCTCAGTTTCATATAAACCTGAACCTGGCATCTCTTACCGAAATGGTCATAAGCCTCCTTCTCCGACTTGCCGCTCTGCAGTTCATAACAAGTTATCAGCACTTCCTCATAGGCATATCTTTTCCTTTCCTTCTGCTGTTTCTTATAATCTTCTCCCATCTTAAAGAAAGCATTTCTGATTGTCATCCCGGCGCCCATATATAAGGCCAGCTTATTGACAATCTCGGGATAATCCAGCAACAGTTCTTTTCTACGCGTTTCCAGCTTCCGGTCCGGCTCCCTGCCCTTTGTCCAGTACAGAAGCAAAGCGGCTGTCAGAACCAGCAGAAGCAGATATGCGCTGCCATCCTCTGTGATCTCTTTCCAGACAATGGGCACTGATCCCACACTTTCCGGCAATACCATCATCTCCGTACTCCCTGTGCGCTCCTCCTGAAGGTGCAGCAACTCCTCAATCCTTCTGCGCAGCTGCTCCTGTTTCGTATAGGCAATCGGATTTACCCGCACATACATCTGATAATCCCAGGCCTGCTTCTCATACTGAAAGTGTGCTGTCAGCGCAACTACTGCCCCTTCCTCCAGTTCCTCGTTGTTCACCGTACCGTCAGTATTGACGATAGAATAACTGTCACTCTCCCAGGATATCGCAAACGGATAACCTTCCATCTTCGTCACCAGATCCAGATGCGTGCGCACATCCTCAAGACTCCCATTCCGCCCGCAAATAATCTCAGGCAGCTTCCTTATCGCCTGTTCATACAGTTCCTCCGCTTCCTCGTCCGTATATTTTCTCTCTTCCACAACATATTCAAATATTTCCTCCTCATTCCCCTCTGTCCGCGCCGAGAGTGCTACCGACACATCACCCTCACCGTAGGAATTCCTCTGGAGATAACCTCCTTCCATCAGCAGGGGACTGCTGCGGGCAGCAATCCACACGCCCAGACAGAGCATCGTTCCCAGAAACACAACCTTCAGCAGGATGCTGTACTGCGACATATAATAATTCCGGATCTGTATCTGTACCGCCACTTCCGGCTGCAGCGTCTTCAGTTTATCTCCAAGCTGCCTCTGATGCATGTCTCTCTGCCAGTTACGCCTGCACCCTTTCTTCTGCCGTCCGCCCTGCTCCTTACGCAGAATATACAAAGCCATCCTCTGAAACGGCCCCTTTCCCTCTTCCCGCCATGACAACATCCAAAATATGAAATAGGCACATATTATTCCACTATATATGTAAATCATTTATTCTCATCTCCATACATGAACTGCTTCAAGAGATGACTTAGATTTTCTTAGGCGGCGTCTTTTGACGCCTTAGAAAATCTTCATCTCTTTTTATATATTAATTTCCACAATACGTCTGGACAACCGGTACGCTGCCCCGTAGAATCCAAGGCAGACCGTCATGACCACGATTCCTGCCGGGTTATGGTAAAGCACATCGAAAAATCCTCTGGATGTGCTGCTCACATAGAATATGATCAGAAACGGCACCGCATTCATAATCTTCTGCTCCAGCTTCTTCGCACTGATCATCAGCTGTATTTCCTTATCTGTCTCTGTCTTCTGTTCGATCACCGACGCTGTCTTGGTCAGAATATCCGTCATATTCCCGCCGCTTCTCTTGGCGATATAGAACACATCGGCGAACTGCAGAATATCCGGTTCATGGCTGCGCAGACCCAGATCATACAGAAGCTTTTCCAGTACCACATTATTATCAAGACCCGACATAATATGTCTGATTTCCATGCAGATCAGGCTTTTTGCACCATAAAGCAGTTCCATATCCCGATAAGACTCTCTGAACGCGTTTTCGACAGAATATCCTGCTTTCTGGTTAGCTGCCACAGAAAGAATCATGTCTTTAAACTGTATTCCCAGCTCCTGCCGCTGTCTCCTTGCCAGTTCCTTTTTCTTATCTTTCAGAAACAGAAACAGCACAGGTACAAGGCACAGACAGGCAATCCACGAATGATAGAAGAAATAGCCGATCACCCCGACCACTGCCGTCCCTTCCAGAAGATATAGTATCCCTTCCTTCCCCTTCAGCCGGTATTCACTGTAATCCGGCAGACTGTAGTTTCTCAACATAGGACAAATCTCCTTTCTTCTGCAACACACCAAGCACTCTTCCCGCCGCGTCTTCTCCGGTTTCCACAAACTGATACAGCGGCCTTAAGCGGATTCTGCCTTCTTCAAAACCCATGACCTCCGTGATTTCCAGTACCTTCCTGGTCCTGTCGCGCAGACGTCCCAGATGTACGATGATGTCCACGCCGGAAGCAATCTGCTGTCTGATTGCTGTCAGCGGAAGCTCCATTCCCATCAGAATCATATTTTCCAGGCGGCTCAGCATATCTTCGGAACTGTTGGCGTGCCCTGTGGACATGGATCCGTCATGCCCTGTATTCAGACACTGCATCATGTCGAATGCTTCTCCGCCCCTCACTTCTCCGACGATAATCCGGTCAGGCCTCATGCGCAATGACGTTTTGATCAAATCCCGGATTGTAATTTCCAGACAGCCATCCACGTTAGCATTCCTCTTCTCCATCCGCACCAGATTAGGCAGTCCCAGAATCTGCAGTTCAGCATTGTCTTCTATCGTGATAATACGTTCCTCCTCCGGAATGTAGTATGACAATGCATTCAGAAAAGTTGTCTTGCCGGAACCGGTCCCGCCGCTGATCATGATGTTATATTTCGCCCGCACAAGCTTTCCCAGCCACTCACATACTTCCTTTGTTACAGAGCCATATGCAATCAGATCCTCCATCATAACAGGCTTGTCAGGAAAACGGCGGATCGTCACGATAGGGCCGTTTAAAGCCACCGGATTCAATACCACATTGACGCGGGAACCATTCTTAAGTCTGGCATCCACGATCGGAGAGGCTTCATTGACAACCCGGTTGCAGTCAGCCACAATCTGCTGGATCACATTCTGCAGCTGCTCCCCGCTCTCGAACCGCAGGTCACTTCGGGACAGATGCCCGTCCTTTTCGATAAAAATATTCTCCGGTCCGTTAATCATGATCTCCGTAATATGTCCGTCATCCACCAAATCCTGCAGCACATCCAACTTACGGATGGCATGGAACAATTCTCTGCGAAGCTGTACCCGCTCTGCCAGGCTAAGGGGTGCTGTTTTACTCTCCTTCATCAGTATTTCATCGATCAGTTGCTGTATCTCTTCATCCGTTTTCTCTGTGGAGTAATCAATACTCTCTGCCAGTTTTTCCCGCAGTCTCTTCTTCCTGTCCTCTCTACTTTCCATATAAGTCCTCTCTGATGATCGCCTTAACATATCCTGCCAGTTCTCCGTGCGTCATCAGCTCCAGATTTACCGGAACCTCCTTAAAAATCGGAAACCTGCACTTTACGGTTCTGTCTGCAATTTCCTCCAGCTCATTGAATTTCAGAATCTGTTCATACTGATTCAGCTTGGCCACTGCAAAACTGTCATCCCTTGTGATGGTGTATATTTTGTAGCATTCCCTCAACAGATCAAACAGACCGCTCATCCCGTCATCCAAATCCAGAATAATATACTCATACTGCCCGATTTCCGCAATTTTCCTGCACAGCTCCAGCCACTGCCTGCCATCCGTCTCCCATAATTCCATCTGGGACTGCATTGGCGGTATATAATCCAGGCCATTAATATTTTGCGTAATGGTGGGCAAATGCAGCGCCAGTTTCTCCTTATCGCATCGGAAATAGTACATGACGTCTGTCACATCTGCGAGAAATTCCCGTCCCAGCATCTGTCCAAATCCGGAGTAGCTCTCAAAATTGAAATACAGCACCCGGTGCTCTCTTGCCAGAATCTGCCCCATGGTCAGCGCGAAAGAAGTCTGCAGGCACCTTTTAATCGGAGAATATATTCCAATCAGCTTCACCTCCGTCTCGTTCTGCGTCCTGGTCCGGCTCCATTCGGAAAGACCCACCGCCGCCTCGATCAGCACCGCTACAATCTTCTCCGGGCTCTGGAATTTACTGATGTAAGCCGCAGGGAATCTGCCTTCCTGTATATCGTTCTCGCGCATATCATTTTCCTGCAGGACGAACATCTGCACCACCTGCTGTCTGACATACTCCTCACGAAGCAGTTCCAATGCGCTTTCGGCGATCAACAGAATCTCTATCTCCTCCTGCTCCATAAATCTCTCCAGTTCCTCTACCTTTGTAAACAAATGCAATGCGTACGGAAGCCTGATCTTCTCCAGCATATATTCCGCCATTCTCAACGCATATGCCTCTTCCATATCACAGATTGCAAAAATTTTCTGCTTCAAATCAATCCTCCTATTCTAAGTGCTGCGCCAAACAAGACCGGAATCGTAAAGTGTATCTTGTTGCTGCAGTACGAATCATAATCCTCTCCCCGATCCGCCTTCATACGGGTATTACAGGATAAATCTGTAATATCACCGGCTCTTTGATCAGCCATTATAATATCCGGATCATCTTCGTACAGCTTCCACTGCCTGCTTGACGCCACATCCGACACATAAGACAGCAAGTAAGCCATTCTTTGCCTGCCGTTATGCTCTGCAAGCAGCTTCATAAGAGAGAAGACCGCTCCGACCCCAAAAGCCGCCGCCACCACTTTCAGCAAATCCTCCGCTGACATAAAACTGCCCGCCATAATAAGCGTTTTGATATCACCGGCTCCCATTGTTCCAATCTTAAACAGGGGATACATAAGCAGAAATGCAAGAAGCATAGATACGGCCGAGTGAGATAACCCCGGGCCCAGAAAATGGCTGGCGGCCAGTCCTGTCACCATACCGGTTACAAGAAAGCCATTCGGGATATGGTCCGTCTTAAGATCTGCCAGTGCTGCAAGAAACAGCAGAAGAAGCAACAGAGATTGATAGTAACTCAGTCCAATAAAAACACCTCCTTATCACAGATTAGTCTGACTCAATGAAATAAGTGGGATGAAGTTCCCGATGCCAATATGGCAAAAGAGTGAAACATTGCTTCACATAGAATTTCTTGAGTTGTAAGTTGAATTATACTCATATATAAACTACTTGTCCAGTTATATTTTGCATAAAGATTATTTTTGTGAAATGTCTACAACATTTTAAAGAAATGAATCCCGTAAAGTACGGCAACCCCCGGAAATCCAAGGAATCCGGATGTCAAAACAGTCAGCGGATTGATCCCCACAGCAAAGTGAAGCTGCTGAGATTCCAGAAAATAATTCAGAAAATAAATTCCTACTGTGCCCATCACTGCCCGCAGAATAAAATTGACCAGCCATTCTACCTTCCTGCCCATTGCGCCGATAATCAGCACCACCGCACAGACCCCTAAAATTACCAGCATGCCATTTCTGTTTAACATTTTTCTTCCTCCTGAACCTGAAAGTATATTTCCGCCAATAATAAATCAGACACGGCGGACGGAATGCAGCCTGATGGTTTTCCATCTGATAATACATATGCATGGAATCTTCTGGAAATTACATGAATATTTTTCCAATTATTACCTATACTTTAATAAAAGAGAGACTGCAAACCAGGACATACGACAAAGTAACCAATAGTTTAGAAGTAATTTCCGGCACACTACCGGAAAGGATAATAACAGAAAGGCTTGGTATCCTTATGAAAGTACTCTTCCATCAACAACCTTGTATCCCGGCGGAAACAGATTCCATCATCGACGGCCCAAAACTGACTCTGCAGGAAGAACTGGCAAAGTCCCGGTTCGCCCTGGAGATCGCCTACTCAAATTTCGACAATGTAACCGATCCGGATCTCATCGACTGCTACATCTATGAGGTAAATGCCGTTATGAAGCGCTATAAATACTTATTGGAAAAGGCAGCGGAGACGGATGCACTGACTGAAAACAAGCAGGGAGAGGCGTACCGCGCCCTGTCATTGTTCTCCTGAAAATAGACCCGGAAACCCTAATCATATCCGGACAACAGAATCCCGGAAATACCAATCTCTGTATTTCCGGGATTTCCCTGAATAAGACCGTCAGGCCGGCAGTCTGTCTGCCGGCCTGAAATTCACCATATAATTTATACACAGAATCCTCTGTTCGCCGAAGGATCTGCAATATTTTCTGTCAGCGTATTCCTGCCGTAAGTAAGCCCGGCATAGACCGTCTGTGTATTCCCCATAACCGGCCCCGATCTGTCCTGATCTTCAATCTTCCGGTATGCCTTCTGCAGTTCCCCGATCACCAGCCGGACATGCTCCAGATTCTCCTTCTCAAAATGTGAGGAAGCCTGCACCAGCTCCCTGTTCACATAGAGATAAAGCTGCAGCAAATTCTGCGCCAGTTCATAATCAAGATGCAAGGAAGCCGTCAATTCGTTCATACAGCCGCGGATCTTACGTATCGCACTCTTAAATTCCGCCTTATTCCCCTCCTCCAAGGCCTTCTCGGCCTCATCAAGATAGAGCAGCACCATCTCATACAAAATCGTGATCAGCTGCGTCTTATTAGCCTGCGTAATCCGCAAGGTAAATTCCTGTTTCAATTCCCTGGTCATACTTCCCAATCCCTTTCCGTCCTTTGACACCTCGCTGCACCTTCCTCAATTTAGGCGGCGTCCTTTGACGCCTTAGTATATCTTCATGTCTTATTGAAGTAACTGCAGAACCTGTGAAGGTCTCTCATTGGCCTGTGCCAGCATAGACGTAGACGCCTGCGAGATTACCTGCTCTGTCGTATAACTGGTCATCTCCTCCGCCATATCCACATCCATAATGCGGGAATAGGATGCCGTCATATTCTCCTTCGTGATATCCAGACTGCTGATCGTATGCTCCAGGCGGTTCTGATAAGCCCCCAGACGGCTCCGCGCATCCGATACATACTTAACCGCTCCCTTGATCTCGGTAATCGCATCGCTGCTGCTGTCCTGTGTCGTTACCTCGGTCTTCTCAATGCCCAGATGGCTCAAAGAGATCGTCGGAATACGAATCTCCAGCTGCTGCCCTTCATTGGCGCCGATCTGAGTATCCATGCTGCCGATTCCGGTAAGGTCGATCTTTAATGAAGTCGGGGCACCGCTCGCGTCATTAGGAATACAGTTGACATTATTATACCCTGTGATATCACCATTCGCATCCACAACAGGATCCGGTTTCACCGAAAGAGTCAGTTCGAAATCCTGGCTGCCTTTGATCACTACTTTATCAGATCCTACTTCTGTGACTTTCGCACCTACCGGAAAATCGGCTCCCGGTACAAAGGAATTTCTGGTCGCATCCAAATCTATCGTTCCGTCTGCCTTATAAACGACAGTCAGCGCGTCGATTGTATACTCCTTCGCCAGCGCTTCATCAGAATAGGAATCTACATTCACCCTCTGATTGTTCGTATAACCTTTCAGGTCAAAGCTTCCATCCAGAAGCGGCTGCCCGTTAAATTCCGTGTCATTGGCGATTCTGGTCACTTCTTCTTTCAGCTGCTTCAATTCCTGATTCAGGGTCTCCCTGTCCACGGATGTGAGTGTTCCTGTGGCCCCCTTGACTGCCAGCTCATTCATTCTCTGCAGCATATCATGTACTTCCGACAAGGCTCCGTCCGTTGTCTCAATAATGGAAATACCGTTATTTGCGCTCTGGGTAGCCACGGAGACACCGGCAATCTGTGCATTCATCCTGCGTCCGATTGCATAACCGGAAGGGTTCTCCTTAGCTGCCGTAACCTTTAAGCCGGATGACAGTCTTTTCAAAGACTGGGTCAACCTCTTGTCGGATTTATTTAATGCATTGTTGGCGCGCATTGCCGCCGCGTTGTAACTGATTTTCATATTGAATTCCTCCTTGCTGTCTATGCTGTGATCACCGAAATAAACACTTTCGCCGTCTGATACAAGTCGGCCGTCTGTACCGGTGATGTCTCATCCTGAAGCTCTTCTGCCGTAAAAAAGTTCAGATCCAGTTCACTGCTCTGTACAACCCCTATGTTCCCGACTTCCGGTCCGTCCTCTTTCGATGCAAATAACTCTTTCAGGCTTTCCTGCAGATCCCCGCTCTTATTCCGTACCGCCTCCGCTCCTTCTTCTGTAGAGCAGGCGATAAAACCGGACACTTTACCGTTCCTGATACTGAATTCTGCCGCCACTCTGCCATGACTTTGTGTCTCAAAGGTCGCTTTCACTTTGCCGCCGTCATCCTGCCCATGCAATACTCTCAGATGAATGGCCGTGGTCTCACCGTTGATTTCCACGGGAATCTGATAATTCTCTTCCCTGGCCAGACTTCCTGCCAACGTAAGCTGCTTATAGCAGTTCTGCATCATCTTCAGATCTATATAGTTGAGATCCGGCATGCTGTATCGGGCTTCCTCCAGTATATCCTCATATGCCTGCTGCATTTCTTCGTAGGCTTCCTGCGCAGTATCCTTATCTGTCAGTGCCTCCTGTAAATGGGAAAGTGCATTTTTCACCTTACCCCTGTTCTCAGGCGTCGTATATTCATTCAGCTTCTTATATACAGCGCCGGGATTATGCATCAACATATCCGCCGCTGCCAGATTGTTGACCGTTACCGGCTGTCTGTTGTGCAGCAGTTCCTCAATCACGGCGTCCTCCGCCTCACATGCCTGCCGGCATTCCTGCATCTGCTCCGCCTGATACTCTTTCTGCGTGACGGCATCCTGCTTCGCCATCCGGTCCGCAATACCTGCGACGATATCCCGATAATCTTTAGAAAATCCGGCTTCGATCTGCTTCGTAATTGACATGCCCTTTTCAATCGCCTCTATACCGGCAAAGGCATCGTCCACGAGGAAATCCATGCCTGCTCTTTTCTGGCTGCGCACCGCACTCAGCATATTCTTAAAGGAAACTTCTGTGCCGATATTCACAAGCGCCCCTACTGCAGCGCCATCCGTCTTTTCGAACTGCCTGAGCATACGGTAAATTCCGATATAGGCCGTCCGCTCTTCCTTCGTAATCGCGTTATTTTTATCCAGTTTATACAGAAACTTGCTGAACTTCTCAATCTCCTGCTCTTTGCCGTTCTGTATGGAGTCCAGATAGGCATCCAGTTCCGGCAGTGTCATTTCCAGAGGATTCCTGCCGTCACGGATCGTCTGCAGGACCGCTGCCGGCGTCATCTTATCGATCACACGGTGCAGCTCCATGTCAGAAGCCCGGACCGTCTCTATGTTCTCACGGGACAGCTCCATCCGGTTATAGCCCAGGATTCGCACCGCACGGCGGTTTTCCTCGCTGGCATCCAATCCCATGTCCTCCAGGATCGCATCCACATTCCGAAAAGCTTTCTCCATGGAATCGCCCAGATCCCCTCTGGTCGAAGTCATCCATGTCTCATATCTCTCCTTCGCCTCATCATATTGATTTCTTAAGGCCGTCCCGGAAATATGTACCTGATTTAAAGTGAAATCTTCATCCGTCACTTTAAATCTTCCGGCAACGTCAATCGGCAGATAAGGTATCTCTGATATCTTGCTCCGGGTCTCTGCGTACAGAGCCGCCTTTTCCGATGCTCTGTCAACATCCGTCTCACCGAAGAGAAGTTCCCGCTGCCGTGCTTCTATCTGCTTCAACGCATCCACCAGCTTCTCAAGCTCGGTTGTGTCGATCGAATATCCGCTTTCCAACAGCTTTCTGTTGGCCTCCACCGTCATCATCAGACGAATCTCTGCCAGCTGTCTCCTGGCTGTGATTTCGGCAGGGATTTCAGCAGACGCGTCACCTGGCATGATCTGTTCGGCTGTATGATTCCCCGGGTCTGCATAAGCTGCACCGTTTCCCAAGCCCTCTGAAGCTGCATTTCTGTCCGTAACTCCTGCGGATCCGTTCCGCTGTGCAGACTGCGGGGGCATGCTGTCTGCAGCATCTTCTGCCTGCCCGGCCGCTATCTCCAGATTGGCCAGCGTCAGCTCCTTCCCCTCAGCTATAGTCCGGCCAACCGCTTCATCCGAAACCTGCCCGAACCGCTCCACGTACTCCGCCGCCTTCTCCAGATTACTTCTGTTATCTGTAAGATCAGCCTCTCCCGCACTCTTTCCGTCCGCGATTGCCGCCGCGATTGCCGACAAAATATACTTCTCATCCTTCGGCAGTGACAATGTGTCCAGTCTGTAGAGTTCCGTCACGGTATCCGGTGTCAGAGGAACGCCCTTCTCCACAAGCCACTTTGCATCTTCCAGTGTCTCTTCATTGACTTCCAGTCCGGCTTCCTCCAGAACCCGCTCCATCTGCGGGCGCAACTGCTGCCAGTTATACTCTTCCGCCTTCTTGGCATAATAGCCGGCTCCGTCAGCATAGTAGCCTCTGCCCTGCCTGTCGCCATCGGCCGTGGAGCTGTAGCCTGCCCGATACAAATTATCAATCGTAGGCTCCATATGGTTTTCCACCATGTATCTGGCAGCGCCTTCCGTTATCTCTTTAAGTTCTGCGGCCTTGTCATATGCCTTTTTCGCATTCCTGACGTTCTCTTCTGTCAGCGGAACATCATGTCTGGCAAATTGCTTCTCCAGTTCCCTTGCAAAAGCCTCGCTGCCCGTGATCTCCCGCAGCGTTTCCGCATCTATCTGATCGGTATACCCGACTACCTGGGTACCGCCCTTGATAAGTTCTGCCTTAATCTTGTCAACAATCGTAACGACTTCCTCTACATCCATGTCGCCAATATCATAACCGTCTTCCATCATCCGGTTATAATCTTCCTCAGACACAGTATTAGACATAACTGTCATATAGTCTCTCTGCGTGGCAACGTCGATCTGCCCTGCATCCTGCATAACCTCTTCTGCGGTCTTTCCTTGACCTTTATAAGCCGTGTTATCCATAACTGTGCCAGAAATGTCTAATGCATATGCACCCGTCTGATTCGTCTTCTCCGTACGGGTGTCCCGGTGTGAAGTTGTCATTACCTTGTCTACATTTTGGTTTGTGCTGCTGTTGTCAAATGTAATCTTCATACACTCACTCCATGTAGTAGGTTTTATAGGTTTTATGTATTTGCCTATTATTTCGGCACATTCTTTTCTTTTCTTAACCCTGCGCCCAAAATCCCCGATTCCGAGCCCGTTCCCCTATGGACAGCTCCACACTCAAATTGATCATCCCAGCAATCCCAACATAAGCTGGTTGCTCTGGTCCGCTCGCGCAAGTATAGAAGTTCCGGCCTGCGCAGCCGGGTCTACTGCAGCAGTTCCAGAATGGACTGACTGCTCTGGTTGGCCTGCGTCAGCATGCTCGTCCCCGCCTGCATCAGAATATTATTAACGGAATACTCCATCATCAAATCCGCTATATCGGAATCCCGAATACGGGACTCGGCGGCCTGTGTATTTTCTTCTATATTCGCGTTGATGTTGCTGGCATGCTCCAGACGGTTCTGATAAGCCCCAAAGGTGGAACGCTGTTCGCTGACCATCCGAAGGGCGCCCTTAACCTCGTTGATGGCGTTACTGGCGCTTTCTATCGTCCGTGTATTGGTATCCCCTATTCCCAGCGCAATCGTGCTGAGGGCTTCATACTGTACGGAAATATGCTGTCCGCCTTCTGTGCCTCCCTGCACGTAGAACCCGCAGATGCCGCCGTAGATCGGTATATCTATCTGATGAGTTTTCGCACTTGCCCTGTCTATTTCATGATGATCGGATCCGGCGCTGGAAGTGGAAAAATCCATAATTGTCTCACCGTTCAAAGCGTTATTGATTTTTTGCAGCATGGTCTCTTCTGTATCACTGGTATCCACGTTAATTCTGATACTGAAGCTTCCTACGCTGCTGCTTTTCTTGTCCTTCCCATAGGTAAACTCCTGATCTGCCGTCAGGCTGAAATTCAAAGTTATGCTTCCGCCTTTATCGGTAGCTCCGCCTTTGCTGCTGAGCAGCAATCCAGGAGTCGAGTCCGTTCCATGTCCATAATTATATTCGTCTTTCGTTCCGGTCAAAGCCGACATCAAGCCGCCCAGGGTTCCTGCTGCAGAATGCGGTTTATCGGTTTTATACTGATTGTGGGAGCCATACTTATACCACCATATATTTTCATCGTCATCCTTATAATCACTCCAGTCATAGGAATAATAACTGATACTGGTCGAAGTACCTGTCACAGTACCGATGCCCTCCATATAGAATGAAAAGACCCACTTATCCGTGCTGGCTCTTGCTTCCTCTACAGTTGCCGCCTGTGGATAGGATATCAAATTACTCTTACCCCCATTGGCTGTCAATGCAGGTTCTAAAAAAGCATCGTCACTCCCATCAAAATTATGTCCTTTAGAGTTGCCGTGAATATAAGAAGCATATGCCGCGGTATAATTTAAACTTGCCCCGCCAACAGCTACTCCTGTATAAGTTTTGTTACTACCGTCCATATTTTGAAAATTATTGGACATACTCGTATAGGAATAAGCACTCATTCTTGTATCTTTAATACACGCTACAATATCATCTATTGTGGCCGTATCTTCCACAGAAAATGAGACTGTATGCTTAAACTGCGGTACGACTTCACCTTTGTCATTCGTAGTATAGAGATTATTTGTCGCCGGATTCTTTTCACCGAAATAATCACTCATTTCAAAGGTATAATTATTATCTTCCAAGTCTTTCCAGCTGACTTTCTCTGTCGTGTAGTCTTCGTCATCCCATCCCTTCCACTCGACCCATACACCTTCTACTGCATCTGCCCTAATGATATAATCACTGGTTGAATTTGCTATTACACCACAATTCGCGTTGGTCACACTTTCCTGTATATATTGATAACTTGATCCGGTAAAGTTTACTGCCTGCCTTTTATCATACCCCAACAGTTTCTTATCGCCCGGCTCCCAGATCTTCTTCTCATTATACGTGGTGGTACTGAAGATCCTGTTCATCTCATTCTTCAAATGCTGTATTTCCGCGTCGATAGCCGCCCGGTCTTCCACCGTATTCGTACCATTGGCCGCCTTCACCGCAAGCTCATTGATCCTCTGCAGCATATCATGCACTTCATTCAAAGCACCTTCCGCCGTCTGGACATAACCTACCCCTTCCGAAATATTGCTCACAGTCTGGTGCAGGCCGCGCACCTGCCTGCGCATCTTCTCGGAAATCGATAAACCTGCCGCGTCATCAGCAGCTCTGTTAATTTTATACCCGGAAGAAAGCTTCTCCGTCAGCTTCGCATTCTTCCCCGTACTTACCTTAAGTTGTCGATTCGCATTTTCTGCAAGTAGATTATGTTGTACAAACAGCATATATGCCTCCTATCTATCTTTACGATCTGTGATTAGTTATTTCGAAGTATTGAAACAATTAATTTCCCCGTTCCTGACAAAATATCCCCTCTTCATGACATCCGGTGCATATATTATACATGAATTATCCGATATTGGATACTACAAAATTAGGCCGTTGCACAGAAGTATAAAACTTTCCGTACAACGGCCGTTTGATTAATGCTAAAACAGCTTCTATGTCATTTTATAAGACCCTACAGAACTTCTGCAGCCAGTCCCTGTCAGAATACAAACACCGCAGCCGTATAAGGCGGCAGATCGAAGGAAATCTTATTTTTCTGGAAATTGCACTCTCCCTTAACCGCATTGATCTCTGCCGGAATCTCATGTCCGTTACCGCCGAACCGCTTCTCGTCACTGTTCAGGATCAGTTTGTATTTCTTTTTCTTCGGTACGCCGACCACATAATCCTCCCACATCATAGGCGTCATGTTGATCACGAACATGATATTGTTCTTGCCCGTCTCGTCCCGCCTGTAGAAGCTGTAAACACTGCGGTCACAGTCATCCGCGTTAAGCCACACGAACCCTTTCCAGTCATTATCGATTGAATAAAGCGCGGGATATTTGCGGTACATGTTCAACAGTTCCTTAACATACTCATGCATTCCCTTATTCTGCTCTTCCGCAAGCAGGAACCAGTCCAGTTCCCTCTCTTCACTCCACTCTCTCTCCTGTCCGAAGTCCTGTCCCATGAACAGCAGCTTCTTGCCGGAGTGGCCGAACATATAGGTATAGCCCACCCGCAGATTCGCATATTTGTCTACCGGATACCCCGGCATCTTGTTGACCATAGAACACTTCAGGTGAACCACCTCGTCATGGGACAGCGGCAGGATATAATTCTCACTGTTGTTATAGGTCATGGCAAATGTCATCGCGTAATGGTTATTCTTACGGAAATAAGGGTCTAATTTCATATACTCACAGAAATCATGCATCCATCCCATATTCCATTTAAAGCAAAAGCCCAGTCCGTCATCCTCCACCTTGCCGGTCACCTTCGGCCATGCCGTGGACTCCTCCGCAATCGTCAGAAATCCCGGATAGGTACCGCACACAACGGAGTTCAGATGTTTGAAGAATTCTATCGCCTCCAAATTCTCATTGCCGCCATATTTATTAGGCACCCACTGGCCGTCCCGCTTGCCGTAATCCAGATACAGCATGGAAGCCACCGCATCTACGCGGATACCATCGATATGGTATTCCTTGATCCAGAATAATGCATTGGCGATCAGGAAATTCCTGACCTCATTCTTTCCATAATTGAAGATCTTGGTTCCCCAGTCCGGATGTTCTCCGATTCTCGGATCCGGATGCTCGAACAGGCACTGTCCGTCAAATCTTCCAAGACCATGCGCATCCGTGGCGAAGTGGGCCGGAACCCAGTCAAGGATAACACCGATCTTATTGCGGTGCAGGTTATTGATCAGATACATAAAATCGTCCGGCGTGCCGTATCTTGCAGTAGGCGCATAGTAACCGGTCACCTGATATCCCCAGGAGCCATCGTAGGGATACTCGGCAATCCCCATCAGCTCTACATGCGTATATTTCATCTCTTTTAAATATTCCACAATCCTGTCCGCAAACTCACGATAATTATAAAATCCCTCTGTCGTGCCGTCCGGATGCTTCATCCAGGAACCGATATGGCACTCGTAGATCGCTACAGGCTCCTTGTTATAATCCTTACCATTTCTGCTCGTCATCCATGTGTCATCTGTCCACTTAAACTTCGAAATATCATAAGTCTTGGAAGCATTCCCCGGACGCATTTCCGCGTAGTTGGCAAAGGGATCCGCCTTGTACAGCTTCTCACCTTCCGGTGTATGAATCAAGTACTTATACATCTCGTTCTCCCCTACTTCTGGTATGAACAACGTATAAATGCCGATTGTCCCGATCTTCTCCATCTTATGCTGCTCTTCGTTCCAGCCGTTAAAGGTACCGATCACATGCACACTGGCTGCATGAGGAGCCCACACCCCGAAGAACATACCTTTCACGCCATTCTCCACGGAAGGGTGTGCACCTAATTTCTTATAAATATCATAATGTGTTCCCTGCCCGAATACGTACTGGTCTGCCTCCGAGATAAATACCTGGTTCTCTTCCACTTTTGTTTCTTTTACTCTTTCTTTTGTTGTTTCTTTTTTTCTTGCCATAAGCGTCCTCCCCTTTTACTTTTTCTTATTGTCTTCCAGACTGCCGCCCTGCTTTGCATTCCTGTGCACGTAACCCTTTACCCGATATTCTGCCGCGGGGTGCAGCCTGTTTACTGCCGTTTAGTAATGCATAAAATCTTTCTCACGCAATATAATCATATCATCCTCATCATATCTTTTCGACAACAGGATATCCATAAAATGGCCCGGCGTCTTCTTATTGGCATGATAGATGGCTTCATCCACCAGATCCCGGACTTCTGCTATATTCACCTCATGATCGCTAGTCTGTCTGTCCGCTATTCTTGTGTGAAGCGCCAATATGCCGAATTCATCGATGGAATATTCCATTTCCTCCGCATATTGTCTCGCATAGGCCACCAGTGCTTCATCATCCAGCGGTTCGATGTCCACACGAAGATTAAAATACTCATTTAACGCCGGATTCTCTGCCAGAAGTTCATTCATGTCCTGCTTCTGGCCGGTCATCAGCACCAGAATACCCTTGTTATCCTTATCCAGTGTCTTTATTATTTTATTTACCGTTGCCGGTTTCAGGCGGCAGGATGCTTTCTCTATGATCAGCGCTCCGTTGTCCAGCTTGCCGAAAATCTCCCCAATATCCTTCTTATTCAGAACCACGGCAGAAATCTTGGCCACCTTGCCCGAGAAATTGTCATCATTAAGCTGCATCTCCCGGATCAGGGCCTTCGCAAGCGTAAGAGCCGTTTCCTCTTCCTCCCCGGTAAGCAGCACATTTCCGGTATAAGATGCCAGGCTCATGTTGTCCAGCGTCCGCACAAGCTGTCTTTCGGACTTACGGTGATGAATAAACTCCCCGAAAAGTTCTCTTTCTTCTTCCGTCAGTTCCCTCTCCCTGCCCCCTTCACTCTCCTGCTCTTCTTCCTCAGACATAACATCCGGGGCTGTCTCGGGTTCTTCGCTGCGTTTCTGCGGATCTGCCTCCGCGTTTTCCTCAGGTGCCGCCTCTTCCGGTTCCTCCGTCGTATCCGTGTCACTCTCTTCCGGAATATACTTCCCTTTCTGCTGTACGGCGGAAGTCTTTTTCTCCGTATCGTCATCCGTCAGCGCCACTTTCTTGACCGAAGGTTTCTTGCCGGATTCTTTCATAATCGCCGCAACAAAAGCCCTCTCCAGTTCCTCCAGAAGGCCGTTTTTCGTTGCCTCGTCGAAATTGGCGAAAAGATCACCCGTATGCTGCAGAATCCGCTGTCTGACATCTTCCATGCGTTTCTGTTGGTTGGTTTTCTTTATCGCTTCCCACTCGGCCATGATATCTTCAATGCTGAGCTGTCCGGTGATCTGCTTCTCGATCCGCTCCTCCTCCGGCATCACGAGACTGATTTGTCCGTCATATTCCTGAGACAGGATATTATCATATCTCGACGGTTTGGTATTTAAAGGTGTGAGGACACCCGTTCTTGCCCCCGGTATCCGGTTCTCATCGTCCTCAGCCGCCTTTGCCTCTCTGTATACCTCCTGCTTCATCTGCTCCAGGATCTGCTGGGCATCAAAAGCGGCAGTATCCTCCCGCACGATCTGTGCACTGATCTCCTGAAGATGGTCCGTATCCATAGTAGGCTTCCCGCTCTTAGGCGCTTCGCTGACAGGCGCTTTCTGCGGAAACTTCGTCACCGTTGTCTCCTTCAGCCGCTTCTCCACTTCCCTGGGATCCGGCAGCCTGATCGTCGCTTCCGGCAACGCGTCCGATGCTTCATCGGCGGCGTCTTCTAATACCTCATGCCTTTGCTCTTCATCCTGCGCAGGTTCCTTTACCTCCTCCTTTGCATAGGCCTTGGGAGCTTCTTCTATTTCCGGAACAGAATCCTGGGTCTCTGCAGCCTCGGGCATTTCTTCTATGCTCATGGAAACCGCAGGCTGACTGACTGCTTCTGTGTCTTGTATGTCCGCAGCCGCATCCTCTGCCGGTCTCTGTTCCGCCTCTTCATAAACCTTAAACCCAGTGTCCGGTGCACCGGGATCCTCTGCATACCCCGCACGCCCGTATTCATTTTCCTCTGCCGGCTCTTCCTGCCTGTAAACCTCTTCTCCGGCCACTTCCGGCGATTCCTCCAGGACAGGCTCTTCCTCACTCAGAATCTCCCGCATACTTTCTGCCAGAGCTCTCTGCAGATTGATCGTGTTATACTGCCCTAAGTCTACCGTCTTAACCTCCGGCAGTTCCGTTGTCGGCACTTCTGCCGCCAATGTCTCCGCACCGGGATCTTCTTCCGCATACCGGGCAGCAGCCACTCTTCCGGTGTTCTCCGGCGCACCGTCCGCATAGCCGTCATCTTCGGGTTCTTCCTCATAAGGTTCTCCCTCGGCTTCCCTCTCCTGCATCCACAGATCATACTTGTCCTGCTGGTCATCATTCAGCGGCTCATGCAGCTTCTTCAGCTCCAGTGCCTTGACAACATATTTACCCTCGCCAAACCAGAGGAACATCTCGTCACATTCCTCTACGCATTTGGTGGACAGACCGATTCTGTGATACAGATAGGCCAGCTCATAGGCCCATTTTTCACGGTAATCACGCTTCTTAAATTCCTCCAAAACGGCAATTCTCTCTTCCAGGCTGACATCCTGGGCCTCATAGAGACGATACTGGAGAATATATCTGCCGGTATCCTTCGGCGCGATCTGTACGAATTCTTTATAGTATTCAATCGCCTGCACGTACTCTTCCATCTTGATGGAGAGTTCGCACAGGGAGTAGACAATCAGTCTTCCTGTCGGATGCTTCTCATAAGCCAGCAGCAGTATATCCTTACTCTCCTGATACCTTCTGTTGATCTTATATAAATCACTGATCGTGCATAACATCATGACACTTTTGACTCTGCGCCAGTCAATCGTGTCCGCGATCTTAACAGCCTCTGCGAACTCTCCCTCAGCAATCAATGCTTTGATCTCATCGGCGCGTACTTTATATTCATACTTATCCAAGGTGCTCACCTCATTATTGTATTCTCACTGTGATCGCTGCCCTACACAGTTCATTTCATCGTAAGCTGTTTGTCTCCTGACAGACACACGGCCATATAAAATAACAGTCCAGGCAACGGTCAATGCAGCAATTGCACAGACCTGCCCCAGCTATTACCATATAAGCCCTATTTTCACTGTCTTAGTTTACCATAGCCACATATCAATGTAAATAAAGATGTAGAAAAAAGCGTCTTAACAGGGAAGCCGAAAGGCTGACCTGTTACAAAGCGTCCGTTTCATGCCGGACCGGCTGCCTTCCGCCTTAAAAGCCTGTTGCTCAAATCGGCAAACTGTTCCAGTGTCAGCGTCTCTCCGCGCACCGTTGCCGGAAGGCCTATTTCTGTCAGTACCTCTTCTGCCTGCTGTCTGCTCACACCAAGCTTGCCCGCGTTGGCAAGTCCGTTTACCAGCGTTTTCCGTCTTTGGTTAAAGGATGCTCTGATAACCGCAAAAAGCCATGCCTCATCCTCCGTTTCCACAGGAGGCTTCTCATAACGTTCCAGCCGGATCACCGTACTGTCTACGTTCGGTCTCGGCATAAAGCAGGCCGCCGGAACTCTTGTGATGATCTCCGGCTTCGCATAATACTGCACAGCCAGGGACAGTGCGCCATAATCCTTGGTTCCCGGGCCTACCCGCATCCGGTCCGCTACTTCCTTCTGTACCATGACTGTCACACTCTGCAGTGGTATGTGATTCTCAAAAAGCGCCATGATAATCGGCGTGGTGATATAATAGGGAAGATTGGCCACCACTTTGACAGGTCTGCCCTGATTATGTTCCTCCACAATCTGGTTCAGGTCAAGCTTCAGAATATCTGCGTTGATAATGGTCACGTTATCATAGGCCGAAAGAGTATCCTGCAGAATCGGAATCAGATTCCTGTCAATCTCTACCGCCACTACTTCTCCCGCCTCCTCGGCCAGTCTCTGCGTCATCGTGCCGATACCCGGCCCGATCTCCAGCACACAGTCCTTTTCCGTAATCTGTGCCGATTCAATGATCCTGTCCAATATGCTGCTGTCTACCAGAAAATTCTGCCCGAATTTCTTCTGAAAGTTAAAATGATATTTCTCAATGATTTCCCCTGTATTTCTTCTGTTTCCAAGTACTGCCATAATATCCTCTATTCTTTATTGACCGTTCTTAATCTCAGCAGGCGCTGGCTTAAATGTGAAATAAGGCTTCCGCATTCTTTCTTGTGACTTCCACCACTTCCTCATACGGAACGCCTTTCAGCCGTGCCACCTCCTGTGCCACATGCGGCAGATTCAGGGAAGAATTCCTCCTGCCGCGGTTCGGCTCCGGCGCCAGATAGGGACTGTCTGTCTCCAGCAGAATTCTCTCCAGCGGAATATATTCCACCGCCTCCTTTAATTTACGGGAATTCTTAAATGTAATCACACCGCCGATGCCGAAATAGAAATCCATATTCAAATATTCCCGTGCCATTTCCTTCGTATAAGAATAGCAGTGCACCACACCGCCCAGCTCTTCTGCATGAAGCGCCTGCATTATATCCAGCGTGTCTTTGGCCGCTTCCCGAGAATGAATGATCACAGGAAGCCCGACCTTCCGCGCCAGCTCCAGCTGCCTGACAAACCACCTCTTCTGTACCGGTATCTCAGGTTCCTTCCAGTGGTAATCCAGCCCGATCTCGCCCACCGCAACCACTTTATCCCGGGAACACTGTTGATGCAGCCACGCAAGGCCGTCCTCATCAAGCTCTGCCGTCTCACCCGGATGCACACCCATCGCACCGTACAGGAAAGGATACTTCTCCATCAGCTCCAGGGTTTTCTTGCAGCCTGCAAGACTCGCCCCCACGTTGATTACATTGCCGATTCCGTGTTCCTTAAGCGATGTAAGCAATTCCTCCCGGTCTTCATCAAATGCTTCATCATCATAATGTGCATGGCTTTCAAATATCATTTTAAATACCGCATTCCTTTCTCAATTTTCATCCCATTTTACATCATGTCTTACTTGTGGTACAAGCGCTTTATTTTCATCTTTTTTATAAATTTTTATATTTTTGGAATTTTTTCTTAAATTTCTTTAAAAAAAGACTTGCAATGCTCGTAACATTATACTATAATAACACTTGCGTGTGGGAATAACAACTAATTATTCACCGCATGCACAGCACATAAGATATGCACCGCTAGCTCAGTTGGTAGAGCACCTGACTCTTAATCAGGGTGTCCAGGGTTCGAGCCCCTGGCGGTGCAGTTTGAAGAACTGGTTTTGGAGATGTTAATGCTCTGGGGTCGGTTCTTTTTTTGTGCTTCATAGGAACAATACAGCCCACTTGTTTCCAGACACACACATCCTGCATTATGACAGAATCATAATGCAGGATGTGTGTGTCTGGAAAGGATTCTGCAGAGAAATATGCCCGCAAGAAGCAGAAGCGGGAACACGACTCCAGCCAGAATCCCCATTTTCAGATTATCATTCAACGCCCCGGACACCATGCCGACTACCGTAGGCCCTCCGGAACAGCCCACATCCCCGGCCAGCGCCAGAAGTGCAAACATAGCCGTCCCGCCGCGCGCAATGGAAGCCGTCGCCTTGCTGAAAGAACCGGGCCACATAATCCCCACAGACAGGCCGCATAAGGCACAGCCCGCAAACCCCACCACTGGACTGGGCACAAGAGAGATGCACAAATAAGACAGGACACACAGTACACTGCTGCCGATCATAAACCGATCCAGGTCGATGCGGTCGCCGTACTTTCCGTAAAATGCTCTGGCACTGCCCATCAGAACCGCAAACAGCATAGGACCCGCCAGATCTCCCACCGTCTTACTGACGCCCAGTCCCAGTTCCGCGAAAGTGGAGGCCCACTGGCTCACCGCCTGCTCGCTGGCTCCGGCACACACCATCATCAGCATCAACACCCAGAAGATCTTACTTCTGCAAAGCTCGCCTATCGTCAGCCCCTTCTCGCCATCTTCCATCAAAGATGCGATCGGCACTTTAGTGAAAGCGATCATATTCGCAAAGGGTACGATTGCCCAGATACACGCCATAATCTTCCAGTTCCCGATCCCAAACAGTCTGAAAAACAGCGTTGATACCAGAACCACTGCCACATGGCCCCAACAGTAAAAGGAATGCAGAAGGCTCATGGCTTTCTCCTTATTATCCGTAGGACACGCCTCCACCACGGGACTGACCAGCACTTCCAGCAGACCGCCGCCCACCGCATAAACCGTGACCGCAACCAGAAGCCCCGCGAAGGCATTGCCACACACATCCGGCAGAACCGTCAGAAGAAGGAAGCCTGCCGCCGCACAAATATGCGCTATGACCATGGAGGCACGGTATCCTATCCTGTCCACAAACGTAACGGAAAGCAGATCCACCAGAAGCTGCAGCCCGAAATTAAATGTGATCAGCAGTGTGATCTGTGTCATCGGAATCCCGTAATAGCTGTGAAACGTCAGAAACAGCAGCGGCACGAAATTATTGACGATCGCCTGCACAATATAACCGACAAAACATGCGTATATTGTTTTGTTATAATTCTTTTCCATGGCCAGTCTCCATCCTACCTTATTCTTTGATATTCATCCTCTTCCCGGCATGCCTAAAATACAATGCCCAGACAGTTCACAAGCATTCCTCCCAATACACCCGTCACATATAACAAACCCAAAATCCTGAAATTCTCTCTGTAGTCATCATTCACCCGAAACAATACCAGAAGTCCCACTCCCGAGCCCGACAGCAGCCCTGCCGTCATCGCTCCGGCGCTCAGCACTCCATTCAGGTACAGCTGCGTAATGATAACGGAAGCGGCACAATTGGGAATCATCCCCACCAGAGCCGCCGCCATTTCTCCCACAACCGGACGGTTAAGCACCAGATCAGCCAACACGTCTTCGCCTATCCACGCAAGGAGCAGATTCAGCGCCAGAGAGATGACCATAATATACAGAAAGATCTCCAGCGTATGATGCAGTGCAGACTTCCAGATTCCTTCCTCACAGTGGCAGTGATGCTGCTCACATAAATGTTCGATCTGCAGCTCTTTCTTCTTTCCGCGCAGTATAAAATCGAAGAAAAATCCGGCCAGTATGCCAACAGCCACTTTAACCCCTAGAATTTCCAGAATAACCGTCAGTTCGATATTCTCTGATATCATAATAGGAAGCATCTCATCGGAAGTGGACAGGAAAATCGCTATTAGTGTCCCTGCCGTGATAATCCTGCCCGCATATAAATTCGAAGCTACTGTCGAAAAACCACATTGCGGGAAAGCGCCGAGTATGCTGCCGATAACAGGGCCTCCCCTGCCCGCACGCCGGATTGCTTCCTGCATCTTCTGCCCCGCCTTATGCTCCAGATACTCCATCGCAAGATAAGTCAGGAACAAAAAGGGCAGCAATTTGACACTGTCTATGAAGCTGTCTGCAATTGCATCTATGATCATTGAAATCCCTCATTATATCCTTGAAAATCGCTTTACTCACTAGAATACATTTTCCCCATTAAAAAAGCAAGTGGTAAATTACATAACCTCCGGGCCAAAAAAGTCAGGCCAAACGGCCTGACTTCCCTGAACAAAGCTTATTCTTTTCTTTTATCCTTGCATATCCTGGCTCTGTCCAGGATGCTGTCCTGAATAAACAGCACAGCGCTACACCAGACTTTTCTTCTTCCTGACCGCATCGGAGATATACCCCTGTACTTCCTCCTTCGGAATATCCAATGCCAATGACATCTCGCTGTAGAGCAGCGTCTCCGCCTTATGCAGATACTGCTCGTCAGAGGACAGCACCTTCTTCCCTTCCTTAATACGGCTCTGTTTCCGCAGGTAGAGCGTCTTTATGATCTGTACGAGACTCTGGCAGTCGTAGGTGCGGATCGCATCCTTATACATCTGCTCCCTGGTCTTCTCCTCTTTGATCCAGACCGTCTCAATCTCCGAGATATTGTCGATCAGCTCTTCCGCTTCGCCCTTGTTCATAATCCTGCGCATGACAACCTTATCGTTGTCCACCGGCATATATACGGTGCTGGCCTTCTCGAAGACCGGCTCCAGTACATAAAATTTACGTGTTTTATCAAATCTGTCGATGGGGTTCCCTGTGACATTAACGACGCGGCAGACACCATGTCCGCCGCACATGATCAATTGATTTTTCTCAAACATAATCCCTCCATGTTTCTGTACAAAAACATTTCATGGGATGTACTCATGAAAGAGCAAGAATGCGTCTCATAGGACTTATTTCCCTGTGAAAAAACAAAATGCGCCTTATGGAACATACCTCCCAGTAAAATGGAAATGCGTCGGACAATACTTCTATATCCACACATTTACGCCGATAATTTCCTTAATATATATTATGATAGCACATATTTGTTCCACATGTAAGTATTTTCTGAAAATTAATTATATTTTCAGCATATTTCTGACAAATAGACGCTTTCTTTTTGTTAAAAATGCCTACAAAATCAGCTCTCCCAGTCTATTCTGCTTCCCTGAGCCGTTCCACCACCGACCGCTTAGCCACATACCGGTAGGAGATCAGCGGTATCATCACCCCGGTCAGCAGGAAGAAAGGCGCCACTGCAAGAATCGGCAGGATATTGATGCGGTAACTGAAGAACCAGAACATGCTTTCAAGCGTTTTACCAATCCCCGGCCCCATGAGTATTACCAGGACCAGCGTGACTGCCACCGCACTGCCTGCAAAAAGGATCCCTTCCACAATCAGCATGGTATTCAGCTGTTTCCCGGTCATGCCGATGGACTGCAGCACCGCAAATTCCTTCTTTCTGGCCAGAATACCGGTCAGGATCGCGTTAAAGAAATTCAGGACGCCGATTAATCCGATGACAAAGCTTACCGCAATTCCCACGTACAGAAACATATTCTTAAAATCATAAAACTCCTCTGCCGCTGTCTGCTTGCTTTCATAATCATATGCAGAACCTTGCCCTTGTGTGTACTCCTGCATATACTGCTCCATGGCCTGCCTTCCGTCCTCTTCGCAGTCAAACGCATAATACATGACCGCGTCGGTGCCGGTGCTTCTCTTGAAGGTTTCCGCTCCCATTACGAAATCATCGTCCCCGAAATTACGATAAGTCAGTTTATTCGGCACCACCACTGCCGCTGCCACTTCGTACTCTTCTTCCCGATACTCCCTGGCTCTCTTAGCCCATAGAGGAACAGTGTCCAGATCCACATCTTCCGGATAGACTTCTCCCGTCTTGGGATTATAATACTCATACTGGTCAACATACCGCAGAGTAACCTTATCCCCCACTTTCGCCCAATGCCAGTCAGTATACAGATTATTATAATCATCCGTCTCATACACTGCGGCGACATAATTACCGTCTTCTTTCAGTTTACTGATATCGCCTTCTATCACTGTCAGTTTATCCAGCACGAAGTCTTCCATACCGTACAGGCGCGCCGCATCTGCCCTCTTGTCTCCCACCTGCTCCAACATGGTATTCACGTAGTAATCTGCCATTTCTTCACTGTTATACATGGTAAATTTTTTCATCGCCCATTCTTCCGATACCAGTTCTTCTATACTCGAAACCGTCCCGTAGACTCTTCCGCCGGTAACGCCGCCCTGCTGCTTAACGCCTGTAATAGCTTCTTCTCCGAGAATGGCATCTTTTCCGCCGTCCTTATGTCCCCATGTATGCGATGCCACCTGAAAATAAGATGCATCCGCCAGTATGAAGTCCTGTGTCATATCACGCAGATATTTATCCATATCAAATCCGCCGGTAAACACATAAGTCATATCCAGAATTACAATCGCCAACGACATGGAGATCACACTGATCACCGTCTTACTCTTGCTTCTGCCCAGATTGGCCCACGCCATCTTCGGGATAGAAGCTCCGGCCCTGGCTTTCCGAACCTTCTTCCTGCCCTGATAGCCTTCCGTATACCGCAGCGCCTCGATCGGAGATACCTTTGCCGCCATCCGGCGCGGTTTGCCGCAGGACAGAAATACCGTAACCAAGGCAAAAAAAGCAGCCCCCACAAAAATCAGCGGATTCATGGAACTGACACGGTCCATAAAATCCATATTCGGCACTACAACCCACGTAATCATGAGTCCAAGAAAATAGCCCACCCCGATTCCGATCGGAATACCCACCAGAGAAAGCATCCCTGCCTGCAGAAGAATGATCCTCTTAATCTGTCTCCCTGTTGTTCCGATGGTTTTCAAAAGTCCGTAGAAACGCACGTCATTGGCCACTGCGATCCGGAAAATATTATTGATAATCAGATAACCCGTGAAGACGATGAGAACAACTGCCGCCACAAGTGCAAGTACAGCAGAAAGATCTATATTCTGATCCATCTGTGCCGCGGCATATCCCCAGTTGACACCCGTACTGATATAATTTTCCTCCCCCGGATGTTCATTCTGAAAACCATGTCTTTCCACAATCTCCTGGATATTTTCTTCAATATGGGAGGCATTTCGAAACATGACATCCATAATACGGAAACCGGTTAGTCCGTCCTTGCCTTCCGTTCCCAGTCTGTCAAAGATTTCCTCCGCCCGGCTTTCGGGAATCAATACATGGTTTGCAACCGTCACCTCGTCATACTCCCAATACCCACATAGCGTAAAAGTCTCCGTTGTCTCCGTTCCGTCCACGTTAAAGGTCATCGTAAACTCATTGCCAATCACCGGCTCCACACCGAGAAGCTCAAGCACCGTCGTATCCGTTGCCGCCTCATTCGTGCCTTCCGCAGGCAAACGTCCTTCCACCGGCCTGCAGAACATCCACTCCGCCGTATTCGCATCACAATAGTTTACCTCCACATGACTTTTGCGGAAAGGATCTTTATCAGGCATACCTACGAATACCCTGTCTCCCCTCTCTCTGATCAGCGGATCGTCTTTGAGCTCGTCATACTGTTCTTTCGTCAGCCCTTTAAAAGACCCGTGGTTGCAGCTGCCCACCTGCCGGAAATTGGCCTGTTGGTAGCCCTCCACCATGGATGCTCCCGCCGTAAAAAGAGCCGTAAATAACACACTGGTCAGCACGATCGCCAGTATTGTGACCATATTCCTGTTTTTTGCAGACTTCATATGTGCCATGCTGAGTCTGCGGATACATTTCCTGTTTGCTACTCTCATATACTTTTCATACCTTTCTGTCATTTCTTTAATCAAGTTATTAATGGGCAGTTCCCGAGTCCTGGACTAAACTGTTACACAATCTTACCGTCCTCAATACGGACGATCCGGTCTGCAAGCTGCGCAATCTCTTCATTGTGAGTAATCATGACGATCGTCTGCGCAAATTTCTGACTGCTGACTTTCAAAAGGCTGAGCACATCCTGGCTGGTTTTGGAATCCAGATTTCCGGTAGGCTCATCTGCCAGTATGATTGCCGGTTTCGCTGCCAGGGCACGGGCTATGGCTACTCTCTGCTGCTGGCCGCCGGACAGATTGTTCGGCAGACTCTGAAGCTTCGAAGGCAGCCCCAGCATATCGATAATGGAAGTAATATATTTTTCATCCGGCTCGTCGCCGTCCAGCTGCACCGGAAGCAAAATATTCTCATATACATTGAGGACAGGTACCAGATTATAATTCTGAAACACAAACCCGATCTTCCTGCGCCTGAAGATCGTCAATTCTTCATCTTTCAACATAAAAATATCCTTGCCGTCAACGGTGACCGTCCCTGAGGTAGGGCGGTCCAGCCCGCCCAGCATATGAAGCAGCGTACTCTTGCCGCTGCCCGACGTCCCTACCACGGCCACGAACTCCCCCTTCTCCACCTGAATATCAACACCGTCCAGCGCGTGTACTTCACTTTCTCCTGTGCCGTATATTTTTCTCAAATTTTTTGTCGATAATATAGTCATGTAATCCTTTTCCTCCAATCTGATGATTTTTCTGTGTTTCCCGTTAACATACCTGTCAACAGACTACCGAAAGTCTCCGGCTGAGAAAACAAAAATCTGCACCGTGAATACTTCCGTTCACAATACAGATTATCGCATACAATTCTTTCTGTTTTCTTTCTGTCAGAAAATGAAATCTAACGGTTTTGAAAGATTTCAGTCAACCGGCAGGTACATTGAGAAAACCGTCCCTTTGCCCTCTTTGGATGACACTTTGATATAACCTGATTCCTGCTTAAGAATCTCTCTGGCAAGATAAAGCCCGATTCCCACTCCGGCCTGATCTGCAACTTCCGGCGACCGGTAGAACCGCCCGAATATCTTCGCCTGCTCTTCTTCCGCAATGCCCCGTCCGGTATCTGATACCTCGATACAGACAAAGAGCTGATATGGCTTAGCTTTCACCGTGATACCACCCTGTTCCGTATATTTAATGGCATTATCTATGATATTGCCAAGCGCTTCCGATGTCCATTTCCTGTCAAAGCTGGCGAAGATATCTCTCGCTTCTTCAGCAAAAACATGCAAATACAGCCCCTTTTCCCTCGCCTGGCTGCCGAACTGTCTCTCCGCCTCATCCAGCAGCCGGAAAACTGCCGTCTTCGTCGGCTGCAGCACAAGAATACCCGTCTCCAGTCTTGACAGCCTGACCAGAGAATCAATCAGAAACTGCAGCTTCTGTGCCTGATTCCCAAGAAGCTCCAGATTCTCCCTGCTCTCCACAGTCTGTTCCCGTTCCTGCAGAAGTTCCGTATAAAGGAGAATATTGGCGAGCGGCGTTTTCGTCTGATGGGAGATGTCCGCTATCATCGTCTTAATCCGGTCCTTCTCCTCTGCCGTCTTCCTGGCTGACACTTCCGAGGCTCCAAGATACTTTGCCAGTCTGCTTTCCATGGCGGAATACAGAGACTCATCAAAGATACTCTCCTGAAAGTTTCCCTCCATAGCGGCATCCAGCATATGCTGCATCCGATAAAGGATACGTCTTGTCCTGAAATGATGATAAACAACAAGTATGACCGCACAGATCAGGCACAGTCCCCCTGTTATGAATATGATCATCGCCTTCCTGTCACCCAATATATCACTCTCTTCCACTCTTTACTCAAACCGGTATCCGATTCCATAGACCGTCTTGATTCTTTTCTGCGCTCCCAGCTTATCCCGCAGTCGTTTCACCGTGACGGACAACGCATTCTCATCCACAAACTCCGCCTCCGAAGACCAGATACGGTCCAAGAGTACCTCCCTCCTCAGCGAAATCCCCCGGTTTTCCACTAAAATACGAAGCAGCTTCTGTTCTGTCTTACTCAGTTCCACCTGTTCCTCTCCATGATAATATTCCATCCGGACAAAGTCGAACCGATAATCATCGATCACGATAACCTGATCCTGCCCTGGCCGCCCTGCTGCCCCGTCCTGTTCCCGCACGCGGCGCAGCTGTGTCGCCACGCGGGCCCGCAGTACCGCCAGGCTGAACGGCTTGGTAATATAGTCATCGGCACCCAGTTCCAGACCCGTCACGATATCGATCTCCATATCGTTTGCGGTCAGCATGATAACAGCCACGCCGTATTTCTTCTTTATCTCCTTCAGAAAATCAAACCCGCTGCCGTCCGGCAGGTTCACATCCAAAAGCGCCAGCGCAAAGCTTCTGCCCGACTCCTGTTGTCTGTAGAGCAAGTTTGCCGCGGCTTTTAATGTACCGCAGCTTACCGCCTCGATTTCCTCACTCTGCAAGGCACGGCACAGGCCGGCCGCCAAAGATTTATCATCTTCGATGATCAGTATTAATTGTTTTCCGTCCATATCGTCTTACCCTGTATCGTGTCACTCATGATCCTACTTCAATTCATTCGCCGTAACATAGAAATGATGATAGATTCCGCCCAGCTCAAGCAGACTTTCGTGTGTGCCTTCCTCCACGATTCCTTCCTCGGTCAACACCAGAATCCTGTCAGAATTACGAATACTCGACAGCCTGTGCGCAATCGTGATTGTAGTTCTCCCCTTAGCCAGCGCCTCTAAGGATCTCGCCACCTGAAATTCGCTTTCATTATCCAACGCCGAAGTAGCCTCATCCATAATCAATATGGGCGGGTTCTTCAGGAACACTCTGGCAATACTGATCCTCTGCTTCTGGCCGCCGGACAATTTCACGCCCCGCTCTCCCACATAAGTATCATAACCGTCTTTCAGGCTGCAGATAAATTCATGTGCACCTGCCCGTTTCGCCGCCTCTGTCACTTCTTCCTTCGTTGCATGTTCTTTGCCGTAGGCAATGTTCTCATACACCGTACCCGAGAACAGATAGACATCCTGCTGCACCATACCGATATTCTGTCTTAAACTTTTGATTGTATACCCGTGTATATTCTTCCCATCCAACAGGATTTCTCCTCCGTTGATATCATAGAAACGGGGAATCAGGTTGCACAGTGTTGTCTTGCCGCCTCCCGAGGGACCCACGATGGCAATCTTCTCACCTGCATGAATATCCAGATTCAATCCTCTGAATACTACATTATGGTCATCCGGATATTCAAAGCTCACATCATGGAAGGAAATATTCCCCTGCGGGTTCACACACGGCACCGCTCCCGGTTCGTCAAAGATCTCAATATCACTGTCCATGATCTGTACGAAACGCTCGATTCCCGTCATACCGCGCTGAAACTGCTCCGCGAACTCGATAATCCTGCGAATCGTGGCAATCAGCGTAGTTACATACATGACATAGGCCACCAGATCTCCAGGCACAATATGCCCCCTGACCATAAAGATACCGCCCGCAACCAGAAGCACCAGATACATCAGACCATCAAAGGCTCTGGTAGTTGTCTGGAAAGCCGCCATAAATTTATAGGTTTCCTTCTTAATACGGAAGAAATTAATGTTATCTTCCTCGAACTTCTCTTTTTCCTTCTCTTCGTTGGTAAAGGCCTTCACCACCTTCTGTCCCAGAAGGCTGTCTTCAATGCGGGCATTCAATTCACCGATCTGCACACGCTGCTTACGGAATGCATCCCTCATACGCAGGTTGATTGTAATACAGGTCACAACCATAACCGGAATTACCGCAAACAGGACCAGCGTCAGGCCAAGACTGATACGCGCCAGTATAATAAAGGAAATAACTGCCTTGATCCCTGCAATAAAAAACTCCTCCGGACAATGATGGGAGAATTCCGTCACGTCAAACAAGTCATTGGTAATACGTCCCATGATCTGTCCGACCTTCGTATTGTTATAGTATGTATTCGACAACTTCTGCAGGTGTGCGTAAGCATCCCGCCGCATATCCGTCTCAATGCGCGTACCCATAACATGTCCTGTGTAGGCCATATAGAAGTTCGCCATCGTATCCACGATCCGCAGACACAGATATAACACCCCCAGCCTCAGAATAATTGCTATGGTAAGAGATGCCAGATCGCTCATTCCGGTATTCGTGATAAACCGGATGATCATCGGCAATACAAGTTCACAGATCGTTGTCAGCCCTGCACAAAGCAGATCGATTACGACAATTTTCCAGTATTTCTTATAATAAGGCAGAAACCGCCTGATCAGTTCACCTGATTTGTATGATTTTACATTATTTTGCGTTTCCATTAAATTGCTCCTGTCCTCTTACTATCCTATTCCGGTTAAAATCGCGCACTTGATACGATATTACACCAATATTGCATACAGACTGTATAAATACTAAAATCGGCGGTTATTGGAAACCGCCGACAAACATAAATGCAATGCTAAACCGTGTAACTATTCAAATATTTCTCCTGCTCCGGTGTCAGCACATCGATTTCCTTACCAAGAAATGCAAGCTTACGCTTCGCCACATCCTTATCTACTTCCTCCGGTACATCGATCAGCTTCTCCTGCAGTTCACTGCCGTGCTCCACCAGATACTTCGCGGAAAGCGCCTGAATCGCAAAACTCATATCCATGATCTCTGCCGGATGTCCGTCACCTGCAGCCAGATTCACAAGACGCCCCTCTGCCAATACGAAAATCCACTGGCCCGTGGGCAGTTTATAGCCCATGATATTCTTACGCTGTTCCTTCGTCTCTACCGCGTTGGCTTTCAGCCACGCCATGTCAATCTCGCAGTCGAAATGTCCCGCATTGCAGAGAATAGCGCCCTCTTTCATCTCTGCGAAATCTTCTTTATCGATAACGCCGTCACAGCCTGTCACGGTAATAAAGAAGTCTCCCACCTTAGCCGCTTCTTTCATAGGCATTACGTCGAATCCGTCCATCACTGCCTCAATCGCCTTAATCGGGTCTATCTCTGTAACGATAACTCTTGCCCCCAGGCCTTTAGCTCTCATGGCAGTACCTTTACCGCACCAGCCGTAGCCTGCTACCACCACGATTTTGCCCGCCACAATCAGGTTCGTCGTCCTGTTGATGCCGTCCCATACGGACTGACCCGTACCGTATCTGTTATCAAAGAAATGCTTGCATGCCGCATTGTTGACACGTACCATGGGGAACTTCAGCTCGCCCGCCTTATTCATGGCTTCCAGACGGATAATACCTGTCGTAGTCTCCTCACAGCCGCCGATAATATTCGGAATCAGCTGGGGCATTTCCTTGTGTACCATTGTAACCAGATCGCCGCCGTCATCAATGATGATATTCGGCTCTGCCTCCAGCACATGACGAATATGTGTCTCATACTCTTCCGGCGTAGCTCCGTACCATGCATGTACCTCCAGCCCTGCCTTCACCAGCGCTGCTGCCACATCATCCTGTGTAGATAAAGGGTTGGAACCCGTCACATACATCTTGGCTCCGCCCGCTGCCAGCACCAGGCACAGATAAGCCGTTTTCGCCTCCAGATGCACGGACAGTGTCACCTTCTTGCCCGCAAAGGGCTTGCTCTCGGAGAACTCCTTCTCCAATGTGCGCAGCAGGTCACAATTCCTTTTCACCCACTCGATTTTTCTCTCGCCGGATTCGGCAAGATTAATGTCTCTGATTTCGCTACTCATTTTAATAGTTTCCTCCTTAATATTAATCAGCCGAATTTTTATTATAGTGATGGTCGTCTGTCCTGTCATCACTTTATGGAGATATCAGCAGGCTCATTGTAACAGTTCAGCCTGCGGCTTCCCTGTTACGGAATCTGCCCATTCCAGGCCGCCTTCGCCGAGGGGCAGATTCCTGGGAACCATCCTGCAAAATACTTACAACAATCCTGCCCCTAGAAAAACATTTCCTTATACCAGCACACAGCCTCAATATATGCCTTGTATACCGCATCATTGTCAATATTCTTCAATATCTGTATCCGGCTGACCTCCTGCCAGTCCGCATTCTCATATGCAATCATAAAATCATAGATATCTGCAAAATCACCTTTATGATTTAACAATGCCTCCCTGATATCTTTAGAAACATTTACTTTATTCAGCGCATCTTCCATAGGCATGCTCAGAATAATATCCAAAACCGAAAACAGTCCCATTAAGAACAGTTCAGAAGCCTTCATTGCCATACCGAAAGCAGGCGCCAGACATTCCATAAACTTGGCGCGCAGAAGAGATATTCTTGTGATCTCATTCGGCCTGTCGGCACATAATTCCTTCGTGATCACGGTGTTGATCCATTTCTTCAGTTCCCTCTGCCCCAAGAGCGCCGCCGCATGACGGATCGATGTCACTTCTGACTTCACTGCAATGCGGTTCACCATCTCAAGCAAGGATACCACAAGCGCCGTATCTCTGCCGATCACGTCTGCCGCTTTTGTCAGTTCGAAATCCACATCATTAACAATATTCATCAACTCCAGATAATTCACTTTCAGAGGCTCCACTTCCGTCTGCCCCTTCGTCACCGGAATACGATAAAAGGACCCCTCAAAAAGATAAAAATCCTTATCCGTCTTAAGATAATCAAAAGTTTCCTGCTTCTCCACGTTGCCGACACAGATTCTGATCTTCGGATACTGATGTGCAAAATATACTTTAGCCTTGATAACGTCTATCTTCTTGCAGTCCAGAATAATATAATCCATCAGAGAAAGAATTTCCTTATAATTCTCAAACTCCGTCACCGGAAGCTTACGGATTGCCAGCTTATAGCCCTTCTGTTTCAACTCCCTGAGCCGTCCCTGATAATCCGGCGTATTCGTGACAGCATTATCAAAAAGAAGCGCCAGCCTCCCCAGCATGGCATCACCCTGAGCCTCAATGTCGGAGAAAACCGCAATAGATCCTACCGGAAGAAATACATCCGTATCCGGTGACAATGTATCAATGCCAATACTCTGTAAAATGTCAAGGCCATCCACTCTTGCCGCTCCGTCATTCACTGCCGAAGTCTGGCGTGCCGGATTGAGAAGCAGATTCTCCTTCTGTGAAAAAAGTGAATATGCACACACCTTCATATCTTTGTCAAAAAATGGTATTAATGTAGTAAGCATAACAAACCTCCATCCTGAGACAAACTGCCTGACAACGGATTGTGCGCTCATCTCCTTTCGGCGTATTGGAATCCGATGCCGTTTATCTGCAAATTTCTTATATTATATCAAACTTTTTGGGGGATTGCTATGATATTTTCCGGGTTCTCCATAAATATTGTGATGGGCAGTAGCAGTTCAGCTTTTCGGCTTCACCGTTACGGAACCTGTCCATTCCAAGTTGCCTGCGGCGAGGGACAGATTCTAAAGAAATGCTGTGAAAAGCACCGGCATTATGGTAGAATTAAGAAATCACCGAATCAATCATGCAAGAACGGAGGGCACATATGAAACTGGTAGTTTTAGAACGCAACAGCGCAGGAACGGATATTGACGTATCCTGCTTCGAAAAATTCGGAGAAGTGATCTACTATCCGAATACGGTAGCCGACAATACGGCTGAGCGTGTAAAAGATGCGGACATCATTATCGCGAACAAAGCGCCTTTAAACGAGACCACTTTAAAAGACGCTCCAAACGTGAAACTGATATGTCTGCTGGCAACAGGATTTGATAATGTAGATCTGGCGTACTGCAAAATCCGCAGCATCAAAGTTACCAATGTTGTCAATTACTGTACATCCACAGTGGCACAGCATACCCTTCTGCTGGCACTGATGCTGACCGAGAAGATTGCCTTCTACGATGAATATGTAAAATCCGGCACTTACAGCACACAGGACAGATTCTCCAACTTCGACAGGGTTTTCTGCGATCTGGAAGGTAAGACATGGGGGATTGTGGGCATGGGCACGATCGGCCGCAGAGTGGCTGGGCTGGCACAGGCATTCGGCTGTAAAGTGATATTCTATTCCGCATCCGGCAAGAGCACCTGCACAGAGTATGCGCGGGTGGGATTCGATACTCTGTTAAAAGAATCCGACATCCTGTCGCTGCACTGTCCGCTCAGCGACAGGACAAAAGGGCTGATCAATAAGGAAGCTTTCGCCCGGATGAAGAGATCTGCCGTTCTGGTAAATGTGGCACGCGGACCGGTAGTGGATACACAGGCGCTTTATGATGCCCTGATCAATAACCAGATCTCGGGCGCCGGATTGGATGTCCTGGAAAAAGAACCGATGGCGAAGGACAACCCTCTGGCACAGATCAAAGACAGTACCAGGCTCATCATCACTCCTCACATGGCCTGGGCCAGCCTGGAATCCAGAACCCATCTGGTAGAGGAAGTAGCCAGGAATATCGAAGCGTTTCTGGCAGGCGAGAACAGGAATGTGGTGAATCTGTAAATACTAGTATGATTCACTTCAATTAACCTTATGTTTCACTTGTCTAAATTTCCATCTGCCGCGTTAACTTCACTTGGCGATGTTACCGGCATCGCCGCGCTCAGCTGCCTTGCAGAGAAAAATTTATCCTGCGTGAAACATTAAGGTAATTAAAGTGAATCATACTGGCAGCTTTCAGGATGTTATTGTTCCTCCAAGGGTACTATATACCCTTCCATATACTCAGCCGGATCCACAAACCTGCCGTTCCGGCTGAGTGCAAAGTGAAGATGCGCTCCGGTCGATCTTCCGGTATTTCCTACCGCTGCAATCTCTTCCCCTCTCTTTACCTGTGCGCCGTCTGATACAACAACTTCCCGGCAGTGGCAATAATATGTCATGTCGCCGTTGGCATGGAGCAGCACAACATAGATGCCGTGTTCGTCCGAGCTCCCCTTCTCATACACCACGCCGTCGGCCGCCGCCGTAACAGCTGTGCCTTCCTCCGCGGCATAATCAATTCCCTCATGCACCACAGCATCCCCGGTAACTGGATTCGCCCTGCTCCCAAAGGAGTCTGAAATGCGCGAATATGCACAGGGCGCGTCATAAAGAATCTCGACATCCACCGCCGCACCGTCATAATGATAGGGGAAATCTCCTCCTGTGCCTGCCTGTTCCAGCCAGGCGCCGTCCTGGTCACATAAGATATACACCATATCATCCCAGACACACTGCAGGCTGCCAAACCTTTGCTCATCGTCGCCGGAAATCCAGAGATAAATGTAAGCTGTCTGAAGGCCTCTCTCATCCTTATATTCTTCATACAGGTAATTGGAATGCCAGCTTTCGTTCATTTCCTCTGTAACCAGATACCGGTCAAAAAGTTGTTCCGCTTCCAGATCTATGTCAAAAGTTTTGACGATCGGAACCTGATAGAGCAGATTATGCTCCACCTCATAGCGGAACATATACTGCCTGGTTCCCGGATGCAGCCATACAGTTGTCCCATCGTCTGACACCTTGATCCGGCAGGCATTATCTCCCTGCGTCATATGGCAGTCGATACGGGCAAGATCCAGACTATGCAGGACTTTCCTGTTTGTCAGGTCATAAACTACAAGCCCGAAATAGTCATGAAATATAGTAATGCTCTCTTTGCCCGTTCCCAGTCTTCCCGCATAATCCAGAAATGGACCGTCGGCCCCAAAGGGTGTTTCTTCCGAAAGCGCCGCCGAAACCATCGTCAGCTGACGCTGCACGGAAATACTCTCATCCGGATCAAACACATCCACTGCTACAGAGTTTTCGCCATTGTCTGTGCCTCCGCTTTCTGTTCCGGATGTGATCCCGGATGCGTCACTCTCCCCAAAAGAACTTCCGTGGTTCCCGGCAATATCAGCCGAATCAGAGCTGCTGTCAATGACCTCATTTCCTTCATTTCCCGGCAACGAAGCATCCGCCTCGGCTGCACCGCCTGTCCCATCGGTACTGCTCTCCTGTGATGTCCCGGTAAAAGCACATCCTGCCACAACAAACATAAACAGGACTGCCAGGACACCCGCCCACACCCTGCTTCCTTTTCCGCCTGCCAGCCGCAGGATCCGCTCCTTCATCTCCGATCTGCCCGGACGAAGCATTGTGCCGTAAGAATAGATTCTTTTTCTCCCGTTTCCTCCCGAGAATTCCAGAAGCATTGTTCCATAAGACATCCGTTCTCCGTCCCCGAGCCGCCGTACCGTGCCATAATCACAGGCAATCTCCCCGTCTCTGGCGGATGCCGCCGCCGCAATCCACACAAACGGATGGAACCAGTACATGGTAACCAACACGGCACGCAGCAATGCCCAGATATGGTCGCCATGAAGATAATGTACCTTTTCATGCGTCATAATGTACCGGAAATAATCTGAGCCCGGCTTGATATCGGAACCGATATAAACAGCCGGATGCAGAACTCCTGCAAGACAGGGGGATTCCAACCCTTTCACATGATAAACCGGCAATGTTTCCACTCCGTCCGGCTGATCCTTTCGAAGAGGTTCCCGCATCCTGCACAACCCGCCCTGAAAGCGGTAATGCACCGCCAGTAGGAAACCTCCCACAAGCAGACTTCCCGTTATCCGGATGATGCGAAATACTCTGTACAATCTTTCCCATACCTTTCCGGTGTCTTCTATATATAAGATATTCCCCGGCCGCTGCCAAATACTGTCTGCCCATAACGGACTGTTGCTGACCCCTGGCGCCATTTGGCCATTGCTGCCATCACTCAATCCGTCTTCATATCTCTCTGCCGCATCATTACCCGCCGCACTGTTATTATCGTTGGCTGCCGTCCGCTCCTCTGTCACTGCATGTCCGGAAGTATCCGCCACCTGGCTGTCCGGTACTGCCCCATTAAATCCCTGCACTTCCATTCTGTCACCCGATGCCTCAGAAACATATGTTACTTCCTGATACCGCCCCACTGTCATATCCGTAACGCGAAGCAGGCTGGCCGGACTGTTAATAAGATTAACCGGAATCAACAGCCGCAAGACTACAAGCAGCCATAAACTGTATCTTATGTAGGCGTGCAGCCTTTCCCCAAACAACTTCCGCACAGCAAGGACCGCAATCACCAGGACCGCTGTCTGTATCATAATCCCCATCACAATTCCCCTTTCTTTCGTCTTATGGTTATAGTAAACGACATAACAATGCTGTACTAGTATAATCCACGATAATTACCGTGCCCTTACACGCAGGATAAATTTTCATATGCAAGGCGGAGGAATGAGGCGTAGCGGTGGCTACGTCGATTGACGACAACGCGGCAGATGGAAATTTAGACAAGTGAAAGGGGCGGATAATTATTGTGGATTATACTAGGAATTTCGCTTCCCTGCCCTGGCCTCCTGAATGATCCGGTACAGCTCCTCCATCTCTTCCTCCGGGATACTATGCTTCTTCACCAATGTGTTTACCATCAGTCCCAGACTTCCGTTGTAGAGGCGGTTAATGAAATGACTGGTCTCTGTTTCCACAACCTCTTCCCGTTTTAAAAGAGGATAATATTCTCTTGCCTTCACACCTTCCTGCCAGGCAATATAGCCCTTCTGTTCCATTCTCTTCAAAACCGTTTTCGTCGTACTCTTCGCCCATCCTGTCTCCGTTTCCATGGCTTTAATCAACTGTGTGGCCGTCTTCGGCGCTTCTTCCCACAGATTTTCCATAATACGCCATTCGCTGTTGGATAAGCCGATTGTCTTGTCTTCCATAATTTTCTCCGTTTCTGCTGAATTTCCTGATCTGCGGCTTTTCTCAATACAAAAAGGGTCGACTTCTGTAACCCTATATTGTCAATATAACATATAGGGTTACAAGAGTCAACCTATTTATATATCATTAACACCTTATATCTGCAAACCTGTTACTATTCACGGCTCAGCCGCTCATAGTAACATGATGCACACAAAATGCTCCATAGTCGCATTTTGGCGCCCCCCCCCAACTCGGATTTTCTGTGACTTCCGCTTTGCTCCACTCACAAAAAACACCTCGCGGTATATCAGCCGTGAATAGTAACGCAAACCTGGCTTATTACGGTTCACGCATTATCCGAGAGGCAGCCAAGCGACCTTTGGACAGTACCTTGGCTTTGGCTCGTTGCCCACAGGAATCAAGGTTCTAAACTGCTTCGCCTTTACAGATACTGTTTTAAATTTTCCAGCACCACCTGGTATCCGTTCGCGTACATATGAATTCCTTCGATCGTGAATTCTTTCTTCAGCTTCCCTCTCTCATCTGTCAGTCCCCGATTGACATTAATGAAACGGCACCCCATTTTCTCTGCCAGTTTCTCCACGGCAGCATTGGCAATGGTAATATTTTCGTTTGTCCTTGTGACAAACATTGTCTTTGCCCATTCTTCATCCGGAAGCTTGTCTGTCTCGTTGACCGGATAATAAGCCATCATATTGATCCTGGCCTCCGGCAGTCTTTCCTGAATCCTGGAGATGATCTCTTCATATCTCTCCATCAGAGTCTCCAGCTGATAATCCGGTTTCCCAATATCATTGGTTCCGATATTAATAAAGATTGTGGACGGTTCCGTTCCAAATACCATCTCTTCCATATACTGCAGCATGTCAATCGTAGTAAACCCTCCGATGCCGCGATTGTAGATGACCTGATTCATGCCGTTTGTCATCAGGAGCTCATTGACCGGAAACTGCTCCATCAAAGAAGAACCCGTAAAAAGGATCTCACCCTTTCTCACATTGCGGTTCAATACACGGTATCTCTCCAGCTTGTCCTGCTGCTCCCGTTTCATCTGTTCCTGAAAAAAATCCATCATATCCTTATCTCCCTTCCTATATTTATATAAAATTAATTATTTCATTCAGATTCTATTTACATTATACTAAAGTAAAATATCTGTACAAGTATCTTTGCCCAATACATTACATTCCGTGTTGCTGTTCAGAAATCATCTGGCGAGGTGAAAAGCCGCAAACCGGAATAGTCAGGAGGATTCCTCATGGAACTGCTACAGCTGCAATATTTTCAGGTAATCGCAAGGACTCAGAATATCTCCGCTGCCGCCGATGAGCTCCACATCTCCCAGCCCTCCCTGAGCCAGCTTTTAAAGCGGCTTGAGCAGGAAGTAGGCTCACCCTTATTTGACCGCATTGGGAAACGCATTGAACTGAATGCCTGCGGAGTGGTCTTTTTAAAATATGTCAATGAAGTGTTTACTGCCCTGAATAATGCTGCACTTGAAATCCAGACACTGAACCAGACTGCTTCCAGGACTGTTAATTTAAGCATTCTGGCCGCTTCCATGCTGCTGCCGGAGCTTTATCATGAGATCAAGACCGCTAACCCTTCCGTTCTGCTCCACATTCTGCAGAACGATCAGGAGCACCTGCCCTATCCGGACGAACTCATTATCTCCTCTGACTGGAAACTTCCGGATGACACTTCCTCCTGCCATGTCCTTCTGGAAGAGGAAATCCGGCTTGCCCTTCCTCTCGGGCATCCTCTCCTTGCGAAACCGTCAATCTGCCTGGATGACCTTAAGGATGAGTCCTTCATCAGCATGTCTCCGGCCAGTTCTCTTGCCTGCATCCTGTCTCATTATTTCGCCGGCAGAAACTATACGCCGAATATCACCACCTATATCGACAATCCCGATATTATGCGCAAACTGCTGAACGCCCGAATCGGCCTTGCCTTTATACCGGCTCTGACCTGGTACGGTTTTTCTTCTGCCGACATAATCCTGCGCAAAGTCGATGACCTTCCTATGAAGCGCTTTCTGCTTCTGCAATGGAATCCGGACGCGTTCTTAACGCCGTCCGTTCTTCAGTGCCGGGATGTTATTATCCGCTATTTTGACAACAAAATATTTAACACCTTCGATTAAAGTCCTGTACTGCGGACTCTGCTGCTTTTCATAAGGCAGCACTCCTCCCGCCCTGACAACTCACCATGTGCCGGATCACATTACCAGATGTAATTCGCCAGCCCGATCACCAGCGGCATGGTCAGGATACTGAATACGGTACTCAGACACACATCCTTCACCGCATCCGTATACTCCTTATGGTAAATCTGTGCAAAAATAGCCACATTTGATCCCACGGGTGCCGCAGCGGCAAGAAGTACCGCCAGACGCACTGTCTCATATCCGTCCGGAACCAAGATAAGACATCCCAAGGTCAGAACAGGAATCAGGAGCAGACGCACCGCCGCACACAGATAGGTCAATTTATCCGTAAACAATTCCCCGGACGGTACCTGGGCAAGATAGGCGCCGAGCACGATCATGGCAAGAGGCCCGTTCATGGATGCCAGCGTACCGACGATACCTGTCACGGTCTCCGGAAGCCTTACCGGCAGGAAGAACAGCAAAAGCCCTGCTGCCAGACTGACCGCGATCGGATTTGTCACGATCTTCCTCAGGCTGATCTGCGTTTTATCTCTTGTTATGATAAATACGCCGTACGTCCATTGCAGAATATTCAGGACCGCCACATAGGACGCCACATAGAATACCGCCTCCTCCCCCAGCGTCATCTGAACCAGGGGAATGCCGATAAACCCCGCGTTGGAAAAAGCCGCTCCGAACCGGCGGACCGCTGACCTTCCCCGAAATACCAGAGTACTCACAAGCATTGATAACAGCAGCGCTCCGAGAGCCGCTCCAAACGACATCAGAAACCCTGAAAACATCTCCGGAGAAAACTCTTTTATGTACGATTTGATAATTGCGGCCGGCATTATCACATGCAGCAGAAGTTTTCCGATTTCTCCGCTTCCGCTCGCCGTGATTACTTTCTTTTTGTACAAAATGTATCCTATGAAAAGATACAGGAACATAATTAGGTTTTGCCTGAATAGTAATGTTACGATATCCATAATACCCCCATCCCGATGACACCGGTTGATTTACCTGATATTGTACAACTGTCATCAGCTATATAACTCTTTGAACATACTATAGCATTACCCATTTTATAATGTAAAATATATATATTTATATATTACTATAGCTTATATACTATATAATAGATATTCTTTCATAATGCCATAGTAAACGACATAACAAATTTCTCTTCCGCCCCCACAAAAGCTATATTGTACAGGAAAACAGAAATCGAAAACCAAAAGACAAACCGCCGGCAATCCACCGGCGGCCATATGTTTATATAAGATTTATTTAAGAAATATGCTGTGAAATCCAGTCAACATATTTACCACGCTTTATCACCCCAAGCTTATATTTACTTCCGTCTTTCATCGTGATTAAAATACCAAACGGAAAACAGGGTGGCGTCATGCAAGTTTTAACCGACAAAATATCGGCCATCTCGATCTCCCAGCTGACGCTCTCTGCTCCAATCAGGCCGGAAGCCATAAATACGATACGCTGATCGGTGAAGTATATCTTGCCGGACACCTGACTGCTAATCGTCTGCCGTGGTGATTTCCAGCAATCCGCCGATACTCTTTCTGCGAACACGGTTTCATCGGCACGCGCTTCAAATACTTTTTTTGCCATGAATATTACCTCCAAAATCTTTTTGCTTTATTTTACCAAATATTGTAAAACACTGCCACTGTCTATAGATTTTTCTTTCTCAAATAATCAGAGCCAACAGAATTACATCATTTATTATGGCTTGCTGATTGTCTGTTGCCAGAACGTTGCCACTCTTACTCATCTCTATAATGAGATCCGCATTGGACACTATCCCTTCATATTCATTTCGGTCAATATCTTTCAATAACTGAAGAATACGCCTTAACGTTTTCTTGTCTTGCTTCATCCAATACTCAGAATCTTCCCATGAATAAAAAGGATCTACAATCGCTGCATATTGCCACTTTATTTTTCCGGTGAAAGATTTCCGCGCTTATTTATTTATAGCTCATAACATAAATATTATTTCGTTTGGCATTTTATAAACCCGAAACAATCACTGACCGAAAACATGCGCTTGTTATAAATTGACTTTTGGTTATAATCGTTTATAATAATAATATAATAAGAGACGGATAATACGCCAAAACAGGGACGATAAGAATGAATAATATATTTTCAGATGACCAGATTTCCATGATTTTCCAGAATATACCTAAATATATGTATATTAAGATTTCTCTTACCAATAAATTGAAATCCGGCGAGCTGGTGGAAGGTGATAAACTTCCCACAGAGACAGAATTATGTGACAGCTATGGGTGCAGCCGCCTGACCGTGCGCAAGGCACTGGATGAACTGATGCAGGAAGGCTATATATACAAGATTCAGGGGCGTGGCACCTATGTGAAGAACCGTACCCCGCAGAAACAAAATCTGCAGGGCATATCAAGCTGTTCTTTACTGATCCGGTCGCAGAATATGACTCCCACCAAAACGATTCTGCGTAAAGAAATTGTTCCTGCCACTGCTTTTATAGCCGGGAAATTCGGATTGGCTGAAAACTCTCCCGTGCTGGAGTATGAACGTGTTTATTATGCGGACGGTACTCCTGTTATTTACAGTAAAAGCTATTTCAACATATCCCTGCTTCCTGATCTTGAACAGTACGATCTGCAGAACACTTCTATTATTTCGCTCATAAAAGAAAAATATAATCTGGAAATCGTCTGCTTAAACCGCGAATTACGCGCAGTTATTTCCGATGAAAAGTCATCAAAATTATTGAACATTCCTGAGAAATTTCCTTTATTACAGGTGACGGATTTAAAAGGCGGAAAGTTTTCGGACCAGGATGTACCCATTGAATATTATACATTCCTGTATGTGACAGAACGCATACGCTATTCACCGGAAATCGCCTGAGATTTTATTTTCTGATTCTTAGATATTCTGTCGATAACCTGTAGAAAAGCTGATATTCATTACCATAAGAGATGGTATAAATATCAGCTTTTCTAGATTCTATATCTGTCAGCAAACTCTTCCGTATCCTTATCGGGGATCCGGTTTAGCAGGCCGCCGCTTTCATGACTTCTTCTGCTTTCATTGCGTCGATCGGTTCGGACATTTTACCATCCGTCCGCAGATAAGTGCCTATGATCAGCGCATCTGCCACCTGAAGCTGCTCTTTGATATTATTCTTATTAATCCCGCTGCCTACTACAACCGGTATATTGACTTTACTCTTGACATTTTCCAAATCCTTCATGGATGTTTCCAGGCCGCTGCCTGCCCCGGTAACGATAACCGCATCCGCTCCCTGACGCTGCGCCCACTCGGCAGATACACTGATTTCCACTTGCGGATTCAGCATATAATAATGTTTAACCTGCAGATCGGCCAGAATACTGATCTGCTGCGCACCGATTGCCCTGCGGTAATTTACCGCCTTGGCGCTGCAGGGAAGTATGATACCGTTATAGTTCATCACTGTATCTACGAAAACCGGCAGCCGTACAAAGCTCCCTCCTCCTACCAACGCGATCGAAAGCGCCTCCTCATAATTCAGGCTGCCGCAGCAGAGTCCAATCGGCATTTCAACTGCATTGCGGACCGCATACATGACCATACTCAGCCCCGCAATCTGCACCTTTTTCATCTGCACGTCACAGCAGAGATCTTCATTTTCAATAATCAATGCATCGAAATTCGCCGCTTCCAGAGCCTTTGCATCACTGACAGCCCTTTCAATGACCTGGTGTATATCCGTATCCGAGTTGTAAGTCCCCGGAAGGGGCAGACAATGTACCATCCCTATCAGAAACTTTTTCCCATTCTTCATCTCTTTCACAATATCCATAATTATGTTTCCTTTCTGTTATCCCGCTCAAGATATCGCTCCATCATTTGTTCCTGTGTCGGGAGATTCGTAATACTTCCTTCTTTTTCGATCACAAAGGATGATGTGCTGCTTCCATAGCCTGCACAGGTCTCTATGTCCATTCCGTTAATATATCCATACATAAATCCGCTCACATAACCGTCGCCGGCTCCTATTGTTTCTGCTTCCCGCGCGGAAGGGGAAATCGCTTCCACGGAAGTCACTGCAATCTTGCCTGCTTCCTGCCTGGTATATATTCTGCTTCCTCTTCCCCCTAATGTCTCGACGTAGTGCCGCAGCTTTCCGCTGCCGAAAATATCCCCTATTTCTTTCACCCCGAGAACTTCCCTGATATAAGCCGTCTCATCTTCGTTCGCAAAGATAATCTCGGCTTCTTCCACAATCTCTCTCAACACATTTTCAGGAAGTGCAACAGGATCACGCCGCATCGAGAAACATAGCGGAATTTTATGCCGTCTGACCGCTTCAAGCGCAGGTCTGGTATTCATCGCCATAGGAACCGTCAGGATCACCATTTTGCTGTTGGTAAAAAAACTGTCCTCCATCTTCTGAACCATAAAATATCTGCTGTCCGGCATTCTTCTGTCATACTCCGTGATCAATGTCATATGATTCTTCCGCCGATCCTGAATCATTATGGTCGTGCCTGCCGAATCCGGCGGCGGATCCATGATTCCTTCAGCAGGCCAGCTGTTTGCATCCGCAAGCTGATGCAGATACTCTTTCTGTCTGCTGTCCACATAAGTCAGCACAGGATAAACCTGCATTCCCAGCCTGGCCAGCCCTGCGCAGATATTAAGCCCCATGCCGCCGTTTTCCCAGCTTTGAAGGCCGCCGCCTGTCACCGCAGTGGATTTTCCCTGCTGCGGCATCTCGCTAACTTTAAGCACTGTCACCGTGGCCGCCGTTCCGATAACGGTAAAGTCATACTTATGCTCCAAGTCATCCCTGCCGCAAACGTTTCCCGAAAAGCGGGCACAAGCATCAGATGTGCACATGCAGTCAGGCTGCATGGCGCGTGTACGCTCAGTATAATCTTTCTTTTCAGACTTCATCATATCAGAACTCTCCTTTTTCAAGCCGCTCCATCACCTCTTCGGATGTAATCGACCTGGCAAAGTATTTTGTCATTTCTTCAAGATGGAAATCATTGATCTCCGACGTATTCGTACCCAGCATATCACTGATCATATAGGTACGGAAACGATGACTGTATGCATCTGTTGCGGTAGCCCTGCAGCACACGTTTGTCTTCACACCGCACACCAGTACATTCTCCACCCCCTGTTCTCTCAGAACTTTATCCAGATCCGTTCCGAAAAAAGCGCTGGGAACATATTTTCGCCACAATATGTCTCTATCCTTCCTGTAAGGGATTCTTTCATCCAGTTCCGCACCTTTCGTCCCTTCAACTAAAGAAGCCTTTTTTCCGTCTTTGAACATACGGGTCAGCTCAGGATTTATCTCCTCCTCGTCACTGGCATGAGCCGTATATACAATAACGATCAGTGCCCCCAGTTCACGCATTCTGTCTATTTTATCAGGAAATGTCTTCATCATGATGCCGGTGGTTTCCGGATAATAGAACCTGCCATCCGGAACTGTAAAGTCCTTTTGCATATCAATTACAAGCACTGCTGTTTTATACATGAAATATGTTTCCTTTCCTTTGCTTTTGGCCAGTCACTTCCTCATCACGCTCCCCTGAAGATCCTTAAATGGTTTTTACGTGCATTCGGTATTTCCACTATGAGAAGAGCTACAATAATCGTCACATAAGGAAGGATTCCTATCAAGGACGAGATTGCCACAGGCACATAGTTATTCAGGATAGTCTGCAGCGCCCTTGCAAATCCAAAAATAACAGCATACACACACGCCCTGTGCGGTTCTTTCCGTCCGCAGTTGATCGCACTCAAACAGATGAATCCTCTGTTCGCTGTCATATTGATTGTGTAGATACCCAGTTCTTCCACTGACAGGTTCAATCCCGCCAACGCACAGGTCACTGCCGATATCAGCAGACACAGCAGCTTAATCCGGTTCGTTTTCACTCCTACTGATTTGGCCGCCCCTATATTCTCGCCGGTGACTCTGACATATATTCCGAACTTCGTCCGATACATCAGAATAATCAGAAAGATCACGAGTGCAAATGTCAGATAAGTAATTCTTGTCTGATGATTAAAAATACTGTTAAGTACCGGAACAGAACGCAGAATCGGAACATCAACCTTCATCTTCATAGGATCAATCAGGCTGGTAGCCACAAGATTACTTCTCGTTCCAAATAATGCCTGCAGAAGACATGCCGGTATGCATGCCGCCAACAGATTGACCGCACATCCGATCACCGTCAGATCCGCATTCCATTTAACCGTAAATAGGTAAAATACAATATTCAAGGCGATTGCGACCAGAAACGCCGAAAGCACTCCTACCAGAATACTGCCTGACAGAAAACCAAAAAGAATTCCTGCAAAAGCCGCAAATTCTGTACATCCTTCCAGTGAAATATTAAATACACCGGCTCTTGCAACGAATACCCCTCCGATTGTAATAAGCAGGTAGGGAGTGCTTGCTTCTACTGTCATTTTTAACAGATTCAGAATCAAATTGATATTCATAAGACATCCTCCCCCTCTGCCGTTAATGCGGCTTTATTCTTTTTCCTGGCTCTTGTAAGAAGATCCTGAAAAGCGCTTCTGTGATTTGCAAATAACTTCAATGCCATAAACAGCACCAGCGTACTTTTCACAATATTGATCAAGTCCAGGGGAACTCCCAATCCGGTCTGTGCCGCCAGCGCTCCATAACGCAGGGCGCCGAACACAATTGCATATAATAGAACCCCTATCGGTTCACTCCCGGCCAGGATACAGGCAAAAAACCCGTCCCATCCGATTCCCGGGTTGGCAGAAAATGTATTCACGAAATTATAATTGACACCCATAATTTCCGTGGCTCCCGCAATTCCGCCAAAAGAACCGCCTATCACAAAAATCCAGATAATCTTCCTGCTGACACGCATACCTACTGCATCTGAAAATTCCACCTGTTTTCCGATACAGTTGATGTCATAACCAAATTTCGTCTTTTTCATCAGGAAAAAGACAAATGCCCATATAATAAGTGCGATAAAAACAGCTGTGGTACAACGGTATTTGCTGTCCAGTTTTACAAGTCTTGCCGTCTGCAGGATATTCTCCGTATGGGCATAGGCATCCCCTGTTCCCAGATAACTCTGTGTCAGGAATCCGGTAACGATCGTGGCAATACTGTTCAGCATTATGGTTGTCACCACTTCATTTACATTCAGCCTGGCTTTCAAAACTCCCGGGATCGCAGCATAAAGGGCGCCTGCCGCTGCAGCGGTTAACAGACACAGAGTCACATGCAAAAATGTCGGTAGCCCTGTTATCATATAACCTGCCAGCGCGGCGGCAAAAGCACCTACGAATACCTGCCCTTCCACTCCCATATTAAAAACTTTGGCTTTCAGAGACAGGGAGGTAGCCATACCGGTAATGATAATAGGGGTCGCATATCCAAGCGTATTCAATATCCCGCCTACGGATAAGAAAGACCTTTTGATAATGTATCCATACAGCGTAAAAGGATTACATCCACAGATCAGGGAAAAAATCGCTCCTACACCAAATGCAAGGATCAACGGTATTACGATGTCGCAAAACTTTATTCCTATATTTACAGCTTTCCTGCGGAAAGTGTCTCCTTTCATTCTCTGCCGCCTCCTTTCCCCTGCTGTATCTCCTGGTCCGACATATGTTTTACTCCGGACATATATAGTCCAAGCTCACTGAAATTTACTTCGTCTGCCTTAAAGCATCCGGTAATCTCCCCATGGTACATAACAATGATCCTGTCAGCCAGACCCGCTACCTCTGACAGATCAGAAGAAATCACCATGATTGCCGTCCCTCTGTCACGCATTGCCAGTATCTGATTGTGGATGAACTCAATCGCACCGATATCCACGCCTCTGGTCGGCTGACTGACCAGCAGCACTCTGGGATCTCTGCTGAATTCTCTTGCTATTATGACCTTTTGCGCATTTCCACCGGAGAGACATCCTACCGTCGGATCCAGATCCGCACTGAGCCGGACATCGTACTCTTTCACCAGTTTCCGGCTGTTCTCACGAACCGCACGATAATTCATAATTCCTTTATTGCAATATGGAGATAATTCATGATAGCCGGCGATAATATTATTGGATATCTTCTCATCCAGACAAAGTCCCTGCTGATAGCGGTCTTCCGGAATAAAACCGATTCCTTTCCTACGTAGTTCATCCGGCCATAAGCCACAGATATTTTCTCCTTCCATCTCCACGCGGCCTTCCCTGACTTCCATCAGGCCACTGAGCGCAAGCATCAGTTCTGTCTGTCCGTTGCCTTCCACTCCGGCAACTCCTACCACTTCATTTTCATGAATCTCAAAAGAGATATTATTCAATATCTTCTTATTGTCACTGTCTACAGCAGTAAGATTTTTCACAGCAAACCTGACTTTCTCTCCGGCGGCCTTATCGCTCTTGTTTACCCGCAGAAGCACCTGCCGTCCTACCATCATCTCCGCCAGACTTTCATTGGTAGTTGTACTGTCGTTGGGCACCGTACCAATCAGTTCACCTGCGCGTATGACCGAAATGTTATCGGCACACATTTTGACTTCATTCAGCTTATGAGTGATAATAATAATGGTCTTACCGCTCTTCTTCAGGGCAATCAGCCTCTCAATAAGATCATCAACCTCCTGAGGAATCAATACCGCAGTCGGCTCATCCAGAATCAATAAATCCACATCACGGTAAAGCATTTTCAGTATCTCTACTCTCTGTTTTGCTCCTACCGATATATCAGATACCTTGTCCATAATATTCAGGTTAAAATCAAACCGGTCTATCAGCGCCTGAATTTCCTCTTTTTCCTTTTTGGTATCGATCAGAAATCCGGGCACTTTCTTCCCAAACGCAGAATGTGAATGCACCGTCTCGGCGCCCAATACAATGTTCTCATAGACCGTCAGAGAGGGGGAAAGTTTAAAATGCTGATGTACCATTCCTATGCCAAGTTCAATGGCGTCTTTGGGAGATTTCATGGAAACCTCCCTTCCCCGATACAAAAGCTGTCCCGATGTCGGCTGCAGAATCCCGTAAAGCATATTCATAAGCGTCGACTTTCCGGCTCCGTTTTCGCCTATAATTGCGCGGATTTCTCCTTCCTCAATTTCCAGGCTGATATTACGGTTTGCGGTAAAATCACCAAATTTTTTCGTCAGATTCCTTGTCTCAATTATGGTATCCATATCATTCACCCGTGTTATTCCAGTTCCCCAAGAGTAACAAACTTACCGGAATTTTTCATCCAGTCATCCAGACGCTCTCCGTCGTTTTCCACGCTGGCTCTTCGTGCATCGAATACTTCGATGGTTCCGTCGGCAATCCACCCGCGGCATTTTGTAAGCAGATCTTCCAGTTCTTTTAATTTATCCTCATCCGTGACATACTGGGCGATGACACTCATATCCGTAATGTCTACTCCACCGTTTGTAAGATTGAAGACCGCAGGTTCATTCTGAGCCAGATCTCCTTCCACATATTTGCCGACATAATATTCCATCAAGGCACTGTTATCGCGTATTGCAGAAGTAAGTATGAATCCCGGCTGCACTTCATCCTGGTCGGAATCGACACCGATTCCAAACGCATTGGACATTTTACATGCCTGCAGGCCTCCGAGTCCCGCAGTTCCGCAACACGTCCAGATAACGTCACATCCCATATTGTTGATCATATTTTCTGCAATCGTCTGTGCATTTGCCGTATCTGAAAAACCGACTGTATAATCGATATAAACATTGGCATCCGGATTGTAGAACAATGCTCCCTGTCTGAATCCGTCCCCATACTGGTAGAATCCGACAGACTCTGCCCCGAAGAGAATACCAATATTGCATCCTTCGTTCTGAGCCACTCCGTCTATCAACGTGTTACCGTCCGTTGCCGCAAATGCAGCCACGACTCCGGCAAGGAAGGAATGCTCATTTAACGTAACGTATGATTCCAGCACATTGTCAGGCGTTGTCTCAAATCCTTCCACCGGATTATATTGCAGCTGGCGTCCCACTGCCACAAAATAAATCTCCGGATAATCCTGGGAAACAGCATACATATTAGCGCTGATTCCTGCTTCCAGATTAATGATCATATCATATCCGCCTTCACACAATTCCCGTATCAGTGTATCGCCCTGTGTCGTGTCCGTACATTCTACGGCATTAAATTCAATGTTGTACTTATCCACACACTCTGTCAGACCTGCATAGGCCGTATCATTAAATCCCTGGTCGCCAAGCCCTCCCTGCTGCATGATTAACGCGATCTTACCGCTTTTCTCTTCCGTTGCAGATGCCGGTTCACTGCTTTCTTCTTCCGCCGTGGCACTTATATTTACATCCCCGCTCTCATCGGCAGCCGGCTGGCTGTTCTCCCCGCCGCTGCCGCACGCCGTAAGAGAAAATATTATGACAGCGGCCATCGTTGCAGCACTTGCTTTTTTTAAGAAACCTTGTACCATACCCTTCTTACCCATAACTTATGTCTCCTTCCTGTCTTTTGTAAGCTTACTCATATGCCAGCCGGTAAATTTCCAGTGCCGACTTCTCATCCAGAACCCTGAATGCCTTATCAAAATAATCTTTCCCGATAACTGCAGCCTCATGTGCCATTACCGGCAATAGCTTTTCTTCCACTCCTATTTCCCGCAAGCTCAGGGGAAGATCAAGAAGCTTAAAATATTCCTTTGTTTTCGTTATAGCAAGTCTGGCCGCTTCCATCTTGTCCATTCCTGAAGAATCGATACCAAAAGATGCCTTCAGATAACCCAGATAACGATATGCATTCTCTTCTGTCAGCATCCAGGTAAGCCATGCAGGCATAATTATGGCAAGCCCGATGCCATGCGTGACATCATAATAAGCTGAGAGTTCATGCTCCAGTTTGTGCATCGACCACCCTACCGGATTTCCCTTTACCGTCAAGCCGTTGATCGCCCAACAGCATGCCCACATAATATTAGAACGGGCTTCATAATTCTCAGGTTCCTCATAGGCAATTTGTCCATAATGGAACAACGTATCGAAGAGCGCCTCCCCGAATTTCGTCTGCAGATATGCTTCCGGCACATTCGAAAAATACGATTCCATCACATGGCTGATTGCATCTGCTACACCGGCTGCGGTCTGCCTGCGGGGCATAGTATATGTGAATTCCGGATTCAAAAAAGATGCCCTCGGACGCATATCCGGACTGGAATATCCTGCCTTCATATTAATATCCATACGGCTGATCACGGAACTTGTTGACATCTCGGATCCCGCTGCCGCCAACGTAGGGACTGTAATTATGGGAAGCACTTTTCCTACGGGTACCTTCTTGCTGATAATATCCCACGGTTCCCCTTCATACCCTGCAGTCGCAGCAATAGATTTGGCACAGTCTATTGCACTGGCGCCTCCTATCGGCAGCAGGATATCGCATTTCTCTTTCCGGCATATTTCATTGCCTTCCAGAACGGATTCATATCTGGGATTCGGCTCCACACCTCCAAGTTCCGCATAATCAATGCCTGCCTCTTTCAGACGTTCCACTACCGCATCGTACGCTCCGTTCTTTTTAATCGAACCGCCGCCATATACCAACAGCGGTTTCGAGCCCCACCTACGCACAGTCTCAATCAAATACTGAAAACATGACGGCCCGAAATTAATACGTGTCGGAACATAATACCAAAAATCTTTCATCTCACTCACCCTTTCTTTTTTATAACAGCCCGCATACTTTTATCACTATCGGGTTTTAATTCTGCACAGCCTGCTTATATTCCTGTATAAGCTTTACCAATTCATCCGGCTTTTCATACAACTTGATAATCGAACTTCCCACAAAGAATCCGTCACCTCCGGCCGCTTTCACTCTTGCCGCATCTTCCGGACATTTGATTCCCGCTCCGCAGTATATAGGTTCTGACACCTTCCTTGTCCGTAAATATCTGATGCAGGTTTCCAACTCCTCATAACCCGGTGCAATGTACTGTCCTTCACTTGGAAACGCCTGCATATAGGTAAATCCGTCTGCCTGAATACATCTTTCGATGTCTGCTTCTTCCATCTTATAGTTGACGGAGCGTGCCAGTTTTACCCCACATTTATGCAGTGTATCTATGGCTTCCTGGTCATGCAGATCCCCCGATATGATATTTGTGATATGATGTTCTCTGCAGAAATTGCCAAGCTTCCCAGCTCCAATCGCCATGATCACTTCATGGTATAACACAAAGAAAAACTCTGTCTCAGGATGTTTGTCTGTCATTCGGGCAATTCCATTAAGATATTCCTCATAATCAGAACATTGATCCATGGCCTTATGAAAAAGATCCTGAAGATAGGCACTGTCACGATAAGGATTTTTGGGCGGGATACTGATTTCGATGGCATCACATCCTCCCTTGATATAATACTCCGCCATTTCTGCGCTTCCTTCTATCGTCGGATATCCGAAAGAAAGATAGCAAATTACTTTAACACTCATTTTTTCCTCCATTCTCAGCTGTTCGCCGCCGTCTCAAGATCACGCAACAGATTCTCCATTGCCGCTTCATCGTCCCACAATTTCATCAGACAATTTCCCACAAAAGCTCCGTCCGCACCTGCTTCCTTTGCCTCGATCAGATCATTACCGCAGGTTATTCCTGCCGTGGCATAAATCGGTGCATGAATACCCTTTTCACGCAGAAAAGCAATTCGTTCCTTCCAGCTTCTCATCCCGGCTCTTGGCTCCATTCCTTCCCGGATATTTCTCAACATCACCCTTCGTCCGGTCCGCCTGGCCAGGTCGATATCCTTATCCTTCATATCATAATCAATGAATGTCAGCGTATCGATTCCTGCTCTGTTAAAGTCTTCCCTCGCCAGTTCCATTACTCCGTCGCCGGATATGCGGCAGGTACTGATATTGTTCCTCCTGCAGAAATCCACATACATTAAGGTTCCGACCGTCAGAACCACATCTTCATAGGAAACCATCTGCATTTCAAAATCAGGATGTTTCTTTCTGAAAGATGTCAGTGCATCCAGGAAACAGGAGTAATTTCCATATTTCTTATAAGCGTATGCCATCTTCTCCTGTATCAGCGGTGTCTCCCTGTAAGGATTCCGTGACGGAAGATCAAATTGAAGCGCCCGTACTCCCATAGACAAATACTTCTCTGCTTTCTCTAAAGAATACTCAATGTCCGGTGCTCCCATACTGATGTAATAGATCAAATGAAACTTTCCCATGGTATCCTCCCTTACTGTGAACTATATATCATGTTGTCATGTTGTCATTACAACTTGTAAATTAAATCTATCACATATTAATTGCATTATCAATAGTTAATTTTACCAAAAATTGTTGATAAAATTTATGGTATTTTCAAGGTGCCGGCAGTCAACTCACACCTATTACAGTCCAATCAGTATTTATTAAAAAAATTTTTTCTACATTCAAATCAGACCTGTATACCACATGCAGACAAAACACGGGAAGCCTTGATTTTACTGGCTTCCCGTTACTTTTAGTGTAAAACTTGAGTTATTTAACCAAATATTGTAAAACACTGCCACTCTCTACAGATTTTTCTTTCTCAAATAATCAGAGCCAACAGAATTACATCATTTATTATGGCTTAATATTAATCGCCGTAGATAACGACATTTCAATATCCGCACATGCCTGCTCTGCCATTTTCTTTACAGCATACTCTGCTATTTCTTCAACTGTCTGCTTTCCTCTGGCAATCAAACGGCGGGCAAACGCCTTTTACTTGCTACAATAGTAAACTCTCCTGGTATCTTTTCATTTGTCCACGCAGGATGATTAATTTGTTCTTGCATAATATCCTTCTTTGACAATGCTGGAAATTTAGACAAGTGAAAGGTGTGGTTAATTAGTGCGGATTATACTAGTTCTGGCGCAGCCTGTCTATGATGCTGGCTTTGGAGATTCCCCGGTACAAAAGCGTCGGTATCTCCACGGTCAGGAGGATGAGAAGCGGATAGACCGCCAACATAGGCCACATGACAAACCGGTAAGTAAAGAACCAGATTCCGCCGGAAATCCCCCTCACGACCACCACAGAAGACAGAACGCCAAGGACAGCCGATGTGAGGATCGTTCCCACAGCATAATACAGTCCTTCAAAGGTGAGCATACGCTTTAACTGCTTTCCGGTCATACCGATGCTTTGCAGCATGGCAAACTCCTTTTTGCGGGTGATAACGCTTGTCAGAACGGAATTTACAAAATTTGCGATACCGATGATACCGATAATGATGCTTAACGCCCCGCCTATGGTGACGATCAGGGAAGTAAGATTGTCAAAAGAATCGGTATAGGTCGCCTTGGACTCAAAATCCATACTAGGCTCCACACTGTCGATATAGTCGTGCAAAAACTCTGCCATTTCGGCTTCTGTCCCCTCTTTCACATTAAAGGGAAAGCTGACCAGATGAGGGTTATCGCACAGCGGCAGGAAGATTTCTGTCGGGAGATAGAACCGGGACTCGCCTGTGTTGCGGGTGGTAGCCGTGTTCTCGTTGACCCGGACTTTGGCCATAATGATAAAATCATAGCTGTCAGTGATGGCAGTGGAAAGCGTTGTCAGATGCTTCAGATGATTGATCCGCACCGTATCTCCCACGCTGATATCGGGGTTATCTATAATAGTTCCATCGTCGTTACAATCCACGCCCAATAAGATATACTTTCCCGTTTTCAGCTTTTCCGGATCGATTGCCCCCTCTATGACCTCCATGCCGTCCAGCAGAAAATCGTCCGCCCCGTACATTCTTACAAAGGGATTGCCGTTCTGGTCCTTGTTATAGCTGAAAAAGGCGCAGTGTTCTGTGGAAAACGGTTCTTCCAGTAACCAGGAGGTATAGAGCCTGCCGCCGTCCTCGAAGCTTCCGTTCTGTTTGACAGCCTCGATGAAACTCTCCGACAGATCAATTTCATTATTTTCAACCTGGTACCGGAAGTAGCCCGCGGTAGAGATTACAAAGTCCACATCCATAAATTTCGCAATGTACTTGTCAATGTCAAACCCGCCAGACAGGGTGAACACTGTATTGAACAGCACCAGACTCAGCGTCATGGAAACGATGACCAGGACCGTACGCTTGCGGTTGCGTCCCAGGTTTGCCAGAGCCATAAAGTGGAGTTTCGCGCCGCGGGTCGATTTCTTGTCCTTAGTCCTGTTCCTTCCAAACGCCGCCGCGTCATTCTCCGTATAGCGAATGGCCTCGATTGCCGAAACCGTACCGGCGATCTTCGCAGGCTTGCGTACGCTGACGAAGACAGTAAAAAGGGTGAAAGCGGCGGAGCCGATAAAGATAAGCGGATTTACCGTCACTTTAATACCGGCATCCGCAGTAAAACTCGTTCCGTTCATCAGGAAAGGAACCAGGATCCGGCCAATGAAGAAACCCGCCAGCAGACCTGCCGGAATACCAGTCAGGGAAAGCCGCAGGGCCTGCCGGTTGATAAGCCGCTTAATCTGCCTTTTGGTTGTTCCCAGGGTTTTCAGCTGTCCGTAGGATTGGATGTCCTGAATAACGGAAATTTGAAAGATGTTGTAGATAATCAAATATCCCGTTATGATAATCAGCCAAATACCGACGACGCCGGAAACCAGCATAGCCGGGTTATCAAGCAGGGCGCTGCTCTGATAGGCCGGGCTGACACGGGCAATCACATAATTGCCGTCCGTCCGGCTGCCGCCCATGGTATCGCAGGTATAGCCTGTTTCAGAAAGCAGCCGGTGGAGCCGTGTTTCAACGGCCCCACTTCCCTGAAACATAATATAAGCAGAGACAACACCGGAATAATCGTTATCCACAGGATAAGTATAGGTCAAAATATCCGAGTGCGCATCCACAAAGGCTTTCGATACGATCAGCCGCCCAATGTTGCTCAAGCTGTCCGTTTCCCAAAAGCCGCAGAGGGTAAAGTCGGTCGTATACTCTGTCCCCTTGACGGCGTAGGCCAGCGAAACGGTTTCCCCGACCCGTGCCGGTACGCCCAGAGCGTCCAGCGTCTTTGTGTCCGCGATAATCTCGTTTTCCGCTTCGGGCCGACGGCCCGTTGTGGGCATGTAACGGGCAAATTCCAGGGCAGTGTCATCCATATACCACATGTCAGACCGCCAACGCGCAAGACCCGGATTGTTCAGCCGGTAAGAAACCGCTTTCGTGTAGGCAATACGGTCAATCAGGGAGCTTCCTGACACATTGTCGTAAACTTCATCGCTGATATAGCTTAGAACAGCCTGCCCGTCGCCGCCGGCTTTACGGATATTCTGGTCGTGTATGGTGTCCATCAGCCCGGATCCCAGGGTGAAGATCGTGGTAAAGAGTATCGTTGTAAGAACGATTGCGATAACCGCGATGATATTCCTGCTCCTGGCAGCCTTGAAATAACGGCCTGACAGCCTTTTTATGACAGAGCCGTTATTGTTGCCGAATAAAATATCATTCATCGTCCACACCCCCTTGTTCAAAGATCCTGCCGTCCTCAATACGGATAATGCGGTCGGCAAGCTGGGCAATTTCGTTGTTGTGGGTAATCATTACCAGAGTTTGCTGGAATTTGCTGCTGGTGGTTTTCAAAAGCCCCAGCACATCGTTGCTGGTCCGGCTGTCCAGGTTGCCGGTGGGCTCGTCAGCCAAAACGATAGCGGGCTTGGAAACAAGGGCTCTGGCGATGGCGGCACGCTGCTGCTGTCCGCCGGACAGGCTGCCCGGCATACTGTTCAGCTTATCTTCCAGAGCCAGAAGGCGCACCGCTTCATTCATGAATTTCCGGTCTACCGTATCACCGTCCAGTTCCACGGGCAGGACGATATTTTCATAGACAATCAACTACCCCGGTGCAAGCACTCAAGCACTGTGAGCGGCTCCTACGTCGCCTCTCACAGCACTTGACTTTTTCGCTCGCTCTGCTCCCTCAAAAGCGGGGTATGCGG
>CAJTEN010000020.1 GCA_910575245.1 Clostridia bacterium | reverse complement strand
AGGACCGGGATGGACGGACCGCTGGTGTACCTGTTGGCGACCAACGCCACGGCAGGGTAGCCAAGTCCGGCAGGGATAAACGCTGAAGGCATCTAAGCGTGAAGCCCCCCTCAAGATGAGATATCCCAGAAGGAAACTTCGTAAGACCCCTTGAAGACTACGAGGTAGATAGGCTTAAGGTGTAAGTGCAGCAATGCATTAAGCTGATAAGTACTAATCGGTCGGCGGCTTAACCAAAACGAAGAGTCCATCTAAGGTTCCAAAGAACGGAACCTAAGAAAGACTACAGCTTCGTTTAGAAGAATTGCAGGCAGTTCTTCCGGGGCTATAAAAGGATAGGAAAAAGCATTGTGAGATTTTCAGGTTCGGTTTTGAGGGCATGTCCCAATAATCCTCGATAGCTCAATGGTAGAGCACGCGGCTGTTAACCGCGGGGTTGTAGGTTCGAGCCCTACTCGGGGAGTTAGCTGAATAGTTTGGTAAAAACCTGTAGACAGAGTGTTTGCAGGTTTTTATGCATTTTGCTTCTCCTCTGAAAAATTGGGTTCGAAATATACAGCAAGGGTTAACGCAACCGTAATGGTTACATATTGAATTTCAATGGTAGAGCAAACCGATGAAAAGAAATTTTAGGAATATTTTGATTTGTCGAAAAATGACTGTAACTGATAAATAAATCGGGATTGCGTTGCATTCTGTATTTTGGATGTAACTGTCTGGCAGTAATCTGTCTTCAGAGGACTGAAAATATAGGGAAAGATTATTTCTGCCAGACTGTTATATTGTCAATCAGGCAGTTTGAGGACAAAGGAAATTTATTTACGGATTTTGATTTATATGCTATACTCCAATAAATGATGGTTGATAGTTTGGTTAAAATGTATAGGATATAAAAAATGTGCAATTACTGAAAATCATAAATTTTTGAAGGAGCATATAGTGGCAGAAAGTCAAAATATTGAATATAAAGAGTCATGGAGGGATGAGTATTTAAAGTGGATATGCGGTTTTGCTAATGCCAGGGGAGGCTGTATTTATATCGGCGTCAGAGATGATGGCAAGATTGTAGGAATTCCTGACAGTAAGAAGTTGCTCGAGGATATCCCTAATAAAATCAAGGATACAATGGGTATTCTTGCAGATGTGAATCTATTGGAAAGGGACGGACTGGATTATATTGAAATCATTGTAAACCCAAGCACATATCCTGTCAGCTATCATGGGGAATATCATTATCGAAGCGGCAGTACAAAACAGCAGCTTCGTGGTTCTGCATTAACAGAGTTTCTCGTTCGTAAAACCGGTTATCGCTGGGATGCAGTGCCGGTAGATTGCGTAGCAGTTTCTGATTTAGATATAGAGAGTTTTGAAATTTTCCGTAAAGAGACCGTGCGAACTGAACGTATGACAAAAAGGGACGTTGAGTGCAGCAATGAGGAGTTGCTTGAGAAGCTGGGACTAATAACAGATGGGAAGTTAAAAAGAGCTGCAGTGTTATTATTTTACAGAAATCCTCAGCGGTTGTTTACGGGATGCTATGTAAAAATAGGAAGATTTGGCATTGGATCGGATCTTCAATATCAAGATGTTGTTGAGGGTTCCCTGATATTGATTGCGGATAGGGTTGTAGATTTGATTTATCTCAAATATTTGAAAGCAAAAATAACCTATGAGAATGATGTTCGGGTAGAAACCTATCCTTTTGCAAGAGAAGCGGTTCGTGAGGCTGTCTATAATGCGTTGATTCATTGTAAATGGGAAGACGGAATTCCAATCCAGATTCGGATTGAGGATAAAAACATGTATATTAGTAATGCATGTGTATTTCCAAATGATTGGACAACTGAAAATTTGATGAGAATTCATAATTCCAGACCTTATAATCCTGATTTGGCCGGTACATTTTATCGTGCCGGATATATCGAAGCATGGGGACGTGGAATTCAAAAAATTTGTGAAGCATGTGAAGAACTGGGAGCACCAATGCCTGAGTATATTTTGATAGGTGATGACTTGACGGTGAAACTTTCAGCTTTTGAAAGTGTTGCTATATCTGAACCCAAGACGCCAAAACGCCAAAATGGCGGATTAAATGGCGGATTGGCAGATAGAATTATTATGGTAATATTATCTAACAAGGCAGTTACGATTGCTGAAATATCGGATATATTAACTATTCCGAAAAGGACAGTTGAGCGTGAAATAAAAAATCTTCGTGAAAGTGGGAAAATTACACGTAGGGGAGGAAGACGATATGGATATTGGGAGATTATGTAATGGAAGTAAAAGGACAAGGGTAATATTTACAAGAGATTACTATACGTGATTGGATGAATGAGAAATGGCAAAACGAATGAATAGAAATATTGATATTAAAAGCAGAAGAGTACAACAAAGTGTAAGTAAATTAGATGGTTTTTTGAGAGCAGAGTATAATTCTGAAAAAAAATTATCTGGAGTATTACGCGGGATTAGAGACATTAGATAAGGTGATCAGCATTAAAGACCAGATTATCTATGGGAGGCGTGGAACTGGGAAAACACATTTATTAAAAGCATTACAAGAAAAATTGTTAGCAGATGATCAAAAGTATTTGCCAGTATATATTGATTTGCGTACTTTTAAACCAACCTTGGAAAGTGATAATGATTTGTATTATGCATTGATTATTTTTCAGGAAATTGTTGTAGAAGTTCTAAAATGTGTATATGTTAATTTGGATTATTTATATCAAGAGTATACTGTTGAACAGCAGAAAATTATTATTGATCCTCAAAGAAGAAAGATATCAGCTTTGTTGGAAAAGTTTAACAGAAATTTTGATGGTAAAAGTTTTACTAAAATGGGGGAAACGGGTTTTAGAGTAAATGAAGTAAAAAAATTGGCAACAAATTTGAAAATAACAAAAATTCCTGAACTTTTTGGGTCAAAAGAGGTTAATAAAGAAATAGAGTCAGAGGATGAAAAGATAAAGTATATTTCATTTTCTGATATGTCAGATGCTATTTCACAATTACTTGAAGCAGTTGATATTGATAGAATATTTTGTTTGCTTGACGAGTGGTCTGAAATCCCGGAAACAAGTCAATATATTTTAGCTGAATTTTTGAAAAGAACATTTGTACCTAAGAAAGTAACGTTAAAAATTGCTGCTATTCCAAACAGAACGCAGCTTATTTCTGAAAATAGAATCGGATTGGAGGATGGAGGGGATATATTTGGATATCCTTTAGACAATAGATATATCTATGAGTTATATCCTGAAATCACAAAAGCCTTTTTTAATGAACTGCTTTATAAACAATTATATTTGATGGATCCCCAATTATATGAAATTTTTTATGATAATAAGGAAAAACGTCCTGTACATAATTTTATAAATATTTTTTTAGCTAATCAGGCGTTGCGTGAAATACTTATTGCATCTGCAGGAATTCCCAGAGACTTTTTGAATATATTTATTTCTGCATATAATATATTTTTTACTAAAACTAATAACAGGCATTTAGTTGTAGCGGATATTCGTAATGCAACAGTTGAGTGGTATGGGGTGGATAAGAAAAAGACAGTAGATGCCAACAGTAATGCAAAATTATTATTAGATAAGATTATTAACGATATACTTATAACAAAGAAAAGATGTCATTTTTTGATACCGGAAAAGTATGAGAAAGTAAAGGAATTAAATGATTTAATAGATTTGCGAGTAATTCATTTACGAAAGAGGGGAATATCTCATAAGGGAAATAAAGGCGTTGTATATAATGTATATTATTTAGATTATGCTTGTTATACAAGTACTAATTTATATCATAATAAAATAAATACCTCTCTTTTAAATGAAATAGAAACAATAGATGATTTTAGGGAGATTCGAAGGGTTTCTTTGGAAGATAAGTTTTTTGAAGATTTTAATATGAATATAGGAAATAGCTTTAAATGTCCGAAGTGCGGAGGTATGATTGACATGAATCACCCTTCATATGCACAACATAAAATTTGTATGCATTGCTGGAGCAAAATAGAAGAATAGCGAAGGGCTTTCTAAAAATGAATTGACAATTTTATATTTTGTAAGAGATGATTCTACGGTATGTAACCGCAACACAGGTAGAGCACGCGGCTGTTAACCGCGGGGTTGTAGGTTCGAGCCCTACTCGGGGAGTTTGAGAAAGCCCGTAAACATCAGTGTCTGCGGGTTTTTCTTGTTTAAGGATTCAGTCTCGAAAGAGGCGCCATAGATCGCATGGCTGCAAAGATAAGCATGTGAGTGTTAACCGAAAAATGAACCGGGATCGCGCTGCATTTCGTATTCCGGCTGTAACTGCCTGATAGTAAACAATACTTTTACTGTCAGACTTTTTTGTTGCCATTTTTTAGCCACGGTGTAATGCTGTGGCTTTTTTTGATGGATGGAATCAGGAGCTTATGGAATTTACGGAAATGGAAAAACGGATGATGGACCAGAGAGAAGGAAGTGAGTGGTATGCTGTCCTGCAGGAGATGTCCATGGTCTCATGGTATGCCAGGAACCCGGCCATGCGGAAAGCGGCAAAAAGCCTTATGGAGAAGCTGTGCCCTCTGACGGATGCCGGGTATGGAAAATTTAAGGACCGGCAAGAAAAAGGGGAGATTAAGTTACAGAACCTTGCGAAGGTTGCACCGGGCGGCCATCTGCACTATGACCGCAGTGACTGCGCCTTGTAGCCCGGAGAAAAGGAGGTTTTTGTTATGGCTGTATTCCGGGTAGAAAAAACAAAAGACTTCACCGTCATGTGCAACCACCACCTGCGCAATATGAAGCTGTCGCTGAAGTCAAAGGGGCTTCGGTCCTTCATCTTACCAATGCCGAAAATGAGGGCGGTACAGAATGACGAGGGCAACGGAACTGGAAAGCTGTAACGCAACCACCCCGTTTACGGATTGTGCACAGATATACCACCAGAGGTGGTATGTGCGCTCTCCGAGGGGCAAGTTTCACTTGCATGGACTCCTACGGAGGGCGTTGTCTGCCTTGCGGCAGCAAAAAGGGGAAACGACAATTCCTCTTCGCAAGCTGCGCTTGCTGCCCTTTAGTGGACTTTGCGTTCAGACAAAGGCTATCCATGCGCCCCTTTGCCCTGCCGGCAGTTGAGAATTCCCTAAGTAGTGTATAATTGCACCCTATCCCAGAACTTGGATAGGGCGCAGAGAAGGAGAATGTTAATTGTAGTGCAGGTTTGAATCCTGCCCGCTTTTTGTTTCCCTGGATAGCCTGTACTCTGGGTAATCCTCAAATGGATATAAGCTGAAGAAAGATCCACTATGACAGATCAAAATCTAAAAGGAGCGAAAGTCACAGATTACATATGGCAGTATTTGACCAGCAAAGCGCAATTATGTCGGTTTTATATATAGCATGGTTGTGATAGAATGGAGACTGCCAGGTAAAATCCGTCAAATGAGAAGGGAGATTGTAACAGTTTGGCCTAGGACTTTGCATAGAATGCATAAAACTCTGCATGTGGCATGATGAAAGAGGGTATTGTGATATTTAATTGAGAGGGGGTATACATATGCAATCATTATTTGACGCGATCAATACAGTTTGTTCCAGGATACAGCTTATATCCGACTTGTTCTGGGATTTCCCGGCTAATTTCTCCTGGTACGGTTCCATTCCGATTCTGGGGAATTTCTCGCTGGCCATTATTCTGCTGCTGGGATCGGGCGTTTATTTTACCTGTAAACTACGCTTTATTCAGGTCAGATATTTCCGGCATGGATTAAATGTTTTGAAAAACAGCAAAGCGGCGCAGACGGGCATTACGCCGTTGACAGCCTTTTTCCTCTCCACGGCTATGCGGGTGGGGCCGGGGAATATTCTGGGCGTCACGGGCGCTATTTCGATCGGCGGACCCGGGGCATTGTTCTGGATGTGGGTCTCGGCCTTCTTCGGGATGGCGACGGCTTATACGGAGTCTACGCTGGCACAGATCTTTAAGGAAAAAAAGGGCGACGAGTATGTGGGCGGTTTGGCCTTCTATGGCAAACGGCTTCTGAAGGGCTCGGCAGTTGCCGGAGGTGTGCTGTCACTGATGTACATCGTCTATGCGCTGTTATGTTTTCCGGCACAGGGATTCAATACGGTTTCCTCCGTGGGACAGATTGCGGAGCTTATTACAGGGAAGGCGATCCCGACAACTTCGGCACTCTACTGGGTTGCTTTTGCAGTACTGATCGTGGCTATGGCAGCTATTTCCTGGGGCGGTATCCGTAAAGTGACGAAGGTTACGGATATCCTGGTGCCTATTATGGCAGTTATCTATGTCCTGACTGTGCTGGTGCTGATTGTCGTAAACTTTACCAGGATCCCGTGGTTTTTCTATGCCGTGGTTACGGAAGCTTTTAAGCCGGAGGCTGTATTCGGAGGAGCCTTTGGTGTTGCGTTGATTCAAGGGGTAAAGCGTGGGTTGATGTCCAATGAAGCAGGTCAGGGTACCATCACTATGCCGGCTGCGGCATCTGACGCCGCACATCCCTGTGACCAGGGCTGCGTACAGGCAATCGGTGTATTTCTGGATACTATTGTGATCTGTACGCTGACGGGTTTCGTAGTGATCATGGGGCGTGTCTGGATGACCGATCATGCGGATGCCTGGTTTGATATGGGCAAGCTGCCGAAATATCTGGCTTCAGCTACTGAACTGGCGCCTGGAACAACTTTGAACACAGGGATATCGTTGTTGATCTCGGTGTGTTTCGGGCTGTTTGCATTTACCTGCCTGTTAGGGTTCATTTCTTTTACAGAGATCTGTGCCAGCCGGATTTCCACGAAGAAGTCCTTTACGCTGATAATCAGGATTCTCTGTCTGGCAGTGGTGTCCTTCGGGGTGTTGACCAGTATTGCGGGAATGGATCTGGGTTCGTTATGGGATCTTTCTGATTTTGCGAATATTCTGATTGCTTACTGTAATATCCCGCTTCTGTATCTCGGATTTTCCTATGTGAAACGGGCTACAGAACATTTCGAGAAGAAAGACGGAACTCCCTTTACTTCCGGGATTGCCGGAACGGATGTGCCGGTGTGGGATGAGAAAGCCGGAAGATATGGGCAGATTCCGTAACAGGGAAGCCGAAGGCTGAACTGTTACAGATTAAATGCATAGTCTTTAAATTTCCTCTTGCGAAATGTGATGAAGTATGGTATCATAGCTTTCGTTGAAGTTGTTTGTGAGAGGGCAGTTGTGAATTGCTCCGATCATATGAGGCTCCATGGTCAAGCGGTTAAGACATCGCCCTTTCACGGCGGTAACACGGGTTCGATTCCCGTTGGAGTCATTTACACTTCACGGACCTTTAGCTCAGTTGGTTAGAGCAACCGGCTCATAACCGGTCGGTCCTGGGTTCGAGTCCCCGAAGGTCCATTGACAGAAGTATGCTTCTGGTAGTATAATAGAATAGCCGAAACGGCCAGGCCCGGTGGCTCAGTTGGTTAGAGCGCCGCCCTGTCACGGCGGAGGTCGTGGGTTCGAGTCCCATCCGGGTCGTTTCGCGGGGTCTTAGCTCAGCTGGGAGAGCATCTGCCTTACAAGCAGAGGGTCATAGGTTCGAGCCCTATAGGCCCCACTGATTACAGATGGATTCATCCATTGAGGTAATCTGCCGGCGTGGCGGAACTGGCAGACGCACAGGACTTAAAATCCTGCGGGACTAATCTCCCGTACCGGTTCGATTCCGGTCGCCGGCATCATTATGAGAGAAATACAGTACAAATGCTGTATTTCTTTTGTTTTTTGCGTTTATGCTTAGAGGGATTGTAATGATGATGTTTGGTTACTATTCACGGCTGATATACCGCGAGGTGTTTTTTGTGAATGGAGCAAAGCGGAAGTCACAGAAAATCCGAGTTGGGGAGCGACAAAATGCGACTATGGAGCATTTTGTGTGCATCATGTTACTATGAGCGGCTGGGCCGTGAATAGTAACGATGTTTGGCTTTGTATTTGTCCAAAAGGCAATTCTTGCTTGCAGTCAACCTGCAAGAAGCATATAATAATCATATCGGCAGATGATACGAAACAAGATGACGGGAAAGCATTATATTGCTGTCGGAAGCCGGCGTAACAGGGTATGGGATTGGAGTATGAAATCATGGAAACTAAAATGCAGAAAAAAGATTTTTCGAGTCTGGGTCTAAGAATGCTGATCGGAGCAGTACTCATTACGGTGGTACAGCTGATTAGCCAGAGTGCCGTTCTGGGGAACAGGCCGGAGTGGTCGGATAATATGAATATCGTGCTGGCAGTGACCATGATTCCTCTTTATGTGATCGGTTATCCGCTGACCTTTCTTATTATGAAGAAAAGGGATGCAGACAGAATCGAAAGACATAAGATGGGAATCGGGCGGTTTATTCTGGCTTTCATGATGGCCTACGGGCTCATGATCGCAGGGAACATTATCGGTCTGGCACTGACGGCAGGAATCGGTTTGGTCAAGGGAGAACCAGTGAACAATGCACTGCTTACCGTTGTAACGGAGGGAAATGTCTGGATCTCGGCAATCTATACGGTATTGCTGGCGCCTGTATTTGAAGAGATCCTTTTCAGGAAGCTGATCTGTGACAGAGTCGTGCAGTACGGACAGCGTACGGCAATCCTTATTTCGGGACTGATGTTCGGATTGTTTCATATGAATTTCAATCAGTTTTTCTATGCCGCCTTTCTTGGTGGGTTCTTTGCGTTTATCTATGTGAAGACCGGAAGGTTGAAATATACGATCGGACTTCATATGACAGTGAATTTTTTCGGCAGTGTGATAGGGGGACTGCTTCTGCAGAATGTGGATCCGGCTCAGATGGCCGGTATGGCGATTTACGGAGTTTATTCGATGTGCGTATATGGGATAGGGATTACGGGGATAGTGCTTCTGTTCATCAACTGGTCTAAGCTTAAAACAGTGGAAGGACGAATCGTGATCGAAAAGGGAAGCTGGCTCAAAACGGCCATCCTGAATCCGGGAATGCTGCTATATTGCGCAGTGATGATGGCAGTGATGATCGTGCAGGCATTTGTGATGTAACGGTATTATAGTTAACGACATTAGAAATTTCGTTTTCGGCCTTGCAGAAGCTGCCGTATATGGCTCCTGCAAGAGCCGGAAACAGAAATTTGTTATGTCGTTTACTATACTTATATGTCTTCCGCGGAGCAAAAGCATGGCGATGGAGATATCGGCACGCTGTAGTGCCGCGTGCCATTCAACCACAGCCTTTGGGAGATAATGACCATGGAAAAAAAAACAACACTTTTTTTAAATGTAAGTCTTGTTTTAGTATCGTTATTTTGTATTTTCATATTTATCTGCCAGACTGTCTGTATCAACCTGATGGGGGAAGATGCTATCGGGCAGCTTGGCGTTTTTTATATATCGGGAATCAGTGAACAGGTGACGTCGCATTTTGGAACCATTATTGAACTGCGCCTGTCTCAGGTGGAATCGCTTGTGAATGCCGTTCCGCCAGGACGATATACAGGTGGATCGTCAATGCAGATTGAACTGGCATATAATGCCCGTTCCGCAGGGTTTGAATATCTGGCGCTTTATACTGCGGATGGGGATTTTCATATGATTTATGGCGTCCAGGTGACAGCGGACGTTCCGGAAAGTCTGTACCGTTCCGTGCAGGGAGGGAATTATAATATCTGTGCGGGAACGGATGAAACAGGAATGCCTGTTGTATTGATGGGAGTGCCGGCGATGTATACAATGGATGACAGCGGCACAAGCATCGCGTTGGTTGCGGGACTGCCTGCCAGCTACCTGGGCGATACACTGGAGGACAGTATTCAAAGCGATGCTATGGAATATGCAATTATCCGTGATGACGGCAGTTATGTTTTGCACAACACCAGCGCTAAAGACGCGGAGAACTATTTCGAGCGTGTGGAGAGCAGCTATGAATCCTGTGACGGTAAGGAACCGGGCCAGTATGTGGCGGAACTTCGCGAAGCAATGGAGGATGGCAGGGATTACAGCAGCGAAGTTTTGATTTCAGGCGAAACCTGGAATGTCTATTGTTCCAGTCTCCCGAATTCAGAATGGCATATGCTTTTGAAAACGTCCCATAACACAGTGAACGACACGGTGACGCTTCTTAGAAGAAGGTGGAGTTATATTTCCATTGGCGGATGCAGTTTGATTATCTGTGCATTGCTTTTTGTCTTTATCGGGTACTACCGCCTGAGCAGAATGCAGATGAAGGAGCTGAATGAGGCAAGAAAAAACGCTGAACAGGCCAACAAGGCAAAAAATGAATTCCTCTCCAACATGAGTCACGATATTCGTACACCGATGAACGGTATCATGGGGATGACGTCCATTGCGATTGAAAGCCTGGACAATCCGCCCAGGGTTCGCTCCTGTCTGAAGAAGATACATGTGTCCAGCCGGCATCTTCTGGGACTGATTACCGATATGCTGGATATGTCCAAAATCGAGAACGGAAATTTGACGCTGCATATGGAGCCGATTTCCCTGCGTGAGATCATGCAGAATATTATGACGATTATCCAGCCGCAGGTTCAGGAGAAAAATCAGCAGTTTCATATTTATATCCATGATATTTACTACGAAAATGTGTGCACGGACAGAGTGCGTTTAAGCCAGATCCTCTTAAATATTCTGGGAAACGCAGTGAAATTCACTCCGGAAGGCGGTAGTATTGAAATTGACCTGTATGAGGAGACTTCGCCAAAAGGAGAGGAATATATTCGTTCCATCCTGTATATCAAGGATACCGGTATAGGAATGTCGGAAGAATTCCAAAAGATAATATTTGAGGCCTTCGCCCGGGAAGACAATGCGCGTGTAGAGAAAGCTGCCGGGGCCGGAATGGGTATGACCATTACCAAATACATTGTAGATACGATGGGCGGTTCGATAACCGTTGAAAGCGAGCAGGGAAAGGGCAGCTGCTTCCGGATTGCCCTGGATATGGAAAAAGCCGCAGGACAGGAGAAGGAACTGAGGCTGCCGGCGCGGAATGTTCTGGTGATTGACGATGATGAAACCGCGGCTTCACTGGCCGTTTCTGCGCTGGGCTCAATCGGCCTGCATGCGCAGTCAGCGGCGGATATCAGTCAGGCTTTCCGGATGATTGAGGCGTGTCAGGGCACGGAGGAAGCCTTTCAAATGATATTGATGGATCATGATATACAGGAGTATGAAGGTGTGCAGGCCGCCAGGGAAGTGTCTGCACGGTTGGAGTCAGGACTGCCCATGCTGCTTTTCTCTGAGGAGGAGAGTGATGAATTGGAAGCAAGAGCCGAAGAGGCGGGTATCAGTGGATTTATTTCCAAACCGCTGTTCCGTTCTACTCTTTATTATGGTTTGCGCCCATTTACAGAAACCCAGGAGATCCGGCAGGAAGAAAAAGAGGAAGAAAAGATTGATCTGAATGGCAGGCGTATCCTGATTGCGGAAGATAATGAATTGAACTGGGAAATTGCCAGTGAAATGCTTTATGAATTCGGAATGGAAAGCGAATGGGCAGAAAACGGCCAAATATGTGTAGAGAAGTTCAGGGCATCCTCTCCGGGACAATATGACGCCATACTGATGGATCTGCGAATGCCTGTTATGACAGGATTTGAGGCGGCAGTGGCTATCCGGAAACTTGACCGGACGGATGCGCAGACAATTCCGATCATTGCAGTCAGTGCGGACGCGTTTCAGGATGACATGCAGAAATGTCTTGATTGTGGAATGAATGTACATACTGCGAAGCCATTGGAACTGCAGAAAATTCTTTCTCTGCTGGGTCAGTATTTATTGCAAAACGATAGATAAGGAAGCGTCCGAAAATAATTTGTGCAGATAGTTCCTAAGCAAGGAGAGGTGAATTTTTATGAAAAGAATATATTTCCTGATGTGTTTTTTGCTGTCCGCCTTTTTCCTGTGTTCCTGTGGCGGAAGGGTTCCCACTGAGGAGCCTGATGAAAGATGCCTGGAAGTTGTGGAGTTGAGCCTGTGGACTTTTCCGGTGGGAAATTGGGGGAATCCCACTATGGTATCCAATATACTGACAAGTTTTCATAAGGAATATCCGAATATTCATATTACCGTGGAATATTTAAATTACGACAACGGAGACGAAAAGATCAATCAGGCCGTTCGGGACGGTTGTGCCCCGGATCTGGTTATGGAAGGTCCTGAGCGCCTTGTGACGGGCTGGGGAGAGAATGGCTGGATGGTTGATTTGACGGATCTGTGGGAGTCGGATCAAGCCAAAGAGGTCTATGACAACATAAAGGCGGCTTGCCGACACAGAGACGGGGCTTATTATGAGTTTCCGATCTGTATGTCAGCTCACTGTATGGCTATTAATTATGACATGTTCCGGGCTGCGGACGCTCTTCGTTTCATAGACGAGGAAAATCATACCTGGACTACAGAGCAGTTTATTGAAGCGGTTCATGCGCTGACTGCCCAGGGGCATAAAAGTGTAGGTGTTTTGTATTGTAAAAATCAAAGCGGCGACCAGGGTACCCGTGCGCTGGTGAATAACTTGTACGGCGGTTCTTTTACAGATGATACGCACATGTTTTATACGGTTGACAGCGAAGAAAACATTAAAGCGCTGCAGCTGCTTTATGAGCTGGAGGGAATCACTTTTGAACCGTCCCTTACCGCTGCGGAAGCGATTGATTTGTTCTGTAAGGGAGAATCTGCTATGTGCTTCTGCTGGAACGCCTCTATGGAAATCCAGCAGACCATCAACAATCCTGATCTGGATTTTGAGGTTTTCCCCATCGCCTTTCCCACTGACAGAGATGTGCCAAAACTGGAAGGCGGCATTTGGGGATTTGGAATTTTTAACAACGGCGACGAAGAGAAAGCGGAGGCGGCGAAAACCTTTATCCGTTATATCACGGAAAATGACGCTCCCTATACGAGAGCGGTGCTTGCTTCCTCCTACTGGCCGGTGCGGGATATGAAGAATATCTATGCGAATGATATGCTGATGACGGAATACAGCATTTTTACACCGTACATGGGCGACTATCAGCAGAGTACTCCCGGATGGGCAGATGCGCGGACCGCATGGTGGCAGATGCTGGCAAAGATTGGGGCCGGGACCGATGTTTCGGAGGCGGCGGAGGAGTTTTCTTTGCCAGACTGAACTGTTATATTTTTAGTAACAGTTCAGCCCACAATGTCATTAAGTTAAGCCGGACGCGCCTGACATGATAGGAATCTCCTAAGGACGCGCTTTCGCTCAGTTCCAAACGCAGCGGTACTAAATTCGTGAAAAACCTCATTAAGTACCGGCGTTTTCCAATGGCCCTCAGGAGAATCCTATCATATCAGACGCTGTGTATAGACTTAACTTAATGACATTGGTTCAGCCCAGGACTTTGCATTTACTGCAAAGTCCGTGAGAACGCGTAGATTTAGCCAAGAGAATCTGCCCCTCGCCGCAGGCAGCTTGGAATGGGCAGATTCCGTAACAGGGCAGCCGAAGGCTGAACTGTAACTATTTTTAGGATGAATTTTAACCAAACTGTTGACATTTAATTAGAAAGTCTATATAATAACTTGTGTTGTATGGATGTGCGCTTAGCTCAGCTGGATAGAGCGTTTGGCTACGGACCAAAAGGTCGGGGGTTCGAATCCTCTAGCGCACGTTGCATGTTAAATGCGGAAAGACTGATGATTGCAGTGTTTCCGCTTTTTTGTGGGCAAAATCGAGGAATTTTGTCAAGTCCCCTGAAGAGTATTTTTGAATATCCTTTGCCGTTTCGGCTCATTGCAGTTCCTCTATTAGCCGGTTTATCCTCTCCAGATCCTCTTTTGTCCAGGGTTTTTTATATTTTTTGCAGAATTGCTTAAAATGGCAATTTTTGTTTGAGCATTGTTTTATCCGAAAACACTTGATAAAATATACTGCCTGAGCAATGTTAAAAATAATTGTTACTACCACGAACGCTGCAAAAAAGATAACAGATATCCATCTAAACATTCACATATACCGCCTTGAAAAGTATCTCCAATAATTAGTATCTCAAATCATTGTATTTTTTGTCGTTTTACAAGTTTTTGCATTCTATAATTTTAATAATATTATCCATCTGTTTGGTATTTTTTTCAACATAAAAATTGTTTACGGCGATAGATTACGGCAGTAGATATGATTGAAACAGAAAGGTATATAAACCGGTACATATGGGAATATTACAAGTAACTGTAAGATTTTAATGATAAACAGGAAAACTGCGGGTATCATAAATGTAGTATAATACATTGAATAATTGATTTTGAAGATAAGCTCTATGGTTTACTCTGCGCTAATATGAATCAAGGTACCGCGGCCTTTATATCCGGCATCCCCGACAATCTGCGGGATCTCTTTTGCTCCGTCTATGGAGGATGCGTCAGGCAGATGGACGTGGCCGGCGAATACGGCAGCCACGGGACTGTCTGCGGCGGTGGTGAGTGACAGAAATTCTGTGGAAGTATTGTTCGGATAGATACCTCCATGGATACCGCCGCCCAATACGACGCCGTTTGACCATACTTCGGAAGTCTTCGCCAGCAGGCTTTCAGTATAGAACGGAACATGCAGCAGCAGGATGACAGGTTTCTTATAAGAAAGAATCCGCCGGTATTCTTCCAGGGCGTCAGGATGTATCTGGTTATTGCTGTTATCCACTGCCACAATAATAAAATCATCTAATTCCAATGTATGAATAGCCGTATTCGATTCCATATAGGGAGCCAGGAGAGGAAGATATTCCTCCTGCCCTGATTCTGTCATATAATCCCATGGATAAGTCCAGTCATGGTTTCCCAAAGTATAAAGATAAGGTACCCTCAGGCTTTCGAGGGAGGATTTTAAGAATTCGATATTGGCGGCAGAGGGAGAATCTATAATATCTCCGCCCAGCAGCAGAGCATCGGGCTCTGTTTGATCAGCATATTCAATCCAGGCAGTAAAGAGTCCGGAAGCAACAAGACCGCTGTCGTTGGTAAAAAGGGCAAGCCGTTCTTCCGAATAATTCTGAATCTCATCGTCCGCAGATTCATCGGATATGACAACATGGGTATCCGTTATAAACAGGAGATCGTAATCTCTGGATATGCCGGGGATCGTTATTTCGTACCTGTCAATATCAGAATCATCGATTTTCGACAGAGACCGGCTGCAGGTGCATCCGCAAAGGGCGAAAGCCAGAAAGACGGGCAGTATTGTTTTAGTTATAAAGTGAGGTATGTATTTGGGCTGCATTGTTCTTTTTCGTCTTCTTTTATTGTACAAGTTATTGATGTTTCCAATGTTTTTGGCTGAGAGGTATTTCCGGTGCTGTTTTTGGGCATACAGAGTTCACCCGTACATTCGTACAATTTGTAATATCTCCCTCTATAATTAAATATACAAAGAAGGCTTTTTGTCAAGGCCTGTTGCTGCTTGTCAAGGACGTATTCATCATTTTTAATCACTTTTTCTAGGTCTGCCCTGTTTTCCATACCCTAAGCAGTGGAAAATGACACGCTTTAGCTTGTCCGCTATGTTTTGGGTACTGGTATCAGAGAAATGTACCTCGGCTAAATACCTTGTCTTGTCAATTTTCTGTTGTAAACAGGGCGTTAATCGCCCTGTGGTGTTGGTCTGAATGTTGTCGCTTATGTTCCCTCCCCCCCCTTTGGGCGCAAAAAAAGACGCCTGGTTTACAATTTACTGTTCCATGCGCCTTTACGCTGTTATTTTGATATTAAACTGTTTTGCCGATTACGCTAACTGCATAACTTCGTTTTCGATTTCTTTTAATTCATCAAAAGATAATGCTGGAACACAATCCGCAATATCCTCCAATGACATTTTACCTTTTTTTATCAATCTTTCGGCTATTTCTCTGTCTTTATCGTGAGTAATCTTATCAGTAAGAGTATTTTCCATATCTTTCAAATATGTTTTCATTATCTGCTCATCATTAAATAAACTCATCATAATCGTCACTACCTCCATTTCTCTGTTCATCAGATATTCTTTTAAGACGTTCCTATCCTTGCAAATACAGATTGTTTCCCTAACTGTCTGCTCTGTCATTCCGTACAGCTTTCTTTGTTCATCAAAAACTTTACAGAAAATAATATATTGATTGATAATATCCTTTGTTTCACTCTCATAGATGACCTTTACTTTTACCTCAATATCTATATCTGCACCGTCAAAAAACTCTTTGGACAGCGATATTGTATTGGGTTTTCTGCCCCTATTGCCTGTGTAGATGATATATAATACAACAGTATTCTGATTAAAATATTTACCGTCCAACTCGGTTGCGCTTCCAAAAGCAACAGCAATTTGTTATTGCCTACCATAATACCCAAATCGATATAGAGATTATCTGTCAGAATATTGTCTATCGTTATAATATCCAGCGTGTCCTCTGTTGCGTCTGTATCTTCTGGGTGTAATGCTTTATACAGTTTCAACAAATTCTTTTTATCTTGGAAAAGGTCTAAGAACACACTATTTTTTGCGGTACGCTTTGCCTTAACTTCCTGCGTCTGTTTGTATCGTCCGACACCTTACCATCTCGATATCTAAAAATCTGTGACACAAGATACGATATATCCTACTCATGCTACATTTCAATTATACAAAAAACGCCTGTCTTTACAATAAAATTCACATTAAATTTCTTCCTCCTTCCGTTTCGTTTTGTTCTGTTGCCTGTTATGCTGTCGGCTCTCGTTCTGAAGCTCTCTTTCAAGATTCTTTTTGTTATAGCTGATTACCTCCGCATGCTCTAATTCTGTGGCGGTCTTGGTCTGCTCTTTACTGACACTGTCATATTCAGATTGCAAAGACTGTATCTCTGCGGTCCACTGTTTCGGTGTCATCTTCTTGCCATTCTGTAAAAGGCTCTGCATACGTTCCTTTAATTCGGGGGACTTCGATAAGCTGTCCTTATGCTCCTTATCATACCGCATTTTTGCAAGTCCTATGAGTGACTGGCTCTCCTTATAGGTGGCTTGGATCACCGCAAAGAGGGCATACATTTTTGACAATTCCTTTAGTCGGCTTAGTCTCTGCCCCTTGGAAAGATGTACCGTTTCTAACTGTTGGTATCTCTGTTCCTTATCTGCTGTAAATTTTTCATGGCTCTCGAAGCTGTCTATCTTTCTTGGTGTGATGAATTTCTCCGCATTGTCGGTTGACTGATGCGACTGTATTTCGCCCTTTCTTCCCAATCGTTTCATATCTTTCACAATGATAGTTCCGATATTGCCTTCCTCAACCTCTTCTCGCCCTGTAACTCGTCATCATGGCTAGTATAATCCACAATAATTATCCGCCCCTTTCACTTGTCTAAATTTCCATCTGCCGCGTCAGCTTCAATCGACGATGCTACCGGCATCGCCTCATTCAGCTTCCTTGCACATGAAAATTTATCCTGCGTGTAAGGGATCGGTAATTATCGTGGATTATACTAGTTCAAAAGAGTTTGTAACAGGATAAAAATATCGCCGATTGACTGTTGACAAATTGCATATACTGTATATAATGTAATATATACAGTATATACTATTTAAGAATCGCGGTAATCTTCGCGCAACAGTTCAGGCAGGTCTGTGCATGTGCAGTAATTGGGACTGCTGCAACTGTGAAGGAAGAATGCCGCGAGGAGGTTAACCGATGAAAATTATTATATCAAATCAGTCTGAACTGCCGATTTATGCGCAGATCAGAGAGCAGCTGAAGGAGCAGATACTAAACGGCCAGATTCCGGAAGGAAGCACACTGCCGTCCATCAGGCAGCTGGCCAAGGAGATAGGGGTCAGCGTCATTACGACTACCAGAGCATACAGTGATCTGGAGACGGAAGGGTTTATAGCGGCCATGCAGGGGAAGGGAAGCGTGGTTCTGTCCAAGGACAACAGCATGCTGAAGGAACAATATCTCCTGCGGATTGAGGAAGGGCTGACGACAGCCATAGAAACGGCACGGGTGATGGGGCTGCCGGAGGCGGAGCTTGCGGAGATTTTCCATAATCTGCTCAGGGCAACGGATGTGCCCGGTGCCTAACGGCATGCAGGATGAATGAAAGCGGACGTCCTGCAGTATGGATATGGAAGAAGTGAAATAGGGGTCTGTGTCTGACGCGCACCTGCACAGAGCCGGAAGCTATGAGGAATGCGCAGAAAAGAGGAATGGGATGGAATTACTGGAAGTACGCAATCTTTCGAAATATTATAAGACATTCAGTCTGGAGAATATCAGTTTCACGCTCCCGAAAGGATATATCATGGGCTATGTGGGACAGAACGGTGCAGGCAAGAGCACCACGCTGAATCTGATCACAAATATCTGTAAATGCAACGGCGGAGAGATTTATGTGAACGGGATAACATGCATGGAGGATGAGATTCATTACAAGGAGTACATCGGCTATATAGGAGATGAGTTCTATTTCCCGGACAATTTCCGGGTCAGGGATATCCGCAGAGTGATGGGAGATTTCTATTCTTCCTTTTCTACGGAGAAATTCGACGAACTGACGAAACGATGGAAACTGGATGAGAAGCTTCAACTGAAAGAGTTTTCAAGGGGAATGAAGGTAAAGCTGATGTTTGCCTCAGTGCTTGCCAGGGATACGAAGCTGCTTGTGCTGGATGAAGCGACGAATGGGCTGGATCCGGTGGTGCGGGCAGAGGTTTTGAAGCTTCTGCAGGAATATATTGCCGACGGAGAACGCAGTGTGATCTTTTCGACGCATATTCTGAGTGATCTGGAGCAGATTGCCGACTACGTCTATTTTATTCATGAAGGGAAGACTGTGCTCTATGATTCGAAGGATGATCTCATGGAGAGTTTTCTTCTGGTCAAGGGAGAAAGGCGGGCGATCTCAGCCAGACTTCAGAAGGAATTGATTGGAATCATTGACAATGCTTACGGTTTTGAGGCGATACTGCCCAGTGATAAGGCCGATCTTCTGACCAATGAGTTTCATTTTGAGAAACCGACAATCGACCAGATTGTGATTCATTATATTGATGAGAAAGAGAGGTAAGGGTGCATGAAGACTTTATACTTTACAAAAATAGATTATATCCGGTCGAGAACACAGCTGTATCTGATTTCTGTTATACTGGCGGTTGTGATAATGATTTTGAAGTTTATAACGGACGGAACAGATGTGATGGTCTTTTTGTATGGCATTTTTATTACAATCGTGTTCTCAACCGTACCATTTGGAAACTGCAGCAGGAAGGACGCGGGCTTTCTGCAGCTGCTGCCTGCGACCGTCTGGCATAGGGTGCTGGGGAGATTTCTGTTTGGTCTCTCCCTGCTTATGATCGGTTCCGCGATCAGTGCAGGATGTATGGTAGTGTACCGGTTGTATGTCGGAGCGGAGGAAAATGTCATAGTGCTGCCGTTCTGCATGATTATTCTTTCCGTAGGGCTGGTCTTTATCACCGTGCAATATATTGCCCTGTATCTGGTAGGGGAAAACTATGGGGCGCAGTTTTTAAGTCTTGTCAGAATGATTCCGGGGATGTGTTTTTTCTTCGGGTCAATGAAGCTGCTTGAAGAGGCGAGACAGAATCCGGAGTCTGCAATGAAACTGCTGGAACTAATCAGTGACAGGCCGTATGTGATAAGCTTAGGAAGTATCGTTATTGCGCTGGCGGTGATGGCTGCCGGAGTGGTACTGTGTGTGAAAATGACGGAGAAGCGGGATTATTAGATATGTTAGTCAGGGACATGATGGTAATAGAAGAATGGTAAGTGGAGGTAAGGGAATGCAGAGAGAAAATAAAAGGTCGAAACTATTGCTTAGTGTGGTATTTATCGTATTTTTAACAGGGCTAGACCAGATGGCCAAGCTGCTTGCGATACACTTTCTCAAGGGAGGGGAGCGCATTTTGCTGATAGAAGGCATACTCGAACTGGAATATTTTGAGAATGTGGGAGCGGCTTTCAATTCCTTTGCGGGTCAAGGAATGATGCTGATACTTATTACAGTGCCGGTTATTACGGTTCTGGCAGGGAAATTACTTCAGGTATTGGATATAAAGAGGTATGCCGGAATCAGCTTCTGCATCTGCCTGATCATTGCCGGGGCGGCAGGGAATTTGATAGACAGGGTGGTAAGAGGGTATGTGGTGGATTTCATTTGCTTTAGACTTATTGACTTTCCTAAATTTAATTTTGCGGATATGTGTGTGGTTGTCGGGGCTGGCTTGACGGGATTGCTGTTATTATTATACTATGGAGAGGCAGATGTTGACTTTCTGCTGAGTTTTCAGGGCAAATGACCGTTAAGATAAGTTGCTGCTGACGAACAGAAAGTGTAAAGAGGGGTAACAGTTCAGTAAGCCGAAAGGCTCAACTGTTACAAAGAGGGCAGGAAAATTTTCTGAAAATGAAACTTTTCCTGCCCCATGTTCGTATTGTTTGTAGGGACAGAAGATTACAGAATAACAAGGAATTATGACGGGATGGAGCAGGAGTTTGCAAGAGAACAGAGATGGAATTATCTGGTGGAGGAATATCAGACGATGCTGTATCGGGTTGCTTTTGCCAATATGAAGAATCGGGCAGACGCCGAGGATGTGGTACAGGAAGCATTCCTGCGTTATATGAAGGATGAGAAGCCCATTTTGAACAAGGAACACGAGAAGGCATGGCTGATACGGACTACGATTCATATATGTATGGATATCCTGAAAAGCAGCTGGCATCGGAAAACGGTGCCTTTGGAGGAATCTCTGATGGCGGAATCCAGAGAGGTTTATCTGCCTTACCAGATCAGGGATGACAGCACACTGGAGGCGGTACTGAAGCTTCCGGTGCATTACCGGAATCCGATTTATCTGTTTTATTATGAAGATTATTCTATACATGAGATTGCCGGGGTCTTGAATGAAAAGGAAGGAACCATTAAGACGAGACTGAGGCGCGGCAGGGAAGAAGTTAAAAAAATGCTTATAAAAGCGAATGAATCTGAGATGTTATGATTCTGACGGAATGGAGGCCGGAGAGTTTATGAGTGTACAGGAGATTGGCGGAAAAGGGAAGAGGAGTATACCGGATTATCCGAATAAACGGACACAGGGACACACGGAGGTGTTTCAGGAAAGTCTGATGCAGAACCTGAAATATCAGGGACGGGCGAAGGATGACAGGGAGAAGACAGAACTTACGCCATGCAGAGGCGAGGAGAAAACCGGGGTTGGTATGCTGGGCAGTATGGCAGGAATTCGTGTCAGTGCGGTGACGAGAATGGATGCCGTACAGGCTGCTGAGGTAAGACATATGAATTATGAAGAGAGCGATAACATTGAGATAGCGGTGGCAGAGGGGTACACGCTGAAGGGAAAATGGGAGGGCAGTCATGTCTACGTGGAGGCGAAGTACGATGACGGAAGGCTGGAAGCTTACCGGGTGGATACCGGTAAAGTGCAGGAGCAGACACAGCACAGGATAGAACAGTTTGCGGTGGAGACAGTGGAAAAAATGCAGAATTAAGCTTAAAAATATATATGACAGGAGAGGGAAAGAAAATGATAGGAAACAACAGGTATGGAGCTTTTTACCCGGTAAGCGGGAACATGGATTACGCGGCCCAGGAGATCAGGAAATACAGTGAGAATCTGGCCAGGCGCAGTAAGATGGGATTGGAAGGGGATGGCATGGGTACAGACTCCTTTGCGGCCAAGCTGAAACGGGCGGATGAATTTATCGCTTCCGGAGAGTCCTGCGGAGCAACAGATTCTATCGGTATCATTTTGCGGCAGATGGGTGAAGCGGAGGCAGGTGGGAAGGTTACGAAGGAAGTCTACCACAATGGCGTCAGGGTATATGTGGAGAAAGATTCTATGAGAGGAAACAGCATCACCATCGGCGGAAGCATGAATCCTGAATGGATCCATGTCAGCACTTCGGTAGGGACGGTGCATATCGATCTGAATGATATGGAAGGACTGATGAAGTGCCTGGATATGTTTTCACCGGAGGATATCAACCTGATTCTGCGCAAGATCACGGAGGTGCGTCAGTCGAAGGATGCGCTTCAGGAGATAGACAACATGAGAAATACGCCGGTGGAAAGAGCAGAAGAAGCGGAAGAGAAGGAGAAGAAGGAGTAAGGGACATATTTTCTTTGTGGTTGTTATGTCAGGATATTTGTGGTAGACTGTGATAAGTTTGTAAAGAAGGAAGTAACCTGGCATGCAGAAGAAAATAGCAGTGATTAATGATATATCCGGATTCGGCAGGTGTTCTACCACGGTTACTCTGCCGATCCTGTCCTACCTGGGCGTGCAGTGCTGTCCGGTGCCTACGGCAATTCTGTCCAATCACATGGGATATCCGTATTACTATATCGATGACTATACAGACCGTATGGGAGCTTACATAGCGAACTGGCGGAAGCTGGGGCTTAAGTTTGAGGGAATCATGACGGGGTTTCTGGGATCGGCGAAGCAGATTGATATCGTGAAAGGCTTTATCCATGATTTTTCTAAAAAGGATACGCTGGTGACCGTGGATCCTGTTATGGGAGATCACGGTAAGATATATGTTACTTATACAGACAGGATGTGTACGGAGATGAAAAGGCTGGTGGCTCTTTCGAATATCACGACGCCGAATCTGACGGAGGCCTGTAAGCTGTCGGACACTCCCTATAAGGATTCGGGATGGCGGAAACGGGAATTGTATGCCATGGCGGAATGTATTGCGTCGTTCGGGCCGTCTAAGGTAGTTATTACCGGCATTCCCCAGGGCGGTTTTATAGCCAATTACATCTATGAGCAAGGTAAGGAACCCCGGATGATCCGAACCCACAGGGTGGATGCAGAGCGTTCCTGTACAGGTGATGTGTTTACTTCCATCATATCGGCAGACGGCGTGAACGGCGTGCCCTTTGACCGTTCCGTGCGTAAAGCGTCGGGATTTGTGAAGAAATGCATTCTGAAGTCCGTGGAGATGGAGATTCCCAGGACGGACGGGGTGTGTTTTGAGGAGGTGCTGTATCAGCTGCGGCGGGATTAGATTATGGAAAACGGACAGCAGATGCAAGATAGTATTCCAGTTCAAAGGCATACCCGTCTTTTTTGTTTTTCTCAGAAAGAGTATCTGTTTCGATAACGCAGAAGTCCTGTTCCTTCAGGACTTCTCTCATTTCTTCCTGCACGGATGTAAAGTCCGCTATATGGACAGAGATTTTACGGCATGCATAATCGCCTTCCGGAAGAATTCGGAAGGTATTGCCGGAGGGATCCGTGATGCTTTCAGGGACATGGCGCAGGGAAGCCTCGTCCGGGATGGCGGAGCCTGCATGGCCGGTGAGTGTGGCCGGTGCAGATTCTGCACTGACTGTCAGGAACATATGGCGCTGATAGACACCGTCAAGATACTCGTGCAGAACGCCTGAAGGATAGGAGGCCGTAATACCGGACTGCTGGGCGGTGACGAACAGCTTCAGGATATGCTGGCCATAATATTTCGGTGTATCCATTTCATCCAATGGTATTGTGAGAAGATATCTCTTGCGTAATATGTTATGATAGAAACCATCCGGCAGCAGAATGCCGCTCCTACTCTCAGGAATTTTAGCCAGGCCGGTAACGGCGCTGCCCATTTTCTGCAGGGTATCCTGCAGGGCGCCGAGGCAGTTGTGGATTTCAAGGATCCGCTGTTCTGCCAGAATTTTGCCGTCATAGAGCAGTTTCTGCAGATTGATGGAGTCCTTTTCAACATAATGATTCAAGTCTTTCAGCGGAATCCCCAGTTTGATACAGACAGTGATGGCGTCCAGCAGATAGAGCTGATCTTCCGTATAATATCTGTAATTCGTCTCTGTATTGACAAAAGCCGGTTTCAGGATACCGATCTGGTCATAATAGCGCAGAGATTTGATGCTTACGTTTTTCAGTTTTGATACTTTTCCGATGGACATGTACTGACTCATTACTCACACGCTCCCTTAGAACTCACTTTCGTGATGACAGAAAACTATAACATGGGGTTAGAGTTTTCGCAAATCATATTTTGTCATATCTCCGGAATAAAAACAAGCTTTTTCAAGAAACTAGTGGTCACAAAAAAATCTGCATACATGATGTTGTATTGATTGCATCAGGCGGCTATGGTACAATACAGAAAAGGCAGAATGTTGAATTTGACAGACGGGAGGATGGGAAAATGGAGGTACTTCAGGATATGGGAATGACCAACGAACAATGGTATGCGGACTTACGCAATCAGCTGGAAGACTGGGAGGATGTCCGCGAGCTGGTGCAGCAGACACCTGACAGCCCGGAAAAAGAACTGGCATTGAAAAAAATCGACAGAACAATGAAACGTCTGAGAGAGAATTTGGAAAAATAATCAAATACCGGAAGAATTACCTGAAAGAGCAGTCAAAAAGAGTTTGCCGATGGCAAACTCTTTTATATGTGGCTGTGTCTGATTATCCCATGGTTACCACCACGTCGTAATGTTCTTTTCCTTTTTCATAAGGCACAACACATCCGGAGACTGTCCTGCCATCCACAGTGATGGATTTCACGCCCTTCTCTACATTGTCAGGATTTATTACTTTAATCGTATAGGTGCCTTCGCGGAATTTTCTTGTCACCTCGAAATCTCCGAAGCCTTTCGGCACGCAGGGATCAATGCTGAGTCCGGCGTGGGTGGGACAGACGCCCAAAATATGCTGTGATATATTGACGAAGGTCCATGCGGCTGTTCCCGTCAGCCAGCTGTTCTTGGCTTCGCCGTGGTATTTGGCATCCGCGCCGGCCACCATCTGGGAATATACGTAAGGCTCTGTCCTGTGGATCTCACTGTATTCTTCCACATAGGAAGGGCAGGTCTTCTGATAGATTTCGAAGGCTCTGCCGCCGCGTCCGATCACAGTTTCCGCTATGGAAACCCACGGATTGTTGTGGCAGAAGATACCGGCATTCTCCTTGTATCCCGGCGGATAGGAGGATATTTCTCCCAGCTCCAGATGGTATTTCGTGTAGGCGGGCTGCAGGATCATGACTCCGTACCTGGTATCCAGTCTTTCTTTGACGGAATTGAGCGCCTTTTCGGCAAGTCCTTCCCGGATACCGATGCCTGCCAGCGGACAAAATCCGTTGGATTCGATATAGATCTGCCCTTCTTCGCATTCTTTAGAGCCGATCTTATTGCCGTATGCATCGTAGGCGCGGAGAAACCAGTCGCCGTCCCATCCGTCCTGTAATACGGCATCGTACATTTTCTTAACTTCCGCGCGGGCATAATCGGCTTCTGCCCGGTCATCCATGAGTTCGCACAGCTGGGCATATTCCTCACCGTATTTGACGAACATGGCAGCGATGAAGACGGATTCTGCCACGGGACCCTCAGAGGGGCCGAATGTCTGGAATGATTCGCCGGGATGCCCGGAGAAACAGTTTAGATTCAGGCAGTCATTCCAGTCTGCACGCCCGATCAGCGGCAGACCGTGAGGCCCCTTGTGGGTTACGGTATAGTCAAAGGAGCGCTTCAGATGGTTTATCAGGGGCTGTGCCACAGACATATCGTTGTCAAAAGGTACCATCTTTGTGAGAATGGAAGTGTCGCCGCTCTCGCGTACATAGGCGGAGGTACCTGCAATCAGCCATAATGGGTCATCGTTGAAGCCGCTGCCGATATCGGCGTTTCCTCTCCTGGTCAAAGGCTGATACTGATGATAGGCGCTGCCGTCCTCAAACTGGGTGGAAGCGATATCGATGATACGCTGTCTTGCGCGGTCAGGAATCAGATGCACGAAGCCCAGCAGATCCTGGCAGGAATCCCGGAATCCCATACCTCGCCCGATACCGGATTCATAGTAGGAAGCGGAGCGGGACATATTGAAAGTAACCATGCACTGGTATTGATTCCAAAGATTCACCATGCGGTCCACCTTTTCATTGGAAGACTTTACATGGTATCTGGACAGCAGGTCGCTCCAGTACGCATTCAGTGCCTGAAAGGCTTTCTCCACATCTGCATTGGACCGGTATCTGGAAAGCATAGCTTCGGCCGGTTTCTTATTGATGATACCCGGAGCTTCCCACTTGTCATCTTCAGGGTTCTCCACATAACCAAGCACGAAGACATAGGATTTCGTCTCGCCGGGAGACAGTGTTACGTTGATCTGGTGGGAGGCGATGGGGGACCAGCCGCTGGCAATGGAATTCGCGGCCTGCCCTTTCTCCACAGCTTCGGGGTCATTGACGCCGCGATAAGCGCCGAGGAAGGCATCGCGGCTTGTATCGAATCCGTCCACAGGTACATTGACGGAATAGACTGCATAGTGGTTCCTGCGTTCTCTGTACTCCGTCTTGTGATAGATGGTGGAACCAGTTACTTCTACTTCGCCCGTATTTAAGTTGCGCTGGAAATTCCGGGAGTCATCGTCGGCATTCCAGAGACACCATTCTACATAGGAAAAGAGGGACAGGGTCTTCGGAGCAGCACTGTTGTTGGTCAGTTTCAGCTGACTGATCTCACAGTTGTCATCCGTGGGAACGAAGGTGAGTACAGAAGCTTCTACCCCGTTCTTGCTGCCTGTGAAACGGCTGTAGCCGATGCCGTGGCAGCATTCATAGCTGTCCAGTTTGGTCTGGGTCGGTTTCCAGCCGGGATTCCATATGGTGTCCTGGTCCTTGATATAGAAATATTTTCCGTTGATATCGTTTGGTATATCATTGTAGCGGTAGCGGGTCATGCGAAGCAGTTTGGCATCCTTATAGAAGGTATAGCCGCCGCAGGTGTTGGAGATAAGAGTGAAGAACTCGTTGCAGCCTAAATAGTTGATCCAGGGTAAGGGTGTTTTGGGGGTAGTGATAACGTATTCGCGGTTGGCATCATCGAAATAGCCGAATTTCATAGTGGTTGCCTCCTTTTCCATTGTTGGCGTGTGTTTGGTGGATGTCATTGCGGGAGAAGTTCAAATATACTTAAACGATTAAGTAGATGGATGAAAATATCCCTTTACCGTAAATATAGAGTGCTCATCTCCTTAGTTAAAGAAAAAGCAGCACTATAAATGCGGCAGATACAATTATTATACAAAACAAAAATAAAATTTGCAATCTGATATATTCTTCGAGATGTATAATTTGCACAAAAGAATAGAAAAATGACTGTAGAAATGTTGCAATATGATTGAAGAAAGGATAGAATGAAAAGACGAAAACGATTTAGTAATACTCATTTTGAAGAAATAGCGGAAAGCTGTCTCTCATGAAAGGGGGAGGGCAGCCGGGATTCAGGCAGATTTCGGCATCGTGTCAGACAGGGAGATAAACAGAAAAGAGGGGGACAACCATATGGTATCATTAAAAGATATTGCGATAGCCTGTCAGGTGTCTGTGGCAACGGTGAGTAAGGCGCTGAATAATCATCATGATATCGGAGTACAGACGAAGGAACGTATCAAACAGGTGGCCAAGGAGATGGGGTATTTTCCCAATTCAGCAGCCAAAGCGTTGAAGACGAACCGTACTTACAGTCTTGGAGTACTTTTTGAGGAGGAAGACCACAGTGGACTGACACATGATTATTTTGTCTATGTGCTGGACAGTCTGAAGAGTACCGCAGAGCAGAAGGGATATGATATCACTTTTATCAATGCGTGCAAAACCCGGCATGGCAGAATGTCCTATCTGGAACATTGCCGGTACAGAGGCTTTGACGGTGTGATTATTGTGTGCGTCAATTTCTATGATCCGGAGGTGTTGGAACTGGTCAGAAGCAATATTCCGACTGTTACGATAGACCATGTGTTTGACGGTGCAGGAGCGATTATATCAGATAATGTAAGAGGAATGCGTGATCTGGTGCGGTATGTATATGGCAAAGGGCACCGCAAAATAGCGTATATCCATGCCAGGGATACCGCAGTTGCCGTCACCCAGTGCAGGCTGACTTCTTTTTATAAGACAGCGGAGGAGCTGGGGCTGTCTGTTCCGGATGAATATGTCAGGGAAGCGCCGTACAGAGATACGAAAGCGGCGGGCGTTGCGACCGGCCAGCTGCTGGATCTGGCGGACCCGCCGACCTGCATTCTTTATCCGGATGATTTCGCCTGCTATGGCGGCATCAATGTGATCAATGAAAGAGGACTCAGTATTCCCGGAGACATCTCTGTAGCAGGATACGACGGAATCAAGATCGCAAGACATCTGGAGCCCAGGCTGACAACGTTGAAGCAGGATACCGAGCGGCTGGGAAGAGCAGCGGCCGAGAAGGTGATTGATATGATAGAGCGGCCCAAAACTACGCTGACAGAGCCGATTGTGGTGGAAGGAGTGATATATCCGGGTAATTCGGTGGCGGAGATACCTCGTTGTATTTAACGCTGTCAGGTGGTAAGGTTAAAGAGAAGGGGCTGTGCGGAGGTGAAATATGTGGCTTATTTTTGCGCTTTTATCGGCGGTTTTTGCGGCGCTGACTTCGATACTGGCAAAGGTTGGAATCGACGGCGTGAATTCGAATCTGGCTACTGCGGTCAGAACGGTGGTAGTGGTCATCATGGCATGGGGCATGGTGTTTCTGACGCATGCACAGGGCGGCCTGACTGAGATCAGTAAGAGAAGCTGGAGTTTTCTGATTCTGTCGGGGCTGGCGACAGGGGCATCCTGGCTGTGTTATTACAGGGCACTGCAGACAGGTGAAGCTTCTAAAGTAGTACCGGTTGACAAACTAAGCGTTGTGATTACGCTGTTGTTGGCATTTGTATTTCTGCATGAAGAATTCACGGTAAAGTCAGTGATCGGGTGTGTGCTGATCGGTGTGGGAACGCTTCTTATGGTTTTGTAGGAAAGGCAGGGAGGAAGATAAGTGTCGCTTCAATTTTATTTCGGGGCTTCCGGCTCCGGCAAGAGCAAACAGCTTCATGACGATATCATACGTGAATCACAGAGGAATCCGAAGACAGACTATCTGCTCATCGTTCCCGACCAGTTCACCATGCAGACCCAGATGGATCTGGTGGTGGAACATCCCCGTCATATTATTATGAATATAGATGTGCTGAGCTTCGGCAGGCTGACCCACCGTATCCTGGAGGAAGTGGGGGATGAGGACCTGCCGGTTCTTGATGACACGGGCAAGAGCCTGGTGCTCCGCAAGGTGGCGCAGCAATGTCAGGGGCAGCTTAAGGTGATGGGATCCCATCTGCATAAGATCGGATATATCCATGAGGTGAAGTCTGCCATCTCTGAGTTCATGCAGTACGGCATCGGCATAGCGGAGATGGAGAAGCTGGCGGAATATGCCCGTTCCCGCGGGGCGCTGTATTATAAGCTGCAGGATCTGGAGGTACTGTACCAGGCCTTTCTGGACTATATTCATGAGAAGTTCATCACCACCGAGGAGACTCTGGACCGGCTTAAGGAGGCACTGCCGAAATCTGAGATTATCAGAAACAGTGTGATTGCTTTCGACGGGTTTACCGGTTTTACACCGATCCAGAACCGCGTGATCCAGGAATTGATCCGGCTGGCGAAGAAGGTAATCGTGACAGTGACGATAGATGACAGGGAGAATCCTTACCGGATGGACGGGGAGCATAAGCTGTTCCATCTGAGTAAAAAGACGGTGTCGGATCTGCGCAGGCTTACAGAGCAGGTGGATTCAGCGGAGGAGAAACCTGTGTGGTGTTCGGGCCGGATTGAAGGAAGACTGCCCAGATTTGTGCGGAATGGGGAATTGTCCCATCTGGAGCATAATCTGTTCCGTTATCCGGCGGAGGCGTATGAAGGTGAGGTACATAATCTACATTTGTATGAGGCATCTACGCCGAAGGAAGAGATCCGGCAGACCTGCATTGCAATCCGGAAACTGCTTACAGACTTACATTATCGCGATATTGCAGTCGTGACCGGGAATATGGAAGCTTACGCAAGTCTGGCGGAGGAGGAGTTTGCCAAATTCGGCATCCCCATTTATCTGGACCATACGAGGGGGATTCTCCGCAATCCTTTTGCGGAATATATCAGGAGCGCGCTTAAGATCGTGCTCCAGGATTTCAGCTATGAGTCGGTGTTTCACTATCTGCGGACGGGGCTGACAGGCTTCGATAAGGAAGAGGTGGACAGACTGGAAAATTATGTCCGTAGGTGCGGTATCCGCGGCAGAAAGAAATGGCAGGACATCTTCATCTATAAGGAGGAGAGCCGGGAAGGAGAAGAGACGGCGCTGCGGCAGCTTGAGAAATATAATGCCATGCGTAAACGGCTTCTTGGGCAGCTTACACCGCTGCTTGTGCCTCTGCGCAGGGCGGGAGAGATGGTGCGTGCGCTCTACGGTTTCCTGACAGAAAATGAGCTGCAGCAGAAGCTGGCATATTATGAGCGGCAGTTTAAGGAGCAGGGTGATATGGCCCGTGCCAGAGAATACGGACAGATCTATGCGCTGGTGATCGATCTGCTGGACCAGATCTACGGGCTTCTGGCGGAGGAGGAGATGGAGTTCAGGGAATTTGCGGATATTCTGGATTCGGGACTGACGGAGATCAGTGTGGGAACGATTCCACAGAATGTGGACCGGGTGCTTGTGGGAGATATTGAGAGGACCCGTATAAAGCAGGTCAGGGTGCTCTTTTTCCTGGGGGTAAACGACGGGAATATTCCCAAGGGAGCCGGGAATGGGGGAATCATTTCCGATATCGACAGGGAATTCCTGCGGGAGTCGGAACTGGAGCTGGCTCCCTCGCCGAGACAGCAGATGTATATTCAGCGTCTGTATCTGTATCTGAATATGACGAAGCCGTCTGGGAAGCTTTATCTGTCTTATGCGAAAGCAGGCAATGACGGGAAAAGCCTGCGGCCTGCTTATCTGATCGATCTGGTGCGGAAGCTGTATCCGGCGCTTGTTGTGGAAACCCCGGAAAATGCCCCTGTCGAAGAACAGATTGTGTGCGGCAAGGATGGCATGAGTGTGATGGCCGATATGCTGCGGGAGTATGCTTATGGCAGAGTGACGGAAGCTTCCGGAAGACAGGCCTGCACCTTCTATCACAGTTATCACAGCAGACAGCAGTATCAGGATACAACAGACCGCATGATTGAGGCGGCCTTCTACCGCTACAGCGGCACACCATTGTCGAAGATGGTGACCCGGGCGCTTTACGGTACGCTTCTTCAGAACAGTGTGAGCCGCTTAGAGCGGTATGCAGCCTGCGCCTACAGCCATTTCCTGCAGTACGGGCTGGCACTGCGGGAGCGGGATGCTTACAGCTTCGAGGACGTGGATATGGGGAATGTATTCCATGGCGTGCTGGAATTGTTTGCCCGGAAGCTGGAGGAATCCGGATATACATGGTTTGATTTCCCGGAAGAAGCGGCGGAGCGGTTTGTGTCAGAGGCAATTGAGGCCTATGCGGCATCTTACGGGGAAACGATCCTGTACAGCAGCGCCCGCAACAGGCATCTGCTTGGACGGATGGGCAGAATCTTAAAACGTACGGTGCTGACACTGCAGGCACAGCTTAAGAAAGGCGCTTTCGTGCCGGAGAAGTTCGAGATGGCCTTCTCTATGACCGAGGATCTGGATTCCCTGAATATCGCCCTGAATGAGCAGGAAAGGATGCGTCTCAGGGGGCGGATTGACAGGGTGGATACCTGTGAGGTGGAGGATACGGTCTATGTGAAGGTTATAGATTATAAATCCGGCAGCCGCAGGTTCGATCTGGCAGCGCTTTATTATGGTCTGCAGCTGCAGCTGGTAGTTTATATGAATGCTGCGATGGAGATGGAGCAGAGGAAGCATCCGGACAAAAAGGTGATTCCGGCGGCGATGCTGTATTATCATATTGACGATCCCATGGTGGAGGACGGGGATGGTATGACGCCGGAGCAGATCAATGCGAAGCTGCTGCAGGAACTGAAAATGACCGGTTTGGTTAATGAAGATGACAGAGCTGTCAGACTGTTGGACAGTGAGTTTACGGAGAAGTCCGAGATCCTGCCGCTGGAGCGGAAAAAGGACGGTTCTTTCTCCTCTCGCTCAAGTGTCATAAAAGAAGAGGATATGCGGGTGGTTTCGAATTATGTAAACCGGAAGATCCGGGAACTGGGAAGCGGCATTCTGGATGGGACCATAACGGTCAATCCCTATGAACAGGGAGGGAATCAGGCGTGCACTTATTGTGCGTATCAGAGTGTGTGCGGGTTTGACAGCCGGGTCGGGGGATATGGGATGAGGAAGCTGCCCAAACTCAGCGGGGAGGACGCGCTGGAGTATATGCGGCGGGAAGTGGATGAAGAAGCACCGGACAGTGAATAGAAGCAACTGAGGATTGCCGGATGCAGTAACAGAGAAGCCGGAGGCAGAACTGTTATTGCCGGGCAGTATGAGGCTGTTTTACGGATGTGTTTTCGAGTAAGGCATTGTGACAGGCAGGAGAAGATATGGGAATTTTATTTACGGATAAACAGCAGCAAGTGATAGAGGCACGGGGATGCAATCTGCTTGTATCGGCGGCGGCAGGATCGGGCAAGACGGCGGTGCTGGTGGAGCGTATTGTCAGAATGGTGAGTGACCGGGAGTATCCTGTGGACATTGACAGGCTGCTCGTGGTGACTTTTACGAATGCGGCAGCGGCGGAGATGCGGGAGCGGATCAGCAGGGCGCTGAATGACAGGCTGGCGGCAGACCCGGAGAACGAACATCTGCAGAGACAGACCACGCTGCTTCACAATGCCAGAATCACGACAATCGACAGTTTCTGTCTCTTTGTGCTGCGTAATCAGTTCCATACGATCGGGCTGGATCCGGGCTTTCGGATTGCAGAAGAGGGTGAGGGGAAGCTGATCCGGCAGGATGCTCTGGAAGAGGTGCTGGAGGCGGGATATGCCGCGGCAGAACCGGGATTCCTGCGTTGTATGGAGTACTTCAGCTTAGGCAGCAGGGACACGGCGGTGGAGGAGATCGTGCAAAAGCTCTATGATTTCGCCATGAGTACCCCTTTTCCGGAACAGTGGCTGGAAGAGAGAAAGCGGGATTATTGTGTGCCGGTGATGCAGCCCGCAGAGAATACCGGTGATGGGGCGCATGCCAGTTTCGATGAGATTCCCTGGGTGGGTGAGCTTATGAGGCAGACCAGGCTGCTTCTGGCCGGTTGTGCGGAGAAGCTGACAGAGGCGATCCATATCTGTGAGGAGCCGGACGGACCTTATATGTATGGGGAACTGCTGGAAGCTGAGAGGGAGATGGTGGAGAGCCTTCTGCGCAAGTGTGAGGGCGGTGAGGGATATGATGCTCTTCTGGCGGCATTTGCCGGTGTGAAGTTTGGCAGACTTTCCTCGAAGAAGGATGCGACGGTTTCTTCCATGAAGCGGGAGGCAGCCAAGGGAATCCGGACGGAAGTAAAGGAACAGCTGGGCGATATGCAGAAGAAATATTTCTTCAAGACAAAGGAACAGATCCTGGAGCAGATGGAGACCTGCCGGGCGGCGGTGGAATCTCTGGTGGATCTGACACTTGCCTTCAAAGAGACCTTTGACAGGAAGAAACGGGATAAGAATATTCTGGATTTCGACGATATCGAGCATTTTGCCCTGTCGATCCTTGTGAAACGGGATGATGACGGCGCCTGTGTCCCTACGGAGACGGCGCTGGAGTACCGCAGCCATTTCCATGAGATTCTGATTGATGAGTACCAGGACAGCAATCTGGTACAGGAATATATTCTGTCCTGTATTTCCGGCGAGGAGGAGGGCAGATATAACCGGTTTATGGTGGGCGATGTGAAACAGAGTATCTATAAGTTCCGTCTGGCCAGACCGGAGCTTTTCTTAGAGAAGTATGCGGCGTATGGGAAGCAGGACGGGCAGAAAATCCCGGAGAATCCGAAGAGCCTTTCCGGATTGGCAGCGGACCAGGGGAACCGGGACAGAGAGAACGCGGCAGATGATAAGACAACAGCCAGGAAGATTGATCTGCATCAGAATTTCAGAAGCCGCAGGGAAGTATTGCATACCACAAATACAATATTTGAACAGATTATGGGGCAGGATGTGGGCGGCATCGTGTATGACGATCTGGCGGCGCTGCATCAGGGAGCAGAGTATCCCGAACAGGCAGGCGGTCTTAAGGAGAATCCCAATGCGACGGAATTACTTCTTTTTGCAGTGGGTGAAAAGCCGGAAGACCTTCTTACGGACGGCGCAGATGCCCTGAACCCGCCGGGGAACGGGAAAGACAATCCGGCGGGCGCCTCCGGCAGAGACATTACGGCCAAGGAACAGGAAGCATATGGGATTGCCGAAAAGATCAGGGAACTGATGCGGGAGTTTCGGGTGACGGATAAAGAGAGCGGGGCACTGCGCAGAGTATCCTACCGGGATATGGTTATCCTGCTGCGTACCACGTCGGGGTGGGACGAGGTTTTTAAGCGGGTGCTGGAGGAAGAAGGTATCCCTGTGCATATGACTTCCAGAACCGGGTATTTCGCCGCAAGTGAGGTGCAGGAGCTGCTGCACTTCCTACGGATACTGGATAATCCCCTGCAGGACATTCCGCTCTACGGTGTGATGCATGCCTGTTTGGGAGGTTTCGAGGAAGAGGAGATCGCGTTGATTCGGGCAGCTTATCCCGAAGGAAAGTATCTGTATGATGCTGTAAAGGCATGTGCGGCGAAAGAGCTTGTGAAGGAGGCAGGAAGGGAATCGGAGAATGCAGTTACAGGGTGTCAGATTCCTCACAGGCTGTCAGAAAAAATACTGCATTTTCTGGAACAGACCGACCGCTACCGGGAACTGTCTGTGTATTTGTCCGTACAGGAACTGCTGCAGACGATCCTGCGGGAGACAGATTACCTGAACTATGTGGCAGTCCGGCCGGAGGGCGGCAGGCGCCGCGCCAATGTGGAGATGCTGCTTGTCAAGGCGGCGGATTATGAGAAGACCAGCTATTTCGGGCTGTATCATTTCCTGCGGTATATGGAACAGCTGGAAAAGTATGAAGTGGATTACGGTGAGGCGGGCCTGCAGGACGAGAATGCGGACGTGGTGCGTATCATGAGCATTCATAAAAGCAAAGGGCTGGAGTTCCCGGTCTGCTTCGTGTCTGGGCTTGCCAAGGGATTTCAGACCAGAGACACAAGCGGGCATCTGGTTCTGGATATTGATGCCGGAATCGGCGTAGACTATGTGGATCCGGACAGACGTGTGCTAAGCAGGGATCTGCGCAGAAATGTGATTGCCGAGAAAATGAAGGTGGATAATCTGGCGGAGGAGATGCGGATTCTCTATGTGGCGATGACGAGGGCAAAGGAGAAGCTGATCCTCACAGCCACGGTGAAATCGCCGGGCAAGGCCGCACTGTCGCTTGTGCCGCTCTGGAAGAAACAGGAACTGCTTCTGCCTTACGATGTGCTGACCGGCAGGGGAAGCTTTCTGGAACTGCTTCTGGCGGCTCTTGCGCGGAACCGATGTATGGAGGCATTTTATCGGGCATGTGGGCTGGAACCGGAACTGAAGAATCCCTTATGCGAACAGGATATGAGTATCCGGGTGATCCTCTCCGGCTGGAAGGATATGGTGCAGGAGAGGCTGAAGGAGACAATACACATGGAAGAGAGAAAGCGGCGGCTGCTTCTGTCCGATGCTTCCCGGGATGTGGATGCTTCCCTTATGGCAAAACTGACAGAGAGCTTCGTTTGTCTCTATCCTTATGAGAATCTGCGGGAGCTGTACACCAAGACCACCGTATCGGAATTGAAGATGGCGGGCATGCGGGAGGAGACGGACTTCTCTTTTCATATTTATGAAGAGGAGACGGTGGTGCCCTATCTGCCCGGATTTCTGAATAAAGACGAGAAGGTCAGCGGCTCCATGCGAGGCAGTGCCTTCCATAAAGTGATGGAATTGTTTGATTTTACGGAATTGACGAAAGAAACTGCCGGGGATAAAGAGGCAGTGGAGAATCTGCTGAAGGGACAGATCGCAGTCATGCGGCAGACCGGCAGGTTGTCGGAAGCATATTACGAGACGGTATCCTTGCCAAAGATTACGGCTTTTCTTATGAGTGATGCGGCGGTGCGGATGGGGGAAGCTGCCCGGGCCGGTAAGCTTCATAAGGAGCAGCCCTTCGTGCTGGGACTTCCCGCGAACCGCCTGCGCGCGGATTTTCCGGAGGAGGAGAAGGTGCTTATTCAAGGGATCATAGATGTCTTCTTTGAGGAGGAGGGAAGATATGTCCTGCTTGATTATAAGACGGATGCGGTGAAAACGGCGGAAGAACTGGTCAAACGGTATCATGTACAGCTTGACTATTATGCGGAAGCGCTGGAACAGTTTTCACAGTGCCGGAATACGGAGAAAATACTTTACTCCTTTAAGCTGGGAGAAGAGATCCGTCTTTGACCAGGGAAAATAGTGGTAAGCTGTACAAATTTTTGGCTGTTATCATGAGAATATATATCACTTTTCATAATGTAAGAACGGGAAAAAGGTATTATACTGTGGTATGACGATAAACGTTAGAAGAAGGCAGGACGGAGATTCATTATGAAATTCAGATTAAAAAGAAGACGGCTTTCCTCATCCCAGATAATTATGCTGGGATTTATGGGGGTGATTGCCCTGGGTACGTTTCTTCTGATGCTGCCCTGGGCAAGGACGGAGACAGGCGGGGCGCCGCTTCTGGACGCATTGTTCACAGCTACTTCGGCAACCTGCGTTACAGGGCTGATCACCAATGATACGGCCACCTACTGGTCCGGGTTCGGGCAGGTTGTGATCCTGTGCCTGATTCAGATCGGCGGATTAGGGGTCATTACGATAGCTGTATTTATCGTTAAACTTTCAGGGCGTAAGATCGGCCTGATGCAGAGGAGCACCATGCAGGAGGCGATTGCAGCGCCTCAGATGGGCGGTATTGTGAGAATGACAGGATTTATCCTGAAAATGGTAGCGCTCATAGAGCTGCTTGGCGCGGCGGCTCTTCTGCCGGCCATGATTCCGGAGTTCGGTGTCGGGAGAGGAATCTGGTATGCAGTGTTTCATTCTGTTTCTTCTTTTTGTAATGCGGGGTTTGACCTGATGGGGATCAAGGAGCAGTATTCTTCCCTGACATCCTATACGGGGAACGGAGCTGTAAATGTGATCGTGATGCTCCTGATTGTGGTGGGCGGTATCGGTTTTCTGACGTGGGATGATGTGAAACGAAACCGGCTGCACCTGCGTCGGTACCGTATGCAGAGCAAGGTGGTCCTGGCGGTGACCTGTATTCTGATTGTACTTCCGGCAATTTATTTTTATGTGGAGGAATTCAGTATGCCGGTGTGGGAGGATATGCCTGTCGGAGAGCGGGTCCTGGCCGCCTTATTCCAGTCGGTTACAACCCGTACGGCGGGATATAACACGGTGGACCTGACACAGCTTACGCAGTCCGGGCAGATGATCATGATCCTGCTCATGCTGGTGGGCGGTGCCCCGGGTTCTACGGCCGGCGGTATGAAAGTCACCACGCTGGCGGTGCTTTTTGCGACGGCAATCGCGGTGTTTCGCCGCAGACCCAATGCCCATATCTTCGGCCGGCGGATTCCGAATGATACGGCTCATTACGCGGCGACGGTTCTGGTCTTGTATCTGAGCCTGTTTCTTGCAGGCGGGATCTTCATCGGCTGTGCGGAGAATATGCCCATCGTGCCTGCTCTCTTCGAGGCGGCATCGGCCATCGCGACGGTGGGAGTTACGCTGGGCATCACCCCGGAACTGTGTGCGGCATCCAAGATTGTGCTGATTATTCTGATGTTTCTGGGACGCGTGGGCGGCATGACCATCGTGTATGCGGCACTTTCTACGAAACATCCGTATGTATCGGAGTTCCCGCAGGAGAAGATTATGGTCGGGTAGCTGTGACGGAGATGACAGTTTGGCAAGGCCTCCACCGGGCCGTGAAACGGTAAGAAGGCATAGGATTTGATATAGGAGAGGATATTCATATGAAATCAATTTTATTAGTGGGACTTGGAAGATTCGGCAGACATATTGCGGAGAAGCTGAACGCATTGAATCATCAGGTGATGGCAGTGGACAGAAGAGAAGGGCGGGTGGATGCCATTCTGCCTTTTGTTACGAATGCGCAGATTGGCGACAGTACCAATCCGGATTTCCTTACATCTCTGGGTATCCGGAATTTCGATTTCTGCATTGTCGCCATCGGAGACGATTTTCAGAGTTCGCTGGAGACTACCTCTCTTCTGAAGGAGCTGGGAGCGAAGCTGGTGGTATCCAGGGCGGCCAGCGATGTGCATGCGAAGTTTCTCTTAAGGAACGGGGCAGATGATATCATCTATCCGGAGAAACAGCTGGCTAACTGGGTGGCGATTCGCTACAGTGCGGATCATATTTTCGATTATATAGAGCTGGACAACGACCATGCAATCTTCGAAGTGCAGGTTCCGAAGGAGTGGGTGGGCAGAACGGTGGGCGAACTGGATGTCCGCAAGAAATATAATATTAATATCATGGGGCTTAAAGAAAGCGGCAGGATGAATCTGTCGATCACGCCGGACACAGGAATAACGGACAGCCAGACCATGCTGGTACTGGGGTCGATGAAGCAGATTCAGAAGGTGTTCCATATCTGACGGGCATCGGTACCCCTGTGCACCTTTTCATCAGATGGGGCCAAAAGCAGAAGTTTAAAGACAATTCCTAAGTGTGTAGCAGGAGTCTGAAATGGGAAAATCGAGAAAAGCGTTGAAATGCGCGGGTATTATAATTCTTTTATTACTGCTGATCCTGGGAGGATATGTTATCTATGTGTATACTTCTTATTACAGACTTCCGGACAAACTGGTCCTGGAAGTGAACCAAAGCGGTGGAATCGGTGAAGATTCGGATTCCGGAAGTCCTGTCGCAGCAGAAATTCTTCCGCAGAAAGAATCCTACCTGGTCATGACTTATAACGTAGGTTTCGGTGCATACCGCCCGGAGTACAGTTTCTTCATGGATGGCGGCAAGTCTTCCTGGGGAAAGGATAAGGATAGTGTGACCGCTGCGATCTGTGGTGCGGGAGGGGTTGTACGGGATGCGGATGCGGATTTTGTATTTTTGCAGGAAGTGGACAGGGACGGAACCCGCTCTTACCATATTGATGAATTGGAACTGTTGAATCAGTTTATGGAAGGATACTGTTATACGTATGCCCAGAATTATGATTCACCGTTTCTGTTCTTCCCGCCATGGGAGCCTCATGGAGCGAATAAGGCGGGATTGGTGACTTATTCTGACGGACAGATTACGGAAGCGGTCCGAAGAAGCCTTCCCATATCGGAGTCCTTCTCTAAGTTTGTGGATCTTGACCGGTGCTATTCCATTGCAAGAGTTCCGTTGGCGGATGGGAGGATGCTCTGCCTCTACAATATGCATATGTCAGCTTATGGAAGCAGTGATGAGATCCGGGCAGGACAACTGGCCATGCTCTATGAGGATATGGAAGCGGACTACCGGGGCGGGAATTATGTGATATGCGGCGGGGATTTTAACCATAATCTGAAGAAGGAAATAGCGGAGAATGCACCGGAGTGGGCTTATCCGTTTCCGGGAGAGAGTCTGCCGGAAGGCTTCCGGATGGCGATAGATGATGCCGGGGATGCGGCAGATACAGCCCATAATACCTGCAGAAATGCCAACGAGCCTTATAATGAGGAGACCACTTATACGGTGACGCTGGACGGATTTATCGTCTCGGATAATGTGATTGTGGAATCCTACCGGCATGTGGACTGCGGCTATGAGTATTCGGACCATGACCCGGTGGTTATGCAGTTTGGGCTGGAGTGAGAATTTGCCGCTTCACCCATCGTTTGTGCCGCCGGTGGCGGCATGGGTAACTGAGCGTATTCAGAAAGTCCTGTGTAAGAATAAACAGAGAGTTGAGAGCATTTGCGCACTCCAAGCCGTCTGCGGCGAGGCGCAAATGCTCTCACAATTTATTTACCGGGCGCCTTTATCATAAATCTCACCCAACGCCTTCGGAGAATGATTCTTCTTGCTGAAGAAGATCAGCATCAGCAGCGTGAGCACGTAGGGCAGCACCATTACCAGATCCTGATAGCTGCTGGGCATCTCCAGGAATTTCACAAGTTCATAGCCGCCGGAGCGGGCGAAGCCGAACAGAAGACATGCGCCCAGGGTGGGCAGAATCTTCCAATTGCCGAAGATCAGGGCAGCGATGGCCAGATAGCCGTATCCGGAATAGATGTTGGAAGAAAAGTTGGCGGAAATCGAATAAGCGAAACAGATTCCACCTAAGCCGGACAGAGCACCGGAAGCCATGACCGCGATAAGACGCACCCGGCTCACTTCGATGCCGGCGGCATCCACTGCATGGGGATTATCGCCGCAGGCGCGCAGATGCAGGCCGAATCTGGTCTGGTACAGGACATACCATGCGACGACCGCAATCAGGGCGATAACGATCTCAAAGGGATAGAGATTTGTGAATACAGCGCCCAGTAAGGGAATTCCGGATAACACCGGTACCGTGATGCGGGCAGATACTCCCAGGACGAACTTGTTGGAAGCGGCACCGAAGAAGCTTGCGTTGATCTGTTTGGTCAGAAACTCGGTGAGCGCCATAGCCAGAATATTGATTACCACACCGCTGATTACCTGGTTAGCCTTGAACTTAATACAGAGCATGGCATGCAGCAGGGAAAAGAGCATGCCGCCTAAGAAGGCAAAGAGCATGGCCAGATAGAAAGGAACCGGTGAGTTGCCCGCGAAATATTGCGCAATGCAGACAGCAAAGAGTGCGCCGCAGAAGGCGCCGAAGCCCTGCAGTCCCTCAATGGCCAGATTAGTGATGCCGCTTCGTTCACAATAGATACCGCCGATGGCCATAATAAACAGCGGAAGAGCGAAAGATAGGCCGTCTATGATGATTGTGTTCATTTAGTTGTCCTCCTTCCATCTGTTGACTTTGTACTTTACATAAGCGCCGCAGGCGGAAAACAGCAGGATAATACCGGTTATGGCGGATGCGATCTCAGCCTGGACACCTGAAGTGGAACTCATATAGGTACTTCCCTTCGAGATGACTGTGATCAGGAAGGAAGAGAAAACAATGCCGATGGGGGAGCTGTTGCCAAGAAGCGCGACCGCAATGGCATCATATCCTGTACTGACCAGCACTTTGGGCTGTATGGAGGCGAAATATCCCAGATAGTAGGTGACGCCTGCAAGGCCCGCGAATCCGCCGGAAAGCATCATGGCAAGAACCCTGGTGCGTCCAACCCGGATCCCGGCATACTCCGCTGCGCGGATACTGCTGCCTACAGCCTTGATCTCGAAACCCAGGGTAGTTTTATTCATGACGAAAGCGGTAACGGCAATCCCGATCACCGCAGCCAGAATACCCAGGGGAATATCCATTTTATAATCGCCGGCTACCACATCCACAAGAGTCAGTCTTCCGGCCTGCCCTACATTTCTGGACTGTCTGGAAACAGGATCCACATAGAAGGTGTTGATCAGAAAACTGATGACATTCTGGAAGATATAATTGAACATGATTGTGGATACGACTTCGTTGATGTTAAATCGGTGTTTCAGATAACCGACCAGTGCGCCTGCCAGCGCACCTATAAGGAAACCGATCAATACTACCAGCGGTTTGGCGGCCACGGCCGGAAGAGCCGAGTAGCCGATCAGGATTGTGGCGGTAAAGCCGGCAGCCAGCATCTGGCCGGATACACCGATATTGAACAATCCCGCTTTCAGGGCAATCAGTACCGCCAGCGCCGCGAAAAGCATCGGTGTCAGGGCATTCAGAAAACTGGTGAAATCAGTGATCATGCCTTTATGGCCTGCGTAGGAAGCCTTCGGGGCAAGCCCGGAGCCCTGAAGCAGATTGTAATAGGCCAGCAGGGGATTCTTGCCAAGCAATGCGATTACCAGAATACCGAAGAGCAGGCTGAGCAGGATCGTGAAGACCGGAATCATATAGTGCTGCCTTTTCTCATGGCCAATGGTCTGCAGGATTACTTTATGTAACAGATTTTTGTCCTTTTTCATCTTCTCGTTATACCTCTTATCCGCTTTTGCAGATTCCTTCGATTGTGATTATATGGATCAACATAATGGCTCATGCGGGATAGTGCATGATGCGGTTTGAACAGTGACCGGCTTATTTATGCTTCCCGCCCACTCCCATCATAAATTCACCGACTTGCGATGGCGTGAGAGTCCTGGCATCGGCAATCTTCTGGATTACTCCGTTGTAGATAACACCGATGGTGTCTGCCAGATTCATGACCTCATCCAGTTCCAGTGAGATCAGAAGAATTGCCTTGCCCTTGTTACGCTCTTCCACGATCTGCTTATGGATGTTTTCGATGGCGCCGATATCCAAGCCGCGGGTGGGCTGGACGAAGATCGTAAGAGGGGAATCCAGTTCGATCTCTCTTGCGATGATGGCTTTCTGCTGGTTGCCGCCGCTCATGGAACGGACAATGGTTTCGTTGCCCTGGCTGCTGCGGATGTCATATTTCCCGATCAGGCCGTCACCATATTTTGCAAATTCATTTGTGCGGACAACACCCTTATGGGAAAAGGGCTCATCAAAGTAGCTCTTTAAAGCCAGATTGTCGGCCAGTGTAAAGTCCATGACAAGTCCCACGCCGTGCCGGTCTTCCGGGATATAGGAAATACCGGACAGATTCCGTCTGCGGATGGAATAAGAAGTAATATCTTCCCCGTTTAAAAAGATCCTGCCGCCGGAAGGCTTCACAAGGCCCGCTATAGCGTCTGCCAGTTCAATCTGCCCGTTTCCGGAAACGCCTGCGACTACGAAGATTTCCCCTTCTCTGACGGAAAAGGAGACATCTTTGACAACTTCGTATTTATCTTCATTCCTGACGGTCAGATGTTCTACGCGCAGAACCTCTTTTCCAAATTCGGGCTCCGGCTTGTCCACGGTAAAGCTGACCTCACGTCCGACCATCAGATTAGCCATGGTCTTTGTATCCGTATCAGCCACATTCAGCACATCGATCAGTCTGCCGCGGCAGAGAATGGCACAGCGGTCCGCAATCTTCTTGATCTCTTCCAGCTTATGGGTGATCAGAATAATAGTCTTGCCATCGTCACGCAGACTTCTGATAATCTCCAGAAGAAATTCAATCTCCTGAGGAGTCAGCACGGCAGTTGGTTCGTCAAAGATCAGGATCTCGGCTTCCCGGTAGAGCATTTTGAGAATTTCCACGCGCTGCTGCATGGAGACGTTGATTTGCTCGATCACCTTTGTGGGCTCCACTTCCAGCCCGAATTTGCGGGAGAGAGCCAGGATGTCTTCGTTGGCTTTCTTCAGGTCTACGGAAGGGAAAAGACCCAGAGTTTTCTTCACCGGTTCCATACCCATAATGATATTTTCGGCGATCGTGTAGTTGCTTACCAGTTTAAAATGCTGGTGTACCATACCGATATTCAGTTTTGTGGCGTGATTGGGAGACTGAATCTTTACCTTTTCACCACGGATGATGATCTCGCCTTCGTCTGGCTCATACATACCGAAAAGCATGCTCATCAGGGTGGATTTACCGGCGCCGTTTTCCCCAAGGAGTGCGTAGATTTCGCCTTTTTTGATCTGGATGGATACATCGTCGTTGGCAATGATGCCGGGAAAACGCTTGGTGATGTGATTCATCTCAATAATGTAATCTGACATGCGTTGACCTCTCTTTGGATTAAATATGTGAATTGTTTCAGAAGAAAATGGTTCATCTTCTTATAGAATACGGCAAAATAAAAAAGGCCGCAAGAGAAAACTCTTGCAGCCTTCGGATATTTATATTCATAATGTAGCAGGACGTAGCAAGAATCGCAGCATCAGCAGAATTCTTGCGATTTAGCTGCCTGGCAGCTAAATCATTCTACCATGTGAAGTCTTCGGGTGTTACACCGTTGAAGTTAGCAGCAGGAACGATCGTGCCGCCTTTTACCTGCTCATAAGCAGCGTCGATCTTGGTGATTGTCTCTGCGGATAACTGGCATCTGCCGTCTTCTTTAACATAGCCGGTGGAATCTGTATCAGCCTGCAGTGTCACATTAGCGCCGGCAAAGCTGCCATCTACAATGGCATTGAGCGCGCGCTCCACATTCAGGTGCATTACCTTCAGTGCAGACGTCAACACTACGTTGGAATCACCGTTAGCGCCGTCATCATACTGGTCTACGTCGCAGCCGATGAACTGTACGCCTTCAGCTTCTTTTACTGCTGTCAGGACACCGTTGCCGGAAGCGCCTGCCGCAACAAAAACGATATCTACATCCTCGGCAATCAGAGCGTTGCCGATTACCTTGCCGGTTGCCTCGTCAGCGAAAGATCCTACATAGTTACCGCCTACATTGGCGCCTGTCACATCTGTACCTGCATAGGAGGCAAGTTCTACGATTTCCACATTCATGCCTTCGGTCTCGTTGACATATTTCACACCACACTCGAAACCGTACTGGTAGTTCACGTTGGAAGGATAAGCGATACCATTCACAACAGCTACTTTACCTGTAGTTGTCTCAAGAGCAGCGGCCATACCTGCAAAGAAGCCGGACTCCTGCTCGGCAAACTGCATGGCGTAGATGTTGTCCACGGTTACTTCATTGCCTTCTGCGTCAGACGGGAAAGAGTCTACCAGGATAAAGTCAACATCGGGATTCTCTTCGGCGATGGTGGAAATGCCTGCAAACTGGAAACCACAGCATACAATAACATCATAGTCTGCCACGATATCTGCAACCGCCTGTACGGCTGCCGCAACATCACCGGTAGTCTCCTGTACCGGAGTAACGGTGCAGTCGGGGTGGCTTTCAATAAAGGTAAGGATACCGTTGTAGTTGTCTTCATTGAAGGAGCCGTCATCTACGCCGGAAGGGCTGCTGACGATAGCGATTTTTAAGGCTGCCTCACCGCCGGCCTCTTCGTCCTCGGCCTCAGCGGCTTCGTCCGTGGTCTCATCCTCAGCTTCTGCGTCAGCGGCAGGCTCTTCTGCGGCTTCGTCTGTGCTGCCGGTAGTATCTTCTGTTGCGGTTTCATCCGTGGCGGGCTGAGCGTCACCGCTGCCGCAGCCGAATAATGAAAGCGCCATTACAGAAGAAAGAATCAGTGCTAAAGCTTTCTTTTTCATAATAATCTCCTCTCTGTTGTGGGCATGTCCCTCTGAAAACCTTATTTTCAGGGATTCTGCGAAGGACATATCGTTAATGTTTTATAATCTTAGCACCGTAAAGACAGAATTTCAATTTCCATTTTTCATAAAAGTATTGCAGATTCTGCTTCATTTTTCGGCCATAAATGACATGAGTCCTTGACAAAGAGAAAATTGCGGTGAAACAAATCTAAAATTCCCATGAAGACTTGTGAAAATTCTGTGAAGCCTTTGACAATAATTATCATTTAGTGAATAATGTAACAACAGGTACTTATCCTGTGCTTTCTAAAAAGCCGGGATACAGGAAGATATAAAATATTAAGATATACCGGAAAGGAGTTGGTTATACATCATGATCAAAACATTGGCGGCGCAGATTAAAGAATTTAAGAAGGCGTCCATTCTGACGCCGGTCTTTATGATTATGGAAGTTTTTTTCGAGATGGTGATTCCTCTTATGATGGCTTCTATTATCGATGACGGTGTGGAGGCCGGAGATATGCGCCATATTTATTTGGTAGGAGTTTTTATGGTGGGGGCGGCGCTGTTGGGCCTGTTCTGCGGTATTATGGGAGGGAAATTCGGAGCCAGGGCGTCTACGGGCTTCGCCCGTAACTTAAGACAGGCGATGTTTGACAATATCCAGACATTCTCTTTCTCGAATCTGGATAAGTTCAGCACGGCGGGACTGGTGACCAGGCTTACCACGGATGTGACGAACCTGCAGCAGGCCTATCAGATGCTTCTGCGTATCTGCTTCCGTGCACCGATCAGCATGATCTGTGCAATGGCGATGGCTTATCTGATCAATGCCAGACTTGCCACAGTATATCTGATCGCGCTTGTGCTTCTGGCAATCGTTCTTTTCTTCATCATTAAAAAGGCGATGAAATATTTCCAGTTGGCGTTTCCGAAGTACGATGAACTCAACGCTTCCGTGCAGGAGAATGTGAGCGCGATCCGTGTTGTCAAGGCGTATGTCAGGGAAGAGTATGAGACTTCCAAACTGAAGAAGGCCAGCCAGGGGATCTATGATATTTTCCTGAAAGCGGAGCGGCAGGTTGTTCTGAATATGCCGGTCATGCAGTTTACCGTCTATACCTGCATCCTGCTGATCAGCTGGATGGGCGCCAGGATGATCGTGCAAAGTGAACTGACAACAGGAGAACTGATGAGCCTGATGACATACTGTATGAATATTCTGATGAGCCTGATGATGGTTGCCATGATCTTCGTCATGATGAGTATGAGTATCGCCAGCGCAAGGCGTATCAGTGAGGTCTTGAATGAAAAGAGCGATCTGGCCAATCCGGTTAATCCGATTTACGATGTACCCAGCGGTGATATAGAGTTCCGTGATGTGAATTTTTCTTATTATGAGGATGGCAGCAAGTCGGTATTACATGATATCAATATAAAGATCAAAGCGGGTGAGACGGTCGGTATTCTTGGCGGAACGGGAAGTTCCAAGACCAGTCTGGTCAATCTGATCAGCCGGCTGTATGATGTGTCATCTGGTACGGTTCTCGTGGGCGGCCGTGACGTGCGGGAGTATGACATGGACAGTCTGCGTAATCAGGTGTCGGTCGTATTACAGAAAAATGTCCTTTTCTCGGGAACGATCCTTGAGAACCTTCGCTGGGGCAATGCGGATGCCAGTGAGGAGGAATGCCGGCGTGTATGCCGGCTTGCCTGCGCAGATGAATTTGTGGAGAAAATGCCGGAAGGGTATCACACCTACATAGAACAAGGAGGTTCCAACGTGTCCGGCGGACAGAAACAACGTCTGTGTATCGCCAGGGCGCTGCTTAAGAAGCCCAAGGTATTGATTCTGGATGACAGTACCAGCGCCGTGGATACCGCTACGGACGCGAAAATCCGGGAGGCTTTTGCAAAGGAGATTCCGGATACGACGAAGCTGATCATTGCACAGCGTGTATCCAGTGTACAACATGCGGATCACATTATTCTTATGGAAAATGGAAAGATCAACGGATACGGCACCCATGAGGAATTGCTTCGTGACAACGAGATCTATCGTGAAGTATATGAATCCCAGACCAGCGGCGGCGGGGATTTCGACGAGAAGAAATAAGAAGGAACCGGATGACGGTGAAGGGGCCTTAACCGTTACGGTATAAGAGTCTGCGGCCGCGTGGCATCCGCAGATTCTGTGAAAGATTGAAAGCCGCGCAGAAAAGAGGACAATTATGCCGGGACCAATGAGGGGCAGAATGCCCAAAGGTAAGAAAATAGAGAATCCGGGTAAAGTTTTTAAGAGGCTGATGAAGTATGTGGCGAAGAGCTACGGGCTGCATCTGGTTGTCGTTGCGGCCCTGATCTTTGTCAGTGTTTTGGCGAATGTGCAGGGGACGATGTTTATCCAGAGCCTGATTGATGATTATATCCAGCCAATGCTGACAACGGATGCGCCGGATTTCCATCCGCTTGCAATGGCGATTATGAGAGTGGCAGGCTTCTATGCCATCGGTGTGGCGGCGGCCTACGTGTACAACCGTATTATGATCAATGTAACGCAGGGTGTCCTGCGTAATCTGCGTAACGACCTGTTTTCCCATATGGAGACGCTGCCTATTAAATATTTCGATACCCATTCCCACGGGGATATCATGTCCACCTATACCAATGATACGGACACGATCAGGCAGATGGTCAGCCAGAGTATGCCTCAGGTATTTAACAGCGCCATCACGATCGTCAGTGTGTTTATCAGCATGGTCATCTTAAGTGTGCCGCTGACAGTGGTGACGCTTGTTATGGTAGCGCTTATGCTTGTGATTACAGGCAAGACGGCAGGGTTAAGCGGACGGTATTTCCTGCAGCAGCAGAAAGATATCGGTAAGGTCAACGGGTTTATCGAGGAAATGATGGAAGGGCAGAAGGTGGTGAAAGTCTTCTGCCATGAGGAAGAGAACATTAAGAAATTCAATGAGTTGAATGGCAATCTGTATCACAGTGCAGACAAGGCGAATTATCTGGCCAATATCGTCGGCCCGGTGAATATGCAGCTGGGCAATGTAAGCTATGTGGTCTGTGCCATTGTGGGCGGTGCGCTGGCGTTGTCAGGTATTTCGGGCCTGTCACTGGGGGCGCTTGCCAGTTTCCTGACTTTTAACAGGAGTTTCAACGGGCCCATTAACCAGGTAAGCCAGCAGCTGAATTCCATTGTCATGGCCATGGCAGGTGCGGACCGCATTTTCAAGATGATGGATGAAGAGCCGGAGGCGGATAACGGATATGTGACACTGGTTCATGTGAAGGAAGAGAACGGCAGATTGGTGGAGAGCGATAAGCGCACCGGACGCTGGGCGTGGCGGCATGAGCATCAGGCGGACCATACCGTAGATTATGTGGAACTGAAGGGCGATGTGGTATTTGACGGCGTCGACTTTGGTTACAATGATGATAAGATCGTGCTTCATGATGTGAAGCTCTTTGCGGAGCCGGGACAGAAGATTGCTTTCGTAGGCTCCACCGGGGCAGGCAAGACGACGATTACTAATCTGATCAACAGGTTCTATGATATACAGGACGGTAAGATCAGATATGACGGTATCAATGTAAACAAGATCAAGAAAGCAGACCTGCGGCATTCCCTCGGAATCGTGCTGCAGGATACCCATTTGTTTACGGGAACGGTCAAGGACAATATCCGTTACGGGAAGCTGGATGCCACGGATGAGGAGGTTATCGCGGCGGCGAAGCTGGCCAATGCGGACGGCTTTATCAGACATCTGCCGGAGGGGTATGATACGGTGCTGACAGGAGACGGCGCGAACTTAAGCCAGGGGCAGAGACAGCTGCTTGCGATCGCCCGTGCGGCTATCGCCGATCCGCCGGTACTGATTCTGGACGAGGCAACCAGTTCCATCGATACCCGTACAGAGCGGATCGTACAGGACGGTATGGATAAGCTGATGAAGGGAAGGACGACTTTCGTGATCGCACACCGGCTTTCCACGGTCAGAAATTCAGACTGCATCATGGTATTGGAGCAGGGCAGGATCATCGAGAGAGGAACCCATGACCAGCTGATCGAGGAGCAGGGCAAGTATTATCAGCTGTACACGGGGAATGCGATTGCGACATAAGCATAACAGGGAATAGAACTATAAAAGGGCTGTCATATGCATGATTGAAGGATCAAGCGTATGACAGCCCTTATTGCTATTCTTGTTTTCCGGTTGTTTCTATCCGTGGACAATGAGCCAGGAGCCGTGCCTGCAGCGGGGCTTTGATTCTATGGCTGTTCATTTGCCAGGGGTGGTTTTTGGTACAGTTTACGTTCCACGAATTTCTTTTCCAGCATAAGCTGTTTCAAGACTTCATCATTATCGCCGTTTTTTGCTACAATCTCAAGTCGTTCGATCAATTCGAGCTGGTCAAGAAGATAGCAGTTTAATTCTTTTTCATTGTTTGGCATACGGTCACCTGCTTTCTGTTTGTTACTATACGAATCATGTCTTCCTGGACACAAATTTCCAAGAAAAGTACGGTGCAAGTCATAGGTTTTCTTTTCATATCTGTATTATATCAAAAGACTGTTGGAGTGTAAAGGCTGCCTGTCAGAGTGCATTCTGTGAAGGTAACAGTTGGTTACAGTTCACGGCCTAACCGTCCGCGAACTGTAACGCATCCAGCCCATGAAAAGTCGCCTTCGGCGAGGGGCTGGATGCCTGAAACCGTAGCTTTATCGGCCGGATGCCTTGCAGCAGGGTGCAAGGCACCGTGAATAGTAAGTGCGCCCAGCAAGGGCACAACATTTAGTGGGTGGAAACCCCACTTGGTAAGGTGCTAACCACACCACCAATAGCGAACCTTGAACACGGCATGGTAACAGGCCGGGTTAAGCGTAGGAAGTTAGGCGATAGGGTCAAAAGGCAGTTTAGCCCCGAAATCACGGTAGTCTGGTGTGCTGACGTAGTTTACTATGCGGAAAGCAATACGTGTGTTTATCGAAATGGTGAGATTTCACACGGCACCACGGGGTTGGAAGCTAGCCATGTCGTACAATGATGCTGTGTCAACTGGGGAGAGCCTGTGGCTTCCATATCAGGCAAGTGTGGAGCCAATAATGCATAAGTGGTATGCCCGACAACTAACGAAGGAGGGCAAATGAGCCGCAGGCAGTCGGATGGCCGGATAGTACCGATGAAGGCGGGTAATGCCGCCAGAGGGAAGCCGAGAGAAGGTTGAACCTCACAACCTTGCCATGCAAAGCCATATCGAGAGGGAAACATTATCTATACCCAGAGATAGGAGAAAATAATGGGAACGAAACTTGAGAGAATATCGCAGCTATCAACAGAAAATCCGGAAATGGTATTTACATCCATCGGGCATATGATCAACAAAGAATTACTGAAAGAATGCCACGAGAAAATGGATGGGGACAAGGCCGTAGGAATAGATGGGATAACCAAAGAAGAATACGGGAAGAACCTGGAAGAGAATCTGGACAAGCTGGTGGAGCGGCTAAAGAAAAAGTCGTACAAGCCACAACCCGCAAGGCAGGTGGAGATACCAAAGGACAATGGGAAAACGAGACCACTAAGAATCTACTGCTACGAAGACAAACTAGTGCAGGAAGCGCTCAGGCGGCTGCTGGAAGCGGTCTTCGAGCCGCATTTCTACGAAGAGATGATGGGATTCCGGCCAAACCGGGGATGCCACAAGGCGCTCAGGAGACTAAACGGCATGATAGAAGAGCATCCGACGAACTACGTACTGGATGCGGATATAAAAGGATTCTTCGGCCATATAGACCATGAATGGACAGTCAAATTCATAGAAAACAGGATAAAAGACCCGAACATAACCAGACTGGTGAGACGGATGCTGAAAGCAGGGATAATGAAAGACTTTCGGTATGAAGAAGCTGAGGAAGGAAGCGGGCAAGGGTCAGTCTGTTCGCCAATCATTGCAAACATCTACATGCACTATGTGCTGATAAGGTGGTTCAAGGAGAAGGTAAAGCCATGCCTGAGAGGGTATGCAGAGATAATAGTTTATGCAGATGATTTTGTGTGCTGTTTCCAGTACAAAAAGGAAGCAGAAGAATTCTATGAGAGACTGAAGCAGAGAATGAAGCACTTTGGACTGGAGCTAGAGGAAAGTAAAAGCAGGCTGACCGAGTTTGGAAGGTATGCACAGGAGCAGTGCGGGAAGAAGGGGAAAAAGCCGGGCACTTTTACGTTCCTGGGCTTTACACACTATTGTTCCAAAAGCAGGAACGGAAAGTTCAGGGTGAAGAGGAAAACCAGCAGAAAGAAGTTTGCGAAGAAGTGCAGGGAAGTGCACAGAGAGATAGCAAAAATGCGAATACTGCCGCTTGCGCAGATAATTAAAAAGCTGAATCAGATACTGGCTGGATACTATCATTACTATGGGATAACCGACAACTTTAAGGGCATAAATGACTTCTGTTATCGAGTCAGGAGAAGTCTGTTCTATTGGTTAAACCGCAGGAGCCAGAAGAAAAGTTATACATGGGAAGCATTTAATGCGATGCTAAAAGAGTATCCTCTGGCTCACCCGGAAATATATGTTAGTATCTATGGGTGATAGTTGTTGAACAATTAACTTTGCAAAGAGCCGGATGCGGAAAAGCCGCACGTCCGGTTCTGAAGAGGGGCCTGCCCCACAAGGGGCAAGTCTACTCGACCCAACTGTTGTTACTATTCACGGCTCAATGTCATTAAGTTAAGCCGGACGCGCCTTCGCTCAGTTCCAAACGCAGCGGTACTAAATTCGTGGAAAACCTCATTAAGTACCGGCGTTTTCCAATGGCTCTCAGGAGAATCCTATCATATCAGACGCTGTGTATAGACTTAACTTAATGACATTGATTCACGGCTGATATACCGCGGGTCGGTTTTGCAAGAATTTGCTTGTCATTTTCAGACGCAGTCTGTAAAATATTACATATAAATTCTTTCAATTCCATCCTGAGAGTAAAACTTTATAAATCATATTAGTTTATGTCGGGCAGATATGTACGACAGATAACGGAATGTGTCCGGACGATTATCTGCGGAATATGGCGTCCGGAAGAAATTGTGGCGTCTGCCGGCTGTGAGATGGGGATAGGAGTGGTGAGGTAAATTATGAAGACAAAAAACAAAATTCTGCTGCGGTTATCGGCTTTGTTCTTAACACTTATGATCGGCATTCCTCTTCTGGGGAGCGCATCCGGGACATCTGTGCCACGCGTGCTTGCGGTGAACCAGAAAGATAAGGGCAAGACATCGGAATTGACGGTTCACTATCTGGATGTGGGGCAGGGAGACTGTATTCTGGCAGAATGTGACGGGGAATATATGCTGATTGATGCCGGAGACAATGACCAGGGTACCAAAATACAGAATTATCTCAGCAAACAGGGTGTCAGGAAGTTGAAATATGCCGTAGGCACGCATCCTGATGCCGATCATATCGGAGGATTGGATGTCATCCTCTATAAGTTTGACTGTGGAACAGTCATGATGCCCGACATGTCCAAGGACACGGCTACTTACCGGGACGTTGTGGATACGATGAAACAGAAGGGGTACAAGAACACGGTTCCGGAGCCTGGGGACAGTTTTAAGCTGGGCGGTGCCGTGTGTACGGTTCTTGGACCGTCTGAAAGTTATGAGGACGCCAATAACAATTCTATCGTTCTTCTGGTCGAACATGGTGAGAACAGGTTCCTGTTTATGGGAGATGCGGAGGAAGAGGAAGAATCGGATATCCTGAAGAGCGGAGCAGATGTGGAGGCGGATGTACTGAAGGTAGGGCATCACGGAAGCCGTTCTTCGTCATCGAAGAAGTTTTTGGAGGCGGTTTCCCCGGATTATGCGGTGATCAGCTGCGGAGAGGATAACAGTTATGGACATCCCCATGCCGAGACGCTCAACAATTTGCGGGCCATGGGTGTAAAGGTATTCCGTAGTGATGAGCAGGGAACAATCGTGGCTGTTTCGGACGGCAGCAAGATCACATGGAACAGTGCACCGTCCGATACCTGGAAGGCAGGGGAACCGACAGGAGGGTCCGTGGGCAGTACCGGGAATCAGTTTCCCACAGGAGAGGCGCCTGCATCCGGTAATTATATCGGTAATAAGAATAACGGCAAGCTGCACAGATCTACCTGCAGTTCCCTGCCTCTGGAAAAGAACCAGGCCGTGTTCAACACGAGAGAAGAGGCTGTGGCTGCAGGGTATGATGATCCGTGCAAACGGTGCAATCCATAACGCCTTTATGGTATTGTGTATGGGGAATTCTCCCTACATGGATCTTTGGCTGTAAGTTCTCACGGTCAGCCAGAGAAAAAGCGGGATTTCCAGTGCGGGGACTGCCAGCATCAGCCAGGGTGTCCATACCGTGAAAGGACCGGCTTTCAGGAATTCAAAATCGGCCAGGGCGTAGAGGAACGCGTTGCTTCCGCCCAGCGCGCCGGAGGGCATCAATACCCTGAGGTAGGATCCTAAACTTCCGCCGACCAGCATGTAGAAAAGAGTCGGCAGGATAGCGAACGCGATGGTCAGCCCGGTGGCTGTCGTAGTATTCCGGCAGGCGGAGGAGAGGAAGAGCACGAAGCAGATGCTGGCAAGCAGGGTGATGAAGCCGGACAGCATAACAAAGTTTTGTAGTTCTCCTACGTTTAAGTCCAGAAGACTCACTGCCGAGAACAGGATCTGCATGGACGTCTGTCTGCATTCCCAGCCGAAAAGGCTGTTGGAAATGATCTGGAAGACGGTCATACATGGCAGGAATGCTGCGATACCGATGCTGAGGGCGGAGAGGATCTTGACAACTGCCAGACGCCGTTTGCCATGTTTCGTACTGCGCAGGATATCATCCGCACCGGTCTGATATTCACAGCAGAATAACGGTGCGGTGATCATAATGCACAGGAACATGAGAAGAAACAGGTACATTCCTTCGTACTCGGCCATATTGGTGCCGTAGCCGGAATAATAATAAAACGGTCCGTTCACTTTTTTATACATCCGGACAGCGGTCTGCCGTGCATCCGGGTTTTCTTTTTGCTCCAGATTCATTAAGTCGGTTATATGGCTGCGGCAGCGGTCATAATAGGCCAGAGCGTCTTCCCGCGTGATTTGTGTATATTCAGGCGCAAGTCCGCTGACCGGATCGGCCATCACTTCGCGAAGCTTTATGAGCAATGGCATCCAGGGATAAATTTCCTGCACCTTAAGATTCAGGGGGAAGTCTTCCGCATAGAAGTCCCCGTAAATATCCAGGTTCTTGTGGTAGTATGCCAGCCCTTCGGCCATTTTTTCCGGTGTAACCTCGCCGCATGACGGCGCTTCCATCTCTTTCTTCCTGGCGAGAGCTTCCCGTCCCTCTATTGTGATTTTCTGCCCATTCTCTTCATAAGTATATCGCTCATAAGTGACAGGCACCCAGGCCATAAAAACCGACAAACCCACAGCCGCTGCCAGAAACAGGATGGTGCTCCGGCTTCTCAGGATGCGTTTCATTTCTTCTCTATACAATCTCCACATAACTTATACTCCTTTTTTGGTTTATTCAAATGGCAAATCCGTTTAAGATACAGGCGTCAATGCCGGTCAGTTTGCGCATGGACGGACATGGCTCGGTTATCCCCATCCGGCGTTCGTTGATGCCTTAGTATCACTTCAGGTTCTGGTCTTGGGAAACAATTCCAGATACAGGTCTTCCAGGCGGGGTTCCGCCGGGAAGGCATTGGGGATGTCATTCTGATTTCCCAGATAACGGAGCGAAACACTTCCGTCGGATTCATTGCGCAGATTGACAATCTGTACCTTGTGGTCCCATTCGGCCAACTGACGCGGGTCGATTTCTGCTTCGAAGACCTTCCCCTCCATCTGGGCAACCAGTTCCGGGGTGGTGCCCGTCTGCAGGATTTTGCCGTTCTTCATGATGGCATTCCGGGTTGCGATATATTCCACATCCGACACAATGTGCGTGGAGATCAGAACGATTCTGTCATGGGCCAGTTCCGACAGGAGATTGCGGAACCGCACTCTTTCTCCGGGATCCAGACCGCTGGTAGGTTCATCCAGGACAAGGAATTCCGGATCATTTAAAAGTGCCTGGCCGATTCCCACCCGCCGTTTCATGCCGCCGGACAATTTGATGATCCGCTTCCTGCGCACATCTTCCAGTGACAGCTGTACCAGTAATTCATCGATTTTCTGTCTGGCCTGCCTGTCTGCCAGACCCTTCAGGGCGGAGATATACTCCAGATACTGCTGTACCGTAAACTCCGGATAGAAGCCGAATTCCTGGGGCAGATATCCGATAATGTCCCGGTAGCTGTCCCCCAGATTGTCTGTTTCCACGCCGTCATAGCAGATGCGGCCGGTGGAAGGTTTCATGATTCCGCAGATCATGCGCATCAGCGTGGTTTTTCCGGAACCGTTGGCGCCCAGCAGCCCCCAGACGCCAGGGGTAAGATGAAGGCTGACATCATCGACAGCCTTTTTGATGTTCTTTCTGTCTTTAAAATGTTTCGAGACGTGCTCTAATGTGATTTCCATGTATGCCTCCTTATATTATGGTTTTCGTTCTTGTGGGTGATGGGGCAGTCGGCTGCCTGCCGATAACTACAGCATCTTTTCCGTACAGTTTGTAAAGCGCAGTCGGCGGTATTCATGGTACAGAATACACAGGCAGGCCAGAAGGTATATGCACCAGTATCCAATTCTGACAGTTTCTTTTGAATCTCTGTACCAGTCAAGTATCCGGTTCATGAACAGTACGGTTGCGATACAGAACAGTATGGACATCCGCCCGAAAATAGCAGGCGTGGTCCGAATCCACAGCATCATGCAGGTGACAGCGGTTGTCATGAAGGGGACAACCAGGGCAAAGAATACAACTGATCCGGTCAATTCATACCGGATCACGGTCAGAGCCAGAACAGCCAGCATGCTCAGATCTCCGATACCGATAAACAGAAGCTGTGCGGCAAGGATTCCGGAGACAGAGAAGCGTGTTGACTGTTCCAGTTCCATCATTTGAAAACGGGCTGCTCTTTTCAGAAGAGGGATAGAGCTCATGGCGACTGTAACGCTGCAGCAGCACAGGAATTTGGGCAGGGCGGCGGTAAACCAATTCGGATAATCGTTTTCGAACAGACAGAAGAATACGGCGCACAGGACAGCCAGTATCATTCCCTGGAAGAACCAGAGCTTCCAGGCCATAAATCTGAACTGCTTTTTCACAAGGGTGCCGAAGGCAGACGAGGTTTTCCGTTTTCCGGCAGAAGATGCCCGGCAGATTTGTGAGAGCTCTTTTGTGTATTGCAGATGTGATGTATAAGGAACATTCTTCTCCAGTGCAAAGAAACTGTTCCATTGCTTTTGATGTTTCATACGACCTCCTTATGAAATTATGTCGGTTGGATAATGGTTAAGGATCAAGTACAGCCCGCATCTTTTTGACGGCTCTGCGCAGGTTGGTCTGAACTGTGCGCAGAGGCAGCCCGGTGACGGAAGAGATCTCCCGCAGGGTCAGCTCCTGTCCATATCTAAGGAGTATGAGTTCCCGCTGGTTTTCCTTAAGGCCTGTGTACGCTGCCGCAAGCAGCTGGCGGTTTTCGGCCTCCTGATAGCCTGAATCAGGGCGGCAGATCACGTGCGGTAATTGTTCTGCCAGAGGCTCCGTGTCAGGAAGACTTCTTTGGAGATCAATGCAGGTGTTTGCGGCAATCCGGTAGAGGAATGCTTTAAACTGCCCTCTGTGTTCATAGCGGTTGATAAACCGGACCAGTTTCAGGAATGTTTCCTGTGCCGCGTCCTGTGCGCTCTCTGTATCCGGCATATGCCACAGACAATAACGGAGGATGGCAGGATAGTACATTTCTATCAGTTCATCCAGACATTCACGTCTGCCGTTCTGGATCCATCTGATCAATTCATCTTCACGTGTCAAGTGATTTTCTGCCTCCTTTCCAAGCCTCTTTGGTTATTATAACGCGGGAAGGAGAGGAAATGATTCACCAGAAAAAAAGAACCGGCGTAAAGGGGCTTTGTGGTGCGGCCGCTTTACGTCGGTTTCTTAAATACAGATTATTTGAAAAGATATCACTTAATTGAGAAAGAACAGAGCTAAAAATATTGTTGAAGCTGTGATTCATCCATCTGATATTGTTCACAGATCCGGACAACGATTTCAGAATCCGGTATCTCTAAGCTGCGCAGGAGTGCTATGGCATTCCGGAGAGATTCGTCATACCTTTCCTTCATTTGGTCAATAGTGTACTGCTGCTTGTCGATGGTATATTGTTGTTGGTCAAGCTTACTCTGTTGTTGGTCAAGCTTACTCTGTTGTTGGTCAAGCTTACTCTGTTGTTGGTCAAGCTTACTCTGTTGTTGGTTAAGCTTACTCTGTTGTTGGACAAGTTTACTCCGTTGCTGAGTAAGCTCGCTTCGCTGTTCTTCGAGCTTGCTTTGTTGTTCATCGAATTCTTTCTTCTGTTCTTTGAGTTTGTCATGCATCGCGTCGATTTCGTTCTGCATTTCGTCCATCATATACTTTGCGGTATTTCTGTCAAGAATCGCCAGTTCTTCTGAGAACATCTCCATCACCCTTTCTATATTCAGGCAGATTGTGTAGGCTTCCTCGTATATTCCCATGAATTCCGGATATGCCCGGATCAGTTCCGCAACCGTATCAGGGTCATCGCAGGAGAAGAGAGTCAGCCATGCATCTTTTTTGTTGTTGATAGTTCTATTGTGCTGACTTTTCCGAAAGATGTCAAGAGGGATGAACAGGTATTTCTGCAAGAGTTCCATTTTCAGTCCGGTATTAGATTTTTGTTCGAAAAAATGATAATATTCATGAGGGTATGCGTGAAATTCTTTCGGGCTTTTTTCAAACAGAACGATGGTATAGACATTTTTAATGTTGTGATAGTTAAAACTGTCTTTTCTCTCGCCACGGACGCGCCTGTACTGCCGCAGGAGAAGATCTGCCGAGTAGCAGGCGCTCCTCTGGCCGGGGAACAGGTATCCGATCTTCTGCATCTCTACATTGGCAATACTGCGGTCCTCCAGTTCCACCACAATATCCATGATCAGCAGTGAACTTTCGTCCGCAAGCCTGGTGGAATCGTTGGGAAGGACCTTCAGGATCCTGACTTCCTGTCCCAGCATATGGGAAAGAAAATCGTTCAGCCGGCTCGGGACATATTCGGGATTCATGACTTCCTTAAAGAATCCATCGTACAACAGCTTCAGGCCTTTGACACCGGTGCAGATATCCAGAAATTCTTCCTGTTGTGCTGCAGGCCAGCTTCTGAATCTTGCATGAAGAGAGCGGTCGGCCCGGATCCTGGCAAGAATCTCCTGCCGTTCCTGTATCATGGGAAAATAATTCTTCAGTTTGTTTGTCATAAAATCTCCTCCTGTGTAAACGTGTGTTTCCTAAGTTGATACGATAACTGGAAAATTCGGCGGATGCTGCCGACTTCCGCGGGGATCAGACAGGTGTAAAGATAAAATACAGTTGTCTGTGCCGTAATCCACGGAACCATAGAAATAAAGTATAGAATATATTAGATATGATAATAAACTACAACTTGCGGCTGTAAATGTCAAGCGGATCCTAAAGAAATTTTGAATTGAAATTTGTTATCATTAAGAGTAAAATAGAAGAGAGATTTTATAACGAAAGAGAGGATAGTTATCAACATGAAAAAGAGTCAAAACAAATGGATATGTGCCGCTATTCCGGCGCTTTTACTCCATTGCAGCATCGGTACCGTATACTGCTGGTCCATTTTCAGCCAGGAGATAGCGGATTACATCGGTTTTTCCAAGGGTGCAACGGAGTGGGCATTCAGTTTCGCGATCTTCTTTCTGGGAATGTCTGCAGCGTTTCTGGGGAATGTGGTGGAGAAGGATATCCATAAATCATCATTGATTGCCGCGATCTGTTTTGCGGCAGGTATGGCCGGCACAGGATTTTTCATATATTACGGCGGCCAGCATCAGCACAGTGTTCTGGCGCTGATCGGTATCTACATATGCTATGGTTTCATTATGGGAGTCGGCCTTGGAACCGGTTATCTGTCTCCGGTTAAGACACTTATGCTCTGGTTTGAGGACAGGAAGGGCCTGGCGACCGGCCTGGCGGTTGCGGGATTCGGTGCGGCCAAGGCGATTGCAAGCCCGATCATGCAGGCTATGCTGGACAATCTGGGCGAGGGCGGCATCTATAAGATGTTCATGATCCTGGCGGCTGTATATTTTATTATGATGTTTACGGGCCATATCTTATTGAAGAAACCGGAAGGCTGGCATGAGCCTCAGAAGAAAGAGAAGGGCCAGAGCATCTTGTCTGTTATTAAGACAAGGCCTGTTGCCAATTATATCGGTATCTGGATTATGTTTTATATCAATATTACCTGTGGCCTGGCACTGATCTCCCAGGAGAAGATGATCGTGAAGTGTATCGGTCTGGCGGGAGCCGTCGGTATTATCTCTACCGTATCCGCGATCTTCAATGCAGGCGGACGTCTCGGTTTCTCGGCGTGGGCGGATACTATGAAGGACAGGAATACGATTTACAAGCTGATCTTCGTGCTTTCCATTGTGTTCACCGGATTGGTTATGGTAACGGGAGGAATTAAGAACGGCCAGGGTAATATGCTTCTTACGGTATTGGTACTGGGGTTGATTTTTGTTGTCAATGCAGGATACGGCGGCGGCTTCTCCAATGTGCCCACACTGCTCTCCGATCATTATGGCATGGGCAGCATCAGTGCATTGCATGGAATCACTTTGTCGGCATGGGCGTTTGCAGGTCTGACAGGTAATCAGGTTGCGAACCTGATCGTTAACAGCACCGGAGAATTCATGCAGGATTCCCACGGCAACAGCATCAATCCTGTCGGATATCAGAATGTGTTGTATTTGACGATCGTGCTTTATATCGTGGCTTTGCTGATCAGTCTGTTTATGGTACGGCCTTTGAATAAAGATGCGAAAAAGTGATCAGGGGAAACAGGCCGAAGGCTGAAACATTACGGAAATATATTATGGGGCGGGTCGCGAAACGACCTGCCCCACTACATTCTATAGGAAATTGTTTCGTATTTTCAGGTTCTGCCTGTTTTTATCTGTCCTTTGTCATGGTTTTCATCAGCAGGCAGGAAATGACCATGGACGCAAATCCGGATAACGGAAATGCATACCAGATCTTTGTGTTTCCCGCAAATGTCAGCAAGATCATGGCAGAGGGAATCAGGCAGATAATGTGGCTGCACAGGGATAAGAAAAGAGATACCCCGCGTTTCCCCGTTGCCTGGAAATAAACGGACTGGGTGGAATAAATGCCATGGAACACGATTCCGCCTCCCATGGTCAGCAGGATATCCCGCCCCAGCCCGATTACAGCATTGTCTGAGGTAAAGATACGGATCATGGATTCCGCGGACAGCAAAAGAACCGCAAAAACGGCCAATCCGTAAAAAGCTGCTAACCGGTAGGATTTATGCAGAGTCTCTCTTATTCTTTCTGAGTTTCCTTCTCCGTAATTATAACCGATAATCGGCTGAATTCCCTGCATGAGTGCGGTGATGCCCAGAAGAAGAAATGTATACACCTTACTGACGATTCCATAGGTACTGATGGCCAGATCTCCGCCATGATTTTTCAGAATCTGATTGATAAAAATAACAGAGAAACTATAGCCGGATGTCTGTATAAAGGCCGGGATCCCGATGCCGAATATCTCTTTCAGCAGCGGAAGGTCCGGTTTGAAATCTTGATATTCGATTTTCACGATCCTTCTTCCTGACAGAAAAAAGTAACGGACACTCATTGCCATAGAGACACACCATGACAATGCGGTGCCCATGGCAGCGCCTGCAACTCCCATAGAAAAGACGAAGATCAGGATCAGATCCGCGAGCAGATTGATTCCGATGGGAATCAGCCAGATGTACATGGCATATCTGCTGCTGCCCTCCGCCCGTATCAGGCTTGAGAAACCGGTGGAGACTACCGCAGCCGACAAAATGATGCGGGTATATGTCTTCGCATAAGGCAGCAGCGTATCTGTCACGCCCATGCCATACAGGAGAGGTTCCAGAAAGAGCAGGCCGAATAAGGATATCAGAACGGCGATGAGGAAAAATACTCCAAAGCAGTTGGCGATTACCCTGTTTGCCTTGCGTAAATCTCCCGCTCCCAGAGCTTGCGACAGTATGGAAGCGCCGCCACCGCCGAGCATGGAGGTGAATGCGGAGAGAAAGATGAAGAGCGGGAAGCTGACAGCCAGGCCGCCGGCGGCATCCATTCCGACACCTTTTGCAATGAAAAACGTATCGGCAATATTGTACAGATTGTAGGCCAGAATACTGACAAACGCCGGTATCGTGTTCTGGCAGATCAGCCTGCCGACTGGCATGGATCCCAAATGTGCAGGATCTTTTCCGGCCGCGCTCACTTTTCCAGTCCCTTCAGGCATTTATCCAGAAAACTTCTGGCCAGAGCCGACTGCAGTTTTCCGTACAGCCATCCATATCGGAAACATTCCGCAGTCATAATAATGGAGAGATACATTCTGTACAACAGATACCGTTTTCTTACACTTTCGTCATAGGTTTTCAGTTCGCTGCCTGCCTTCAGGTAGCTGTTCAGAAATGCCGGCTCTTTGCTAATGTCATCTGTGAAGACAAATGCACCCGGAAAATCCGCGATTGGGTCTCCCCAATAAGCTCTTTCAAAATCCAGGATTCCTTCCACTGTGTATTCACAGCCTTCCTTTTTGACGAATACGTTTCCGTCATGACAGTCGAAATCCACCAGAGCCGGTTCCTGGCACAGATCCAGATAAGAAGCATTATCATGGAGCGTTCGCCGGATTCTGTCATATGGAAGACGGGTATGATGTTCTTCGGCATCTTCTAAAAGCTGTTCTATCATACTGCGGAAGGCAGCTTGCCACGTCGGGTACTGTTCTTTTTTCTGTTCGGTAAAATATCCGTAATAGCTGCCCTTGATTTGGTGCATCTGTACCATATATTCTGCCATCTGTGCCCGGATTCTGTCCAGGTTCTGCCGGTCCATCTTCCTGGCCGCTGCAGAAAGCGTGATTCCTTCCATGGCCGTCATAAAGAAATAATTGCTGTCGATTTCTGTCTTGCTGAAATCGCAGGCGAGGATTTCCGGTACGGGAACATTCGTCTTTTCTTTCAGCATGCGGATGCAGGCAACTTCTGTCGGCATGACATCTCTTTCGTATGTAAGCAGAGGAGTACCTGGAATCACGCCGGCCTTCAGCACGATCCGGTCTGCTTCCCTTGTTCTTCTCATTGCATATACCGCGTTGAACTGGCCGCCTTTTAGTTCTGTAAGGTCTGTTATTTCACAGTCTTCTCCGAAATTCTTCCTGACCAGCTTTTTGATGATATCAGGATATGGTGCAGGCGGTTTCCTCATAAGTTCGATAAACAGCAGGGAAAGATAATTCCTGATAGCCGTTTCGCCAAATTCGCATGGATTCCTGCTTTCTTTTAACAGCATATAGATACACATGCTGATCTGTGCATTGCTATGATGGAATATCAGGACATCTTTTTCCATACCGGCAGAAGAAAACGGCAGTATCACTTCCCGGAATAAGGATTCTGAGACGGCAAATTTCAGAATGATATCTTCCTTCCCGCATCGCTCCACAATATGCGAGACACCGGGAGAGAGCAGACAGGATTGATGTGCTTTCAGAAGAATTGTCTGCGCCGGTGTCTCTGTGTGCTGTGTACAGTTGCCGCGCAGGACATAAATATATTCATAGAAATTGTGGCTGTGGAGATAGGGGATCTGGCTTAAGGTATGCTTCGCCGCATGGAAGAAATCACACGTACGGACAGGCAGCGGGATCTTTCTCTGAAACGGTATGCAAGATGGCATCCGGAAAAAGTCCGTTAATTCTGTTCCGCAGGCATCTATTACCTGCAGGATCTCCGCACTGTTACTGAAGTCGTCCTTTATGATCTGCCGGATCAACGCCGCAGACTGGTAGGCGGCTGTCTCGGATGCTTCCTGTTTTTGTAGAATGTCTAAAAATTCCCTTTCCATGTATTTTCTCCGTAGATATTATATTACCAATGTCATTTAGCTAAGTCGATACACAGCGTCTGATATGATAGGATTCTCCTTAGGACCGTAGGAAAACGCCGGTACTTAATGAGGTTTTCCACGAATTTAGTACCGCTGCGTTTGGAACCGAGCGAAAGCGCGTCCTTAGGAAGTCCTATCATGTCAGGCGCGTCCGGCTTAACTTAATGACATTGATTATATTACTGTACGCTCTTTTTTTTGGTTTAAATGTCGTTTACTATATATTATAGTTCCGGTTTGCTCCTGATTCAACCCTGTATCATGTTGACCAATCCGGTGCAAAGTACTATGATAAGAATGATCTGTTCGGGGAAACAGGTGTAAATCCTGTACGAGCCCGTCGCCGTGAGACACGTGACAGACCGCCGCTGCTGTTTGTATGACTGCAAAGAAAGATGTGCAGCATACAAGCCAAGTGGATCGTGCGGCAGAGTGTCTGCCTGACCGGAAGCCACAAACCGGGAAAAGCCATTGGAGTATATCCGAGAAGGCCTGGCTGCATGAGTGTCAAGTCGAAATATCCGGACAGCAGAATTCTCTTGTTATGATTCACAGTTGAAGAGTGTGAATCGTAACATCCTCTTGCGTATGGCTGCGAGCGCCGGCCAGCGAGGGAAAATGCCGACGAAAGATACGGCGAAAATAAAAACAAAGGAGACAGGAAAGATGAAGATGAAATGCAGTAAAAGAGTATCGTCATTCATCCTTTGTATGGTGCTTATGGTGGCTATGGCACTTGGTACAGTGGGTTGTAATGGCAGTAAGGACAGCGGAGCCGCATCGGATTCCGGCACGGAAGCTGCGGCGGATGTTAGCAGAGAAGGCGGAGAGCTTGGCGAGGGCAGTACGCAGTTTAGCCTTACCGTTACGGACAAGGACGGTAATGAGACACAGTTCGAGATCCATACGGACAAGGAGACGGTAGGAGAGGCGCTGTTGGAGTTGAATCTGATTGCGGGAGACGAGAGCGAGTACGGACTCTTTGTCAAGACGGTGAACGGCATTACCGCTGATTATGATACGGACGGTGTATACTGGGCGTTCTATGTGAACGGGGAGTATGCATCTGCAGGCGTTGACGCTACGCCGGTTACAGAGGGAGACAGCTATGCCCTTAAAGTGGAATAAGCTTTCGGAGAACAGTTCCCGTATCCGGACGCTTACCACCCGGGAGATCACGGTATTCGCCATGCTGGGAGCGGTGATGTATGCCTCCAAGCTGATTATGGAGGTACTGCCCAATGTTCATCTGCTGGGCACGTTTATCGTTGCTTTTACCGTGGTATACAGGAAAAAGGCGTTGTATCCGATCTATACCTATATTATATTGAACGGCATTTTCTGCGGATTTGCGGTCTGGTGGATCCCGTATCTGTATGTGTGGACGGTTCTCTGGGGCGCGGTCATGTTTCTTCCGAAGCATATGCCTGCGAAAATCCAGCCGGTTGTTTATATGGCTGTATGCGCGGCACACGGGTTCCTGTTCGGAACATTATATGCCCCGGCACAGGCTCTGCTGTACGGGCTGAGTTTTCAGGGCATGATTGCTTGGATCGTGGCCGGGCTGCCATGGGATTTGATTCACGGGGTGAGCAATTTCTTCTGTGGTATCCTGATTTTGCCGATCGTATCGATGCTGCGGTTTGTGGAAGGGCATGCGGAGCTGTAATGTGTAAGGTGAGGATGGAACTTACAGAAGACATCCACTTTGTTCTGACATGAAATACAGCTGTTCTTACGGCACTGTCAGAGTCTGTGGCACAGGACATAAGCAAGCTGCCCCGGAAGCAGGAATGAAGCGGGCGGGGAAGAGTTTCTTCCCCGCTTTGCTGAATCTGCCGGGGATGTATTTTATGGGGAAGGCAGGGGTAAGTAAGAGATGAGCTGCATAGAAATGGGGGAAAGATGGGAAACGAAAAAAGAACAAAGAAGAATCTGCTTTATTTTCCGCTGGGAACGATGGGAAGGGATGCCGTGTACAGCCTGATCAACAGCTACCTGCTGACGTTCGTGCTGTTTGCGCATTCGTTAAACGGTGCACAGGTTGCGGCCGTTACGGGAATTATGATTGCGGCGCGGGTGTTCGATGCGCTCAACGATCCGGTTATGGGAAATATTATCGAGAGGACGCGGTCAAAATACGGGAAGTTCAAGCCATGGCTTCTGGCAGGCGGGCTGTCCACGTCGGTTGTGGTCTATCTGCTGTTTAATGCCAGGCTGCAGGGATGGAGCTTCGTGTGGTTCTTTGCGCTGATGTATTTTGCGTTCAGTATTACTTACACGATGAGTGATATTTCCTACTGGGGCATGATTCCGGCGCTGGGTTCTGATTCGGATGTCAGGAACCGGTTTACCTCCAGGGCGACGCTTTTTGCCGGGATCGGCGGTATGCTGGCGTCTATTCTGATTCCCGTGTTTTCCACGGGCTCCGGGGCAATCGGAGGCAGCACTGCCGTGGCTTACGGGAGGATTGCGCTGGTGATTGGGATTTTGTCACCGCTGCTTATTCTGTTTGTGCTGTTCGGGGTACAGGAACGCCGGGAGAGTGTATCTGCCGGAAAACAAAAAGAGAAATTTTCTTTAGCACAGGTCTTTCGAACGATTGCCCGGAATGACCAGCTGGTATGGATCGCGGTTATTTTCCTGATCCAGCAGGTCGGAAACGGACTGGTCATCGGAGGAATCGGTTCGGCCTACATCTACTTCACTTTCGGCTATGACGGCGGGCTGTATTCTCTGTTTACCACTGTGGGAATGTCGGCCACAGCGGTTTTGATGGTGCTGTACCCGGCGATTTCAAGGCGGATACACCGGAAGAAGCTGATGGGGATCATGGCGGCGGCAGCTGTTGCGGGGTATGCACTGATGCTGATGTCTATGGCGGTTCCGGAGGCCGGCATGGTGAAATTCGGTATGCTGGTGGCCGGATATATGCTCTCTAATTTCGGCCAGTACTGTTTCTATCTGATCATGATGATCTCTATTATGAATACGGTGGAGTATAATGAATATAAATTCGGCACAAGGGATGAGGGAATCATCACATCGCTTCGGCCTTTTATTACCAAAATGAGTTCTGCGCTGATCGTGGCGCTTACTTCGGCTACTTATTTGCTCTTTGGTGTTACCGAATATACCAACACGATCTCTGACCTGGAGCAGCAGTGTGCGCAGGGGATCATCTCCGAAGAGCAGAAACTGGCAGAAATATCGGATGTGATTTTCGGCACTACAGGAGGCGGGTATTCCGGTGTACTGGCAGCACAGAGCACAGGGCTGTTGATTACGATGACGGTGCTGCCGTGTACGTTGCTGCTGGTTTCCTACTTCCTGTATCAGAAGAAATATAAGCTGGATGAGGAAGCGTATGACAGGATCTGTGCGGAATTGCAGAAGTAAGAAAAGGAAGGAGATAAGATGGAGAAGAAGGATCATTGGCTGACTTATGACAGTACGATAGGGGAACTGTACCGCAATCCGGTGGGGCATGATGCCCTGGCAAGGGTACTTCTGCAGCTGGGACTGCCTGAAAAGGTAATTACCAACCGGGTAATATCCGGGATGAAGCTGCGCACCGTTGCAAGTCTGGCAGGGTCGAAGCTGTCCGGAGGAAGATTCGGACTGGATTTCTTTGATGCGCTGCTGGAACTGGCAGACAGTGAGAAAGACGAGCCGCATCCTTCCGGAGGGAAGATTACACCGAAATGGTGGAAGGAGGCGGTATTCTACCAGATCTATCCGCGCAGTTTCTGTGACGGCAACGGGGACGGGATTGGTGATCTGCCGGGGATTATAAGCAAGCTGGATTATTTGAAGAAGCTGGGCGTGGATGCCCTGTGGCTGTCCCAGGTCTATGATTCGCCGAATGATGACAACGGGTATGATATCAGGGACTATGATAAGATCATGGAAGAGTTCGGGACGATGGAAGACTTCGGGAAATTATTGTCCGAGGTACACGGTCGGGGTATGCGGCTGATTATGGATCTGGTGGTGAACCATACTTCCGATGAACACAGATGGTATCAGGAGGCAAAGAAGCCGGATTCGCCCTATCGGGAGTATTACTTCTTCCGGAAGGATGACGGCAGCCATACGCCGCCGAATAACTGGACATCCTTTTTCTCGGGAACTGCGTGGAAGTATGAGGAAGAAAGCGACAGCTGGGCGCTGCACCTTTTTTCCGGGAAACAGATGGACTTAAATTGGGACAATCCGAAGGTGCGGGAGGATGTGACCGCTATGGTCAACCGTTGGCTGGACAGAGGCGTGGACGGTTTCCGCATGGATGTGATCAATTATATCTCCAAGAAAGAAGGGCTTCCCCAGGGAAATGAGACCATCGGGGAGCTGATGGGGTATCCGGGCATCGAGCATTACTATTACGGGCCGAACCTGCACAAGTATCTGCGTGAGCTCAGGGAGAAAGCCTTCGAGCCTCACGGAGCGTTTTCGGTGGGAGAGACGCCCGGGCTTGGCATGAAGATGTGCCAGCTTGTGACCGGAGAGGAACGCAAAGAACTGGATATGGTCTTTTCCTTTGATCATCTGGAGACGCCGGGACATGTGCGGTTCGAGGATTATGAGTATGACCTGAATTATTTCAGGGATTATATGATAGACTGGATGGAGCACTACGGTAATAACTGTTGGATGTCTCTGTTCTATAATAATCATGACAATCCGCGGATGATCAGTAAGATCACGAAAGACGTATCCCGGCATGCCGCGCTGGCGAAGCTGCTGGCGGTGATGCAGCTTACGCTGAAAGGGACGCCGTTTATTTTCCAGGGAGACGAGATGGGGCTTGCTAATTATAATTTCACCTCCATGGATCAGATTACGGATGTGGAAGCAAAAGGATATTATGCCGGGCATAGCAGAAAAGAACCGGAACAGAAGGTATTTGCCGTGATTCTGGCAGGAACGAGAGAGCATGCCAGGGTGCCACTGCCATGGAATAAGAAGCTGCCGCCCTGCCATAAAGGGCTGCGCCAGAAACCTAAGCGGGAGGTGTACCAGGCATACAGGCGGCTGTTGTACCTGCGGCATCAGGAAAAGGCTTTTGTCTACGGGTCATTCCGGGTACTGGACAGCAGGAAAGACCGGTTTGTATATGAGAGACGGCTGGGGAACCGCGTCTATGTGGTGGACTGTAATCTGGGTGCGAAGCCTTGCAGGGCTTATCAGATCAAGGGACAGAGAAAACTTGTGTATGATACGGTAAGGCGGAGCGGAAGAACTGCGGCAAATGCAGTCCCGGACCGTGCGGCAGGGATAGCACGGGAAAGAGCAGGATCAGCCCGGATACTGGAGGCGTATGAGGCCAGGATCTGGAGGTTATGCTGAATATTGCAAATATAGAAGGAAAGTTCAGGCAATCATATATCCAATGTCATTAAGTTAAGCCGGACGCGCCTGACATGATAGGAATCTCCTAAGGACGCGCTTTCGCCCGGTTCCAAACGCAGCGGTACTAAATTCGTGGAAAACCTCATTAAGTACCGGCGTTAGGGGGCGGTCCTAAGGAGAATCCTATCACATCAGACGCTGTGTATAGACTTAACTAAATGACATTGATCATAAATCTGTACTGTATTTGAGATATAGTAAACGAAATTTCTAATGTCGCTAACTATAGGAAGCTTCTGTTTGTGTCAGGGAAGACATGGAGGTGCAGGTGCGGTTTCATGGGAGAGAATAGAGATTGGAACGGTAAAGACAGGGTGAGACGGGAGAGTGAAGCGTAATGTACAATCCGGATAAAATGAGCAAAAAACCGTTGGGAGCGCGGATTGAGGATGAACTGATGAAATATATTCTACAGGAGCCGGTGGAGCCGGGGCAGAAGATTCCGAACGAGTTCGAGCTTGCCGGGCGGTTCGGCGTGGGCCGGAGTACGATCAGGGAGGCGGTAAAGGGGCTGGTATCCCGGGGGATCTTAGAGGTTCGGAGAGGTTCGGGAACCTATGTGATCAATACCAACTCCATTGAGGCCGATCCGCTGGGATTTGGCAGAATCGAGGATAAATATAAGCTGGCCCTGGATCTGTTCGAGGTACGGCTAATGATCGAACCGGAGATTGCCGCGCTGGCCTGCAGAAACGCGTCCCGGGAGGAACTGGGGATTTTGAAAAAGCTGTGTGACGAGACGGAGCAGCTGTACCGGAGCGGCCGGAATCATATCAGCAAGGATATAGAATTCCATACCTGGATTGCCGGATGCAGTAAGAATCAGGTAGTCGAGACGTTGATTCCGGTGATCAATACGGCCGTCTATACGTTCGCCAACCTTACCCACCATCTTCTGATGGAAGAGACATTGTCAACGCACAGGGCGATCACGGACGCCATTCTTAAGAGGGATTCGGTGGGCGCCAAGTGTGCTATGATGATGCACCTGACTTACAACAGACAGACGATCATGAAGATTGTGGAGGAACGGGAGAAGAAGGACGGGTGAGCGTATTTACTGCGCTGACCGTGCCTGCACCCTTGCACTGATCGGGTGTTTCGTATGATGCCGGAGTGTGTCTGTCCGGTGCGGAGAAGGGAAGACTGCGTTGTGCACAGATATGAAAAAGAGATATTTCCGGAGGGATTCTCTGACAGCAGGAGGGAATGCTGTCGGTGACAGATTGCGGAATGTGCAGTTTGCTGCGAAACATCAGATGAATTCGGGCGGACGGTAAACGACTAAAAAAGCAGAATGGCAATAATATACAAAGGATGATGGAATTTGAAGTGCAAATTCCATCTTTTTTTGTGCAGAAGGTAGAATACAAAATAAATACATCAGATGTATTGAACGAAAAATGGCTAAATAATATAATTTAACCACAATAACATAAGACGTCGGATGTTAGGGGAGATAATAGTCCGGACGGGGCCGCATAGTTACTGTGTCAGTCATGCATGAAGGCAGGCTTGATGGGATCCGGACTGTTATAAGGATAGAATTGATAAAACTGTAAATTTTAATGAAATAAGGAGGGGTTTATTATGGCTGGTGAAATGGCACTAAATCCAACCAGATTGGTGATAGCGGCAATCGTGGGTCTTGCGGTATTGCTTTTATTGATTATTAAGTTCAAGGTACAGGCGATGGTTTCCATTCTGGTAGGTGCGATCGTGATCGGTCTCGGGGCGGGTATGCCTTTCGAGGACATTGTTACGGCGGTAAATGACGGTATCGGAAATACGTTAAAGGGAATAGCGCTGCTGGTAGGGCTTGGCTCCATGTTCGGGGCGATCCTGGAGTCCTCAGGAGGCGCACAGACACTGGCGGTCAGCATGGTAAAGTGGTTCGGAGACAAGAAGGCGGCATGGGCGTTAGGCATTACAGGCCTGGTCATAGCGATGCCGGTATTCTTCGACGCGGGACTGATCATTCTGATTCCGCTTGCGTTCTCTCTGGCTAAGAGAACAAGCCGTTCTTCTCTGTTCTACGCGATCCCGCTTCTGGCAGGTCTTGCAGTGGGGCACGCATTTATTCCGCCCACACCAGGACCGGTTCTGGTAGCGACCATGCTGAATGTAGAGCTTGGATGGGTTATTATGGTAGGCGTTGCCTGCGGTGTTTTCGCCATGATCGTTGCAGGTCCTGTATGGGGTTCTATATGCGGTAACAAATACATGGTCCCGGTTCCGGAGCATGTGGCCAATCAGGCAGATTTCGATGAATCCAGGCTGCCGAAATTCTGGACGATCGTAGGCATCATCCTGATTCCGCTGGTGCTGATCATTCTGGATTCCGTAGCGGGTGTTGTTCCGGCATTAAGCGGACTGGCGCCGATCTTCGGATTCTTGGGAGAGCCTTTCGTGGCCTTGTTGATCGCGACGATCGTGGCTATGCTGGTTCTTGGCTTGAAGCATGGTTATAACATGGAAGAGTTGGAAAAAATCATGACGAAATCATTGGAGCCTACAGGACTGATCCTGCTGGTGACGGCATGCGGCGGTGTGCTCAGATATATGCTTCAGTATTCCGGCCTGGGCGATCTGATCGGGAATGCGGTATCGTCGGCAAACCTTCCGATCGTAGTGGTAGCGTTTGTGGTAGCGGCTCTGGTCAGAATCTGCGTTGGTTCTGCGACAGTTGCGATGACAATGGCAGCAGGCATTATCGCTGCAATGCCGGGCATTGCGGATCTGTCACCTCTGTATCTGGCCTGTACGACGGCGGCGGTTGCAGGTGGTGCAACGGTATGCTCTCACTTCAATGATTCCGGCTTCTGGCTGGTGAAGTCACTGGTGGGAATGGATGAGAAGACAACGCTTAAGACGTGGACGGTCATGGAGACGCTGGTAGGCGGAACCGGGTTTGTGGTGGCGCTGGTTATTTCGTTCTTTGCGTAGTGAGATGATGCATGTAAATGGGCAGGGAGTTGGCTTTTCTCGCACAAACAGGGCAAAGCGGCTCTTGCAGGAGCCATATATGGTAGCTCCTGCAAGGCCGAAAACGAAATTTCTAATCTCGTTAACTATAGATGAAAAGGAAATTATATAGTTTTAGAAGAATAACAGCAGGAAAGGAGACGCAGGATTATGGAATTGAGAAGTCAGGAAATGCGTAAGCTGGCGCCGGAATTGGATCCGCTCCGGATCGGAACAGGGTGGAAGCCGGAGGATCTTTCAAAGGTGCAGGTGATGATCGAGAGTACCTACGGCGACAGCCATCCGGGAAGCGGGCATCTGAATATTCTGGTGGAGGAAGTCAGAAAGGGAATCGAGGAGGCAGGAGGGTACGGAGCGCGTTATTATTGTACGGATATCTGCGACGGTGAGAGTCAGGGCACGGACGGGATCAATTATAGTCTGGCGAGCCGTGAGATGATCGCCAATATGATAGAGATCCATGCCAACGCAACGCCTTTTGACGCGGCGGTCTATCTGGCGAGCTGTGACAAGGGGATGCCGGGGAATCTGATGGGGCTGGCCAGGGCGGATGTTCCTGCCGTGGTAGTGCCGGGCGGTACGATGAATGCGGGACCGGAAATGCTTACTTTAGAGCAGCTTGGTATGTACAGCGCGAAATATCAGCGCGGCGAGATCGATGAGGAGAAGCTGAACTGGGCAAAGTGCAATGCCTGTCCCAGCTGCGGGGCATGTTCCTTCATCGGGACGGCTTCCACGATGCAGATTATGGCGGAGGCGCTGGGTCTTGCGCTTCCGGGCAGTGCGCTGATGCCTGCCACGAGTCCGGATCTGCTGGCTTTCGCCAGGGAGGCAGGGGCACAGGCTGTGAAGCTTGCCACAATGCCGCATTTGAAACCCAGTGAAATGCTTACTATGGACAGTTTTGAGAATGCGATTCTGGTGCATGCGGCTGTTTCGGGCAGCACCAACTGCCTGCTGCATATTCCGGCCATCGCCCATGAATTCGGCATTGAAATAACAGGCGATACGTTTGACAGGCTGCACAGAAATGCCAGATATCTTCTGGATGTGCGTCCAGCGGGACGCTGGCCGGCAGAGTGCTTCTACTATGCGGGTGGCGTGCCGGCGATCATGGAGGAGATCAAGGAGCATCTGCATCTGGATGTGATGACCGTCACGGGCAGGACGCTTCGAGAAAATCTGGAGGAACTGAAACGGAACGGCTTCTATGAGAGATGTGAGAAATGGCTGCAGGATTTCAATCAGCGGTACAAGGTATCTTTGATCAGAGAGGATATCATCCGGCCTTATGATAAGGCTATCGGGACGGACGGCAGCATTGCCGTTCTGCGCGGCAACTTGGCGCCGGAAGGGGCAGTCATCAAGCATACGGCCTGCCCCAAAGAGATGTTTAAGGCAATCTTGCGGGCGCGGCCTTTTGACAGCGAGGAGGAATGTCTGGACGCGGTCTTAAAGCATAAGGTGGAAAAAGGAGATGCGGTATTTATCCGTTATGAAGGACCGAAAGGGAGCGGTATGCCGGAGATGTTCTACACTTCGGAGGCGATCAGCAGCGATAAGGAACTGGGAAAGAGCATTGCGTTGATCACGGACGGCCGTTTCTCCGGTGCGTCTACAGGGCCGGTGATCGGACACTGCAGTCCGGAGGCGGTAGACTGCGGACCGATCGCTCTTGTGGAAGAAGGGGATCTGATTGAGATCGATGTGGAAGAACGGAAGCTGAATATCATCGGGATCGCGGGAGAACGCAAATCCATGGAGGAGATAGCAGCAGTGCTGGAAGATCGGCGGGGGAACTGGAAGCCGAGAGAACCTAAGTATAAGAAGGGTGTGCTGCGGCTGTTCAGTGAACATGCGGCGAGTCCGATGAAAGGGGCTTATCTGGAGTAAAACATTAAGAAACTCTAAGGCGTCAAAAGACGCCGCCTAAGAGTTGCTAAATGTTTAAGAGAATGCCCAAAATGCGTGCATTCTCTGCATGGATGAGAAATTGTATGGGAAAAATTGTGAGGATCATTAAGAAACTCTAAGGCGTCAAAAGACGCCGCCTAAGAGTTGCTAAATGTTTAAGAGAATGCCCAAAATGCGTGCATTCTCTGCATGGATGAGAAATTGTATGGGAAAAATTGTGAGGATCATTAAGCAATTCTAAGGCGTCAAAAGACGCCGCCTAAGAGTTGCTAAATGTTTAAGAGAATGCCCAAAATGCGTGCATTCTCTGCATGGATGAGAAATTGCATGGGAAAAATTGTGAGGATCATTAAGAAACTCTAAGGCGTCAAAAGACGCCGCCTAAGAGTTACTAAATGTTTTCTGATAGGAGAATGAGAAGAGGAGAAGAAAGCATGAAGACAATTGAGGAACAATTTCATGAGTTTGGTGTAGTGCCGGTAGTGGTGCTGGAGGACGCGAAGGACGCGCTGCTGCTGGCTGAGGCGTTGACGGAAGGCGGTCTGCCCTGTGCGGAGGTGACATTCCGCACGGAGGCGGCGGAAGCGTCCATCCGCCTGATGAGTGAGAAGTATCCGGAGATGCTTGTGGGTGCGGGTACGGTATTGACGATAGAGCAGGTGGACCGTGCCGTGGCGGCAGGCGCTAAGTTTATCGTAAGCCCGGGCTTTGATCCGGAAATCGTAGATTACTGTCTGGACAAGAAGATTCCGGTATTCCCCGGCTGCATCACGCCTTCCGAAGTGGCACAGGCTGTGAAGAGGGGCATGAAAGTAGTAAAATTCTTCCCGGCGGAGCAGGCAGGCGGCGTTGCCATGATCAAGGCAATGGCTGCACCTTACACGATGGTGAAATTCATGCCGACGGGCGGGATCAGCGCGAAGAACCTGAAGGATTATCTGTCCTTTGATAAGATCCTCTGCTGCGGAGGAAGCTGGATGGTGAAGGGGGATATGATCAGGAACGGAGAGTTTGACAAGATTAAGGAGCTGACGAAAGAAGCTGTGGAACTGGCGGCTTCCATCCGTGCATGACAAGACCGGATAAGTGAAGTTTGAGGTTTGTGTCCGGCATACTCGGCACAGACCGGGTACGGCAAAGGAGTGTGCAGAAATGAGGGAAATATGGAACTGAATTTAAGACCTGAAAAAGAATGCAGATATGATGCGGTATCACTGGGTGAGGTAATGCTTCGCCTGGATCCGGGCGAGGGAAGGATCCGGACGGCCAGAAGTTTCCGGGCATGGGAAGGGGGCGGAGAGTATAATGTTGTCCGCGGTCTTAGGAGATGTTTCGGATTAAGAACAGGTGTTATTACTGCTTTTGCGGACAATGAAGTCGGTATGCTGATGGAAGATTTTATCCTTCAGGGCGGCGTGGATACTTCCCTGATCAAATGGATGAAAACGGACGGAATCGGCAGAACCTGCAGGAACGGACTGAACTTCACGGAACGTGGCTTCGGCATCCGCGGCGCGGTGGGGTGTTCTGACCGTGCGAATACGGCGATTTCCAAGGCGACGCCGGAGGATTTTGACTTTGAGCATATTTTCGGGGAACTGGGCGTGCGCTGGCTACACACCGGCGGGATTTATGCGGCTCTTTCCGAGCAGTCCTGCGAGACGGTGCTTGCGGCGATCAGGACGGCTAAGAAATATGGGACGGTGATTTCTTATGATCTGAATTACAGACCGTCTATGTGGAGCGCGATCGGCGGACTAAAGAAGGCACAGGAAGTAAATAAGGAGATTGCGCAGTATGTGGACGTGATGATCGGAAACGAGGAGGATTTCACTGCATGTCTTGGTTTCGAGATAGAGGGCAACGATGAGAACCTGAAAGAACTGAACCTGGACGGCTATAAGAAGATGATCAATCATGCGGCGGAAGTTTATCCGAATTTCAAGGTGGTTGCCACCACACTGCGTGAAGTAAAGACGGCTACGGTGAACGACTGGAGCGCGATCTGTTGGGCGGACGGCGAGATCTATAAGGCGAAGGACTACAAAGGACTGGAGATTATGGACCGTGTGGGAGGCGGCGACTCTTTTGCCTCCGGTTTGATCTACGGCCTGATTACGGCCGGCGATGCGGAGACGGCAGTTAACTATGGCGCGGCGCATGGTGCGCTGGCAATGACAACACCGGGCGATACCACCATGGCCAGCCGGAAGGAAGTGGAAGCGGTCATGGGCGGCGCGGGTGCGCGGGTACAGAGATAGAGAGCAGATATAGCAAAAAAGCGAATAAGGTGAAAACGCCTGAAATATATGGCCATATCCGGCTGTGATGCAGCCGGGTGTGGCCGTTTTCGCTATTGCTCTGTTTTAAAAGCTGTGTTTATTTTCGGAGTGTGGAATTGTACAGCAGGTGTTGTTTGGTGCGCGATTCCCTCATTTTTTTGATAACAAGGGAAATAATTTCCTCATTTTATAGCAATAATAAGTAAATAATTCCCTCATTTTTTGTGATCAAGTTGTGTTTTTTGAGGAAACGGCATATACTATTGTTAAGGAAGGGTACCAAAACCCGTGTCGATAAAGGAGTGAGGGCCGCTATGATTTATCTGAAACGAAAAATAGATACGTTTCTGACAGAGTGGAAGGACGATCCGCAAAGGAAACCTTTGGTGATCAGGGGACCGCGTCAGGTGGGCAAGACGGAATCGGTCAGAAGATTCGGAAAGCAGCATTATAAATCTGTGGTGGAGATCAATTTTGTGGAAGAGCCAAAGTATAGGAGGATCACTGCAGACGGTTATAAGCCGGCAGATCTGATTCGGAATATCTCACGGATAGATCCGTCGAAACGGTTCGAAGGAGGGGCGACCCTGCTCTTTTTTGATGAATTGCAGGAATTTCCGGAGATTGCCACGGCACTTAAGTTTTTTGCGCAGGAGGGACAGTTTGACGTTATATGCAGCGGTTCCATGATGGGCATTCATTACGGAAGGATAGAGAGCAACAGTGTGGGTTATAAGACGGATTATGAGATGTATTCCCTTGACTTTGAGGAATTCTTGTGGGCAAAGGGGTATGAAGAATCCGTTTCGGAGGACTTGCTGGCGCATATGAAGGAAGAGAAGCCCTTTAACGAGGCGGAACTGTCCGTTTATGGCGGCTTGTTTCTGGACTACTGTATTCTGGGCGGGATGCCTGCCGTAGTCAGGGAATATATTGTAAAAGACAGTTTCGAAGGTTCGCTGGCGATTCAGAGACAGCTGCTTGCGGATTATGAGGAAGATGTCCGCAAATACGCAGAGGGCATGGGTCAGACAAGGATTCTCAATGTCTTCCGGCAGATTCCGGTGCAGCTGGCGAAAGACAACAAGAAGTTCCAGATCTCAAAAGTGGCGTCCGGCGCACGGTTTAAGGATTACAGAGGATGTATCGAGTGGCTGGCAGATGCAGGCATGGTCAATCTATGCTATTGTATGCATTTTCCGGAGCTTCCGCTGAAAGGGAATTTCGACGAGACGAAATATAAGATTTATTTCGCGGACAGCGGTCTGCTTGTGGCCATTCTGGATGAGGAGGCACAGGAGGATCTGCGGGCCAACCGGAATATGGGCGTCTATAAAGGGGCGCTGTATGAGAATGTCGTAGGAGAGGCGTTCGTGAAGAGCGGCTATGACCTGTATTATTATAAGCGTGAGGATTCTACATTGGAGGAGGACTTTTTTGTCCGGACGGCCCGGGAGTTGATTCCTGTGGAGGTGAAAGCGACGAACGGCCGGGCGAAATCGCTGCGGACGTTGATCCAGAGTGAAAAGTATGAGGATATCCGCTACGGGATTAAATTTACGGGCGGCAATGTGGGATATGACGATCAGATTTACACATTTCCTTATTTCTGTGCGTTTCTTCTGAAACGGTATCTGAAAAACAGGTAATCATGAGAGAGGAGGAGAGTCCTGAGTGCGGGGAAAATAGGGCGAAAGAATTATAACAACTTCAAACTGGGTATTCACGAGACAACAGAGTATTTGGATCTTTTTTTGCGAAATCTGCTGCTTGAGGAATGCCATGGACTGCATAACCGCGCAATGCATATCAGCGGCACTTTTGCAATCGCATCGGAACAGGATGACCCAATAAATGACCCAATAAATGACCCAATAAAATTATCGGACCGGGAAAGACAGCTTCTGCAGCAGCTTCGCAGAGAACCGGATCTGACAAGGCGGGAACTGGCAGAAGTCATGCAATGCTCGGAAAGTACGGTAAAAAGAATTCTCCAGAGATTGTCTGAAAGGAAGGTGCTCAGGCGCATTGGTTCCCGGAAGATGGGAGAATGGGTGGTCAATGATTTTGCTGACAGGAACGAAGGGAGCAAATCCTGACCTGTGTTTCTGCAGAAATCTCTCCATTTGTAACCGGATTGTAACATCCCTTGTCTATGATGAATACAGCGGTTGACGCACAACATGCTTTTTGGAAAAATGACAGACAAGGAGAGACATGCAGTATGGAAATTTTGAGGGCAGTACATCTTAAGAAATACTACGGCAGCGGGGAGAATCTGGTCCGGGCGGTGGACGATGTCAGTTTCGGCATTGAAAAGGGCAGCTTTACGGCTATCGTGGGGACGTCGGGCAGCGGCAAGACAACGCTGCTCAATCTGATCGGCGGGCTGGACTATGCAGATGCGGGGGAGGTCATTATAGACGGGCACTCGGTCATGGAAATGTCGAAGGAGGAGCTGACGGTGTTCCGCCGCAGGAATATCGGATTTGTCTTTCAGAATTACAATCTGATCTCGGTACAGAATGTGTATAAGAATATCGTGCTTCCCATCAGGCTGGACGGCAGGAAACCGGACCGGAATTATATCGCCCGGATCTGCGGGCAGCTGGGAATCGAAGGGAAGATGGACCGGTATCCCAACCAGCTCTCCGGCGGGCAGCAGCAGAGAGTGTCCATTGCCAGGGCCATTGCGGCCAAACCGGCAGTGCTTCTGGCGGATGAGCCGACAGGGAATCTGGATTCCAGGACCAGTGCGGAGGTGATGGGACTGTTGAAAATGACGTCCAGGGAATTTAACCAGACGATCATTATGATCACCCACAACGACGCTATCGCGCAGCTGGCGGACCGGGTGATCCATATAGAAGACGGCAGGCTGGTGAGAGAGCAAGGAGAGCCGGATAACATGAGCGGCAGCCTCGGAAGGGAGGTGCAGGCATGAGTATTCTGTTTCGGAATTCTAACGGGAAACTGGAAAAAGAACTGGCGGCGGATGACTACAGGGCGCATCCGGTGAGAAACAGGCTTGCGGTGCTGGCCGTGACGCTGACTGCGGTGCTGATCGTCGTGATCTTTACGGTGGGAATCGGGTTTATGCAGGCGATGACGCGCTCCATGGGGGCGTCGCCGGGACCGGGTGCGGACAGCGCCATGATCTTTGGGGACGAGGAGATTCTTGCGCGGGCGAAGGCCCTGCCGCAGGTGGACTGGGCGGCTTATGCCAGAAGATGCAGCACCAGCTATCTGCATAACGAGGAATTTTCCGGATTGGATGTAAGACTGTTCGCCGCAGATGAGGTACACTATGAGAAGAATATGGTGGATCTGGTCAAAGGCAGATATCCGGAAAGCGCGGATGAGATTCTGCTGTCCGACACGATGTCCGAGCGTCTGGGCCTGGGAGAGGAATTGGATGTTTCCTACGACCTGGTGGTGCTGGTACAGGGAGAAGCAGAGGGAGAGCAGGTGGAACGTGTCATTCCCATGACGGTGTGCGGTTATTATAAAAATCCGCTGCGCGGTGTTTCGGATATCTACGAGGAGATCTATACGGGAGAAGCTTTTATCGCTGCGTATAATCCGGGATTGCCTAAGGGGTATGACCACATTTACGTGAAACTTAATAATTACAATCCTCTGAAGCTTGGAGCAGATAAGGAAGAAAAGCTGATTGAGGTGAATGAGCAGGCCGGGGGCAACGGCAGGCAGTACAAGTCCAGTGATATGACGTACGCGGCTCTGGCTCCGGTCGTGCTGCTTCTTTTGTGCGTGATGCTCTGCGGGTATTTTTTTATCTACAATGTATTTGATATATCGATTGAGAATGATATCCGTTTCTACGGGGAACTGAAGACTATCGGTATGACAAGACGGCAGCTGCGGCGGATGCTGCTGTGGCAGATGAACCGGATCGCGCTGATTGGTATTCTGCTCGGCGGGACCAGCGGTTATGGGATTGGACGGATGGCGGCCGGATCGGTGATGGAGTCTTTTGCGGATGGGATCGCTTCCTTTTATAAGCCGGCGGGATTCGGACAGGTGTTTGTGCTGGGGGCTGTATTTTCCTGGATCACGGTATTTATCAGTACCATGAAGCCTTTTCGGATCGCTAGCACGATCTCTCCTGTGGAAGCGGCAAGATACCGGGGGAGGAAGAAAAAGGGTGTTTTTTCGGTTATTTCCTTTGCCTTAAGCGGTATTCTGTTTCTGGTGGTGTATACGGTGTCGATGGGGTATTCCGTGGAGGTGCAGACGGCGGCGTACAACGGGACGGATTTCCGGATAGGGCAGAAGGCAGCTTTCTATGGAGCGGAGGAGCCCTATCAGCCTGTCAGCCAGGATTTGGTGCAGCAGATCAAAGACCTGGAGTTTGTGGAGGATTTCCGGATTTTTTATATAGCCAGGACGCAGCCGGACTGGATTGTTGATAAGGGAGGGTATTTCTACAAAACGTCAAGTGGAGAGATTGCCGCACAGGGAGAACTGGCCCGTGACAGGCAGGCTTATGTGGAAAGCATGGAACAGAAGTGGGGAGGGGATCCCTGGCACACTCTTCCCGGAAAAAATGAACGGGGAAATTATCCGGTCACCGTGTCCGGTATGGATGCGGATTATCTTGACCATGAAAGTCAATATTTTACTCTGCTGGAGGGAGAACTTAATGCAGAACAGTTTGCCCAGGGGAATTATCTGATCTACAACCGTTCTTATTATAACAATGACATGGAGCAGAGTGAGGGGATGGCGTATCAGGTGCACGCGGGCGACCAAGTGACAGTCAGTTTCTATGACAGTGCGGCAGAACGTTATGTAGAACGGGAGTTTACGGTCATGGCGTTGGTAAATAGCCATGATATTTACGGTACGGGTAACTTGGGATCCATTAATATCTGGCTTACGGACGGGGTGTTCCGGGAGATTTATACGAATTATGAAGATCTGGTGGGAAGCATCTGCTTTAATGCGTCAGGAGAAGGTAAGGACGGGACGGCGCTTTCCGACCGGGAGCAGTACGAGGCGGTCGCAGAACTTGTGGAAAAGGACGGAAATCTGCAGCTTTCCCTGGAAGCCGCTTATCTGAGCCGGGTAATGAATATGGAGACGAAGCGGGCAATGACGGCTTTCGGCATCATGCTTTCGGTGATCGTTGGGCTGATCGGCGTGGCTAATATGGTAAACACGGTGACTACGGATGTGATGGCCAGGAAGGTGGAATATGCGGCCATGCAGTCCATCGGGATGACGGGACGGCAGATGAAGAGGGATATTTTCGAAAAGTATGCCGGGCTTGTCGGTGTGGCGCTGGGGCTGGCGACGGCCGTGGGAGCGGTGCTGGCGTATACCGTTGGGGAAAGACCTGGATTTAATTTTTCGGCGGGAGCGTTTGTGCAGGCGTTTGCGATTTTTGTGGGAATCTCGGCCGGACTGTGCGTGGTGATGTCGCAGGTGCTGGCCTGGGAGATGAACAGGAAGTCGATCGTGGAGAGATTGCGGGAAGTGGTGTGAGTGGGAAGGTATGAAAGGAATACCTATGGTTTGTGTCTGGAAAGATATGAGGTGCAAGTATGGAAGGGAATGGGGTGGAAAAACATATTTTGGTGGTGGAAGATGACAGGGCGTTGAACGACGGGATTGTTTTCGCACTGCGGCGGGAGGGATATCTGGCGTACAGTGCATATAATCTGCGGGAAGCGCGGGAGAAGCTGGGAAAGAGGATGCATCTGATCCTGCTGGATATCAATCTGCCGGATGGGGACGGCAGGGATTTTCTCAGGAATGTGCTGGCAGAGCAGCCGGCGCCGGTGCTTTTGCTGACGGCCAGGGATTCGGAGGAGGATATGATGCAGGGATTCCGGGCGGGGTGTGATGATTATATCACGAAACCTTTTTCCATGCCGGTGCTGATTATGAAGATTGCGGCGGTCTTAAAGCGCAGCGAGGGCGTGTCCCGACAGATTTATGTGAGCGGCAATCTGTTGTATGATTTCGGGAATAAGACGCTGACCAGGCGGGGAGAGGCGGTGGAGCTTACGGCGCTGGAGTGCAGGCTGATGGAACTTTTTCTCCATAACAGGGGCATTGTGCTGACGAGGGAGCGGATACTGGAGCGGATCTGGGATGCGGAAGAGCGGTTTGTGGAGAGCCGTACGCTTAACGTGACGGTCCGCAGGCTGCGCCTTAAGGTGGAGGAGAACCCGGAGGAGCCGGTTTATATCAAGACTGTGTTTGGAATGGGGTATAAATGGGAGGACGAATCGAGATGAGGAAGCGGTCAGGGCGGCTGTCAGCCGGAAGCAGAACAGACAGAATATGGGCAGGTGGTATGGGCGTAACGCTCATACTGCTTTTCCTGTTCAGTGAGCTTTCCAGCAGGCGGCCGGCTTATGGTACCTGGCTGATCATCCTGTATGGAGCGGCGAATCTGGCAGTATCCGCAGGGATGTATTTTGTAATAGAGAAGCGGGTGGATGAAAATCTGTATGCCTTCAGCGATATGATGGAGGAACTGGTTGAGGGCAGGGTCAGGATCGTTTTTCCGAGGACGGGAGACACAATCTTGTCCAGAATGCAGGAACAGCTGCTGCGGCTTTATGATATTCTGTGTTCTTATGAGGAACGGGAGCGGCAGTTTCGCAGGCAGCTGGACGAGAATATCGGGGATCTGGTGCATCAGCTGAATACGCCCATCACGAATATCAGGATGTATGCGGGATTCCTGGGAAGAGATGATCTGTCGGCAAAGGAGCGGGAAAGATTTATTGCCTGTCTGGAGGCGCAGGCGCAGAAGCTCTCCTGGCTGGGGGAGAGTTTCTCGAAGATATCCAGGCTGGAGACGGGGATCATACGATTAAAACCCGAATGGCAGAGCCTGGAGAATGTTCTTTTGCAGGCTGTGGGGCAGGTTATGGAGAAGGCGAAGCACAGGGGGATGGAGATCGAACTGATCGGTCATGTAAAGAGCATGGTGATGGCGGATGCGAAGTGGACGGCGGAGGCAGTATTCAACGTATTGGATAATGCGGTGAAATATGGGGATGCGGGAAGCAGGATCGAGATGGAAATGACGGAACTGACAAATTATGTGGGCGTGGCCGTACGTAACAGTGGAATGGCGATCGCACCGGAGGACTATCCTAAACTCTTCAAGCGGTTTTACAGGGGCGTGGATGCCGGGGAGCGGGAGGGCGTGGGCCTGGGATTGTATATTGCGAGGAAGATTCTGGAGGAAGAAGGGGGCTATATTAAGACGGGCAGGACGGCGGACGGGAGGACGGAGTTTGTGCTTTACCTGGCATCTGACAGCCTGCATTTTGGTTGGTTTGATTGACTATGGAGCTCGGAAGCGTTACAATAAAGTTGGAAGTTTGTATAAGTAAGTAATGATCCTGTTTATGGAAAGGATAGTGAGAGATGAATATGACAGAAGTTGCGAGATTATTGTTAGGTCTACGGGCGGCAGGATGGACGGATAAGGAAATCAATGATTTTGTTCTCTACATTGAATCCGGTGAGGAGCAGTACAAACCGAAGCCGAGAGAAAGTAAGTAGAATTGATGGCAAAGCACCGCCTGAGACATGTAGAATGTCCGGGCGGTGTTTTTTGGTATATGATGACCGGGTCTATTGCATGGATATTTCGTATCAGATCTTTCCGGAGGACTGATATTCCTGATATAACTGTTCCCGGTATTGGGGATCGAAAATGGCACGGTCGGCATCTTCGTGGCGTCCGTCATTTTTAAGAAATTGCAGTAATTGTGCGAGGCGGTCTTCGCCTTGTTCGATTCCGATTTCAAGAATATTCATTTTCACAGCCTCCCATTCTTCTGATTGCTTTACATCCTGGACGATCCTGTCCAGATCTATGATGCGGTGATCCCGTACGGTAATGTTGGAATTGCTTAAATTGGTTTCTTTCATATACTGCAGCAGACTGATCAGTTCCGGGCGGCCGTTATGACTTGTCATATTCAGGAATATTTTGCTCGTGCCGTCATCTAGCGGCAGGGTCGGTACTTCCTCGCATCGCTCCCGGAAAGTGTACATTGCCAGGTCTTTTCCGAATATATCCTCCTGCGTGATGAAAATGATCACAGTGGACGGCAGATGCCTATAGCGGGTCTTCTTCCCTGACTTCAGGATCGGGGTGTCGAGCAGTCCCTGATAGAAGCGGGAGCGTTTGCGGACATCGTCGCTTTTGGTGTCGTTCTGCATTTCCATGTTAAACTGGCGGTCCAGCAGATCCTGTGCCCAGGCGTCCAGGCGTATGGCACGTTTGCCGGATTTATTTAAAATGACCTGTTCGACCTGAACTTCTTTCAGTTTCAGGTCAGATTCATCCAGTATGATGCTGAGGACATCTTCATAAGCTCTTGGATTCTTCATGACTGACAGGAATAATGCAAAGTCGCTTAAATTGAACTGGTAGTCCACAGGAAGCACGGGCTTTAATGTGGGTATTGCCTGTGTCATCTGCTGCGATGACTGGAGATTCATCGGTGTGTTGTGTACATTCGGATTTCTGGTTGTCTTTTGCTGCATAGCTAATCCTCTCTTTCTTTTGTAAACAGATGTTTTCGCGGGCAGTGGAGTTGGCGCTTTCCGGTAGAAGATATCGTAATTCTGTAAGCGTCCCGGCAGAGAGGATGATCCTGTTACAGTTGGCTCCCTCCCTGCAGTCATTCAGTTGTAAGCAAGGAGTCAAGGCAGAGAATACTCTGCATCGATACGGGCTTAAAGCGAAGTCCGCAAGATACTGTAAGAATCTTAGATTTGTTCTTTGCTTGCACTTATCTTAGCATAGGATGGGCTGTCCGGCAAGATAGTATTTTAAAATAAGAAGCCTTGGGTTGTAACAGTTCAGCCCAGGACTTTGCATTTACTGCAAAGTCCGTGAGAACGCGTAGATTTAGTCGAGAGAGAATCTGGTCTACACTCCGTTCCGGTCGTTGCCAGGCAAGTGCCACTGGCACTTGGCAACCCTCGCCGCAGGCGACTTGAAATGGGCAGATTCCGTAACAGGGAAGCCGAAGGATGAACTGTTACCTTGGGTTCAAACGGTTAGAACTGCACACAAAAGTCAAAATAATAGTGTTTTTTCTTAAAATACTGTAAGTGTTTTCCGGAAGATTACAATATAATGTAATTATATTGTAAGGCAGACCGTTAAGGCAGAGTTTTTTAACCGAAGTGAGCTGTACTGCACCAATGGTCTGCATGATGAAAACGGCAGGAGGAAAAGACATGATTCAGAAGTATGTGTACGGAAAACCATTTCCAACAGAGGCTGTAGTGGAAGAAGTGGCTCAGGCAGCAGGAGTGCCTGTTTACGGCAGCATTGAGACAGGGCAGGGATTCTGCTTTACTTATCAGATGGAAGAAAATGACATCGTATATGGACTGGGAGAGGCGAACAGAGGATTGAACAAGCGGGGATACTGCTATACCAGCGACTGCACGGATGATCCGAACCACACGGAAGATAAGCGTTCTTTATATGGCGCGCATAATTTCATTGTGGTGGCTGGAAAGAAGGCCTTCGGACTGTTCTTTGACTATCCGTCTGCCATCACTTTTGACATAGGATATACGCAGGCAGATACTCTGAAGGTATCCTGTGAAGGAGCAGACTTGAACTTGTTCGTAATCGACGGGGAGTCTCCATATGATATCGTGAAGCAGTTCCGGAAGCTGATCGGCAGAAGTTATATTCCGCCCAGGTATGCTTTCGGATTTGGGCAGAGCCGCTGGGGTTATAAGACGAAAGAAGACTTCCGCAAAGTCGTGGACGGTCATCGTAAGAACGGTGTACCGCTTGACATGGTCTATATGGATATCGACTATATGCAGAATTTCAAGGACTTCACACTGAATGAGAAAAATTTCCCGGATTTCCCGGAATTCGTGCAGGAAATGAAAGAACGGAATATACGGTTGATTCCGATCATTGACGCGGGTGTGAAGGTAGAGGAAGGATATGATGTCTACGAAGAGGGCGTAAAGAATCGTTATTTCTGTCAGCGGGAGGACGGCAGTGACTTCGTGGCGGCAGTCTGGCCTGGGGATACCCATTTTCCGGACGTATTGAATGAGGAAGCCAGGACATGGTTTGGAGATAAATACCGTATCCTGACCGAGCAGGGAATTGAAGGCTTCTGGAACGATATGAATGAGCCTGCTATTTTCTACTCTCAGGAAGGAATCGCGGAACTTAAGGAAGTATTGAAGCAGTTTGTGGCTAATGAAGATATTAACAGTGGAATCACGGCCGGACAGATGGCGGATGACAGAAAGCCCGGAGAGGCAGAAAGAGATAATGCGGAGGAAGAAAAGGCCTTGGCAGGTGCGGTGTCTCTCTGGCCATTGATGGGCAAGATCGGCGGACTGGCCAACAGCAAGGAAGATTACAGGCGTTTTTATCATAATACAAAGGCGGGACGGGTGCGTCACGATAAAGTACATAACCTGTTCGGCTGTTATATGACGAGAGCAGCCGGAGAAGCCTTCGAACGGATCGATCCGGACAAGAGATTCCTGATGTTCTCCCGCTCTTCCTACATTGGCATGCACCGATACGGAGGTATATGGACGGGAGATAACAAGTCATGGTGGTCTCATATCCTGCTGAATCTGAAGATGATGCCTTCGCTCAATATGTGCGGATTCCTGTATACCGGTGCGGACCTGGGCGGCTTCGGCGCCGATGCGACAAGAGATCTGGCGCTGCGTTGGCTGGCGCTTGGCGTATTTACGCCGCTGATGCGCAACCATGCGGCACAGGGGACGAGGGAACAGGAGTGCTATCAGTTCGAGAATATCGAGGATTTCCGGCATGTGATCGGCGTTCGTTATCGTCTGATTCCGTATCTGTACAGCGAGTATATGAAGGCGGCGTTAAATAACGATCTGTATTTTAAACCGCTGGCATTCGTTTATCCGGAGGATACCATGGCGCTGCAGGTGGAAGACCAGATGATGCTTGGCAATGAGATTATGATTGCACCGGTATATACGCAGAATGCGAAGGGACGCTATGTTTATCTGCCGGAAGAGATGAAGTTTGTCAAGTTCCTGCCGGATGGTACGGTCACGGAGGAGGTTCTGGGGAAAGGTCATCACTATGTGGAGATTGCCCTGAACGAGGTACCGCTGTTTATCCGCAGCGGAAAATGTATTCCGGTAGCGGAGGCAGCTGAGTGTGTGGATGCGTTGGATACGGAGCATTTGACGATGCTGGGATATCAGGGAGCGGCGTATGATCTGTATGAAGATGACGGCGTGAGCAAGGAGTATAAGAAACCGGAGGAGTACAGGAGACTTTCGATGTAAAGATATAACAGGGAAGTTCAGGCCCCGACAGACAGAGAGTAGTCTGCCGGGGCCTTACCGTTAATAATGATATTTCTTCCGTTTTCCGGCCAGAAACAGAGTTGATACAATAACAGCAGCTATTTCTGCGGCCACAATAGAGAACCAGATTCCGTTCAATCCCCAGATAAGCGGCAGGAGCAGTACAGCCGCAACCTGGAAGACAAGCGCCCGCAGGAAAGAAATCAGTGCGGAGGTAAGGCCGTCACCCAGGGCTGTAAAGAAGGCGGAGCCGAAGATGGCAAATCCTGCGAACAGGAAGGAAAAGGCAAAGATAAAGAATGCGTGCAGGGTCATGGACAGAAGATCTCCGTCATAACCGACAAACATCACGGAAAGCGGCCTGGCAAAAACCTGGGATGCAGCAAACATAAGTATTGCAAAAACACCAGTTATTATAATGCTTTTCTTCAATAATCCCTTTAGTTCATCGTAATTTCCTGCGCCGCTGTGATAGCCGATCACCGGGGCGGCTCCCACGGAGAAACCGATATATATGGCCAGGAAGATCATGTTGACATACATCAATACCCCGTAAGCAGCGACACCGTCTTCGCCGGCATATTTTAGCAGTTGTATATTGTACAGCATGCTGACAACCGAGGAGGAGATATTGCTCATCAGTTCCGAAGAGCCGTTTATGCAGACCTTCAGCAATGCGCTGCCGTCGAATTTCGTCCTGGTAAGCCGCAGAAGGCTGCCGTTGGGACGGGCGAAATAAATAACAGGGATAATTCCACCCACACACTGGCCGATGGAAGTGGCCGCAGCCGCACCCCACAATCCCCAGTGAAATACGGCGATAAAAAGCGCGTCCAGCGCAGCATTGGTAAGTCCGGCAGCGACCGTTACGTATAGTCCCAGCTTAGGTTTCTCCGCGGTAGCGAACAGACATTGAAATTCATATTGAAGGATATAGGCAGGGATTGCCAGCAGGATGAGCCTGCTGTATTCCATGCAGTTTTTAAGCAGCTGCCCTTCGGCGCCCAGCAGGGACAGAAGAGGGCGAAGGAACAAGAACCCTGCTATAGTAAGTATAATACCACAGATTACAGAAGCATAGATTAACAGAGAAAAGAGTCCGTTGGCTTTATCCTTGCGTCCGGAACCCATGGTGAGCGCAATCAGGGCGCCGCCGGTGCCGAACATGAAACCGACACAGCCTAAGACCAACAGGATAGGTATGACGAAATTGACTGCGGTAAAAGCCGTTTTTCCTACAAAATTGGATACAAAAAAGCCGTCAACCACGCCGTAGACCGAAGTGAAGATCAGCATAATGATGGAGGGCATAGTAAACCGTAACTGGTGTTTGTAATTGAAGTGATCGGATAACTGTATCATTTCCGTTTTTTCCTTTCGTTTTAGTTATATTAGGAAACTGCGGAGCAGTCTTGTAAAAGAGATCCGCCTGTTATGCTATAGCTTGTCTGCCTTCCTGCGCAGCGCCAGTAAATAAGCTTCTGTCAGTGTGATGTATTTCTCCACATCTTCCTGCGGCCAGGAGGCGAAGATATCGTTCTCTGTCCGGAGGATCTGTCCGGCAGTCTGTTCTGTAAGAAGCTTTCCTTGTTCTGTCAGGCAGACCTTCTTGCTTTTCGGGCCGAGTGATTCCAGATAGACGATTCCTTCGGATTCCAGCTTGCGGATAGAGGAATTGATTGTCTGTTTGCTAAGGCCGGAGAGATGGCGGATCTCCTGCAGCGGGCATTCGGTGCCGTGCTCACAGATGGTATACAGGATGATCATCGCGCTGTCGGACAATCCTAGTTTTAAGGATATTTCATGATAGACTGCGTTGATTTCCCCGATTAGATGGTTATAGCGTTTCAGGTCTTTTGAAATTATCACGGACATAGATACCTCCTGTTGTATATGGTATGAAATCGTACTGTTTAGTGTAGTATGATTTCGTACCATTGTCAAGAGTTTTCTGTGTTTTCGGCTGGTTACTATTCACGGCTGATATACCGCGAGGTGTTTTTTGTGAATGGAGCAAAGCGGAAGTCACAGAAAATCCGAGTTGGGGAGCGCCAAAATGCGACTATGGAGCATTTTGTGTGCATCATGTTACTATGAGCGGCTGGGCCGTGAATAGTAACTTCGGCTGTAATTCGGCTCTGCCTGTAAGTGCATTCCCTATTGTGTATCTTCATATCTCCATGATACAATCGAACAAGGAGCAGGAAACGATTATGGAAAGGAGAATCTTACATATGAGGTACAGAGAACTAGGAAAGACCGGGCTGATGGTCAGTGAGATCGGACTGGGAGGGGAGTGGCTGGAGCGCCACAATACGGAAGAGGTCAAGGCAGTTATAGATACCTGTGAAAAGGAAGGAATCAATATATTGGACTGCTGGATGTCAGAGCCGAATGTCCGTTCCAATATCGGTCTTGCGATCAAAGGCCGGAGAGAGAAGTGGATCATCCAGGGACATATTGGTTCCACATGGGAAAACGGACAGTATGTCAGAACGAGGGAGCTGACGAAGGTGAAGCCGGCTTTTGAAGATCTGCTGTCGAGGATGCAGACCGATTATATTGATCTGGGAATGATCCATTTTATTGACGATGTAGAAGAGTTCAGCGCTGTCATAAACGGAGAATTTATGGAGTATGTGCGGCAGCTGAAAAGGGACGGCACGATCCGTCATATCGGCATTAGTTCCCATAACCCGGAGGTGGCGAAGCTTGCGGCCTGCCAGGGTGAGATCGAGATGATCTTATTCAGTGTCAACCCTGCCTTTGATATGCTGCCGCCGGTGTCGAATATAGATGATTATTTCGTGGAAAGCTATGATGAGAATCTGGGCGGGATCGCACCGGAGCGGGAAGAATTGTACAAACTTTGTGAGCGGAGAGGTGTGGGAATTACCGTGATGAAGGGATATGCCGGCGGCCGGCTGTTTGATGCCCAGGCATCGCCCTTTGGGGTTGCGTTGACACCGGTGCAGTGTCTGCATTATTCTCTGACAAGGCCGGCTGTAGCTGCGGTGATGGTTGGTTTCGATACACCGCAGCATGTCTGTGAAGCGGTGGCCTATGAGACGGCGTCGGATGAGAAGAAAGACTATGCCAGCGTTCTGGCGTCGGCTCCCAGCCATGCCTTTTCCACAGGGCAGTGCACTTACTGCGGGCACTGCGCACCGTGTCCGGTGAAGATTGATATTGCCATGGTTAATAAGCTGTATGATCTGGCTGTGATGCAGGAGGATGTGCCGGGCACGGTTCGGGCGCATTACGGGCAGCTTGCGGCAAACGCGGCGGACTGTATCGGCTGTAAGACTTGTGAGGGCAGGTGTCCGTTCCATGTTCCGGTTGCGGAGCGGATGCAGAAAGCGAAGGCATTATTCGCCTAAAAGAATAAGAAAACCCGCTGAATTGTATCATTGGAAATCAGCGGGTTTTATATTGTTTAAGATATTCTTAAGCTTATTGAGCTTCTGGTGAAAATATGATAGTTTTATGATTAACGACATTAGAAACACAAATTAATAAGCCGCGGGAATAATTTTGTGGACAATTGTAACAATAACTGTAGCAACAGAGGAAAAGGACGGGAGTACGGATGAAGAGCAGGTTGTATTATGTACTGTATTTTTTGTATGCCATTGTTGTGGCGTTTGTGCTTTATTTGAATGGAGTATTTACAGGGGAAGAGATTTCTTTGGTAAATCTGGCGATCAATATCGGGTTCCTGATCATCATCGGGATTCTTTTTTTCATATCTTCCATCAGTTTCGGCAGGCTTAACAGATTAACTTATGACCTGGAAGAGGCCACGTTCCGTCTGCAGAAAGAATACAAGGAGGCGAAAGGAAAGAATCTCTGGGGAAATTACCGGGATAATGACAGGGTTTTCGAAGAGGAAGAACTGCAGACGGCGTTTAATAAATACCGTCAGCGTGTAAAAGGCGCGAAGACGAAGCGGGCAGCAGATACCCCCTGTGACCTGGAGGAATATATCAATGAGGATCTTCTGGACCGGGCAGGAATGAATTTCTTTAATTCCGGGATCTCCGGGACGCTTACGGGCCTGGGGATTCTGGGAACGTTTCTCGGTCTGTCGATGGGACTGGGCGCGTTCAGCGGGGACGATATTTTCACGATTTCCGATAATGTGGGTTCCCTGCTTTCGGGGATGAAAGTGGCTTTCCACACTTCGGTATATGGCATTTTCTTTTCGTTGGTGTTCAATTTCGTTTACCGGAGCATCATGTCTGATGCCTATGAGGTACTGGACGAGTTTTTGTGCGCGTTCCGCCAGACTGCACAGCCTGTCGGCGGAAAAGGCGATGAAGGTATGGCGGCGATGCTTGTCTATCAGGCGGGGATGGCCAATTCCCTGAAGAAGATGCTTGAAATAATGGAAGGTAATGGGGCAGACCAGGCGGCAGGTGTGGAGCGTATCGTGGATAAATTTACCGAGCAGATGCAGGCCGCTCTGGATACGGATTTTATGAAACTCGGGAATACGCTGAAGAACGCGGGAGAGTCGCAGGCTGCCAGTGCGGCAAGGGCGTCGGATATGGTGGAAGCGGTGACTGCGTTAGTGGAGGTAAACCGCAATGTACAGGAAGCTCTTGCAAAAGTTATGGAAAGACAGGAGCTGTTTGCGAAGCAGATTGCGGAGCAGAAGAAAATGCTGGCGGATACGTGCAGTGATATGAGCGACGAGCTCAGCAGCCAGTTATACACATTTGGACAGATGAGGAATTTATATGAAGAATAGACGAAGGAACAGGGAAGCTTTTGCGGAGCACAGCTACTGGCAGTCCTATTCGGATATGATGGCGGCGCTTTTACTAATTTTTATTTTACTGATAGCGATTACGCTCACCATATACAGGCAGAAAACGAATGATCTGGACCGGACCAGGCTGGAGCTTGACACGGCACAGAGCAAGCTGGATGAGACGATAGAAGATCTGGAGAATTCCAATGAGGAACTTGCCTCTTCACTGGCACAGCTGCAGCAGGCTTATGAGCAGGCAGCGTTGACGCAGGAAGAGCTGAACAACGCATACCTGGAGATAGAGAATGCCAGACAGGAGCTGACAACTACAAAGCAGGAACTGAAGGATATCGTGGGGATCCGCACGGACATTATCGGGGCGCTGCAGTCCGCCTTCAGCAATTCCACAATGAAGGTGGATGCCCAGACAGGCTCCATTACGTTTTCTTCCGATGTGCTTTTTAGGTATAACAGTGCTTCCCTGACAGCGGACAGCAGGGAGACCTTAAAGAATATTATTCCAATGTACCTGGATGTGCTGCTTCAGGATCAGTTTCGCGATTATATCGCAGAAATCATTATTGAAGGACATACAGATACGGACGGCAGCTATCAGAGCAATATGGAACTGTCCTATGCCCGCGCCAACGCGGTGGCGGATTTCTGCCTGGATAAGAGAAACGGTCTTAGTGAGGCAAAGACCGAGCAGCTTCAGAAGCTGCTTACCGTCAATGGAAAATCATGGAGCAATCCGGTCTATCAGAAGGATGCATCGGGCAATCCCACACAGGAGGTGGATATGCTGGCTTCCAGGAGGGTGGAAATCAAATTCCGCCTGAAAGAGGATGAAATGATAGAGAAGATTTCGGGGGTTTTGGAGCAGGAATAATTATTTTCGGAAGGAATACCGTACGGCATAATATAATATAAATGCATCAAGCACCTTTTTGGGGTGCTTTTTTGCTTGTTTTCATGTCTTGACTACTTTGCGGTTCTATGATAAAGTTCATGTGAATCAAATGATTAACAGGAAGGAGGTAAACAGCAGTGAACTACAGAAAAGGTTTGTCGGAAAATGAATGGTATATTATGCAGGTGCTTTGGGAGCGCGGCTCGGTAGGACTGCGGGAGATTTGTGACGCGCTGCAGGAGAAGAAGAGATGGACGAAGCATGCAGTGACCTCTTTTCTGAAGCGAATGTTGGAAAAGGGCGCTGTCGGCATGGATGAAAGCGGGAAAGTAAAGCAGTATTATGCTGTATGGAACAGGGAAGAGACCGTGAAGGAAGAGACGGCCTCCATTTTAGACCGGGTGTATCAGGGAAATCTGCTCTATATGGTCAGCAACGCGGTAAAGGAGCGGGTGTTGTCGCCTGAAGATATTGCGGAACTAAAGAGCATCCTGGATCAGGCGGGAGAAAAGAGGGATGAAAGATGAGATTTATTTGCTTTCTTGTCGGCTCAGGGAGCCTGATCGGGGTGCTGCTTCTTGTCCGGAGCAAACTGCGCGGCAGGCTTTCGCCGGAGGTCCTGTATGCGCTGTGGCTGCTTCCGGCAGTCCGCCTGCTGCTTCCGTTTACGATGATTCCGGTTCCTGTACTGCCGGAGACGGCCGGGGAAGCTTTGGTATTTGGGAAGATGCCGAAGAGGTTGAAGAAACAATTGCAGACCATGCGGCTATTGTGGGAAATGCACAGGGTGCAGAGTCGGCGGAAGTGAAGATACGCGGGATAACAGAAGCGGTTTCCCTGACCGGAAGCGGCGGAAACACGCGGGGAGAAGTGCAGACGGAAAGGCTGCCGGAGCATCAGAGAAGGGGAGTGGTAAGCTGTCTGGCCAGTATCTGGATATCAGGAAGCATTTTCTGTGCCGGTTATGTTATTTTGATAAATGGAAGCCTGAAACGGCGTATAGGACAGATGGAGCGGCTGCCGGATAAAAGACTGGTTCCGGTTTATATTCGAAACGAGGCGGTATCTCCCTGCCTGTTCGGGGTCTTTCATCCCTGTATTCTGCTTTCAAGGCAGACGGCAGAGAACTGGGAGCTGTGCGCTTTGGCGCTTCTGCACGAAGAGACCCATTACAGGCAGAAAGACCATATTTGGACGGCGCTTCGGATTCTGCTGTGTATCCTGTACTGGTGGAATCCGCTTGTGTGGCTGGGAGCGGCCCGAGCCCGGGAGGATGCGGAATATGCCTGTGATGCAAGAGCGCTGAGGGGAGTCTCGCTATCGGAGAGAAAGGCTTATGGCTATGCGCTTCTGGAAATTGTGCAGGGAGTGCAGAATTTCGGGCGGCTTGTCCTTGGAATTACGCCGATTTCCGGAAACGGAAAAAATATGAAGACACGGCTGGAAAATATTGTGTCGGAGCATAAAAGAACAAGAGTATGGCCGTTACCCGTCTGCCTGTTGCTTTGCCTGTTTTTATGCGGGCTTTGTTTTCCGGTGCAGAAAGCGAGGGCGGAAGAAGAAATGTACCGTGAGCAGGCTGCGGATACCGGGAGTAAAACAGAAAAGACTGCCGATGGGGATTCCTGGCCGGTACAGAAAGAAAACAGTCCGGATATTGATAACCGGGTACAGGATCCCGATACAGAAAATGTGCAGGAAGAGCGGGCCGGAGAAGAAGAAACAGGCATCCGGGTCCATCCGCAGGAACACAGGGAAGGTTACAGAGAGCCGGATTTACGCTATACGGCTGCGGCTGACTGGCTGACGGAGCTTACCGGTAAGCAGGAAGAGCAGGAGAAGATAGAGAATTTAGCGAGGAGGGCACTCAGGGAGCTTTATGATCTGACCGGATATCAGGTGGAAACGTGTGTTTATGGTTATAATGAGATCGGCATGCTGGCATTTGCCCGAAGTGAAGACGATATGAAACACAGCAGAGTGTTTTACAGCTACAGCATGGGAGAAAAGGATGGCTATGGCATAATTCCGTCGATTGACATCGTAAGCGCCAGAAGAGTCTGGTACTCAGATGTGCAGCAGCTCGTGCTTCCGGAAAACGCAGAAGCGATGGAGAATGACGAACTGGCGGTCTGGTTTCTGGAACACAGCCCGCTTTGCCCGGAAGGGACGGTCACGAAAATAGAACCGGCAGATGGGCGTGAGCCTGACTGGCTGAGATTGACGATGGAAGACGGTACTTTTTATGAGGTAGATGTTGACAGGGAGATTCTGGCGGTAAGCAATATTTACGGTCCTTATCCTGAGGGTGCACAACATTAATGCAAAAAAGATGAAAGGGATTTGCGCAATAGAGCAGCGCAAAAATGAGGAAAAGATGATAAAATATAAAGTGAAAAAAATAACGATGATTATGTATGTACTGACAGTGTTTGCGCTGGCCGGATGCGGTAAAAAGGAAGTTACCGAGGAAGGGACGAAAGCAGCGCAAGAGGATAATACGGCAGAAGAACTGCCCGGACAAGAGGAAAAACAACAGCAGGAAGCAGAAACCGGTCAAATCATTATACAGGATATTACGGAGGATGAGGCGATGCAGAGTGTCCCGGAAAAAACCGGAGATGGGGCAGGGCAGGACGCGGGGCAGCAGAAAATGCCGGAAGAGGAGCAGAAGGATACCAGATCGGCAAGGCTGCAAAAATATCAGGCAGTGCTGACGGATGTTATCACGAAGCAGATCTATCCCGACGGAACGGCTTGTGGATTTGACGGATCAGCTGCCCTTTCGGGCAATACATTTGCGATTTTCGATGTGGATAAGGACGGAGAAGACGAACTGATCCTCTGCATTACATCGGCTTCCATGGCAGGTATGAGGGAAGTTATCTATGATTATGATGAGGCAACGGACACTGTGCGGGAAGAATATTCAGGATTTCCCGGCGGGACTTTTTATGAAAACGGGCTGATAGAGGAAGGACTGTCCCACAATCAGGGAATGGCGCCTATGGGGGACTTCTGGCCATACATGCTCCATCGGTACCAGGCGGCGTCAGACAGCTATCAGTGTACTTTCATGGTGGATGCCTGGGAAAAGGAGTTCAGGGACCAGGACTATGACGGCAACCCGTATCCGGAGGAAGTGGATGCGGAAAAAAGCGGCATCGTGTATTATTTGATGGAGGGTGGAACGTATAATATGACATCCACGGTACCTGTCAGCAAAAGCGCTTACGAGGAATGGCGGAAGGAGCAGGGAATGGAAAGTGAGAAAACAGAGATTCCCTTTCAGGAGCTGACGGAAGAAAATGTGGGAAACATTTGAGCGTACACCCGCCATGCAGCTTGACTGCATGTGTGCATCCGATACAAAAAGGTGTAAAGCCCGGCTCATCCAACCGGCTTTACACCTTATGTTTACGACATGGACGCAGATATCTTTTTATCCATATTTGTGATATGGTTGATCAGCCAGCCGATTAGAAATTCGATCAATTTCTGAAAGTATTTCTGAGGATTCGTTTCAGCTTCGCTGAAATTAATATTTTCCAGTTTGTCGATATAAGCTGCATGGGCACGTTTCTGCGCGCCAAGGGCTTCATAATGAATTTCTTCCATGTACGCTTCCTCGTCGTCAAAATGTTCAGCGATGCACACCTTGAGCTCATTTAGCGCTGTGACGATATCGTCAAAACCCGCGGAAGCGTTATAGTATTTCACCATCTGAAAAGCCTTGTCGGCTATGCGGAAGATTTCTTTGTGCTCCCTGTCAATCAAGTCGATGCCCACAAGGTAGGCCTGTGTAAATTCACAGGGATTTTCTTCTACCATCCATTCCTCCAACGGAGCAAGCTTTCCGATAAGCATATCACTGCTCAGGATATGGCTGTAAAGCCATTTGGCAAGGAAATTGACCAGTTCGGTAAGAACGCGCTGCTGTTCCTTTATGTCATCTATATTAACAAGGTCAAGCGTAAGTATTTTTTCCCGGAAGAACGCATGCTGTTTGCGCTGGGAAAATAATTCCGGATCACGGATCTGAGTCATGTATTCCTCCTCGTGACTAAAATGCTGCTCTGCATAGCTGTCCAGTTCTGCCATCATTTCTTTAATCCGATGATAATAGTCGCCGTGGTAATCAGTGGTCGCAAGAATATGTGCCTTGTTCAGTAATTCAAAGAGGTATTTGTGCTCTTCATCAATATTTTCTATTCCTGTTTTACAATCATTTGTAAATTCAAACATTATGGACATCCTTTCCTACAATATTATATTATTTCATTCACTGCGGTAAGGGGCAGGCGAATCACCTGTTGCCGCAATCATGATTATATCATACCGCGGCCGCCGGCTGCAATAGTCGGGAGACTGCTACCTATATGGGAGAAAATAACGTTACTATTCACGGCTGATATACCGCGAGGTGTTTTTTGTGAATGGAGCAAAGCGGAAGTCACAGAAAATCCGAGTTGGAGAGCGCCAAAATGCGACTATGGAGCATTTTGTGTGCATCATGTTACTATGAGCGGCTGGGCCGTGAATAGTAACAAAATAACCAATAGCAACTTAAAGTTGCGGAATTGTCAGAGCCAAATGATAGACATTCCCGGCCATTATGCTATTATGGGCAAGAACAAGGAGGAAAAAATATGACATTCGGAGAAAAGCTGTATAAGCTGTGGAAGTCACAAGGACTTTCACAGGAAGCACTGGCAGAAAAATTAAACACAAGCAGACAGGCAGTAAGCAAATGGGAAAATAACAATGGTTATCCCGAAACAGAAAAGATAATCTTAATCAGCAAAATATTTCAAGTGAAATTAGATGACCTGTTGCTTGATGACAGGGCGATTGGTTCAGATAATGAAAAAAAATTACAGGAAGAAACGAAAGGATTTTATGTAAGCAGAGAAACAGCAAATGGCTTCCTGTTCTATTACAAAAGAAAATTTTTGCTGTTGGCAACGGCGTGTGGAATTGCGTTAGGCTGTAATTCAGTATCTTATACTTCTACGGAACATTACTTTTTTGCTTCCAGTGTTGCGCCAATACTTACAACCATATCTATTATGCTCTTACTTGCTGTTGTGATCTACATTGCGTTGAAACAAAATCCTTATAGGGTTCTTCGGAAAAAGGAACTTGTATTTGCGGAGGAAGTACGAAAGGAAATACAGGAAGAATTTCTTAAAATGAAGAAAATGTTGGTTGGAGGTATTGCGCTTGGTCTTTTGATATTTGTAGCCGTTGGCAGCGGCCTGGGGCTTCCTGTATTTGAGAGTATGAAGTATATGGATATTCTGTTTTGCATTACTTTCTCCATGATTTTAAGCGGTATTGGCAGTTTTATCACATTTTTCTGTATAGGAATTTACTGGTCTTATTCTATACTGCTCCGGGATCAGAATGAAAAGAACATTAAGAAACCCCAGAAAACAGGCATTCTCCCAGACAATCAAACAGAAGAAAGGAATGGTGGGATATTATGACAAAAAATCATTATATTGAGGTTAAAAACCTTGTAAAGAATTATGGCACGGGAAATATAAAAGTTACCGCTGTTGACAATGTAAGTTTCTATGTAGATAAGGGAGCTTTTATTGGAATCATGGGTGCTTCCGGTTCGGGAAAAACGACCATATTAAATATTCTGTCTACCATAGACAAAATGTCTGGCGGGCAGGTTCTTTATGATATGGCTGATATTTCGGGGATGACAGAGGAGGAATTATCAGATTTCCGGCAGGAAAACCTTGGATTTGTTTTTCAAGACTATAACCTGTTAGATACATTGAGTATTGAAGAAAATATCATGCTCCCTATGGTTCTTTGCAGGCAGAAAACGAGCAAGGCTCGTTTGAAAGAAGAAATTGAAAGCAGAGTAAAGAGTATATCAGAAACTTTACATATCTGCGACATTTTAAGCAAATTCCCGTATGAAGTGTCCGGCGGACAAAAACAGCGGGCGGCTTGTGCTAGGGCACTTGTCAATAATCCCAAACTGATTCTTGCTGATGAACCAACGGGGGCACTGGATTCAAACTCATCTGCTATGCTTCTTCATACTTTACAGATTATGAACAGGGAATTAGGCGCAACGATTTTAATGGTAACGCATGATGTGTTTTCAGCCTGTTATTGTGAAAAGATTTTGTTTTTAAGTGACGGTAAGATATGCTCTGAATTGGAGCGGGGAAATATGGATAAAAAAGAGTATTTAAACCGTATTCTTGATATGCAGTTGGGAATCGGGGGTGATGATATTTATGCTGAATAAACTTGCATTACGAAATGCCCGCAGGCTATGGAAAGATTATCTGAATTACTTTCTAACCTTATGTATGATAACAGCCCTCACTTTTTCCTTTCATTCTTTGCTGTTTTCAAAGGATATTTACGAAATGATTCATTTTGGAAACAATGGGGAGCTTTCTACGGCAGGAACAATGTTAGTTACATTTATGGCAGTTTCCACAGTAGCAATCCTTATTATTGTTGCATGGCTGATAAACTATATGACACGTTTTATTTTAGAAAAAAGAAGCCGGGAATTTGCGATTTACTTATTATCGGGAATGAAGAAAAAGCAGATTGCAGCCCTTTACATGAAAGAAAATTTCTATCTTGGAATATCCGCTCTTTTTGTGGGACTTCTTTTGGGGAGCGGGTTACAGCAGATATTATTTTATGTTTTTTATAAAAGTATCGGGAAAAATTACAAGGTAAATATAGAAATATCAGCAGGAAGCATCTTATTGACAATTATCCTGTATGGGGCGTGTTTTATGATTGCCCTTTTTCGGAATAAGAAGAAATTCTCCAATATGGAAATCATAAGTCTACTTAACATGGACAGGCAGAATGAAACAGTAAACGAGAAAAGAAACGCTATATGGAAGTGGTTATTCTATCTTTCCATAGGAAATGTATTGTTTTTGTATTTTCTCATTTTTACCGGCAGGATAACAAAGTGGGCGGCAGTATTTGAAATGATTGGGCTTATCTTTACATTTTACTTTTTCTATTTAGGGCTTTCGGCATTTCTGATGAAATATATAAAAGGCAAAGGGGGCTTGATTTATAAAAAGGACTGTTTGTTTTTAATGCGCCAGTTTTCCTCTAAAATGCGGAATACGTGTTTTGTATTGGGAACACTAAGCCTGTTATTTATGTTTGCTTTAGTAGGAAGTTCACTTGCATTTATGCTAAGTGATTATCAAAACAAGCAATTAAATGTGGAATATCCCTTTGATATTATTTTAATCAGTGATAACACAGAAAACGATTTTGCCAAAGAAGAAACACTGATAAATGAAAATACCGTTCCACGGGCGACACTGAAATATTGTGTCTATCAAAACGGAACAAGTGAAATGGTTGATTATCTGTATCAGAATTTAAGGTTATTTTCCGATAAGGACAGCGATCCGGCTATGGCAGAGGGAAGAAAAGCTGCTGCTTATTACGATTATGATGTATATATGGGAATCACCGATTATAACAGTTTACGGAAAATGCTTGGGCTAACACCAGTTGCCTTGCAGGATAACCAATATTTAATCCATATGCCAAACCGTGTATATCAGGAGATTAAAGACAGGAACGAAAAGCCCCAGAACAGTTTACATACAGGGCTGGATTTTGCTGGATTTAAGACTGAGGGTTTTGCACAGAACGGGCATAATGGAACGGATTTTTTACTGGTTGTGCCGGATAAAAAACTTGCAGGAATGAAAAAATATTTTTCACTTATGGCAGTTATGGCAAGCGGAAATGTGCCGGAAAATTTGTCAGAAAGTCTGTATGAATCAGCCGGAAAAATAAGAGGGTATGATGAACTTTCTGATTATATAAAAATCGGAAGTGAGGAACTTTTTTTAATGCCCGCCACAATACAGGTTAAGAGCCGGGAAGTCCTGGAGCTGAAGTTTTTAATGAGTACCTTGTCATTTCCGCTATTTTATATAGGACTGGTATTTTTATGCGTTGCGTTTACTGTCCTTTCCGTCCAGCAGTTAAGCGATTCCAATAAATACAAATTCCGCTATCAGATTTTGAACAAACTGGGAATGGGAAAGAAAAAAATCAGAAACGTAGTGGCAAAACAACTGTTTTTATACTACTTATGCCCGGTTATCCTTTCGGTTATTATCAGTGCGGTATTTATATTGTATGTAGGACGGCAATTTGTGATATACACAGGAATCCACACAGAATGGATATTATATTTTGGTATTTCATCCGTTAGTTTTCTTGGGATATATGTCTTGTATTTTGCAGTAACGTATTTCCAATTTAATAAAAACATCGAGCCATAATCTAAGGGCATTGAAAACCAAAGAAATATATTTTTAATGGTGCTTAGAGGGGCTATGGTATTTCAAAATACAATCGCACCTTTTGAGCATAAATGCAACTGTAAACAATGCACCGCCCCATGTGGGAGAAAGGACATAGAAAAATATCAGGAGAGCGTGGCAATGGGCTTAGTGCAAAACAGCTTTTTATGCCCTGTGCAAACGGAGAACTGCTGACCATACTAAATACTGGCTTTGCAAAAATTTACTGAAAATATTAGCACTCATCTATTGACAGTGGAGGGTGCGTTCCGACTTGTTTCATAGTGTGCCGTAAGTGCCTGTTTTACGGGGCTTGCGGCATATCCTGTTATTTGTCTTGGTTCGTCAAAGGTTGTCATTTTGTGGGAAAATGGTGTAGTAAATGGTGTACCGGATGAATGGCAGGAGGGTGTCTTGGATGTAAGTGATTTTCGATTCTGATTTATGCTTCTCATGTTGGGATTTCAGAAGAATCAGATTGTGAGTCCTTGCACGATAGGATATAATAATAGTAACTGAATGATGAGATGGCAAAGGAAAAGCCAGTCAAAAAAGGCGGTGATTAGGTGGCTGGAGAAGAAATACGGCAGGATACCAGAACCGTAGAGCAGATTGTTGACGGAATGAGTCTATTTGATGACGATCTTATGTCTATGGTGTTTGATGGTAATATAGAAGCAACGGAGCTTCTGTTAAAGATTATACTGAAAAAGGACGATATTCAGGTTATAAGCGTTGTAGGGCAGAGAGAATTGCAAAGTCCTGTAGTAGGTGGGCGGGATATCCGTTTAGATATTTTGGCAAAGGACAGTACGGGAAAGCACTATAACGTTGAGGTACAGCAAAAGCCGAAGGGGGCGCACATACGCCGCGCCAGATTTAATAGCAGTATGATGGATTCCCGGATGTTGAGAGCAGGGCAGGAGTTTTCGGAGCTTCAGGATTCGTATATGGTGTTTATCACCCGGACGGATATCTTTAAGCGTGGGATACCGATTTATACGATTAATCGACATTTTGAGGAAACGAATGAGTTATTTGACGATGGTTCTCATATTGTGTATGTGAATGGAAACTATAAGGGAGACGATACGATTGGAAGATTGATGCATGACTTTGGCTGTAAGGAAGCGAAGGATATGTATTATCCGGAACTGGCTAAAGGGGTAAAGCATTTTAAGGAAGAAGGAGGTCGAGAAAGAATGTGTGAAGCGGTTGAGAAATATGGGGATAGAAGAGCAGAAAGTGCAAGGCTAAATAATCTACTTGAAAATGTGAGAAATTTGATGGAATCTATGAAATGGTCTGCGGAACAGGCAATGTCAGCAATGAAAGTATCAGAGGCGGATAAGGCTATGCTTTTGGAAAAGCTGTGAGGCGATTATGGTAAATATGAAGTTGGGGCAGAACAGGCAATGAATGTGCTTGAGGTTAATGAGCATGACAGAGAGATTTCACTGAAAAAGTTATAAAGATACGGGTTTAAATTGTGGTAAACAGGGAGTATTCTGATCGAATGGAGTGCTCCTTGTTTTAAATTTGCTGATTATGGCATATCGGTTTAAATATGTAGTGTAGTAGTAAGGAGGTGTAAGAAGCTATATATCGGCGGCAATGGATTATGCAAAGAATACCGTATTGAAAAATTCCATTGTGGTGGGAAAGGCGGCCAGAATGTAAACAAGGTGGAGACAGGTGTACGGATCATTCATATACCAACAGGACTTGTGGCGCAGTCCGCCGAAGAGAGGAGCCGGTTCTTAAATTAGCAGCGGGCAATGGAGAAGCTGCAGGCGAAACCCGGTGCGGACTTATGAAGGAGAGGGATTTGTTTTGAGAAAATAGCAGAATACATTGTCTGTCCTAAAGCGTATGAGATACTCCCGCAACTATATATTATATTCATGACACTACAAAGAACCCCGTGCCGGTCATGGCATGGGGATTTTTTATTGTCCGTCCCGGAGATTACAAGGGAAGATTGGAGGAAGATATGACAAAAGATATAACGGAAAGAGTCAGGAAAGCCCAAGATAAGGTACTGGAACATTGATCAGTGATTGTACCCTTACTGTTTGGGAGTGATGATGTACTGTGGCTGTATGACAGCGATTTTGTATATCTGTAGAAACAGGGGAGAGGCATTTGTTGATGTAAGCAGAAATTCAATATCCATTTGTATAATCCACGATGAAAAACTAAATACATATTATGCTTCATAAAGTGTATACGGTTTATGTATTTTTTGTAAAAACATTTTATAGTGAGTAAAAGTAATCGTTTTATGATTGGATTTATGACATAAAATATTGGTATAATTTGTCAAATTGGAGGTGATAGGGTGATCAATATTGATTTTAACAATATAAACGATGAGATTGTCTACGAGGCATTTCATGTGGATGGAAATGAAGCTGAGGCACTGAACGACAGCTATCTGGAACTCTTTGAACTGATCGGACGGGACGCTATGCTGAAACTGTTTACCCATTTTCATGGGGATAAGATAGACTGTCCCATGCGGCTGTACCGTGCAGAGTTTATTGCTGACCTTGCGAAAAATGAGACAGACAGGCGTGAGAGGGCCAAGATCGCAAGGGCAGGCGGATATTCGGCAAGGGTAATAGAAGGCGTGCTGAGTAAGCGACGGAAAGAAAATGAGGCGGAATAATAAAATGGAAAAAGACATCAATGCCATTGAGTGGGGTGTGGCAATAAAATGACATACACATCCTATGCATTTCTGATTTTTACAGTTATAACAACAGGTATCTATTATACAGTACATAAAAAACGACAGTGGATGGTACTCCTGCTTTCCAGCATTATCTTTTATATATGTTCCGGCCCGGTTTTTTTAATCTGGCTCTTATCCTTTACCTTTTTTACATGGTACGGAGCAGGAAAAATGGAGAAGAGTAAGGCAGGAAGAAAAGCGGTTCTGGCAGTGCTGATCTTTATGAACATCGGTGTATTGTTCCTTCTCAAATGGAGCGGCATGGAACTGGCGTTTATAAACAGGGTCTTTGGAACCGGTCTGGGATGGCGGGTTGTCCTGCCCATGGGAATGTCCTTCTTTACATTTCAGAATGTGTCTTATTCAGTGGATGTATACAGGGGGAAAATCCCGGCGGAAAGGAATTTCTGGCATTATCTGTTGTATGCGTCTTATTTTCCTTATATTGTATCCGGGCCGGTTAACCGGTATGAAAAGATGGGAGCACAGTTTTGTGCGGGACATTCTTTTGACAGGGATGCTTTTTATCATGGTATGCTGCGAATCCTGTGGGGATATATGAAGAAGATGGTGATCGCTGACAGGGCAGCAATCTTTGTTGACGAGGTTTTCGGACATTATTATATGTACCGGGGAATTTTTATCGTAATTGCCGTGCTTTTGTTCTCGCTGCAGCTCTACATGGATTTCAGCGGCTGTATGGATATCGTTCTGGGTGTATCGAAACTGTTCGGGATAGAGATGACGGAGAATTTCCGTGCGCCTTATGGGGCAGTCACCGTGGCGGATTTTTGGAGGAGATGGCATATGTCCCTGACGTCATGGTTCCGGGATTACCTGTATATCCCGCTTGGCGGCAACAGGAAAGGGGCGGCGCGGAAATATCTCAATATCATGCTCGTCTTTCTGTTCTGCGGGATGTGGCATGGCGCGGGCATTACCTTTTTGATCTGGGGGTTTCTGAACGGGGCATATCAGGTGGCCGGCAGTATGACGGTCAGAATCAGGGAGCGGCTGTGTCAGGCCGCAGGACTGGACGGGCATAGTCATGGAGCAATGCTGCGCAAAAAACTGACCACCGCTGTCCTGATAGAATCTACATGGCTGTTCTTTCGGGCAGATGGTTTTAAAGAAGCCTTTGTCATGCTGCGGCGTATGTTTACGGGCTGGAATCCGTGGATTCTTTCGGACGGGACATTATATCAGGCCGGACTGGATCAATGGGATTTTCTGATCCTGCTTGTGGGTGCACTGTGTGTCGGCCGGGTGTCACGCATGGCGGATGATAAGGACCTGTACCGGATCTTCTGTTCACAGAGCTGGCTGTGTCAGATAATGGTTATTCTTGGTGCGCTGGTGGTATGGTATCTGTTTGGCATTTACGGGCCGGGATTTAATCCGGTGGAATTTCTGTACTTTAATTTTTGAAAAAAGGTAGTGGTCTGTAGGGATTCATATGACAGGAAAGCAATATGGACTGCGATATTTCACAAAGAAGGATGGGATATAAGGTGGGCAGGGGTGCAAAGATTTTGGTCAGCATCGTCATAACGTTACTTGTCTTTATGAGACTGGGACATGTGTTAGAGGCCAATTATGACGGGAATCAGTCGATGGACGGGTTTTACCGATTGGACAGGGACAGCGTGGACGTTGTTTTTTACGGCAGCAGTCATGTATATGCGGGGGTGAATGTGGCTGCCCTGTGGGACGATTACGGTATTGCGGGATATGATATGGCCGGAACCATGCAGACGCTATGGAATTCTTACTACAATATGGAAGAAACGCTGAAATACCAGTCACCCCGGCTGATGGTGGTGGATCTTTACGGAATACGGATAGAAGAGGAGTACTATGGAACCACGAATGTCATCAAAAATGTGAGCAGTATGCGGTTTTCCCTTAATAAAATAAAGAATGTCTGGAACAGTGTACCGCATGAGGAATTCTTATCCTGCCTGCTGTCTTATCCGCTGACACATGACAGTTATAAAGAACTGGGGAGGGGAAATTTTGAGGAAGGGGTAAATAATGTCGGAGGGGACTGGTATAAAGGCTATAAGCCTTCCTATGCGGTCACCCGGTATGATACGCTGCCGCAGGTGAGGACAGATCTGGAACAAAAGATACCTGCACAGAAGAACAGAATTTATCTGGAAAAAATGGCCCGGCTTGCCAGAGAACATCAGATCCAATTGGCTTTTATGGTTGTTCCCTATGAAGGGATCGATGAGGAAGACCAGATGCTGTATCAATGGGCCAGAGAGTATGCACAGGAAAACGGGATCCTGTTTTTAGACGGAAATGCCAGTCTGGAAGAAATGGGGTTTGATCCGGCGGTTGATTATGCGGAGGCATCCCATCTCAACCACAGCGGGGCATGTAAGTTTACGGCATATCTGGGTGAATGGCTTACGGAGCATTGTGATCTGACGGACCACAGAGGAGATGACAGGTGGGATTCCTGGCAGAAGTACAGTGACTGCCATAAATCCCGTCAGCAGGACCGGGAACTGGCACAGTGTACGGATCTGGCAGCTTATCTTGGGAAATTGCAGGAGAGGGAGGATGATCTTGTAATCGTATCTTTGGATGATAATTATAAGAAGAATCCGTATGTGCAGCTTTTGGAAGGACTGGTTGGAACCGATCCATATACGCTTGGAAGTTCTGCATCCATCGTGCTGGAAGACCGGACGATCTTATACCGGACACCTGATGAGCCGGAATATCTGTGGTACAGGGAGACGGAGCTGTCTGATATTGGAGTCAGCAGATCCTATGGCGGCGCTATGCAGATACAGGTCAATAATACAGTGAAGAATGATAACTATAATGATGTTACGATTCTGGTCTATAACAGGCTGCTTGATGAGGTGGCCGATGTGGTCTGCTTTAACAGTGACGGGGTATTGATCCGGTGAACAATAACTACAGTAAATGACATAACATATTTCTGTTTCCTGTTCTTGCAGAAGCCATATACGAAAGATTCTGCAGACCGAAAACGAAATTTTAAATGTCATTAACAACAGATTACTAAGACCCTGTAAAGTGATTTTGAAATGAAGATAAGGGATCAGGGTCAGGAAGAGCAAAAGAGAATATGTCTGATTATGAGGCAGGACAAAGCAGGGGTAAAATTGTATATTTAGAGGTCTGCCGTATCATAGCGGTTTTCTGTATTATGTACCAGCACACAGGCGGACGGGGAGCGGATGCATGGGTGTATACAGAGAGCGCATGGGTGTGCGCATCATCTTTGATCGGAACAATTATCAGCAGTATCGGCGTACCCTTGTTCTGGATGGTCTCCGGTGCGCTTTTACTGCCCAAAAGGGAGTCATGGAGGAACGTGTATGGAAAGAGAATCCCCCGGTTTGCCGGTGTCCTGATCCTGTTTTCTGTGATCAGATATTTTTATCTGTGTACAGTGGAAGAATGGGATGGCCATGTGGGAGAATTTTTCTGGCGCTTTTATACACAGGAAATTTTTCTCCCATATTGGTTTCTGTATGAATATCTGGGAGTATTGTTTGTTTTGCCATTCCTGAGGAAGATGATGCAGAATCTGACAGAACAGGAAGAGAGGATGCTGGTTGTCTTAGTGACAGGATGGAACATTTTAAATGATATTTCCCATACATATCTGGGAGTTGGTTTTGTGTTCAATTTACATTTCCAAAGTTCTGTCTCTTATTTTATCCTGGGATATTTAATGGAGAACTGCCGGATGTTGAGGCAGAGAGGGAAAGATGGAGTGAGATTTGATATAGGCCTGGCAGTATTTACGATGGCAGTCCTATACAGATGGGGATGTGGGCAGCACGGATTGGAAGAATTGGGAAGTCTGACCATGCTGCTGACAATAGCTGTGTATGACCTGATCCGCTGTGTAAGTGAAAAAAGTATCTGGAACAATACGGTTTTACATCGTCTGATATTGTGGTGTGGAAGTAATGTGTTCGGCATCTATCTGATAGAGGATTATCTGCGTAATGCAACAGCTTTTATATGGGAGCGGAGCGCGCCGTATATCGGTGCAGTACCGGCCTGCGGTGTCTGGCTTCTGGCAGTGTTTTTACTGGGAAATGTTCTGGTGTCAGGCTTACACAGGTTACCGGTTTTAAGTAAAATGTTATAAAAGGAAAATGTATGATTTTTAGTAGAAAATCTGCCGGCGCAGGCTTCGGCTGTTATGAGCAGGGCCAGGCACATCGCGTTTGCGAAACATAAGTTTGTAATGCTGTACCGAATACAGGATGACGCAGTCATTGTTGATGGAATGTTTCATGAACTACAGGATTATGAGGGCATTTTAACGAACGAACTTCACTTACAGTAGCTGTATTGCAAGTCTGGATATGGATAAAAAGTACATATAGAGTATCTGTAATAGAGACAAGCGATCCCTGTGCCATTTGTGGCATGGGGATTTTTCTGTGTGTGCCCGGTGGGCACACGTTCTAACGGGTGAAAGTCCCCAATCCGCCCGGCAGTGGGAAGGATACAGCCGAAGCCAAGGGTGTCCACCGTGAGGTGGAATCTGAAGAAAGGATTAGGCAAAACTCTGGCTTACTACATTTGAGGCTAAATACAAGGATAAGATTGCACAACAAATCAAAGTCCAATAACTGCACAGAACTGTATTTAATAGTTATGGAGCGAGCATAAGAGGGAAAGAGCGTGTGAGTACCCGGGGAGGTCTCGTGGACGCATCCAAAGTGATAGAACATTTGCGGGAGCGGTTGAAACAAGATTTACCACGAGAAGTCAGCAGAGGCCATAGTACCATGGTGGTTGCAAACACCATGGGAAGGACTGAACTTTAGGAGATGTGAGTAAATGAACGTAACCAAAGATGGGTTTAAGGACAGACAACTTCATATGGAAGACTATCTGCAAATGGTATCTGCGGAACAGAAAGAGTATGCAGAAGTGTCCGTCTATCAGCGGATTACTGAAAACAGCCACATCATCACGGACTTTTGGACGGACAATCTACTGGAACTGATTTTACGGAAAGACAACTTAAACAAGGCTTACAGGAAAGTGAAATCAAACAAAGGCAAAGGCGGGATTGACGGAATGCAGGTGGATGGACTTCTGCCCTACCTGAAAGAAAACCAGAGCGAAATCATCCGGGAGATAAGGGAGGGAAAATACAAACCCAACCCAGTCCGCAGGGTAGAGATACCCAAGGAAGAAAAGGGCAAGGCCAGGAAATTAGGAATACCCACAGCCGTAGAGCGCCTGATCCAACAGGCAATTACCCAGGAACTGACGTCCCTGTTTGAACCGCAGTTTTCAGAGAACAGTTATGGGTTCAGACCGGGAAGAAACCAGCATGGCGCACTGAAAGCCTGCAAGAAGAATGCGGACGAAGGATATGTGTATGTGGTGAGCATGGATTTGGAGAAGCTCTTTGACACGGTAAACCACAGCAAATTAATAGAGGTGCTGTCACGGACAATCAAGGACGGACGTGTAATATCGCTGATACACAAATACCTGAATGCAGGAGTATTGCAGAACGGATTCTTCGGGAAAACGGAGGAAGGCGTACCACAGGGCGGGCCGTTAAGCCCGCTGTGTGGGAACGTGATGCTGAATGGACTGGATAAGGAACTGGAACGCAGGGGGCACCGGTTCGTGAGGTATGCGGACGATGTGCTGATATTCTGCAGGAGCAGGAAGAGTGCGGAAAGGACGCTTGCGAACATCATCCCATTTATAGAGGGGAAGTTATTCCTAAAAGTAAACCGAACCAAGACAACAGTAACCCATGTGGGCAAGATAAAATATCTGGGATATGCATTTTACCGGTACAAGGGGAAATGTCGGTTCCGGGTACACCCTAAGGCGGCCAGAAAAATGAAAGAGCGAATAAGGGAAATTACCCAAAAGAATAAAGGGTGGAGTAATGACTATCGTAGACCGAAACTAGCGGAGTATGTCAGAGGGTGGATAAATTACTATAAACTTGCGGATATGAAAGGACTGATGGCGGAGACGGATGAATGGCTCCGGCGCAGGATACGGGCAATCTATTGGAAACAATGGAAAAGGGTGAAGACGAGGTATCGAAAATTGAGAGCATTAAAGCTGGAAGAGTGGCAGGTACATCAGATTGCCAACAGCCGGAAAGGTTACTGGAGGACAGCGCAGATGCTAAGAGTAGCCCTTACCAATAAAATAATAGCCAAGCTGGGGTATATTTCCATGCTTGACTATTATCTGAAAGTTACGTGAAAACTATTGAACCGCTGTATACCGAACGGTACGTACAGTGGTGTGGGAGGTCGGCTGCTCAACTAATGGGTAGCCTCCTACTGTATCGTTTTTGTCGCAAATGGGGTATGAAATGGGGTATGGGAAATGCCCTTATGCTATGGTGCATTCATATATAGAGACGATACTGTTGCGGGTAGCGGGGTATAAAGAGACGTAAAGATATAACTTTATAAAGCACACATTGTTGACAATATGGCATATTTGCCATATACTAAATGCAGAAAGAAAATTGGAGATTACAATGGATAAATTTGAGGTGGAATTTTATACTAAAGATAATGGTGAAAAACCGGCGAAAGATTTTATCCTTGGCCTGGATGTAAAAATGCGGGCAAAAGTTTTGGGAATCATTAACGTGCTGGAGGAAAAGGGAAATCAATTAAGAGAGCCATACAGTAAACATTTAGAGGATGGAATATTTGAAATTCGTGGAAAAGTGGGAACAGATATCACAAGAGTTTTATATTTTTTCTACTATGGTAAGAAAATTATAATGACGAATGGATTTATTAAGAAAACGCAGGAGACGCCAAAACAGGAAATAAGGCTGGCAAAGTTATATCGTAAAGATTATTTGGAGAGGATGAAAGAAAATGAGTGAATTTCAGGAATTTTTAAAGGAACAGCTGCAGGATGATGAATTCAGAAAAGAATGGGAAGATATCCAGCCGGAAATGGATGTGATCCGGGCAATGGTAGATGCAAGGATTTCACAAAATCTCACCCAAAAAGAACTTGCTGAAAGGACAGGAATTAACCAGGCAGATATAAGCAAACTGGAAAACGGAACCAGAAATCCATCCCTTAAACTGTTAAAGCGTCTGGCGGATGGAATGGGAATGACGTTGAAATTGGAGTTTGTTCCTAAAAGCCCGGCTAAAGGTTAATTATGTAAGGCGGATTCTTAACATAGAAGCAGATGTGGAGAGAACGAGAAGGCATTATTGGCATAAATAAAAAGAATATTGGGTAAGAAAAAGGATAGATTACTTACTTTTATGTGGGTGATAGTATCCTTTTTTCTAAATAGAATTACAATCAGGAGAAATGAATATGGATGTACCATATAATTTGATTTGTAAGCGACACAAAACATACCGTAGTGAAAAAAGTGCATGTTAATGACTCAAACTTCCCATAAGCATTTATTAGGCAAAACCTTGTAATTACTGGCAATAGTTCTCGAATTATGCACCTGTTGACATTTCACCACCATTATGTTCTATTGATGCCAACAGCCCTGCATCCTCCATCTGCTTTTGGCAGATCGACTGGATAAAGTTAGGCTGGGATATATACCAGTTAAGGATTTCTCCCCTTACGGATTCCTCCATCTGAATTTTACCATTTGCCAATCCATCCGCAATGATAGCTACAAGCTTATTTAACGCACCTGAAAGCTCTATGTCGCGGACATCATCATAGCATAAGAAGAAGATTTCCCCCATTGAATGGTAATCACTGTTTTTTCTGCGTATCCATTCAAGTATGATATACCTTGTGAATACCAGTGCCGTACTTGATACGGTTGTGTCATAATTCACGGGCTGGAATTCCCTGCCGAGTTTCAGCAGGGATTTGCTGACCTTGAAGCAGCATTCTATCGACCACCTGTACCCATATCTGCGGATGATTTCCGCATCGGACAAAGAACAGTCTGTAGAAAGGATGGTGATGTATTCGCTTTTGTTGTTGCGGTTGCGCACAAACACAAGTTTTACAGGGATATGTTCCCGTTTTGTTTTCACAACAACAGAACCGGGGATATCCCCGGCGGTATTCATCCGCGCAAAGTATGCTGCAAGGCTGCCAAGGTTATAGAGCCCGCCGTTAAAATGATACATCTGCCTGCTGTTCTTCAGCATGCCGATGACATCGAGCCCACAATCAAGGATCCTTTTGATAAATGGTTCGTTGGTAAACCATGTGTCCATGAGGATGTACTGTGCGGGGACACCGGCGGCAAGCGCTTCCCGGATCATTGCAATGGCAGCATCCGGCTTATGCATGGTTGCGGATACCCTTGCTTTGTAGCCATTTGTACGCCTGTCAATCCTGGGGCCGGTCTCTTTGAAGCGCTTTTCCCGCTTTGCGGATGAAAGCATGTTGAAGGCAACGGGGATAAAGCTGAAGCCGTCCGTCCATCCGAGTGTAAGGAGGTTGAATCCCCTGACGCTTTTGCCGGTGACATGGTCAAATACAAATGCCAGCAGTTCCACGGATTTGCTGCGTCCCCTGCCAATAACCGAATCATCAAGAACCAGTGCCCTGAAGCGGCTGCGTTTGGCCAGCGTATCAAAAAATACCGTCACCTTTGCGGCAAGCAGCGTTATGAAGCGCCTCCAGTTGTAATGCCCATTGCCAAGGAAGCGGTGGTATGTGCTCTTTGAACAGGCGATATCCTGTTTCTTGGAGCCAAGATACCGGTACAGGTTACATCCCTGAAAGACCATCAGCAGGAGGAACTGGAATATTTCAAATGCCGTGCGTTTCTCATCCGGGGATTCGCCTTTCAATATGCGGCTGTTTTTGCGGATGCCGCAACGGAATAGCAGCCCGCTTATATCAAGCTCCCTGATGGCGGCAATAAAACTCATGTTAAGTTCGTGGCCGGGGTTTTCTTTTGCACCATTATGCTGTATCATAAGATCAGGCACTCCTTTCGGTGTGGTTTGTATTTTTGCTGATCTTATTATACCAAAGGCCAGTGCCTTTTTGGTGTCAAGACATCAATTTTATAGTCAGTTTTTATAATATCTATAAGGATTTTCATTGAAAATTCTTATGGGAAGTTTGAGATATTGACAGTGACATTTCCCAATACAGCAGTCCTATATCTAAGGAATTATAAAAAGACACCTGATAAAATGCGGTATGTGATAAAAACGCCGGGTGGCACTGTAGAGTATGATGTACCGATTATGAAGGTGCAGGAATATACTCTGGAAGATATTTTTTCAAAGGGCTTGTTGATGTTAATTCCGTTTTATATTTTTTCACATGAAAAGAACTTTAAGGTGTATAATAGTAATGAACAGAGATTGGCAGAGTTGAAAGCGGAGTACCGAAATATCTTGGAGAGACTTGATAAACTGGAGCAGGAAGGGATTATTGGGGCGTTTGACAAACGTACCATTATAGAACTTTCTGGTGATGTGATCAGAGAAATCGCACAGAAGTATGAGAAGGTGCAGAAAGGAATAGGTGGAATGATGAGCGGAGCGTTACTTGAGACAGAAGCTAGGACAATTTTAAATAGAGGGAAAGATGAGGGCAGAAACGAAAATAAGAAGGAAACAGCACTTAGGATGTTGCGGGACGGAGTATTGCCAATAGAGAAAATTGCGGAGTATTCAGGGCTTGATATTGCAGAGTTGGAGTTACTTACAGGACTTCAGAATGTGTAAAAGGAATGTAAATATTTTATTATGATTAGGAATCGGGAAAATAGCTTATTTTAAAAGCATTTTCCTGATTTTATGTATATAGCTGATATTTTTTTAGAAAAATTTTTCGAGTTTATTTTCGCTACATATAATGGCAGTAAATCCAACGGACATAAGTAGCACGCAGGAAAAAACAAAAAAGGAGATTAGAGATTTATTTGTATTGACTACTATCAGTGCAGAAAGAAGTTTAGATGAGCTGATAAGGTGAAAGAGAAACTACTAAGTACAGTGGTGAACCGAATATTTAAAAGAGATGTATCGGAGATTGAAGAGGAAATTGGTACTCAAACACATTAAAGGAATTTGTCGATAAGCAAAGTCTGAACGCAGAAAATAGGGTAAACGGGATATTATCTGATATTGTAAGTAATACAGCACCTTTCGGTTATCCAATGGCAGAGGGATATACAATTATATGCGAAAACACGATTTTCAATGAAGAATGATATTATTAGCAATACGGATTTGGCTTATGTGACAGCAGGTACTGGGGAGACATTACCCAGTCCGTATAACGGTTTAGGATATACAATGAATTTATGAGGTCTATACAATATCGCTTTATAGCGAATCCGTAAATATGCTTGCAATATTGCCCTCTGGGACAGGCAGTAATGTAGCCCTTTGGAGGGCTAAAATCAAACTATGATTTGAATCGGCGGTTGATGATTTGGAAAGGAATATATTATGATAGTTGTTAAAAGAATATTTAATTTGGTTTTGCCTATTGCATTATTGATTATGGTATTCATGGAAGTACCTCAGAGGAGTATAACTGATAATGATGGCGTGGAAATAGATGATAATAAAAAGCTAAAACGTGGTGGTAGGAATATTTATTGTCTTAATAGTATTGATTGTTACGAAGTATAGAACTCTTTTTTGGATAATTACACTATTTGCTATACCAGGATATCTTCAAAATTTTACCGATGCATACATTTCTGTTGGAATAATAGGAACAATAGTAAATACAAACAATTGTGAAAAATTATCCCAAAAGGAATGGGTAGCTATTAACTCCCTATTTAGTCAAGTCTTTTTTCCTTATTTTTCAAGGATTTTTTAATTATATATCTCAGATGAATGAGCCAAGATAATGGACATTTCTTTGTATCTGGTA
>CAJTEN010000019.1 GCA_910575245.1 Clostridia bacterium | reverse complement strand
CTATTTAGGCCAGGATGCACTATGAATATTCACACGGTAAAGGACATCGCTACACACAATTTGCTGGCGGTATAGATGATGCTATATTTACCAACCCGTTTTTTGACTAACACCATAAATATTTAGAGTAATACTTTTCGAACTTATAGTCACATCATACTTCATATCAATTTGAACCCATTTTCCAATTATATGCTTTCACTAAAAGGCAACGATTTTATAAATCTTTCCATATAATCCCAATCAGGTATTCTCTTCCCATCTTTCCCAACACAAAATGGTAATTTAATTTTGGTTCTTTCCATTTCCGCTTGGTTCCATTTTATACCATAACTATAATGTTGTTGCTGCAGCCTTATTATAGTAATCAAGAAAAAAGCTATATATTTATTGAATGGAAACTTAGGAATCCAAGCCTTAACATCATCAGAAATCCAAAACGGTGCTTCTTGATAAAACGCCTCAGCAACACTTCCATTATAATTTACAGTAATACAGGGTTCATTATATAATGGTTCCGCATCAATATATCCAGTAAGCCCATTATTAAATTTAGTCGCTCCAACGAAAAATGTTTCACCTTCATGCTGCTCAGCTTTTGTTAAACGTTTCCCGGGCTTTATTATGAATAATCCATTTTCACCAGCCACATCAAATTCACACCACGTGGTTTCACTATACTCAAATTTCACCTCTTTTTTTTCAACTACACCGCTATATCTTTTTTCAAATTCTTCTTGGTCTATATTATCTAAATACCAACACGCCTTCTTATATCCATCTTCTAAAAAATAATCAGGGATTTCTGATACATCCGGAAAATTCTTTTTCCCTACCCATCTAGGTATTTCACTAATATCTGGAACCAACAATGCATCTATTGTTTTGTTCGCTTGCAGACCAAAGCCATATTTAAACTTGTTTGCCCTAATGCACATACAATAGTATTGTTTTGTCATTTCATCCATGGAAACTATAGGTATCAATACTCGCATATGATATCCTGTGTAGTATGCTTCAGTCTGAACAAATGCTTCTAAAACACTACCACCTAACGAAACAGAAATTGTACCACTATCCCAAGGCTCAAGTCCTTCTATCTCATCAATCCGGGCAGAAACCCCATTGTTGTTCTCTGTTCTTGAAACAAAATTAATGCCATCTTCATTCTTATGCTGATAGCATAACTCAAGGTCATTTCCATTTTTTATTTCAAACAATTCATCTAATCGTTTCAAACATCATCACCACCATTTTCTTGCATGTATTTAAACAGTGCATATTTCTTTAACTGCGCTTCAAAGTCCTTTGCCGTTAATTTAGTGTAATCTGTTTCAACATATAATTCAGCCAACCAAGGTTCATCCACCTCTGTTACTCTTCTAATAAAGCATGTATCATTTTTATCTGCCAGACCTTTTAATTGATTACACCATTCTTGTTTAATCGCTAACCAAGTTCCTCCCTTGTCATATCTTCCAACATGTGGCACTGTTATAAATCCATCATCTATCCATCTTGCCAAAAACACATTCTTCGATGAATTTTTATGCGGAATCCCCGCCCTAAAAACCATAATGCAAGTGGCAGTTCCCACTTTACTATCTTGAAACAATTTATTAGGCATGGTCATAACTGCTAGCAGTGTATTATTCTCTAATATATTTTTTCTCATCTGCAAATCACTTTTCGAGTGAGCACAACTTTGCGGAACTATGGCTATACCTATTCCTCCTGTTTCAAGATATGAAAGCATAGAATACACAAAATCCAATTCGCTCTTACCTGTTTGCTTATCTGATTTATTCTTCTTGCCAGCTTCATTCAATAAGGAGTATGGAGGATTTGTCATTCCTACCATTGGTCTTTTCCACAGTTTCCTTTCTTCCTCATCATCCCACGGTCTGTCTTTTGATATTAACTCCTCATATAATGTTATTTTCTTTCCTTTATATGTTCTGGTTGTTTCATCATCTTTCCTTAACGAAGAATTACAAAATAAATTAGATTTACCATCACCATGAAAGCGCATATTGGCATAGGCTAAGGCAAACATCTTCTCATCATTATCAACTCCTACTAAACAAGATTTTCTTACCTCTTTTCTACTTTGTTTTTTATTCTTTTCCGATCTTGATATATCTGTAAGAATATTGTAATCCATTCTATTTAACGCCGCAATTAAAAAAGCCCCAGTTCCACAACATACATCAAGAACTTTAGTTTTTTCGTCTAATTTTCTTTCCAAAAAAATTTCAGCTATATCACAAAACAATTCAGTAATATGTTTCGGGGTTAACACTATTCCTTTATCTTTTGTATCTCCCTTAGCATACTTTAAAAAAGTTGTATAAAATGTTCCCATAATATCAACTTCTGGATAATTCTTTATTTTCAAGGTTATATTCTTATATATTGAATAACTGCAAGTAGAAAGAATATTTTCTCCGTATGTAAAATATTTTGTGTCATACTCCGGTGTTTTTAGAAGCGAAGAGCTTAATATATGATTGTAGTACTGTTCTAACTTCTCTTCTTTCATTGCTGATAAGTCATCTATATTTTCCCAGATATTTTGTAAAGCTCCTTTAGCACCTGCGGTTGTATTAAACAATAATCCTATTGCTTGCTTTCCTAATCCTTCTTCGAACTTCTCTCCTGCCTCAACCTTATCTACGATGTTTTTTACAGCTTTAAAATATGCCGAATCCTCTTCAGTTTGTGCCATTACTAATGCGGATAAAAATCCAGCTCTATCTTCCGGCGATATACCATTTGCTCTTAAAAATTTATTACATGCAGCAGAGTATTTTTTTAATTCCTTTATTACCTTTTCTGTTTCTTCCTTGAAAACACCTTTTTCAATATCTATCCTATGCTGATAATCCTTAAACGAAGATATTACTGACAAATCTCCATCACTTAACAATTTTATATCTTTATACGCCCCTTTTGATGGCAGCAAAAAAACTGAACATTTTATATTTGTATCAGAAATACCAGACACCGCAATTGCAATAACATCAAAACCATTATTAATAAATGAAGCATAATGCAATGCCCCATTAATTGCTTTTGCTGAAATCTCTTTCTCAGTTCCCAAACCATTTTTATAATCATTGAGATTTGAAAATGTTTGATGATTTTTTATATCTTCTTTGCACTCAATTACGATTATTGTATTTGAATTTCTATTTGTAATTGTAAAATCAGGTGCTCCTTTATTCCCACTAAGACTTTTACTAGCTGAAGCAAATTGGTCTTTCAGAAATTTAGCCAAAACATCATTTAGGGCAAAGTCATTATAACTTTCCTCTTTGTATATTGTTATTCCGTTTTCTTCTGCATCTTGGTTTTGTGGATAACCAACAGCAGATAACGTTCTCTTTACTAATCCTTTTGTGGTCTCTTCACTCATAACTATGCCCCCATTACATTACACTTTCTTTTCAAATACTCTTCAATATCCACTTGTCTAATTCTCCAACACCCACCTACTTTTGATGCAATTATCTCTTCACTTTTTATTAATCGACGTATCGTTTTAGTTGATACTTTTAAATAGTTAGCAGCTTGTTCAACAGTTAATATTTCGCTCATTATACACTACCTCCATTGTGTACAATTATAAGCTATAAATCATAATTAGTAAAGGACACCTGTGGACATCTGTGGACACTTCTATTACATTTTAGAACATACGTTCTGTATTGTCAACATTAATATTTCTTAGATCAAATATTAATGAACTTGAGAGCACCGTCTCCGATGCTCCCATTCCTACCTACTAAAATCATCCCTAACCTTCTCAACCACCTGACCAATACTCTCCAGAAACCTTTCAAGCAGATTCCTTCCATCCATCACAAACTGTTTCATGAAATCGTATGCTTTATTCAGTATTTCCCGAAGTTTAAAGTTTTCAGCCTTCAGTTGCTCATTCTCATACATAACATCTATGAGTTTCTCTCTCAAGTCTTCATTGCCACCGGAACCTCTCGCCATATCATAAACCATCTCCGCAATCTCTGCCCTTCGTTCCAGTTTCGTTGCCTTTTCCTCCAAATCCACCAGAGTATCACTTTGCGTTTTAATATAAGCCTCAATTCTGTCAGCTCGCTCATTTGCGAAAGCTCTTAATTTGTCCTGAAAAACTATCGAAAACACATCTTTGGTAAATACCTTTCGTTTGGATACTTGCTTGGACATTCCTTTTTTGTAATCTGTTCCTACCAGAACTCCTACTACATGCATATGAGGACTGTCCTCATCCATATGAGCTACTGCATTGGCTACCACAAACTGCGGAAGTTGATATTGTAGCTCTTCTAAAATCATTCTATAGATTCGCCTCATAAAAACTTTGTTTTCCCAATGCTCCTGCCAATAAGCCCGGTCTCCAACCTGAATAATAATCTCTACCGCCATATCCTGTTCCTTGTTGGCTACATGTTCAAAATAGTCCTCAATCTTACGTCTGCTCTGGTTTGATTTTCATTATAGCCTTTTAAAACTTCATCAAATTCCTGATGATAAACTGCTTTTACATCCTGAACAAGATTGTCAGGACTAAGCCTTTTTGAAAATGCCCGGCAGAAAAAGGCACTAACTACCCCTATGCGGCGTTTCCCTATAAAACCCCCACGGCATGATATTTAGAACAAAAACAAAAGGCAGCAGTCCATTATGAACCCTGCCTAAACAATCCTTATTCAGCTTTCAATTCTCTCTTATATTTATAAAATGTATTTCTTGCAAGCCCTATCAGCTTCATGCAATCCACATCTGACAATGCACCATTAAAATCCTTGCTATGCTTCTGTATCTGCTTCTTTGCTTCAACAGATTTCTTTGTTGTCAGCTTTGCCCCCTGCTTCTGCCCGATCTGCTTGCCGTTTAATCTCGCTGTTTCTATGCCCTCTTTTGTTCTCTGATGCAAGTCCTGTACTTCTTTCTCCGACTGCTCAAAAGCAAGCCGTATCTGTTCCTTTGCAAGAGACATAAGGTATTTATTCACACCCTCTAAGATAAAGTCAACATTTGTTCCGGTCATTGATATATTGCTCTCTAATGCTTTCTTATATGTGCATGTGTTGATATGCGGCTCTTTCAGAAAGACAAGCTCTATACCCTTATTATATAATTTGTCATACAGACAGAAGCCCTCGTCTGCATTCCTGCTCATTCGTGATACACTATCAAAGATAATAGTATCTCCTGCTTTGGCTTTTTTATACAGCTTATTCCATTCTGGTCTGTCCCGCTTTGTTCCTGTATATACTTCCTGTATTATCACAGCCTTATCATAACTGCCCTTAATATTTCTAATCTGCCTGTCAATACTTTGCTGTTTTGTACTTATCCGGCAATATCCATACATACACATAAGCAACGCCCTCTCTTTTAGTATCATTTCTATCGTTATTTCTCCTGAATTTGCAAAATCCCTGCTTTTTCTCTGCCATTCTGCTTGTACCGTCCGCAATGTCATCACAGACAAGCATATAAAGATATTCATTGACACTTGCCCCTATTTCAGAACATATTTTCTTTATTCTGTCCTTTTCGCCTTTGGGTATGACAAAGTTTATCTTGTCGTAATGCTCTTTGATATGCTGGTTCTTTTACGCTGTTCTATCCATGAAAACACCGCCTTTTCTTTGATAACCGCATATACAAAAATCTTACGCAAGACACAACACAGAAACTATATATAAATGGTGCTGTACTGGTGTTGTAGTGGTGCTATATGGCAAAATTTATGACGTTTTACGAAAATTATTGAACACTTAGAAAATAAAGAAAACCACCGAAAATACTGGACTTCCGGGAGTTTTTAAGGCTTTTTGAAATTATAGTAAAATTATCTCTTGGAGAACTGTAAACCGCATAAAATAAGGCTTTACAGGCTATTTGTGTGCTACAAGTGTGTTACGAAAAACCATTTTTATCTATTTTTGAACTCTTACAGACACTTTCTCTGTTCAAGCATAATTTCCACCTGTCTTTTATGTTTTTCATACTCTGCCTGTAATTCTGCCCTGCGTAAAGCAATATACTCAACCGTAGAAGTAAACCCATGCTCATTGAATTTATTGATACTGTTTCTGTATGCCCCGGCTTCCACAATATCAAATTTTTCTAATAATTCACGCTTTGCCTTGCCTATCCGTAACCGCCGCAGTCCTTTTTCCTTTATCTGGCGTATTCTCTCTATTGTTACGCCCTGTTCTCTGGCTACCGCTGCCATTGTCCGATTATTTATGAATATCTCCCTTATTATATTATTCTCTCTATTGCTTGTAAAATGTTCCACAATGCCCCATAATTGGCTTTTAGAGTGTTCGGCATACATTTTATCTATTGTTTCATCTTCAAGGCTAAAATCGGCTTGTATGGTATCGGAAAGTGTCAAACTGTAATCGTCTGCTAAAGGGGGTATCTAAACTGGCTACCCCTTGCATCTGTATTTTCAATTCCGGCAGCAGTCCTACAGGTACACGCATTTTATCAGCTATTTCATTATCTGTCGGCATTCTGCCTAATTCCTGTTCTAACTCCTGTACGGTTTTCTTGTAACGTGCTATTTTCTGCCTTGTGTGGCTCGGTATTCGCACCGTAGAGCCGCATTTTTCAAGATACCGCTGTACTGACTGCCTTATCCAGTATTCCGCATAAGTCATAAACCGCACATTTGCAGACGTTTCATAATGCTGTACCGCTTCCCACAATCCAAAATAGGATTCCTGCACTAAGTCCTCCATAGGCTCATAGGCGGCATATGGTTTTATGAATTTCTTAATCAATGGCAGATTGCTTTCATACAGTAATTGCATATAATCCGTTGCAGAATAACCGTTCCTAATTTCAGAGAGATATTGTCAAGTGTGTTTGTAAACTTTTCTTATTAATTTAGCAAAAAAGGTGTATCATACCAGAAGCTTTTACCTCGTCACGATACACCTTTTTGCATGATTATCCGTCTTTGTTCTATTTATACAGACTAATCTTCTTCAAAATCCACATAAATATCCCTGATATTCCTTTCTATATTTACTCCATGAATATATCCAAAATTTATTTTTCGCTCACGTATTACATTCATGAACTGATGGTACTTTGAATGGCTGATAGTATCCGTAAAGAAATAGACATAATCCGCCTTGTCAACAATCGAAACATCTGTCGATCCACTGGCCTCTGGATTGATAAATAACCAGTCTGGAAATTCTTTCTTCATCTTCGATAACCAATTAGAATGTCCTCCCACTATAACGATCCGGTAACCGGCAATCGTTTCCCTCATACTTTCAATCTTCTTATCTGTTATGGGATTATCGCTTTCTGTCAATTTATACACATAATTTCTAAGCACTGCCAATTCACGTTTCGATGCCTCCAGCTGTTTTCTGATATCTTTTGATTCCTCTTCAAGCCTTCTTTTTTCAGCCAGACCGGCACGCAGAGTACTGTTATCTGATTCAAGCTTGTGGACTTTACGGCGTAATTTATCCACTTCCTCAATGAGCACGAACTCATCATGCCTGCATTCATCTGCTCCAGCATGTTCCACGAAATCTTTTACCTGCCTTTTCGTCTTATTATTCTCTGATCTGCTGGTCTTGACCTGCACATCCTCCGGATGAAACATCGACGGAAATTCATCATAATAAAATGTTCCAGATTCTCCATAAGCCAATCTCCTGAGCGTTTCAGCCAGCCATGACGAATTGCACGTCATTGCGCTTGCACAATGAAGGATCATTCCGTAAAGTGTAAGCTCCTCTGCGGAATATTCTCTATTGCTTTTGGGAAAAGTTTTCTTCAATATGGACAACGCTATGGCAAGGCGATCTTCCACACCTCTGTCATTTTCATCACACCAATCTGCATATTTCGGGCTGTATCCCAGCCATTGAAATACATTGCCGAGGAATTTCGACATCTTTGCATCAAGGGAGTATAATTTCTTTTGATCGAAACGCTTATCTATTTCCTTCCGGCAATCCTTAAAGCTGTCGCCAACATCCTCATCAAATGAATATCCAACGCTTAAACCAAATTTATTAATGAATTCATTTAAAATTCCATATACAACATGACATTTCACGTCAAACTTAATGCCATACATTGGCGCTATACATAAAATTCTTGATAGATTTGCATAGTAAAGATGTCTTCTTCCTTCCGGCTTTGCCAATGCCAACAGTTCACTGAGTGACATCTTACTAAATCTTTTGAGTGTCCGGTATTCTTTTTTATAATATGTTTTATGCAAATACAAAAACAATGCCTTCGTATATTCGCTTCCGCTATTCACCGCGTTCATCATCAGGCCAAGTGTAAATCTGTTAAACATCAGTTCCGGCCAGTCTTCACCAGCCTCGATATCGAAATACTCTACATCTTGGTGTTTTGGAATGTTTGCAAATTCATGGACATAAAAATCTCTTGCAATCAGCGGAAAGTCTTCTCTCATCTCATCATTTATAAAAAAATCAACAAAAAAGCGTTCACATCCATATGTATCCGGCATCAACTTTTTATCATCCTGAATATTCATCATATAATTAACAAAGTTTCCGCTTGATTCGATCATATTCTGAAGCAGATCATTTAATTCATCTATACTTGGAAGCCTGTCAAGTAGGAAATTAACGTTCTTCATGCATGCTGTGCCTCCCAATGTTCCATATAGTAGCTTTCATAGCATCCCTACCTCTGCCGTTTTTATAATTACTTTAACAGGAGAAGCTTCTCCTTTTTTAAAAAGCCCTGCCACTGAATAATCCAAATACTTTTTTCTGATTTCCTCATCAGCAATCCTACCCTTGAATATAATTCTGCCTGCATCAGCTGTTTCATTGTACGGAATGGTTTCCCGCACCTCATTTTCAGCTGGAAGCCATTCATCAATCTGATATATTTCTTTCACAATCCCATAAACAACGGCTAAAGCATAGTCTGCCTTCTCTACACTGGCAATCTTTCTCTTCCAGCAACCCCTTGTCACGTCATACAATTCAGTTTCGCTCATTCCCTCTCGAAATGACCTGTTGATTTTGATAATTACGACATTTTCCCTGATCTCTTCCATTGTAAGCTTCTGCGACATACTTCTGCTGTGTTTCATTTCCTATCACCTTTACGATTTTTATATTCCCTACGCATTTTTTATATCATATGTATACTTCTGTAACCCTAAGAGTTACAGATAAATATTCCAATATCCCTTTCTGTCAGACCCCACTCTTTCTATAATGCCCTTTTCTCTTAAGTTTTTAAGCTTAATAGATACAGTTTTTCTGCTTATATCAAGCATTTCCGCAAGTTCAGTAGTTTTATATTTTGAATTATCGTTTAATAATTCAATAATCCTTTTTTCTGTAACATCTGTAACCTTTTCTGTGACTTCTGTAACCTCATTGCCTTCTCTATCGCTTGTAAGCGTTGCTCCTGCTGGCCGCATAGGCACGATCGACCTAAAAACATCGTTTTCTTCAAAATTTGGTTCTGCATTGGAATAGATTTTCGTGTATTTATACAAATTCCGAACACCGGAACCAAGTGAATCCGCATACCCAATGTTTACAAAAAATTTCGCTATTATGGGATTTTTGGGATAAGGAGTGAAATTCTCAAGACTGATTCTCCCCTTCCACTGTGTTCTACTCCAGTTCTCCGTCCATATCTTGTCTTTTTCAATAATCAGTTTCGCCGGAAACGCACTTTTAAATTCCCTATGCACAAGCAGATTGCTGACAATCTCTCTGGCTATGGCAGTTCTTAAGCTTACATTGACACCATCAATCAGAAAAAACTTGTCATCTGTGTGTTTCTTAATAAAGTCAATTAGCAGGTTATAGCTCTCCATCAAATTGTTTTCCACAATCAGGCGGTCATCATAACGATCTAAATTCTCTACACGGTAAATTGCATCTGTTTTGTATCCCGGCACACAGGACTGAATGGTTTCCGGCTTTCCAAACAAGAGAATACACGCCATGTTAAAGCCTTCTTTTCCACTTTCCATGTCTTTTTCATAAAGCCCAGCACTTCGTAACAGCTCCATGTCCGTCATATTGCCCCAAGGATGATCTTTAAATTTATTGACTGCCATCTGCCGGGCTTTCCTGACTAAATCCATACACAAATCTTCTTCTGTGGCATATGGAAATATCTTACGCTCAATATATGCTGCCGATTTCCTATTAGAAATATTGGCTACTAAATCCGCAGATGTAGCCACATCCTGGTCTGCATCTCCGTTACGGTCATATATCTTTCCACAACAGATTTCAATCTGCGAACTGACCGGGACGTATACCCAAAGTACAAGCATTCCCTTGTACTCTATCTCCTCAAGATTTAAGTATAGAGAGGGAGCCATCTTTTGCGGATTATTGAGCAGATTTATAAAGTTTTGCTTCATATCAGCAACCTTTGCCGGATTTACGCCGATTACCTCTCCGACTTTTTTATTGCCCCGTTTCACTTCCTTTATGCCAAGCAATATATATCCACCGTAACGGTTAGAAAACGAACTGACCGTCTCAAATACGCTGTCGCTCAAGGAATTGACACTTTCCTTATATTCCAGCGTATACCCCTCTCCCTCAATCAACTACCCCGGTGCAAGCACTCAAGCACTGTGAGCGGCTCCTACGTCGCCTCTCACAGCACTTGACTTTTTCGCTCGCTCTGCTCCCTCAAAAGCGGGGTATGCGGATTTCCTTGTCTCTGCCTCTACTCATAATCAAACAGGTTCATCTGTCCTTCCATCTCATTATTTCGATATAGCTTCCGATACTCGTCTCCTTGGTTTTTTACATAGTTTGCTATTGCTTTCTCATTTCCATGCTCACTTACTGTTGATACATAATACCCTGATGACCAGAAATTCCCTCCCCATAATTTTTTCTTCACATCTGGGCATCTCCTAAATACCTCCCGCGCTGTTATGCTTTTCACTATCTTTACAAGTTGTGTCGGACTATAATTCGGTGCTGACTGCACTAAAAAATGTACATGATCTTTATCCGCACCTATTTCCAAAAAGATTAGCTCATACCTTTCACTTATCTCTATACAGGTTTCTTTTATTACCTTTTCTACCTCTTCACTTACTACTACTCTCCGATACTTTGTCGGTAATACGAAATGATACATCAGCTTTGATACATTGTGTGATTTGTGTATAGCCTCACTCAATCTACACTTCTCCTTTTTCTCTACATTGTATCATGCTTTTCTATCCTGTTAAAGTTTGCTTGCGCCCCAAGGGGCGGGGAATGTACCCACATTTCATTCAATGTATTTCATACGCAACATATACTCTGATGAACCAGATAACAAGCTGCTCTTAATCAATTTCAGTGTTTTTCTCTTACGGTATTCATAAGTCGTAACTTTGGTTCGTATATAAGTATTAAAGCTATCATGCATAAGAGACAATCGATTCGCTTCAAATTTAAAAAGATATCTATGTGAATCTATAAATTTATTTGCCCCATCTAAAAGCTCAGGATCATCTAAAATGCTTTCTAATTCTTTTTCAGATAAAAACAATTTCCCACAGCAAAAACTGATATAGAAAAACTAATGGAATCTCCATTTATAAATAATCTATAGTTCCCACTACTTTTCCAACTACAATTGGAAGAAGGTGGTAAAATTACCAGTAAATACAATACTTTAGGTTGAATGCTTGCCTTAATCCTGTTATAATGTAGTTGTAATTATTCCAACTACACAGGAGGATGAGCAGGATGGCTTACATTGCATACTCAACGCCAAAGGCCAATGGAGCGGTTTATGCAACCGTTGTTGAAAGTACCAGGGAAGGCAGCAAAGTCAAACAACAGCGTATTGAAAACCTTGGCCGGGTTATCGATGTCCAAAAAGGTATTTTCAAAAACCGCAAACGAGGAGTGTTCCGCTACACGCTGGAAGACGGCTTTATGGATGCTGATATCCCAGCCCCTGACAGTGCCGGTATGCAGCCAGCACCGGAAAAGCTAATCCTTGACTTTGGAGACAGCTATGTATTGGATCAATATATACACACCCTGCCCTTTTTCCATGTGATCTCAGATATAATGCCACTCCAGAGAGATACTTTGTTTTCGCTCCTTTTTTACCGCATGCTCACTGATAAAAAGGCATACTGCTATGCGGATACCTGGTGGTCCGGCAATTATGCAAGGCTCCTGTACCCGGGCGCAAGACTGCAGGGCCAGCGTGTCAGCGAATTCCTGGCTGCGCTTGGGGAGGAAGCACTCCAACGGCAATTTTTTAGCAGTTATCTTTCTGCCCTTTATGGGGGCAGCGAAAAGACAGCGGGCATCCTGATCGGCAGCACCGGGCTGGAAAACGCCTCCAAAATGTCCATCACGCAGCTGAACAACCATAATGGCGATATCAACATGGAAATCCGCCTGACCTATGTCATAGACCGCCGCAACGGCATGCCTGTCTATTTCCGGTACTGCCCTGGAAACATCGTGGATGTCAGCACATTATGCACTACCGTGGCCGAGCTGTCACAGTATGGCGCCTCAACTGACTATGCCATTGTCGATGCCGGCTATTTCAGCGAAGATAACGTAAAAGAGCTCTACAGGAACGGGATACGCTTTGTCACAAGGCTCGCCCCCAACCGTAAGATCTACAAACAGGTGGCTGCCAGCGAGCTGGGGGATATCCTTTCCTCAAAATATGCCGTACGCTATGGCAACCGGCTTGTCTATCTGAAAAAAACGGCGGTCGATGTGTATGGGAATAAGGGCTATGCCTATATCGGCATGGACATGGACAGCCGCAGCCAGCAGTTCAAGCGTGCTATGTCCCATGCGACTGATGATAAGCTTTCCGCAGATGAGACGGATGCACGTATGGCAAAACTGGGGACTTTTATGCTCCTTTCCTCGGATGACATGGAGACAAAGGATATCCTCCCGCTGTATTACACAAGGCAGCAGGTTGAGCAGGTCTTTGACATTGGCAAGAACAATGCGGACCTGCTGCCATTGCGTATCCAGCATGAGGACACGTTCCGGGGACACCTGATGCTGACTTTCATGGCTACAGCAATTTTCCAAAAGCTGCAGAGGGATATCCTGTCCCGGCGTAAAAAAGGGAACAGGATAAATCCTGAAGGCGCATTCATGAAATTGAGGAACCAAAAGTGTAAGGTATACGAACAAAATATCATTCCACAGGAGCCAGTCAAAGAAGTCAATGATATTTACAAACTGTTGGGCATAAAGTTTCCAACATTATTACCTCGGGATGAATTAATGTAGTTGGAATTTCTCCCGGGAACTAAAGTTTACCGACTGGGCGTTTACCTTTATGACAAGCTTCCTTTATTACATGGATTATGATACGATTGACGAACAGACACGCAGCCTGTACCGTCAGGGCATTTCCGCTTTCGGCGGCATAGCCCCGACTTATCGGATCGCTCTTGAAAAGGATTCGCCCGTCATCGTATGGGATTTCCACTCTCTGCTCGTCATGGTGCAGATGTGCTTTTCTTTTATGCTCACGGATAAAGACAGTGATATGCGTATGTGCAAACACTGTCAGAAAGCCTTTGTCGCAAGCCGGAAAGGGAATGAGTTTTGCAGCCAGAAGTGCAAGAACCAGTTTAATGTCTATAAATCAAGGGAAAAGAAGAAAGGAAACAAAAGAGATGATTGAAAACAGGAATGTAAATATCATAACCGATGCGGACGGTAAAAAGCTGGTCTTGATTAACGATATCCGTTTCAAGGGCAAGCGTCAGATTGACTGGGATGATGTAAAGCAGTATCTCGAAGGATATGTCGGGGACTATTACGAGATTGAGGAAAATATGGAACGCATTTATATCGGAAGTGAGCTGCCCGAAGAATATACGGAATCAGAAAGCCGTAAAAGCCTTATGGGTGCAAATGCAAAAGCGAAAGCAAATGCCGCTACTGCGATACCGGAGCTGATCCAGATAGCATCTAACCCGGCTTTTGAAGAAAACCGCAAGGAAAAACACAAAAAAACGCAAAATACGGCTGGTACAGGTATGATGTCCGTTTTGCCCTCCCGGTCTATGAGGAAAATACGCTTGTAAGATACAATATCTTCCATGCCCGGCTTTTGATTAACCATGCTGAAAATGGCAGAAAATATCTGTATGATATTCTGGCAGTAAAAAAAGAAACGAGCAAGCCGTAGCAAGATGTACGGTGAAAACCCATTTCTTATTGTCAATAATAAGCCATTTTTTAATTCCTGTCAATCCCCAATTTTGATTTTTCCAGAATACCGCCATTGGCATTTTTAATGCAATGGGGAACTTTGTTCCCCCATTGACCACTTCATAGCATGAGGCGCAGATGATGTCAAGACCGCCGCAGGCGAGGCGGAGCTGGTGTCTTGACATCATCTGCGCCTCATGCTACAAAACTTAAAGCCAGAATAAAACTAAAGGGAATATATCAGATCGTGCAGCACTACTTCCTCCGCCCTGCTCCTGATGCTGTTCATCTTCTGAAGCCACCCAAGCCAGTCATCAGATTTTAGCCGTTCGGTTACACCCTCATTTTTTGCCATCTGCCTTACAAGCCTGTCCATCATCTCATTGCATTCTTCATCAATTTCCGCAAGATGTTTCCATAAGGTTTCCGACAAAATCATATGCGAATAAATACCTCTGTGGTTTTCTTCCAAAAAACGTTTCCTCATCCGTCCATACCTTCCGATCTGATACTCCGTTGTATCCGAAAGTTTGAGGTCGGGAAGCAGATAGTTGCCTTCCCAATGATATGTAATCTCCATATACAACCGCCTTTCTTTGTGCTAAACTGTTTACAGATACGAATAAAGGGATTATCACCTTCTTCCTTTACCACAACATCTGCAAGTTTCCATTCACCACAAATGAGCCAGCCGCATATGTTGTATTTTAGCAGATGCCCATTTCCGCTAAAATACAGCGTTTTACGGAAATGTTTACATCTACAGTTCACAACATATCACATCAGAAACAATTTGCTCATTCGTCATTGCAATGCACCTACCCCTTTGCTATAATTTGAGTAGATGCAGGATATAAAGAGAAGTCAGCCCACAAAAGCAACGACTTCTCTTTTATTTTATCACAAAACCGCCTTTTTGCATATTTTAAAAATATTTTGAATGGCAACAGGACTAAGCCTTTTTGAAAATGCCCGGCAGAAAAAGACGCTAACTACCCCTATGCAGCGTTTCCCTATAAAACCCCCACCGCATGATATTTAGAACAAAAACAAAAGGCAGCAGTCCATTATGAACCCTGCCTAAACAATCCTTATTCTGCTTTCAATTCTCTCTTATATTTATAGAATGTATTTCTTGCAAGCCCTATCAGCTTCATGCAATCCGCATCTGACAATGCTCCATTAAAATCCTTGCTATGCTTCTGTATCTGCTTTTTTGCTTCAATAGATTTCTTTGTTGTCAGCTTTGCCCCCTGCTTCTGTCCGATCTGCTTACCGTTTAATCTCGCTGTTTCTATGCCCTCTTTTGTTCTCTGGTGCAAGTCCTGTACTTCTTTCTCCGACTGTTCAAAAGCAAGCCGTATCTGTTCCTTTGCAAGCGACATAAGGTATTTATTCACACCCTCTAAGATAAAGTCAACATTTGTTCCAGTCATTGATATATTGCTTTCTAATGCTTTCTTATATGTGCTTGTGTTGATATGCGGCTCTTTCAGAAATACAAGCTCTATGCCCTTATTATATAATTCCTCATACAGACAAAAACCCTCATCCTCATTCCTGCTCATTCGTGATACACTATCAAAAATAATGGTATCTCCTGCTTTGGCTTTCTTATACAGTTTATTCCATTCTGGTCTGTCCTGCTTTGTTCCTGTATATACTTCCTGTATTATCACAGCCTTATCATAACTGCCCTTAATATTTCTAATCTGCCTGTCAATACTCTGCTGTTTTGTACTTATTCGGCAATATCCATACGTACACATAAACAATGCCCTCTCTTTCAGTATCACTTCTATCGTTCGTCTTTTTTGATACTTCTATTTTACTTCTTATTATTGTTGTTGTCAATAACTTTTAATACTTTTTTGTCATACATTACTTTTGATACTAAACAGACATAGAAACAATGCTTTATTTTGATATTGATATATAGTACTATATATGATACTATAGTGTGGGAAAGGAGATAATCACAGTGCCAAACGTAAAAAAGCTAATTGAAAAAATGAAGCAACAGCCAAATGGAATGCGGCCAGAAGAAATAGACAAAGTTTTAGCAGCATACGGCTATATTCCGGCAAGACAAAAAGGAAGCCATAAGCATTATCTGAATAAAGAAACTGGGGATTTGATAACAATAAAACAAGAAAATCCATTAAAAAGGCTTATGTCGTAGATGTTCTGAATAGGATAGGGGAATAATCCCCTTATCCTGGCATAGCATAACAAGCAGAAAGGAGCAGGAAAGCATGGAAGTTAAAGATTATATGAAATTGCCCTATACAAGATTAGTACAGGAAATGAACGATGAAAGCGGACACTATTTCTATGGCAGAATTTTGGAACTTGACGGATGCCAAAGTACCAGTGATACACTTGAAGAATTGTATGAAAGCCTTAATGAAGCAATGGAAGGATATATCGAAACAAAAATAGAAAACAATCTCTCTGTACCAATTCCAGAAACACCAAACAATTACAGCGGTAAGTTTGTTGTAAGGCTTCCAAAATCTTTGCATCAAAGATTAGCCATTGAAGCAGAAAAAGAGGGTGTAAGTCTTAATCAGTTAGCATTATACAAGTTGGCGCTTTAATATATGATACGCACAAGGCAGGGAATCATCAACGCCCTGCCTTTGCTTATATCCTTTTAAATAATTTCCGTTAATGTAAACCGTTAGGAAAGTAATAAACTGCTGCCCTCTGTGGCTCTACAGGCTTGAAATACTCGTCCGGGTTTTCTCCGGCTTCTATCAATTCCTTTCTGCATTGCTCTATCCTCTGTAAAAGTTCTTCCCGGCTCTCCCCGGTTATCGCCATCACATCATCTAAAGAGACATACTCATGCTCATTAAATGCAGATGCAAGGCTCATCCTCAAACCGCTGTAGATAGCTTCTAATGACAAATCATAGTTCTGTATGCCATCATCTATAATCGGTTCTAATTCGGCTCTGGTAACGCCATATTTGCCGTAATTCGCAAGCAGATTATTTATAAGTGTGTCCTTATCCATAATGTGATCTACCTCGTTTTCTCTTTATCGTCCAAACAGGGCCATATTTTCAGCTATCGCCTTATGCCTTGCCCTTATGTCTGGAATTGCCAAAATTTCACTACGCTTTTTGTGTTCTTCCTCCAGCCTTTTAATATCTCGTGTTTTCGACGAATTTTTACATCCAAAACCTACTCCCATCTGTTCAACATAATAAGCATATCTTTCAGGATTGTTTCGCCTGAATTTAAAAAGTATACGATATTGAAAGCCTTGATACTATCGAAAGCATATATAGCTTTATCATGGGTATGTTATCGACAGAGAAAGGCGGTGTCGCTGATGAATAGAACTGACATAGCAAAGGCAATAGCCGAAGATTTACTGAATAATGATGCACTGGACGAACATAATTTCTCTTATGATACTGCTGCCATTCTTGAATATGTCCAGAATATCATTTTAGAGCATTTAAAGGATTATTCCTTGCTGTCTGGCACAATTTTCTAAATATAAGGAATAACCGTTACATAAAACCGTATTAGAGGGTGTCTGTAAAATGCAGATGCCCTTTATTCATTCAAAAAGAAACCGCTACCCTCCTACTTTGGGTAACGGTCTTTGTAAAATGCACTTATACAGAGATTAAACAATCTTGATGTTAATATGCTATCTTGGCTTTTTCATACTCGCCTTTGATAAATTCCTCAACATCTTCTAATGTCCAAAGATGGTCATAATTGGAATCGTAGCAATCCCAAACAAGAAAACCTGTGCTTAAATCTTCAACAATGTATCCAGTATATGGTTCTCCGTTGCAATCTCTTACAACTGCACCATTATACAAATAATGCTGAAAACCTTTGCTTACTTTGTAACCAGCTTCATAGGCTTTATTTCTGATTGTCCTTAAAGAATATCTTGCCATATTACATACCTCCGTTAATCTGAAAATTGATAGTTTCAGTAGGATAGCAATGTAATGCAATAAAGTATACTGTAGTGTTCTGTTTTATTCTCCCCTGCTTGTGCCTTGTACCGATATTATAAACTTTCATAGAGCAAATTGCAATTACTTTCTGCTTGTTATCGCTTATGCGTTTTCCCAATAATCCGCCTTACTTCTGATGTTTTCATGCAATGTGTGCTCCTGCTGCCTGTCACGTCATTTACATAGCCCTTTTTCAGATAGATAAAATATCCCTCGTCTTTGGTATAGGACAAATCTTCTATCATTTCATAATATTTTCTTGGCACTTGCCACTTTTCAAGCATCCGTTCCTGTTCTGCATTAAAGCCCTGCTTTTTCTCTGCCATTCTGCTTGTACCGTCCGCAAGGTCATTACACACAAGCATATAAAGATATTCATTGACACTTGCCCCTATTTCAGAACATATTTTCTTTATCCTGTCCTTTTCGCCTTTGGGTATGACAAAATTTATTCTATCGTAATGCTCTTTGATATGCCGGCTTTTATACGCTGTTCTATCCATGAAAACACCGCCTTTTTTCTGATAGCCGCATTATACAAAAGTCTTACGCAAGACACAAGATTTTTATGCTCTCGTTTGTGTGCTACTCGTGTGCTATGTGTGTGCTACGCTTCAAAATTCAGCACTTTTTATCACAATTCCAGAAAACACAGACATAAAGAAAACCCCTGAAAACACTGGACTTTCAAGGGTTTTTCCAATTTCTTTAATTGTACTATAATTATCTCTTGGAGAACTGCGGTGCACGTCTCGCTGCCTTGAGGCCGTATTTCTTTCTCTCCTTCATACGAGGATCTCTGGTCAGATAACCTGCCTTCTTTAAGGTCGGCCTGTAATCAGCATCTGCCTGAAGCAGGGCTCTTGCGATACCATGTCTTACGGCGCCTGCCTGTCCTGTATATCCGCCACCTTTAACAGTTACGATAGCATCAAACTTATCTACTGTGTCTGTCGCTGCAAGCGGCTGACGAACGATAACCTTAAGTGTCTCTAATCCGAAATAATCATCGATCGGTCTCTTGTTGATCGTAATCTCACCTTTACCCGGTACTAAATATACTCTGGCGACAGATTTCTTTCTTCTACCGGTTCCATAATATTTTGCTGCTGCTTTAGCCATTATTATTATCTCCTTTCAGTCCCTGTGAATTAAAACGTCAATGTTTCCGGCTTCTGTGCCGCATGCGGATGTTCTGCACCTGCATATACATGAAGCTTCGTATACATCTGTCTTCCCAAAGGTCCTTTCGGAAGCATACCCTTTACAGCATGCTCGATCACTCTCTCAGGATGCTTCTTCATCATCTCTTTCAGCGTAGTTTCTTTCATGCCGCCTACATAGTCTGAGTGGTGATAGTAAATCTTCTGGTCCAGCTTCTTGCCTGTAACCTTAACCTTCTCCGCATTCACTACGATCACATAATCACCTGTATCCATATGCGGTGTGAAGATAGGCTTATTCTTACCTCTTAACACCTTAGCAATCTCAGATGTCAAACGTCCGAGAGTCATATCCGTCGCGTCAACTACATACCATTTTCTCTCGATCGTAGCCGGGCTTGCCATAAAAGTCTTCATTTAACATTACCTCCATAGTAATTTCCATCTTGCTTGATCATTCTCATTAGGAAAAGCTGTCTTTTCATAATGTTATGTTGTCCTTCCGGTTCTTCGTGCAGATGTCCGGCCACACTCATGAACCCTAAAAACAACAAGGTGTATCCTGTTTCTTATCTTCAAAATGCCTCGCCGGGGCTTTGGCTCAGCATTTCCAAACACTTTCACACTCGCCTATTATATTATACGCTTCCGCGTGTGTCAATACATTTTTTGCCTGATTTTCAAGGTTTTCCGGCATTTCAGGACATCCGCTTCCAAATCATATCTGCCCGTGGTCCGACCGCCTGCCGCCCACACAAAAAAACGCCTGTCTACTCAAGCAGATATAGAAAATATGCCGCATATCCCACCAGCATGCAGGCTCCGCCTGCACGGCCAAGCCTGTGCTTCTTAAACACCAGCACCCACAACAGCACCGCCGAAGCAATACACACGATACTGTCCGTCATGAAATCTGCATTATAGACTACCGGTGTGATCAAAGCCGAAGTACCGACCACAAATAAGATATTGAAAATATTGCTGCCCACGATATTTCCCACCGCGATATCCGCCTTGCCCTTGACCGCCGCAGTGGCCGAAGTTACCAGCTCCGGCAGGGAGGTGCCGAAGGCCACGATCGTAAGGCCGATCAGCCTCTCACTCATACCAAAGATGCGCGCCAGTTCTGTGGCCGCATCTACTGCCACATCAGAACCAACCACGATCATCACCCCGCCTGCCAGAATGAAGAACAGCATCTTCCAGACAGGCATCTCTTTCTGATCCTCTTCTTCCTCGTGCATACCTGCTTCGTTCTTCGTCATGTGAAGCAGATACAGAAGATAGCAGATCATCAGTCCCCAGAGGATGACTCCGTCTGCACGGCCGACTACTTGATCCGTAATCCCTATTCCCATCAACAGCGCCGATATGGCAATGACAAACGGTATCTCATACCGCACCGTGGACTTCTGTACCGCAATCGGCATAATGACTGATGTAACCCCCAGGATCAAAAGCACATTCAGGATATTACTCCCCACAATATTGCCTATGGTGATCTCCGCGCTGCCTTTGAGCGCCGCCGACACACTGACTGCCGCCTCCGGCAGAGAGGTGCCCATTGCGACGATGGTCAATCCGATCACCAGCTGCGGAATCCCGAATTTCTCCGCAAGCCTGCCTGCACCTTCCACGAACCAGTCCGCTCCTTTCACAAGAAGAACAAACCCTGCTGCCAATAATACCAACTGAATTACTACTTCCATAATACCCTGCTCCTTTCTTATCCTGCCGTCCTCTGCGGCACATTCATTCAGCGATTCCGTCAGCTTTCTGCCGGACATTCAGTAAGCCTTCGCTGACCCACACCGGAAGAATCAGGGAAACAAAAAGAGACCTCCGGCATTTTACAATGCTAAAAGTCTCGTTCTTTCTATCATTCATCAAATCAGTTCCGGATATAGAAAGCGTGTAAACATGGCACATGCCAGGGTATGTTGCTTACACAGGATAACTACTCCCTCTTAACTTGTGTTAAATTGTATCGCATGACCGTAGACTATCACAGGATATTTTCTTTGTCAAGACAGGAATTCCCATTTTTTGCACTTTTTATACACCGCTTACTGTATCTTCGCCAGTGATTCTTCCGACAGGATCTTCTTGATATTCAGTAAAAAAAGCACGGATGCCGTTGCCGCCGAGAGCGTGTCCGAAATCGGCTCCGCCCAGTATACCCCCATAACCCCCATAAAACGCGGCAGGATAACCGCCAGCGGAATCAGCAGGATGATCTTGCGCAATACCGCTATAAAAAGAGAAACCTTCGCCTGCCCCAGCGCCAGAAAAGTAGGCTGTATACCGTTCTGCAGGCCGAACACCAGCATACCGGCCATAAAGACAGGCATCACTTCTCCTACCAACGCCACAAGCTCCGTCTCATTCGTAAAGAAGCCCGCATAAAATCTCGGCAGAAGCATGGCCGTTGCCGTAGATATCATTCTGAAGCCGAAACACATCCCAATCATCCATCGATATAACAGCTTCACTCTGTCAAAATTCCTGGCTCCGTAATTGTAGCTGACAATCGGCGTCATGCCCTGCGTAAACCCGTTGATCGGCGCAGAGAAGAGCTGCATGATACTCTGCATGATTGTCAGGGAACCCACATGCAGATCCCCGCCATATGCCTGCAGGCCGTGGTTTAATACAATACTGATAAAACTCTCTGTGGCATTCATAATAAAAGGCGATATTCCCAGAGAGAACACACTTCCCAGTATTCTCCCCTCCAGGCGCATACAGCTTCTGCGTATCTTCAGAGATGACTTTTTACCAAGGAGAAAGGACATAACCCACGCCGCACTCAGGCCCTGCGAGATCACCGTGGCGACAGCCGCGCCTTTTACTCCCATATGCAGGCCAAAGATAAATATCGGGTCCAGGATAATATTGGCTATTGCTCCGATCAGCACGGAAAACATAGCGATCCTCGGCTGGCTCTGGCAGATAATGAATGCGTTCAGTCCAAGCGCCAGCTCCACGAAAAGCGTGCCAACCAAATAAATAGACAGATAATCCACGGCATATCCTATAGTAGCATCGCTGGCTCCAAACATATAGAGCAGGGGTCTCTGGAACGCATAGAAAAAGGCCATCAGCGCCACTGTACAGATAATCAGGAAGCTGACACTGTTGCCCAGGATCTTCTCCGCATGTTCCCTGTCTCCCTTTCCAAGCCAGATAGCCGAAAGCGGTGCGGCGCCGTTGCTGATAAAAGCCGAAAAGGCCGAGATGAACACAGTGATGCAGAAGGTTACTCCTACCCCTGTCAGCGCATTGGCGCCCACGCCTTCCATATGTCCGATATAAATACGGTCGATAATGCTGTATAATATATTGATGATCTGTGCCAGAATGGCCGGCAGTGTCATGCTTGCCATCAGCTTGCCCACAGGCTGCGTTGCCATCCTCTCTTCACGTGTCATAGTTGCTGCTGCCATAGGATTGTCCCTCGTTCCTGATTGTAGTATAATGGTTACTGTCTACAGTAAGACCGTTATGATGCATCATATACCATTTTCTTCTATTTTGCAAATACATTGTAATGCATAAAAGGAATCATTATTATGAAAACTCTTCCCAAAACATTCTTTAAGATAATATCCTCATTGACCGTACTGCTTGCACTGAACATCCGTTTTATATGCGCCTTCCTGTTTTATACCGGCTGCACCGCCGTCCTCTTTCCCCGAGGTTGTGCCATAACAGAAATTCTATGCATTCTTCTACTGCTGTATATCCATATATTTCCGACATTGTCCACACATAAAATCTCCTCTTTCCGCAATAAAATTCTGGAAGACGGCACAGCGCTTCTTCAGATTTTCCTGACAACTACAATCCTGGAGACTGCCTGTTGTCTTACCATACTGGCGCTGTCCCTTTCGGGCAGTCCAGGGGCTGCCCCTCTTTCTCTCATCACATGGATCCGCTATCTTCTGACCGTATTTCTCGTAGAACTGACCCTGTTCTGGAACGGTATCCTGCGTGTCTATCTGACTTCCGTACAGCTGGGTATCAAGTGGCGTATCATCGGCATTGCCTGCGGCTGTATTCCCATCGTGCACATCTACGTGCTGTGCAGAATCATCCATATTACTGATAACGAAGCACAATGGGAAAATGAAAAATATCTTCTGAATCAGGTTCGTGCCGAAAATCAGGAATGCCGGACAAAATATCCTCTTCTCCTCGTCCACGGCGTATTCTTTCGGGATTTCCGCTTCTTCAACTATTGGGGCCGGATTCCCGCAGAACTGAAGAAGAACGGTGCCATCCTCTTCTACGGCAGTCAGCAGTCGGCTGCCTCTGTAGCAGAATGCGGCCAGGAACTGGCAGAACGCATCCGGCAGATTCTCGCGGAAACCGGCTGTGGCAAAGTCAATATCATCGCCCATTCCAAGGGCGGCCTGGACAGCCGTTATGCCATATCCAGATGCGGCATTGCTCCTTACGTGGCTTCTCTGACCACCATCAACACCCCGCACAGGGGCTGTATTTTCGCCGACTATCTGCTTCAAAAAATACCGGACAGCATATGCAGAAGCGTGGCCGCCAAATACAATGCGGCACTGAAGAAGTTCGGAGACAGTGATCCTGATTTCATGGAAGCCGTACAGGATCTGACCGCGTCCTCCTGCATGCGTCTGAACGAACTGCTTCCGGATGACCCGCAAGTATACTATCAGAGTGCGGGAACACGGATGCACCGGGCTGCAGGCGGCCGTTTCCCTTTAAATATGTCTTATCCTCTGGTAAAACACTTCGACGGGGAATGCGACGGATTAGTATCTCTTGACAGCATGAAGTGGGGAAGCCATTTTATCTGTCCGGATGTGCCGGGCGGCAGAGGCATTTCCCATGGGGATATGATCGACTTAAACCGGGAGAACATTTCCGGATTTGATGTACGGGAATTCTATGTGGGACTGGTACATAACCTGAAAGAGATGGGGCTATAAAATAAGGAAGATTCGCGGCAGCCTGGCTGCAGGCCGCATCGAATCTTCCTTATTTTTGACATTCCCCAGCAGCTCTGGCCAGTATATGTCATTGTTTCAAATTCCGCACTTTCTCTTATTGCTGCCTTATATCCTGGTTGAAAACCATATTCTCATATGCTCTCATCACTCTGCCATATAGATCGCCACGGCTTTCTCAATTTCATCAAGCGCCTGATCCAGCGACAGATCGCCTCTCATATAATTAGCCCCCTGCTTAAGCACCGCGCTCTCCACCATCAAATCCGGAATATATGCCGTATTCACTGTCGCCAGTTGCTGTTTGAATGCGGCAATCTGTTCCTCGGAAGGCCAATAGCAAGTATAGGAAATCCCGTTGCCATCCGCATCGGTCGTATGCATAGAGGTGTATTCTCCGTCTTCCCCCATAATATCCTGTCTCGGTGTGAACTGGATATCGAACGCATCCTGGTTCAACGGAAATCCGCCATACTCTCCCTGCACCTCGGCAGACAGGAAAGCATCCAGAAATCCCAGCGCCGCCTCAGGCTGTGCGGATGCCGCACTTACCGCCAGCATCGTCGCCGGTTTAAATACCTGTGTACACTGCCCCTGCATCGCTATGACCTTCGCGTCCTCGGATCCCTTATTCTTATCCAGGGATACCATTTCCAGATAAGCATATTGCGAACCGTTCCATCCGGTCATCATCTTCTGTTCTTTTCCCACAAATGACATAACGTCCAAATAAATTTCCCAGTCCATTTCCTCCAGAGTCATACCGAGATAGTCACTCATCCCCTCGTTCCGACGGTCATAATATTCTATAACGCTCTCATCCAGTCCGTCCATCTGCGCATCAAAAATACGTTTGCACTGTTCCAGATACTCGCCTATGCTCTCTCTGTCGATGGCGCCGTCAGACGAAACCCATTTCGGCGCACTGGTTCCCGCAAACCGCTTCAGAATGCCGCTTGCTCCGCTGACACCGACAATATCCTGCTCCGGATATTCTGTCCGCATCCGTTCCACAAGTTCTCCCAGCCCGGCCAGATCCTTCACGGCTTCCATTCCCTCCGCTGCCGACGCGATCTGCGGCACAGCAATCGTTGCCGGCGCCACATATGCCTTACCGTCACGCTTCAGCGCCTCGATTATGTTATCGAAAAGCGGTTCTTTGGTACTGTACTCTTCGAGATGTTCTGTCAGATCCAGGAGCATGCCTTTGTCCACATAGGACTCAAAGGGCAGCCCATCCATCACCAGCAGATCCGGCCCTTCACCTGCCATGATCTCCGTATTCAGCTTCTTGATGGCATCCTCTCTGGTCACGGAATCACCGCCGTCCATACCAATCTCATAAGACATGAACACATCCGGATGCTCCGTCTGGTAGAGGGAAACCGCCTGCCTGATATTCGTATCTTCCCTAAGGCTATAGACCGTAACGATGTTTTCCGGAACGGAAGGCACATCCGGGTCATAAGTAAATCTGATCAATTTCCCACCTGTAAACAACGCCAGGAATACATCACCCTCAAGCTGCATCATATCCACGATATAGTAATCCGGATTGCTTAAAAGCGACAGATTACCGTCCACAATCTGTTCCATCATATTGCCGCCGATCACGTGACGGTGTATGCCCTTTTTGCCTATGACATAGATACTTCCGTCCTCTCCCGGAAGAAGATGCATACTGCCGTAATCTCTCCCATTGTAAAACCTTTCCTGATAATTATCGGATACAAACTCCACAAGAACCTCATCTTCAATATACTCTCCTGCCTCCAGGTCATAGATAGCAGGCAGGTCTTCCCCATAATCGTTGTCGATAACAAGCAGATTGTCCCTGACCCAAATCCAATGTGGATTATAGTCCAGTGCCAGTATCTTGTCACAACTGCCGTCCCGTTCCACTTCATAGATACTTCTGCTGGTACTTGCAAAGATCACGCCGTCATCCCGGAAGGCTGCCTGACAAAAGTAAGCTTCGTCTTCCGTCAATTCCGTCTCTACAGGCACCTGGGTACCATCCGGAAGGATCAGTTTCAGATACTGCTGATAGTCATCTCCGTTGGACTCTCCCCAAAACACTGCCGCCGTCCCGTCCGGACCCATATACATACTGCTTATATAAACATCGTCTGCTTTCATTTCGGCAAACCAGTCCGGCGTCTCCACCGTCCATGTAGCTCCCTGGTCATTGGATACAAGCATTCCCGCAGAAAAATCCATGATCACCAGACTGCCATCCTCCCTCATACACAAATCTCTGGGAGACGTACCCTGCTCCGACAGATCGATCTGCTCCTCCACATACCGTCCCATGGCTGTAGGCTCTCCTCCGCTTTCGCCGCCGCTCTTGCTATCGCCTTCGGGCGCACTGCCGCCCGTATTGTCAGCGTCTGCCGAACTACCGGATCCGTTTCCGCCGCAGCCAGCCATGGAAAACACCATGGAAGCCGCCAGCAGAAGGCTGATCATTCTTTTCATGTTCTTTCTTAATACCATACTTTCTTTTCCTTTCTGTTATATTGTGTCCGAATTCCCCGCATAGGCTTACAAGATAATCTTCAATATGTATTACGAAATCATCCTGTCTTCTATAGCATCTTACCAAAAAAATCTCTAAGCTTTCTCTAAACATATTAAGAAATTCTTAGAGATTCTTTAAAGCTTTCTGTGATATCATAAAAAGTAATTTATATAAAGGAGGATCTGTCATGCGTATCTTACTTGCTGAAGATGACCGGAATCTGAACAAAGCCCTTACCTGGCAGCTTACCGGGCAAGGTTATAACGTAGACTCCTGTTACGATGGTGAGGATGCTCTTTATTACGGCAGGCAGAATATCTATGATGTCATTCTGCTCGACCGTATGCTGCCCCACTGCGAAGGAACAGAGGTCTTGTCCGCCCTGCGGGAACATTCCGTCACAGCCCCTGTGATTCTGATCACCGCCCTGGGCGCCTTAAAGGATAAGATCTTGGGATTGGATCTGGGCGCCGATGACTACCTCGTGAAGCCTTTTGACTTCGAAGAACTGCTTGCCCGGATCCGCTGTGTCACCAGACGTTCCTTAACGCTGAGCGGCCAGTCCCAGGGGGTGCTTACCTATCATGATATTACCTGGTCCGTCCGCGATATGTGCCTGAAGGGCCCTTCGGGCACCTGTACTTTATCCAAACACGAAGGAGATCTTCTGGAAAGCTTCCTTCATACACCGGGCCAGACTCTCTCCCGTGAAACCTTGCTTCTGAAAGTCTGGGGGCCTGACAGTGACGTGGAGAACGGCAATCTGGATAACTATATCCACTTCCTGCGCCGCCGTCTGAAATCCGTAGAGAGCACCCTGCAGATCAAAACCGTCCGTGGTGTGGGATACGGCCTTTTCATCCAGTAGTCATACTGTCCGCTGACAGGCGCCGGAATTGAGCCTGTCTGGCGCACAGTCTCCGCCGCGGCAGCCGTCTGGAGCAGTCTGACTGATTCCGGCCCGTTACTCACCGGAATAAATTACGAGAAATATTGAGAAAGGACTTACCTTATGTTCCGCAAAGCCCACTATCTTTTCACCCTGTTATGTGCAGGCACCACCTCCGCCATCATGATCCTCATGTCCCTGCTTTACCTGCGTGTATCCGAAAGCAGCCTGCAAAACAATCAGTTCACTTCCTTCCAGAATGATATAAGTACCATTGTCTCCGTTCTGGAACAGTCTACTTATATATCCATCCAATGGCTGTCCGGGCTGGAGGCCAGAAATGACTATATCATTTATGTGGTAGATAATGACAAGCCTTTCCTCTATAATACCCTGAAGCAAAATATGGAATATGACCCGGATGCGCTTCCGGACCAAACCCTCCTGGCCGAAAGCCTTCAGGCCCGTGACGCCATGTTCGAAGCAGAGAGTGCCATTCCTCTTGACAATACCTGGTTTGGCATCATTCATATTGAATATGAATTCACCTCGTCTTCTACGGGCGAGGATTATTACAGCAGTCTTATCGACATTGAACGCGGCACTACCCATTCGCAGATCGTGATCCTGAATCCGCTGTCCCGTCTGCAGGCACAGATTTTACACCAGCGGCTTCTTTTTCTGCTTCTTGATTTTGTTGCTCTCCTGGCGTTCTCCGTTTTCTCCTGGAGTTTTACCGGAAAACTCTTAAAGCCGTTAAAGGAAAACCACGAAAACCAAATGCAGTTCATCGCATCGGCCTCCCATGAGCTGCGCACTCCTCTTTCCGTCATCCTCGCTACCAACGAGTGCTGTGCCTCAGCCACCGCCGAAGAACAGGCCGGATTCTTCCACACTATCCGCAAAGAGGGCAAACGCATGAATAACCTGATCGATGATCTGCTGACGCTCGCCCATTCCGACACAAACCGCTTTATGATTGAACGTAAGCCTGCCGAGCTGGACACTTTATGCACCAATGCCTACGAAGCTTTTGAACCCCTGTGCCGCCAAAAGCGGCTGTCCCTCTCCCTCACCATGCCGGAAACACCGCTGCCGAGGTGTGTCTGCGATCCTGAACGCATCGCTCAGGTTCTTTCGATCCTGCTGCACAATGCCGTCAGTTATACTCCCGAAGGCGGCCAGGTGAGCCTGGCACTGGCCTGGCGCCAGGAACGGAAGAATTTCTTCGAGATTACCGTAAGCGATACCGGTATCGGTATCTCCGACAGCGACAAGAAATATATCTTCAACCGTTTCTACCGGGCCGAAAAATCCCGAAGCGGCAAAGGCCACTTCGGGCTGGGGCTTAGTATTGCCTTTGAAATTGTAACCGCTCACCGCGGCAGAATATCCGTGCAGGATAATGTGCCGGGCGGAAGTGTGTTCGTGGTGCGGCTGCCGGGGTAATTTCATCTTTTTTTGTCAGACATTTCCCTTATGGACCATAGTCCCTACAGCGCTGCTGATACGTCACTCTGCCATATAAAGCACCACTTTCTGTGTGAAGGGAAACCAGCCGGTCTACAATCAACCGTTGCTCTTTATCCAGATTGAGTTCTTCAAACAACAGCAAAATCTTTATCCGCTCATTGACCGCATAATCTGTGATAACTTCAAACACACTTCGTTCTTCTGCCATAATTTGCACACTCCTTTTCATTTTCCTTTATCGTTAAAAATGAGATGGTACATTCTACCATCCCCGCAATAAATACCAATCCATGCAGTTTTATACACGAAAAAAGAGGAATATTCCTTCCTGTCACAAGAATATTCCTCTTAACGCAATACCTTTGATACGGTGGGTCACTGTATATATTCTGCCACTTCCTCATCAGTAAAACCATACTTTTTCTGAATAATCTGCCTAATCTCGATGTCCCCATGCCCTAAATCACGAAGAACATCCACGGTTCCTTGTATTCCCTCTTTTTTTCCTTCTAGTATTCCTTCTTTTTTTCCTTCTTTTATCCCTTCTTTTATCCCTTCTTTTTTTCCTTCTTTTTTTCCTTCTTTTAGTGCCTCCTTCGCCACCGCTTCTTTCACCAGAAGCATCTGCGCTTCTATACCCGCTTCTATACCCGCTTCTACACGTGTTGCTATAAGTGGCTCTATAAGTGGTTGCATAATCTCCAACAGTGCCTCACTCACATTATCATCTCCCTTCAATTCCTCTAACACTTCTCTGTTTACCTGTGCACTCACTTCCAAAACAGAATCAGCTAATTCCCTGTCCCCCTGCTCAGTAAGTCGGCTGATTCTGTTTAGCAGTTCTTCCATATCCCGTTTCTCGATCCTGTCCGACAAGACTTTCAGCCATATATGTGTATCTCTCTCCAGCTCCTTAGTGACAATAATCTGTGTCGGAAACAAAACCATACCCTCAATATAGTATACGCCGCGATAAGGGGTCGTTATTGTATATTGGTGCTTTTCAAAATATCTGAAAAGCTCCACCGGCTTCGCATCACGGACAAGGGACACTGTGATATCATCTGCTTTTATCGAATCTACGGTCTCCCCATAGGATTTATACAAACTTGCATATGCACCCACCTTATAAAAAGTGTCGATATCCAGATGATCCTGCGGGGATTTGTACTCTACAATATTATGTCCTCTAAATATCGCCCCTATTTCATTATCAGTAGCAACACATTTATCCTTTTTGATTACCAGAAGGTCAACCTCCAGCGGCTTCGTATTCAAATTATATTCCTTGACAAATATCAAGTCATTCCGATTTTTTGCCAGTTCGAGATTCATCGCCGCGACAAACCCCGGATGCCACTGTACCTTTGTATCTTTCATCCATAATCTCCTTTGTTCATTTTAATTATAGCATATCCAGCCATCATAAGGAAGACATCACGCACGCTTTTCTCTTTTTATACCACATGCGCCTTTTAGTCTGTCTGGTTCAATCACATGAAGCATGTATCACCCTAAACAACTAAAAGAGCGTACAGCTTTTCATTGCCATACGCCCTTCTTCCATTCCTTGATTACGCTTTTAATGTATTTTATCTCCACTCACCGACTTTACCGAGTGAACGCGCCCAGCCTAAGGGCTTCCAAGACACTCAAAAAGTCTCGAAAGCCCCTATTTATGCGGATAACAGGACTTGAACCTGCACGGTCTCCCACTGGAACCTAAATTCTATGTCCGCTGTCTAAGCCCTGTTTTTACCTGTTTTTTCTTCATTTCCGTTCCCGCATAATCTACTCTTTGTTAATAATTAGCATATAATTAGCAACCTGCAAGCAACCATCCGCAATATCGCTTTAAGTACACATCCTTCTCTAATCCTGTATATATTTACCCGCCTCTTCTTCATCAATGCCATAGGATTTCATGATTTTTGCCTCGATTTCATCATTTCCAAATCCGAGTTCTTTTAGTGTTTCTACCGCACCCCTGATACGGCTTGCCTGTAATTCCGGACGCATCATTTCCATTAAAACAGCGTTCATACTGCCATCTCCTTTCCTTAATTCTTCAACAATCTCTATATTAGCTTCAATACTGACCTCTAAAACAGAATTAGCGAACTCTTTATCTGCTTTTCCTGTCATTTGCGCCAGATCATCCAATAATTCACAGATATCGTCTTTTTTCAAATTTCCTGACAAAGCTTTCAGCCACTTATGAGATTTTCCATCCAATTCTTTTGTAACAATGATCTGGGTTGAAAACAGCACCTTATCCTTTATATAATAAATTCCTTTATTTGAGTTGGTTACAATATATCCATGTTCTTCAAAATACTGAAAAAGCTTCTCCGGTTTAGCCTCCCGAATTACTGATACAGTAATATCATCCGCCTTAATACAGTCAACAGTCTCACCATAAGCTTTGTACAGGCTTGCATAAGCTCCTAATTTATAGAACGCATCAATATCCAGACTATCCTCCGGTGACTTATATTCTATAATATTATGCCCTTTAAAGAACCGCCCTATTTCATTCACAATAGAAACTGATGCTTCTTTCTTTATTACCAGCAGGTCAATTTCTAACGGCCTTGTATTCAGATTATATTCTTTCTCAAATATCAGATCATTCCTATTCTGTCCAAGTTCCAAATTCATGGCTGCCACGAATCCCGGATGCCATTGTATTTTTGTATCTTTCATATAAGATTCCTTTGTATTGATTAAATTATATCACATCTTGTCGCGGCCGACAAAAGTTTCTTATGTCAGCTTACACACAATTACTGTAAAAATCGCTGTAAGACGCAAAAGCAGGAACCTTCAAGACACCTAAGATGCCTCAAAAACTCCTGCCTATGCGGATAACAGGACTCGAACCTGCATGGTCTCCCAATGGCACCTAAAACCACCGCGTCTACCAATTCCGCCATATCCGCTTGCTTATATATAAAATATCAGATTTGAGATAAATAAGCAAATAATAAGCAACCTAATTTCCTATTTTTTACTTATCTAGTAAATACGTCTTGCTCCTAAAACCTGCATTAATCCTAATATTCTCTTATTTGTAATCATTTGCGAATTGATTCTGCACGCTAGTACCTAAATCCAGCGCGTCTGCCAATTCCGCCATATCCGCCTGCATCTATCTATATATCAGTTAACTGTTAATGCCTTCTTATTGTATCACATATGCCGCATAATGTCACTATTCTCTTCTCACAAAATAATATCTGATATTATACGCAATATTGATTTATTCCGAACAGCATCTGCTGTTTGCCATGAATCCCACGACAGACACTCTATGCATAAAAAAACAGATTCCGTCAGAATCTGAATTTTATTTCGGCACTTAATAAAGCACTCGGGATACCAAACCGGGGTTCGAATCCCCTTCAACTCTTAGACATAATCCAATGAACCACTGGGGATTCGAACCCCAGACAACTTGATTAAAAGTCAAGTGCTCTACCACCTGAGCTAGTGGTCCATAAACTGGGCTAACTGGATTCGAACCAGTGAATGCAGGAGTCAAAGTCCTGTGCCTTACCGCTTGGCGATAGCCCATTAACTGGTAACAACAGGCTGTGTCCTACACCATCCCGTGTAAAGGTGGATAGAGGGACTCGAACCCTCGGCCTCCAGAGCCACAATCTGGCGCGCTAGCCGACTGCGCCATACCCACCATATAAACGTGCTCGAAGGGATTCGAACCCCCGACCCACGGCTTAGAAGGCCGTTGCTCTATCCAGCTGAGCTACGAACACGTATCTGCATCACAAGTAAGTGTACTTGCTTAACACGAACTATACTCTACCATATTTACGGTATGGTTGTCAATCAAAAATTACATTTTTTTCAATTTCCGTTGACTGTCATGGTATAATAGCAGTTCAGCTTCGCTGCTGAGGAAAACCGCCGGGACATGAAAAAAGCGGGTGATGGGAATCGAACCCACGTATCCAGCTTGGAAGGCTGGTGTTCTACCATTGAACTACACCCGCATAAAACATATTATCCTGAAACTGACTCTTTAAATATTCGAAAGACATTCCCGCATTATAAGCCGATAAGCCGCATCGGGGTGACAGGATTCGAACCTGCGACCTCCTGGTCCCAAACCAGGCGCTCTAGCCAAGCTGAGCCACACCCCGAAATACACCTGTGACTGTTCCCTTCGCAACGCAAGTTATATTATATAATACACCCGAATTCCTGTCAACCGTTTTTGCCTGATTTTCACACTTGCACGTAACAGTTCAGCCCAGGTAATTGATCGTGTAATGTGCCTCCCCTTCCCTGTCTATATCCATGATCACATAGCTGGGCTTCCTGTTCTCCTGCCTGGGATAGCTGATACTTCCCGGATTGACCAGCGTAATATCGCCATCGATCTCCACCACCGGCCTGTGCGTATGGCCGCACATCACGATATCCACGTGGCGCGCCCTTGCCTCCTCCTTGATCATCTCATTACTCATGGCTATGTAATAGTTGTGTCCATGAGTCAGCCACACTTTATATCTGCCAATTGTAAACTCTCTCTCCCGGGGCAGTTCCGAGAAGAAGTCGTTATTTCCCTGCACCATTTCCACCGGGCAGCCTGCCGCCCCGCTAATAAGCAGTTCGCTTCCTTCCACGTCTCCGCAGTGTACCACCATATCCAGCGGCCCTGTCCGCTCCACTACCCTAAGGAAATTTCTATTGTTCCTGTGAGTGTCACTTACAATCAAAATTTTCATACACAGCCTCATACATCCACTTTTTCACCAGGAAGGAGCCTCTCCTTCAGTTTCGTCTTCATATCCTCCAATGCCCTGGCTCTGTGACTGACACGGTTTTTCTCATCTATACTCAGTTCTGCCGTGGTACGGCCAAACTCCGGCACATAGAAGATCGGATCGTATCCGAAACCGTTGCTCCCCTTCTCTTCATAATCGATTCTGCCCTCTATCACTCCTCTGGTTGTGATTACTTCACCCTCCGGCAGGACTGCCGCTATGGCGCACACAAACCGGGCAGTCCTCTTATGGTCGGGAACCCCTTCCAGTCTGTCGATCAGGTTTTGGTTCTTGACAGCATAGGAAGTATTCTCACCCAGATACCTGGCCGAATAAATACCCGGTTCTTTATTCAGGTAATCGATCTCCAGCCCTGAGTCATCTGCCAGCACGATTACCTCGGACTGCCCTGCCGCAGCCGCCACCGCCTTAGCCTTAATCACCGCATTCTCCTCAAAGGTAGTCCCGTTTTCCTGTATGTCTGCTTCGATTCCCGCTTCCTTCATGGACAGGATTTCTGCATCCATATCCTGGAGTATTTCCCTGATCTCACGCATCTTTCCTGCGTTGCCTGTGGCAAATAGGATCTTCTGTCTCATATTCTCTTCCCTTCTGTGTTGTGGTTATTCCTCATAAACCTTTATAACCGTCTGATAGATTCCTTCTGCAATGCGCTGTATATAATCCTCCCGCTGCAGCAGGATCGCTTCCTGTCCATTGGTGAGATATCCCACCCGGACGGCAGCCGCAGGCACCGTGGCTTCATTGATGACCGTGTCCTCCGAAGACGCCTCTACCAATCCATTCGCCTTGCCGCTGATCGCGGTCACAACCTCACGCTCCAACAGATCCGCCAGTTCCACGCTGCCGAAACCGGGAATAAAAAACCTGCTGTTATAAACAGTCTCCGTCCCATACTGTTTACTGCTCTTGTCACTCCCCACCTCAATACGGATCAGCATATCCGCTTTGGCTGCCTCCGCCAGTTTCACACGATATCCGGCCTCAGGATTGCTATCATCCATTCTTGTATAATAAACTTTAATATCCGTTTCGTCCAGTTTCGCCTTCAAAGCCTTCGCAATATTCAGCGTGATATCCTTCGCCTCGGCAGTGTCCGTGGCTGCTCCGGTATCTTCCCCTCCGTAAGCCGGATCAATCACAATGATCTTCTCATAGACCTCCTTGGGCGGTACGAATTCTATATAAAGCGTATTATCCTCAAAAATACTGTGATACTCATACACGTCTGTCATAGCAAACCGCAGGCATATCCTTTTCTCCTCAACCTCAAAGTGTCCCTTCACCACCTTTTCACAGTTGCCGTAAACACTGTTCGTCTCATAGAACACATCCTGTCCTGACAGCTTCTCAGGTTCAATGCTGACCCACAGTTCTCTGTCCATATAATGATTCTCAATGGTTACCTCCTCGGCACGTACATCCGGCGGTAAGGGAACACAGAAATAATTTGTATTTTCTCTGTCCCGGTCAATCTCGATACTATTTCTTCCCTCTGCCTGCGAGTTGTCTGTACTTTCCGCCGCCTGCACCACTTCGTCCTGCGCCACATCCGCCACTACGACAATCTTGTTGGCGCAATAATGCAGCATAATCCCCATGGCTGCCGCCACAAACGCAGAACACAGCACTGTCGTTCTCTTCATCAATTTATTCTGCATAATCTATTTCTTACCCCCGATCGGCTTCGGCCCTGCAAACTGATAGAAATAAGTCTTCATCATTCCATTGTACAATTTCCTGTTCTTATCCGCCTTCCTGCCGATTGCCTGCTCCGCCTTCTCATAAGAAGTGATCAGATACATGGACCAGCTGTCAAGCATACGGTACCGCTCTCCGAGCGTGCCGTAAAGCTGCGGCAGCTTCTCCTTATCTTCCAGCCGCTCTCCATAGGGCGGATTGGTGATGATAAAACCATATTTCTTCGGATGGCTCAGCTGTTCCACGCCCCTGCGCTGAAAATGGATCATTTCTTCCACACCAGCCATCCTGGCATTTGCCCTGGCAATGGATACCATGGCATCATCGATATCATATCCCTGAATATCGGTCTCTGCATTCCTGTCGATCAAAGACTGTGCTTCGTCCGCTGCCCGATACCAGCACTTTCTGTCCGCAATATGGCTCCACTCTTCCGCCGTAAAACTGCGGTTCATTCCCGGTGCCATATGCGCTGCCATCATAGCCGCCTCAATGGGTATCGTCCCGCTGCCGCAGAAAGGATCCACCAGTATACGGTTCCCCTTCCACGGTGTCAGCATAATGAGCGCCGCCGCCAGATTCTCCGCTATAGGCGCCTTGGCTGTCAGCTTCCTGTAGCCTCGCTTATGCAGAGACTCACCCGTGGAGTCAAGTCCCACCGTCACTTCATCCTTCATCAGAAAAACCCTGACCGGATAAGACGTTCCGGTCTCTTCAAACCAGTCCTGGCGGTAAGACACCTTCATCCGCTCCACCATCGCCTTCTTCATGATGGACTGTATATCGGAGGGACTGAACAGCCTACTCTTCACGCTGGCTGCCTTGGTAACCCAGAATCTGCCGTCCTTCGGTATGTATTCCTCCCAGGGAAGCGCCTTCGTCCCCTGGAAAAGCTCCTCAAAGGTCTCTGCATGGAAGCTTCCCACCTTGATCAGGATCCGCTCCGCAGTACGCAGGAAAATATTGGCACGGCACAGTGCCTGCGCATCCCCCGCGAAGGTAACGCGTCCGTCCTCTACAGATACGATCTCATAGCCCAGATCCGTGATTTCTCTTTTTAAAACTGCCTCAAGTCCGAAATGGCAAGGCACTATATACTCTCTTTTATCCATAAATGATCCTCTTGCTGATTCATATTGCCCCCATACTGACGGAAGGCAACTCTGTATGGGCTCACAGAGTTTATTGTATACCAAAATACCTCAAATAACAATCGTAAACCGCAAAAAGCGATATGATCAAGCTGACCATACCGCTTTCTGCCTAAGAGCATTTCATGCCGCTCTTAATTAATAGTTGTTCTTCTGATTGTCCTGTGCGTTGCTTCCGGAACTGTTCTTAGAACTGTTCTTCTGGCTGTTCTGATTGTTCTGGTTGTTAGTCTTATCCTGCTGCTTGTCGTTCTGAGAATTCTGGTTATAATCGTTCTTAGACATCTTAAATCCCTCCTGATTGGTTTTATAGTTATCGACATGATAAATTCCGTTGCAAGACTTGTAGAAGCTCTCCTATATGGCCCCGGCAAGAGCCGGAAGCAGAAATTTGTTATGTCGTTTACTATAGTTACAGGAATAGTATTACAGGATCCAAAACAAAATATACATCAGATTTATAAAAATTATAATATTTCCTCTACTTATCGTCGATTGCCCTGAATCGCCCGGATAATCACCATCACGACCACCGCCGCCATGATAAAAGGCGCCAGGGAAATAAGCAGCGAACCCAGCAAAAAAATCACAAATATTACAATCACGGCAATGAGGATCATAACGAGCCAGCCGGGAAGCATCACTCTTCTCACAGAATTCTTTCCCTCATAACCGTCATCCGGCGGCGTGTCATCCGCCACTTCCTCGTCATACCCGCGATTGGAGCCGTAAGCTACACCCGCCCGCTTATTGGCGTCTATAATACTCTTGGCAAGCAGTCTTGGATCGCCAAGCGCTGCCAGCACTTCCTCCTCCGTACTCCCTCTATGAATCTCCGAGTCAATATACTCACGGTAATACCGCACATTCTCCGCCACCTGGCCGCCCGGCAGTCCACCGGCCAGAGCATGCTGTAAATTCGTGATAAAATCTTCTTTATTCATATATCCTCCGTAAATCCTTCAAAGCTCTCTGTCAGTTATTCTTCCCATATTCGCCATTGTATCATACTGCTGCTTCATTTTCCATATTTTATAGTTAAAAGCTGCTTGCCGGTTGAAGCATCCCAACCGGCAAGCAGCCTTCTGTCTGTAATATACTTGCACCTCCATGTCTTCCTGGACACAAATTCCCATGAAAAGTACGGTGCAAGTAATATGATGCACACACGCAGACAAGCTGCGTGGAGCTGATTTATAGTCTTCCTTTTCATATTTGTGCCCATGTTATCCTCGGCACAAACAAAATAAGATTCGGTTTATTTGAAAGGAATTACGCCGCCGTCATAAGTATTGTTGATATACTCTGCGATCTCGTCAGACTTCAGAACATCTACAAGCGCCGAAACTGCCTCATTGCTCTCATTTCCTTCCTTAACAGCGATGACATTCACATAGGTCTTGGCTGCCTCGGAATCGGCCTGCTCATATGCCACTGCATCCTTCGCTACGGAGAAGCCTGCCTCCAGCGCATAGTTGCCATTCAGGACTACAAACGCCACTTCGTCTTTGACTCTGGGCACCTGTGCCGCCTCCAGCTCCTGGATCTCGATCTCATTGGGATTATCCACGATATCTCTTACCGTAGCTTCCAGGCCTACGCCGTCTTTCAGGGTAAGAATGCCGTTATCCTGCAGAAGCAGCAGCGCTCTCGCCTCATTGGTTGTATCATTGGGAACCGCGATCACATCACCCTTTTCCAGTGTGGACAGATCACTCTTCGTTCCGGGATAGATTCCGAAGGGCTCATAGTGGATACCGCCTGCATTTACAAGGTGTGTGCCCTGCTCCTCATTGAAGGAATCCAGATAAGGAATATGCTGGAAATAATTGGCATCAAACTCACCGCTCTCCACTACCTGGTTCGGCTGTACATAGTCATTAAATACTGTTACTTCCAGATCCCAGCCCTGCTCGGCAAGAAGGGGCTTCGCCTGCTCAAGGATCTCTGCATGGGGTGTTGCGGATGCCGCAACCGTGATAGTGCCCTTAGACTCTGCCGGTGTCCCGGTCTCTGCGTCCGCTTCCGTATCCGCTGCCGCATCTTCCTCCGGCGCTGCTTCATCCTCCGGCTCCTCTGCTGCAGGCTCCTGTGTGCTCTCTGCCTCGGTCTCTGCCGCATCATCCGGCGCAGATACCGCGCTGTCGCCGGAACCGCCGCAGGCTGTCAGTGTGCCCAGCGCCAATGCCGCTGTCAAAATTGCCGCGATAAATTTTTTCTTCATAATACTTTCTCTCCTCTCTGCCGTATTCTTTACGGCGAAACGATGGAAATTAACCTTCCATCCGTAATATGATTCCGAAACGGCATTATCTCCTCATTTATGCCGTCCGGTTCTATCTGAAAGTATCTGTACAATATCGTCTGTTCCCATTGTACATAACTTTTAGATCATAATACATCCTATCTCTGCCTGCGGTCTAATTTCACAGACATCCTCATTCCCAATGTCTGGAAGATCTGCACCAGCACCACCAGCAAAATGACTGCTACCAGCATGATCTCTTCCTCATAACGGTAATAGCCGTACCGCATGGCGATATCACCCAGGCCGCCGCCGCCCACAATACCTGCCATTGCGGAATAGCCCAGGATTGTGCCCAGCGCAATCGTCACCCCTACCAGAATGGATGTCCTGGCCTCCACCAGAAGGACTCTCATAATGATAGTCATGTTTCCGGCTCCCATACTCTGTGCCGCCTCGATCACGCCGCGGTCCACTTCGTTGAGGGAAGACTCGATCATACGTCCGATAAAAGGCGCTGCCGCCACCGTAAGCGGCACCACCGTAGCCGCCGTTCCATAACTTCTGCCCACCAACAGCTTGGTTACAGGCATGATCAGAATCAGCAGGATCAGGAATGGAATACTTCTGACCACATTGGCGGTCACATCCAGTATCTTATAGACTACCGCATTCGGCCTGATACCATTCTTATCCGTCACCGCCAGGGCAACGCCCATGGGCAGGCCCAGAAGGTACCCGAAAAATGTAGACAGAAGCGTCATAAACAAAGTCTCTCTCACGCCGTCCACCATCATCATCGTCATTTCATTAGTCCACTCCATAGCCGTCCACCTCCTCTACTGCCAGTCCTCTCTCTGTCAGATAGGCTTTCATATCCTCCTGCATCTGCACATCATCCGGCAGGCTTAAGATCATCTCGCCCCTGGCGATTCCTTCCACATTCTTGGTATCTGCCCGCAGGATATTGATCGGCTGTCCAAACCGCAGCACCATATTGGCGATGACCGGCTCGAAAGACGAATTCACGGAGAAGACGATACGGATACAGCACTTTCCTTTCATCAGGTCTTTCTGATGGCTTTCCAGCGTGCGGCGCTCCTCCCCTCTTCCTCTGACAATCAGCTCTTTAGCCTCCTTCGTCTTCGGGTGGGAGAAGATATCTGCCACCCTGCCCTGTTCCACCAGATGGCCGTCTCCTATGATAGCCACATGGGAACATATCTCCCTGACTACCGACATCTCATGGGTGATGATCACAATCGTAATACCGTAATCCTTATTGATCTGTTTCAAAAGATGCAGGATAGACTGGGTTGTCTGGGGGTCAAGGGCACTGGTCGCCTCGTCGCAGAGCAGGATCTTGGGATTGGCCGCAAGAGCCCTGGCAATCGCCACACGCTGCTTCTGTCCGCCGGACAGCTGGGAAGGATAGGCCTTCGCCTTCTCTGTCAGTCCCACGATCTCCAACAGCTCTTCCGCCCGTTTCCTGGCATCCTTCTTACTCATCATTCCCTTCCCGACCCCGGCATACAGCAGCGGAAAACATATATTGTCAATCACGTTCTTCTGCATCAGCAGATTAAAATGCTGAAAGATCATCGCAATCTCGGCGCGCTGCGCACGCAGTTCCCTCTCCGACAGGGCGCTTAAATCTCTGCCTTCGATCTCCACCGTTCCTTCTGTGGGACGCTCCAGGAAATTCAGACAGCGCACCAGCGTACTCTTTCCTGCTCCCGACATACCGATGATTCCGTAGATATCACCCGTCTGAATGGAGAGATTAATATTCTGCAATGCCTCTACATTGGCGTCCTTAGTCACGAATGTTTTGCTTAGATTTCGAACTTCTATCATTCCTGCCATTTCGCTTTGTCCTTTCGTAAATGGTATGTTCCTGACTACTTTAGCATGAATGGCCGGATTTATCAAGCAAAGACATAAGCCGGAGCACCTACTTTGTAACATTTCAGCCTTCAGATTCCCTTCTGCACTTTATTCTCCCGCAAACAATGGTGTGGACAGATATCTGTCTCCGGAATCCGGCAGGAGCGCTACGATCGTCTTCCCCTTATTCTCAGGCCGTCTTGCCAGTTCCGCCGCCGCGTGCAGCGCCGCCCCTGAGGAAATGCCCACCAGAACGCCTTCCTCTACCGCAATCGCCCGGCCTGCGGCAAAAGCATCTTCATTGGAGACCTGAATGATCTCGTCATAGATATCCGTCCTCAGCACTTCCGGCACAAATCCCGCACCGATTCCCTGAATCTTGTGTGCTCCCGCCGCTCCGCCGGAGAGAACCGGACTGGACGCAGGTTCCACAGCCACTACTTGTATCTTTGGATTTCGTTCCTTCAGATATTCACCGACACCGGTTATCGTACCACCGGTACCGACTCCTGCCACGAAGATGTCTACCTTGCCGTCCGTATCTTCCCAGATCTCCGGACCGGTCGTTGCCTTATGCACCGCCGGGTTGGCAGGATTCTCGAACTGTCCCAGTATAATGGATCCCGGTGTGGATGCCTGCAGTTCTTCCGCCTTCACAATAGCGCCCTTCATCCCCTTCGTACCGTCCGTCAGCACCAGTTTGGCTCCATATGCCTGCAGCAGCTTCCTGCGCTCCACACTCATCGTCTCCGGCAGCGTCAGGACCGCCTTGTATCCTTTCGCTGCTGCCACTGCCGCCAGACCGATTCCCGTATTACCGGAAGTAGGCTCGATAATCGTTGCCCCCGGCTGTAATCTGCCTGACTTCTCCGCCTCCTCGATCATATTCAGCGCGATGCGGTCCTTCACGGATCCTGCAGGGTTCAGGTACTCCAGCTTCACCAGAATAGTCACTCCGTCAAGTTCATGATTCTTCTCATAATGAGCCACCTCAAGCAAGGGTGTCTTACCAATCAGTTCCGCCGCACTCTTTTTAATATTTGCCATAATCTCCTCCATTCCGAAATAATCGCACAAACCGGTATTGCACTTTCCAATTCCGCTTATGCCCCTTTTTAATTCCTACTTATTTACTAGGTTAAGTATGAAACGATATTACACCCTGATTTCCTGTTTGTCAACCACTAATTTAAACTTTTTATGCTGATTAAGGAAGTGTCCGAAAATATCAGGAGAATCCTATCATATCAGACGCTGTGTATAGACTTAACTTAATGACATTGATGTCGTTAACTATAACAAAAAGAGCCGGAAATACCATTATGGCTTCCCGGCCCTGTCTTCAGGTAACTCACTATCCTGCCGTCCTTCTCATTTGAAAACATGCCAGGATATCCCGCGCAAGCATGCAGCACGCCGTATAGAACAGCCCCATGCCGTATATCATATAACGGGGCTGTGTAAAGATGATCATCCCCACCACCAGTGTATTGATCACAATACCGGCCGTCACGATAAAGGCAAAACAGAGACTTCTGTCAATCCGCTCCATCAACTCCCTGTATTTCATTACAGAAGCTTCCGCCCCTTCTGACGGCTGACGGATCTGCAGTTTCAGCCTTCTCCTCTGTCTGATCAGGTACCAGGCCCCGATTCCGGTGACCAGGTAGACTGCCCCGGCATATACACTGAGCAAATGGTTTGCCTTCGCAACGGAATTCACAAATCCCCGCCAGATATTATACAGATACACCCGCAGAAGGGGCTGCAGCTTCTGCCGGAACAAAGTTCTGCTCATCACCCCGCAGATCTCATCGTATTTCATGGCTGCCTCTTCATCGGAATACCGGAAGTTCTCTGAAAGATATCCCTCCACCACCGGATTGATGATGCCGTATCCGATGGCATCATAGCTGTCCGCATAATGAACCGCCACAGGCAGCCATCCCGGTTCCGCATAGGGATACAGGATCTGCTGTTCGTCCGCCTGCTCCATGATCTCCTCATAGAGCCGCCTGATTGTCTCATCCTCGAACAATTCCCTGTCGCTTACTGCATCGGAAGAATACAGCAGGGTACACAGAATCCCCATGGAATTGCCGCTGTGCTCCATCCACACGCCTCTGACAGCATACTGATAACATCTGTCGAATAGCTTCCCGGCAAAGAACACACCACAGATCATCACACACAGACTCATAAACCACCGTATCCTGCGGTTTTTAATCAGTTCATACCATGCAAAGACAATCCCCATGATAAGCAAAGTGACCATCATCTGCTTCCGCAGGCTGACTAGCAAAAAAGACCATAACAGTGTCCGGCAAAGATATCCTGACTTCCTCATCCACAAATACAGGAACAGATCACAGGAAAAAAATACAAACAGGGACAGTCCCAACCCTTCCGTCAAAATACTGTCCGTATAGGCAGATCCCCGGTTTGCCGCAAATCTGCACAGAAGCGTCACCGCAAACTGACACAGAATCGCCGCTGCCTGCAAAAGGCGGCTTCCGTTCCCGGCCTTTCGGGCGGTATCCCCCGCATACCATGCCGCGGCGCCGGCCAGCAGACTCTGTAAAATGACCGTCACAAATAGTGCGTCCATCCGCACCAGCCTTCCGATTCCTCTGCACAATGCAAGAAATGTGGGATAAAGAGGCTCCCTCGTTATGTGCATCGATACATATCCCGCCGAGTCCACACACCAGACCGGTCCGTCCATGACCGGAAAAAGTAAATAAAAAAGCATACAGGCCGCAAGCAGTACAAGATCCCATCTATCCGGCTTTCTCAACATATTCTGCCTCACTTTCCCCTTTTTATCTAAAACACTGGTTACCTGACTTATGCGGGTAATTCTAACATATTCTGTGAAATATTACAATCCGTGCGGCGGCAGCGATTCAGGATATCCAAATACAGTAACAGGAAAGCCGAAATCCAAACTGTTACAAAAATACCGCAAAACACACACCTGCGGTTTGAACTGATCCCATCTATCCTCTATAATAGAAATAACACACAGGAACAAACTTACGAAAGGAACACTTACATGCAGCATCCTCAGCCATTCACCCTGAAAGAAATACGCTCTCACGGCACGAAATCTTTCCCCTGTGCCTTCTATCGGACGCGCTCTGCCCGGACAGGCACGTTGGTCAAGCACCATTGGCATGACGAAGTGGAGATCTTATACTTTTCCGGCGGTTCCTTTCTGCTGGATATCAATATGGAACCATTTTCAATCGACTCAGAAAGTCTATGGTTTATTAACCCGGGAGAACTGCACAGCATTGTCACGAGCACACCGGACAGCCAGGAAGATGCCGTAGTCTTCTCCCCCGATCTTCTTTGCTTCGACACCTATGATACCGCGCAGGTGCAGCTGATCCAGCCGATTCAAAAAGGCCGGATGCTTTTTCCCCGCTGCATCACCCCGAACCATCCGGCATTCTACCCGATTCGGGATGCGTTTATGTCCGTATTCCACTCTTTCCGACACACTTGCCAGGAAGAAACCGATATGGATATGATTGCCGTTACCGATGACTTAACCAGCCAACTATATATCAAGTCCTCTCTGCTCTCCATACTTGCAGTGCTTTCCGAACATCATCTCTTCACTCCGACAGAGAAGAATTACGACAAGCGCGTGGAAGACATTAAGACAATCCTGACCTATATCAAAGACAATTATAAAGAGAAAATCTATATCTCCGATCTGGCGGAACAGGTAAGCCTGAACGAACAATATTTCTGCCGCTTTTTCAAAAAGGCAATCGGACGTACGCCTATGGAATATGTCAACGAATACCGGATCAAGCAGACGCGGCGCCTGCTTGAGGAAACCGATCTGCCTGTGACGGAGGTTTGCCTGGAGTGCGGCTATAACAATATGGGCAACTTCCTGCGGGAATTCCGGAGACAGACGGGCGCCACGCCGCTGCAGTACCGGAAGCAGTATCAGAGGACTGTCGATTAAGTCATAATTTCGTAGTTTTTAATCAAATAACCGTAAGACTTTTTGTCCGTACATCAATAAAATGAATATAACTACATTATTTCTATGTGTTCGTCATATAGACTTCACCGAGCCCATAGATCGACGGCTCATCGTAACGATGCAGGTATCTGGCCTGCCAAACACAACAACAGACGGAGGTACGGTTATGACCAAGAAATGGTGGCACGACAAAGTAGCCTATCAAATTTATCCCAAGAGTTTCTATGATTCCAACGGTGACGGAATCGGTGATATTCCCGGTATTATCAGCAAACTGGATTATCTGCAGGATTTAGGAGTGGATATCCTCTGGCTTTCCCCCTGCTATCAGTCCCCGCTTGCCGACCAAGGCTATGACATTTCGGATTATTACGCAATTGATCCCCGGTTCGGCACCATGGAAGATATGGACCGGCTGATCGCCGAGGCCAAAAAAAGAAATATGTACATATTGATGGACCTGGTGGTAAATCACTGCTCCGACGAACATGAATGGTTCCGCAAGGCCTGTGAAGATCCGGAGGGGAAATACGGCAATTTCTTCTATTTAAGAGACAAGAAGGAAGGGGAGCTTCCTACCAACTGGCGTTCCTATTTCGGCGGCCCTGTATGGGAGGATCTGCCCGGCACAAACAAGCAGTATCTGCATGTGTTCCATAAGAAACAGCCGGATTTAAACTGGGAGAATCCTGAACTCCGCGAGGAAGTCTATAAGAATATCAACTGGTGGCTGGATAAGGGACTGGGCGGATTCCGCATCGATGCGATCATGAATATCAAGAAAGCGCTGCCTTTCCGCGATTATGAACCGGATCGTGAAGACGGGCTTTCCAGCATTCAGAATATGCTGCACGAAGCCAGCGGCATCGGAGAATTTCTAGGCGAAATGCGCGACCGCACCTTTAAGAAGTACGATGCCTTTTCCGTGGGAGAAGTATTTGATGAGAAGCCGGAGGAAATCCCTGATTTTATCGGCGAGAACGGCTATTTCTCCAGTATGTTTGACTTTAACGAGACTATTTTCGGCCAGAGCTCCAAAGGATGGTACGATGCTGCCCCGGTCATGCCGGATGATTATAAAAAGTGCTGTTTCGAGGCACAGGCCAGGATCGGCAGCATCGGTTTTCTGTCCAACATTATTGAGAATCATGACGAATCCCGTGGAGTCAGCCGTTATATTCCTGAGGGCGAGTGCTGCATCGAAAGCAAGAAAATGCTGGCGGCGTTGAATTTCATGCTGCGCGGGCTTCCTTTTATCTATCAGGGACAGGAATTGGGTATGGAAAATACTGTCTTTTCCTCCATCGACGAGGTGGATGACATCTCCACACTTGATGAGTACCGTGTCGCTCTGGACGCAGGGCTTACTCCTGCACAGGCGTTAAAAGCCGTATCCAGATTCAGCCGTGACAACGCACGTACGCCCATGCAGTGGTCCGCCGGAGCAAATGCCGGATTCACTGACGGTACGCCATGGCTTAAGGTAAATCCCAACTATACATCCATCAATGTGGAGGCACAGATGGATGACCCGGATTCCGTCCGCAGTTTCTATAAGAAACTGATCGCACTGCGCAAGGATCCGGTGTACAAGGAGACAGTTGTGTACGGTTCTCTGGAGCCGGTCTGGGAAGAGCGGCATAATCTGATGGCGTATTACCGCAAAGGAGACAAGATGCTGCTGGTGATCGGAAATTATCAGACAGATGCCCAGGAGATTGCACTGCCCGCTGCTTATAAGAAGGTACTGATCAATAATTATCCGGACCTGGAAGAGTGCGGAGGGGTTCTTCGTCTGAAAGGGTATCAGGCGCTGGTACTGGAAATTTAGACGCCGGTGAAGACATGGGCAAAATAAGAAGAAATCAGAAATCTAAAAATAGAAAGGAAAAGTGCGCATATGAACAAAACATGGTGGAAAGAAGCGGTTATTTACCAGATTTATCCCCGCAGCTTTATGGACAGCAACGGAGACGGAATCGGAGATCTGAAGGGAATCACAAGCAGGCTGGATTATCTGAAATATCTGGGGATCGATGTGATCTGGCTGTCTCCTGTCTACAAGTCTCCGAATGATGACAACGGATACGATATCAGCGATTATCAGGATATTATGGATGAATTCGGCACCATGGAAGATTTCGACGAAATGCTGGCGGCCGCCCATGAAAGAGGCATCCGCATCGTCATGGATCTGGTGGTGAATCATACTTCTGACGAACACAGATGGTTTGTCGAGAGCCGGAAGTCCACGGATAACGAATACCGCGATTACTACATCTGGCGCGAGGGTAAGGATGCACAGACTCCGCCCAACAACTGGGGTTCCTGCTTCAGTGGTTCCGCATGGCAGTATGATGAGGAGACTTCCATGTACTACCTGCATCTTTTCTCCAAAAAACAGCCTGATTTAAACTGGGATAATCCGAAGGTCCGGAAAGAAGTATTTGATATGATGACCTGGTGGTGCGACAAGGGTATCGACGGTTTCCGCATGGATGTCATCAGTATGATTTCCAAGACGAAGGAAATGCCCGACGGTGAAGTAACCGATCTGTACGGCGACTTCTCTCCTTATTGCATACACGGTCCTAATGTCCATAAGTACCTGCAAGAAATGAACGAAAAGGTGCTGTCCAAATACGATATCATGACCGTAGGCGAGACGGCCGGCGTGACCATAGAACAGGCGAAACAGTATGCCGGGGAGGATACCCATGAGCTGAACATGGTATTCCAGTTCGAACATGTGGAGCGTAATGGCTCCGGAAAATACGGAAAATGGACCAATGAGCAGCTGCCGCTCACCGTTCTGAAGAAAACCATGTCCCGCTGGCAGACCGAACTGTATGGCAAAGCCTGGAACAGCCTTTTCTGGGATAACCACGATCAGCCCCGGGCAGTTTCCAACTTCGGCGATGACCGTCCGCAGTACAGAGAGGCTTCCGCTAAAATGCTGGCTACCTGTCTGCATATGCAGCAAGGTACTCCGTATATCTATCAAGGCGAAGAACTGGGCATGACCAATTATCCGTTCCAGAGTCCCGAAGAGTTCCGTGACATTGAGAGTATTAACGCCTACAAGGAGTGGTGCAGCGACGGTGTTGTTTCCCACGAGGACTTCTGGCCCTGCATCATCTTCAAGAGCCGCGATAACGCAAGGACTCCGGTACAGTGGGACGATTCCTGGCAGGCCGGATTTACTGCCGGCACTCCCTGGATCGCCGTAAATCCCAACTACAAGGAGATCAACGCCAAGGCCGAGACAGCGGATCCCAATTCCGTGTTCCATTACTATAAGAAGCTGATCGAATTAAGAAAGAAAAATCCAATCATGGTATATGGTAAGTACGATCTGATGCTGGAAGACAGTGAAGAACTGTTCGTCTACACCAGAACGCTGGATGAAGAAAAGCTGCTGGTAGTATGCAGCTTCTGCGACCACGAGACTTCCTTTACGGTTCCTGACGAGTTTGTAGGAGCGCCTTGTCTTATCTCCAATATGGAGAATGCTTATGGCAAAGCGGAGATGACCTTGAAACCCTATGAGGCCTTTGTTCTGAAAAGGTAATAACAGATTACAATAATGATTTCCCATGAAATGCAGGCAGAGGACGCACTTGTTGCAGCCCCTGCCTGTCATTATATCAGCCTTCCCTGTTTTTCCTTCTTCCCTGAGGCTCCACATGAATAGCTTTCAAAAAGCTGCCATGAACACATGACAGCCTTCTCGGTATTTACAGGTTTTTCATATACAACATGATATCTGTTTCCATATGATTATCCATACAGCGCATTTCCATATCGCCATGATATTTCTCTACAATCCTCCTGACATTTGCAAGCCCTATGCCATGCCCCGCAACGGACTTTTCCGTCAGCTTGCGTATCTCGCATACCCCTTCGGGTATCCCCGAACAGCTGTTTACCATATACAGAAACAAAACGCCATGTTCCATCCGCATAACGAATTTCAAAAACTGCTCCTCTGTCTGCCTGGATGCCGCTACCGCATTGTCCAAAAGATTGCCGACGATTACATTGAAATCAAACGAATGCAGCTTCATCTTCTCCGGGAGCACAATATCCGTCTCCACCTTTTTCAATTCTTCCTGCGCCCTTTGCAGCTTGAAATTCAGCAGACTGTCCAAAGCTTCATTTCCGGTATAAACATGCTCTGACGGATTCTTCATAAACTCCTGCATGGAGTCAAGATATTCCGTCAGCTTGTCCGGCTCTGAACCCTTCGCTAATCCCCCAAGTGCCAGCATGTGATTTTGCATGTCATGCCTCAATGCCCTGATACGGCCCTGAGACTCCATGATAACCTCCAATTGGTTCTGATAGGCAGTTGTCTGCTGTTTATAAATATCCTGTTCCCTCAGCTGCACATAATTTTGGAGCAAAATATGATACAGATAGAACACGCACAGATTAAGCGCCATAACGGCAGCACATAAAAGTACCGTCATCCCCCTGCCGGCGTTTCCATACAGCATTACAAAAAATACTGCCACGCTTAACACGGGAATTAGATACAGCAAAAACATCTGCCTTTTATCAAGCGCTATTTCCCTGCCTTCTTCAGGATCGGGAATATGGCAGATAACCGTCACGCATATCATCAAAAGCAAGGTACAAACCGCAGTCAGCTGCATTCTGGCCTCCGAAACGGCAGCAGCTGCCGCTACCCCGCTGCCTGTATCCATGCAGAAATAAAACATGGAAATCCATATTTTCTTCTCCCATGCCGCGCGGTAAAAGCAGGCCGCGCCGATAATGCCTACCAAGTTACATAATGCATAGGGCAGCGATACATGAAATGCAGTGAAGGCAGCTGTTGACAGCAGATAATATCCCATAAATACGGTTTTCCATATCAGCCTGTTCCTGTCTTCTGCATTCAGAAAAGTATCCAGTACTTTTTTCAGCAGCGCCGTGTGCAGAATGCCCGCAATCAAAATCACTGCCAGTTCGTATGCTGTCTTATAATACATGGCATATTTTCTCTTGTAAATATTGTTTGATTTTTGCCCTGACTTCTTTCCGGTATGGTTTGCTGACACTTAACAAATCACCGTTCATCATCTTTATGCTTTCATAAGAATACTCGCTCACGTACTCCTGATGTATCACATAAGACTGATGTATCATCAGAAAGCCTGCCGGAAGCTGTTCCATGACATTTTTCAATTTCCCGTAAAACTCCTCCTGCCCAGCATTTTTGATGATCAAAACCTTTTTATCCATACTCATGAAATATAATATTTCCTTGACCGGGATCCGGATAAACTGGCCTCCTTTCCGATATTCAAAGCAGCTTTCCGCACCCTTTTTCCTTTTCATGCTTCTTATAAGCACTTCTTTCAGCCTGGCGGCGGAAATCGGCTTTATAAGGAATTCCAATGGCTGTATTTTGAAAAGCTCCATCGCGTAGCCCTGCTTGGAAGAAATATAGACAATATGGGTATCTGTATCCCCCATCTCATCACGGATAAAGGCGCCTGTTTCAATGCCGTTCTTCTGGAGCAGCTCAATATCGAGAAAAAGGATATCCAGTCCAAGCCCTTTCTTCAAATCACGCTCCAGACTCTCCCCGCTGTACCATACTTCTGTTTCAAATCTTACCGCAATATCGGCCGAAAGCGCCTGAATCTGTTTCTCCAGCAAGGAACACAAAATTTTATCGTCATCACATATTCCGACCCTGTACATACTGTCCTTGCTCCTTTTACGCAATATTGTTTCTATTGTACCTTAACTTTGGCCTGCTATCAACAATCAGCATCGCTAAAGTAAAATCGCCCACCAAAAACAGGTGGACGGTTTTACTTTATTTTTCACGAAACAGAATCACAAACCGACAGTCTCTCTGCGCTCCCGTCATGCCCTGTGTACGCCATTCCTATTTCAACTTCCAAATATCGCGATTATACTCTACTATGGTTCTGTCAGAAGAGAAGAAGCCTGCTTTCGCGATATTGACAAGCATCATTCTCCGCCACTTCTCCTGATCCTCATAATCTGCCATCATCTGGTCTTTCACCTTAATATAATCCTCCAGATCCAGCAGCGTCATAAACCAGTCTTTATTCAGCAGTTCCTTATAGAGTCTCTCCAGATTCTCCTTGTGCCCTGCTTTCAGCGCCTGCTCTCCGACGATAAAATCTACCGCCTCTTTGATCACCGGGCTCTTCTTATAGTAGTCCTTGGAGACATAATCCGCCTTCGCATAATGCTCGATGACCGTCTCGGACTTCTCACCGAAGATATAGATATTGTCATCTCCCACCAGTTCGTGAATCTCCACATTGGCGCCGTCAGAAGTACCCAGTGTAACCGCACCGTTTAACATATACTTCATGTTGCCTGTGCCGGATGCTTCCTTGGAAGCAAGGGAAATCTGCTCAGAAATATCGCAGGCCGGAATCATCTTCTCCGCATATGCTACGTTATAATTTTCCACCATAAGCACCGTCATGTACGGGCTCACATCCGGATCGTTGTTGACGATCTCCTGAAGCACAAGAAGCAAATGAATGATGTCCTGCGCGATGATATAGGCCGGAGCCGCTTTCGCGCCGAAGATAAAGGTCATCGGCCTTACCGGTTTCTTACCGGCCTTGATCTCCAGATATTTGTGGATAATATACAATGCATTCATCTGCTGGCGCTTGTACTCGTGCATTCTCTTACTCTGCAGGTCGAAGATGGAGTCCGGATTTAAGGTAACGCCCTCCACTTCCTTCACGTAAGCGGCCAGTTCCTTCTTACGATTCATCTTAATCTCTGCAATGCGGTTTAAAACCGCCTCATCATCCTTATATTCCAGCAGCATCTCCAGCTTATCCGCATCCTTCTTGAAGCCGTCTCCGATTGTCTCAGACAGGAAGAATGCCAGTTCACGGTTACAGGATAAGAGCCATCTTCTGAACGTAATACCATTGGTCTTGTTGTTGAACTTCTCAGGGTATATCTTATAAAAAGCATTCAGCTCGGTATCCTTCAGAATCTCTGTATGAATCGCTGCCACACCGTTGACAGAGAAACCATAGTGAATATCGATATGTGCCATATGCACTCTGTCATCCTTATCTATGATCTGGACCTTAGGATCCTTATATTTCTTTGCAACTCTCTTGTCTAATTCCTTGATGATCGGCACTAACTGAGGCACCACTTTCTCCAGATACGCAAGCGGCCACTTCTCCAGCGCTTCCGCCAGAATCGTATGATTGGTATATGCGCATGTTTTGCTGACAACCTCGATCGCCTCGTCCATGGTAAATGCCTTGTCATTTACCAGGATTCTGATCAGCTCGGGGATCACCATCGTAGGATGGGTATCATTGATCTGGATCACCGCATGCTCATACATTTTGCGCAGATCATATCCCTTTTCTCTCATTTCTTTCAGTATGAGCTGTGCCCCGTTGCTCACCATGAAATACTGCTGGTAAATACGAAGAAGATTGCCCGCCTCATCGGAGTCATCAGGATACAGGAACAAAGTAAGGTTCTTCTCGATATCTTCCTTGTCAAAATCGATTCCCTTCTTAACAATACTTTCATCTACGGACTCGATATCGAACAGCCTCAGCTTGTTGACGCCATTGTCATATCCGATCACATCAATATCATACAATCTGGAAGTCACCTTCCTGTCACCAAAAGCCACCTCAAAGGACGTATCCGTCTTCGTCAGCCAGGACTGCTCCTCAATCCAGTCATTCGGCTCCGCCGTCTGCAATTTGTCTTTAAACACCTGCTTGAAAAGGCCGAAATGATAATTCAGGCCGATTCCTTCTCCGGGAAGTCCCAGAGTTGCGATGGAATCAAGGAAGCATGCCGCCAAACGTCCAAGGCCGCCGTTACCCAGTGAAGGTTCCGGCTCTACCTCCTCGATCTCACTTAAGCGCTTGCCCTTCTTGGCAAGAATATCATTCAGCTTATCATAGATTCCCAGATTAATCAGATTGTTCGATAAAAGCTTACCGATCAGGAACTCTGCGGAAATGTAATAAATCTTCTTCTCGCCCTCGATGCGCTCAGATACTTCCATCAGTTTCTTGGATAACTGCAGCAGACTGTAGTAGAGTTCTTCGTTACTGCACTCCGCTATGCTCCTGCCGAAGCCTTCCTTCGTCTGCTCTTCCAGTTCCTTCTCCAGATTCAGAACCAAAACGTCTCTTTTCAGGTTGCTTGCCTGTGCCATAATTAGTCCTCCTGTTTCATTTTTTTATTAATATATTATCATTTTATGATTATTCATGTCCTGCGCTAACATATGATATCCATATACTTCATCCGAACCAGCTCATAATCCAGCACGATCTGCCTGCCCGTGCCGCCGTCGATCAACCGCTTCAGTTCCGTCACGGACTCTGACGCAATTCTTTTAAAATTCTGCCGTACGGTATTCATCTGCTTGCCCGCGTATCCCATCAGTACGATACCGTCAAATCCGCATACCGGCCGGAAAATATCCATTTCGGTCAACGCTTTCATTGCCCCGATCGCCATCAGGTCTGAGGCGCACACTACAATATCCTTCTTCCTGGCATACTTGAACGTATGGTTCCTGGCCTGCAGCTCAGAAAACTCCCCGTTGCGCACCAGCAGTGTCAGCCCCATCTCCTCCGCAAGGCGCCGGATCCCCTTAAGACGCTCCTGCGTCACATAGCCGTTCTTCTTGCCTGCCAGATACAGAATGCTCCTGCCGTTATTCTCCAGAACCGTCTTCTTCGCCACATCATACTGTGCCTTCTCCTGATCGACCCACACGGCGGAAGTTGCCTCATTCACCATGGGTGCATCCACCAGTACGATCTTAAAAATCTGCGATGCGATCAGTTTATGCAGCACCTTATCTTCTTTAGACATACCGAAAATAATCAGTCCGGTAATACTCTGGGCCTGTAAATAGCGTATCACTTCTTCCACGCTCTTATTCTTCAACATGGAATTAAATACAGTAATCACATCCAGATTCAGTTCCACGGCCTGCTCAATCGTTCCCGCCATATACTGCATGTTAATCTCGTCTGCCGCCTGGGATGCACTGCTCAGATTCAGAAGGATCGCCACTCTTCCGGACTGTTTCGATGATAAAGCCGATGCCACGCAGTTGGGTACAAAATTCAGCTCCGCTACCGCCCGATTTACTTTTTTCTTCGTCTCTTCGCTGACATTCGGATAGTTGTTCAGTACCTTGGATACTGTGGAGATTGCCACTCCCGCCTGCTTTGCGACATCTTTGATCGATACCATGCTTCTTCCGTCCTGAAAACGATTATATTACTTTGGAAAAGGTTTTCCAGAAATCGTTTTCCGAGATCATCATACAACAAAAGAGTGGTTTTGTAAACCACTCTTTTGCCAAATTTATCAATTTCTCTGAAATCCCCAACTCGGATTTTCTGTGATTTCCGCCTTGCTCCACTCACAAAAAACACCTCGCGGTATATCAGCCGTGAATCGTAACGAAATCCTCTCTTATCAGCCAAGTAAGGACAATGCCAGCTGATTGCTCTGGTTCGCCTGGGACAGCATGGACGTACCGGCCTGCTGTAAGATATTGTTGTTCGCGTATCTGACCATCTCTGTCGCAATATCCGTATCACGGATCTGAGCCTCTGCCGCCGTAGTATTCTCAACGATATTGTCCAGGTTGCTGATGGTATGCTCAAGCCTGTTCTGAATCGCACCAAGGTCGGAACGCTGTTGGGATACATCCTTTATTGCATGTTTGGCAAATGCATTCAAAGCTGCAAAATCTGCTGCTGTAGGAGCATCTGTTAACTTGCTTTTCGTTTCAGTTGTAGCTCCCTTATTATCCAAATTGTCTACTTTATCCTTGATGTCCGCATCTTTTACATCATCCGGATCAAAAGCATAGAACTTGGACAACAAATTAGACGCGAATGTCTTCTTGCCGTCTGCGTCAAGATTGTTATCAGCATAATTAGAACTGTCTGTACTGTTGGTACTGTCTTTTTCTGTGTTGGATACTCCAAATTTCACACCATCTGCCACAGCGTTTGCAATCAACTCATTGGTCTTCATGTTCTTGATCGTGATAGAAATATGCTGGCCGGATTCTGCACCAACCTGTAAACCTTTATTCTTAAAGGAGCCATCCAGCAGATTCTGCTCATTGAATGTTGTTGTGCTCTGCACACGGTCGATTTCGCTCATCAGCTGCTGAACCTCAGACTGGATATAGCTGCGGTCCGTAGAGGTAAGAGTCCCATTCTCACCTTTAACAGCCAGCTCATTCATTCTCTGGAGCATATCCTGTACTTCATTCAATGCACCTTCTGCTGTCTGTACACAAGAGATACCGTCCTGGGCGTTGGCCGATGCCTGGGTAAGTCCTCTGATCTGTCTTCTCATCTTCTCGGAAATTGATAAGCCTGCCGCATCGTCCGCCGCACGGTTGATCTTGTAACCGGATGATAACTTCTCTGTGGACTTGGCCTGTGCGCTTGTTGTAAGGCCAAGCATTCTGTTAGAATTCATTGCCGTAATGTTGTGTTGTACTACCATAACTTACCTCCTTGTTTTTACTGCCGCAAATCCGTTTGCGGCATTGCTTCTTAATTAAATTTTGATATTGCATATTGAATAATCCCGAAGTCTCCAGGATAACTCCGGGTTATTACCCTGATGGGGCCTTATTTGCTGCCGCTTCTTTTCTTCCGGTATTTTTCCGGCACCGCATAATAATGTGCAAGGTTATCCCTTTCCTTCGGATCCGTGGCGTTTGCTTCCATAACTTTACTGCGGACAACATTTATCTCCTTCGGAATGTCCAGCATAACACGGGTATGGTTCTTACTTCCGCCCAGAAAAATAATCTTGATATCATCACCGATCATCAAGTATTCCTCTGTGCTCACCGTCAGTCTTAACATAAATCATACCTCCTGTATTCTTCAAACCTGCGCAGCTGTTGTCCGAAGCGCAGCATACTGTTACACCCGATGCAACAATTGTATAAGAAGTGTTGCATCACAATGACCTGTCGTATAGTAATGTAGGTATTGTCAATAACCCCGGCAGAGTTACTGTCATGGGAACCAAACGATATGGAGGAGAATCGACATGAGCACAACGTACCCGATTAAAAATGAAGAGAAACTCAGAAAATTCAAAGAATATTATCTGACCATAAAACCTATGTGCAGAAATTATGCAATGATTATTTTAGGTCTGAATACTGCTTTCAGAATCAGTGATCTTCTGAAACTGCAGTGGCAGGATGTATTCAACCATAAAAAAACTGCTTTAAAGACCATATCTGTATTACCGAACAGAAAACCGGCAAACAGCAATGTGTGGCAATTAACGCCAACGTATTTGAAGCTTTGCATATCTTACAGGAAGAGGAGCCTTCCCGTGAAAAGGATCATTTCCTTTTTACAGGTAAAAGAGGAACCGAGGAACACCTGTCCCGCTCCCAGGCCTTCCGCATAATCAAAGAAGCTGCCGAATATGCCGGGCTGGACGAACATATCAGCTGTCATTCCCTGCGCAAAACCTTTGGCTATCACGCATGGAAACAAGGTGTTCAGCCAGCCCTGTTGATGGAACTGTACAACCATTCTTCCTACCGCATCACCAAGCGCTATCTGTGCATTGAGCAGGATGACAAGGACATGGTGTATCTGACTGTGCAATTGTAACAGGGAAGCCGAATGCTGAACTGTTATAAATCCAGTCCAATCCCTTTACATGTATCTTGACATGCATATATAGTAAGCGTAATTTCTAATGTCGTTAACTATAGAAAATACAGGAAAACAGATTTATTTTTAAGTTAGCACTAAACTATTATCGCACCAATCCGATATATATATTGTAAGGTTAAAATGCAACACTTCTTATACAAGTGTTGCATTTTTGTTGTATTTATCCACTAGAATATCCCAGGAACCGGACTTCCATTCATCTTCTGACACATAGTCTTATAAAATGTTCTTCCGAACCCGAAACTCAAATAAATGTGGAAATCTCCGGTATGATAAAAAGCGGAATCGCTGTATTATCCCAGCAATTCCGCCATGCAGTTCTTATAGATTCATTCCTATGCCATGTCTTATTTACGTACCAAATGTCTCGGCAGGCCATTCACAAACAACGGCTGGAGCTCGCCCATGATAAGCGGTCTTGCATATTTCTCATAACCGTCTGTCAATCCCTTGCCGTCTTCCGTGATCCACTCATCCGGAACATTTCTCTCTACGTTAGCAATCGCATGGATATCGTATGCGCTTGTACCGCACTGATACGGTGCATCACCGTTTCTGTCCAGAGTGATCATCATGCCTGTCTTGCCTTCCTCTGCTGCCATAACCGCATCATGGCCTACCTGGAAAGCTTCATTGATATCTGTCAGGGAAGCCAGGTGCGTAGCTGCTCTCTGCAGTGTGGAGAACTCAATGGCACGGGTCTTAAGACCTGTCTCAGCCGCAATCTTATCTGCCAGCATAACAGCAGTGCCGGACATCTGCTTGTGCCCGAATGCATCCACCGCAACTTCCTTACCAAGCTCACATACATATCTGCCGTCTGCCACCTTAACGCCCTCGGACACAGCGATCACTACGGAAGACTTGGCAGCAGCCAGCTCTTTCACATCCTCCATGAATTTATCGATATCAAATACTCTCTCAGGAAGATAAATTGCATCACATCCGCTGCAGTCATCCCCTTTGGCAAGGGCTGCCGCCGCCGTTAACCATCCTGCATTACGTCCCATGATCTCAACGATACAGATGGTGGGCTTCTTAGCGCCAAAGGACTCATTATCACGGATGATCTCCTTCAGGGAAGCTGCGATATATTTCGCCGCGGAACCATAGCCCGGACAGTGGTCTGTCACCGGCAGATCGTTATCGATCGTCTTGGGAACGCCCATGAATCTCTGCGGTTTGTTGTGTGCCGCCGCATAGTCAGATAACATCTTAACGGTATCCATAGAGTCATTGCCGCCCGCATAGAACAGACACTCGATATCATGCTTCTCCATGATCTCGAAGATCTTCTCGTATACGTCCTCATGTCCTTCGATCTTAGGCATCTTAAAACGGCAGGAACCTAAGAATGCGGAAGGTGTTCTCTTTAACAGTTCGATTCCGGTCTCGTCATCCAGATACTCGCCCAGATCGATCATTTTATCTTCTAAGAATCCCTCGATACCATGAACCATACCGTAAATCTTCTTCACACCTAACTTCTTCGCAGCTGCGTATACGCCCGCTACAGAAGAATTAATAACGGCTGTAGGGCCGCCAGACTGACCAACAACAATATTTCCCTTCATCGTCTCTCTCCTTTAATCTAATATTCTTCTTAACATCGCTCCCATCCGGCACCTACCGGATGTCAACAAGATTATACCAAATAAATCCAGACAAGACAAGCTGATATCGCCTGCGTTTACGTGGTTTCATATAAAATCTTCATTAAAGTAAGTCCGCAGGCCGGAGCCGTAGGCCCTGCGGACTGCCGGTCCCTTGCATCCAGTATTCTCTTCACTTCTTCCGGCGCCATATGTCCTCTTCCCACTTCCATCAAGGTTCCCGCAATGATTCTTACCATATTGTAGAGAAACCCCCGTCCGGTCACGCGGATCACAATCTCCTTTCCTTCCGTTGCCACATCCAGAGAATCAATCCGGCGCACCGTTGTCTCCACCTGCGCCTCGGTACTGCAGAAACTCTTAAAATCATGTGTCCCTACCAGATACGCCGCTGCTCTCTGCATCAATGTAATATCCATAGGTACATAAGTAAAATGTGTATACAGCCTCCTCACCGGCATCGGGAAAGGCGCACAGTAAACCCGATATTCATAGGTTTTACGGCTCGCCGTATGGCGTGGGTGAAACGCTCTTGCAACCTCTTCTGATTTCTGCACCTTGATGTCTTCCGGAAGTCTGCGGTTTAACGCATAGGAAATCTTATCCGCCGGAATGGGACTGTCCGTATCAAATACCGCAACATTGCCCAGCGCATGAACGCCGGAATCTGTACGGCTTGCCCCGATCACCGCCACATCCTCTCCCAGAAGTTCAGAAAGGCATCTGTTCAAGATGCCTTCAATCGTCTCTCCGTTCGCTTGTACCTGCCATCCATGGTAATTCGTTCCGTCATACGCTACGGTAAGCATAACTCTCTTCATTAAAAACCTCTTTCACTGTAGATATTCCCATGGTTTCCTTCCAACCTGCACCTCTGTATCTTCCATAGGGTACCGGTATCCTTTTACAGAAATACACCGATCGCGATGCACACCCCGAAATACACAGCCAGAATCCCATACGCTGCCTTATCCCTGGCCGCATATTTAAGCGGCTTCATCTTCGTCCTGTGCTCGCCGCCCCTGTAACATCTTGCCTCCATCGCCATTGCCAGATCATTTGCTCTGCGGAAAGCCGAGATAAACAGGGGCACAAGAAGCGGCACCATAGCCTTCGCCTTCTTGATCAGATTTCCGCTTTCAAAATCTGCCCCTCTTGCAATCTGCGCTTTCATGATCTTATCCGTCTCCTCCAGCAGGATCGGAATAAAACGCAGTGCAATCGACATCATCATAGCTACCTCATGCACCGGGACCTTAAAGATCTTAAGCGGCTTCATCAGCTTCTCCATGGCATCCGTCAGGCTGTTAGGCGTGGTTGTCAATGTCATGACAGAAGATCCTATAATCAGGAAGGAAAGCCGTACTGCCATCTGCAGTGCCATCCGCAGTCCTTCTTTTGTTATCCTTATTTTCCAGACAGACAGTAATACCTCACCCGGCGTCAGGAACAGATTGAACACCACCGTAATCAGGAGAATAAAGACAATCGCCCTCATCCCCTTTACCATAAACTTGAACGGCACATTGGACAGCTTAACAGACACTGCCAGGAAAACAGCCGCCACAGCATATCCTACCCAACTTCCCACAATAAAAAGCGAAATGATAAAACAGACTGTCGCTATCAGTTTCACGCGCGGATCCAATTTATGTATAACGGAATCCGTCTGATAATACTGGCCCAGTGTTATATCTCGTAACATAGTCAATTCCCTTCAATATGCATGGCAGCATCTGCTATCTGACTGCCCTGCTCTTTCTTCTTTCCTCATATTATCTTCCGCCCGTAACAGTTCAGCCGCCTTCTCCTATACTTCTGCCCGACGTTAGGAACTGTTCATTAATAACTTGTGCATTTGACTTGTCTAAATCCGTACAGTCTGCGTTGTCATCAGCCGACGTACCCCGGTACGCCTTCTTCTTCCGCCTTGCCTGTACGAATTTATCCTGCATCTGCACAAGTTATTTTCGGACACTTCCTTACTTTCTTCTCAAGCACCCGCATGATTTCCCCTACAGCCTCTCCGATCGTTGTCGCGTCTGTCCGGACCGGCATACCGTTATCGCAAAGCGCCTGCATAATATAGGTCACCTGCGGCGCCGCCAGTCCCACCTGCTCAAGCTCCTTATAATGCTGAAATACTTCCCTGGGCATATCATCATACATAACGCTGCCCTGGTTCATAACAATGATACGCTCCACATATTTCGCCACATCTTCCATACTGTGTGACACAAGAATGACAGTGATCCCTGTCTCTTCCTTCAGCTTCGCGATCTGATCCAATATTTCGTCCCGCCCCTTAGGATCCAGCCCGGCGGTCGGCTCGTCCAGCACAAGCACCTCCGGTTTCATGGCCAGCACACCCGCAATCGCCACCCTTCTCTTCTGTCCTCCCGACAGATCAAAAGGCGATTGATAAAAATACTCATCTTCCAGCCCTACCTGCTTCAAAGCAGCATAAGCCCGCAGTTCCGCCTCCTGCCTGGACAATCCCAGATTCTTCGGGCCGAAGCATACATCCGAAAACACATCGATCTCAAACAACTGATGCTCCGGATACTGAAATACAAGCCCCACTTTGCTCCGGAGCTTTTTCTTGTCATAGTCCTGCGCGTGAATATCCTCCCCGTTAAAATAGATATTACCGCCCGTCGGCTTAATCAGTCCGTTCAAATGCTGCACCAGCGTGGATTTGCCGGAACCCGTGTGCCCGATCAATCCGATAAACTGCCCGTCCGGTATCACCAGATTGATATCCTTTAAAGCATGCACGGCAAGAGCCGTATCGCTTCCATACACATAATTAACATGGTCTAATATAATCGGCATTCTTATTCCTTATACCCTTTCCCTATCGTTTTCTAATCCAACAAGATGAGGCGCTGATTTCCGGCTTTCGTATACATGCATAAGCTCCTGTGTCAATTCCTCCACCGTCAGGATACCGTCAGGCAGGTTTACACCGCTTTTTTTTAATTCATGTGCAAGCAGAGTCACCTGCGGTACATCCAGCCGCAGGTGTTTCAGTTTCCCGACCTGTGAGAAAATCTCTCTCGGCGTTCCCTGCATCGCTATTTTACCTTTATCCATGACGAAGACTTTATCGGCATGAATAATTTCTTCCATATAATGTGTGATCAGGATCACCGTTATCCCTTCCACATCATTTAAAGCCCGCACCGCACGCACCACTTCTTTCCGTCCATTCGGATCAAGCATGGCTGTGGGCTCGTCCAATATGATGCATTTAGGATGCATCGCAATCACCCCCGCTATGGAGACCCGCTGCTTCTGTCCGCCGGAAAGCTTGTTCGGAGAAAACTTGCGATACTGATACATGCCCACCGCTTTCAGGCTTTCCTCTACGCGCTCCCAGATCTCCTCCGTGGGGATTCCCATATTCTCCGGGCCGAATCCCACATCTTCCTCCACCACCTGTCCGATAATCTGGTTGTCCGGATTCTGAAATACCATTCCGGCCTCCTGCCTGATATTCCACAGATCCTTGTCCTCCTTCGTATCCATGCCATCGACCCACACGGTTCCCTCCGTGGGATACAGAATCGCATTGATATGCTTCGCCAATGTAGATTTACCGGAACCGTTATGTCCTAATACCGCAACAAAATCACCCTGCCGCACGTCCAGGTCAACTTCATCTACCGCCCGGGTGATTCCTTCAACATTACCCTCTTCGTCCCGCCTGATATATTCAAATACTAACTTGTCCGTCTTAATGATACCCATCTGTTATACACTCCTCTTACTCTTTACATCGTAAGGCCTGTCCTCCTACCGGATCCGATTCCCCGCACCAATACCGTCAAAAGACTGCATTTTGGCATCCCGCCGCAATTTCACGTCTTATTGTACTAAAATTTTTTTAAAAGCACAAGGGTTTCATTTATGGTATACTTTACACTATAGCAGGTCAATAATCAATCAAGGAGTGATTTAATACATGGCGTCAAATTCAAGCAACCAAAAACCTGAAACTTCAAATACGGCCGCCGGACGTAAACCACCGGCTGACAGAAAGGAATTCCTGAAGCGGGTCTCAGGGCCTTTCGGATTTCTTTTACTCATGATCATGATATGCTCTTTCCTTGCGCATTACCTGAATGATTCCGAAACGCTGCAGGAATATGCCGACAATAATCCTGAATTAGCCTACAGGGATTCCCTTGAGGCTTCCGAACCACCCGAGGATGAGAAGCTCCCCAATGCTCCCGATGCTTCTTCCACAGATGCTACTGCCGGCGACAAAACCGTGGACAAGCCTCCTGCATACAATATTCCAGAGGAATCTTCATCAGATGCTGCGGACAGTACTGGAACAGATTCCCTGATATCAAGTGGAAAGGACAATGCTATGACTGTAAACCCAGAGCGCACCATCTACCAGGATGGTTTTTACTATGAACCGCTAAGCGAAGCCGTCAAACAAAGAATCACCGGTGTCTCCTATCCTGAGACCGGATGCACCGTTCCTTATGAAGAGTTAAACTATGTGGGACTTCTCTATGTTGACTTTAACGGGGATGTACAGGAAGGTGAACTCATCTGCAACAAGGCCATTGCCCAGGATATGGTGGAAATCTTCTATGAATTGTACCAGAATGACTACCGGATTGAACGAATCCGCCTTATAGATGAATACGGAGGCGACGATACCCTTTCTATGCTTGACAATAATACCTCCTGCTTTAACTACAGAGTGGTAGACGGAACCACCAGCCTGTCCAAACATGCACTGGGCTGTGCCATCGATATCAATCCGTTCTACAATCCCTATGTAGTGTTCAACAGAAACGGAACCGGCGAAACTTATATCTCACCTGCGGGCAGCGAAATCTACGCCGATCGCTCCCGGGATTTTCCTTATAAGATTGATGAGGACGATCTGTGTTATAAACTCTTTATCGGGCACGGCTTTACCTGGGGCGGTAACTGGAACTCTTCTAAAGATTACCAGCATTTTCAAATTGTGCTTTGATTCTCGCGTATCCGGCCTGTTGCCCGCATGCACGAATAAAGGGAGTACGCAAAATACGTACTCCCTGTTCTATGTTCCGGATCATGATCCGATATCCTATGATTATAACTCAAACATGGACATTGTATCATCCATCTGATTGGAAATATTCTTCAGTTCATGAGCCTCCTCGGCAATCTCATTGATGATACCGCTAATCTCTGTAACAGATGCGGATGTTTCCTCTGTACTTGCCGCATTCTCCTGTGCAATAGCTGACAGATTCTGTACGGTATCCACAACGCTTCCTCTTGCCTCATTGATCTTAGCGGTCTGGTCTGATACCGCATCAATCACGCCAAGAGACTGCTCTACTTCCTGAATCAGCTGAGCAACCTGCTCATTCGTATTCGTGACGTTCTGGCTTTGCTGTTCCATCATCTCTTTTACTTCGTTCATTGTGATAACGGACTTGTCAGAATCCTCAATCAAGGACAGGATAATCCTCTCAATCTGTTTCGCGGACTCATTAGACTGCTCAGCCAGCTTCTGGATCTGAGCTGCTACTACAGCGAACCCTCTGCCCTGCTCACCCGCACGGGCCGCCTCAATGGAAGCATTCAGTGATAACAGATTGGTCTCTTCTGCAATATTGGTGATAAGAGCCGTAGCCTCTTTGATCTTCTGGGCTGACTCATTGGTAACATTGGTCTGCTCGTAAATAATATCGATGGCTTCACCGGTCTTCGCATTGCTCTCCTGCAATTCGCGGATTACCTCCATAGCCGTCTCACCGCCCGCTTTCATCTCCTGCGCCCTCTGGTTCAGGTTATCAAGCTCGCCTGTCATTTCTTCGATCATATTACCCATCAGGATGATATGCTCTGTAGCACTCTGTGTCTCTTCCGCCTGGGAACCGGCGCCAATCGCGATTTCATTGACAGCTTTCTCCATCTGCTCTACATGTTCGCTTGTGATACTTGTTCTGTTGCGCATATTATCCGATGCATCCAGCAGCCTCTTGCTCTCCGTAATGACATCATTAATAATACCTGACAGATTCTCCTCCAGCTTCGTAATCGCCCTGCAGATTTCTCCGATCTCATCCGACTGGCGCAGAGAATCCTCATCAAACTTGAAGTTAAGCTTGCCCCGTGAAACCTCTTCCAAGGCACTCACGCCAACGTTTAATCTCTTGGACATCTTACCCACAACGAAGAAAATCAGACCGGCACATACGATCATGACAATAACTGCCAGGACCACTATGGTCACTACGATATTTCTGATCTCCTTCTGCACCTGAACCTGCGGCATTCCGGCAAACACCATACCGACGCCCTCGCCCGTCGTAAAATCCAGCAGCGGGATATAATATCCGTAATAAGCCACACCATCCACTTCTGTATTTTCTACAAAAAGCTCTTCACCTCTGCCAACGACCGCTTCGATAGTTGCAGCATCTGCTTTGGTGCCTGTCATACGCTGCCCGTTCGAATCCAGCAGGGAAGTCATATATCTGGTATCCCCATAGATAATGGAGATATCAATGTTAGCCGTCTCTTTGATCTCATCAGCCATATCTGTATACTCGGATATATTAAAATCACCCTTTACCAAGTCTCCGTTCTCGTCAAGCATATACGGCTCATTATTCAGCTGTCTGAATGTAGAACGCATTGAAATTGCCGTTCCCCGCAGACCATTCTGAATTGTCTCATCCATCGCCTTATTTATCTCACTGTTGCTGACTACCGTGATTGCTATCCCAAGCACTAACAGCGGCAAAAGTGCGATCAAGAGAATTTTTTGTTTCAGTTTCATCTTTTCGTTCCTCCAATGCCTATTATTTTAGTCACCATACCATACTTATTGTAGCATATTTACAGATAAAATCCATCCCTAAAATAGAAATTTTAATTTCTTAGTCAAAACAGCAACCCCCTGCACATTCTATGTGCAGGGGCATGCCGAAATCTTCTCTGTAATTATACCAGCTCAAGAACTACTTCCATAGCTGCATCGCCCTTACGGGGACCAATCTTAATAATTCTTGTATAACCGCCGTTGCGGCTTGCGTACTTAGCGCCATACTCATCGAAAAGCTTGGCAGCAAGGTCCACTTCCTTGGTATTCTTCTTTTTTCCTGCAGATGCCTGCGGTACTTCCTTCACCGGATATAATACCTTCAGCATCTGTCTTCTGGCATGCAGCCTGGAAGGAAGATCCTTCCTGATCTCTTTCTCTACCGTATCATATACAGTGACCTTCTTGCCATCTGCCACTTCTTTCACTCTCTTGCCGTCTTTATCCTTACGAGGTACTTTAGCGGTAACCTTAACGGTCTCATAGTTATCCTTCTCTTTCACAGCCAACGCAATAAGGCCTTCCGCAATCTTGCGCACCTCTTTTGCCCTTGCCTCTGTCGTAACGATCTTTCCGTTATACAGAAGCGCTGTTACCTGACTTCTAAGTAATGCCTTTCTCTGGTCAGATGTTCTGCCGAGTTTTCTGTATTTTGCCATAACAGGCTCCTTTCTCACTGGGGAGTTCTCTCCCGCACCATGGTGTACATCCGGCCACGCACTTTGGGCTTACTTACCGAATGCATTGATTAATTCCATTCATGAGTCGGCAAATCGGCGCTCTTCGGACTTACCCTCTATGCCATCCTATGTGAATCCGGCACGCTGTCTAAACCTCATCACTTGGGTTCAGCTGCAGGCCTAATTCCTTCAATTTAGCCAAAACTTCTTCTAAGGACTTCCGTCCCAGATTACGGACCTTCATCATATCCTCAGAGGTTTTATTGGTTAATTCCTCCACCGTATTGATTCCGGCTCTCTTTAAACAGTTATAGGAACGGACTGACAACTCTAATTCGTCAATACTCATTTCCAAAACTTTTTCTTTCTCATCGTCTTCTTTCTCGATCATGACCTCTGCGGTCTTGGCATTTTCAGATAAATCGATAAAAAGACTCAGATGCTCGCTCAGTACCTTAGCGGCAAGACTGACCGCCTCATCAGGCTCTAACGTTCCGTTGGTATAGACATCCAGTGTCAGCTTATCATAGTCTGTAATCTGGCCGACACGCGTATTTTCCACGGTCACATTGACTCTCTCAACAGGTGTAAAGATTGAGTCAACGGCAATCACACCAATCGGCAAGTCTTCTGTTTTGTTCCGGTCAGAACTTACATATCCTCTGCCCTTAGTGATCGTCAGCTCCATGTACAGCTTGGTATCCTTACCGCTCAGTGTCGCGATCACTAAATCAGGGTTCAATATCTCAACGTCCTGATCAACCTGAATATCTGATGCTCTGACAATGCCCTCTCCTTCATACTCAATGTACGCTGTTTTGGGCTCATTGGTATCGCTGCTATTCTTTATCGCAAGGCTTTTGATGTTCATGATTATCTCAGTAACATCTTCCTTCACGCCGGGAATAGAACTAAATTCATGTAAAACACCTTCGATTTTAACCTGGCTGACTGCAGCACCCGGCAGAGAAGAAAGCATAATCCTTCTAAGAGAATTCCCCAGAGTAATTCCGTAACCTCTTTCCAAGGGCTCAACTACGAACTTACCATACTTTTTATCTTCTGAGATTTCTGCAACCTCAATGTTCGGTCTCTCAAAATCAAACACGCAAATACCCTCCTTTGCGAACATGTTGCTGAATTGCACCATATGAAATTACGCGGCAAGAATCATAAAATCCGTCCTATTATTTAGAGTACAACTCGACAATAAGCATCTCATTAACCGGAACGTCAATCATCTCTCTTGTAGGAAGGTATTTCACCGTTCCCTTCAATGCTTCCTGATCTACTTCGATCCACTCAGGAACAAGTCTTCCGCCTGTTACTTCAAGGATATCCTTATATCTCTGTAAAGATCTGGCATTCTCTCTCACCTCGATCACATCACCTGCTTTGATCAGATAGGAAGGAATCTGAACCGGCTTGCCGTTTACCAGGAAATGCTTATGTCCTACGACCTGTCTTGCCTCTCTTCTCGTTCTTGCAAAGCCCATCCTGAATACTACACTGTCCAGTCTGCTCTCAAGCATGACCATAAGGTTCTCACCGGTCATTCCTTTCATTCTTTCGGCTTTCTTGTAATAGTTTCTGAACGGTTTCTCAAGTACACCATAGATAAATTTTGCTTTCTGTTTCTCACGAAGCTGCAGACCATACTCGCTGATCTTCTTACCGGCTCTTGCCGATGTTCTGTTGGATTTCTTATCATATCCTAAATAGGTAGGATCCAAATCAAGGGATCTGCATCTCTTTAATACAGGGACTCTGTTTACTGCCATTTTTCCGGCTCCTCTCATATAATTTTGTTTACAGTGTCTATTTTTGTTTAAGGAAAATGACACCTTCATCCAAATCTTTTTATAAACAATTTCTCTTTGTTCTAGACACGGCGACGCTTAGGCGGACGGCATCCATTATGCGGTACAGGGGTTACGTCACGGATGCTTGTTACTTCCAGGCCACATGCCTGCAGCGCACGGATTGCAGCCTCACGGCCTGAACCGGGACCTTTCACCATAACGTCTACTGTCTTTAAACCATGAATCAATGCAGCTTTTGCTGCTGTCTCTGCAGCCATCTGTGCTGCATACGGAGTAGATTTCCTTGAACCTCTAAATCCAAGACCACCGGCACTTGCCCAGCTCAATGCGTTACCTTCACTGTCTGTCAGAGTAACGATCGTATTGTTAAAAGAAGACTGGATATGTGCCTGTCCACGTTCAACGTTTTTCTTTACACGCTTTTTTGTCACTTTTTTGGTAACTTTTTTAGCCATAATAAACTAACCTACTTTCTCATATTCTACAAACTGAAGCCTTCTGTTATTTCTTCTTATTCGCCACTGTTCTCTTCGGGCCTTTTCTTGTTCTCGCATTTGTCTTAGTCTTCTGTCCGCGAACCGGAAGTCCTTTTCTGTGACGGATCCCTCTGTAGCATCCGATTTCCTGAAGACGTTTGATATTAAGGGCGATTTCTCTTCTCAAATCACCTTCTACCATGTAATCTTTGTCAATCACTTCTGCAAGTCTCTTCACCTCGTCATCAGTCAACTCTCTGACACGGGTGTCCGGATTCACATTAGCTGCCTTCAGAATCTTGTTGGCGCTTACTCTGCCAATACCGTAGATGTAAGTCAATCCAATTTCCACACGTTTCTCTCTAGGTAAGTCAACACCTGCAATACGAGCCATTTACGTTTCCTCCATTTTCTCCGAGCCTGCCTGCGGCTTCCCGCAGCACACTCATAATCTTACGACCGAATCGATTCGCCGGCGGCCGTTCCATAAACCTTCTCCGCACAAAACTGCCTGCAGGCAATACCTGCCGTGCAAGCTTTCACAGACGAATGATCCGCGAACGAGTTACTCGTTCTATGCATGCATTACCGCATACATGATACTAATTGATTGGGGTAGATTCTACCCAACCGGATCAGGCGCTCCGATCTATCCAAACACGATTGTTGGTATCAAAAAGTAATCTCCGATAGGCTCTTCCATCTATATTATAATCAGTTCCCGCTCCTTGTGGAAACAGGGACTGCAGCCGCTCATAATACATAAAAGAAAATTTCTCCGAAATTATCTTTGAAAATTTCTCCGAAATTATCTTTGAAAATTTCTCCGAAATTATCCTTAAGAACCCCGTCTAAGACTTTGATTATTCGGGATTAACCTTGTACCTGTTTGTGTTTCGGATTCTCACAGATTACTCTGATCTTTCCTTTTCTTTTAATGATCTTGCATTTTTCGCAAATCGGTTTTACTGATGATCTGACCTTCATCTCAAACCCTCCTTTCAAAAAAGACCGTTTTACATTATACCACCAAACTTTATATTTAGCAAGGCTATTTATAAAGATTTATTTATCCCTCCATATAATTCTTCCCTTGGAAAGGTCGTATGGTGATAGTTCCAAAGTCACACGGTCGCCCGGCAGAATACGGATAAAATTCTGACGCAGCTTACCGCTTATATGCGCCAATACCACATGCCCATTCTCCAATTCAACCTGAAACATGGTATTGGGTAACTTTTCAATTACTGTTCCTTCGATTTCAATTACATCAGCTTTTGACATATGCTTCCTCCTGATACGTTTTAATTGTTCTCTTAATCTCAAGATCACGGTAACCGCCCTGCGGCTTTTCCATCTGTATCTTTTTAATGATCTGAATATGCCTTTTATTTTTCTTCTTCGGCCTGTCTGCCGTTCTGCCCCGGCCATCAGCTAAATATACATATTCATCATCTTCTTCAATTATGACATATACCTTATCTCTGTCGTGCCCTGCTTTTGATGCGGCAAGCATTCCCGTCATTTTCCATCCTCCATATCAAGTCGGCACGCTGTTTCACCGCACAGGCACATGCGGTTTCATGAAACAAGCGTTAAGATCTCCGGCTCTCCCTCCGTGATCAATATCGTATTCTCATAATGTGCCGACAGCGAATGGTCCCGGGATATCACCGTCCACTGATCTTCCAGCCATTCCACCTCTGCCGTCCCCATATTGATCATCGGTTCAACCGCCAGCGTCATACCCGGACGCAGCTTCATGCCTCTTCTTCTCTGCGCAAAATTCGGTATCTGCGGATCCTCATGCAGTCTGGTTCCTATGCCGTGTCCCACAAGCGCCCTCACAATTCCATATCCGAAAGGCGTAACATAGGCATCAATCGCATTGGATATATCGAACAGGCGGTTCCCGGCTCTGGCCATCCTGATTCCCTCAAAGAAGCTCTGTTTCGTCACGTCCATCAGCTTCTGTGCTCCTGCGCTTACAGTGCCTACCGCATGCGTTCTTGCTGCGTCGGAATGATAGCCTTTGTAGATCAGGCCGGTATCCAGACTGACAATATCACCTTCCTGTATGATATGGGAATCCCTGGGAATCCCATGTACCACCTCTTCGTTTACAGAGACGCACACGGAAGCCGGATATCCCTGATAGTGAAGGAAGTTTGGTGTACATCCTCTCTCTCTGATCAGCCTCTCACATGCCCTGTCAATATCTTTCGTTGAAATCCCCGGCCTGATCATAGCGCCAAGCTCCTCATGCACCTCCGCCAGCAGCCGGCCGGCCTCCCGCATACATGCTATTTCCCTGGGGGATTTAATTGTTACTGCCATTTTCCTCACTCCATGTCATATCCATACTCTGCATTATTAAACAGCTCCGGATCATGCTCAGCCAAGTATTTCCACGATAGCGCCGAACACCTCGTGCATTTCCCTGGTGCCGTCCACAGTCTTCAGTATACCTTTCTTTCCATAGAAATCGATCAGGGGCTGTGTCTGCTCATGATAGACATCCAGACGTTTGCCCACCGTCTCCGGCCTGTCATCCTCCCTGAGCACCAGTTCCTTCCCGCATTCATCACAGATTCCCTCTTTCGCGGGCCTGATATATTCGATATGATAGGTTGCCCCACAGGAAATACATGCCCTTCTTCCGCTCATCCTTCTGATGATGTTCTCATCCGGCACATCCACATCGATCGCATGATCGATCTGGTCATTCAACCCGGCAAGCGCCTGATCCAAAACCTGCGCCTGAGGAATGGTCCTCGGAAATCCGTCCAGAACATATCCGTTCTTACAGTCATCCTGGGATACTCTGTCCAGAAGTATCTTTACAGTCAGTTCGTCCGGAACAAGCAGGCCCTGGTCCATATAACCTTTGGCTTCCATTCCAAGCGGTGTTCCGTTCTTAATATTAGCTCTGAATATATCCCCGGTGGAAATATGCGGAATACTGTACTTCTCTGCAATCATCTTAGCCTGTGTCCCCTTGCCGGCGCCGGGCGCCCCTAACATGATTATTTTCATATTTGTTATCCTCCACTTTGAAAATCATAGGCAAAACACCAAAGAAGGGACGTCTCAGTCTCCCTGCCCGTCCCTTCCATTTACATATTCATTAGTCGTTTAAAAATCCTTTATAATTACGAACCAGCATCTGAGATTCAATCTGCTTGATTGTCTCAAGAACAACGCTGACAATAATGATCAGGCTCGTTCCGCTGAATGATACGTTTGCACCGAAAATACCGTTAAAGAAATACGGCACAACACATACGATCGTAAGTCCGACTGCACCAATGAAGACAATGTAGTTGAGCACCCTGGTAAGATATTCACTGGTGGGCTTTCCGGGTCTGATTCCCGGAATAAAACCGCCCTGCTTCTTCATATTCTCTGCAATCTCTATCGGATTGAAGGTGATGGATGTATAGAAATATGCGAAAAGAATCACCAGCACAATATATACAACCAACCCGATGGAATAAACCGGGCGCGTAGGATCACACCAGTAATTGGAGTTCATTCCCATTAATATATGACTCCATACACCCGTACCGTTAATATTGAAGAAAGAGCACACGATACCCGGAAGCTGCAACAGCGACGATGCAAAAATAACCGGAATAACACCCGCCGTATTCACTTTCAGCGGAAGGTTAGTGGTCTGTCCGCCAACCATTTTTCTGCCCTGTACCTTCTTGGCATATTGTACAGGAATCCTGCGCACACCATCATTCAGGACAATAACAAGCACTACCATCAACAGAATAACCGCAACGATAATAATTGCTGCAACCGCACCCTTTGCAATAGACTTGCCTATAACAAACTTCTCGAAAAGCAGCGTGATGTCCTGTGGAATACGTGACAGAATATTGATCGTCAGCACGATGGAAATTCCGTTGCCCACACCATTCTCCGTAATCTGTTCACCAATCCACATCAGGAAAGCACTACCGGCTGTCATCGCAACGATTACCGTGATCACATTAAACGCGTTATACGTCTGCAGAAGTCCCTGCCGGCCAAAGCCGATCGCCATGGCGCTCGACTCGATCAGCGCAAGAGCCACCGTAACATATCTTGTGATAGAAGCTATCTTCTTTCTCCCGTCAGCGCCGTCCCGCTGCATCTCTTCCAGTTTCGGAATCGCAATCGTCATAAGCTGCATGATAATGGAAGATGTGATATACGGTGTAATATTCAATGCAAGAATGGACATCTGCAAGAACGATCCACCCGTAAAAGCATCCAGGAAATTGAAGGCATCGCCTGTCTGTGTCTGCTGCTCAAACCAGTCCGCGAAAAAGGTTGTATTGATACCTGGAACCGGAAGCTGTGATCCCAAACGGATCACAATCAGCATCAGAAACGTGAACAGCAGCTTCTTCCTGATTTCCTTGATTTTAAACGCATTCTGTAAGGTTTTAAACATTAAATCACCTCTGCCGTTCCACCAAGCGCCTCGATCTTCTCTTTAGCGGATGCGCTGAAAGCACCTACCTTCACATCGAGCTTCTTGGTAAGTTCTCCGTTTCCAAGAATCTTAACACCATCGCGGGGATGCTTTACGATCCCTTTCTCGATCAATGCATTAACGTCAACCGTTGTGCCATTGTCAAATACTTCCAGTACGCTTATATCAATTGCAACGATCTTCTTAGAGTTTCTGCATTTAAAACCTCTCTTGGGAAGACGTCTGTATAATGGCATCTGACCACCTTCAAAACCTGGTCTGGGCGCTCCGGAACGAGCCTTCTGGCCTTTGTGTCCCTTGCCAGCCGTCTTGCCGTTGCCTGAACCGTGTCCACGGCCTCTTCTAAAATTATCACTGTGAACTGACCCTGCAGCAGGCCTTAAATTTGATAATTCCATTGTGACACCTCCTTTATCTATGCTTCTTCAACTTTTACCATATGTCTTACTTTCTGGATCTGCCCTCTGGTCGATGCATTGTCAGGCAGCTGCACTGTCTGATTGATCTTCCGAAGGCCCATAGCTGCAACCGTAGCCCTGTTCTTAGGAACCTGGCCAATGGTAGATTTGATCAAAGTAATCTTTAACATCTTACCTGTTTCTTTATTTTCTGCCATCTCTTTTTCCTCCTAAATCTTCTGATAACATAGCTTATGCGCGGACTTCTTCCACAGCCTTGCCACGGTTCTTAGCTACTTCTTCAGGAGTCTTCAACTGGCTTAAGCCTGCGATCGTAGCAAGTACGACATTCTGTTTATTGTTGGAACCTAAAGATTTCGTACGGATATTCTTGATACCTGCAAGCTCACATACAACACGGGCAGGGCCGCCGGCAATGATACCGGTACCTTCCGGAGCTCTCTTTAAAAGAACAGAAGCAGAGCCGAACTTACCGATGAAATCGTGCGTGATACTGCTCTTATCATCCAGTGCAACAGAAACCAGATTCTTGATTGCATCTTCCTTACCTTTACGAATTGCTTCAGGGATTTCGGTTGCTTTGCCTAAGCCCGCACCAACATGGCCATTGCCGTCGCCGACTACTACCAATGCCGTAAAACGCATGTTACGACCACCTTTAACAACCTTTGTAACACGTTTGATTGTTACAACTTTTTCAGTCAATTCCAACTGACTTATATCAATGATTGTACGTCTCATGTGATTTCCTCTCCCTTCCTAGAATTCTAAGCCAGCTTCTCTGGCCGCATCAGCTAATGCTGCAATCTTACCCTGGTATATAAAGCCGCCTCTGTCAAAGACCACCGCCTTAATGCCTTTTTCAATTGCTCTCTTAGCGATTACTGTTCCCAAATATGCTGCTGCTTCAACGTTATTGGTTTTATTAAGTTCAGCCTTTACATCCTTCTCAAGGGTAGATGCTGCAACTAAAGTATTTCCAACTGTATCGTCAATAATTTGAGCATACATATGATTATTGCTTCTAAACACAGAAAGACGCGGTCTCTCAGCAGTACCGCTGAAACGGTTACGTATTCTGTTGTGTTTTTTTACACGAACTTTTTGTCTTGATTCTTTCCTAACCATCTTAATACCCATGCTCCTTTCGATTATTTCTTACCAGTCTTACCAACTTTACGTCTAATTGTCTCATCAGCATATTTAATACCTTTACCCTTATAAGGCTCCGGTCTCCTCTTGTCTCTGATCTCAGCCGCAAATTGACCAACTTTTTCTTTATCAATCCCTTTAACGATGATCACGTTCTGTCCTTCCATGACAGTCTCGATTCCCTCAGGATCTGTCATCTCTACCGGATGAGAATAACCCAGGTTAAGGGTCAGTGTCTTGCCGGACTTGGAAGCCCTGTAACCAACACCGTTTACTTCCAGTTTTTTCTCATAACCAGCCGTAACACCGACTACCATATTGTTGATCAGTGTTCTGGTCAGTCCATGGAAAGATTTCATCTTCTTTAAGTCATTAGGTCTGGATACTACGATCTGGTCGCCCTCTACCTTAATATCCATCTCTGCCGGAAGCACTCTCTCAAGTGTTCCCTTGGGACCTTTTACAGTCACTTTATTATTTTCTGCAACCTCCACAGTTACGCCTGCGGGAATCGCGATTGGCATTCTTCCTATACGTGACATGCCCGTACCTCCTTATATTTTTGCCGCATAGCATGCGGTTCCTATGTCCCGGCCAAAGCCGATACAAATAGTCATTACATTACACAACAAGATAAATCTGTTCTTATACTAACATATGGCCATTCGCTGCCCATCAGAGTTCTTTCCGCCCACCGAATCGCCAATGGAAAGAATGAACGCGCAAGCGTCATTCTTTCGGACAAAACATAGTTTTTCTTAGGTTCGGTTCTTTCGCACTTTAATAAAACTTTTTGTCCACTACCAGACAAATGCAAGTACCTCGCCGCCTACATTCAGCTCTCTTGCCTTCTTATCGGTTATAACACCCTGATTGGTCGAGATGATCGCGATACCAAGTCCGCCCAGAACTCTCGGAAGCTCTTCTTTACCTGCATATACACGAAGACCTGGTTTGGAAATTCTCTTGATACCGGAAATGATCTTATCATTCTTGTCCTCACCGTATTTTAAGGTAATATGAATTGTCTTGAAGTTCCCGTTATCGATCAAATCAAATTTTCTTATATAGCCTTCGTCCAAAAGGATCTGTGCGATAGCCAGTTTCATTCTGGATGAGGGTACATCTACTGTATCATGTTTTGCAGTATTTGCATTACGGATTCTTGTAAGCATATCTGCAATAGGATCGCTCATTGTCATGATTTTTCCTCCTTATATCATCGATTGCTTTTCATTCACCTATCCTATTCAGTGCCTTGGAAGAATGTAAGCGCCAGCGACATTCTTCCCAACGAAACATAGTTTTTCTTAGATGCGGTCCTTTCGCACCTTAGTAAAACTTTTCGTTGTTTTACCAGCTTGCTTTCTTGACGCCGGGAATCTGACCCTTATATGCTAATTCACGGAAGCAAATTCTGCAAATTCCGTATTTTCTTAAATAAGCATGTGGACGACCACAAATTTTACAACGGTTATATTCTCTTGTGGAGAATTTGGGTTTGCGTTGCTGTTTGATCTTCATTGCTGTCTTAGCCATGAATTTACCTCCTTTTATTTAGCGAATGGCATGTTAAACAATCTCAACAACTCACGGGCTTCTTCGTCTGTCTTGGCAGTGGTAACAACGATAACGTCCATACCCCTTACTTTATCAACCTTATCATACTCGATTTCCGGGAAGATGATCTGCTCCTTGATACCAAGCGCATAATTGCCTCTTCCGTCAAAAGAGTTGGGATTCACGCCTCTGAAGTCACGTACGCGGGGAAGCGCAAGGTTCACAAGACGGTCCAGGAATTCATACATCTTGTCACCACGCAGCGTTGTCTTACAGCCGATGGACTGGCCTTCTCTGATCTTGAAGTTAGCAACGGAATTCTTTGCTTTCGTAACAACCGCTTTCTGGCCGGTGATCGTTTCCATATCACTTACAGCCATCTCCAAAACCTTGGCATTCTCTTTGGCTTCTCCTACACCCATGTTAACCACTATCTTGTCAAGCTTCGGAACTTCCATAACATTTTTATATCCAAACTTTTTGACCATAGCATCTACGATCTCGTTCTTATACATCTCTTTCAGTCTACTACTCAACGTTTTAGACCTCCTTTCTTAGAATTAGTCAACGATGTCACCTGTGGACTTCGCAAAACGGACCTTCTTGCCGTTCTCAAACCTGAAGCCGATCCTTGTTGCTTTCCCCTTGTGTACATACATTACATTGGAAGCATCAATGGGAGCTTCCTTCTGGACAATACCGCCGTTCTGGTTTGCTGCAGAGGGTTTCTCATGCTTCGTAATTATATTGATTCCTTCTACCAGAACCTTTCCGTTCTTTCTGTCAACGGAAACAACCTTGCCTTCTTTGTCTTTATCTTTACCGGCGATCACCTTAACGGTGTCACCCTTCTTAATCTTAAATGTTGACATACGGGCACCTCCTATAATACTTCCGGAGCCAGTGAAACAATTTTCATAAACTGTTTGTCACGAAGCTCTCTTGCTACCGGCCCAAAAATACGGGTTCCTCTCGGAGTCTTATCCTCCTTGATGATAACAGCAGCATTCTCGTCAAATTTGATATATGAACCGTCTTTACGGCGAGCGCCCTTAACACTGCGGACAACTACAGCCTTCACAACATCGCCTTTTTTTACAACGCCGCCTGGTGTTGCATCTTTGACCGTAGCAACGATCACATCACCAATGCGTGCATATCTTCTTGTAGATCCGCCCACAACTCTGATGCACAGAATCTCTTTCGCACCGGTATTGTCAGCGACCTTAAGTCTGCTTTCCTGTTGAATCATGCTAATTTCTCCTTCTTTCCATTTTCATAACCATTGAACCGCCAATTATATTTCCATCCCTGAACTTTTCGATAATAATATGCTGTATTCAGATATTCCGGATTTCGGATGGGAAGAATTTCCAGAGGAAACTCTTTCAAACTAAATATAGTATTTCTTAGGCGGCGTTCTTCAGACGCCTTAGAAATTCTTTTAGTTTTATTATTTTGCCTTCTCAACGATCTCAACAAGTCTCCATCTCTTATCCTTGGATAAAGGCCTGGTCTCCATTACTCTAACGGTATCACCGATGTTGCACTCATTGTTCTCATCATGTGCTTTCAATTTATATGTCTTCTTTACGATCTTATTGTAGAGCGGATGCTTAACATGGTTCTCAATCGCTACAACAATTGTCTTATCCATCTTATTGCTGGTTACTTTACCGGTACGGGTTTTCCGTAAATTTCTTTCCACGATTGCTTCTCCTTTCTCAGTTCGCTGCCTTAGCTTTCTGCGTGATAACTGTCTGAATCCTGGCGATGTTTCTTCTAACATCCTTGATTCTTGCCGTATTATCCAACTGATTCGTCGCGTTCTGGAATCTCAAATTGAAAAGTTCTTTCTTAGCATCAACCAGCGCCTGCGCTAATTCTGCATCTGATTTGTTCTTTAAATCTTCTACAAACTTATTAGTTTTCATTAGATACACCGCCTTCCAAGTCTGCTTTAGAAACAATTTTACATTTACATGGAAGCTTATGTGTTGCCAGACGTAACGCTTCTTTCGCCACCTCTTCGGATACTCCTGCGATTTCGAACATTACGCGTCCGGGCTTAACAACCGCCACCCAGTATTCCAAGGTACCTTTACCGGAACCCATACGTGTTTCTGCTGGTTTTGCTGTTACAGGTTTGTCAGGGAAAATCTTGATCCAGACTTTACCGCCACGCTTGATATAACGTGTCATAGCAATACGGGCTGCTTCGATCTGATTCGATTTAATCCAACATGGCTCTAATGCTATAATACCGTACTCACCATAAGTGATCGTGTTGCCGCGGGTAGCTTTCCCGCTCATAGAACCACGGAACTGTTTACGACGTTTTACTCTTTTAGGCATTAACATTATTTATCGCTCCCTTCCGCGTTAGATTTTGTAGGAAGTACCTCGCCTTTGTAAATCCATACTTTGACACCGACTTTACCGTAGGTTGTATCGGCCTCTGCGAAACCATAGTCAATATCCGCTCTCAGGGTCTGAAGCGGGATAGTCCCCTCACTGTAGAACTCTGTACGGGCCATATCCGCACCGCCGAGACGTCCGGATACAGATGTCTTGATACCCTGTGCACCCGCCTTCATGGTTCTTCCCATGCATGACTTCATGGCACGTCTGAAAGAGATACGGTTCTCAAGCTGCTGTGCAATATTCTCCGCAACAAGCTGTGCATCTCTGTCTGGTCTCTTGATCTCTTTGATGTCTACAAGAACTTTCTTGTCTGTCAGTTTGGAAAGCTCTTTCTTGGTTACTTCGATTTCTGCGCCGCCCTTACCGATCACAACGCCCGGTTTAGCAGTGTAGATAATCACCTTTACTCTGTCGGACGCTCTCTCGATCTCGATCTTTGAAACACCGGCGCTGTATAATTTCTTCTTTAAAAAGGTTCTGATATTATAGTCTTCTACCAGGAAATCTGAAAACTCTGCATCAGCATACCATTTGGAATCCCACTCTTTAATAACACCGACTCTTAAGCCGTGTGGATTAACTTTCTGTCCCATGTTGTTCTCCTTCCTATATAATCCTATTTCTCATCAAGCACGACCGTGATGTGGCTCATTCTCTTCTCAATTCTGTAGGCTCTGCCCTGCGCTCTCGGTCTTACTCTCTTCATGGTCGGTCCTTTGTTTGCATAGCACTCAGCAACATAAAGGTTCTCCACATTCATGCCGTTATTGTTCTCTGCATTCGCAATCGCAGACTCTAACAGCTTCTTAATGATACTCGATGCATATCTTGGATTGTACTCCAGAATCGCAAGCGCTGTTGTCACATCCTTGCCTCTGATGGCATCCAATACGAAACACGCTTTCTGTACAGACACTCTTGCATAAGACAGCTTCGCTGAGGGTCTTGTATCTTTGTTCGCATTTCTTTCTCTTTTTATCTGGGATCTATGTCCTTTAGCCATAGTTTACAACCTCCTTTCAAATTAGCGAACTTTTGACTTTCTCTCGTCCTTATCATGTCCTCTATAAGTCCTGGTTGCTACGAACTCGCCGAGTTTGTGTCCAACCATATCTTCTGTAACATATACCGGCACATGCTTTCTTCCGTCATGAACAGCAAATGTGTGTCCTACGAAAGAAGGAAAAATAGTAGAACGGCGGGACCAGGTTTTAATAACCTGTTTCTGTCCTGACGCATTAAGTGCATCTACTTTCTTCAGCAGGCTCGCATCTGCAAATGGGCCTTTTTTCAGTGATCTAGCCATGATCTTTCCTCCTGTTTTATTACATCTTAAACATATTTATACTGAGAAATCTATATCACAAATCCCTGTCTTCCTGTTTCCGCTTCTGTATCCTGATCTTACAGGCGCACTCCTTCCGGATACTCTGTAAATCTCAAAAGCCCGGAAACCATGAAGCCCGGAAACTCCGGATTCTCCGGAAATTCCAGGAAATCCCGGAATTCCCGGAAGAATTGCCGAAGCAATTCTTCCAACCGAAACATAGAATTTCTTAGGCGGCGTCCTTTGACGCCTTAGAAATTCTTTTCGGTTTTTTATTTGATCGCCCTTCCGTCTCTCCGTCTCACGATCAGCTTATTAGACGCTTTCTTCTTCTTACGTGTCTTTAAGCCGAGTGCAGGCTTGCCCCAGGGTGTGCTCGGGCCAGGACGGCCGATGGGAGCACGTCCTTCACCACCACCATGAGGATGGTCGTTGGGGTTCATAACAGAACCGCGGACAGTAGGACGGATGCCCATATGACGCTTACGTCCGGCTTTACCGATCTTGATCAGGTTATGGTCCACGTTGCCCACGGTACCTATGGTAGCACGGCATACGATCGGAACCATTCTCATTTCGCCGGAGGGTAATCTGAGCGTTGCATATTTGCCTTCCTTAGCCATCAGCTGTGCACTGTTGCCTGCAGAACGGACAAGCTGGCCGCCCTTGCCGGGATATAACTCAATATTGTGAATCAGTGTACCTACAGGAATCTCTGATAACGGAAGACAGTTGCCCACTCTTATTTCCGCGTCGGGGCCGTTCATAACTTTCATGCCGTCTGTAAGGCCCTGAGGCGCCAGGATATACGCCTTCTCACCGTCTTCATAACAGATAAGCGCAATGTTGGCCGTTCTGTTCGGATCGTACTCGATACCGATAACCTTGGCATGAATGCCATCCTTATTTCTCTTGAAATCTACGTTTCTATACAATCTTCTGCTTCCGCCGCCATGATGTCTGACAGTGATCTTGCCCTGATTGTTACGTCCTGCATGCTTCTTAAGAGAAGTACAAAGTGCTTTCTCAGGAGTGCTCTTTGTAATCTCGGAGAAGTCGGAACCAGTCATGTTACGTCTGGAAGGTGTATATGGGTTATAAGTCTTAATTCCCATGATCTTTTCTCCTTTACTTTTCAGATTTTTGCGCGGTGCCCGTCCGGCCCGCATACATGATCCTTCATTCCACAGCCTGAAAGAACCGCTATAGCTTCCGTTCTTTTACAGGCCTGTAAAGATCTCAATATCCTTGCTGTCTGCTGTCAGCTGTACGATAGCCTTCTTGGTCTTGGCTGTCTTACCGTATACCATGCCGCGTCTCTTGGTCTTGCCGTCCATATTCATGGTGTTGACCTTCGCTACCTTCGTTCCTTCAAACATCTTCTCAACAGCTTCCTTGATCTGTGTCTTGTTAGCTTCCGGATGAACCAGGAAAGTATACTTCTTCTCGCTCATACCCGCCATGCTCTTCTCTGTGATAACCGGTTTGAGGATTACATCATAATACTGAATTGCTGCCATTATGCATACACCTCCTCGATCTTGGCTACGGCATCCTTGGTGATCACTAAGGTATCACCTTTCAGGATATCATATACGTTGATATTCTCTGCTGTTGCTGTAGATACTTTCGGAAGATTTCTGGCGGAGCAGATCACATTTGCATCCTGCTCGCCGATCACTACCATTGCTTTCTCTACTTTAAGGTTATCCATAACCTGCTTAAACTTCTTCGTCTTGATCTCCTCAAGTTTAAGCTCATCTAAAACGATCAGCTTATTGTCCTGTACTCTGCTTGTCAGGACAGATTTGAGAGCCGCCTGCTTCTCTTTCTTATTCATCTTAAAGGAATAATCTCTCGGAACGGGAGCGAATACGACACCGCCGCCCTTCCACTGGGGAGCTCTGGTCGAACCCTGTCTTGCATGACCGGTTCCCTTCTGTCTCCAAGGTTTTCTGCCGCCGCCGGAAACCTCGGAGCGAGTCTTCGCTTTCTGCGTTCCCTGACGTCTATTGGCAAGTGTCTGAACGACTGCCAGGTGTACCAGATGCTCATTGATCTCCACACCGAATACCGCATCGTTTAAGTCCATCTTGCCGACTTCTTTGCCTTCCATATTATAAACAGATACTTCTGCCATCTGAATGGTCCTCCTTTCATCTGTGACTCAAGCCACTATTTCGCACTCACCTTAGTTGTCTCTTTAATGGTTACTAAGGCTTTTCTCGGGCCCGGCACAGCGCCTTTGACAAGGATAAGGTTCTTATCCGCATCAACTCTTACTACAGTAAGGTTCTGAACCGTCACTCTCACGCAGCCCATATGTCCCGGCATTCCCTTACCCTTGAACACTTTGCTCGGGGAAGAACATGCACCGTTGGAACCCTGATGGCGATGGAATTTGGAACCGTGAGTCATAGGGCCTCTGTGCTGGCCGTGTCTCTTGATCGCACCCTGGAATCCCTTACCTTTGGAGATTGCAGTAGCGTCAACCCTGTCTCCGGCCTCGAAAATGTCCGCCTTAATCTCACTTCCCAGCGTATACTCTTCTGCGTTATCCAGTTTCAGTTCCCTGACATATCTCTTGCTGGAAACGCCCGCCTTATCGAAGTGGCCTTTCAGCGCTTTGTTAACGCCGTGTCTGTGGATCACTTCTTTCTTACCGTTCTTGTCCTTGTTAACAATTCTGTCTTTTTTATCTACAAAACCAACCTGTACAGCACTGTAACCGTCATTCTCTTTGGTCTTGACCTGTGTTACCGCACAAGGGCCTGCCTGAAGTACGGTAACAGGTGTCAATGTACCGTCTTCACCGAAGATTTGAGTCATTCCGACTTTTGTTGCCAAGATAGCTTTCTTCATTTCCTTTACCTCCTGTCATTCTACAGCGGACCAGTCATACATCTTTCCCAATCAGCTTCCGGTATATCTGAATAAATTTACGCGACAACGGAATTTATCCGAAGCTAATCCTGAAAGAATTTGCTTCTGGTCGTCCTAGTAGGGGTCTTATTTGTTCTTCATCTTGATGTCGATATAAACACCTGCAGGCATCTCCAATCTCTGCAGCGCATCCACCGTCTTAGGTGTGGGTGTAATAATATCGATGAGTCTCTTATGAGTCCTCTGTTCGAACTGCTCTCTGGAATCCTTGTACTTATGAACCGCTCTTAAGATGGTAACCACTTCCTTCTTGGTAGGAAGCGGTACAGGGCCGCTCACCTGAGATCCGTTCTTCTTTACTGTCTCGATGATTTTTTTTGCAGATGCATCAACCAACTGATGATCATAGGCTTTAAGTGTAATTCTCATTACTTGACTTGCCATAAAAAAAGTCGCCTCCTTTTCGCACTTTTTGTTCTAAGTACGACAAGCGGTGACTGTACACTCTCCCGTGTGTGTCCTGTTTTAAAAAATCCCAAACACTAATCACGTTGTTTCCGGCCATGCCGGACATCTGTTATCTGTACAGTGACTTGTCGTCAATTTCCTAACTTGACATTCGCTCCACGGAAAACCTGCCACAAAGGGCAGCAACCTCACGCTTCAAAGCTATCATGCCACAGCATTGATTAGTATACATGATGATTTGCTAAGATGCAAGTGTTTTTTTCAAAAATTTACGGCACATCGTTTGGCAAAAAATATTCAGACGCCGCGAGATGGCCGCCGTGCCCACACTGCCGGCCAGAAACAGCAGCAGGCCTGCATACCAGGGCAGTCTGTTCATAAGATCATAATGGACGATGATATTCAGAAGGATCCAGTGATACAGAAACATCCCATAGGACAGATCCACCTTCCAGCGCACCTTAGGCAGACAGTAAGCGCATCCGATCACCAGAAGCGGAAGCAGGATACCCGTCGCGATATCCGTATAGTATCCAGGCAGCCTGATCCCGGCGGATTCTGTCGATTCTGTTATGAGATAGACCACCAGCAACGGCAGAAAAGCTGTCTTTAAGACAGGCAATGCCTCCTGCCGCTTCCGATAACAGAAAACACCTATAAAAAACCACAGCGCATAGGGGATACAGGTTCTCTCGACCAGCTTAGGGATCATGCCTGCACTGTCCCGCACCACTTCCCCACAGGCAAGATTCAGGGCAGCAAGCCCGATGAGCACTGCCGCCCAATGTATATTTTTCAGTTTCCGGAGGCAGGGATACACAATCCCCAGCACAATATACAGCTGCACTTCCGTAAAGACAGTCCACAGCGCCCCGTTAACACTGCCGGTTGCAAAGTCCTTAAGGCAATCCGGTGTATTCGCGATTCCGAGTATCTGCGTCCCCAGCCACAAGATCACGCTCCGGTCCAATAACTCCGGCACCAGAAGGCAGACCACTGCCAGATTGACAGCCGTACAGATCCACAGTTCAGGATACATGCGCAGAACACGGCGGCGGAAGAATTCCTCCCTTGTCTTCGCCCGTTCAAAAGAAGCCGAAACAAGGAAGCCGCTTATGGCAAACAGCATCACCACCCCCGGAAAGAGCAGGGCAATTTCCCTGGTCTTATCCATAAAAGCCCCAGCCCGGGCAGGAAGCTTCTCCGACAGGATCATCGCATAGCTGGAATAGTGCAGCAGCATAACGCTTAACGCCGCCGCGTACCGCAATATATCAAAACCGTTTTTTTCATATTCTGCCTTTACGGCCATAACAGTTCTCCTCTGTTCCGTAGTCTCTTAAAACATGATATCCTATTTTATACGGCCAATGCAAAAAATACAAGACTACGGAAGCGGTTTTCCGTTTAAAATCACTCTTTGAAGCTTAAGTCCGTCCTTCTTAAGAAGAACCACATCCGCAATCTTACCCGGCGTAATACTTCCATGCCTGTCATATATGCCGACGCTTTTGGCAGAATTGACTGCCGCGCACTTCACCGCCGACTCCAGGGGAATCCCCATCTTAAGCACCGCCGTCCTCATACAGTCCAGAAGATTCGTCACGGAGCCTGCGATAGTTCCGTCATGCAGCGCCGCCCGGTTCCCTGTCACTTTCACATCCTGGCCGCCAAGCGTATAATCGCCGTCTTCAAGTCCTGTGGCCCGCATGCTGTCACTGATCAGGATAATACGGCCGTCCCCGAATATTTTAAAGGTAGTCCTGACCGATGCCGGATGAATATGCACACCGTCACAGATCAACTCCACTTCTACCCTGCGCGTATCCGCCGCCGCACCGATCGGTCCCGGCTCCCTGTGCGTGTAAGGATTCATGGCATTATACAGATGCGTCATATGGCTGGCGCCCTTCTCAAAGGCTCTGATAGCCGTATCATAATCCGCGCAGGTATGGGCAATCGACATAACCGCCCGGTCATGCCGCTTCTCAATCAGTTCCATGGCGCCCTCTTCCTCCGGCGCTATGGCAAGCAGCTTAACCCGGCTCCCCGACGCTTCATTCAGCCGGTCAAACATGTCAGCATCCGGTTTATGAATATACTCTCCGTTCTGTGCGCCCTTTTTCGTCAAAGACACAAAGGGGCCTTCCATATTAATCCCATGAAAATGTGCCCTGCCTTCCTGTTCTCCTTCCTCTGCATAAGCCCTGGCTGTACTGCAGATCCCCAGAAGCATTTCTTCGGAGAGTGTCATGGTAGCCGGAACGATATTGGTCACACCTACAGAGGCCTCATATGCCGCCATTGCATCGATTGCCTCCCTGGTACCGTCACAGAAATCATACCCCATACATCCGTGAAAATGAATATCCGTAAGTCCCGGAACCGCAACACATCCGGCGGCATCTGTCACCGTCTTATCGCTGGCCTTCTCCTCACAGTCCACGAAACGGTTTCCTTCTATATATATATCCTTTTCAAGAAATATACCATCTTCTGTATACACGCTGGCATTTCTGATGATCATAAGATGCTCCTCCTTTCTTTCTCCCCCATATCTGAAACCTGCTGCTACGGATACCGTCCTGCATTCTGGCAGACACCGTATTTCACAGACTTATAATTCCGACAACGCTTCCTCATCCGCCACCACCGTCACATCGCTGTGGAGCTGCAGCACAGAGCCTTGTACCTGGGGAGTGATCGATCCGAAGAAAGCCGCCTTGACCGCTGCCGCCTTATCCCTGCCGCTGACTACCACCAACACCTTCCTGGCCTGCATAATCGTCTTAATGCCCATCGTGTATGCCTGACGCGGCACATCGTCGACGGAAGCGAAGAATCTCTTGTTAGCCTCCACCGTAGACGGCGCCAGGTCAACGCAGTGAGTCTCCGCCTCAAACACCGTATTCGGCTCATTAAAACCAATATGCCCGTTATGGCCCAGCCCAAGAAGCTGCAGGTCAATGCCGCCCACATTCTCAATGATCCGGTTGTATTCACGGCACGCCTTGTCACTGTCTGTCTCCGTGCCGTCCGGCAGGAATGTCCGCTCAGGGTCTACATTTACTTTGCCGAAAAAATGATGATTCATAAAATAGAAATAACTCTGGTCATTGTCTCTGGACAGCCCTTTGTACTCGTCCAGGTTAACTGTTGTGATACCGGAGAAATCAAGATCCCCTTTCCGGTATCCTTCCACCAGATTGGCATACGTTCCAATCGGGGATGAGCCTGTCGCCAGTCCCAGCACGCAGTCCGGCTTCATGATCACCTGCGATGCAATGATCGCGGCCGCCTTTCTGCTCATATCGTCATAATCTTTTGCTCTGATAATTCTCATTCTTTCCCTCCATTCTGAAGCGTAAAGCATCAATCGGCCATCGGACTTCCTTTACACCTTGAGGCCACGGCCTTTTCATTCCCTTCCACCGAATATGTCTGCCGCGGCATGTACCGGCCTGCCATCCGTAACGCTTCCACACGAATTCTGAAACAAGTCCTCAGGATAGCCATTTATCTATCATTTTCACTGGAAATATATAAATTGTCAAGTAAACTCTTTAATCAAAAAAAGGAGACCCGAAGACCTCCGCTTTGCCAGGGTCCGGTATGATCCCTTTCTCGATACGCACTTTTCCTCCCTCAACCACTAAATCTTTTGATAACAAAATAAAAAGACCAAATAATATTGCAGTAACAATCCGAATGATTGAGTTTATATAATGTTATGATTATAGCAATCTGTATAATCATTCTCAATATATTTTAAGAAACATTTATCTAATTGTCTATTATACGCATTTTAGCATGTCTTTTTTTATATATTTTGCACATTCCTTATAGAATCACAGCGTATTTTCATTGTCCATACAGCCAGTTCGAGTTTACATAATTCTTTCCGCATATTTTTTCCGTATTTGCACAAAAATACTTTCTTATGCATAATAAGGCTTAACAATGCGAACTGCCGTGAAATTGCCGTTGTACAAAATTATGTAAAACAGAAAGGATCAACATATAATGTGGACAACCGATGCATGGAAAGATTATGAAGTAATAGACACCTCTGACGGTGAGAAACTGGAACGCTGGGGCGATTATATCCTGGTACGTCCCGACCCGCAGGTCATCTGGAATACACCAAGAGAAGACAGCCGCTGGAAACAGAAGAACGGACACTATCACAGAAGTCCCAAAGGCGGCGGCGAATGGGAATTCTTCCATCTGCCCAGGGAGTGGAGCATCGAATACAGGGACCTTACCTTTCATCTGAAACCCTTCAGCTTCAAACACACCGGGCTTTTTCCCGAACAGGCCGTAAACTGGGACTGGTTCTCCCACATAATCAGGAATGCAGGCAGACCGCTTAAAGTGTTAAATCTCTTCGCATACACCGGCGGCGCCACCCTGGCCGCAGCCAGGGCGGGTGCTTTTGTAACCCACGTGGACGCCTCCAAAGGCATGGTCAACTGGGCTAAGGAGAACGCTGCCGCTTCCGGTCTGGCAGACGCACCCATCCGCTGGCTGGTGGATGACTGCGTCAAGTTCGTGGAGCGGGAGATCCGCCGCGGCAATACCTATGATGCCATCATCATGGATCCGCCCTCCTACGGCCGCGGCCCGAAAGGCGAGATCTGGAAAATAGAAGAAAGCATCTTCCCCTTCCTGCGCCTTACCGCGCAGATTCTGTCGAAAGACGCTCTCTTTTTCCTGATCAATTCCTATACCACCGGCCTGCAGCCTGCCGTACTGTCCTATATGCTTAACACTGTCATCACGCCGCAATTCCAGGGCCATGTGGAGGCCGGCGAGATCGGGCTTCCTGTAAGCTCCAGCTCTCTCATTCTGCCCTGCGGTGCATCAGGGCGCTGGGTAAGTACACGTTAAACTATGTGGGCGCGGCCTGTCCTCTACATCGAAAGAGCCAGAAAGACAATGAAAACCCAGATCATCAGCATCACACCCATGGCAATACCGAAGAAGATCAGGTACGCCTTGAAGAAATTGGACTTACTCTTCTTCTCGGTACTGCTGAAGGCCCAGACGAACATCATGATGATATTGACACAGGGAATCATCATAAGCACAAAAGTGAGAACCCATTCACTGATTTTAACCGGCTCCTCCAGCTGCGTCTGATTGTCCGGCCAGGGCTGCGCCCCGTTATATTGCTGATTATACTGCCAGTAACCATTACCGTAATTCTGATAATCATTGTTGGAATATGCACCGTTTTCATAACCATTATTCTGATAGGGAAGGCTCTGCGGTTCTACAGGCCTCCCTTCCTGCTCCCGCTTATCCTGTGGTGGATTCCATGCCGGGTTTTCGTTCTGATTTGCATCTCTATTGTTTTCTTCCATGACCAATCTCCATTCTGCTGTATACAGCCGTTACTGTTTACTCCGACGCGTCCGGTCCTGTAGCCGAAACGCCACTGTCTTATTCCATATTACCACACAATCCCCCATTCGTGTAATATTTGTTGGTAAAAAGGAAAAACGTGCGCAAGCACATTGGCTTCCGTATAGACATAAGGCACTCTCTCCGGAAAATACAGATACATCCGTATGCAATAAACCACAGCCAGAAGTACCATAATAATCGCTGCCAGCACTTTCATCCCCTTTACTTTCCTGCCCAGCAGGTAACGCATCAGGCAAAAGTATGCCGCACACAGCATAATCGGAAAGACCACCGGATTCATCTGCCAGGCCTGCTGCCATCTGCCTGTAATAAAGCATGCCGTTGCCCTGCTGACGCCGCATCCCGGACAGGGAAAACCACAGAAGATGATAAGAGGGCAGAATGCGTGAAAAATAAGATTGACAGCCACTGTATAGAGCGCCACCGCCACTGCCGCCACGCCATATTCTTTCACATCCTGAATAATCCGTCCCAAAACCCCTTTAAAAAATTCCTGCATAGCTTCCCTTCACTCCCAATGTCATTAAGTTAAGCCGGACGCGCCTGACATGATAGGAATCTCCTAAGGACGCGCTTTCGCCCGGTTCCAAACGCAGCGGTACTAAATTCGTGGAAAACCTCATTAAGTACCGGCGTTAGGGGGCGGTCCTAAGGAGAATCCTATCATATCAGACGCTGTGTATAGACTTAACTAACCCTCCGTGCGGATTTCTGAAACACCCCCTCTGCTTACGTCAAACCGCCTGCAGCATGCCCTCCAGGACCATCACCGCCACAAGGTGCAGCAACAGCAGATGCACCGGATAGAAACCATAATAGAACGCCTTCGGAAGCTGCCTGCCTCTTCTCCCATTATACAGGCCAATCCAGAAAAAGGCAAAAAGGCCGTACATCTCCCTGAGGGAAAACCGGAACAGATACCCGGCAGAAAAATCTCCCGCATATCTGAAATAATTCGCGCTCCACGTTCCAAGCAGCATCACACATCCCACCAAAAATACCTGAATGGGAAGTTTACTGTCACGTGTCAGATAAAAAGCATAGATCAGCAAAACCCCCATATATTTATAATCCGTCTTCAAAAACCAGGCCGCCACGCAACAGGACAGCAGCGCCGCAATCCGTACGCCACGCAAGCCACCGCGCAGCAGGCAGTTCCTGGCACCGGTCCGCACAGACGGCGCTTTACCCGCCGCCCATTCCCATACCGTCAGAGCCAGGACGCCCAGGAACAATGTGAAAAACACATTCTGTCCGGATGGATCATAACAGGTCTCAGAAAAGGCCAGGTCAAAAGGTATCTCCGACACAAACGCAAATACTCCCAGCCGGAGAAGATAGTTCCTTCTGCTCCGCGTATGCACAAACCCTTCCGCCATCAAATAAGCAAACAAGATAAAGGCGATCCTGCCCACTGCCCTGCCCACCGTATAGAGCTGCTGCATACTGTCTGTCACGTATCCGGCCCTCTGCTGCTGTCTTATGACAGCCAGGAACACGACTGCGAAGAAATGATCTATAAACATGGTTATGTATGCCGTATTCTTTAAGGCCGCGCTGCTTAATAAGCCTTTACTCCTGTCTTTTTCAACCGATATTGCCATCACTCCGTCTCCCTTCCCTGAAAACAGAATCCATATATCCCACTGCCTGACAGTACGTCTCCTGTGCTCTCATAATCCACCTTAACGGGCCGTTTTTCAACTGTGAATACACACTACTCTTCTATCCTACTACAAAATGCTTTGCAGGTAAAATGCAAAACCAAAAAAGCAGAGTCTCCGGATATCCCTTCAACTCTGCACTCCATCTTATGTCCGCGTTTCCGATAGTTCCCTGTTACCCGTTCAGATTCTGACATCTACCGGATGATACTGCTCTCTTCTTTCCATCTGTTCCTCTGACGTCTCTTCCGTCCGGCCTGCCATACCGCCCGTTCCCAACGACACCGTACCCGGCACAGGTTCACCATTCACCGTCTCTACGCCTTCTGCCTGCCCTGCTTCCCTGGACGTTTGGTTCTCCTCTTCCTTCTTGCCGTCCTCCTGGCGCTGATCTGTCTCGGAAGCATCTTTCATCACTTCATTGGCCTGACTCAATGACTGCATCTGCGAAGCCGTCGCTTTCTCAGCCAATGCCTTCGTCTTTGCAAGCTCCTCTTCCTTCGCTCTCGTATCGCCATTACGTGCTTTGTCCAGTTTGATCTCTGTCTCCAGTACGCCTCCCCGATTCTCCATCTTCTGCGCCGTACTGCCATGCACATCCGCCTGCCTCATCGCCGCATCCGCGGATATCATCGCTTCCATGCTCCCTGCCGAAAGCCCTGCGCTCTGCTTACGTCCTTCATCCGATATCCTGCAGGAGTCAAAGACATTCTCTTCAGAGGCTTTCTCCTCCTTTTTCTTCGCTTCCTCTCTCTTAACTTCCATCTGATGCTGACGAAGCTGCACCTGAAGTTCACTGATCTGTTTCTGCAGCTCCTGACGCTTTTTCATCTTGGTCTCTGACGGTATTTCCTGATTGGCGGAAAGTTCTTTCATCTGTTTCTGCAGATTCTCTATCTGTTTCTGCAGGCTCTTGCTGACTTCATCCATCGGTTCTCCCGCACCCGGCGACATACTCGCGCCTCCGCTTACCACATTATCTGCTCCGCTTACTCTCATGCCTGTATCCTCCTTTTGACTGACCATGTTACTTAATCCCCGGAACCTGATCCTGTCAGATTCCCCTTGACTGATATTTCGGCAGATAACCACTTTCGTTAAAGAGAAATGTTGTGAAGCGGCTTTATGATGTTGTGAACAAGGCAGGGTGCCCGCCTTGCTGTTCATGGTTGCCTTATCTTACAGGGCTTTCGCGTTCCCGGTATCCACAATCCATACATCTCCGGTTCCTTCGGCACCGTTATCCGGCTCCTCCGAATTGTCTGTGGCAGAAGTATAGTTGGCATTACACATGGGAATTTCAACGCTGCTCCCATCCTCAAACATATAAGTCACTGTCGCCCGGCCAGCCGAATCCAAACTTGCCTCATACACATACACTCCTCCGGTCAGATTCAAGATATACTCTGCCGCCGTGCCCGGGCTTCTGTACACCCCATTCCTGTCAGATTCCGCACCCTCTTCCCTGTCAGATTCCGTCTGATAGTTGATAGCTTCCACATAGCCCCGCTCCACATAATCGGCAAACTGGTATGTATCAAATACCCCGTATGCCTCCTGATATTCTTCCAGGGAAGAAATGCTGTCAAATATCTGAAAGTCACTGCCCGTCACCCTGTAACCACTCTCCGTCTCCGTAAAAGACATTTGCTCCTTCCAGACAGTCACATGAGGGTCGGAAGTACTGGCATAATATCTGATTGACACTTTCTGTCCCTCTTCATCAACCGTCATTCTGTATTCATCCGGCCAGGGGCTGGAGTAGCCGAAGGTATACTCCCCCTCCATTTCTTCCAACAGGATCACATTCTTAAATGCCGTCTCTTCATCTATATACAGATCCACCATGGCTCTGCCGTCTCTGCCCACAAAAGCATTGGCATAATCTGTGGCAAATGCAAGTATTCCCTCACTATTCTCCTGCCCTGATGTCCTTGCCGGATTCAGGGCAAGCCCCAGAATCGCAATAACCAACAGGACTGACGCTGCCAGAACCGCCGCAAATGTCTTCTTGCGGTAGGTCAGAATATTCAGGATCCTGCTCCTGACTTTCTCCCCGCCGAACGCCAGCGGACAGCCGACGATCCCCTTCCTCTCACCAGACAGCGCCAACAGCACACGGGAATAATCCTGTTTCACGTCTTCCCCAAGTCTTCGCAGAACCGCCTCATCACAGGACATTTCCATATCATTCTCCATCAGCGCAAAAGCAAGCCATACTAACGGGTTGAACCAGTGGATACACCTTGCCGCCCAGGCTGTGAGCTTAATCAGATGATCCTTTCTGGCCATATGAACCCGCTCATGTTCCAGAACATATCTTCGCTCCTCCTCTGACAACTGTGTCGGCAGATAGATCCGCGGGCGGATGATGCCGAAAGCAAACGGCGTGGGCAGCCCTTCCATCTCGAACAGGCCATCTGACAGCCGAACCGCACTTTTCAGGTAAATTCTGAACCGTACTGCCGTTCCAATTCCGTAAACGGCAAGCAGAAGCATGCCGCACAGCCATAACCGGGCGCCCGCACCGGCCATGAGAAAGCTCCGTAAGGACACAGTTCCACCCTGTGGCTCTATTGCCGCCGCCCCGCCTTCGCCGGTATTGTCTCCGGATTCCGCCGTTTTCCCAGTCTCCCCACCAGGCAGACTGTTTTCCCCATGGTAATAGGCCGTATCCTGCAGTACCGTGTCCGGATTGACCGGCAGAACACTGAACGGGCTGGATAGAGAAACCGGACACAGCAGACGGAACAAAACAATGCTCCATAGCATATAGGAAAAAACCTTTGGCTGTCTCTTCAAAAGAAACCGTATCAGGATAACTGCCACAATACAGTAACCTGCCGTAATACTCATGCTCAATATATGGATAAAAATTCCGTTCATCTTCCCCTTTTCCCCTCCTGTTATTTCTCAGCAAATCCTCATTCAAATCTTTTCGTCTTAACAGAAGATCTGCCAGAATACTTTTACTGTGTGTCGGCTGTGATGAAAATTATCTGAAGCTTATACAGTGAAGTCATCGATCAGCTTCTTGATCTCCTCCGCCTGCTTCTCCGTCAGCTTCTTGCCGCCCATAAAGGCCGTCAGGAATCTCGGGATGGAACCGCCGAAGGAGTCCTCCACAAACTTCCGGCTTTTATAGCTGTAAAATTCTTCTTTGGAGACCAGCGACGTCACTTCCGCCTTCTCATTCCGGAAAATGCCCCTGTCGCACAGCTTCTTCAATACGGTGTAAGTCGTAGACTTCTTCCAGTTGAATTCCTTCTCGCACAGCTTCACAAGCTCCGGTGAGGAAATCGGTTCCTTCTGCCAGATCAGTTCCGCAAACCTTGCTTCCGTTTCGGCAAGTTTATATTCTTTCATAGTTGTAGCGCTCCTTTCGTGTAAAAATCTATAGCCGCCGCCAAAATTGATTCATTGTTCAGTCTATCAATAGTAGACTGTATACTCAGTCTACTATTGATAGACCATTTTGTCAACAAATATTTTACCACTTATAAAGAAACAAGTAACAGGGAAGCTGCGCGCTGAACTGTTACAGGAACAAAGCAATTGAAATCAGAAAGAGCGGCATTATCCATCGGCTCTCCCGCGCAATAATACCGCCCTGCAAAATCAAGACATGCTTCCTAATATGTTTTCTTATCCAGCCCCATCCGCACGATGATCTCCTGAATCTTCCGATACACCAACTGTTCATCTATGGTCAGAAGCTGCCTGTTCTCCATCGTGATCCGTCCGTCGATAATGACTGTGTCCACCTCGGAACCGTTGGCTGAATAAGACAACCCTGCAATCAGGTTATTTCTTGGGGTCAGCGACGGCGTGTTCAAATCAAGAATGGCCAGATCGGCTTTCTTTCCGGCCTCGATGCTTCCGATCTCCTTCTCCATACCAAGCGCCCTTGCACCGTTGCGTGTGGCGATGCGGAACCCTTCCTTGGCGCTGACACACTGGGGTGTCCTGCCCGTTCCTTTATGGATCAGTGTAAGCAGACTCAGCTCATGGAACATATTCAGACAGTTATTGCTGGCAGCGCCGTCCGTTCCGAGACAGACATTGATGCCTTTCTCCAGCATCCCTGCAACCGGTGCGAAACCGTTGCCCAGTTTCATGTTGCTGGCCGGATTGGTCACCACGCTGACATGCTTCGCTTTCAGGATCTCCATGTCTGCCTCGTCGATCTGCACACAATGTGCCGCAACGGCAGGCACATCGAACAATCCGCATCTGTCAGCCAGTGCAATCGGGCTGCATCCGTATTTCTCCTGAATCTGGGCGATCTCGCTCTCACTCTCCGATAAATGTATGTGAATGCCCATCCCGTTCTTCTTCGCCTCTTTTGCAACGATCTTTAAAAAGTCCTCATCACAGGTATACGGTGCATGCGGTCCCAACACAAAAGACAACCTGTCACAGTCCTTCGCCGCATCCCGCTCCTCGTATGCCTGACGCAGCCTCATCTGCCCTGCCTCATCATTGCCGCTGCCCACCAGCCCGCGGCTGATCACGGCACGCATGCCTGACTCCCTGACTGCCCTGGTAGTCTGGTGAATGTTCATCTGCATATCATTAAAACAGGTGGTCCCGCTCTTCATCATTTCAATAATTGCCAGATTCGCACCCCAATACGTATCCTCATCCGTCATCTGCTGCTCGATCGGATCTATCGTCCCGAACAGCCAGTCCATAAAGGACAAATCATCTGCCACATTGCGCATAAAAGACATATAAGAGTGTGTATGGCAGTTGATCAGACCCGGTATCACCAGTTTATCCGTCCCGTCAATCACCTTATCCTCGGAAAATCCGGCAGGCTCCTGCCCAATTCCCGTGATTCTGTCCTGCCCGATATAGATACTTGTTTCCTGTACCACATCCTCTGTTCCCTGCGGCAGGACTGCCAGTGCGTTTTTGATTACAATTCCCATTTTGTTTTCCTCCGTTTCCTTTGTTTCCTTTATTATTTGTAATTATTTATTTTCCCTCAGGAAGGCTTTCTCCCGTAACTGACCATCAGTCCCCGATAGTGAAGGAACTTCAGGTTCTCTCTGTTCTCTGTCAGATAGGCCTGTATCTTCCGCTGTCTGCGGCAATGACTCTCCGCCTCTTTACGGCTCATTCCATGATTCATCAGTCCGCTCACGGTCTCTTCTTCCTCCTCCGCGCTGATACTCGCTTTCCAGTTCTTCTCCTCCAGAAAGCATTCCACCAGATCTTCATATTCTTCCCGCCAGGAACCGATCAGGGAGACCCTGTCATTCATCCTGACATCCACATCCGCCAGTCCTTCCTCCCGCATCATAAACGGAAGCCGCATGCCAATGGCATAATCACGTCCCTGACATTCCCTTTCCTTCTTCCACATCTTACGGAATCCTGTCCGGGAGCACAGTTCGGAATATTCCAATCCGTCTATATACAGGCCGTCGCTTTCCAGTTCCCGGTTTACGTCTATCGCTATGACCAGACCGTCCGGTTTCGTCTGCGCTATCATTTTCCTTAAGAACCCCTGCGGCTCATTCACGTGCCGCATAGCGCACTGGCTGAGTGTAATATCATAATGTTTCCGAAAAGAGTGGCGGCGGAAATCATCACAGATCCATTCCGCCTGATAACCGGCTTCTTCGAAGAGTTTCTTAGCCGCACGCAGAAGCCCGGCGCTGAAATCAATCCCTGTGTAGGTACTTCCCTCCGGCAGAAGAGGCAGCAGCCGCAGTCCCATATAGCCGAATCCGCAGCCGCAGTCCAGCACATCCACCGGCCTGTCGATCTTCCACACCTGCTCCACCAGAAAGCGCAGATAATCCCCGTTCCACATGGCTCTTCTGCTTGCCTTCAGATAATCCAGCCTGGATTCCCAGTAATCCTTCTCACCGCTCCTGACCGGTATATACTCCTCCCCCGCAAGCGGCGCCAACCCCAGAAGCTCATCCACCGTCACCCGGAAAACCCCCGCAAGATCAGGAAGCATCGCGATATCCGGCATGCAGATATGGTTCTCCCACTTGCTGACAGTCTGCACGGAAACCCCGACCTCGTCCGCCAGTTCTTTCTGGCTCATTTGCTTTGCCTTCCTGAGATCATAGATTCTCAGATGTATTGCTGACATCTCCTCTCACCTCCCGTGTTCTATAAGTTTATTGTAACAGGAGAAGCCTTTTTTTCCAATCGCGTATACGGAGATTTCAGTTTCCAGATAAGCAATAAAAAACAGGAGACTTTGGTATTTCACCATGATATATACCTTTAAAGCTACATTTACACAACCTTTGTAACAGTTCAGCCTTTAATGTCATTAAATTAAGCCGGACGCGCCTGACATGATAGGAATCTCCTAAGGAGAATCCTATCATATCAGACGCTGTGTATAGACTTATAGTAAACGACATTGTGGGCTGAACTGTTACCAACCTTTATCATATGTTGCCAATTAATCTTGACAATATATCAAAAAAAGGACTACCTTATAAGAAAAGGACTACCAGCGTACTCAACTGAAATTAGCCAGGGGATTGGGGAAGCAGCTGTCCGTTAATTTCCGATAATAAATTTACTTTGGAGGACTGTCCGCACTATGAATGAACTGATGAAACACAAGATCCACCATAACCTGCAGCGGGCGAAGACTTCCGTGAAATGGATCATCTTCGCAATCATTTCCGGTGTTGTAGTCGGAATCACAGGCACCTTCTTCTATCTGTGTATGTCTTATGCGACACATATGCGTGAAGAGAACCCGTGGCTTATTCTTCTGCTGCCCGCAGGCGGTCTTCTTATTGTGGGCGCCTATCATCTGCTTCGTGACGAAAGGGACACCGGAACCAATCTGGTGCTTTCTTCGATCCATTCCGGAGATAACCTGCCTCTGCGTATGGCTCCGCTCATTTTTATCTCTACCCTGATCACACACTTATTCGGAGGTTCCAGCGGACGGGAAGGCGCTGCACTGCAGTTTGGGGGCAGTATCGGAAACGAAATCGGGAAATTATTTCATTTCGATGAGAAGGACAAGCACATTATGACGATGTGCGGCATGAGCGCGGCTTTCTCCGCATTATTCGGAACACCGATGGCGGCGGCCATCTTCTCCATGGAGGTAGTCAGCGTCGGAATCATGCATTATGCCGCTCTGGTTCCCTGCGTTCTTGCCTCTCTGATCGCACACGCTATCGCCGCTTACTTCGGCGCGGAAGCGGAATATTTTCCAGTGGAGGCGATTCCGGCATTTACGGTCAGCTCCGCTGTCAGGATCTCAGTGCTCGCCGCTCTGTGTGCTCTGATAAGTATCCTGTTCTGTATTCTACTGCATACGTCGGAGCATCTCTATCAGAAATTCTTCCACAACTCCTACATAAGGATCCTGGCAGGCGGCTGTATCGTCATCGTCCTGACGGTTCTTGTGGGCGACCAGACTTATAACGGATCCGGCATTGAGCTCATAACCCAATGTATGGAAGGCTCCGTCTCACCGGAAATGTTTCTTCTGAAGATGGTGTTCACGGCTGCCACCCTGGGTGCGGGTTTTAAGGGCGGCGAGATCGTTCCCTCCTTCTGTATCGGCGGAACCTTCGGCTGTCTGTTCGGCATGCTGTCCGGCTTCTCTCCGGCTCTCTGCACTGCTGTCGGAATGACGGCGGTATTCTGCGGCGTGACCAACTGTCCGATCACTTCGCTGCTGATCAGCTTCGAACTGTTCGGCTACGAGGGAATGCCGTATTTCCTGCTGACAACAGCATTCAGCTACATGCTGTCCGGATATTACGGACTGTATCACAGCCAGAAGATCATGTATTCAAAATTCAAGGCGAATTATATCAATAAGAAGGTGCAATAAAAGAATTTGAAAACCAAAGTGACCGTTGTCGGATTACGGCAAACCACTGTCGATAAATAGATATGCTTGCAACGAAATATAGAATGCTGTTTTTAAGCACTACTCTGATATACACTTTACCACAATGAAAAATAAAAGTCTAGTAATATTTTCTTTTCTTCTTTACAATCAATATCGAAGCCATATCCGGAAGCCTTGGCAGCAATCGGCTATTCCCACACCATACTATAAGGAGGTTACACATGGGCACACAACATGACAGGAAACTCCAGGCCACCTCAAGGCAGGCCGAGGAAGACTATCTCAGACAGACTCTGGCTGTCGTAAAGGACAATCTCACTCACTATGGCAGTGAGGTCGCACGTATGCAGGAAGACATCGACGAGATGCTGATGCACTATCACGACAACGACGTTGAAGTCCTCACCATTCTGAATAATACGGTAACCTTGCACGATCATATGAAACGTGCACTGCTTCGGAACGAAAAGGCACAGAACAAACCCTACTTCGGCCGGATTATCTTTCACGACGAAACACTGGACAAGGAAGAATCCCTTTACATCGGCAAGGGAGGCATCTCCAAGGACTCCACACACCAGATTGTGATCGACTGGCGTGCACCGGTAGCCAACGCCTACTACGAGAACGGATTGGGCAAATGCAGTTACAAAGTGCCCGGCGAAGCCGAGATCGGAATAGACCTGAAGCTGAAGCGCACCTATGAAATCGAATCGGGCCGGCTTCTGGATTATTTCGACAGTGAAGTGATCGCCAACGACGATCTTCTGACCAAATATCTGGCGAAAAACAAACAGGCCGTGCTCAGTGAAATCGTAGCCACGATCCAGAAGGAACAGAATGAAATCATCCGGAAATCCCCTTACCATAATATTATCGTCCAGGGCGTAGCCGGTTCCGGAAAAACCACCGTGGCGATGCACCGGATCTCCTATATCCTGTACAATTATGCCGAGCGGTTCCGCCCGGACGATTTCTATATCGTGGGAAGCAACCGGATCCTTCTTGATTACATCACCGGCGTCCTGCCGGATCTTGATGTCTACGGTGTACGTCAGATGACGATGGAACAGCTCTTTGTCCGGCTTCTGTATGAAGACTGGGAGCCTGACAAATATACGGTCAGGAATACCGGCGGCTCCACCGCAGCAGGCAGGCAGCTTCCCGCTATGCCCAAACAACCGGCCATGCCCCCTGATATGCCGGGAAGCACCGGGGATTCCGGCGTTCCGGACACTGCCGCAGACCAGGCTAACCGGCCACACACAGATGACCGTATCAAGGGAGGTTCCGCCTGGTTCCAGGCATTGAAGCAGTATTGCGGCCGGTTGGAAGAGACTGTCATCTCCTGCAAATCCGTTTATCTGAACCCGAAACAGTTTAAAGAAGGACTTCGGGACGGTAAATTCGGCGTGTTCGACACTACCGGCGGACAAAGTGATCCCCGTGATCTTATCTGCCTCCTGGAGGGCGAGGCCGTAGAACGTTATCTGAGACAAAACCCTGCCGTATCCATTCAGAGCAAGATCAATATGCTGAACGAACGGCTGCGAAATAAAATCAAGGAAGAATTTCTGGGCAAGGGTATCAAATACACAGAACCTGAAAGAAAAGCAATCCTGAAAGCCTATAGGAAGCATTATGGAAACAATGTCTGGAAAAAATCGATCTTCGGGCTCTATCAGGATTTCCTGATCAAGCAGAATGCCGCCGGAGCAAATGTCACTGTCCCGGATACTGCTTTCGATGTTTACGATCTGGCAGCGCTGGCCTACCTCTACAAACGTGTGAAAGAGACTGAAACCATCAGCGAGGCACACCACATCGTCATCGACGAAGCGCAGGATTTCGGCATGATGGCCTATCTGTCACTGAACTTCTGCATCCGGGGATGTACCTATACGGTGATGGGCGATGTCTCCCAGAATATTCACTTCGGCTACGGCCTGAATGACTGGGAACCCCTGCGTAAGCTTCTGCTGACAGATTCCGCCGACACCTTCGGCCTTCTGAAGAAAAGTTACCGTAATACGGTGGAAATCTCCGATTTCGCCACCCACATTCTGCGGCATGGACGATTCTTCGTCTATCCCGTGGAACCGATCTTGAGACACGGCACTCCTGTGCAGACTCGGAAGCTGCCGGACCGGAAGACGCTCATACGGACTGCCGCGGATGTATGCCAGGCCTGGCTTCAAAAGAACCTGGACACTATCGCTGTTATCTGCAGAAATATGCCGGCCGCTGCGGCCGCCGCAGAAGAATTGTCCCAATATCTGGACGGTATTGAAAGTGATCTGGACAAAGCGGTATTCGGAAACGGTGTCATGGTACTTCCTGTGGAATACACCAAGGGACTGGAATTCGATGCCGTGCTGATCCTGGATCCCACAAGGGAAGACTATCCCGTTGAGGACGGCCACGCGAAACTGCTCTATGTAGCCGCAACCCGGGCTCTTCATGAATTATGTGTTCTTCATACCGGAGAATTGACAGAGCTGATTACGAAACCACTTCCAGCCGCTGATTCAGACAACCGGGCCAAACAGCCCGTATCAGCTTCAGCTCCTGTGGCTGATCCTTCCGCGGCCGGGGAGCCGATAAAGCCTGGCCGACAGCTCAGGAAAAAAATCTCTATTGTACCGCCCACACAGGCCGCCCCGAAGGAGACTACCGTAACCGGTTCTGCCGGCACTATAAGAGGGGCACAGAAGCGCACTTCCTTTTCACAGACAGCCACCTTCGGATTCGGGGACATGCCTGCCACCGAAAAGCTGCGCCCGGCAGGACACGGGAAGATTGACCTGGCAGTCCGCTGGACCGTCAAACAACCAGACGGCCTCTATCTCCACAGCCGCTATGGTATCCTTCGGATCAGTCCCGTCGGCAGTGCCATCATGCGGATCACCTTTGCCAAAGGCACACAGATTGCGGACTACACCCATCCCGAGATTGCCGTCCGCCGGACAGAACGGACATGGATGTACAAAGAATCGGGAAATACCGTGGATCTCATGACAGATGAACTCCACCTTCAGGTGGAGAAAAACAGCGGTACAATCCGCTGCATGACCCGTGACAGGAAGCTCCTTTTCACCGAACGAAGCAGGGAATGCCGCCAGCTGGAAGCATCCCCGGACAACAGAATGAAGGTCTGGCTCTACCCTGACTGGCAGAAAAACGAAGCCATATACGCCATGGGAGCCGAAGAAACCCAGGGAATGAATATCAGAAAAACCGCCAGATACATTTCTCATCGAAACAGGACAAAGGATCTGCCTTTCCTCCTGTCTGACAAGGGATACGGCATCATCATGGCGGCCGACAGTCCTGTCATCAGTTGTGACATTCCTGCATACGGATCTTACCTTTATGCGGAAAGCGAAATACAGATGGACTACTATTTCCTGTCCGGAAAACGTTCCGGAACGATTCTCAACGCTTATGCATATCTTTGCGGGAAGCTTTAACATCAATACGGGAAAAGCGAGGCTGTCATTCCGACAGCCTCACGATCGTTCCGTTCTTTACCTCCTGTGTGGAAGAATTCAGGATCATGTCCTCTTTATCCAAAGCGGCATCCAAAGCCACCCAGCTGTCGTTCTGATCCGCAATCTTTACGCTGAGCTGTTCCACATAATACTCCATCCCCAGTATGCCTTCCCTCTCCTTGACCACATAAACAAAGCTTCTGTTGTCCACCGTGTTCACGGCGGCAGGCGTAACACAGCATGAATGCTTCTCCCCCGTCTCCGTATGGCTCATTGTTCCTGACATACCGGGCACTCCTGTCCCTTCCGGAAGATTGATATAAACATCATAACTGCCGGGAGCCGTACTGCTTTCCGCCAGATAATCGATCACTGCCTCCTTCTCCCTGCTGCTTCCGTCCAGTTTCAAAGATACCGTATCGTTTAATCCGACATACTTCTTCTGCTCCTGGGTTAGTGTTGTCTTGAACTGACAGGGCACGGAATCATCTGCCAGCAGCATAACAGCCGAATCCGAAGTCCGGCCCCCTGTGGTAATATAGATATCCGTAACCATTCCGCCACGCCCTGCCTTAATCTCCCCGTTTCCGTTCTTGATTTCCTGATAAAGAGACAGATCGGAACGCAGATCGGCCAGTTCCATCTGGTTTACCTCCAGCGTTGCATCCTCATTTTCCGGTGTCAGAATATCCTCAACCCTTCTGCCTGCATCCCTTATCGCCGTGTCTCTCTGCCATTTGGCATCTGCCTCCGCATAAGCCGCCTGCTGAAGTGCATCCTCCACAGATCCGCCGTCCATATTGCCGTCTCCCTCTTCACCCATCTCATCCTCCAGCCGGCTGTATGCATCCGCCGCTCTGCCCACAAGTGTATCCTCACGGCGTGCCAGCGCGTCATAATCCTCTCTTGCCCGTTGTTCCTCCAACGCCTTTTTCTGTCTTTCCAGTTCTTCATTGGCCAGGATCGTATCAACCTGCTTCTGGATCTTGGCGATGGCTGTCTGCTTTTCCTCCATAATAGATGCCAGATCCGCCATATCGATCGTAAAAAGCACGTCTCCTTCTTCCACCTGGTCCCCGACCTGTACCATGAGCTTCTCCACCCGCAGCCCGGCCAGGGCCGTAACCGGGTTCTTCTCCCCTGCCACAACAATGCCGTCCACATTCACAATATGCTCCACATATTTACTCTCGATCGATTCCGTTGATACGATCGGAAGCTTTGACGCGTAGATGCTCTTGGATATCACCGTGCACAACCACATACCCCCAAGAAACACAAAGAACCACGCTATTACTTTTCTCTTTCTCCTATCCTCCAACGTTGACTCCTCCATTTCCTGTATATATACCCTGCTCCCGCCAATGGGAACAGCATTCTGCTGACTTGGAATTACTCTTTATGTTATTCTTTCAGGCCGGAAAAAATAATACCTTGCTCCAGATAATCCTGCCCCCAGACAAACACAAACACCGCCGGAATCAGGGTAATAATAGATGCCGTAAACGCATATCCCGCCTGTGCCCAGGTAATCTCCGGCAGATACAAGGACAACGGCCACAGCGATTTGTCTTCCAGAAATGCCATTGGCTGCTCCATCATATTCCAGTATTCCAGAAAGCCGAGCACCATTGCCGACAGAAGACCGCTCTTGCCAAGCGGAAAGCCTATCTTCCAGAAGATCCGCCACTCCCCCGCCCCGTCGATCCTTGCGGCTTCAATGAGCTGCACGGGAATGCACCGGAACCCGCCATAGGTCAGGAACACCGGAAAGGTTGAAAAGACCGCCGGCAGGATCACGGCATACTGCGTATCCAGCATTCCCAGCCTGTTCAGCACCAGATAACTTGAGAGCATTGTCACCTGGAATGGCAGCAGCATCAGCACCACATATAGCGCAAAGAGCGCCCGGCTCCCTTTCACCTGGTATACGGCAAAAGCCCATGCTGCGGGCACACCCACCAGAAGCTGGCCTGCCAGTATACAAGCCACCATCTTCATGGAATTCCAAAACAGCACAAAAAACTGCGGCGTCATAAAAAGCAGCTTACCGTAGTTTTCAAAGGTAGGATAATCCGGCACCAGCTTCCAGCTGATATACCGGTACGAATCCGTAAACACAGGCGCCAGATACTGCCTGAGTTCCCCGCTCCCCATCACCGATCCTGTCACCAGCAGGATCACGGGCATACAGACTAACACTGTCGGAAGAAACAGCAGAAAGACTGTAAGCCCCTTCTTAAGTTCCTTCCACCTCAATCTCGCTCTCAGTAAATCCATGTTTCTACATCACGTTCCTTTCTTTCCCGAATCTATCTCCTCGCTCCCGCCACGGGAAATATGCGCACTTTCATCTCCTGCTATCCCACGCCCTCTGCAGCAGCATGATCACAGCAAAGAGAAAACCGCCCACGCACACCGCTGCTGCCGCCATCTTATCGAAATCCAGATTGACGAACCAGTTATTAAACAGATGCTGCAGCAGATACATATCCTGCTGCGGATAGGCTCCCGCGACCAGATATGCTTCCCTGTAGATCTTAAACGAATTCAGGAAGGAAAGGATCACGATCGTGTAAAGGCTTCCTTTCAGGTTCGGAAGAATAATCTTAAAGAAGCACTGTCTTTCGGAAGCACCGTCCACCCTGGCCGCCTCCAGCATTTCATTCGGTATCCCCAGGATTCCGGCCAGCCAGAGAACTACCGTATATCCCGTATTTTTCCAAATGTAACTAAAGACCAGAACCCAAAAGGCTGCGCCGGTGCCCAGATAGTCTGTGTAAAGCTCTCCCCACAGTCCCGTCCGCTCACCGATCCGTGTCAGAATCAGATTTAAAAATCCCTGTTTGTAGAAAGCCATTTTCCACACAATGACAATGGTGGCGGTGGGCATCGCCAGCGGAAACAGATACAGCGATTTGACCGTCCCCATGCTCTTAAGCTTACTGACCGGCACCGCCACCATAAGCCCGATCACCACCAGCAGCGGAATACAGACAAGCGTAAACCGGAAGGTATTCTTCACTGCCAGCAGAAACGCCTGATTCGTGAAGATTGTCTTATAATTTTCAAACCAGACAAACTGCCCCGTTATCACCGTTTTGAAAGACCGCCCGAACACGTCCAGAAACGGCATCAGCACAAAAACCGCCACTCCCAGCAGGCTGGGCGCCAGAAACATCAGGAACGCCCTCATTTCCTTATGCCCTTTTCCTCCCGCCCGATGCCTCTTCGGTTGATGTTCTCCTCTTTCTTTTATTAAATATGCCATTCTGTCATCATCCCTTTTCTACTCTGCTTTTTCATACACCCTGTCTGCCGCCTTAGTGTAACTGCTTATCTCTTTATCCTTCTAACTTTTCACGCTTCTGCACAGCCACGGGAGAATGCATGCTTCTCGCATTCTCCCAGACATTGGTCTGGTTGCACTTAGGATACGTACTTTGCTACGCCTTTAGTGCAACTGCTTATCTCTTTATCCTTTTTCTAACTTTTCACGTTTCTGCACAGCCACGGGAGAATGCATGCTTCTCGCATTCTCCCAGACATGACTTAGTTATACTTAGGCGTCGTCCTTTGACGCCTTAGTATAACTTCATGTCTTATTATTCGGCCATATAAATCGCCATATTCTTCTCCACATCCGCAACCGCTTCCTCCACGCTCATCTCCCCGCGCATGTAAGCGATTCCCGCCTGGTACACCGCCTCTTCCAGCACACTGTCCTCCGTGTAGGGCGTGTCAACTGTTTTCATGCGGTTGCGAAGTTCATCGGCCTGCGCTTCGTTGAACCAGTAGATTGTCCATGCATAGCCCTGCCCGTTCTCATCAAGATATGCCATATCACTGTACGCGACATCCGGCGATTCATAGTCATCCGGATATAAGGAATTCTCGAAAGCCTCCTGATTAACCGGAAAACCGTTGGATGTAATATCCTGCGGCCCCAGAAGCACCTTCAAAAGCCCTTCCGCATGCTCCGAATGCTCTGTCGCCGCGCTGATTCCTGCCAGCGTATTCGCACAGAACACATTGACGCTCTGCCCGTTCATCGGAACATCCACGCAGTCCTCAAACCGTTTCGTCCTGGGTACGGATGTCAGCTCCGCATAAGCATAGGGGTATCCCAGCGTCCCAGCCAGAAGCTGGCGGTATCCCATCGTATAATTCATACTATCCATTCCATAGGCAAAAAACCTGTAGTCTTCATAGTTCGTGCCATAGTATTCTATATAGTCTTCGTTCCGTCCCTCATAATCCTCAATCACGTCCTCCGGCAGACCGTCCATCTGTGCCTCATAGATCCGCTTTGTCTGAACCAGAAATTCTTCTACCGCCGCCAGATCAACCTCTCCGCTTTCCGTCTTCCAGGCCGGTGCGCATGCCATGCTGAAGGTTCTCATGACACCTTTCTCCGTGCCGACGCGCAACAGATCCTTTCCCGGGTTATCGGCACGAAGCGCTTCCACCATATCCGCGATATCCTCCAGGTTCTGAATATCCGACATATATTTTCCCTTGCACAGAAGTGTAGGCAGCTGAATCTCACAGGGCACCGTATACATCTTACCGTCCTTCCTGAATGCCTCCACAATATTGTCAAACAGCTTTCCTTCTTCTGAAAGGCCGTCGATCAGCGGACTGATATCCTTCAGAAGTCCTTTCTCTATGTAAGAATCCACCGGCAGGCCGTCCAGGATCAGAACATCCGGCCCATTACCCGCCATAATCTCCGTATTCAGCTTCTTAAGCGCATCTTCCCGCGTGACGGAGCTGTTATCCTCCATGCCTATTTCATACTCCACATACACCTCCGGATGCTCCGTCTGATAGATCGAAACCGCCTGCCGCAGAGTATCAATCCCTGTCAGACTGTACAGTTTCACTGTTTCGTTCGGCACTGTGGGTACTGTCGGGTCATAGACATAGCGGATCAGGCGGGAATCCGAATAGATCGCCATAAATTCATTATTTTCCAGCGTTATCATTCCCAGAAGATGGTAACCCGGATTCGCAAGCGTGGACAAATTAGCGTCTATAACCTGTTCCATAGCTCCACCGCCTATCACATGACGGTGCACGCCCTTCGCACCGGCCAGATATATCACACCCTCTTCTCCCGCAAAAAAATCCATGTCAAGCCAGGCACCGCCGTTAAAAGTTCTGTCGCCATAATTTTCCTTCACAAAGTTATCCAGTACATCGTCTTCTATATACTCTTCCGTATCCATGTCATAGAGCAGCAGACTGTCAAAATCATAACCGTCTATGATCATCCTGCTTCCCTGAAAAACGATATTCTGCGGGCTGTTTTCCAATGTGAGATATTCCCTACAGCTTCCGTCTTCCTTAGCCTCATAAACTACCGTACCGTACGTTCCTATAAAAGCCCTTCCGTTGTCTGCAACCCAGATGTTAGCCGCAGCTTCCTCCTCTGTCGCAGGCAGTTCTACATTCATCTGCGTTCCGTCCGGTTTCACAACAAGTATTTTCATGTGCTTGTTAAACCATCCGTCACCCGATATCTCCTGAAAACTGTCCTCTCCTGTATCATCTGATTCACCCGGGACAGCTTCTTCGTTCCCGTCATCTGCCTGCCTATCATCAGCAGCATCCTTCGAGTCTTCTGTGCTGTCCGGATTATTTTCCTCATCGTCCGTCACTTCCGTTTCCTGCGTCTCTTCTTCCTGCGCCGGGTCAGCGCCCGTTATCGTCTGTCCCATGCCCGTATAAATAATTCCTATTGTGCCGTCCGCACCCACATCACAGCTTTGGATATAGCCGTCATCCTGATGGATGGAAACAAGCCAGTCATTTTCTTCCGCCGTCCATGTCACTCCATTGTCCTCTGACACCAGAAACGGGTTCATCGGATCCGAGATCATCAGTCTGCCGTCCGACAGTCCGAAAATATGATTCCGATAGCCAGTCAAGTTTTCCGACATATCTGTCACTTCTTCCAAATAGCGCCCCATACCCGCGCCGTCGCCGCTCGCATCAGCCGACTGCCTGTCACCGTCCGAAGCCGTATTCCCGGAACCATCCGCCTTGGTGTCCCCCATCTGCGTATTTCCCCCTGTGCCGCATCCACAAACTGACACTACGGCCATAACCAGAATCATACCTGTGGAAATAAGCCGTCCGGCAAATTTTCCATATCCTTTTACTTTCATGCAAATCGATCTCCCTTTTCTCTGATTTCTATTACGGTCTCATGCATGCAACCTTCATTTTTTCTATGATATCAGTCTTTTCTCTAATTAATCTCTAAAAAACATAAAAAATCAAGTCTCACTTTGCTTTTTCACTTTTAAAATGTAACCGTTCGTTACTATGAGCGTCCAAACCGTAAAGACTAAGAACTATATCATTGACGCAAGTAATACTTCAAGTTATACTTTTTATGTAAGAACACAAATGAATGGATAACCGGTAGAATGAGATGAACAAAAAACGGAAGCAGCAAAGAGAAGCATTGTATCAGTTTAGAAACGGCAACACTGGTAATTACAACAACTACAGAAAGGAAAATCTATTATGCCGATTGTTAAAACTACTATAATGAATGGACAAAAAACTGCAAAGGAACAGATCCGGGAAATTGAAGGAGCCTCAAAAAACCCGGGGGTATTCGATGAAGCTTCGCCGGAATTGACTGTGGAACAATATGCAGAGATGGCTGCAATAGCCAGACGAAAACGGGAAGAAGCAAAAAAACCGGTGATTTCACTCAGAATATCGCCTTCTACGCTTGAAAAGGCTCAGGCTACCGGAAAAGGATATACCGGTTTCTTAAGCCGTCTTCTGGATAATGCAATCAATAATCCTGATATGGTTGCAAAAAGCCTATGACAAAAGCCGATGTCACCATACCCACAGCCCGCCCATCCCGCAGCGCAAAACTGCCGGGACTTTTACTGAAATCAGAACGTATCCGCCAAAACAAGGGTCAGAAAGAAGTCTGTCACGGCATATGCGTACCTTCCTATTTAAGCAAGATCGAACATGGCAGTGTCTGTCCCGACCGGAAGATTCTCTCCGAATTATTTGGACAGCTCGGTATCTGCTATGAGGAAGATGCCGCGAAGCTGTCCTGCTGTCAGAAACTGATAGAAAACTACTTCTACCGTCTGCAGTACGAACTGGATACCAAAACCGTATACGGGGAGTTAAAAGCCGAAGATGAGAAACTGCGCTACAGCGAATATGCGGTTGACTGGCTTCTGGTCAGAGCATTTGAACAGGAAGATGTCATATCGTTCCTGGAAGAACTGGAAGGACATATGGAACCGAAACAGCACGCTTATTATCAGCTCCTGCGTTCTCTTTCTGTAGAAGATGTAGCGGAAAAGGTTCTTTTATGTAAGGAAGCCTGCGACGTGCTGCATCACTCTTATGCGATGAATTTTCTATGTGACGCATATCTTCTGGCAGGAAATTATTCGGCCATTCATGCAATGGAGCAGCGCATCGTGGCCGCGGCAGTCGGGGAAGGCAACACCTTTCAGCTTGCCGACTTCTTTTTCCTCAACGGAAGCGCTTATGCCTGCCTCAATATGGAAGAAATGATGATGCTTTATTATGAGCGTGGTATCAGGCTTCTGCAGAATACGGGGTGGCAGAACCGGCTCGCGATGCTGTATTATAACATAGGCGCTACCTATATCAGTCTGAAAAAGTATGATCTGGCGCTGCAATATCTGAAAATGGCCGAAGATCATGGAGAGGCGTCCTTCGATATTCTGCAAAAGAAGGCCATTGTCCTGATCCGTATGGGAAGAAAAGAGGAGGCCGCTGAATTTCTTGAAAAGCTGAGAGAAACGCTCTTTAACAGAAAAGAAGCGGAATCTCCCAGCGTGGATATGCTGAAATATGAGGAGGCCGTGATGGAATGCGAGGACGGGTTCCTGGAAAATCCGGAATATCTGGAACTTCTGGAAAAGCTGATCCGGGCAATCAGGAAGGAGCGGCACTTCGGGCACTTGTACTTTTACCGGGATGTCATTATGGAAGCCTGTAAGAGACAGCGAAAATATAAGAAAGCGCTGGAATTTCAGAACGAAATTTCCGGAAACATCATTAAAAATAGTTTTTAAGCAAAGAAAAAATATGTAAATTTCTCAAAAATATACATTTTACATCATTTCAACGCGTCATTATAATAAGTTCCAGAAACTCATATCATTGCAAAGGATGGAAATGTATTATGGAGAAAAAGAAACTTTGGACCAAAGATTTTTCGTGTATCACATTGGCAACCATTTTATCCGCCATTGGCGGAGAAGCCATGAGCCTGCCGGTCAGCCTTCTGGTTTTCGACGAAACGCAGTCTGCTTTTCTGTCTTCCCTCGTCATGATATGCGGTGTCCTGCCGGATGTGATTCTGCCGGTTTTTATCGCACCGTTTATCGACAAAGGCGGCAAGAAGAAGTGGATTGTAGGTCTGGATTTCCTGCTTGCGGTTCTTTATGCCGGAATGGGAATCTGGATCAGCGGACATACCTTTATGTTTGTGCTTTATCTGTTGTTCACGCTGGCAGTCGGCACGATATCCGTCGTATACCGTCTCGCCTATGCGGCGTGGTATCCGGATCTGATACCGCTCGGCATGGAGCAGAAAGGTTATTCGATCAGCTCCATGCTTTATCCGACGGTGATCATTGTGATGTCGCCGATTTCCGCTTTTTTGTACGAAAAGCTCGCCATGGAACAGATTTTCTTTCTTGTCAGCGGCATCACACTGCTTTCCGTTTTCATTGAAAGCCTTATTATGGAAAAGCAGACCCGCAGTTCACAGACTTACACACTGCAGCAGTATTGTACCGATATCCGTGAGGGCTTTTCTTATCTGAAAAAAGAAAAGGGACTCCGAAACATCTATACCAATATGGGTGTTATGCAGGGAACCTCCAGCGGCATGGGCATTATCACGCAGGTATATTACCAGACACAGCCTTACCTCAGTGTCACAATGCTGGGCTTTTTGATCAGTTCGGAGATGGTCGGACGGCTGTTTGGCGGCCTTCTGCAATACACAAAAGAGGTTCCGGCCAAAAAGCGGTACGCATTTACCAAATTTGTATATCTCTTTTACAGTCTGGTGGACACCGTTATTCTGTTCCTGCCTTATCCGGCTATGCTGGTAAGCCGGTTTGCCTGTGGCGGCCTGGGGGTATCCAGCGCCACGATCCGGGAAAGTGCCGTGCAGTCCTATCTGCCGGAACAGATGCGCGCCAGGGTCAACGCCTTTTTTAATGTTCTGTTTGCTGTAGGAGGTGTATTTTTCCAGTTCCTGGCAGGCGCACTGGGGCAGATCATGCCCTACCGGGCGGTTGCAGTACTGCTCGGTATCGTGGGAATCGGAAGCGTATTTTTCCTGATCGTGCTTCCCGCGAAAGAAAACAGGCCGGTATACGAGGCACAGAGAACGGAGGTTAATCATGAGGATATTACTCGCTGAGGATGACAGACATTTAAATGCCACTTTGACTTATCAGTTAGAACAGCAGGGTTTTACCATAGACTCCTGCTTTGACGGGGAGGAAGCTCTCTATCAGGGCGAACAGAATATTTACGATGTGATTCTGCTGGACAGGATGCTGCCGGGCATGGAGGGCACCGATATTCTGACCGCTCTTAGGCATAAAGGCATCAAGACACCTGTTATTCTGATTACCGCACTGGGCACTCTCACAGACAAAGTGACCGGGCTCGATCTGGGCGCCGATGACTATCTGGTGAAACCATTTGCTTTCGAGGAGCTGATGGCAAGAATCCGCTGTGTCTCCAGAAGACCCCACGCCCTTACCGTAGATGACTCCTTCACGGTCGCCGACGTCACCTGGCAGGCATCCGAAAGTATCTTAACCGGCCCTGCGGGACGCTGCACGCTTTCCAGGAAGGAAGCTGCCCTGATGGAAATATTTCTGCATTCCAGGGGACAGACCCTGCCCCGCAGTACCCTTCTGATGAAGGTCTGGGGTCCGGACAGCAATGTGGAAGAAGGAAATCTGGACAACTATATCCACTTCCTGCGCAGACGGCTGCAGAATACGGGAAGCAGCCTGCAGATCAGGACGGTGAGGGGAATCGGATATACTCTGTCCTGAAACAATGATTGTATTTGCGGGAAAGACAGCCTATAATATTGAACAGAAACGGAGGTATAACAGATGGACGCGTTGAAAAAGGAAGCACTGTATACTACTGAAGATATTTATGCCTTACCCGATGGCGAACGGGCGGAACTGATTGACGGCCAGATATATTATATGGCTCCGCCGAGCACACAGCACCAACGTATTCTAAACTATATTAATACGGAAATTAATATGTATATCCGCAGGAATAAGGGTGAATGCGAAGTGTTTCCCGCTCCGTTTGCAGTATTTTTAGGCAAAGACGATAAGAATTATGTGGAACCGGATATCAGTGTTATTTGTGCTAAGAACAAAATTACGGATAAAGGATGCTATGGAGCGCCGGACTGGATTATCGAAATCGTATCTCCAAGCAGTAAGCAGATGGATTATTTTATGAAACTTTTTAAATACCGAAGCGCCGGTGTCAGAGAGTATTGGATAGTCGATCCGGCAATAGAGCAGGTTGTTGTATATGAATTTGAACAGGAGCGAATGGAACAACACTCTTTTGGTGAAGAAATAGCAGTAGGAATCTATAAAGACTTTTCGATAAGAATACAATAACCTCCCTCATCTCTCATGACTGCCATTTTGCCGGATACAATGAAAACACACTAACACAGGAATCACAAAGCAATGTTTAAGAAAGTACACCTCCGGCTGACCCTGCTCTGCGCAGGAATCACAGCCGTCATTATGATCATCATGTCCCTATGCTATCTGTACGTATCGGAAAGGGGACTTTACCAGAATCAGTTTCAGGCTTTCCAGAACGATATCAACACCATCTCCACTAATCTGGAACAGCAGACTGTCATTTCCATGGAGTGGCTGTCCAAGATGGAGGCACAGGGTAACTATCGCTTCTTTGTGCTGGATAACGGTGTTCCTTTTCTATATAACCAACTGAATGACCCTGAAGAAACCAGGAAGAATGACCGGCTTCTTCTGGAAAGCCGGGATGCCCTGAATGCACTCCCCGATATGGCTGCTTCCGTGAACGTTGGTATCAATGGAACTCTCACCCATTTTGAATATGAGTTTACCTCTCCCTCCACGGAAACCGAATATTTCTGCAGTGTGATCCGGATGGGAACCGGCAATTCCCTCCTGGAGATCGTGGTCTTGTTCTCCCTGCGGCGTCTGGAACAGCAGATCCGGGAGCAGCGGATCCGGTTCCTTCTGATTGATCTTGCCGCGGTTCTTCTGCTTGGCATCTTCGCCTGGTTCTTCACCGGCATCCTGTTAAAGCCTATTGCAGAAAACCAACAGAAACAGGCTCTGTTCGTAGCCTCCGCCTCCCATGAACTGCGCACGCCCCTGTCCGTCATCCTGTCAGCGGCAGAGTGCTGCCGGAATGCCCCCTTCGAGAAGCAGGAAGGTTTCATCAGAACCATCTATCAGGAAGGGCTTCGCGTCTCTTCCCTGGTAACCGATATGCTCACGCTCTCCCAATCGGACAGCCACCGCTTTCCCGTCAGGAAGGAACCGACGGAACTGGATACTCTTCTGATGAATTCTTATGAAGCGTTCGAACCGTTGGCACAGGAAAAATCAATCCTGCTCTCCCTCCGGCTCCCGGAAGAAGCACTTCCGTTGTATCCGGTCGATCCGGAACGGATCAGCCAGGTTATCGCGATCCTGCTTCACAACGCCATCAGCTACACACCGGAACACGGCAGGATCACACTGTCCCTTACCCGTCATAAGGAAAACTTTACCGCGAAAATCAAAGATTTCCATAACACGGACAGCCACGCGGCCCTCTCCGGCAGTCTGTCCACAGGAGGAAGATTTACCGTCAGTGTCACAGATAACGGAATCGGGATATCCGATGCGGACAAGAAGAAGATCTTCGACCGGTTTTACCGGGTGGAAAAATCCAGAAGCACAAAGGATCATTTCGGACTGGGGTTATCGATTGCATATGAAATCGTGAAAGCGCACGGCGGAACCATAATGGTGAAAGATGCGAAAGGCGGCGGAAGCTGCTTTACGGTGACGATATAAGCCGACACAGAAAACCGCCCGAAAGCACAGGATAAAGCCTCTCGCTTTTCGGACGGTAACAACCGCATTTATTCCCGGGAACTATTTAACGGTGGATTCTGGTAAAGTTTGCGCTCGATTTGTTTCCGCCCAAGCACAATTTGTTTCAAAGCTTTCTCGTCATCTGTAACCATTTCACCCCGCTTTCGAAAATGCCACTCATGGTACTATTTTTAGTATACCCGCGTATTTCCACAATGTAAAATCACTCTGATTCTTCTTTTTCAAATTCCGTAACAGTTCAGCCTTCAATGTCATTTAGTTAAGTCCATACACAGCGTCTGATATGATAGGATTCTCCTTAGGACCGTAGGAAAACGCCGGTACTTAATGAGGTTTTCCACGAATTTAGTACCGCTGCGTTTGGAACCGGGCGAAAGCGCGTCCTTAGGAGATTCCTATCATGTCAGGCGCGTCCCGGCTTAACTTAATGACATTGATCCAGCCTTTCGGCTTCCCTGTAGCTAATTATTCATGCCGCAGCGCCTCAATCGGACTTAATTTGGCCGCCTTCTTCGCAGGATAGATTCCGAAGAAAATACCGACTGCCGAAGAAAAGAATGCCGCAAAAAGCACTGTTGATACCTTGACTTCCGCCGGGAACCCCAGCATGCCGCAGATTCCAACCGCACCCGCAGATCCCAGTGCAATACCAATCAGACCGCCGATCAGGGTAATGATTCCGGCCTCCGCCAGAAACTGCAGAAGAATCGAATGGGTTCTGGCTCCCAGCGCTTTACGGATACCGATCTCTCTGGTACGCTCCGTCACGGATACCAGCATAATATTCATAACACCGATACCGCCTACCAGCAAGGATATAGCCGCCACGAAGGAGATAAATACGGTAACAACACCCAGGATACTGTCAAACTGTGACTGCACATCCGCAAAACTCTGCATCAGTATCTTATTCTCCCCGCGCACATTATGCCTGCTCTCCATCAATCTGATGGCATCTGCCGCCACCTGTGCAGAATATTCCGCCTTCTCTGCAATAATATAGAACTGACTGAAATCTTCCACCCAAAACATATAGCCGGCTCCCAGCGTAGAGATCGGCATCTCAATCTGCAGGTTGCCGCCTCCATTTAAAGCCGCAATCAGCGTGGCGCTGCTGTCTTCCCTGACGCCGACAATCGTCAGTTCCTGCGTCACATTATAAATTGTAAGGTTAAAGCTCATACCGACCACATCCGTTGTACCAAAGAGCATTCTGGCACTGCTCTCATTGATCACGCATACCTTATGGGCGGACAAGTAATCACTCTGCGTAAAATACCTGCCCTTCACAAGCGGCTCTGTTGCCGCACAGTATTCCAGCGCTTCATTTCCCGCATACACAATCGCTTCGAAATTACCCTTTTTCCCTTCTGCGTCCGCCCACATGGAGTACTGGGGTGTAGCTCCCTTAACGTGCTCCACCTTTTCCTGAATCAGTTCAAAATCCTCGTCGTTAAAAACAACTTCATTCCCCTCTCCGGAATCATTCGCATAAAGCACTACCTGCCCGCCTGCCATGCTTTCCAGCTCGCTGTTGATCTCACCCCGCATACCGTTACCGATGGAAATGATCAGAATGACGGAAGCGATACCGATAATAATACCCAGCATGGTAAGAATGGACCGGCCTTTATTGCTCTTGATATTCATCAGGGCAATCTTAATATATTCCCATATTTGTGCCATTACTCCAACCTGTGCCTTTCTATCTTACAGTCTTGTTTTACAGTTCAGACAGTAAATTATACCAATCTGTCCAAACTGCCGCTGTCTTGCCTGATCCTTATCATCCCTGCGGAATCACCGTCACCGGCAAGCCTTCTTCCAGTTCCTGGCCGGTTGTCATGATCACTTCCTCACCTTCCGTCAAACCTTCTGTCACTTCGATATACATATCTGAAGAAATACCCGTCGTGATGCGTTTCTTCTTAACCAGACCCTCCTCTGCCACGAATACAAAGTCACCCTCCATATCCGTATTGACTACCTCAATCGGAACCGCCACAACGCCTTCTGCCTTCGCCATATGTACTTCTACTTTTGCTTCCACTCCCAAATAAATGGACTGGTCAGGATTCTCAATCTCTATTTCTGCACCGACAACAGCCGTACCGCTTGCGTTGGTTGTCGCCATACGGTTGATCTTGGTCACCTTGCCTTCAAATTCCTTACCCGCTATCTCTACTTTTGCTTCCTGCCCCACGGCTATTTTATCCAGATCATATTTGGACACGGTAATCTCCACCTTGACCTTCTCCGTGCTCTCTATAGTAAACAGCTTCTGTCCCTCCTGGGGTGTAGCGCCTTCTATGATTTCCACCTCTGTAACGACACCGTTAAAATCCGCCAGTATCCCGTTCTCTACCTCTCCGATCGCATCCAGGGTGTTCTGGTTATTCAGTTCCTCCAGTTCCGTATTGGCTTCCAGCTGGCTTCTGCTGCCATTATCCATAGAACCGCCCTCGGAGCTGCTCTTCTGGGACTTCATCTCAGAACGGTATTCTTTATAACCGGCGATCATTTCTTCATAAGTATCTATTTCCTTCTGCCATGCCATAATGTCCTTGTTATTCTGCTGCTCATAACTGTTATACTGTATCAGCTTCTGCAGATTCAGATACTCCTCTGAATCCGGCTGATTCGACCAGTCGAGAAGAGAAATCTGCAGAAGTGTTCCCTCATGGGCAAGCGCTGCCTTCTTGTCATCGATCTTCTGCTGAAGTTCCTTAACATAATTCTCACTGTCTTCGATCTGCTGGTTAAGCACCGACAGATTCACGTTGGCCTCCCCCAGCTGGGAGACATATTTATTGTTCTTATAAACGGAGCTCACATAACCGCCCTCGTTGGCCTGCTGCTTCAGCTCTGACATCTGCTTTGCCTCCGCCAGTGCATCAGCATCATACTGAAGCAGAGACTGTCCCTTCTCCACGCTGTCGCCCGCCGCAACCTCTACCTTCCCGACCTTCACGGCCACAGGCGCAAAATACGTCTTTGCTTCCTCACTCTTCACCGTACCGCTTGTACTGAGATTCTGCTCCACATTTTCGATTGTTACAGGCATTGTGGACACCATTATGCCCATATTCTGTGCCGCGATAGAATTCCTTACCATAAAGAGCACAATCACTACCAGGATGCCGCCGATGATACAACGCCGTATAATCTTCTTTTTCCGCTTTTTATCCATAGGTTTCTTCGGCGCTTTTTCCTGCCTGTCTGCGGCAGACGTATTTGTTTCTGTTATACCTTCCATGACTGATCCTGCATCTGCCAATTTCTTTTCTGTCTTACTCATTGTCCGCTTTCCTCCCTGTATAAATATATTTGCGCATCTTCTGCGCAGACCGTGTCAACATGTAAAGTCAGTCAAACATTATCCTGATAGAAGTCTTCTACAATCCTGCCGTCCATGATCTTAATCACCCGCTTCGCCTGTGCGGCAATGTCATTATCATGTGTGATCAGAATAACCGTGCGTCCTTCCTCATGCAGATTCCTGAGAATCCCCATAATCTCTTTGGTAGAGTTGGAATCCAGATTGCCGGTAGGTTCATCGGCAAGTATGATCGGCGGCGCCTGCGCTATCGCTCTGGCGATGGCCACTCTCTGCTGTTGCCCGCCGGACATCTCAGAAGGCTTATGCTCCTTACGTTTGCCAAGCCCCACCTTATCCAGGGCCTGATCGGATAACTGCATTCTCTCCTTCTTACCTACACCCCGATAGATCAGCGGCAGTTCCACATTCTCCAGGGCGGTCAGGCTGGGAATCAGATTAAATCCCTGAAAAACAAATCCAATCTCCTGATTACGGATATCCGACAACTCATCGTCCGACATACTCGCCACATCATGGCCGTGAAGATAATATTCCCCGCTGGTCGGCACATCCAGACAACCCAGCATATTCATCAGTGTGGACTTACCGGAGCCCGAATGCCCGATGATCGCTACAAACTCTTTCTCGTAAATCGTCAGGCTCACATGATCCAGCGCCTTCACCTCATTCTCTCCGGGATTATATGTCTTACAGATATCCCTGATCTCAACCAATGCATTCCTGTTATCTTCCACTCCGTCATCCTCCCTTTCAGCGCCTGTAATCTGCTTCGTTGATGTCTGTCTTCTTCCGTATCTGCCCGGTTCCCGCCAGAAAGCAGCTGTCCAAAATATTCCAGATACATCTTCCATTATATGTAACGGGCCAGCGGATCCATTCTCTTCAAATTGATTAACTTTTTTAAACAATTTCTTTTTCTGTCATTTCCTTCCAGAGAATAAAATAGCATTCTTTTCTTAAATCGTTCCTAGAAAAACCTTAAATTAATCTTAATTATCTGATTTTGGCCCTTCCTATAGTTAACGGCATTAGATATTTCATTTTCGGCCTTGCAGGAACTACCATATATGGCAAGAGCCGGAAACAGAAATTTGCACAAAAAAATCTGTACCGTGGGTGTGAGAGGCTCACACCCACGGTACAGATTTCTCTTCATAATTAATAATTATAATAT
>CAJTEN010000018.1 GCA_910575245.1 Clostridia bacterium | reverse complement strand
AAAGCTGCTTTTGTATGACCAATAAATACTGGCCCTCTTTACGAATGCTGGTTAAATATGTAGTTGTCAATGTGCCGGGACAATAAGTCTCACGGATTCAGGTTTAATCCAGCGGTTCAGTTCCCCTTTTTCGGTACGGATGCCCTTTGCTTCCATCTGCCGGACATTAGCGCCCTCGTGGACAGTAGGTATCAGGTCAAGCCCCTGTCGCACATAGGAACGGTGGTCGATACGCACATCCAGCCCTTTTTCCTCAAATTTTGTATTAACGGCAGCCGCCCACTGCTCCCGCCAGTGTTCCAGTGTTTCCGGCTCGTGCCAGTCTGTTGTGTGGACAGCATTAAACATATAATCGCCGTTTTTATCCCGGATTCGGTTTCCATCTTCATCAAGAAGATATTCCCGCCGCTGTTTTTGTCCCCATGTGCCATCCGGGTTCAAAGGGCGCATGGTTGTCATCACATGGAAATGTGGGTTAGGGATGCCGCCGTCCTCTTTCTCCGGGCTGTGAAAAGCAAGATCGGCAATCATGCCTTTTGCCACAAACTGCTCCTGCACGAACTTCCTCGCCAGCTCCATGTTTTCTTCCAGCGTCAATTCATTCTGCATGGCAATATCAAAGGAATAGGCAAGCTGGGCTTTTGGATGTTTCTCGCAGTTCTCCACAGCATTCCAGAGGGTCGCCCGGTCAAGATATATTTCCGGCGCATGGGGCGGCAGCATGATTTCCGAAGCGATCACGCCGCCCTTTTTGGTGTAGTCGCTGACTTCTCCATAGTAGCTGCTGTAAAGACGCTCCCCGGCTCGGTAGGCTGCGCTGGCAATGGCGCTCTGACCGGCGCTGCGCTTTATCTGTGCGATTGAAAAATGATAAAGTGCTATCCTTAGTCACCGCCTTTCTCCTGCCCGGAAATACGGGCGTGGTTTTCTGCGGCAGACCGGATGAAATGCTCCGCCTGCGGCAGATTCAAAATGCTTTCCATGAGGGAATAAAATTCCGTTTCGGTCAGCTCCTTTGTCTGTGGCGCAATGCTCTCAATAGCTGCCCCACGGGTAATCAGCCGGTGCGTCCTCTGTTTCCGGGAACCGCTTTCCAGATACGCCTGCCGGTTTTTCAAACGCTGCATTTTCCGTTTTTCCCGTTCCAGCAGGACAGTGGTTTTTTCATATTCCTGCTTTAACTGTTCCAAAGATTTTTCCATGTTCTCACATCCTTTACTGATAAGATAAAGAAAGACCATCCGCAGACAGTCTGTGTGTCAGTGCTTCTATAAAACCCGATGAAAAGGGAAAACCGCAGAGCGGATTTCTCTTTGCGGCGGGTACACAGGGGATAGCCGCTTTAGCGGCGCAAGGGGGTGTAGCCACCTTGTCGGAGCGAAGCGAACGCAGACCTCGGATTGCTGATTTTATCAGCGGCAGGGGTAAGCTCCGCAGGACGCACGATACATGGTCTTTAGACTATGTATAGAAGTGCGCCCTTAGTTCCTAAGGGATTTTGCCGTTTCCGGCAGTCTTGTTCTTTTTCTTGGAACGCTTGGAAAGATACTTCGGGCAGTCAACCACAACCGCCCGGAAGCTCTGTTTACATTCGTGCTGGCATTTCCGGCACAGTTCGTTGTAAGTGATACGGCTGCGGTCATTTAGGAAGAAAGACCATTCCAACCGCCGCTTGTTGCTCATTCTTGCCATAACCGGCTCCTTTCTCCGTTTCTATCTGATGTACGCAGATAGGCTGTTTTGGTGTAGCGTTTCGGTATCATTTTTAAGGTTTTTTCCCTCTGTATACCCCTTTGGAAAGTACGGCAGTTTTGCAGTCAGGGAATGATACCTCACGCTTATTTGTCGCTTACCGGTACGGTTTCGGAGCCTTTTGCCATCCATTCAAAGAAGGCAATTTTGCTGACCTTGATAAGCCTGCCCCTGCGGAACGCCGGAAAGCCGGGTGTGTGTACCAGCTCATAGGCGCTCGCTCTTGAAATTCCCATAATCCGCTGAATGTCCGCCACATCCAAAACCAGCGGTAAATCCTCGTAGCTGTTCAATCTCTTTTTATCGTTCATTCTGTTCCTCCCATAAATCAAATAGGTTAAAATGCTTCCTGTTGCCGTTCTCCCCAAAAGCCGTTTTCCTGCCCCATTCCTGCGGTGTTTCCCTGCATTGGTGCGCCGGATGCGTCACTTCTCCTGCCGGTCATATCCCTTTTGGACGGTCATTCACTTGTCAAGGTATTGTATGGCACGAAATTACCAACTACAATCATCATAGCGGACTATCCTTGACAAAACAACGCTTCTGCGATACCATGAGTGTAACGGATATAACTGAATTATATAATTACCATAGATAAAGGCAGGGATAGGGATGGAGAATCAGTTTATACGGCATGAGCCATGTTTTGAGAGGATTTTGTTTGTCCTGACGCTGGACAGGAAGAAAATGAAAGAGCGGATTTTGATTGGGGAGGAACAGCAGATCCGCTTCCAGCTGAACGGGAGCCAAAACGCAGAGGTGCTTTGTGATATGACACGCCCGCTGGGAACTTTTTTGATAAACTTTGAGCGTGACACGGACAGAGATTGGAACTTATACGGGCTTTCTCCACTGCGGCAAGCCCTCCACTCCAACCGATGGAAACAGCCGGAGCTGGAGCAGGCGGCAAGCGAATTTCTCTGGGGAAAATATCTTAGCAATGACCCTCTGAAAATGTATGTGGCGTTCCGTATCTGGAACAGCTATCTGCTTTCCAGAGAACCCCGTGACCGTAACGCTGCCTGTGACCGCTTCATGGATAAAATGAGCAGCCTGACCGGGGTATTCCATAACGAAGCCATGAGCTTTGACAGGGAGACAGGAAAACCGAAACATTTTCAAGCTGGCAGCCTTTATTTCAAAGGCGCACCATCAGAAGATACCCGGCTTGACCTCTGGTTCCCGGACAACCGTCGCACAGAAGAATGTGTGTCTGCCTATGCGTCTCTCTACCCGTTGATTACCTATTATCTGAACAGGCTGAATGACTGGGGGCTTTGCTTCCGGCAGTGCAAGGTCTGCGGGAAATATTTTCTGGCAAAGAGCCAGCGGTATGAGCTGTGCAGCGATAAGTGCCGCAAAGCACAGGCGCTTCAAAACAAGAGGGAGTTTGACGAGAGGGCAAGGGAAAACAACTACGATTTGCTTTATAAAAACGAGTGCCAGAACTGGCGTAATAAGATCAACAAAGCGAAGAGGACAGCGGGATTCCCGGCTGACCGGCTGGAAGAAATGCTGACTGCTTTTGAAGCGTTCAAGAAAGAAGCATTGAAGAGAAAAAAGGCTGTAAAAGAAAAGACAGCCAGCCCGAAAGAATTTACGGACTGGCTGTATCAGCAGAGTAATATTATAATAAATTTATCAGTCTATTGATTTTATACTTTCCTGACGGCAAAAGTTTGAGCGTTTTTTGAGATTTGGCTGTTACGATAAATATTATGAATCGCAAATGGAGATGATAGCATGAAACAAAGGCTTCTTATTGTTGATGATGAACCGGGAATTGTAGATATGATGGCGAGTTATTTTTCTTCTCAATATGAGGTGTTGACCGCTTATTGCGGAAATGAAGCACTTCAAAAATTAGCAAGACAGCCCGATTTAATCCTGCTCGACATCAATATACCGGACATAGATGGATTGACCCTTTGCCAGAAAATTCGGGAGCTTATTACTTGCCCTATCCTTTTTTTGACAGCAAGGATTGAATCTGCCGATAAAATCATGGGTTTTCAGGCAGGGGCAGATGATTATATCATTAAGCCTTTTGATTTGGACGAATTAGGGGCAAGAGTTGCCGCACATCTGAGGAGGGAGCAGCGACACCGGAATAAAGCTACAATTCGCTTCTTTGGTGAACTGGCGATTGACTATTCAGCCCGAACTGTCACAGTCGCAGGTGAATCTGTTGCTTTATCAAAAAGGGAATTTGATATTGTGGAGTTGCTTTCGCTGAATGCCGGACAGGTATTTGACCGGGAACGGATTTATGAAACGGTGTGGGGGCTTGACGGTGAGGGTAACAGTGATACTGTCATGGAACATATCAGAAAAATACGGGCGAAGCTGGCTGGCTGTACTCTCCACAGTTATATTGATACAGTTTGGGGGTGTGGTTATCGTTGGAACGTCTGAAAAATATGGAATTAAAGAGAACTTTTCTCGTTCTGTCTGCTTTCTGTGTCTTGGTGGCGCTCCTGCTGTTAGGCTTAGTCTTTATGATATGCAATTCAATCAGCAGCTTCTTTCCTTCTGGTGGAATAGAAATTTTAGCAGACGGTTCCATCGTTAAACTGGAGGCACCCACGGAGGCACAGCAAAATATATTGTCCATGCTTGGTATCATTCAGATTGTGTCCTGCATTGCTCTCCCTATGGGTGGGCTGACTCTATCTGGCGTATTATACTATCATATCAAATTAAAGCAGCCGATTTCCACGTTGCGGAATGGGATTTCACGGATTCAGAACCATGACCTTGACTTTTCTATGCCTGTCCATTTTGATGATGAATTGGGGCAGCTCTGCGCCGCCTTTGATACTATGCGTGAAGAACTTCTGAAATCGAATCAGGAACTATGGCGGCAGGCAGAGGAACGCAAAAGGCTAAATGCCGCCTTTTCCCATGACTTACGCAATCCAATTACGGTTTTAAAGGGGACTGTAAAATTGCTGCGGCAGGGCACAGCAGATGAACAAGCTATTGACAGATTGGAAAACTACACATTACGGATTGAACAGTACGTAGAAGCTATGAGTAGCATCCAGCGATTAGGACAAATGCCGGTGAGGATAAGTGAGTGTTCCTATTCTCTGCTACATTCTGAATTAGAGGAAACAGCTAAAATTTTTGCAGGAGCATTAGAACTGTCCGTGTCCGCACCTGATAAGGGGACGATACTATTAGATCATGGAATGGTTTTAACTGTTGCAGAAAATCTGATTGGAAATGCAGCCCGGTTTGCAAAAAGTAAAATCACAATTCTTGTGGAGCAGAAAAGGAACTTTTTGCATCTATCAGTTACAGATGATGGCCCAGGTTATCCAGTGGAGTTAATACAGAGCGGCCCGAAACCGTTTGGAAAAATGAAAGAAGATTCCGCACACTTTGGCATGGGGTTATACAGCAGTCAGATACTATGTCTGAAACATGGAGGAACGCTTACACTAGAAAACAAAAAAGGTTATGGTGCAACGGCTGTTGCTTCTTTTCAAATAAATCAGAAACCTTGAGCGTTTTTTGAGATTTATGTTTTACACTCTCCTTATATCACGGATAAGGAGAGTGTTTTTTATGAATATTGAAGCAAAAGAATTATCGAAAATTTACGGCAGCGGCGAGAACCGTGTTGTTGCGTTGGATAAAGTCAACCTTGAAATTGCATCCAGCGACTTTATCTCTATTATGGGGCCGTCTGGCAGCGGTAAAAGCACCTTGCTCCATTTGCTGTCAGGGCTGGATAAGCCGACTTCCGGCAGTCTGACATACGATGGGAAAGACATCTATCGTTTCAATGACAAAGAATTGTCCGCATTTCGCCGTCAGCGCATCGGATTTATCTTTCAGCAATTCAATCTTCTCCCTGTGCTGACCGCAAAAGAAAACATCATTATGCCTCTGCTTTTGGACAAAAAACAGCCGGACGAAGCATATCTGAATCAGCTTACGGATTTGTTAGGCATCCGTGAACGGATGACCCATTTGCCCCATGAACTTTCCGGCGGTCAGCAACAGCGTGTAGCGATTGCACGCGCCCTGATTGCAAAGCCGGATATCATTTTTGCTGATGAACCGACAGGAAATCTGGACAGCAAAAGCGGAGGTGAGGTTATGGAAATGCTTCAAAGCGTATGGAAAAAGATGGGCAAAACACTGGTTATCATCACTCACGACAGCCGCATTGCAAGAATGGCAGACCGGCAATTTGTAATTGTGGACGGTGTTCTTTCGGAGGTGACAGCAAGATGAAATCTTATTTAGCTCTCGCATGGAAAGAACTAAAAGCCCAGAAAATCACGGCAATCCTGATCTTGGTTGCGGTTATCATGTCCACGATTATGACAACAGTGGTCGGCCAGTCTATTGGTATATTACAATCTATGCGTACCCAGCAGGCGGCGGGTCTGAACGGAAATCGTTATGTAACCTTCCATCAGCTTGACAAGGAACAGGCACAAAGGCTGCATGAAGATGCTCGCCTATATGATGTAGGTGATACGGTCTTTATAGGCAGCACACCGCTAAGCAACAGTAGTTTGTCTTTATATCTCTGGGAATATCACGATAACGCATTATCTATGTACCCGGCAATCGGAAACGTAAAAGAGGGACGATTACCAGAAACAGCGAATGAGATTGCCTTGTCGGAAGATGCGCTTCAATATCTTGGATTGGACGCTGTAATTGGTGATACCGTTTCTTTGGATTTGCGTGTGTCTGTTATGGATGGATCACTGCCTGAGTTAGAATATTCTGCTGATTTTGTATTGACGGGCATTTTGGAAAGCAGTTATATCGGTTACGCATCGGGTACAGTTAAGGGGATTGTTGGAGAGGGAACCGCAGAAAAACTGTTGCCAGAAGAATATCTGCTTTATTCCACAGATTTTAAGACTTATGACAAGCAGAATTTTCAAAGTATTATTTATGCTCTCGCAGAGGATCTGAATGTGGGTGAACGGTATATCCAGTATAACTGGGTCTTGCTTGACGCTATCGGCATTTCCTATGATGAAGCGGCAGACAGTGATACCGGCACAGGATTTTCATTTATGGCTATGGCGTGCATTTTAGTGGGTGTGCTGGTCTTGCTGGCGGCTGGACTGGTAATCTACAACATTCTGAAAATCTCTATCACAAAACGTATTAAAGAATACGGAACACTTCGTGCGATTGGTGGAGAAAAAGGGCAAATCTATCGTTTGGTTTCCTTGCAGCTTTTGATTCTCTGTGGAGCCGGTATTCCTATCGGATTGCTACTCGGCACATTGTCGGCAAAAGGTGTTTTGATTGCAGCCACGGGGCTTCTTAACCCCGATCTATTTATGACAAATAGTGTTTCCGAATTGAACTCTGCAATCAACACCGCCAGTACAGTAAAATTGCCTATGCTCTTTGCAAGTATTGCGGTCACACTTCTATTTGCTCTGCTGGCTGCCTTTCCTGCTGCCCGGTACGCATCCCATGTATCTCCGACGGTTGCTATGTCAGGGCAGGCTGTAAAGATCAAGCGCAAGGTAAAAAGGAACCGCAAAATCCGCAACTTTGAATCCTATTATGCAAGGCTCAACCTGAAACGTGGGTGCGGAAGAACAATAGTTACCATTCTATCGTTGGTTATGAGTATTACCGTATTTGTTGCCTTGCAGAGCTTTACGGGGTTGCTTGATGCCAGCAGCTCCGTTCAGGATATGTATTTCAGCGATTATGCAGTTACAAACGAAACCGTCGGCATCCCATCAGAAGCCGTAAAAACATTAACGGAAAATGACGCAGTAGAAAGTGTTTCCACTACACGGCTTTCTGTATTTATGCCAGGTGCCGGTGATATACTGCCCTTTGAAACTGATCTTTCCGTACAGAGCCATGAAACCTTGCAGCTTGTAAATGTGGATGAAGCACAATTACAAATCTATGCTCCTAACTTGTCTGCTCAGGATAAACAGGCTTTGAAAGATGGAACAGGCTGCCTTGTAAAAAATCCCATTGCCTTTTCTTATGGAGATACAACTGTTCAGCAGACTGATCTTACCGTAGGTGATACCATTCAACTGGGAGACAGAACACTTCGTGTATTAGGATTGATCGATACAGCAATCACAATCAATAATGATGGCTTTACGAATGGTGTTCAACTCATCGTGAATGACGAAATATACTGTTTACTGCTCGGAAACGACAGTTATTCAGAAGTCTATCCTACATTACAGGATAACGCCGATACAGATACCTTTGAAAGCTGGTTGGATAGCTGGTGCAGCAATTATCCAGGAACACATTGGCTTTCCTATCTCCAAAGCAGCAATGAGATGATAGAAAGCTTTGCACAGATCAAAATGCTGTGCTGGGTGCTTATCATCTTTATCGGTATCATTGGCATCCTGAACATCATCAATACCGTTTACAGCAATATTCATACTCGTGTCGGTGAAATCGGGATGCAGCGGGCTATTGGAATGAGTGCCGCAAGCCTTTATAAAACATTTCTGTGGGAGGGCGCTTATTACGGTATCATTGCGTCAGTGATTGGAATGGTGTTTGGCTATGTCTGCTGTATCTTTGTCGGAGCAGCACAGACCGATGCTTTACAGCTTGTCGCTGTTCCGGTTATGGCGATTGTGGAAGCTGCGATTATTTCTATTGTGGCCTGCCTGCTTGCAACGGCAATTCCTCTGCGTTCTATTGCAAGAATGAGCATTGTGGATTCTATTGAGACTGTTGAATAATTTCAAAAACGACAATTAAAACAAGAAATCCCACATAAAGCAAACCTTGTTGCTTATGGGGGATTTCTGTATGTTCTTTTGGGGTGTGCTAAGTCCCGTATAAGCGTGGTGTTGTTATGTTTGGTGTAGTATCTTTAACTTTGGGAAACTCCTCTCTCCCATTTACTTAAGGCCTGTGGAGTTATCCCAAGCCTGTTCGCCAGTTCCTCCTGTGTCATATTCCTGTTTTGTCGGCATACAGACATCCTGCTGCCAATCTGCCGCAATTCATTTACTTTATTGATCATATCTCTCCTCCTTATCAGCTTCGATTTATGTACGCCGGCGTCTGTAATTTTATAATAGCAGAAATAAAATATCTGTAAAACAACTGGCAGTTCACTGTCTGATAAACCACACTTGTGCCCATATCATTCCTGACACAAGCATTCTGTGAAAAGCGGGCACAAGTATTTGATGCACACATGCAGACAAGCTGCATGGCGCGTGTACGCTCAGCGCAGTAAATGCGCAGAGCTGTTGCCATAGGTATTCTTTTCATACTTGTTAGCCATGCCGGCATTGACGGCACAAACGATACTTAATCCATTCGTCAGGCTCCTCAAATATTTCATCAACTACTATAACTATTTTGCTGCTCCGAAAAAGGGTATATAATATAATTATTGGAAACTGCTCATACCGGAATACAAGACAAATTCCGGTTCACAGATTCTAATGGATGTGATAGAATCACCATAAAAATAAATACTAATCAGGAGAATCATTATCATGTTTTTCATGATGGGAATTACCCAGGGAAGAAAAGATTTTGAATATAATCAGACTGTCATCTGCGATCGCTGCGGCACTTACGGCAGGTATCAGGTGTTCATGACTTATATGTGTCTGTCATTGTTCTTCATTCCGTGTTTTAAATGGAACAAGCAGTACTATGTACAGAGCGCCTGCTGTAATACCATCTATTCTCTTGATCCGGAAATCGGACGGCAGATCGCACGCGGGGCGGATATAGAAATACTGCCGCAGCATCTGACACAGGTGCAGGCCGGGTACAGAAGCTGTTACAAAAGATGTATAAACTGTGGATTCGAAACACAGGAAGATTTCGAATTCTGTCCGAAATGCGGGCGGAGATTTTGAGAGGATGTATCATTATGGTAAAACAGATCGTAAAGGACGTGCTTTTTCTGGGGCAGAAATCAGAACCGGCAACCAGGAATGATCTGCAGGTGGGCAGAGACTTGCAGGATACCTTAAGCGCCAACCGTGGCCGGTGCGTTGGTATGGCCGCCAATATGATCGGCGTGAAGAAAAATATCATCATTGTAAATATGGGAATCATTGATGTCGTGATGTTCAATCCGGTCATTGTTTCAAAAAGTGGACTTTATGAAGCGGAAGAAGGCTGCCTGTCTCTCAACGGTGTCCGCAAGACGAACCGCTATCGGGAAATCGAGGTCGAATATTTGGATTTCAGCTGGAAAAAGCAAAGGCTGAAGCTAATAGACTGGCCTGCACAGATCGCACAACATGAAATCGATCATCTCTCCGGAAAGATAATATAGTTATGAGCCAAAGCGAAGTGCAGTGGGACAAACTGCTTAAGATAAAAACATCCGGCCGGGATGATTCTCATTCCGACCAGTACCGGTATCCCTACGAACCAACACCCTATTGTGTTCTGGAGCGACTGGCGGACAGCGGATACCTGGGAAAGAAGAATACACTCCTCGACTACGGAACCGGTAAGGGTCGCGTGTGCTTTTACCTTTCCTGGCAGACCAGATGCAAATCCATCGGGATTGAATACGACGAGCGCATTTATACTAGCGCCGCCGCAAACCAGCTGGCCGCAGTGTCAGGAAACAGAACCCGGTTTGTCCTGGAAAGTGCAGAGCGCTACTCTGTTCCGGCAGACACAGACCGATGCTACTTCTTCAATCCGTTTTCGGTAGAGGTATTGAAGGCTGTTCTGGCAAAGATCCTGGATTCTTATTATGATAATCCGCGGGAACTTCTGCTGCTGTTCTATTATCCGTCGGATGAATACGTCGCATATCTGATGACGCAGGAGGAATTGCTGTTCGTGGATGAGATAGATTGCCGGGATCTGTTTCCCGGAAACGACCCTCGGGAGAAAATTTTAATCTTCGAGGCAGCTCCCTTTTAACCTAGGGTTTACAAAGTAAATTCAAAGACTGTATCCTGGCAGCTGTAAATTTACAGACTATCAGAACACGATTACCCGTACGAATGGGATAAGGCAGCATAAGCCCTAAACATTACATAAGAAAGCAAACCAGAAAGAGACTCAAGCCATGCCACGAACCGAAAACGTTGAACTGACCACCCTGTGCTTAATCCATAACAAAGGTGCCTACTTACTGCAGAACAGATTAAAAGAAGACTGGAAAGGCTACACCTTCCCCGGCGGGCATATCGAACCCGGCGAGTCGATCGTTGACGCCGTTGTCCGCGAGGTAAAAGAAGAAACGGGGCTGACCATCCTCAATCCCAGGCTCTGCGGCGTCAAGCAGTTCCCGATCGAAGGAGGACGCTATATCGTTTTTCTTTTCACCGCGGACAGATTTGAAGGAGAACTCATCTCTTCCGAGGAAGGAACCATGCAATGGATACCGAAGGAAGAATTGGCAAACGTAAACCTGGTCGAGGATTTTCATGAACTCCTTCAGGTAATGCTGGATGATGGTTTAAATGAGTTCCAGTACCTTGTCGAAAACGGCGAGTGGGAAATTGTGCTGAAATAAGTTCGCCTGCCATACAGCAAAAGTAATATTGCCGCCGTCCCGTATAAAACCTTTGAAGCTTTCTAATAGTTCAGCAACACCGCTTTCTGCGGAATATCATTATGGCCTCCCATACAGACAATACAGGCCCGAAGTTCAGGAAACAGGCAGATCTGCGGAGAACGGTAAAACATTTCTTCCCTGTCATCCCGGATCACCTCTTTATAGAGCAAAGAGAAATCCGCTGTCCGCCAGACATTCTCCGCATCCTGAATCGAATGGGTATGGCTGACCGCCAGCCCATCTTATTGTCACAATCTATTTAAAATTTCTATTTAAGTCTCATGGTTACGCCAGAAAACCACCCCTTCACGCTCGTAGAGCATCGGGGTGGTTTTCTGTGTACAGCAATTTTCCATCAATCCTGTCTTTGACAATATGCCACTGCATCCGCCTGGAACTGCAGGCCGTTTTCACCGCCCCTGCTCGCGAATTCCGTCTGAATAGACTTGCGGACAGGGTATTTCCCATGGAATCTGGCTCTGATAACCTTTTCCATCACGGGAATGTTCCAGACATCCCTGAACAAACAATCCATCTGAACGACGGCTTCCAGATTCAGGCCAACCAGTGCCAGCCTTTTTTCCATTTCATCAAAGGCTCCGTTAACCTGCTCTTCGATGGTTCCTCCTATATTCCCGACACAATAATTCAGGAAGCAAAAATCACCTGCTTTGATTATCCCCGCATGTGCCCACTCCTCATTTACATCTAATCTGACAATCCCGCTCATATACTGTTCTCCTTTCAGAAAAATGATCCGGTGCATCAATGTGTTGGATTCCTTCATTGCCGCGCTTTCCTGGTATGATATCACAGCATATACGACAACAGCATGTCATAGTTATTGATATAAAGAAACAATTTTGGAAGCTGCCCCGGCCAGCCGTCTGCGGATCTCTTCCGGTGCGATCACTTCAACGGCATCTCCCAGTGATAACAACGTACCGATCCAGAGCTGCTCATTCTCGACCACGGTCAGTTTCATCCGTACAGATCCGTCCGGCAATTCTTCCAGGATGGTTCCGTTCAGATATTCCATGACCCTTGACCGTGCCGTCTCTTTGCACTTTACAAAAATATCCTTGTATTTCCGGGAATCTGTCTGCTCTGTCTTCCTGAGAATGACATCCGCAGGTTCATGCTTTTTTACAAAGGGTTTTTCCGTAATCCTCAGATCCTGCATCCGCACAAGTTTATAGTTGCGGTAATCGTCCTTCGCCTCAGAATAGGCAAGGAGATACCATGCATACCATCTGTATATAACCGCCACCGGCTCCACGCAGTGCACACGGGTCTCATTGTTGTTATTCGTATACAGAAACTCCACTGCGCGCTTTCCCGCGATAGCGGTCTGCAGTCTTTGCAGTGTGTCCTGCTCCCCTTCCCGGAGAACAGAGAAGTCAAGTATAATACTGCTGTCATCCTGCCTGGACAGATGGGAAAATTTTTCCAGTGTATGCTTTGCACCCGGATCCTCCACAGCCGACACCAGTCCCCTTAACGCAGTCAGAATATAAGAATAGTCGTCCGAAGTGGCAAAACCTTTATCCAGCCTGAACCGCTCAGATATCTCATACCCGCCTGCCACTCCGGACACTGCGGTCACAGGAATTCCGGCAAGGCACAGGGAATCCATATCCCTTTGTATGGTCCTCACCGACACTTCAAAATACTGTGCCAGTTCCTTTGCGGACGTTCTTCCGTGATTGAGAAGATATACTGTGATTGCATAAAGACGTTCCGTTTTCATCTTCAAGTTTCCTTTCTGCATCGAGAGCAGATTCCCTCTTGACAGGCTCACATGTTCTCAAGGGCTTTGCGCCCAATGCAAAGTCCCGTGCTAACCTGTTATATTCAATTATTCTTCGTTTTCCTGTCTCTGGCGAATACCATCGTATCCATGAAAATACAGATCCCGATATAGCACAGCCAGAACATGCCCATCGCAGCAAAGGAACGATACATTTGAGGAAAAGGACTGACTGCCCACCAATGTCCTCCGGCTATTCCCTGCATCATATTAAAGATGCAGGAAGCTGGCATCAGCAGAACAATCCACACATTGACCGCGATAAACCATTTCCTTGCAGACGTTTTATTCTCTCCCACAAACTGTCCAATGGCATAAAGCAGACAGCCAATGGCGAAAAAGATAAGCCCAATGGCAACAGAGCCCTGTGCCTGTTCCTCCAGCCAGACCATGGCCGCAGTTACCAGCCCGATCACATTCACTGAAGTTCCGCCTGCGGCATAGATTCGCGCATCCTGTCCGCCCTGCCCGCATTTCTCTTTAGAATCGGCTTTTTGTTCTATTCCCTTTAATAAATAATCTGTCGTCACCTCAAAATAATCGCTTAGCAGGATGACCTTTTCCAGATCGGGACTGCTCTGCTCGCTTTCCCACTTAGATACCGCCTGTCTGGAAACTCCGATGTGATCCGCAAGTTCCTCCTGTGATATGCCCTTAGCTTTTCTTAGAGCCTGTATTCTGTCTGCCATTGTCATGAAACTGATACCTCCCTGTTTTTGATAATGCTATTATACATTTTAAACGGTTGCGCTTCCACCATTCTACCCTGCCAATGTGTCAACCGCCGGTTGCCGTCGGTCATTGAATTCAAAATAATGCACTAAATTTGAAATGATAAACGCCAGCTACCCCTTTGCAGACTTACCGCCCGGAACTACCTTGCATCGCAAACTATTTCCGTCCGACAGGTTTTCCGAAACTCAGCTATACTTTTTCAATGGGACAGCGTATAATGGAGCCAGTAACAAATCGGAGTTTGATGGAAGATAAGGCATTGAATGTAATATATAAAGGGACAATAGTTGGGGATATAAATATATTAACAGAAACAAGAGCAGCTAATAAATTGTCTGGTGATATTGACATGAATGTAGTGAAATAGTACGTCCTGAAAATGTTATTCACAGTACGATGAATGTTTTATCAAAAGGAGTTATGAAGAGCCTTTGTAAACTGACCGAAAAAACTGAAATTTTACATTAGCAATGCAGAAGGAACATATTCTGATTAGAAATTCGGCATCACAGGAGGAGCATACTATGAAAAAATACATAACAATATTATTATCCCTCATCTGCATCCTTTCTCTTACCGCATGCGATAAAGATAACACATACGAAATCAATATTACAGTTCCGGCCGGAAGCAGCGCGGCCTTCGTCTACTCGGAGGAAGAGATTTCCCCTATGGGAGATCAGATCACCATATCCTCCGGTACCGGGTTGTCCGACACCTTAGTCCAGTTAGAACCTATTGAAGTCACGGAAGAAAATGCCTATGATGAGCCGGCATATCTTACACCCGGCATGCCGGTAGAAATGGACGCCGAAAAGGGGGCATGGTTTAAAATCGGTGTCGATGCAGGGCGAAACGAATCGGAAGTTGACAAAGTAATCTCAGTATATGTCAAGGGTGTAAAGGTAAGAACCCCGGATATTGTAAAAATCATATTTGAGGCAACTGTTCTTGAAATCAACGACACCTGCTACTTAGTAGAACCGGTCGAGGGAAGCCAGGAGCTTAACAGAGCAGACCGGATTGAAGTGCCAATACCAAACCCTGACTCGTCTTCATCGCCTGAAGTCGGCGACATTATTAAGATCACATACAACGGTGATATTATGGAGACCTATCCGGCACGCTTGGGCGTAGTATACAATATCAGAGTTACCCGGGAAGCAGATTCTTCCGTTTCTGAGTAAAGGAAAACAGAAAGCAATGCAAACGTTCAAATCAGACACTTCGCCAATTACATACTATATCAGCGGCAAAGAACACAATGACTGGATCCTGTTCCTTCACCCTGCAGGCCCAAAAGGAATTTTGCTGTAAGCTTTCGGATTTCTTTTTACGTTAAAATACATGATTCCCCGGAAATCACCCTGCATCGCTTTTTGTAACATGCAATCCCATATTTGTGGATTGTAGCCATGCCATCATCAATCAATATTTCCTCATAATTTCTGTCATGAATCTGCTCCAACGCTTTCCTGCATCCATCCTCAAACGCTGCATTCTCGGCATATTTAATCTCTATGATGAAACCAATTTCCTTATCCTCAACCTCTACACAGATATCGCTATAGCCATCGCCTGACTCTGCATTGGACCTGACTTTCCACCCATCCATGCCCGCGAATAGTCCCAGCAAAATGCCATGGTAGAAGTTTTCTTTCATTTCCTTTCTGACATTGGTATCACGAATACTGATCATCCTTCGCAGATATGATGTAAAGCCTTTTTCTATAGCGGCCGTATCATTTTCCTCGAACGCCCTGCAGAAGCTTTCCAGTTTTTGTATATCCCTTTTCGTCTCCGCCTCAAACCATTCCTGTATCTGTTCCACGAAGATCCACCTTATTTCCCTGTTTGGAATAACAAGCCCTGTTATTCCGTCACTGTCTTTTCCACATTGTGTCAGGTACCCCGTTGTAAAAAGGATACTCCATAAGTTATCAATCCTGGAATCCAGATCCCTGTAGGTTAACTCCTGCCGTATCTTTTTATAAATACTGTCACCGCTGATCAGCCGCTCGATTTCATCCCTGGCAGTTCCGTCTGCCCTGTCTATAAAGTTCCTGATAATATTGTTGCTGCTTGTATTTACCCAATAGTTCTGCGGGGTCGCGGAAGAATTCATTTTTAGTGCATGACAATAGCTTACTACATCCCACGGGCAGTAGATTTCCAATTCACCAAAACGGTAACCGTCATACCATTCCTTTATCATATCAAATTTCTCCATGAACCCGTAGTATGCAAGAAGCTCCCTCACCTCTTCGTCTGAAAACCCGAAATACTCATTATATTGTACATCTTTTATTGTATATACATTAAAATTGTTGAGACCCGTAAAGATGCTTTCTTTAGATATCCGTAAACATCCGGTAAGGACTGCAAAGTACAGACTGCTGTTTGTTTTGAGAGCCCTCCCAAACAAGGTTCTGACCAGATTTACCATGGCGTCATAATACCCCGCCAGGTATGCTTTATCAAGCGGTACATCGTATTCGTCAATCAATATGATCGTACTTTGCCCATAATGCTTATGCAGAAAGCGAGATAAGGTTAGAAGACTTTTCGATAAAACTTCATCGGACATTGCATATTCTCCCTGGCTGTCCAGCCCGACAAGTTTCGCATACTGCTGTCGTTCTATTGCCGTCAGTCTGTCGCTCTCTGACAGAAATGAAAATCTGACAGCCTCATCGCCGATAACAGAACGCAGAATCCTTTTTGCCGCTTCGAAATTTTCCCCTCCCACTTCTTTTAAGCTGATTGAGATGACAGGAAATTTCCCCATATATTTATCACAAAGATCCTTTTCTCCGGAGATTTCCAATCCGTCAAAAAGTGTTCCGTCACTGCCTGCTTCAAAGAAATACTTCAACATGCTCATATTCAGGGTTTTCCCAAATCGTCTTGGACGGGTGAACAAATTCAGATATGCAATGTGCTCCAGAAGGTCTTTAATCATCCTTGTTTTATCGACATAGTAAAATCCGTCTTTCCGGATTCTTCCAAAATCCTCAATTCCTATGGGTAGATTTGCTTTTCCTGCCATACTGTACCACCTATATCAATCCTGTTGCGCACTACGTTTTATCTGAGCCTTTGTAACAGTATATCACATATCCTTGTGAAAATCGCGGTGTATTTCAATAAATCTCTTTCAGTTAACGACATCAGGAATTCCGCCTTCGGCCTTGCTGCTCACAGTAACATTTCCTGCATTTGGTCCTGTATCAAAAAACAGTGCAGATATTGCTGTGCGTGCCCTTTCAGGTTATAATGCAAGAGAAGATCAAAATCCTACAGGAGCACCGCACAAATGCATCAGGAATGTTTTCACTGCGATATCAACCAGATGAAAAAGATAAGCCGTTTTATGCAGCTGGATCAGGCAGCAGAGAACCGGCTGATCAAACTTACAGACGATTATCTTAAGACCTGTGACATGACAAAAACAAATCCGGAGATCATGGGCGAAATATGGGCTGTGATCAAGAATGTCCTGGGAACGGACAATCCCTACAAAGAGATCAAAAGTTATTATAATCAGCTTGTCCTGTCCATGTCGGACCTGATCGATGATCTTATTCACGGAAGGAGCAACCGTCTGGTATGCGGTTTAAAACTTGCCATTGCCGGAAATCTCATAGACTTCGCGGCGAAACATAAATTCGACGAAAACTCCTTCAAAGAAACGATAGAAAATATTTCTGGCACAGAACTCGCCATCGACCACTCAGCGCAGCTGTTTGATGTGCTGAAGGACAGCCGTACCCTGCTGTACCTGGGTGATAACTGCGGCGAGATTGTATTGGACAAGCACTTTATTTTACTGTTAAAAGAATACTATCCGAATCTGCAGGTATTCTACGGCGTACGCGGGAAGCCGATCGTCAATGACGTTACAATCAAAGATGCCCGCGAAGTCTGTATGGAAGAAGCCGCCACGGTAATCTCCAACGGTGACGGCTCTCTTGGCACTGTCTTACATAGAACATCCACAGAATTTCAGGAAATATTCACCACCGCAGATGTTGTAATCTGCAAAGGGCAGGGAAATTATGAGGGACTGGCTGACTGCCGCCGGGAGAATGTCTTCTTTCTGTTTATGGCCAAATGCAGCCTTGTCGCCGCTCCGCTTGGTATCGACAGAATGTCAATCGTCTGCATGAAGAAGCCTCTATATCTGTGATAATTAATTTCATGGCACGCCTCCTCACTAGGATCATTCTATCATATCGGAGAGGCAAACACCACCTACCCTTTCACAACTCCCACTGTCTTCAGTTTCCTGACCGGCGTTACGATATCCGTCTGCTGTGCCATGACCTCATCGATATCCTTGTAAGCAAACCTGCACTCCTCGGCCACATCATTCTTCTTCCGCTTGCCGAGGACAACTCCCTGCTCTTTCAAGTCCACGATTACCTGTTCCGTCGTAAACGCATTCATTGCACCGGTTCTGGAATAAGCCCGGCCGGCGCCGTGTGACGAAGTATGGAAAGACTCGGGATTCCCTTTGCCTTCTACCACGTAGCTGTAAGATCCCATGGCGCCCGGTATGACTGCCCGCTCTCCCAGCCTTACCCTTGTGGCCCCTTTGCGGTGCACCCAGACATTCGCATCGTAATGATTTTCCAGCGCGGCGTAATTATGGTGGCAGTTGATCTGATCGGTAAAAGAAACCATCCGCCCCGCATATCTTTCGATATGCTCCTTTACGATACCGCATACCCGCTCCATCATGTGCTCTCTGTTCTCGTAAGCATAGTCCAGCGCAAGATGCATCCAGTTAATGTACTGCTGCCCTTCTCTGGTATGTACCGGAAGAAAAGCAAGCCTGTACGCATCCGGCACCTGGCTGTACCATGTGTTGTTCAGTTCACGCGCCTTTGTATGAAAATAGTCGCAGATCTCCTTTCCCAGGTGACGGCTTCCCGAATGAATCATGATGCACAGATATCCCTCCTCATCCTCCTGAAGCTCGATAAAATGATTACCGCCGCCAAGCGTTCCCACCTGAAAATAGCCTTCCTCAATGAGATGGACCAATCCGGAATCCGCCTCATACAAGTCCATATTTGCAAGCGCCAGGTCAAGCACCGCCGACTTCTGCTTTTGCTTATATTTCTCAAATCCCACAGGAACGGACCGCATGATATTCCCGATCATCGTCTGCATAAGCGACGCCGTTCCCACCATAACCTCCCTGATCTCCTCGTATTTGATATCCGTTGCCACGAACACCATTCCACAGCCGATATCCACACCCACCGCATTGGGGATGATCACATCCTTCGTTGCAATAACGCCGCCGATGGGCATTCCTTTTCCCGTATGGGTGTCCGGCATCAGGCACACCCATTTATGCAGAAAAGGAAGATTCGACAGATTGTACGCCTGCTCCATGCAGCTCTCCTCTATCTTATCCATTCCGGACAGCCACGCCTTTATGGGAAATCTTGTTTTATCATTATAAATTACGAACATAACCGTTCCTCCACCTTTCTGTACCTCTCACTGTCGAGTACCTTCTTTAAACACGCAAACGGATCCAGTTCATTGGAAAGAACCATATTGCAGACGTTGACGGAAAAACCGCTGACCAGTCCTACGCCGAGTTCATTCTCCCGGACAGGAATCACATTCGTCCTGCTGTTCACATTCCAGAATACCAGCTTCGGCATCCTGTAACCGTATGCCGCAAATCGTCTCCCGATCGTCTCAAAAAGCGTCTCTCTGTTGCGGCCGTTCACCGCCATGTCAAATTCCATATCCGAAATAATGAGGACTGTCCCCGGCAGTTCCTGCTGCTTCAAATGATGTCTTACCGCTGTCTGCAGGATCAGTCCGAAAGTTGCCTCGATATTCGTATTGCTGCAGTCATTGTTTGCAAACGCCAGTTCCAGCTTTTCCCGAAGAGTCCTGCAGCCCGACAGATCCACATACTTGGGGCTGGCCGAAAAAGTGATAAACCTGTCATGGTATGCACCGCTCATCTGCTCCGCAAAATAGATACCGAGTGCATTGGAAACATGCAGCGCAGTAACGTTTCCGTCGCCTACCGGGCACAACATGCTGCCGGAGCCGTCCACCACACAGAGCACATTCCCTGCATCCGCCGTCATTCCCGGAAGATTTTTCCACAATGCCTCCAACGCCGCATCTTCCGCACCGACCGACATTCGCCAGCCGGAGCACACCGTATACCGGACTGCAATCTCGTGGGGCATCAGCACGCCTGCATGGATCACCGCCTGATTCTCCTGCACTTTCTTCAGGAAATCCTTCCGGCGTGCCGAGTCATGAACCATGAACGCATTCCGGTAAATGATATTCGCCCTGGAAGCCACCTTCGTATAATCGATTTCCTCCCAGTGATTGCCGCTCATATACACTTCCGTCACATCCAGGTGTGCCCGCAGGGAAGACAGCATCTTTCTGTACTCCTTAGCGGTCATTCCCATGAAATGCTGCAGCTTCGCCGCGTTCCGGCGGGACTCCGGCGAAGAAGTATTGTTGCCCGGCATCCACTTGGCACAGAGGGAGACATTTGCAGATTCCTTTATACATGGTTCCTGCATATCCGCATTTTTCCTGCCGAATGTTTTCCTTTCCATATTGATAATATCCTGTTCCAGCTGCTCTTTTAATACTGTCAGAGCAGCCGCTTCAAGCGGTGTATCGAACAGACACAATAAGTCATCATACCGCCCGTATTCCGCCATCAGATCGATCAGTCCATCTACCATCTCCGGATTGCTTTCCGCCAGATACCGAAGGATGACGCGGAACGTCCTCCGTTCGCCCAGTCCTCCCCTTGCATCCCGCAGGAAAAACAGCCACTTCACCGCAAGCATTCTGTCTTCATAAAATGCCGGAATATACTTTCTGATAATCTGTTCCTCCGTCATGCTCCTTAAGGATGCTGCCGCAAAGTTCAGATCCACCAGCGCCTTACCCGCAGTCGCATAACCTGCCGCTCCGTTTTCCGTTATCTTCTTAGTATCGTTTATCATTGTATGTAATATTTCCATGAAGTTCATCGCCGCTCCTCCTCATTTCATTTATCAGATCCCCCATTTCTGATAAAGACCATCCTCATTATAGAATTACAAAGCCTTACCGGGGCAGGATTCGAACCTGCATAAGCCAATTCTCATTGCTGTGAAAGTCTTTGGCAAGACTTGTTTTTCCACGGTAAGGCTCTTAGACTCAGGAAATCCGAAGGCTTCCGCCGAGGCAGGATTCGAACCTGCGACAACGCACTTAAAAGGTGATCAGGATTGCTGTTAAAGCCTTTGACAAGACTTGTTTCTCCGCGCTCTACCGTCTGAGCTACTGCGGCTTTTGCCGTCGGATCAGCTCCCTTTGTCTGAATCCAAGATACAATATCCTGACGGAAGAATCATTTCAAAAAAGTTGCGAGGGTGTGGTACAATAAGACATGAAGTTATACTAAGCTCATAAAAAACATGATCCAAGTATATCTATATCATGTCTGGGAGAATGCAAAAAGTACGCATTCTCCGCGGGTTGTGGGGACCGGCTGGTTATGACATGAAGTTATAAGAGGTGCTCCTATGTCAGAATTCAAGGAACTAATCAAATCCTTTTCGAAAAGCAGAGAATATGTCCGTGACTTCTTCGTCTACGGCTTCAAGACCCGTGACGAATTCGGCGGTTGGAGCAGCCGTACTTATGATAATGAGCGGCGGAGGCTGGAAAGCTGGCTGGCCGGTTATGTCAGGCAGGAATATATTGGCAGAGGGAAGACTAAAGGAAAAAATATCTACTTATCCATCGACAGTAATCTTCTCAACACGAACCCGCTGTATCGGGTATGGAAGGCGAAAAGTTTCACGGATAACGACATTATGCTGCACTTCTATATTCTGGACTGTCTGAGAAAATCCCCGGATCAGACGGCTGATGCAATCACCGACCGTCTTCTTGAAGGCTACGGCAGGATGTTTGATTCCCAGATTGTCCGCAGAAAATGCAACCAATATGCCACAGAAGGTATATTAACGAAAGAAAAACGCGGCAAAGAGGTGCTGTACCGTCTCTCCCCTCCTTTTCAGAAATTGCTGGCGGCACATCCGGGACTTAAAAATGCCATAAAGCTGTATCAGCTTTCCTCTCCCCTCGGCATCGTCGGGAATACCATTATGGACACCGTCTCATTCCATAACGACCTGTTTCGGATCAAGCACAACTTCTTCGTCCATACGCTGGAAGATGAAGTGCTTCTCTCCATCTTGCAGGCAATGCATGCGCACAGGACAGTTTTCTTAAATCTGAAAAGTACAAAATCGGAACGTCTTCTCGAGACAGAGGGTGTACCGCTGAAAATCTTTACCAGTACCCGAACCGGCAGGCGATACCTGTGTCTCTACCTGCCGGATAAAAAGCGCTTCACAAATATCCGTATGGACGCGGTAAAGTCTGTAAAAACTGAGGAACTCTATCCTGAATATGAAGCCATACGGGAGCAGCTGGAGCGGAACAAGGAATCCGCGTGGGGCGTCTCTTTTCAAAACGACAACCGCCATCATTCCGAACGCGTGAAACTGACACTCCATATCGATGAGCACTCTGAGCAGTATATCCTGAACCGTCTGCAGCGCGAAGGAAAAGGCGGTGTGATCCGGCAGACCGCTCCTGATACCTTTACATACGAAGCGGAAGTGTTTGACGCGAATGAAATGCTGCCGTGGATTCGAACTTTTATCGGACGGATTCTTTCTGTAGAGTCAACCTCCCCGCAGCTTGCACAGCGTTTTCAAAGAGACTTTTTGACGATGTACCATATGTATTTTGGGGAGTCATGCTGAAGGCATTCACCGGTTACTCGTTCCCGCTTTTCATAGCTAGCGTATATGGCTTTTGCAAGAGCCGGAAACAGAAATTTATTATGTCGTTTACTATAAGTTGAAAGGAAGATGTGAGATCTGAATGGCAGAATTATTTTCAGAAGTATATAATTGTTATTTTCAGGTGATTAAGTCCCTGACTGAAAAGAAAAGCCGCATATCAGAGAGGGAAGTAAACTTTCACATTAAAAATACCTGCTTTGAGGAAAGCATCCTGTATCTGCTTCCCAAACTTACGGAACAGGGCTGGGGTTTTTATGAAAAGCAGGACGGATTCTTACATTCCAGATTGTCCGAGGACTTCTATGTACCGCTCACAGATTTGCAGAAATCTTACATCAAAGCGATCCTCTTGGATGACAAGATCACTCTTTTCCTTAACGAGGAAGAAATCGAAGCGATTGGTCGTGCTTTTTCGGGCATTGAACCGCTTTACCTTCCCGATGACTTCTACTATTACGACCGTTTCTCCGACAAGGATGATTATAAGGATCCTGACTACAGGAAGCACTTCCGGACGATCCTGTCGGCCATCCAGAATCATGAGTATGTGGATATCCTCTACGAATCGCGCTTTCACCGCAGACTGCATCACAGCTACCTGCCCTGCCGTCTGGAATACTCCATCAAAAACGACCGTTTCCGGCTGCTGGCCGTAGAATTTCACGCGAATTCTGATTCGGACGGAGCCCGTACAGGGTGCAATCCAAGAGTGATTACCCTGAACTTATGCCGCATCCGGGAAGTAAAGTTGACTTCCCGGACTGTGAAACAGCTTCCGGATATCAATCATCTTCTAAAACGTTCCTGTTACCATGAACCTGTGCGCATTCTGATCAGGAACCGCCGCAATGCTCTGGAACGCGCAATGCTGCAATTTGCGAATTATGAGAAAAGCACCCGTAAACTGGATGAAGATACCTACGAGTGCTTAATATACTATAGTAAAGAAAACGAGACTGAACTCCTGATCGAAATTCTGTCCTTCGGTCCCATGATCAAAGTGGTTGGAAACGAAACTTTTCTCCGGCTTATCAAGGAACGGCTTAAAAGACAGGCAGCGCTGTGACCATACATAATCTCCGGCAGCGGAATCATCTGGCCAGGAGCCTGCCGAGCCTGTCTTCCTGCCTTTTCACAAATTCATAAATTTTGAAAGCGTCCTGTGCACAGCGCGCGTCCTTGCTCTCTTCAAACCAGGCGGTAAACAACAGTTCGATGCACTCCATCACACAGGGAACCGCCTGTTTCTCTGCCGCTGATAATTCTATCTTGCCGCCATACCCTGCGAAGACATTTTGCACCATTGCAAACCACTGCTCTTCCCCGATTTTCAGTTTTTCTTCTTCCGACAATAAGCCCAGCAGGAAATAACATAAATCAAAAATACGTATATTCCTCTGGCTTAAATCGAAATCGATATATCCGCAAAACTCACCGTTATCAAACAGAAAATTGCCGAAATGGACGTCTCTGTGGATCAGCTGCACCGGTAATTGGCCATACACGCTTCCCAGCCGTGACACTGTTTCGTCATACGCATCCCGTTCTATGTAATGCCAGTGATTTTTCTCCAGATTATCTCTGACCCATCCATTCATCTCGTCCAGCAGGCTGTTGGTACAAAATGTATCCTCGGACTCACATTTTCGGAACGCTATATGGAGATCGGCAATTATTTCTCCCATCTTCATAGCTGCTTTTTCCGCATCCCTGATCTGTCCAATCGCTTTCCCCGGAAGCCTTTTCGACAGGAAACAGTATAAACCGTCACACTTGACATATCGCTCGCGATCCTTTGTCAGGACAATCTCTCCGACGGGAATGTCCATCTCGGTTAAAATATGCAATATTTTCAGGTTCCGCTCCAGCATCTCCACGTCACGATATACTTTCAAAATGGCATCATCTCCCACCTGCCACGCGGTCTCAGAGATTTGTTGTACTTCTTTTTCTTCCAGTCCCCACCGAAAAAGGATCCCAGTAATTTTATCATAAACAGGCATGGCTTCCCTCATCCTCCCGATCGTTTCCTCAAGCGAGATACACTCCGCATATCTGCCCTTCCACATAAATTCATTATAGTATCTGCAGCTGGCTTCCGCAGACATATAAGCATTATCAAACGTAGAATTTGCGCCTGCCGCCACAATCATATGAAAACCATGTTCAAAGCCGCATTTCACCGTTGCGTCAATGCAATAGTCTGTCTGCAGTCCAGCAACAATCACCGTCTGTTCCTTCTTCCCCTGCAGGTACTCCAACAATCCTGTTCCTTTAAAAGGACTGTTCACCGTCTTATCGAATATGGCCTCACCCGGTTCCGGCTTAAAGCCTTCATAAATTTCAAATCCGACTGTTCCCTTCGTTAATTCGGCGCCCGCACCGTCATCGTGCCTTATATAGATGACTTCAACGCCGTTTTCTCTCGCTGCCGAGATCAACTTCTTAACATTGTTTTCAAACACGCTAAAATTATATAAATCTGTTCTGGTGATTGCTTTCTGCGTATCAACCACTAATAGTACCATCTTGTCCTCCTGCTCCTGGCATTTATACCGTTGCCTGGACTGTCTGTCCTGAAGTTTATTATCTCTTCCGTTGTTCCGTGACACTTCGGCTTCCGGGTTCCGCGTTGCTCCTGTAATATACATCTGTTTCCTATTTCCTTTTATGCTCGTCATTGTATCCTTACAGGACATAGAAGTCAATACACTTGTATTTTCTTATTTCATTCTTTTTTGTTTTTTATCCGATCAAAGTTCCGTTTTATCAAATTACCGGTTTCCTTCCCTGTATTCTGATTGCTGAAGATAATCTGAACCCGGTTTACAGATTTTTTTGCTAATCGTGTTTATCGCTATTTTGTAGAATACTTCTGTTGAAAATATGACATAATTGCTATATACTTTACTGCAGAGAGAAAAGGCTGATCAGTTTGTTTCTTTTTCGATACTGATTGCTTATCCACCTTTCTCTGGGTAGGCGGTGAAAGTATATTGGCACAGCTTTATTCCGGGCGTGTCATACGGCCTTCCCAAGTATATGATGAATTAAAGAAGGTTCCTCATTTATTGACAGGAATCGATGCAATGAGAAGAAACGGTGATCTTATGGTTAACGGTATGGAAGTCGGATCCGCAGAATACTATGACTATCTTCGGATGATAACAGCCCCGGGTCCCGGGATGCTGGAGAGGTAATATTATTATGGCTACTTTTTGTATCAATCTTAACATTCACTATTCCGCTCCACAAAAGATATGGAACAAACTAGAAAAGCTCTATACTGAGATGCCGCATTGGAAAGGTTTTGTTAATGGCTGTCCACAGTGGTATGGTGAAGATGGCAGATTGATTGAAGGTTCGGTTGAACCAGGCGGATTGCAGTTATATGCCGAGATGCCGCAGGAAGAGTGGAATGAATGGCTACAACTTTTCAAAGAAAAGGCAACTGCTGCATTGGGGTATCGTGTCGGTGAACCCGAAGACGGATATGACTTTAAATATTGGGAATAATGCAAATTCTTTTCAGGGAGAAGTGAAGTCGTGAAACTCAAAAAGCTGGATTATGATTTAACTGTCTGCAAAGTAGCTGCAATAACTGATATCGATCTGAAGACTGATTTTTTCTTCATCGGAAAAAACGATGAAGAAATTTCACTTGTCTGCCTGACCGATGATACGCCGCAATATACAACTGCCCGGGAGGATGACTGGAAGGGTTTTCGTATTCAAGGGATACTTGATTTTACTCTGATCGGGATTCTATCAAAGTTGTCGAAAATACTGGCTGATAATGAAATCGGAATCTTCGCTGTCTCCACCTATAACACGGATTATATTCTTGTAAAGAAAGAAAACTTTCATAAAGCAATAGATGTTTTATCAGCGGCAGGATACACCTTTGTCTGAAACAGATCCATCAACTTAATCACATTTTCCATCTCACCCCAAACCGGAAAGGGTAGCAGGTCACCCATGAGTACAGGTATATTTGTCTCCAATTTCCTCACCATTCCGGCAGAATCTTTCTGTTTCCTCATTATCTTTATTAAACCCTATCACTTCTATTTCCCACTCATATTCTTCGTCATACCATTTCTTCATGTCATTTCTCTCCTTTCAAAGCGCGGATCAATTAATTTGATTATACCATACCTATGCTTTATGATTCTCTTTTTTTGCAGAGTTTTCCTCATTGTTATCCTTTTTGGCAGATATCTGCATACTCCTTTTTCGAAATTGCGTGCCAGCTAAAAATCGATTATAATTGTATCAGTAAGTCCAACTTGAATATAGGGAGAATACTATATGGTTTACAACAAAGCGACAGTTGAAGATATTGTGCAGCTGACTGCATTAAGGATAGCTTATCTGACAGAAGATAATGGAGAATTAAAGGAGCATGATCTGGAAATCATAAAACGGAATCTGCCTGATTATTTTATGAGAAATCTTAATAAAAATATATTTTGCTATGTCGTAAGAGATGAGAAAATAATTGTTGCCTGTGCCCTGCTGCTTATCGTCGAAAAACCATTGAGCCCTGCATTTATTACCGGAAAAACAGGACTTGTTTTAAATGTGTATACCAAAGTTGAATATCGCCATAACGGTTATGCACGAAAGGTTATGAATATGTTGATGGATGACGTACCCAACATGGGGTTAAGTGTTATAGAACTGAATGCAACAGAAAGTGGATATCAATTATATAAATCACTGGGGTTTCAGGATACCGTATCTAAATATCATCTCATGAATTGGCATAGCTGAAATTTTAATCTCGGTGTATAGAATCGAACAAACAGGGAGCGGAACGTTATCATGGAGGAATTGTTGGTTTATGCGCTTTTGCTTTGTGAAGAATTAGTAACCGAAAATGAATATAGTAAACGCCTTGATGAATTATTTCTCAGCAGTCCCGAAAACGATGATCTACTCTGTTTGGAATGGGAAACGGACATACAAAAATCTATTATTTATATAAGAACGCATATTGATTATAATTGTCTTGACCTTGATCGATTTGGCAGAATTTTAATGGGCAAATTAGAGGTAATTTATGAGAAATGTCCGGATATAAAATATTTTGCAACTCGAATGTATCACTTATGGGAAAGTCTTCCCGGGAACATTCAGAACCTGGAACCCTTTTGGACTCTGTGCTACGCTGATGACCCTCTATCGTGGGGAGATGAGGAACAGACCCGAAACCTTTATGAGCATATGCTGAGTTACTATAAAGATTAAACCAGTACGAGGTGATTTGGAATAGATTTCGGATTAGCAGTTATGCAGGATTTATCTTACACCTCCCCATTGCACAAACACCGCTTATGCAATGGGGATTTTGCCTTTTCAGGCGCAAAAATAATGCTGGCATGGCTTTCCTTTAATTTCCACGGGCAGCCGCTCCAATTTCTACATCAGGCTTAATCTCCTTTGCTCTCTCGTGCCATTTACCAAGATGGCGGCCATCCCATGACCAATAATCATAGTCAACGCAGGTTTGTACCGCTGCAACAGCTTTGAGGATTTCCTCTGAAGCCATTGTAGAATTCACCAATTTCTCATCCTTAAGTGTATTTCGGATACGGCACATAAGAACAACTTCATCATGTTCACCCGTAGGAATTTCTTTATCTACCTCAAGTTCAAAGCTGATCGGACTGCTGCACAGGACAGGAACTGCGAGCACTGCACCCTTCTCCCATGCAACGTCTACATCCATCTTATCGCTGTCTCTGCCATCTGCTGTCCCAAAATAATCCGCTAAGGGCAAATTGTCTTCTACTACAAGATTGGCGGAAAAAACTCTGTTTCTCCGAATGTTTTCCAATGTTCTCTTACTTCCTCCAATGGCACATATCACGCCAAGCTGATCAAACCAACAATAGCTGAACCAACAAAACAAGCCGAAATCCGGCGTGCCATCCTCGTTCATGCTGCCATAGACAAACAGTGTCTGTGGACAGATATCATTTGTTGCAGATACAGATACTTTCTTCATAATATCGTTACCTCTTTTCCAAATTATTAAGTATACGTTGCAAATACGATTCAAACTGCATTATTTCTGTCTCTGTAAAACCGTCGTAATAGATTTCATTTATTTTCTGTGAGATTTCTGTGTAATCGTCCTGCAGGGATTTTGCCTTTTCGGTAAGCGCAATGAGCCTGTTGCGACGATCCTTAGGGTCAGGTTTTCTAACAATCAGCCCGCTATTTTCCATACGGTCAAGCATAGCAGTAAGCGTTGTATTCGCAAGGCTTGTTTGTGCGGCCAAACTGCTGATACTGATATCATCATTCTGCCAAAGCACGTACAAAATCCGTCCTTGTGCCCCATTGAATGAATCAATCCCTGACGTTGCCAGCATGCGGTCAAATATCCGGGTTCCTGTCTGCTTGATGCGTGATATCAAAAAACCTCCTTTAGTTTCCAAGTTCGCTCCTCCTTTCTATATAAAATATTACTATATAGAAATATTATTGTCAAGAACTACCATCTTCAATCATTCTTCTTCTTTGTTACGGTCATTGATTTTTAAAGGCGTTTTTAATCATTTCTCAATTCCCATATGTTTTGTGTTATGCTTATGCCATGCGCTTTTTCCTTTATTTTCCCAGTTTATTGTCCTAAAAAAATAGTTGACATAAAAGAAGTAGATACCGTAGCAGCTCAGCCTTGTTATTATTGATTATTGTAAAAAATCCCGACTGTGCTATGTTAATTTCATAGAATCAAGCACTGCATTGTGGGACAAACCTATGAATCAGAATCCATCAGCCTCTTACCTGATACGAAAACTCCATAACGATGAACTGGATAACGCCTTTGCGCTGATCTGGCGTGTATTTGAGAAGTTTGTTGCTCCTGATTATACAGACGAGGGGATCGCCTTCTTTTATAGACAATTCATCAGCAGACAGGATTTCAGAAATGATTTTCTGAATAACCTGCAGACAATGTATGGTTCCTTTGACCATGATAAATTAGTCGGTGTATTGTCGATCTCAAAGAATCATCACATATCCTGCGTGTTTGTAGATGAGAACTATCACAGAAAAGGGGTTGCAACGGAACTTTTCGGGAGGGTGATCTCTGAATTGAGACAGCATGGCGTAGAAAAGATCCTGCTGAACGCGTCGCCCTATGCAGTTCCCTTTTATCACGCAATCGGGTTTACAAACACGGATACAGAAAGAATCTGGCATGGAATCCGGTATACCCCGATGGAAATGTACCTGTAGCCATATGCTGCTTAACATATCTGCCGCAAACCCGGCAATCTGCACCCGTCGTGTTTGAAAGAAGATTTAAAGAAACATCGCCATATAAACAGGCAGATGTACCACATCCTCTTTTATCAAAATATCCTTTGTATATAATATATAGGACTGTCCCAATTTGCCCTGAAATTTGTTTCTGAATTTATCTAATGAGGAATGCTTTCGATACCCTCCCGATTTGACCTCCACCCCACAGATCTTTCTCTTTCTGCGGATCAGGAAATCAATCTCCATATTATTTTCTCTGCTGTCTGTATCTGATCTGGAATAAAAGAACAGCCTATGCCCATATGCACGTAATTCCTGTGCCACAATATTTTCCATCAGCATTCCTTCATTCACATGCAATCTGTCCAGAAGTATGTCTCTGTATAATTCATTATCCGTAAATTTATCATCCATAAAAGAATGGGTTACCAATAATCCGGTATCCGCCATATAACACTTTCGCGTGGTATGCTCTTCACTCATAGACAACCCTACTGTAGGCTCTGTTGCATTATGGCAGTCATTTACGATCATTGCTTCCGTCAGCCAGAGAAACGCGTTCTCATAATCACGAAATCTGGCTCCTTTTTCAATACTTGATAATTTATACTTCTTTTCTGTCTTCGATAACTGTGAAGGCATTTCATCAAAAATTGAAAGAACTTTTGCTTCATACCCTTTTGCAAATTTTGTAATATCTTGTCTGTACAGTGTCAGAATTCGTTTCTTGATCCGGTCTGTCTCTTCAAAATTCCTGCTCTTTCTGTATGCCTCAACTGCCTGCGGCATACCACCAACCAAGATATACTGGCGGAAATCATTCATCACTCTTTTATGCATTGCCTGCCCCAGCGGCCTGAGATTTTCAAAGCAATCCCGCAGAAAAGGCACAGTAGTCTCATCTCCCATTGCCCATAAAAACTCTTCAAAATCCATCGGAAACATCTCAACATGTTCTTCCTCTGAAGGAATTACGATATCTTCTATGTTCATCCTCAGAGAGATCAACGACCCTGTTTCCAAATAATCATACCGTCCGTCTGCAACTAAATATTTGATCAATTCCCGGGCCTTAGGATATCTCTGTACCTCGTCAAAAATAATAAGAGTCTGTCTCTTATAGAGTGTCTTCCGATAATATGCTGAAAGCTTATTAAATAAGAGATCAAAATCATTGATATCATTCTCAAATATATACATTACTTCCTGCGGCAGATGGGCAAAGTCAATCAGCAAATAACTCTTGTACTCGTTTTCTCCAAATTGCTGTGCAATATAACTTTTGCCTACACGTCTTGCACCGTCCAACAATAACGCACAGCTTCCCTTATCCTTTTCCTTCCACTCCAATAAGCGATCATATATTTTTCTTTTCACACGGTCACCTGCTTTCAAATCTGTAACCTTATTATATACAAAAAAGGCACTTTTATTCAACATAATGTTTCCACAAAAAGGCACTTTTACTTAATTCCATATTGCACAAAAAGGCAGTTTTATTCAATTCGATACTGTGCAGAAAGGGGAATAACGAAAATACCGCGCCGCTTCCTTCCATCGTAAAATCATGCAGCGAACAGGATACCATCAAGGCTATTTCATTACTCTGGAAAAAGGTATATAATATAGGCTCTTATGGCAGGTATCAGGTATTCATAACCTATATGTATCTGTCGCTGTTCTTCATCCCGTGTTTCAAATGGAACAAGCAGTACTATGTACAGAGCACATGCTGCAATACGGTCTATTCCCTTGACCCGGAGATCGGAAGACGGATCGCACGCGGCGAGAATATAGAAATACTGCCGCAGCATCTGACACAGGTGCAGGCGGGATACAGGAGTTTTTCCAGAAGATGTATGAGCTGTGGATTTGAAACGCAGGAGGATTTTGAATTCTGTCCGAAATGCGGGCAGCGAACAGCGTTTTATAAGGTTGCAGTTCGCGCCGATCATAGCTGATCCGTTGCGAACTGCAACGCTGATAATACCCTGAGGTAGTCTCCGGTGTAACACACTGTCTGCCTACCGGATAAAGCTTTCAAAACCTTCTAATATTTCAACAATACCGCTTTCTGCGGAATGTCGTTGTGCCCTCCCATACAGACAATACAAGCCCGAAGCTCAGGAAACAGACAGATATGCGGAGAACGGTAGAACATTTCTTCCCTGTCATCCCGAATCACCTCTTTAGAAACCAAAGAAAAATCCTCTGTCCGCCAGACTGCAACTTCCATCTGATTCGTGCCCAGGGCAGCCGTAGCATAGACTGTTCCGTCATCGGAAAAGAAAGGGCCGCTCACCGGCAGAGCGTTTTCCGTATTTGCGTGATACACCGCCTCTCCTGTCTTCACATTGACAACTCCCATTCTGTTCTTGAAGAATATACTGTCCTCTCCGAGCAGCAGTTTCCCCGCACAGTATCCCGTTGCCATGCCAAGATCATACTCCAGTACATGGTTTTCAAACCCTGTTCCATCTATATCAATCCTGCCCCATGACTCGGCAGACCTGCCACTCTGATACGTTTGTCCGGTAAACACTAATCGGTTGTCCGTCTCATCAAAGAACAACGCGTCTATATTCAAAAGACCCGCACTGTTTCCATCCAACCCGGTATCCAGTAATTGCTGTTTTTCCCGGCTTTCGAGATCATATAGGTTCAGACCACCCCAGAAATCATAATAACCAAACATGGCGCCGTCAGATGAAACAGCCCACGCCGCCCCCGCAGCATCCGGCACAATATCATCCAATAAAACAGTCTGTGTTTCTTTTAAAGAATCATCGTAAAAAATGCCTCGGCTCTCTGCTGCCGTGCTCCCGGCCGTATTTCCTTTCATGATCTCTCCGATCACCCAATACCCGCTTTTATATGGATAAACGGTAACCGAATTCCAGCGCTCCGTCTTTGTCTGCGCTTCGATCTGTGCCGATGCCACATCGTAAAGATAGAAGGTATCTTCTTTTAATGCCACAAGCGTATTGCCCTTTCCCTTCCAAATGCTCATGCTTTGCCCGTCAAATAAATCCGCATTCAGGCCCTGCGCGTCTTCCTTCTGCTGCGGTTCCGACTTCACCGCAACAGCTGCCCTCGGCGCATTTTCAGAAGGCTTCTCAGTTCCTGCAAATTCCATCGTCACCTGTTCTGTGACCTGTTCTTCTGAATAGTCCGCACCGCATCCGGCCATACAAGCCATACACAGTATTATGGCCGATGCTTTCATCAATCGATTCTTCATATCTATATCCATTCCTTTCGTTTCTTTCAGGTACCACACATTATGAAAATATCTTCCTTTATCAGATTCACCGACAATGCCTACGGCCAGGGAATACCCAGTTCCGCCTTCGCATTTTTCAGCCAGTCGGGATTAATCGATTCTCCCACCTTGCCCGATGAAGAGTAACCGCTAATCCATTCCTGCGTCCCGGTTTCTTCTCGCATGAATTCCGCATATCCAAAGGTCTCCGGAGCACCGCCTACGATCAGATAATGAGTGATTCCCTGTCCGTCTGTGTATTTGTAAGTAAAAGCCCGATCCTCGGAAACCTGTTCTGTGATATCAATGTTTTCTCCATTGGCCGTAAACCAAAGCTGCCCTTCCTTATACTCTGCCGGTGCTGTCGCATCCGAAGTATTATAAGAGGTGGTAGAAATATTATTGCCCTCTTCGTCTTTCCCTTGCGTAAATACGGCATTGTTGGCGAAAGAAGCAAAACGTCTTATAATGCCTTCACCGGTAGCGGCATACACAGTTCCGTCTGCCAGCAAAAGCAGCAGCACAGCTGCCAGCGCAACCGCCGGTCTTGATATCCGCCTGTATCCCGGTAAAGTATTTAATGTACCTTCCCGCTTACTCTGCATTGCCTGTTCAATACGCCGACTGCATTTCTTCGGCATTCTGACCTGCTCATATACTTCTTTAACCCGATTATGCATAAATCAAACCTCCTCCTTTAACGTTTCCTCCAAAAGCCGCCTTGCCCGCGACAGTCTTGTTGTAACAGCAGTGCCGGAAATATGTAAAATATCCGCAATCTCCTTTATTGCATACCCCTCATAATAAAACAGATATACCACAATACGATATTTGGGCTTCAGCTTTCTGATTCCTTCCCAGACATCATGCTGCACAGGCTGTTCAAATAAGAGCTGTTCTTCCTGCTCTTCTTCAAGCGGCTTGGTTCTCTTTCTCCAGACAGAGCGCAGAAGGCTTCTACACTGATTGGCAGTCACTTGCATCAGCCATGCCTTCTCCTTTCCGGGCGTAAGTTCACTCTGTTCCATCAGTTTCAGGAAAACCGTCTGGCAGATATCCTCCGCATCCTGAATCGAATGGGTATAACTGACTGCCAGCCTGAACACATCATCCTTATAAAGATGAAATAGTTCCATTACATCACACACGGATACATCCCCTTTCTTCTTCTGTTTGAGATCTCATAGATAAGACGCGCCAGCCCGTCGTATTGTCACAATCTATTTAGAAATTTTGAACGAATGCCAGCCTGTTGCAATCCTTCTCTCCAGTGTGTTATTATATAAAAAATCGGTAAAGTTAGAAAATTATACCAATATAGACCGAATAATTTTAATAATGAAGTAAAGCAAACGTAACAGTAAAGCCAAGGCTGAACTGTTACAAGCAAACAATCATATGCTAATTAGAAAATTGACATTCCAGGAGTATTATATATGAAAAAATACATAACTATATTATTATCCCTCATCTGCATTCTCTCTCTTACCGCATGCGGCAAAAATGACACATACGAGATTAGCTTTACAGTTCCGGCAGGAAGCACTGACGCATTCGTCTACTCGGATGAAGAAATTTCTCCCATAGGAAATCAGATCACCATATCTTCCGGTGCCGGATTATCCGACACTTTAGTTGAGTTAGAACCTATTGAAGCCAAGGAAGAAAACGCCTACGATGAGCCGACATATCTTACACCCGGCATGCCGGTAAAAATAGATGCCGAGAAAGGTGCGTGGTTTAAAATCGGCATCGACGCAGGGCGAAATGATTCAGATGCCGACAGGGTAGTCACCGTCAAAGTCAAGGGTGTGGAAGTAAGAACCGGAGATACTGATAACAGTTCAGCCCAGGACTTTGCAGATACTGCAAAAGTCACATTTGAGGCAACTGTTCTTGAAGCCGAAGACAACTACTGTTTAGTAGAGCCGGTCGAAGGAAGTATGGAGCTTAGCAGCGCAGACCGGGTTGTAGTACAGATGCAAAACCTTGATCCCTCCTCACAACCTGAGGTCGGTGACATCATTGAGATCACGTACAGTGGTGATATTATGGAGACCTATCCGGCACAGTTAGGAGAGATATACAGTATCAAGATTACTCAGAAAGCAGATTCTGACGTTTCTGACTAAGTTGGATTATTAAGATGAAGCACTTTCGGTCAACTGATAAGGAATACCGTCGGCAAAATCAGACCCGAACCGGTTAAGTCAGCCTGAGCCTGATTGCTTTTTGTTGCATGCGGTTCGACAACAGACAATAACAGCCATATGGAACAGATCGGTACAACAAATCTACATATGCAATATGCTCCAGAAGATCCTTGATCAGTCCGGTTTTATCAGCAGAGTAAAATCCATCTCTACGAATCCTTCCAAAGTCTTCAATGCCTATGCGAAGATTTGCTTTTTCTGCCATATTGTACCACCTTTATCGATCCTTTTATGTTTCATTTTTAATCAGAGTCTTTGTATTAGTATTGCACATATTATTGAGGAAATCGCGGTGTATTTCGATAAATCTCTTGTAGCAAGTAACAATCCGGATACTTCAGGTATTCTACGGTATACGCGGAACGGTTCTCTGCAAGGAGAGGTCAGTACGAATAACATTTATGACATTGAGCCTGATCAGAGCAATGGCCAGGCCTTAAAAGAGTTATTACAGTATTTCGAAAGCACCACATGGAAGAATGCGGTAAGCAAACCTCTGAGAGAAGTTCAGAGTATGGTAGACAACATCAAACACAACAAGGAGGTGTCTATTTCCTATATGAAATCGTATGAAAGAGACCAGATGATCCGCAACGAGGGGCGAACAGACGGACTCTCCGATGCAGTCAAGGATCTCCTGTCTGATTTAGGAGTAATTCCTGAAAACATTGCTGTTCAAATTAATGCCGAAAAAGACTTAGATACCCTGCACCGTTGGTTGAGAGCCGCCAGCAAGGCAAAGTCCATCGAAGAATTCGCGAGGCAGATGTCTTGAGTTAGGGACAGGCAGATTCCTGCCTGTCCCTTTAAATCCCTATAGATGCCACAGGGTGACCGGATATATATTCTGCTTTTAATCGAAGAATTTACCCTTGAAAAAGTTTTCATTCCCCATCGGTTTTGCTGTCAGCCGAAACAAAACGCAGCCGTCCGGACACATAATCGTTTTACTATATTTACTGTCTCCGCCTATATTCTCTAAATCCCCTCCGCTTCTGACAGCCTCCATAACAGGATACATCATCATCATTACCTTAGAACAAATCCCCTGGCCCTGCGCATTTACCGGACAACCATAAGTACAGGTATATTTATCTCCTATTTCCTCACCATTCCGGCAAAATCTTTCTGTCTCCTCATTGTCTTTATTAAATCCTATCACTTCTATTTCCCATTCGTATTCTTCATTGTACCATTTCTTCATCTCATTTTCCTCCCTTTTGTCAGCCGTGAATTATAGAAGTGGTAGCAGTTTATTACTTTTCACAGGTCAGGAATGCACATTTACTGCGCATTTCGACTGTGAATCGAAACAATCAATCCCACTGTCCCGGAAACCTTCTCCTGTCCGGCGCATCAAACTTCTTCGTATACTCCTCATTCTCCGCCTCCGGCAGATCCTCAAAAATCTCCGACTCATAAAACTTCCCGCCGAAATTCGCAAGTCCGCCTTCCACAAGCTCTATTCCCATAAAGGCATCGAAGTTCTTCCCCTCTGCCGTAGTGATTCCGAAATGGTCGCAGGTCAGGAAGCCATGCCGCGGATAATAATCCGGCTCTCCTAAGATCACAACGCCCTCATACCCAGATTCCTTAGCCAGCGCAAGCGTCTCCTCAAGCAGCAATCCGCCCACGCCGCACCCCTGCCATCCGGGCGCCACGCAGAGCGGCCCGAAAGTCAGTATTTCTTTGACTTGTTCTTCCTCAGTATCGCAGCATTCTCTTTGATCCGGTGTACTGCTTTCACATCGCTCTGTACAATTTCCGACATCATCAGCATGATCGGCATACTCATCTGTACGCTCTGTCGTATCATCTCCTGCACGCTTCAACCAGGCCTTACTATAACAGATCACTCCCACAATCTCGTCACCGACAACCGCCACCCTGGACAATTCAGGCACATACACATCACTCTGCCGCAATTTGTGCACCAGGAAATGTTCATTGCATCCCAAATGATACTTATTCCAAAAGGCCTTCAATATCATCTCTTCCGTCTTATGATATTCATCGGGCTCTTCTCTGCGAATCACAATATCTTCCCTCGTCACCTTCTGTTTCCGGCGCGGGAAGTATCCCATATTGATCCGCACTTCTTTTCTCTCCACATCCCGATTACCGTAACAGCATGTATCGAAGCCGATGGGTCCGAATCCCTCCTTCTGGTAAAAAGTAATTGCACCCACATTGCAGGACTGCGTCTCCAGAATAATCGCCCGGCGGTGCTCCAGGACTGCCTGTTCTTTCGCAACTGCCATCAGCGCATGGGCAACGCCCTGTCTTCTTATTTTCTCGTGAACCCACAATTCCGTAATCATCAGGCGGTTGCTCCACTCCTCCGGGCATGTCTCGATACAGGCGATCATTTCCTGCCTGCCGTCTTTTTCTTCCACAATACCCCACGCATACGCTTTTTCCCAATGATCCTGATACAGTTTATCAGGAAAATCATACTCTTCCGGGAAATGCGTCACCGGCGTATCAAATTTTTTCCTGTGGATTGCAATCTCATATCCGTCCGTAACTTTCTGCATGTCCACATCATAATATTCTTCCGTTGTATAGCGCATCGGAATGACCGTGCCCTTCCACTGTTCTTTGGGAAGAGGAATAATGTTGTCTTTTATCATCTTAGTTCCATCCTTTTCTATAGTTAACGACATTAATAATTTTGTTTTCGGCCTTGCAGAAGCTGCCGTATATGGCTCCTGCAAGAGCCGGAAACAGAATCTACAAATTACTGATAACAGAAAGCGCCGTTTTCGGTATCGGCCCCGCATCCACTTCACCGGGCTCCTCCCAAAGTATATCAGCCAGAATCGCAAACTGATACTCTCCGTATGCCCAAGTGGCGAGTACCTGTTTACCGTCGGCCGAGCGCTGTACCCTGACATCCACATATTCACCGGAACCTGAATGGCCTCCCCAAGTCTCTTCCCGCGATGCATCATATGCAGTCTCAGGCAGTCCGGGGCTTCCATTCTTCACAGCCAGCAACGTACAATCCGCTTTTGCGATCGCATCATAGTAAGAAATCTCCATCGTATTCTCATCCGGCTGTCTGTATTCCCTGTCCTGTATCCAGCTTCCGTTTCCCGGCAGGCGAACAGAAATCCCGAAGGCATCGAACATGGCCTGCAGGTCAGGTTCGGCTTCCGCCCGGCTTATGGAGAGCAATTCGCCATAAACCGGCTGTGTCTCTTTAAAGGCATCCTTACAGGTAATAATGACAGCACTGTTTATCTGCTCTGCCCAATCTGCTTCCTCATCAGACAGTTCAAAGCAGACGTTATCATAAGGAATCTCATCTCCCGTCGGCTGTACCAGAATAAGCGGTGCCAGACTGTCCATCGTATTCCCGACAATGATGCCGGTGAACGTAACGGTTCCTTCCTGCTCTTCCTCATATGGCGCATCCTCTGTCATAACAGGCACATCCGATCCTGTTCCATACCCTGCCAGTTCATAAATATCGTGCGGAACATAATTCACCGCAAGCTGTTCCTCTTCGGGCAGACTGTTATACCATTCCAGCCATTCTATCGTCTCATCGGACAAGTCTCCTTTACTGTACCACTGGTCAAGGTACCGGATCTGGCTCCCGTCACCGCTGCGGTACTCAAAAACCGCCCACTTTTCATCCATATAGACCTCGATCGTATCTCCGACGCCGTACCGGTAACCATAGCCTGCGCCGAAATTGGACTGGTCATTTTCCTGCGGTCTCTCCCAGACATTCACCGAGGAGAGAATTTCACCATCTGTATCTGTATTTACACCCGTTCTGACAATGGTTCTGCCAGTATCATAGTAATACCGGCCATGCACCATGACCATGGGAATAATGTCGCCCAGTTCCTGTTCTTCGCCTGTCCCGTCTCCGACATCGTTCCCCGGCCTCGGATCGGTTAAAAAGCAGACCGCCACCGCCCCACATACAATAACAGCCGCCGTCACCACCCAGAATGCAGGTTTCTTGTAATGCAGGATAAGCTTCACCCTCTGCCTCACTCTCCCCTCCCCGAAGGCCAGCGGATAGGACAGCATCACTCTTCCCGGCATACTACAGGCAAGCAGTGCCCGGCAATATGCCTTCTTTCCGTCAAAATCCATGTCTTTGACCGCCTTCTCATCACAGGCAAGCTCCACGTCCCTGCAGAACAGAAAATAAGCCGCCCATACCAGCGGATGAAACCAGTATACCGAAAGCAGCATGTACGCAAAAGGCTTCCAGAAATAATCCCCTCTTTTCAGATGCGCCCATTCATGTGCCAGCACATAGGCCATCTGTTCCTCATCCATACCGGAAGAGAGATAGATCCGTGGCCTGATAGCGCCGAGAATAAAAGGCGACTGCACCGCATCGCAAATCCTGATATTATCCCGTAAAGGCGCCGACTCCCGCACCTTTCCCCGTATCCTCAGACAACTTACCAATGCATACCCAAGCATAACAGTTAGCCCGGCCGCCCATATAACACTCGCTATCCATATCCAGACCTGCAGAGGATTGACGCTTGCTCCGGGCGCCTGCGCAAAATTCTCACGGACGATCGGATTCAACACATCATCAATGACTGGAACCCCGCTGTCAATCTCCGGCTCTTTTGCATAATTTACAACCTCAGGACTGACAGTTTCCGCACTCGGTATCAGGCTGAATGCACTTTCGAAAGAAACCGGACAGACCAGCCGGACGGCCACAATGGCCCATAATACACAGGACAGCCATTTCGGCGCTTTCTTCAGAAACAGCCGCAGGACAAGAACCGCCAGAATGAGCCATCCTGCCGTTATACTCATATTGAGTAGTTTCAAAAAGACCGCATCCATCTCTATCTCTCCTCCGCCTGATCAATCATCGCCCGGATCTCTGCCGCTTCCTCAGCCGTCAGCGCCCTGTCCCTCACAAATGCGGCAACAAAAGCGGGGAGCGATCCATCGAAAGCATCCTCCACGAACTTCCTGCTCTGCATGGAATGGAACTGCGGGCGGGAAATCAGACAGGTGACCGTACCCTTGTTATTTTCGAACAGACCCTTATCGCATAACCGCTTCAGAACAGTATGAGTTGTTGTCCTTTTCCATGAAAAAGCCTCCGCCGCCAGTTTCACCAGTTCGGAGGACGTGACCGGTTCACGCTCCCAGATCATGTCCGCAAAACGGGCTTCGATTACCCCTAGCTGTATTTCTGCCATATTCCTGTCCTCCGTTTATAATACTACTCCGTATAGTCTTATTACTTACGTGTTAGTCTACTCCATGTAGTCGTATTTGTCAACAGGAAGGTTAAATTTCCTCTGAACACCGATGAGCATGTCATCCCGAATCAGTGCAAGCGTATTTACACCCTCCTGACCAAAACAAGGCGCCTGACAGCCAGCAGGTATGCAATTCCCGGTCAGAAACGGGAAAGAATCTTTTCATAGATAACTCTGTCACTGTCCTTAAAGACATTGAAAACAATCCGCTCCATAGATTCACCATACCTTTTCAGGAAATCAGCAACTGTCTCACAGGCGATTTCCGCCGCCTTTTCATTCGGAAAATGAAATTCCCCTGTTGAAATACAGCAGAACGCAACTGACCTGATATGATTTTCCATACAGCACCGCAGGACATTTTCATAGCAGTTACGCAGATCCTCGCAGAGTGCATCGTTCAGGCTGCCATACACGATCGGCCCCACTGTATGAATGACATAATCACAGGGCAGATTATACCCCTTCGTCAAAGTGGCCGTGCCTGTCGGCTCTTCATATTTCCTGCCATATTTCATCCGTCTGCCGCTCATGATCTGGTGGCACTCTTCCCGAAGCTGCATACCCGCCGCACTGTGAATGGCATTATCGATGCACCTGTGGCATGGCACGAAACATCCCAGCATCTGCGAATTGGCAGCATTTACGATCGCCCCAGCCTTCAGCCTTGTAATATCCCCCTGCCAGAGCGATATCTTCCCGGCAAAAGAAGCCGTACTGCCGTACTGCTCTCTTATAGCAGGAATATCCGCCAGACTCACTGCCCCCTTTGCTTCAAGCTCATCCTGCAGATAGTTGTCCTGCAAATGCCGAAGTTCATCCGAGAACTTCCCCGGCATACGGATATTCATAAGCGAACGGATTGCGTTTTTCTTTTCGCCCGGACTATACCCGTCTGTCTCAAGATACTTGTATTCTTCGGAATCTTCTTTTAACTTTTCTAACAGAATATCTGCTTTGTCGCCGGGATTTCTGTTCATGAATGGTCTCCTCCTGTAATCTCATATTTTAAATCTTTACAGTAACATAGTAATATTTCGCCCTTGTAACGTTACAGTTCACGGCCTAACCGTCCGCGAACTGTAACGCATCCAGCCCATGAAAAGTCGCCTTCGGCGAGGGGCTGGATGCCTGAAACCGTAGCTTTATCGGCCGGATGCCTTGCAGCAGGGTGCAAGGCACCGTGAATAGTAACCTTGTAACAGTTCAGCCTTTGGCCTCACTGTTACGCAGTATTGTTATTTTTCAAACATTACACTATAATCAGAATGTAAGGCACTTGTGTCGAGGACAGCAAGGACACAAGAATTTATAATAAATGACATAACAAATTTCTGTTTCCGGCTCTTGCAGGAGCCATAGACGATAGCTTCTACAAGACCGAAAACGAAATTTCCATGTCGCTAACTATAGATAGTATATCACAGTATATATGCCAGTGGTATGTCATAGTTTTGCTACAATAAAAAATAGTTCTCAAAAAGCTGCTATTCACGTCTTAGCCGCTCATAGTAACATGCGCTGTTTCATAACCCTCCCCCGCTTTTACAAGCCGGGAACAGACGCATAATCGCTTATGTACTTAAACTATGATATCCACGAATCCTGATCTGTGAAAAGTAACTATTATTTCGATTATTGTAAAAGGCTTCAACCTGTGCTATGTTAAATTCATAAAATCAGGAATACAGATACGGAAAGAATCTATCATGGAATCCGGTATACACCAATGGAAAGACACTTATAAAAATATGCTTGCAGGAGAGTAAAAATCATATGAATATAACACAATTATCCAACACATTTGAAGTACGAAGACTAAACGCGGAAGATGTGGATTTGATATACACTTTGAGCATAGAAAATGAAATTTTCTATCAATATCATCCTCCCTTTGTTACAAAGGAAAGCATCTTAAAGGACATGGCCGCACTTCCGCCTGGTAAAACCCTGGAAGACAAATTTTATCTCGGCTTTTTCGACGGAGAGATATTGACAGCGGTCATGGATCTGATTCTTGGCTATCCGACAGAAGATACCGGCTTTATAGGGCTCTTTATGATGAATTCAAATTACCAGAATCAAGGCATCGGCTCAAGAATCATCCAAGAGTGTGCAGCGCATTTGCACGGATCCGGTTACCGGAAGATTCGCCTTGGTGTTGACCAGGGCAACCCCCAGAGTAATGCTTTCTGGAAAAAGAACGGATTTACTGTAATTGACGAGGGAGAATATATCGTTATGGAGCTGGCGCTATGAATACGATGTATTTAGATATGACAACTAATTCCTGTACGAGTGTTTATATTCAAAATACCAGGATCATACCAGCCGGAACAACCATTTACGCTATGCCGGTGAAAGATAAATGCGATGCGTACGATTTTCTTGCTGATAAGTACAATATACATTTCATTTTTGATGACAATATTCCAACAATAGATTTTTATGCCATTCCGCGAATAGATATTATGGCCACGGATGGGGCAGGCGGTTTCCTTGGAACGTTAGGTGAAATAAGTGACTTGAACGGTCAGGCGTCAATCTGTTATATCGACAATGATAAAAACTGTTACGTAATTGCTTCCGATTTCAGGGACTTACTGAACCATCCAGATAATTGGAGAAAACATGCCGTACCATGTAAGGAAATCACCCTTTTCTCTTCTAAAGAAGAGGCTATGAAGAAGCATGAATTTGTTGATCTGTCAGCATTTCCTGAAAACACCTCATAATAATACAGCAGTCAGTAATATAAACATCAAACAACATTCGGAGGAATGATCATGAATATTCATATCAGAAATGCAAGATTGGACGAATACAATACGGCAGAAGCAATTATGAAACAGGTGCATCAAATGCATGTTGACTGGCGTCCGGACATTTACAAAAACTGTGAATCCGTATTCCCCCAGGAAATGTATATGCAAGCTGTGAAGGACAAAACCTTTTTTGTCGCAGAATATGAAGAACATGTGGCAGGTATTCTATTTATCATATACCGCCACATACAAAGTCCCAATCAGGTGACAAGAAATACCATTTTTATTGATTCCATGGCTGTAGATGAAAAGTATCGTGGGAAAGGAATCGGACACGCATTCTTCGATTTTCTCAAAGAAATGCAACTCCAAAAAGGGTACGACGGAATTGAACTACAGGTAAACGCCAGGAACAAGGCCGCCTATAAAATGTACACAGATTACGGATTTACCGATAAATCAATTAATATGGAACTTTTATAAAAGAGTAGACGGACTGTATTTCGGCGGACATATTGGCTATCATATTGAACCTGCATTCAGAGGCCATCATTATGCGGCACAGGCATGTGAACTCTTATTTCTTCCTGCCGCAAGGCATCACATGCCCTACCTTATTATTTCCTGCAATCCTGATAATTGTCCCTCAAGAAAAACCTGCGAATATCTTCACGGGGAATTGCTTGAAATTGCAGAATTGCCCGAGAATAATGATATGCGTGTGGAAGTTGGCGAGACAAATAAGTGTATCTTTAAGTTTGTGCCGTGATATCATAAACCTCCGCTTTCAATGTATAAGTCGTATCCCAGTTTTTCAAAATACTGACTGCCGCAAAACCGGCCTCTCTTAACACCTCCGCTTCGTGTTCCACCGTCAGCGGTGTATCATAGTGGTAAAATTCGTTGTCCCTGATATTCTGTTCTTCCTTCAGCTTCGCCAGATTATTAAAGTATTCCGTCTCAAGCGCCTCCGACTCGGCAAAATAATCTGTCAGAATGAAATATCCGCCCGGCTTCAGGGCGGAAAGGAGCTTCCGGTACAATGACAATTTCTGCTCCCGCGTAAAATGATGCAGCGACTCCACAGACACAGCCGCATTAAATTTCCCTTTCTCAAAGGGCACTTCAAAATAAGAGCCTTTCACAAGGTTCAGATGTTTGTCCGGAAACTTTCCGGCCAACGTGCGCAGCATGGCTTCAGACAAATCGATTCCCGTAATATGTGCCCCGGGATTCACTCGGAAGTATTCTTCCAATTCGAGTCCCGTACCGCAGCCCAGATCAAGGACTTCGGCTCCTGCCGCCTTCGGAAGCTGTTCGGCGGTGAATTGATAGAATCCTGCTCCACACTCAACCTCCGTGCGCATATGCTCGTCGTAACCTTCTAATCTCTTCTCAAAAAACTGGTTCATCCTCTCTAACATAATGTATCCGTTCCTCCTTCCGGTACAGCATGTGCAAAGTTTCCAAAGTCATTTCTGAAACTATCCCCACATAATTTTCCGGAAACTATCCTAATATTCAGTCTTACCTCCACGCGGATATTGTTGGCTATGCCTGCAATATCCCTGAATGCGTGAAACTTATCCTCATCAGATCTGCGTTTCCTTATGCTTATCAGAGTTTCCATTAAATCGAAAGGACAACATCTGCGACGAACTCTTTTCCAGTGTTATCTCTCCCTTTTCCGTCAGCTTTTTCACCTGACTTCTGGATAATCCTAAGATCCCGGCAATCTGTTTTTCCGGGCGGATCTTCAAGCCGTAGGGATTATATACAATAAACTCTGTCCCCTCTCCAAACTCACCATCCATGGCTCCTTCCTGCAGCGCAACAAATTCATACTCTAATCTCTCAAAGTCAATCTCCGCTTTGTTACTTCTGAATAACTGCATATTCCGTCCATACACTTCTGCAAGCTGTTCCTCATTCCCCAGAAAACGCCGGTATTCTTTCTCCGATATCGCCGAAACCTTCTGTCTTTCATATATCGCAAGATTCAGAGTATGTTTGCACGTCTCACATTGGTAGATCAGCCAGACATCGATTTTATTGCCGTTGGCATTCACACGGAATTTCTTCGTGTTTATGAAATGTGTCTTTCTGCCGCAGCCGGAACAGCCTCGAATGACCGGAAAGGATCCCCTGGGGATAATCCTGTATTCTATTTTCTTTCCATAGCTCATATGCATCTCCTGTTTGTCTTTCCCTGGATGCACGGGCTATTACCGATTTTTTTATTTGCAATAGCCGCGCTATGCAAAGTAAACGGGTGTAGTCATATAATCGCTTTCTCCTCTCTTCCTTTTCTCCTTCTGTAGCTTAACAGATATTCCGAACCCGGAATACCTTAACTTTTTTTATAAAAAAAGGTGAGCCAACCTAAGTCAGCTCACACCGGATCCTTTTTCCTGTCTGATAATTCGTTGTATGCTTTTTTCGGATAAACAATAGCTGCCTGCCAGTTCACGGACTGTCATGCCGGACAGATAGCCTTTATAAATGGATTCATTCCGGCTAAGCAGTTCTCCTCTGTATGCCGTCTTCGTTCCCCAGACCTGCCTGTTGTCCTGCTTCCTCGGAATGTATATGTTCGTTCCGTCAACATACTGCTGTATCAGCTCTATTACTTCAATGGGCAGAATTTCTTCTGCTCTTATATAGCCCATGTCTGCCTCCTAAATTCATATTCTTTCAGGAATAGCATTGGCTATGACAATTCGATTTTCCTGCAATAGCCAAGTGCTATGCAGACATAACATATCGTTTCATATAGGAAGCCCCCCCTTTCTGAATTTTTATCATAGCATTATTTTCTCAATAAATCAGTTTTTGGTGACATCAATTAATCGTTTAAAATCCGCATTTTATATGCTCGAATTTTAGCCGCATATTTACTGGTCATGACAGCCCCCACAATCATCATCCCGAACTGAATTCCTAAACATAATCCACCCAAAAAGTTATCTGCATGGTCTGTAAAAACCAAAATCAGATACAATACGGCAGCAATAACTCCGCCGAAGAATAACAAATGCATTCGCTTTGTAATTTTCAGTTTATCTTCGTTACTATATTCAGCAATCTTTAATACGGTTTCTTCTAATTCTTTGTTCATACTCTCGCTTTTCCTTTCTCCGTTTAGCAATTCCCGAAGTTCAACCTCATAATAATCTGCCATTTCAATAAGAATGTCCAACTCGGGGAGATTTCTTCCCGTTTCCCATCTTGAAACAGTCCTTCTGCTTACGTTAAACTGTTCCGCTAACTGTTCTTGTGTGAGTTCTTTTTCCTTACGAAGTTCTTTAATAAAAGCTCCGATTTTTATTTGATTCATTGTTTTCAAGTCTCCTTTCAAGAACAAAATACACTATAATTCATCAAATTTACAGGACACAAAGCGAGCAATGCCCTTGTAAATAGAAATGAGACATACTATGTCCTCTTTACTTTAAGACGATCCATCTACCGGTTTTTGCAGGTCCTTCATGAATGATGATCTGTCGTTTTTTCAGTCCTTTGATTGCCCGCTCAATGGAAGCTTTGGATATATTTAGTTCTTTGATCATCTTAGCCACAGAAGTATACGGATTTCTTTTTATGGCATCCAATACTGCCTTTTCCTTGTCGGACAATGTCTCGTTTACTCCCTCATTTACTCCCTCATTTACTCCCTCATTTACTCCCTCATTTACTCCCTCATTTACTCCCTCATTTTGATGAAGAAACTCTGGATGGATCAATAAGGTAGTACAGAATGAAAGACGTTCAGGATCCGTTTCAAAAATCGGTTTCGGTGAACCGTTTCGCTCTAAAGCATTTAATATCTTCCGAAATCCCGTGTTACGTCCTTCTGTCAGATGCATTTCTTTCAAAAATTCACCTATACGCCTGTTACGGTATCGTCTGTTAAATACATGATATGTCCGCAATCCCTCTTCAGTAATGGAACGGTCAGCCCCAGGATAGCTGACAATCTCTATCCGGTCCGGTAAAACACGAACTTCTATCGGTTCGCGGACATCATAGCCCTTATGGTATACAGCATTGCAAAGACTTTCCTCAATGGCCGCATAAGGGTAATTGAAAAAGCGATCTGCCTCGGCTTTATCCGGAACCTTTATAATCTGCTCCTGAATAATACTGTTTTGAATATACTGCAGTGCTTCGCGAAGCTGCTGATGCAGTGGTCCTTTAAAAATCTTTTCAATAATCCTGTTCCCTCCCAGATCATCCGGAAACTGAACAACATCAATCTGAGCATACGGGAAAAATCTGTGTGGTTCCATACTGAAAAACATCAGCCCAACATTTTTAGGTTTTGTATATTCCGGTAAGTTGTTTACAATATTCATGTCCCGGCACAGATCCACAAATTGCATATGTTTTGACTCTTCGTACAAAGAACTGCCGATTTCTTTCAGATAAGATTGGATCAATGTGAGATTGAGGTCCGTTAAATCCGCTTCATGAGCAATCCGATCATCAAAGGGAACATTATTAGCAAGATTATAAAGATCCCTCTTCTCCTCTTCAGAAGGAACTATCGTACTGGACATTTTCCGAATATAATAAATGCGTTCCTTTTCATTTTTTGCCATGGTCTTGGGCGAAGAATACGGACGCAGATACCCGCCCGGTGCCCAGATTACAATAAATTTCTTCTCTTCGTAATCAACTACCTCCACGATAGGAAGATACTCTGGTTGAATACGTTTGCACTTATTTAACATATCTTTTAAATAATGATCGATTTTTTCCGGTGAAACACCTGACAATACACCAGGACGTCCATCTTTTTCTTTTACACCGATCACAATATACCCGCCGCCCCAGTTATCTATATCATTCGCAAAAGCACAGATCGTCTTTAACGATGCCTCCGCATCCCATGTTTCCTTAAATTCAATCCTGGCCCACTCCACAACGTTCCCTGAAAGCAATGTCTTTATATTTGTTGGTACAGCCATTTTACTTACCCCATTCTTTATATTAATATATTTGTACTTCTGATTTCTGCATTTGCTCCATAGATACCTTAGGCGCAAACACCTCACGAAAGGCAGTCACAAGTGTCCGAATGCTTTCCGAATTAGTAGCTTCTTTCCTCGGATACTCATATCATATTCATTATCTGAAATAATATCAAGAGGTATATCCTCTTTCCCGTTTGGTTATGGGCAGAATCTGCTATTTATGGTACAATTTCGACAGAAAAACAGAAAGATCATACTGTTTATCCCATCTTCCTGATGCTGTTTAGTCTTCACCGATAACTCATAGAAAGCGCCCACATATTCAGCCTTTCTAAATACGTAAGCGCTTTGCAGCATATTCTATATATCATTAATTCTACTACATAATAACAGCTTCCCAATACATAATCAGACTATTAAGGGTAAACAATGTAATAAAAATCACATTGAAAGCCGTTGCAACCCAGACATTTTTTGTTTTACGATACATAAAGCGTGTCAGAATCGGTATTATAAACATCGGCAGCACAAACGTTTTTAGCATACCGCCTAACCAATACATATCATAATTCGTTACATTATGCTTCGGTCCAAGGAACCCTATGTACTCATAAACAATAAATATAATTAATGGCAGAGCATTTATGATACCACTCAGAATTGACATCAACCATTCAGGAACATCTTTATAGCGGCTGCCTGAAAGTCCAATTGACATCGGAACCCATGCAATCATAAAAAACGGCATATAACGCGCTATGATCCAGATTCTGGCGTAAGGGAAAGGCCATACCTGTACTGGATTCATCCAGGCAGGAAGCAGGCTGAAACGGATCATAGTATGGAATACATCCCAACCAATTCGCACGGTTACCCAGAAAGCAAATACCAGAATTCCGGCAAACAAAGCGGAACGGAACACATCCATCAGCGTGGATCCCTGCAATAATACAGTCAATACACCTGCCGGTTCACGTCCGGCCTTTTTATCTCTCCATTCCTGAATGCCATTTATCAAACTGTAAAACAGAATATTGAAAATACCTTGTGCCATCATCCAAAGTAAATATTTATTTGCATCGGTTACCGGCCACCTTTCATTTCCAGGAAAATATAAAGAACCACCGGTATCACCGCCACATATCCAAAAGAAAGCAATCAGTGCGAAACTTACTGTTACAATACTGGTTCCCCAGAATTGTAATTGTCCTCCTATACTACGGAAAGAAAGTATATTCCCTTCAATCGCAGGCTCCTTCTTCAGCTTTTTAAAGAAATCTATCTTCAATGCCAAATTGATCAATGGAAAGAGCATTAAGAATAAAGTCCAGAATCCAATAATGCTAAACCATTTAGAAACCTGACTAATCTGCTGATCCGCAGGCATGTAATCCACTCCGTTTGGAGTTCCCAGAACTGCCTGCCAATACTGAATAAAATAGGAAATTGATTCTTTATTATACACCGTGCCTTCATGAGAAGTATTAGGATGGAAAAAGATAAGTGAACCTGGTGCAACATTTAATTCTGCCGTTGGGTCAAATTCAACAGGTCCCTCATCGGTATACCAAACCCCGATTTCTACCAAAGCATCTTCACCAAACTCCAATGGTGCACTTCCGCCCCGTCCAGCAAGCCATTCCGGATCCACCTCATCCGCACTGAAATCCGGCCATAAATAATCAACCTGAATTCGTGCATTGCGCTGCGTACGCAAATCATAGGAACCATTACCTTCCATATTGTTGAGATGCTCATCATAAACGGCTGCCAGCGCTCCAAGATAAATCTTTGACTCCTGAGGATCCATTCCCAGTCCCTGTCCGCTGCCACAGTACAAAGCCGCTTTGATATGATTGGTGGTATTGTTGTTTACATAGTTTGTTACTGCATTCACCTGACGAGAACCCCAGCTATGGCCTGTGATACCTACATTGGATTCATCCACCCATGGAAGACTCATACCATATTCTACCACAGCTTCATAACCAGCCGTATTATGGGTTTCCGCACTTACCGAAATTGTAGTCTCGCCATGACCTGATCCATCGAACAGAATCACCCCATATCCCCTGCGAGTCAGTTCACTGCAAGTAGCGCATCTGGCCGGTGTTTCAACCGCTACTGTAAGCCATGTTATAAACAATACCCGATATGTATCTGATGAAACCCGCAGGCGTGTGCAGGACAGCATCGAGCAATTAGGCTATAATCCCAATATCATGGCGAGAATCTTTAAAACAGGAAAGAAATATTTGATAGGTTTTGTCGTGCCGGATATCTCCAATATTTTTTTTGCCAACATTATTGAAGAAATTGAAAATGTGATAGCCGAAAAAAATTATCGTCTTATCGTCACCAGCACAAAAGAGAACGCTGATTTAGAACGTGAACATATCAGAACTTTGTCAAATGGCATTGTCGATGGGTTGATTGTAGCAAGTACACTGGAATCCTATTCTCAAATTCAGGAGTTACTGCCGGATTCCATCCCCACACTGTTTATTGACCGTACTCTAAAAGACTGTCCGGAGGATTCTGTCATCATTTCCAATTATGATGCCATGTATAAAGCTGTAGAAACTTTAATTGCCAACGGACACTCACAGATTGGGTATATCACCGGTCTTCCGCATCTGTCCACAACACAGGAACGTTTATCAGCCTATTACGATGCCATGCTTTCTTACCACATACCTGTAAACACAGATTTCATATACACCGGTACCTCTGTGCACAATACTTATGATTCCTATATAGAGAAAATTTTGGCTCAGGGCTGTACAGCTCTTATTGTTTCTAACAATGTAATGACCGAAGATATCCTGTATTATCTGGATAAAAATAAAATGTTTGGGAAAATAGCTTTGGTTGGTTATAATGACAGCGATTATTTAAATTATGCACTTCGCCGCATCTATTCCATCTCTCAACCTGCTTCGGCTCTGGGCCAGACTGCCGGCAGACATATTCTGGCACAAATTGAGCATCAGGCTCCTCCGCAGCACGAAGAGCTTTGTGCTACATTTTCAGAGCCTAAACTGTGGCTATAAAGCAGTGAGTTTATACCCCGCAGTATAAACTGCATGACAAATCGAGACTTCTAATGACGTCTCGGTTTCTTTATACTTATAGCAATCGACAAACATACTATAGTCCTCTGGAGATGCGCATAATTTGGAGGAGAAAGAAGGAAAAAATTACGGATGAACAGACCTTACGTTATATGTCATATGCTTGTCTCACTGGATGGAAAAATAGATGGTGCTTTCATGTCAGCTTCTGATAATCTCCCTTTTCGGAAAAGTGTTCCCACAGTTCATTTTCCAAATTTTGGTGTATATTCATACATTTCTTAATTTTTCGAGCAATTTGGACAACTGTATTTAAAATTTTTCCTACTGAATATTGGAAAAATTTAGGCTGGGAATTAGAAAAAGGCTATCCGTTTGATTGGGTAGCCTTTTCCATCTTTTCTTATACGCTTTATCTAATAGTCTATTACCACTGTTGACTGTTCTAAACGGGTATTTTACTGATTATAATCGGCATAAAACGAATAATATGCTATACCACCATACCCATTATCAGCATCCCATTCAGCTTTAATCTCATAGATATGTCCATCCGGCTTCAACATGATTCCGTTTCCGTCAATATCCACATTCTCGCTCTCTGCGTCTAAATTACCAAGATTTTCATCACTCCAACACTGTACGCTTAATATTCTGTCGGGTTTTTCAGTAAAATTTAAAACAGCAACTTGTTCAGCGGTCTCAAATTTGACGAGTAAATCCTCACAGTCCAATGGATGTGCACTGTCGGCATCGAATGATGTGGCTGTGCCATCGGCATTCATCTTTTGCCAAGAAAAAGTACCTAACAGGGTGTCGATAGAGGTATTATCGCTTATAACAGCTAATGCGGGTGGTTCTTCCAAAATTATATTGGCATTTTCTTCGTTCAGTAATCTGTTTGCATAACTGTTAAGTGCCTCACATGGCTCATATTTGGTCTTATAACCAATGCCGTCAATCACAAGAAACGGATTATACGCCATGATGCTTGTCTGCGTTCCATCCGTCATGTTTAATGTAAAGATAACACCTTGTCCGCTATACTCTTTGTAAGAATTATCCTCATTATAGATAACGACATCTTTCAAATATTCAACCAGTTCCTTTTTCTCTATAATTTGAACCGTCTTATCTGGTGGTGCCAGCCGTACGGTTGCCGATACGATTTGAGACGAATCCAAATTCTTGTACGGTTTTTTTCCTCTACCAATAAATAATGCTGTCCCCACAACACATAGAATCAATATGCACAAACAAACAATACTGCATAATTTTTTTTTCATAGTTTTTATCCTCCCCAAAATATATTTTATATTATACATTACCCAAGTGTATATTTCAATGCAGGGTAAATAATCGGGATGTATTTTTATACATTAAAAATATATATTTATAGGCTCGTTTTCAGTGGGTACACAATTTCGAAAAGGGAGCTGATAATTTCCCCATACAGGAGGAATATAGTAAAATTCGTTATTTCTATGAATGTCAGGCCGTGCTTTATGGTACTGTCACCATGAGAGATCGCTATGCAAACGGACTTGCAAAAAAAATACCCGTCAGCTCCTTTCAATATCCCAAAGAAGACTATATTGCTGCCTCTGGCCAACAAAACTATATCATTTCTCTTGACCCTGATGGCATATTGGGATGGGATACAAACTGTGTTGAAAAGGCACCTTTTCCCAATGCACATATTGTTGAAGTCCTGACGGAACAGGTCTCTAATGACTATCTTTCCTATCTTCGTAAATACAATATTTCTTATATCTTTGCCGGAAGAGAATCTCTTGATTGCGCATTGCTACTGCACAAATCTGCTCATCTGTTTGGAATTGAGCGACTCATGATATCCGGCGGCGGCTATACCAACTGGTCCTTCTTACAGGAAAACTTAGTCGATGAGTTAAGTCTGCTCATTTCGCCTATTGCTGATGGAAATACCTCCTCTGTATCAATCTTTGAAAAAGGTGATTTTCTTCCTGTAAAGACACCTACTGCATTCTCTCTGAAAGAAGTAAAAGTTACGGCCGGAGATGGTGTTTGGCTTCGCTATCTTATAAAGTAAATATACATTTATTCGCCGACTCATAATCCTTTTTATGCACATAAATAGTATATTCATACATATAAGAAGTATCCTCACCGAAGCTTCCCGTCCTTGACCGGGTGCCATTCCCAAATAGCGACGCGTTCCTCCTGTTAACAACCTTTTCATAATAGGTGATTCCGTTATGATCCAATATATCCTTGATTTCAGCCTGTTTTTTCATGGAAAAGGTTGTAAGAACCTGCTTCCTGTTAAATAGTGTAATCATTGTTTCTGCTCCTTTCAGCGGTGTTTCCTCTGCTGCCTCGCATATATAACAATAATAAAATATTGTGGCAAATTCAGCCGAATATGTCAACCATCCTAATGAAATCCCAGGCTGGAAGAACGGTAATCTCCATTCAGATATCTTCTTTCCTATGAAAACTCCTTCAGACAATCCATGATTTCGTCTTTCGCTTTATGATAATAGCTTAAATGTGCTATCGTCTCCCTCACCTCAGAGTTTCCCATCGCAATCTCTTCCTCAGAGCATTCAATCCCCAAAGAACGTTTCAGATTGTATTCCAGCCACTCCAGTCTGCCGTAATTACTCCAATATATGGTCTCCCAATCTGCCGGAAGCTGTCCTTCCGCTTCGGCATAGGAACGAAGGAAACAGCGCAGAAAACCATAATCGATATGATGCTTCTCATATCCGCACCAGCACAGCGCCGTCTCATACAATTCAATATAAGGGCTAGAGACTCCAAGGCATTCTAAATCGATAACGCGACAGTCATCTCCGACCCACAGTACATTCTTGCTGTCCATATCGTTATGGCAGACAGACACAGCATGGGGCAGTTTCCTGACCGCTATATTACCATTGTTCTGGCTCTCATAGAGCAGTGAGCGGTTTTCCCTGAGTAAACGGCAGAGTTCGTCATTCCGCACCGCGAGCTGTTCTATGTAAGAATCCCAGTCAATATGAATTTCGCTGCGCTCATACACTGCCTCCTTCCTGTCCAGCCTGTGAATCCGGGCAAGCAGGTTTCCGATCTTTTGGCAGTGCACTTCTTTTATTTCTTCAGCTTTTAAAGCTTTCCCGTCGTACCATGCATACAGATAGAAGAACTGTCCCTCGATGCACTGCATTTTTCTGCCCTCAAACCGCAGTGCCGGAAGAATGGGAAGCCCCTGTTCCTCCAGCATCGCTTCCAGTCTCTCCGCTGTATGATAATTCTCCATGGCGGTTTCTCTCTGCATAATGTAAGGGTTCAGCAGTTTCACTGCATATCTGCCCCCAGGCGTAAACAGGGAGTACATTTTATGAAGGAACCCGCCTTTCAGCACAACGGGAGGGCACTCCGGCTTCCCTAAGCCGTACTGCTGACATATTTTCCCCAATAGTTCCAGGTCTTTGTCCATAGTTTTCTCCATTTCCGAATTGCATTTTACGTTTCATATTATTTCGTCTTACTCTGATACCGTAACCGCAAACGTATCAGCGATTACCGGAAGTTCTCTTCCCCAGCCTTCTTCCGCTTCCTCCGGATAGCAGTAGAATACGCACCACACATTGCTTCCATCCCCGTATAGCTTCTCATGATATACAAGCCCTCCGTCTGTCTGCGTCAGTTCCATATTGGCAAGGTCAGCATCTGAGACATTGCCATCTTCCGGCGTGTTCTCTATAGTCACGATTCCTGTTCCCAGGGGAAGCTGAAACTGCTCGGTCAGCTGCTCTCTGTCATAGCGCTCTACCCAGATGCATACGTCCTCATTGACCGCCGCCTGCCAAATGCCTTCACTGTTTTTCTGCCATTCCCCTTCCGGCAGGTACAGTGAGTACCCCTCCTCGACCGCAAGTACAGCCTGTTTTTCTTCCGGCTCTCCTTCTTTCATAATTGTAAGAGTCATCGTGTCAGATGCCCCATTCTCCTCAAAGGATCTATCCTGAGCATTCTCCGCACTGCTATCATCCGTCCTGTTCTGACCACTTCCGGCCGTATCTCTCCCTGCACCCTGTCCGCCGTTCCCGACCGTATCTGCCGCTGCTCCCTGTGCGCCGTTCCCGGCCATATCCGCCGCTGCATCCTGTCTGTCATTCCCGGCCGTATCTACCGCTGCATCCTGTCCGTCGTTCCCGGCCATATCTGCCACTGTGTCCTGCCTGGATGAATCTTCCGTATTGTCTTTTGCAGCCGAGCATCCTATCATAGTTCCCAGACTGATTGTCAGAATCATCGCGCATACCAAAACTGCCGCCCCGTTTTTCTTCCTTGTTCTGCTCAAAATATTTTGAAAACGCTTTTTCATAATCTGTTTCCCTCCGTAAAATTGTGTAGATATCATATTTTTCTTTGCGCACTGCTTGTGAATCGTAGATAGAAGCGCTTCCGTATATGCCTTGCATTCTGCATAGCCGGCGCCCTGTGTGACCCTCTCATCACAGGACAGCTCCATATCGATAACCGCTTCTTTCTGCATGATCCAGATCAGCGGATTAAACCAGTGCACTGCATTTGCCGCCGCAAGAAGCAGCTTGATATATACATCCTTTCTTTTCCAATGGATCAGTTCGTGTTTCAGGATAAAGAAAAGATTCTCCGCGTCATAATTTTCATCCGGAAGAATTAACACAGGATGAAGAAACCCTATCATCATAGGACTGGACGCTTCGGAATATTCTACTACATGTACCGCCGGCCTTATATGCAGTTCCCGTTTCAATTCATACACCTGCTGCATAACAGGCACAGCTTTCATCCGCTTTCCCCTTCGCTGCACCTGATATCTATAATAGAAATAGCTGATCAGATGAGTTCCCAGCAAAATCAGGCTGACAGTTATCCAGATATCAGCGATTATGTCAAGCACCGTGACACCGCCATCCCCTTTTCCCTGCGCGTCAAACGGCGTTGTAAGCGGTTCCGGTATCTGTACCATGATTCTCCGCAACGGCACAGTCTGCCCGGACGGATGCCGGGAATCGCCTTCCCTGCCTTGCGAAAGCTCCTGACGCTCCGTCTGCCGCACAATGTCGGCTGCCGGTCTACCGCCGCCCCAGCTGTAGGGTAAGAGCAGCCGTAACGCAAGGAAGATCCAGATCCAGTATTTCCATTTGGCAGCATAACGTTTATCCAATAAGGGCGAAAGCAGCAGCAATAAGATGACAATCAGACTGACCGATACCGAAATTGCGAATACTGATAAGAAAAAATCTGTAACCATCTATGATTCCTTATCCTCCTCCATAGAATGTTCTTCCTGTATTTTGTCCAGAAAGCTTCTTAGCTCTTCCACATCCGATTTCTTGATTGCTTTATTGCTATACAGCGTAGCTACCATATTCTGTATAGAATTGTTATACAGCTTTTCCAAAAAATGGGTGCTCGCACCGGTCTTATATTCGTTTTCAGTAATACGAAAAGAATACAGATTCGTCCCGGTTGAACGGTCACAGCTGACAAATCCTTTATCCGATAATCGTGTCAGTGATGTCATTAACGTGGAAAGCTGCCATTTTCTCCTTCCCTGCAGCTCTTTCAGAATGTAATTGGATGTGACAGGAGCAGCACTGTTCCAGATCACCTGCATGATTTCCAACTCTGCTTCCCCCAGCTTCTTAAAAAAATGGCTCATAGCATATACCTCCTTATTACACGAGCGCATAATAAATTATACAAATGTATAACTCATTATGCGCTCGTATAATAGCGTTGTCAAGTAAAATAAGACGAAAAGATTTTCTAAGGCGTCAAAAGACACCGCCTAAGAAAATCTAAGTTTCGTCTTGAAGAATCGCTTTGTGGCGATTCTTCTGAAATAATTCATGCATGTGCCGGAGCATCGGTCGTTAAACCTAATTTCATGATAGGGAACGTACATTTTACGCTTCCGCCATATTTACCCTGCCCGATGATCGTAACAGTACCTTTCCTGTCTCCTGCTGTGTTATTCTTCCCCCATGTAGCCTTATAGCTGTCCTTGTCAAGTAACTTTTTACTTCCGTCAGCCGCCGTAAAATATACCTGCAGATAATCGTCCATAGTTACCTGTGCTCCATTACGATAATACGCTTCTATCTCATTACCATTCTCATCCTTAAACTCGATCGTTACATTTCCGGCTGTCATCTTGTTTTCAGGATCATAGAAGGAAAGCGGTACACGGATCTCTCCTGTGTAGCATCCGCTGATTCCTTTGTCGCCCGAAACCGTTACTTCAGGCCGGGCGCCATCCCCATGCAAATAAGTCTCGACAGCTGCCGCTTCAACAGGGTCGCCGAGTACATAATCCTTTCCCGCACTCAGAGTCTTGCCTTTGTCTGTCAGCTTAACCTTAACTGCATAAGCACTGCCAGATGACTTATATGCCTGTGATGTAACCGTCACATCAAGGTCACCGGTGTTATACAATTCTTCTAGTGAAACCGGTACAATATCAAATGTTATTGTATATGAACCTGCAAAGCTGCCCTTCCCTTTAACAGTCATAGTCGGCACCTTAGTACCGTCTGAGATTGCGGTATTATTCTTATAAGCTACGGTATAGTCTGTACCTTCCTGTAATGTATATCCACTGGCAAGACTCATTGTAACCATATCGGAAGGTTTTACTCCTGCTTTACTGAAACTGACGGCTTTATTCAGTTTAACGGCATCACCGCTCCTGGTAAAGTCAGTTACATTCGTTATCAAATCGGGCGTTATTGTTACTGCGGTAATCTTAAATGTTGCCTTGATACTTCCCGTATAACCTGATTCAGGCAGCATCGTGAAAGTCATGGCAGCAGTACCCTTCCTGATATTGTTCTTATATGTGATCGTGTAGTCTTTCTTATGGACTAATAGTCTTTGATCACTGACCGTTCTGACTTCAACATTGTTGTACTCAGTATGTGCCTTGCCGGTATAAACTACATCCGCAAGCCTGCCTGTAGCATCGCCTACAGTAACACCTGTTTTTGCAGTCTTACCTACAACAGTAAAGGGCACCGACTTGGAACCGAAGTAACCTGAACCAGGATTTGCCGTAATAATCAGCTGTGCCTTGCCGACTGCGGGAGTTGTTGTTGAACCATTGGCATAAACTACTTTATACGTATACTGATCTGTAGTAAGCGGAACTTTGTTTTTAGCGATGACGGTAAACTTTCTGGAATCCGGAGTTGCCTTACCTGATGCAATGTTGTTCATGTCAATCTTGCCGCTTCCTGTCCCGATGGACTCAAAATCTAATCTCTTAATACTGCTTCCCAGCTTAACAGCAGCGCTGCTCAATAAATGATCCTTATCGGAAGCGCTGATTGTCTTCGTAACCGTACCACAGTAATTGCCTGTTCCCGTGACAGTCACCGTGTAGTTACCTTCTTCATTCACAGCCGGCAAATCTTTAGCATCTGTTGTAACTCCTTTTGTTGTGTCTTCTCCATTATATGTTATTGCCACTGTATAATCGGCGCCTATTGTCATTGCTTTCTTATACTTCAAGGAAGTTACGGCGGCTACAGGCTTGCTTCCAAGTATGATTGACTCATTTATCCTGGCAGAAAAGCCTGATGCAAAGGTACTTCCGCTTCCGATAGAAGCCGGGATTATATTAAATCTTACCTTTACCGGTTCCGTATCATAATTTCCTTTACCTTTGATCGTAAGATAAGGCTGGGCTGCGCCCTCGATTGGATTTCCGTTCCTGTCAATATTAGCCTTTGTGGAAGCATTCTTTGTATACGTTATCGTATAGTCCCTGCCCTTCTTAAGCAGTGTGCCGTCTACGGCATATACTACAACATCCGGCTTAATATCAGCACCCGTATATACCTGGTCCGGAATAGCCTGAACGAGAACCCCGGAAGAATTTCCGTCTTCATCTTCCGAAATCTTATTGGCATATCTTACATACAATGTAACATTTGCCAGTACGACAGAAGTATTCTGATTCCATTTTGACTTGGCAGTAAATAATCTGTCTGTATAAAGACCCTCTATAGGTGCATTATCCACGAGTTTATATACACCCTCCGGTATTTCGGAAATCAGGCTTCCTACTTCGTATTTCTGTCTGTATACAGCCAAACCGGCTACAAAGGTTACTACATATTCGGTTGCGGATGTTTCAATTTCTTCATCCTTCTTGACTGTATACGGAAAGACTGCGACTTCACTCTTTCCGGTTATTACTTCTTCTCCCTCATTTACACCAACTGTCACGACAATAGCTTTAATGGTGGTATCTTCGTTAATAATAATTGCGGTTTCTTCCGTATACGGAGTCCCGCCTTTCACAGTAGGGACCGTTCCATCCAGTGTATAATAAATCTTACCGCCCTCTGCTTCCGTAGTGAGCCTGACACGTGTACCCGCCTCCACTTCTCCGGCTTTCGGATTAGCGGTAAGCTTTCCGTCAATGACTGCCGGATCATCGTCGCCTTCATCAGGACCCGGATCAGGTTCGGGATCTGGTTCGGGATCCGGCTTGGTGTCAGGGACGTAATTATAATGTATCGTCACCTTTGACAATGTTGATGCCGTATCACCTATTTTACTTATACTATTCCACTGCTCCTCGGTACCAGTAAAGTAGATATCAGTCAGAGGACAGGCTGAAAATGCGGCTATCCCTATTTCCTCCACGCTGTACGGAATTACGACAACACTGACGCCGGAGGAAGCAAATGCTGACCCTCCAATGCTTTTTGCGCCCTGCGGAATGATTACTCCTGGAAGCATATGGCAATTCTGAAACATCCCCTCACCAATACAGTCTATATTTATGGGCAATGTTACATTCATCAGATAATAGCATTGCGTAAACAGGTTGTCGCCCAGCGTAACCTGCTTACTGCCGGGAGCAAACGTCGCGCTTGTCATTGCCGTACATTGATAAAAGGCAGCGGCTCCCACCTCCCCGATACTGGCAGGCAAGACTACCGACTCAAGACTTGTGCAAGAACGGAACGCATTCTGTACGATGGTTTCCAGTCCTTCGGAAAAAGTCACCGAGCTGAGATTCTGACAGTCACGGAAAGCGCTGTCCCCGATAGTTTTCACGCCGGAAGGAATGGTCACGGAAATCATCGAAGAGCTGCGAAACGCACTGTTGCCAATTGTTGTCACACTGGAAGGAAGCTGCGCACTGAGAACCCCGCAGCCCCAAAAAGCACAGGAACCGATACTGGTAATGCCATCCCCGATAACGGCCTTCCGGATCTTGTCGCTGTAAGCGTTCCACGGCTGTTCTCCGGTACTGCTAAAGTCGGGCATGGCTCCTTTTCCGGAGATGGTAAGTGTACCCGCTTTCGTCAATTCCCAGGTCAGTCCTCCGCCAAGAGTTCCCTCTCCGATTATGTCGTTGGCTGTAGGGTCATCTGGTGAAACATAGCCCTCCGGATAACGGGTGATATAATGACTAGTGTTATTCATCACATCATTCTTGGAAATTGCCCTTCCCCAATGAACCTTACCGCTGTTGTTTCCCTCGGCAACCACCACGCCCGCCTCACTCACCTCGAGCACAATCACAGTATGGGTATCCGTGTTTACCCGCAGGATATCTCCTACTTTGATATCCTCAAATGAAAACGCACCCGGTGCGTACATCCTGGCCGGCAGACTGCCAAATGCCGCATCGCTTAATATAAAAGCGAAGGCTACACAGCCTACGGCAACGATATTCACTCCGCCAAGGGTTCCGCCCTTCCAGCGGTAATATCCCTTTGTGTCTGAATATGGTTCATCGTCGGTCCACGTTGTTCCCTCCTTATACCCATCCTGCTCTTTCAGTGCCATCATGGCCTGATAAACTTCCGTCGGAGTAGGGACCGTACCGTCGCGGGCAGTCAGTCCGAACAGTGTTTCTTCCGTAACAGCATCCTTCTGCCGCAAAGGATCTTCCCTCGGGTCAGTAACCATATCATCACCTGTGTCCAAACCGTCTGTGATTTCCTCTGTAGCAGCATCATCCTGCTGCGGTGGGGCTTCTTCCGGGCCGTCAGACACATCATCGCTGCGGTCTGAGCCCTCTGTAGTTTCGTCTGTAACAGTATCATCCTGCTGCGGTGGGGCTTCCTCCGGGCCGTCAGACACATCGTCACTACTGTCCGAGCCCTCTGTGTTCCCGTCCGTAGCAGCATCATCCTGCTGCGGTGGGGCTTCCTCCGGGCCGTCAGACACATCGTCACTGCTGTCCGAGCCCTCTGTGTTCCCGTCCGTAGCAGCATCATCCTGCTGCGGTGGGGCTTCCTCCGGGCCGTCAGACACATCGTTACTCATGTCCGAGCCCTCTGCGGCCTCTCCTGCAGCAGTATCTTCCTGCTGCGAAAAATCTTCCTGATATGCGTACGCCACTGACGGGGAAGAAACACACAAACTCAGTGCCAAAACGACTGAAAGAATTCGTTTTTTCAATTTCACAACCTCCTGTTTTTCGTTATGGGAAGAACTTTTGAATGACATTGCTCCCCATATAAATATATTATGCTAAAGGCTGCCTGTGAAACGGCAGCCTTGCTCTACACCTTATCCTTCACACGCAGATAATCATACAGAGCGCCAACTGCATTCCCGGCTAAACCTGCAATTGCCAACCCTGCCCACACATATACAGCGGCCATGCTTCCGATATCATTGCGGTAGATTTCTATATAAAGCGCCGCAACACTCACAGCCAGAAGAACCACACACAGTATACGGAATACCAACAATTTTCTCATATCTGCACCTCCTGCCATCCCCGGCGTAAGCCTACTCTTTCTCCATTCGGAAGATCACGGACTCATATGCCCGCAGTGCAGGCCCCCGGTAGCCGCCTTCCCTGTCATAGGAGGACAGCAGTACCTCTCCGGCTCCTTTCAACAGCTCATCCGGAATGGTGTGCTCCTGTCGGGAAAAGTTATGGATCATCAGCAATGTCTCCTCAGGCGTACTGCGTGTAAAGGCTATCACTTCCTTGCATCCTGTTTCCTGAAACGTCATCTCTCCTCGAGTCAATGCCGAAGACGTCTTCCGCAAGGCAATCAACCGCCGGTAGCACTGATAAATCGAGCAGGCATCCTGACGCTGGGCCTCCACGTTAATCTTCTTCGCATTCGGATTCACCTTCAGCCATGGCGTACCTGTCGTAAAGCCGCCGTTTGCAGAACCGTCCCACTGCATGGGCGTCCGGGCATTGTCCCGGCTCTCCGGTTGCGACTGAGCCAAGGCGTCTTCCGGCGACATGCCGGAAAGCAGATTCTGCCGGTACTGATTCCGGGTACCCAGATCATTATAATCTTCTATGGAAGAAAACCTTACGTTTGTCATGCCGATCTCTTCCCCCTGGTACACAAAGGGCGTACCAGGCAGACTATGTAGAAACATCGCCAGGAATTTCGCCGAAACCTCCCAATACTGCCCGTCATCACCATAAAGAGATACTTGCCTTGGTTTATCGTGGTTGCTGAAGAAACGTGCCCACCAGCCGTCTTCTTTCAACGCTTCGTAGCTTTCCTGAATATCACACTTCAGCTTTTCCGGGGACCAGGTGGCAATCTCCACCTCAGGCGGAACAAAGGGAATGGCCATATCAAATTCCTCCCGTCCTGTCCGCACATAATTGCCCAGTTCTTCCACGGTAGGCGCCGAAACCTCTCCCACCGTCAGCACACCACGGGGTGCATAGACACGTCTGTTCATCTCCCGAATATAGGCATGGGTGCCGGGACGTCCCGCCAGACAGTCCGGAAAAGAATATCCGTCCGGCTGGGCAGGCTGGGCAGAGTCCGGAAAATCCTGAGGCTTATCCAGATAGCTGATAGCATCTACCCGAAAGCCTTCCACCCCTTTATCCACCCACCAATCCATCATCCGGAAAATCTCCTCCCGCAGCTGCGGGCATGCCCAGTTGAGATCAGGCTGCTTCCTGGAAAAATAATGGAAATAGTATTGTCCCCGTTCCGGCACATATTCCCAGGCACTGCCGCCAAAGACGGAAGCCCAGTTGTTAGGCTCATGCCCATCCACAGGGTCACGCCAGATATAATATTCACTCTTGCTGTTCTCCCGGCCCGACCGTGACTCAAGAAACCAGGGATGCTCGTCAGAGGAGTGATTCACCACCAGATCCATAATAATTCGTATCCCCTTCTTCCGGCAGGCATCCCGCAGACGTTCCCAGTCCTCCATGGTGCCGAATTCCTCCATAATTTCCTGATAGCCGGAGATATCGTAACCGTTGTCATCATTGGGTGAGCGGTACACCGGCGACAGCCAGATGGCGTTCACTCCCAGTTCCTCCAGATAATCAAGCTTTTGCAGTACCCCCGGCAAGTCTCCGATTCCATCCCCATTGGCATCGTAGAAACTGCGGGGATATATTTGGTATATAACCAAATCTTTAATCCAGTCTTTTTCTGATGTCATGAACACTCCCTCCTCTTGTTATGTCGTTTACTATAACTATTATCTTACTTGTGCCTCCATCTCTTCCCGAATACGAATTCCTATGAAATGTACGGTGCAAGTACAGGATTCTTAAGCTTCTTTTCCTATTTTATAACATTCTTTGGCCGGCATTGTCAACGAAAGACCGCCGTCACACTTGAATTATGTTCTCACGGAATGCGCATTCCTGACCCGTGAAAAGTAACCGGTTGTTACTGTTGATGATACAATGTCGTTAAGTTAAGCCGGACGCGCCTGACATGATAGGAATCTCCTGAGGACGCGCTTTCGCTCAGTTCCAAACGCAGCGGTACTAAATTCGTGGAAAACCTCATTAAGTACCGGCGTTAGGGGGGGTGGTCCTAAGGAGAATCCTATCATATCAGACGCTGTGTATAGACTTAACTTAATGACATGATGCTGGGGTCAAAAGGTCATCGGTAAGCAAATTGTGTTAATTGTGTATGAATTATACTTGTTTTAAGCATGTTTTACAATTATTAAATCTGGCAATTTACCAAACAATTTTTATACAATTAACACAATTCCTGCTTGTAAGTAGTTTTGACCCCAGCATCATGACATTGGTTGATGATATCTGAACCCAAAAAGATAAAGACTTATATCATAAAATATGATACGATGAAAGAAACAATCTGCCAACCGCCGGCACTCCAAACCCACATCTTCGGAGGAAAAGACACATGTGTTACAGAATAATACGTCTGACAGACAAACCCGACATCCTGGAAACCGCCGCCCGGTGGTTCCATGAAAAATGGGGGATCCCTTACGATGCATATCTGGATAGTATGAAAGAATGCCTGACAGGGAAAAATGCCGTTCCCCAATGGTATCTGGCTCTGGAACAGGATACCATAATCGGCGGATTGGGCGTAATCGAGAATGATTTCCACAACAGAAAAGACCTGGCACCTAATGTCTGTGCCGTATACACGGAAGAAGAATGGCGCTGCCAGGGAGTTGCCGGCGCCTTGCTGAATTACGTATGTACCGATATGAAGGAGCAGGGAATTGACACTTTATATCTTCTGACAGACCACACGTCCTTCTATGAACGATACGGCTGGGAATTTTTCTGTATGGTATGGGGAGACGGCGAACCGGACATGTCAAGAATGTATATCCACAGAACATAGATCGTCCCCGGACGGTTACTATGAACGGTTGGGGACTGTGAATAGTAACCCCGGACGCAATCCGTCACGGGACTTTACCTTCCACTCAACAGGAGTCTTACGCATGAAAACATTATATGTATCCGATCTGGACGGGACGCTCCTTCGCAGCGACGAAACCACCTCGGAATATACCAATCATACAATCAATACCCTGACTGCACAGGGTATGCTCTTTTCCTACGCCACGGCCAGATCGCTGGTCACGGCAAAGAAGGTCACAAGAGGCCTGAATGCACATATCCCTGTCATTGTATATAACGGAGCATTTGTCATGGAGCATCTTACCGGAGAGATCATGATTGCCAACTATTTTGATGATACCATACAAGATGTTTTCACGGAATTGTTCAGGAAACATGTATATCCCATCGTATATTCCTATATTAACGGAGTCGAAAAGTTTTCTTTTATTGAAGACAAATGCACTTCCGGAATGCGCATGTTCCATGACAGCCGGAAAGGCGATATCCGCACCAATGCCGTTAGCAGCACGGAAGCGTTGACACAGGGCAGCTGTTTCTATATCACCTGCATTGACAAACCAGCGGTTCTGGAACCTTTATACGAAAAATATAAAGATACCTTTCACTGCGTCTATCAAAAAGACCTCTATACGAAGGCGCAGTGGCTGGAAATCATGCCGAAATCCGCCTCGAAATCTCATGCCATTCTGCAGCTGAAGGAACTCCTTGGGTGTGACCGGCTGGTCGTATTCGGCGACGGTAAAAATGATACGGATATGTTTGACATAGCGGACGAGCGCTATGCGGTCGCCAATGCGGTTGACGAATTAAAAGAAAAAGCTACGGCGGTCATCGAAAGCAATCACGAGGACGGCGTGGCAAGATGGCTTAATACGAATTTTCCTCTCTTGAAATCCGTCTCCCTCACGCTTCCCCGCAGGAATTCAATCCCCTCCTGATCCGTAACAGGCCTGGTCAGTATACTTATATTCCCGAAAAAGCATCAAATAAAATTTTTGCTTCCAGACTTTGCGGGTTTAGTAAATCTGAAAACATAAAAGCTATTCCATTTCTCAACTTAATCCTGTATAATTAAGCTAATCACAGCGCAGAAGATTAGGAGAAAAGGCCATGGTACGCTTAGCAACTGTAAAGGATGCAGAACAACTGAAGCTTCTAAACGATGCGTTTAACGGCGTAAGCGACACACTCCCTGAGCATATAAGAGATTCTCTCATAAATAACGCCCAGGAGATTGTTGTTGTAGATGAAGAGAGCAGCCTGCTTGCCGGCTTTGTCTGCATCCAGCTGAAAAAGTCGTTTTGCTACCATGAGTATGTACCGGAGATCACCGAAGTATATGTCAGACAAGAATACAGAAAACACGGAATCGCAAGCGCAATGATCTCTTTTGCAGAAGACTATTGCATCAGACATTATTCCGTTTCAGGTTTTGAGCTTCTGACCGGAAAAGAAAATCTAACTGCCAGATCCGTATATGAAGAACTTGGATACGGAGATGATGAGGAAATACACCTTTCAAAACAAATACATACCGGCATTAAATCGTGGCTCTGATAGTTTCTTTCACCTGCAGGGCCGTAAAGTCTCTGATACACAGAAAGCTGCTTTCCGGATCCAGCTGTGCGTCAAAGCCTGCCTCATAATGGGGCACGATCTTCTCACAGACAAATCCCAGTGCAGAAAAATCCGCTCTCCTTTAATTTGGAAAGTAAATAATAGGTATTCCCGCCGCAGACAACAAAGCAGTCATACGCATACAAGTCGTAGCAATTTCCGTTTTCCAGGCATTTATCAATTTCAAAAACCGTAATATGATCCGGCAGGATCCCGGAAGCCAGCAATTCCTCATATGTTTTTCTCACATAAACAAGTTCCTCCTCCGTGCGCGAGGCAGTGGGAATAAATAAAACTCTGACATTCTTCCCGTCGTTGCCGGTCATTTCATGGAACACTTCTCTGATTTCCGGTGTCGATAACCCATTTGCTGTAAGTAGCATTTTCTTCATGGCCAGTTCCTTCTTTCCCTTCTAATCCAACCGACGCTGCTTCTCCTATTCGTCCTTTCCTTCTTCAAACACCGCTTTACAGTTTTTGGCATGGCAGGCAATACCACATTTTATAATCTTACTCATCCCATCCATGCGCGGTCTGGCGGCATAGCAGGAAACATTTTCTTGTCACAATCGAACATCAGAAACATTTACTCCTTTTCAAAATCGTGCAGCCGGATGGTCATGCCCCCTGCGGTCTCCCCATCATACAGCAGCCTGTAGGCTTCCGATCGTCCCTCGCCGAAGGCACATCTTAACTGTTCCACAATCTGTCCGTCCCGGAGCCTTGCCGTCAGCAGAGGGGAAAAACGTCTGCCCTCCATAGAAACAGCAGATGACACCGCCTCGTCATAACTCATTTTCATACCGGTAAACAGATATTGGGCGTCCGTCACATTCTCCAGCCAGTCCAGCAGACTGATGATATCTACCATCTGCCTTTCCGGACATTCCAGCCTCCTGTAAGTATCCGGATATCCGCGAGAACCATCATACCAGCTGTGATGTCCCAGCGCTGCTGATGCATAGAGACGGGTAGACGGACACTCCGCGAGGCAGACATGCCCCAGGATCGTATGCATCTGCGTCATTTCGTATTCCTCTGCAAACCACTGCCGTCCCGCCTGGGCATACATATTAAGGAAATTGATCTTGCCTGCATCATGAAGTATCCCGCAGTTCCATGCATATTCCAACACTTTCCGACGCTTTTCCTCCGGATCTTCCAAGACCCTGATCTGCTCAATATCATCAAAGTAATCCGGTTCTTCCGTTATAATGATCCGGCACAGAACCGTTGCCGCTCTGGCCACAATATACGACTGGATATAGAGATCCGGTGCAAACCGCATCAACAGCTTCACCAGAAAAGCGCCATAAGAAATACTATGCTCGGTCTCCACAAAACTGATGGACAGCTGCCTGAGATATAAAAAGAGCGTCTCATTCTCCGGCGCATCCGGAAAAGCGTCCACATAATCCAGGATGCGCTGATACAGGCTTTCGATATATTCTCTGCGGCCGGGAAGCCTGTCTGGATACTGCTTAAAATACTGACAGTAAAATGCAGGCAGAGAGATGAGGCCATACATGTTTTCCGCAGAAAAGTCAGAAAGGTCTGTCCTGTCCATCAACTGTTCCATCTTCGTCAGAAGGCCCTCCAGGGTATCCAGCCCACAGTAATAAGATATCGCATAATAGGAAAAAGCGGAATGAATCGGCGGCTGCTCTCCGCGCCCGTCCGCTTCCTGAAGCCGCGTCTGGTACACGATATACACCGATTCCATGATCGCTTCAATGTCCTCCGCACTCATGGTATTATCCTTGTGGAAGGAAATGCTGCTTGCCATCTGTCTGTGCACCATGAAAATATATCTGTCCCAAGGCAGATCCGGCTCTTTCTCCTGATAGTACTTATCCTGCAGAATCTGCAGTGTCTGCCGCACACGGCGGATCTTCTCCTCGGGCGATGCAAACTGTCCGAGAGACATATTGGCACGGGACCGCAGTATGTATGCCCTGGTTTCCTTATCCTCAATCTCATCGAAGTATTTCAGATATGCGCCCGCTTCCGTAAAGCAGAGCCGCATCTCGGACATATAATTCTCCACCACAGACTGCTCCAATCCGATCAGCTTGCTGCAACGGCTGTTCCGTCCAAGCCCCAGCCAGTACAACTCCTCTATCATACTGTTCCGGTTCTTGAGCAGCCGCGCCCGATTCAACAGCGCCTGATGGATATGGCAGAAGAGCCCTACGTCCAGTTCCTCTCCGAACTGAAACAGTTTGCCGGCAAACTCCTGCAACTGTGCAAGAACTGTCTCATCCGCTTCCAGCAGGTGGTCTAACAGGGGAAATAATTCTCCCTTGAGAAGTTCCATGTTGCGCATCACTTTCTGTTCGATCTGCCCTCTGTTCGCCGACAGTTCCGCCTGATATGCCTCAAAAGAGAGTCCCTCCGGCTTCTTTCGCGCCGTGTTAGCAGCAATATCTTTTAAGTTTGCAATATATTCTTCCTGATATGGCTGCATCTTTCCCTCACTGTACTCCTTACTTCAGCTGCTGATACAGAATCTCCTGCAGGCGTCCGGGTTCTACAGGCTTTGAAATATGCTCATTCATGCCTGCCTCCTTCGCCTGCCTGACATCCTCCACAAAGGCATCCGCTGTCATGGCAACAATCCATATATTCCCGGCATCCGTCCTGTCCATACGGCGGATCTGCCTTGTTGCCTCATGTCCGTCCATAACCGGCATATGGATATCCATAAAGATCAGATCGTAATATCCCTCCGGAGAACGGGCAAACATCTCTACCGCCTGGGCTCCGTCATCTGCGACCTCCACCTGGACTCCTGTAACAGCTAACAGTTCCACGGCAATTTCCTGATTCAGTTCATTGTCCTCTACCAGCAGAACACGATATGCGCTGAAATCCCGGCTACGGTCAGATGAGACATCAGAGGCACAGGTACTGCCGGTCAGCTCGGCCAGTGTCCCAAGCAGTCTGCTCTTGAAAAGCGGACAGGGTACAAAAGCATTGATTCCCGCATGCGTCGCCCGATACTCCAGCTTCACCCAATCTCCCTCCGATACCAGAATAATCGGGAACTCCCGTCCTGCCAGCTGACGTACATGCGCCGCAAGATTTAAGACCGGCATGTCTTCCAGTTCCTCTCCCAACAGCATAGCACAGGGCATACGCCCCTCATACTGCGCTTCCGTCAGCCAGGTTACCGCCTGGGCCCCGTTCTCCAGATGCACCGAAGCAAGGCCGCTCTCCCGCAGATATCTTGCCATCTGTCCGGCACGTTCTTTTCTTTTCTCCGCGATTAGTACCGAAACTCCATCCGGCAGGTTCAGGACTCCATCCTGCTGCGGCGCGGTGACGAACGGAATCTCTACCATAAAACAGCTTCCGACTCCCTCCTCACTCTCCACGCTGATCTGCCCGTCCATACGCTCCACAAGATTCTTCACTATGGACATTCCAAGCCCGGTACCCTCTATCTTACTGGTGATATCATTATGTACGCGCTCAAAGGGAAGAAAAATCTTTTCCAAAAACTCCCGGCTCATACCAATACCATTGTCCTCGCAGCGAAAATCCAGACACACTTTCCGCTGCCCGGAAGCATCCTCTACACCGGGCTCTATAAAATGCTGCGCAAACCTTATTTGTATACATCCGTCATTCAGAGTGTATTTTACCGCATTTCCGATAATATTGACCAGGATCTGGCGCAGATGGAGCGAATCCCCTAACAGATTCTCCTCCTCGATCCGGCCGATCTCTATCTTCAGCTCCTGATTCTTCTGGGCAGCCTGGGGCCGCACGATCACGGAAATATCATGAATCAGATCCGCAAGTGAAAAGGGCTCCTTATTCAGCGTGATTCGGCCGCTGTCAATACGCGACATATCCAGCACATCATTGACCAGACTCATCAGATGCGATGCCGCGGTCTGTATCTTGCTCAGACAATCCTGGACCCTTGCCTTCTCGTCAATATGAGACAAACCGATAGAGGTCATTCCCATAATGGCATTCATAGGCGTACGGATGTCATGGGACATGTTGGACAGGAAACGGCTCTTTGCCTGGTTCGTCTCCTCCGCCGCCTGCAGCGCTGCTTCTAATGTTCTAACCTGCTGCTCCAATTCCCCGATCCGCTTCTCCTGCTCTTCTATACCATAATCCATATTCTGCCTGTTTCCCATACTGTAATTCCATTCCCCATTTATGCTTGCACCCATGTCAGTTTTGACACAAGATCCCACGAAAAGCATGTTTTTTTTATTCTAACCCCTGCCGAATACAGTGTCAAGAATCCTGATCATTATCCCGGCTGGCCCCGTGGGATCCGGAGGCCATCAGCAAATGCTCAAAACATGGCAATAACCCGCTTCCATATTGACGTAATCAGGGAACATATGGTATTATGACACACATATTACTAATTTTGCGGCGAAGCCATATGGAAACACAGAGAAACTGTACCAATATTCCGAAGCAGAAGCATCCCGGAAGATTTTTTTCCGTGCCGGAATCCGCAGGTACTAATTATGACCGGAAGGCGGTCTATAGGAAGGACAGGCATATGGATTATTCAAGAGAACTCTTTGAACGAACCGACGATGGCATATCTGCCATCGGATGCCATCAGCGGCACAACGATATACGAAGCATTCAGAATCCGGAAACCGTCATCAATGAGGCGCTTCGCATCGCTTTATTGGAGGAGACTCCGGACCAGTCGCTGACAGTGCTGCTGGAGTATCTGGGAAAAGCGCTGAACGGGGAACGTACCTATATATTTGAACGGAACGAATCCGGAGGCAATGACAACACTTATGAGTGGGTAGCCGACGGGGTAGAGCCAGAGAAAGAAAATCTTCAAAATATCCCTCCGGAAGTGTGTGCCGGCTGGTATCGGAATTTCGGCATCGGAAGGTATATCGTCATCGAGAACCTGGAAGATATCCAAAGAACCGACCCCCTTGCGTATCAGGCTCTGAAGCTGCAAGATGTCCGCTCTCTTGTAGTGGTTCCCCTCTATGACGGTCAGAAGATCATCGGCTTTTACGGCGTGGACAACCCGCCTGTGAAGTCGCTGGAATACACATCGAATATGCTCCAGACTGCGGCATACTTTATTGTATTTTCCCTGAAACGGCGCAATCTGGTCCGCGAACTCCAAAAACGAAGCTATAACGTTCTCCATGCCCTCAGTGTAGACTATCTGGACATCTTTCAGGTAAACTTCGACACAGGTGAATGCGAAATCTACCGGAACAACGAGCAGATGAGCATGGATCCGGCTGTCTGCTTTCAGGACGGCTATGAAACAGCTATGGAGAGCTATATTTCCCGATATGTGGTTTCCCGGGATCAGGAACGGCTCCGCGCCGTAACCCAAAAAGACTATGTACTCGCCAAACTCAGGAGCGAGAAGAAGTTCTCTGTCCGATATCAGGTGAACGACAGTCTCTTTGGCCTGAAACATCTGGAAATTCATTTTTCTGCCACAGAGAAGACAGCAAAAGAAAACTGCGCGATTTTTGCCCTGCGGGATATCAATGCCGTAGTGGAGCAGGAAGAAAAGAATAAGCTGGAGGCACGGCGAAACCTGGAAGATATTCTGGAGGGAGCCAGAACAGGCATCTGGACCATCGAACTGGAGGAGGGTTGCCCGCCAAGGATGTATGCTGACCGAACCATGCGGATTCTCCTGGGGGTAACGGAGGAGATTGAACCCGAGGAATGCTATCGGCGTTGGTTTGAGAATATTGATTCCGACTATGTGGATATGGTGCAGGAAGCGGTAACGGAGATCCTGGAAACCGGACGTTCCGAAGTGATTTATCCATGGAATCATCCGACGTTGGGGAAAATCTATGTCCGCTGCGGCGGTGTGCCGGACAAGACATTCAGGAAGCCGGGTGTCTGCCTGAACGGATACCATCAGGACATCACCGAGGTCATGGTGGCGAGGAAGAAGCAGGAACAGGCCATTATGGAGCTTCTGGAGAAAGTCAGAAAGGCAAACTCGGCAAAAAGCGAATTCCTTTCCCACATGTCCCACGACCTCCGTACCCCCATCAACGTGATTCTGGGAATGTTGGCCATCATGGAGAGAAGCCAGGATAATTCGGAGAGACAGCGGGAATGCCGGAAGAAAATCCATGTGTCGACAGAGCATCTGCTGTCTCTGGTTAACGATGTTCTTCAGGCCAGTAAGCTGGATAGCGGAAGAACGACAGAGGTGTTGGAGCCGTTTGACCTTCATACTGCATTGGAAGACTGTGTCACGATCCTGTCTCCCCAGGCGGATGAAGCCAATATCCGCTTAGTACTGGAGACGGCCGGCCTGCAGCATAACAGAGTGATCGGAAATCCGCTTTATCTGAAACAAATTCTGACAAATGTCATTAATAACGCCCTCAAATATAACCGGCCTCATGGTTCTGTATTTGTCCGGGTAAAGGAGATCCCCTGCCAGGACGGGACTGCAAACTATCGGTTTGTGATCGAAGATACCGGAATCGGCATCGGAGAAGAATTCAGAAAGCACATTTTTGAACCTTTTTCCCAGGAGCATCAAGGCGCAAGAACCCACTATAACGGCGCCGGACTTGGTATGTCCATCGTGAAGAAGCTGACAGACCAGCTGAAGGGAACCGTTGAAATAGACAGTCAGGTCGGTAAGGGCAGCGTGGTTCAGATTACTCTGCCCCTTCGAATTGACGAATCATGGAGCACACCGCCTGTGGAGGAAGAGACGAATGTACAGGCCAGTATTGCAGGAATGCATGTCCTTCTGGTGGAGGATAACGAACTCAACTGTGAAATTATAGAATTCATGCTGAAGGAAGCGGGTGCGGATGTTGTGACTGCCAACGACGGAAAAGCCGCCGTAGATGCCTTCACATCGTCCACTCCCGGAACATTTGACTGTGTGCTCATGGATTTGATGATGCCGGTCATGAGTGGATACGAGGCAACCCGTGTGATCCGCGCACTGAACCGGCCGGATGCGGGAACCGTACCCGTTATTGCCATATCAGCCAACGCGTTTGAAGAGGATATCGCAATGGCAAAGGATGCCGGGGTAAATGAACATCTGGCGAAACCAATCGATATCAAGAAATTGTTCAGGATTATGAACCAGCTCAGGCGCTGACAGAAGCCTGACGGCAAAAGACGCAGCGCAGAAAATTGATGCCCCCTCCGGAACAACTATATCCCCGGTACCTATTCCTTCCGGTATTCCCGGGGGGGGTACAGCCTCTCCCCCGTCGAAATATTTTACTGAAGCAGAAGACGTGCTCCGCTTTCCGCAGACGCAGGGCTCACTGGTATTCCTTGATTGCACTGCCCGTAAGTCCATTGCTTCGTCCTCCCTGCTTCCCAGAAACAGCCGGGCATGCTGTCTCACTTCAGAATCATCCGCAAATCATATCGTCCATATCTTAAATCAGCTTATCAGTCACCGCACCCGATGAAAGATGATTGTTATGTACGGATTCGGTTTCATTCCTCTTATAGTACTCCCGAAAAAGAATATCCACCAGATAAAGCTGGCCGAGCTTCGTACTCATGGAACCTCCGTCGAGAGGGTCTTCATCAGAGCCGCTCAGCAGCACCGCATCCGCATAAGCTGTCAGAGGGGACTTGATAAATCTGGTGATGGCCACAATACCGGCGCCGACTTCCTTAGCCAGCTGCGCTACATGAATATTATCCTTCGTGGCGCCGGAATAAGATATAATAATGATCAGATCATCAGCATCCGCCATAGCCGCAGACATAGCCTGCATATGAGGATCCGTGATACAATGCACCTTCCTGGTGATGCGCATGAACCTGTTGGTCGCTTCCTGCGCGGTCAGCAGACTGTCCCCCACCCCGAAGAAATAGACATTCCTTGCATTCTGCATCAGCGTAAGTGTCTTCTCCAGCTGTTCCTCATTGAGCAGGGCATTGGTCTCCTTCAGTGCGGTGATGTTGCTGTTCATGATCCGTTCCGCATACTTTAACACGGAATTCTCCTTACTGTCCCCTTTGCTGTTCTCCTCTCCGGCACTTTGATTCATATGCAGGCTGATGGACATCTTCATCTTAAATTCCTGATACCCCTTCAGTTTCATGGTTCTGCAGAAACGATGGACACTGGCATCCGCAACCTTGCATGCCTCTGACAGATCCGTAATCGACATAAATATCACCTGTTCCGGATGCCTCATCACGAAATCTGCAACCTTTTTTTCTACTTTTGTAAACTGATTGTATGCGGATTGTATCTCCAACAATAAATTCTGCTGTTCCATCCCTGTACCGCGCCCCTTTCAAAGCCTGATCCCTTCCGCCAGCGCCCCGACTCCATACATCCCGGCCATGTTGCCCAGAACCGCCTTCCTGATCACTACGTTCCGGAAAACCGGTATGATCTCTCTTCGGACTCTCTCCCTGACGGCAGAAAACACATAATCCTGCTCCGTCACACCGCCGCCTATGATAAGCGCGGCAGGATTAAATATATGAATCAATGTTACTATACCGTTTACAATCTCACCAATCCAGTCATCCACGATCTCTCTGACAGCTCCATCGTCCAGATGCGCAAAAACCGCTCTCCCGTCTGTAATCTGCGGACAGGAGCGCCGCACACGCTCCACAAGCGCCGTGGTGGATGCAAACTTCTCATAACATCCGCTGAACATGTCCCTGGATGCATCTCTCTGTCCGGGATACATTACCATAGCCCCGAATTCACCAGCGGAGAAGCTGCTGCCTCTGTATAATCTGCCGTCCAGAAATACGGCTCCTCCGATTCCTGTCCCGATCGTCATACAGATAAAATGCCGCTGCCCGATACCGGCGCCGAAAACAGCCTCTCCGATACCGGCTGCATTCACATCATTCTCCACCGTAACGGGCATCCCAAATGCCGCTTCCATCTGTTCGCGCACACGCGTCCCCGTGTAATCCGGAACATTCTGATTCGCGTAAAGAATTCTGCCTTCCATGGGATCGACCTGCCCGGTCGTACTGATTCCGATCCGCTCAAATTCATACTGTGTCCGATAACTACTGATGATATCCTCAGCCTTTTCCATCAGATACCGGCCGCCAAACCTGGCCTCTGACGGACTTTCACGCACATCCAGAAGATCTCCTTCCTGATAAACAGCTGATTTTACACAGGTCCCTCCGATGTCCAACACCATGACCTTCATAATCTCACCTGCTCCGCTGCTTTCACGACCGCTTTTCTGATCTTCCTGTCTGCAGAATCATCCACGGCAATTCCGGGCATATGATATTCCCCTGCCCGGAACAGGGCAAAATATCCTCTTCTTAAGATGCACTCTGCCGCCCTTTCACACTGTACCAGACCGATATCCGGACGGTATTCCTGTACCTGCCGCGTCACATTGCCGCCAAGGAGTATTCTCTCCTCCCCCTGTATGCCGATCTGGATATCCATATAACATCTGTGGTACTCATAACTTCCCTGCACGATATCCTTCGTACAGGCATCCTGTACCTGTATAAAAACGCGTTCCCCGTCGATCACGGTTTTCCCGACAGCCAGATCATCCAGCTCCGCAGACAACAGGAAATCAATGGCCGCATCCAGGTTCCTGTCAATTCCTCTGTAGTTTTTCAGATTTTCATTTCTATCAAATATCATAATATAATCATCCTAAATTTTCTATACTTTTTACATAATATTTTGTTATCAGCTGTGGTCTGGTAATCGCTGTACCGATCACTGCCGAGTAAGCGCCGCACTCAAATGTCCGCCGCAGGTCCGCACCGCTCCATATGCCGCCTTCCGCAATGATCAGCTTGTCGGTCTTCTCCCGAAGTCTCTCGATCATCCCGAAGTCAGGCAAATGAATGTGCTCAGTATAGGGTGTATACCCTGCCAGAGTGGTACCGATGATATCAAATCCGATCTCTCCCGCATGGATTCCTTCTTCTGCGGTAGAACAATCCGCCATAAAGAGCTGGTTGGGATACGCTTTCCGGATTTCCTGAAAGAAATCGTCCAGTCCAACACCGCCCGGTCTCTTTCTGCCCGTGGCATCCATGGCTATGATCTCTACTCCAGCCGACGCCAGTTCGTCAACTTCTTTCCGGGTGGGAGTGATAAACACATCCGAATCCGAATGATGTACCTTGATGATTCCGATCAGCGGAAGATCCACATTCTTCTTAATCTCCCGGATATCTTCAGCGGAATTGGCCCGAATTCCCACGGCTCCGCCCTCCTTAGCCGCAACCGCCATTCTGGACATGATAAATGAGCTGTGCAGCGGTTCATTTTCAAGCGCCTGGCATGATACGATGAGTCCGCCTTTAATCTGTTGTAAAATATGGTTCATATTAACCTCCATGATTCCGCCATTCTCTTAAACGCTTAATCTTCTCTACAGTATCTGGAAAGTGCTTCTTCGATTGCCGTCACACAGCGGTCAATCATCTCTGTATCCTGCTTAATAATCTGCGGCAAAGGTTCCCGCACGCCGCCGATATCCATATCTTCTCTTCGCCGCAATATTTCTTTCATTACGGCATACAGATTTCCATGGCATCCGCACATCATATCTATAATATGGTCGATATCCATCTGTATCTTCAGCGCCGTCCGGAGATCTCCGTCCTGTATCAGCCGATCCATTGTCAGAAACAACTCCGGCATAACTGCGTATGTTCCGCCGATCCCGCCGTCTGCCCCAATGACACGTCCGGAGATAAACTGCTCATCCACGCCGTTGAATACGATAAAATCATCTCCCCCAATCATTTTCTGCACCTGTATGTCCTGAACCGGCATACTGCTGTTCTTCACGCCAATGACCCTCTTGTTCTGCAGCATGGTGCGCAGAAGGCTCTGTGTCAGGGCTGTCCCTGCCAGCTGCGGAATATTATAAATGATAAAATCCGTATCCGGCGCCGCGTCGGAGATACTGTTCCAGTACGCGGCAACGGCATGTTCCGGCAGTTTAAAGTAGATCGGCGGAATGGCCGCAATGGCATCTGCGCCTGCCTCCTGCGCATACGCGGCCAGACTGCGGCTGTCTTTCGTGTTGTTACATGCCACGTGCACAATAACGGGAATCTGCCCTCCTGCTTCCTCCATCACACACTGTATCGTCTTCTTTCTCTCTTCCACACTCTGGTAAATACATTCCCCGGATGATCCGCCCACATAGATTCCGTCTATCCCCTTCTTCAGCAGATGCCTCATGAAGGATCTTGTACGTTCCTCCGAGACTTCACCGTCTCTTCCGTAACAGGCATAAAGTGCAGGAATAATCCCGCCGTATTTCATTTTCTTACTCATAATCTGTCTCCTCTTAAATTCACATAGGCACTGCGGAACCCCACCACATTGCCGCCATGATAATATCTGGGATTATAGAAGTGAAGTGCAAACTGTCCGGCTCTGTCAAAGCTGTCAAATTTTCCTCCTCTGACTGCAATCCGCTCTCCGTAATTACGTACTACGAAAATGCCGTCCTTCTCCGTATTCTTCTCCGGATAAAGCCCCAGCGCCTTCATCAACATCGGAATCCTGACTCCCTCCACGGCGCGAAGTTCACTGAACCGGCAGTCATAATATCCGAAATTACCGGTGCTGTTCCTGTCCGCAAATCCATAGTGCCCGATCTCGATATCATAATGCGGCACACCCAGAAGATGATCTTCCTCCCGGTTATCTCCCGGTGATACGGAAGAGAGCTTCAGTGTATTTTTCTCTCCATGCGCGGAATATTCTCCTTCCTCCGTAATCGCATGCCATAAATGACTGTCAATCCTGTGCATATCTCTGTCAAAGGCTGCTGCTGTCCCGTCCCGGATCACCTGTACCTCTCCATTGAGCAGACGGAGGCCGCCCACCCACTCCCATACATTTCCTGTCATGTCCGCAATTCCCGAAACATTATGATTGTGAAACCATGTCGCAGGGCCTGTCCCTGTAGCGGTGCGGTTAACCAGATCAAGATAGCGTGAAGAGGGAACTCCTTTCTCATGCGGCGCATAATAATTCTCTCCGTTGCTTGTATTGCCCTCCGGAATGGTTCCGTTCTTCTTGCTCCAGAGAGAGATTGCCGCCCACATGGCATTCGTCAGAAGATGCCATCCTTCTCCTTTGTTCAGGCAGAAGTCGATCGCCTGCTCATAATTGAAATATACCTTCGGATCCTGGGCCGGAAGGGAATATGCCCTGCCGTCCCTGACAATATTGATATACTTGCTGACATATATGACATCCTTTTCCACACCATTCACAATCCAGGCCGGATGCGGTATCCTGGGCGCCCCTTCCAGCAGATCCGACAAATACATCTTAGGCATTGCCACCATAATACTCGGCAGCCCCACATCATCCACAATCACCGTGTTGCTTCCTCCGCTGAGCGCTTCTATCGCCAGACGCAGATCATTATAATTCTCCATAGACTACCGTTTCTCCCTTCCCATTGCTTCCAACGCCTTGCGGATTCCTTCCGCTGCCCCTTCCGCATATTCTTTCACCTGGGCAGATGCATTGTCAGAATAATGATAAGTTCTGAGCACTGCCTCTTCCCGTCTTTTTCTTTCTTCTGATTTGCTGATGATATACATTTAATGAAAATCCTCCTTGAGCGACAAAACCCTGTATCGTATCTCTTCCACCACAGGTGTTCCGTTATCTACTTCATACAGTAGTCCGACCGTATCATCATCCAACTGTACCAGACAGGAATAGCCGAAACCGCCTTCTGTGACCGTACACCGGTCCGACAGTGTCAGACCGCCGTCATAACTGTGCAGGATGGTTCCGTTGATCCGCTCTGTCTTATGCCAGGGACCCGACAATAATATCTGGTCGTTGTCTTTATGCAGATTGACCGCACTCAGCATGCAGACAGGATTTCTGAAATACATCAGAGGCTCCGGCACAGTCCAGGTTTCTCCTCCGTCCGCGCTGTCCGCATAACAGATCACTTCCTCGGGCATGGTATTTCTGATAAATGCCCGGAGCACACCCGACTGCAGTTCCACCACCTGCATCTCCTGCAAAGAGTTCTCCCGGGAGAAATCAAGCCTGCTCCCGCCCCCGCACCTTACGTCATTAGGCGATGCTCCCATATGCCAGGAAACGCCCTGGTCATCGCTGTAGACCACTGCTGCAGACAGCAGGCCATAGAGATTGGAGTAATAGACCGGAATCACATATCTTCCTTTTGCAATACCTCTCGCTTTGACAATGCCTCTCCCTGGTCCGGGACCGATAAACCGCATCCAGGATTCTTTCACCTGAAAAGTCACATCCGCCGGCGCCGACCATGTAGCCCCTTCGTCATCGCTGTAGATATACTGTAGATAACAGGTGGGAAATTCCCGCAGTTCTCCGTTGGAAAGACGGATATTTCCGCAGTCTCTGCCGCCCCTTATGAGACGGCCGTCTCTGCCTACCACATAATCACTCCGCTTTCCGTCCTCTCCCGTTACCGTCATGGATCCGTCCGGATCCCCCATTATGCTGCCGCCCGCGTGGAGCTGACTGTTTCCATGACTACACTGCAGATCCCGCGCTTCGTAACAGAAGACTCTGTCTTCCCGGTCATACAGAAGCTTTCTCCCCTGGCTGTCATATCCCGTTCCCGCATTGGCATTCTGCAGCCCGATTCCCGCAGGAGAATAACAGTAGAACATGAAGATTCTCTCCGATTGTCCGTCATACAGCATACATGGATCGATCGCCGCACATCCCTGTCTGCCCCTACCCTGCATCTCCAGTGCCACGATCATGCTTCCCCAGCTTCTTCCCTGATCGAAACTTCTGCGGATTACCTTATCAATCCGGTTCGGGTTGTCACAGCCTTCCTCCAGTCTTGCATCTGCCGCCGCAATAAGCGTTCCTCTCTTCGTATACAGAAGCGACGGGATGCGGAAGCTTCTCACACCGCTGTAACCGGCATAAAATAATTTTCCGTCCATACTTGCACCTCCATGTTTTCCCCGACACAAATTTTCATGAAAACGGTTTTTCTTTTCATATTTTTATCCTTTCACCGATCCCATGATCACACCTTTGACAAAATACTTCTGCAGAAACGGATAGATCAGCAGCATTGGCAGCGAAACCAGCACAATAACCGCACACTTCACAGACATTCCGGGCGGCCGTTGCGCTCCTCCCACTAATGCGCTCTGCAGAGAATAAACATCCGCGCTCTGCACATACTTCCTGACAATTAACTGTAACGGCCACAACTCTGTCCTCTTATTCAGATAGATTGCCGCGTCAAACCAACTGTTCCAATGCGCTACTGCATAATAAATACTGATCGTTGCCAGTGCCGGTTTCGATAGAGGAAGCACAATCATTCTAAAGATTCGTCCCTGTGATGCCCCGTCGATTGTCGCCGCCTCTTTCAGTTCCTCGGGAATCGTATTAAAAAAATTCCGCAAAACAAAAACATTCCATACATTGACCAGATTAGGCAGCAACATACACCAAATTGTATCCGTGAGTTTTAAGTTAGACACTATAATATAGTTTGGTATCAGGCCACCGTTAAATATCATCGTAATAAACAATAATGTTATGAAAATGTTTCTTCCCGGAAGATCCTTCTTGGAAATCCCGTACGCCAGCATGGCACTCACAACAATATTCATAACCGTTCCCAATAAAGTTCTGAGAGCCGATACGCCATATGCAATCCATATTTCTCTGCCAACCAGTAAAATCTTATAAGTATCCAGAGTAGGATGCCGCGGAAGAAAAGCCATTCCTCTGGCTGCATACTCTCCAGGTGTCAGCAGAGAAGACCCGACTACCAACAGAAACGGTAATAAAAAAGCAGCAGACAATAATGCCATAATAATTATGATTGCAATACTCACTACCCTGTCTCCTAATGACAATTTCATTTATCAGCTACACTCCTTTCAAAGAATTTGCTCTACCATAGTCCCTCTCCACTCACTTTTTTGCTCAGAAAATTCGTAATCAGAACCATGATCGCTGCCAGAACGGATTTAAACAGACTCACTGCAGTTGAAAAGGAATAATTGGCCATTTGAAGCCCTTCCCGGTATACGTATGTGTCAATGATGTCCGCCACATCATAGACAGCCGGAGAATAAAGCATCAGGATCTGTTCAAAACCTGCTTCCAAAATTCCTCCCATCCTCAGGATCAACGTAATCGCTATCACGCTGGAAATCCCCGGCAGCGTAACATGCCAGATCTGCCTCAGTTTTCCGGCGCCATCCATGGAAGCCGCCTCATATAATGTGGGGTCGATGGACATAATCGCCGCCGAATAGATAATGCTGTCCCATCCTGCATACTTCCATACATCGGATATAATTATTATTTTCAAGAAACTACTGGATTGACTTAAAAAGGACACTGGAGGGCATCCGATAGAATTCAATACATTGTTTGCGGCGCCATCTGTAGAAAAAATGGCCACAATAATTCCACTTACAACTACCCATGACATAAAATTCGGCATATAACTGACCGTTTGCGCAAATTTTTTAAAGTATTTATTTTTCAGATCATTCAACATAATGGCAATCAGTATAGGGAAGGGAAATCCGAGTAACAGCTTTGCAAAACTGATCATCAACGTATTGCGCATAATCTCCCCGAAATAATACGATCCCATGAACTTCCTGAAATGCTTCAATCCCACCCATTGACTGGTGAATATCCCTTGGAATCCCATTCCCGGCTGATACTGCTTAAAAGCAATCGTCAACCCTGCAAGAGGCAGATATTTAAAAACTATAAGATAAATAAGCCCCGGCAGAATCAGCAAATAAAAAAAACCATATTTTCGCAAAAAAATACCATATTTGCTGCTTATATCTTTTTGAATATTTTCTCCACGCAAGCGTTCTCCTCCTTTTCATACAACAAGCGGGCAGTAAGATCCCGCCCGCCTGCTCATCATATTTTTATTTATTTTCATTATAAAAAGTGGTATAGGCTTCCATATAGGCATCAATGCCTGCTTTCTGCAAATCATCATTTACGAACGTATTCCATTCTGCCAGATCCCTTTGTCCTGTTATGAACTTGATAACGTTTTCACTGATCATCTTATCCACATCACTTACATTCGGATTAATGGCATCAATCGCTGCCGCATTCCAGAACACAGCCTTATCAAAAGATTCTTTTGTCGTATCATAACGGTACTGATCTTCCATCATGAACTTGGAATCTGCCCTAAGCTCACCGCTCTCCTCATCTACTTGTCCGATCTGCCGCAGATTATAGTTGTTCGGATAGATATACAGCTCACCGCCATATGATTCTGTGTCCAGAATGACGTACAACCCCTTTTCCTTATCCTGCCATCTCCAGCCTTCGCCTTCTATCCCATACATCATAGTAAGGAAGTTGGAAGAATCGGCAACAACCCAGTTAAGTAATTTCATACATGCTTCCGGATTCTGGGATTTAGCAGTAATCATCATACCGCTGTTCGAAGCTTTCTCCCGTGTCTCCATAAATCCCTGCGGTCCCTGAATACCATCCGCATAAACATATTCCGCTTCCGGATCCAATGCCTGCAGATTCGCCAGATTATTTGCCGTTACCCCGTAAGATCCGATGATTACACCAACACGGTCAGCCATAAACAAATCTTCAAAATCCGACCACGCCAGAGTAAATGAATCCGGATGCATGTATCCTTCTTCATACCAGGTATTAACTCTTTCCAGGCACTCCTCAAATCCTGGCTGCAATACAGCAGGTTTGATCAGGCTGTCCTGCTCATCCATCCAATATCCATATCCGTATTTTGTAAATCCACTTGTGATACCGTAATTAAATCCGCCTTCATTTACCACCAAAAGAGGTATTGTCTGTCCATTTCCCGCAAAATCAGCTTCTTTAAATGCTGCGAGTACCTCTTCAAGTTCGTCAAAGGTCTCAGGCATATCCAGACCGGTTTGATCCAGCCAATCCTTTCTGATATAAGTGGGACTGGAAGTTGTCTCCAATGCACGGGGCAGCGCCCATATGTTTCCGTCTTCATCCGTCATCGGATCCAAAAGCCATTCCAGATCACCGCTGAAAGCTTCCTTAATATCCTGTCCATATTCGTCCAACAGATCATTAAGCGGGACGATCTGTCCGTTCTCCGCCAGCCTGCCCCAGCTTTCCCATGTGGGATTCATCATAATAATATCCAACTGCTCACTCGGATCCGATATCAGCAGATTTAATTTCTCCTGCTCCGATCCGCTCGGCAATAATACCGGAACCGGTTTTACGCCGCACTGCTCGATCACATAATTCTGAACCTTCTCCAGGGCTTCGTCCGTAGACGCAACTTTTCCTGCACTTCCGATCCACGGCATAAAACCTTCAAAATAAATGGTCGGCGCCTCTGCAGACTCTGTCTCTTGCTCTTCCTGCTCTACGGCCACAGTCTCTGTATCTTCGACAGCAGCTGTTCCTGAGCTGTTGCTTTCGGTATTTGACGGTTGACTTCCGCATCCCGCAAGAAGTCCCATCACCAACGCACCGGTTAATGCAATACATTCCAACTTCTTCATACTCATTCTCCTTTGTTTTCCGTAACAGTTCCGTTCTCTTCCCTGTCACTGTCTTCCAACTCCTGATTACTATATCCACCTCACGTTCGGTAAATACATTATATCCGAATAAAATATTTTTTTCAATATATTTATTTAAAAAAATATTTTTTTCATTTTATTGAAAATTTTGCCAGCATGGCCGTAAATGTATATGCAAAACACTGACGGGATCTGCCATATGAAAGCAAAATTTACAATGACGTTAATGCTGAAAAAGATTGATCACTTCTGTCACATTCCGACAACTGAGTTTATTGCAGAGCCAGCAGGACAGTTCCATATACCCGGTACTGCAGACCCTGGTGGAGAAAACCAGCAAAGAACAATATATTATACAATAAAACAATTTCATTTGATTCTGTAATGAGCAATTTAGGAATCAGCGAAGATGATCTTTTAGATACGGAGGATGTAGATATAGAATGACATGGAGTATTGAGTTTTTAGAAGAAGCAGAAAAAGACATGAAAAAACTCGGTCATTCAGCTCAGATACAAGTGTTAAAAGGTATCCGAAAAGTCAGCCAGAATCCATTACCTACAGAAGAGGGAGGGTACGGTAAACTTTTGGGTAATGAAAATTATTGTTGTTTCTGCCAGAACCGATGAACAGGTTTATAAAGAAGCTGCAAGAAGAAGAGACAAGCATGATTTATAACAGAATAAGATTTCCTTGTTTTGAACCAAGCAAAACAGCCTGCGCGGCACGGTCAGCATCTGTCAAGACACATGTCATGTCATTTCTTTATAAACCTCTTCCCAATTTTGTCCATTTAGTGTAAAATGCTGATATATCATAAATCCCATATAACTGTTACGGATTATTCTCCTTCCGGTTCTTGCCCACTCCATTTACAGAAGCTTTGGCAGGACCGAAGGCAGAATTTCAAACGGAGGAAAGAAGATGGACCGACAAAACCTGACCCTGCTCACTGATTTATATGAATTAACCATGATGCAGGGTTATTTCAAGAACAAGGACCGCAACGAGACCGTAATATTCGATGCCTTCTACCGCAGCAACCCCTGTGACGGCGGTTTCGCGGTTGCGGCGGGATTAGATCAGCTGATCCAGTATATTAAGGAACTTCACTTCGATAAGGAGGATATCTCCTACCTTGCCAGCCTTGGCATTTTCGATAAAGATTTCCTGGATTATCTGAAAGATTTTAAGTTTACCGGCGATATCTACGCGATTCCGGAAGGAACCGTTGTTTTCCCTCGCGAACCGCTCATTAAAGTAATTGCTCCCATCATGCAGGCCCAGCTGGTGGAGACCGCTATTCTTAATATCATCAATCACCAGAGCCTGATCGCAACCAAGGCTGCCCGTGTCTGCTACGCCGCACACGGCGACGGCATCATGGAGTTCGGCCTGCGCCGCGCACAGGGACCGGATGCAGGTACTTACGGCGCCAGGGCAGCTATTATCGGCGGATGTATCGGCACCTCCAATGTACTGTGCGGGCAGCTTTTCGACGTGCCGGTCAAGGGTACCCATGCCCACAGCTGGATCATGAGTTTCCCCGATGAATACACCGCCTTTAAAACCTATGCAGACATGTACCCTTCGGCCTGCATTCTCCTGGTAGATACCTATGATACACTGAAATCCGGCGTCCCTAACGCTATCCGTGTGTTTACCGAAATGCGCAAGGCCGGCATCCCGCTCTCCTTCTACGGAATCCGTCTGGACAGCGGCGACCTGGCTTATCTGTCCAAGAAAGCCCGGAAGATGCTGGACGAGGCAGGCTTCCCCGATGCGGTCATCTCCGCTTCCAACGACCTGGACGAATTCCTGATCCAGAGTCTGAAGGAGCAGGGCGCTGCCATTACTTCATGGGGTGTGGGCACCCATCTGATCACTTCCAAGGACTGCCCTTCCTTCGGCGGCGTATATAAGCTGGCCGCCATTATGGGCGAAGACGGCAAGTTCGTTCCGAAGATCAAACTCTCGGAAAACTCCGAGAAAGTGACCAACCCCGGTAACAAGACCATCTACCGCGTCTATGAAAAGGAATCCGGCAAGGTCAAGGCAGACCTGATCTGTCTCGTGGATGAAAAGTTCGATGAAAAGGAACCCTTGCTCCTATTCGATCCCAACGAACCATGGAAGAAAACAAAACTGTCAGGAGGAAGCTATACGCTCAGAGAACTAATGGTACCTGTATTCCTGGGCGGCGAATGCTGTTACACCTCCCCGAAGGTCATGGATATCCGCGCTTACTGCCAGGACGAGCAGAACACCCTCTGGGATGAGACCAGGAGGCTTGTCAATCCCCATAAAGTATATGTCGATCTGTCCACTAAACTGTACAATATCAAAATACAATTGCTGGATCAGATGAATCAATTATAGGAACAGATTTCCTGATCGTCATAGATCAGCCGACAGCTTCTGTCGGCTGATTTTATGCCCTGCGTCGTGTTACACTTACTATTCACAGCCATAATACGCATAAACTGCGCATTTGCGCCCCGATAAAGTGGATTATGGGAACATAATACAAAGTCCTGGGCGCAACTGTAACCATGTTACTCATCGCCCTGCAAGAATTTACTTGAAAAGTGTTTTTTGTTCTATTATTATAATAAGAGGAAATCAGGTAACAGTAAAGTTATCTGCACTGTAACGAAACCGGAGGGAAACTACATGCTTCGTATTATTACAGACTCGGCAAGCGACTTGCCCAAAACCTATATTGAAGAGCACAATTTACATGTGATTCCGACTCCTGTCGTGATAGATGATATCGACTATCTGGACGGCAAGACCATACAGACAGAAGAATTCTACCATATACTGGACAACATCAAACGGGATGTAAAGACATACCATATCAATCCCGCCATGTTTACAGAGGCTTTCCTGCCCTATGCCGAGGCTGGCGACAGCATCATTTATCTATGCTTTTCTACAGGAATTGCAGGGACTTTCAATGCGGCAAGCATTGCCCTGAACAATATTCGTGAAGACTATCCCGATTTTGACCTGACCATAATTGATTCCAAATGTGCTTCCATCGGATTCGGACTGCTCGTCAGCAAGCTGGTAACCATATTAGAAAAAGGCGCTTCCAAAGAAGAACTTATCGAAGCCGCCGATTACTATATCTCACATATCAGACATGTCTTCACCGTACAGACACTGGCTTACCTGATCAAAGGAGGCCGCCTGACCAGGTTCAAGGGAACCCTGGCGGAAACGCTGGATATGAAGCCGGTCCTGATCGTCAATGAAGCCGGAGCCCTGGCGGTTATCAAGACAGTCCGCGGCCGTAAGAAATCACTGCGCTTCCTCATTGACTACGCGAAGGAGCATATTTCTCCCTCGGAAAACCAGACCGTCGCTCTCTGCCATGCAGAGGATCCGGAGTCTCTTGCCTTCGTGAATGCAATGGTTCAGGAAACTTTTCATCCGAAGGACACCCTTATCTCCGTAGTCGGATGTGCCATCGGTGCACATACCGGACGCGGTCTTGTAGGCTTCTGCTTCTTTGATGCAGATGACGGGAAATACAGCAGCTATTTTGAGTAGGCCGGTAACAGATCCTGTATCTATCGACCGCAAATCAGACAAAACGAGGCATTTACTTATGGATGAACAACATCAATCTTACACTTACCTGGAAACAGACGGCGACTTTAAGATGCGGGAATTGGATCGGGGCGATCTGGAGCAGTTCAATGCCCTTCTGCAATATGCCTTCCAGGTTACTTCCTATGATCTGTTTCAGACAGGCTGGGAGCAGGATGAAATCAAATATGCAAAGCGCCCCATTCTGGAAGAAGCCTATGTCATCGGCTGGTTTTATCAGGATAAACTGGCATCGATGATCGTGGTCTATTCCATGAAGGTAAATGTGCATGACACGATTATGGATATGGGCGGCATTACCGGCGTTGCAACTTATCCGGAATACACCGGGCGCGGCCTGATCCATTCCCTGATGAAGCGTGCACTCGATTACATACATCATGGCAGAATGCTTCTGTCTTTTCTCTATCCTTACTCAATTCCTTTCTACCGTAAAATGGGCTGGGAAATCGTATCCGATAAGCTTACATTCACCGTCAAAGACACCCAGCTTCCTAAAATGCGCCCCGTAGACGGCATGGTGGAGCGTGTCAGCCTTGATTCGGAGGACTATCATAACGTGCACTCTTATTTCGCACTGCAGCGGCATGGTGCGATGATTCGTGATGCCCTTTCCTGGGAAGAATACTGGCGCTGGGATAATGACGATATGATCGCCGCGGTCTACTACAGCAGGGAACACAAGCCTCTCGGCTACGTAGTCTACTACATTGCCAACGAGGTTTTCCATATCAAGGAAATGGTCTATCTGAATATTGAGGCCAATTACGGTCTCTGGAACTATATCAGCGCTCATTTCTCCATGATCACACAAGTTCAGGGCGATAACTATTCCGGCGAACCGATGGCATATCTGTTCGAAGACAGCGAGATTACAGAGACAATCTCTCCCTATATTATGGCCCGCATCATCGATGTCCAGGCATTTCTCTCTGAATATCCTTTCCAGATACAGCCGGAGGATCTCAAACTGCATTTCCTGGTGCATGACGAGATGGCTCCCTGGAATGAAGGAGACTATATGGTCTCCTGGCATGACGGCAAGACAATCTGCGAGCAGGTTGACAACAATCAATCCATCAATGTTGTGGAACTGTCCATCAACACATTAACTACCATGCTGATGGGATATAAACGGCCTTCCTATCTCTATGAGCATGAGAAAATCAAGACCGAATACTATATGCTGACATGGCTGGAACGCCTGATTCCGGTAGAGAAGGCATATTTTTCGGATTATTTCTGATCCTTTATTGATAGAAGTTCTTCATTGCACATAATATACCCTGCAATACTTTTCTTCAAACATAAGCCGTCCTTCAGAAAGTCCGGGATTGCTGTCCAAAATCCTTCTCACCTGTGCTTCATCGTCTGCACCTTCTGCAATATACACGGCCAGTGCATCCGCATTCTGTATCTTCTCCTCCGTGATCTGATCCGTTTCCTCTGCTGCCGCAAAATAAATCTCCGGGTAGGCCAGCAGTTCGTCTGTCACCGCCCAGATACACCACTCTGCTCCCGGTTCATACAGATAGACCACCGGTGTCCCTTCCTGTGCTCTTTCCATGGCGAAATCAGTCTGCTCCTTATCCTCCGGATAGAGAAATACCACTCTGTCTGCGCCAAGCCCCGCCATATCAATCAGCAGGCATGCTGCCGCCGCTGCCCCGCAAAGATAACCTGTATGTTTATTACCCGCCATAAACGCCGGCCTCACACGCTGCCACAGAACACGGATTGCCTGAAAAAGCAACAGTACAATCATGCCGTAAACCGGCAGCTGATACCGATTGGACGTATCCCCCAAAAGAAGCGCCGTCTTCGATACTGTCAGAAAGTATCCCAACACCGCGAAGGCAAGTATTGCATAAATCCCACGATTCGCGATCCCGTCTTTATACGCCTCCGCCGTCAATGCAGCATTCCGTGATACAGTTTCCCCCGTCACCTGCCGTATGCGCCGCCGGCTGTGCTGCCGGCAGGCAGTCAAGGCCAGTATAATAACCAGCAGCAGAAAGATGGACAATATTCTCCCGAATACATATACATCCAGTAATTCATAGAAAAACCGAAAACGCTCCAGCGTATTGGAAAGATCGAAGAAATTCTCTGTGGCCTGTGCTCCCCGCTGTCCGCGAAACATCTGTCCCAGGCAGGAGGGATAAGTCAGCCAGGCGCTAACCAAGGCAATCCCCTGGCACACACCATACCGCAGACAATTCCAAATCTTTCTGTCCCGCCATAAAAGCCACATACAGAACGCCGCCGCAAGATAAAACAAGAAGATAAAATAATAATATTGTGTCAAAAATCCCAGATAAGTCACCACTGCCATCGGCAGAAGACATCTGACCACCGGCTGCTTTCCCCTTTCCTGCTGCATGGCCCGCACATGCAGAATCGCACACAGCAGCACAAAAGTGGTAAGCATCTCATACATCCGGATAAATACCACCCCACTCATAGCCGCCGGAGAGAATCCGTAAAACAATGTTACCAGAGCCGCCATTCTCCCGCTTCGTCCGCTCACCAGCCAGGCCAGATACGCAAGCAGCACAATATTGATTCCCCAAAATACCAGATTTACTGTAAGGCCTGTCCATTTCGAGAACACTCCGGGAACCATGGATGCCACTGTATGAAACACCCAATAGTACATCGGCGGATGCACATCCCACGACTGCACTTGTTTAACCAGTCCATACTGAAATCCCTGCCCTGGCAGAACCACGAATTCATTCCTGTAAGTCTCCCGGTCCATCCACTGCCCGTTCTCCACATAGAATCCGTTGGTACGCGCCGTAGAATAGTAAGTATAATATTCGTCCTCATGAAATCCCTGCTTCTGTACACAGAAATAGAAGGCGGCTGCCATCTGCACCGCCCATATGACCAGAAATACTATCATAAATTTAACTTTATTTCCCTTATCTGTGTATTCCTTCATTTCGGCTCTTTATAATCTCCTGTTACCGTATCTGTGCTTTCTTCCTGTGCTGCCAAACTGCCTGCGTCAATCGCATGGTTCACACAGGATGCCTCACCATGGCATGGAGCTGACGCACCGTTCTTGGCGCCGCAGTCAAAAGCAGCAGATATATTTTATTCTTACGTGTTAAATACGGGTTCCTCACCGTATCCCTGACATGTGCTCTCAAATAACTCTTTACCCGGCAATAGAAACTGTTGTCGCCTCTCATCTGCGGAATCGGCACATGGAGCAGATAATCCAGTCTCTGATACAGATTAAACCGAATTGCATATTCACGCAAGGCCGGGTATGACCGGTCTGCCAGTTCCTGTACCTTATCCGCATTATCCACGATATCCAGAAAGACGCGGGAGAAGCTGTCCCGTGTTTTTCTGCGGGTTGTGCTCTCCTGCCTGCAAACCACATGATAACACTGCTGTGGCAGGATCGTGATTCCTTCAATCTCCTGCAGCATGTCCACCAGAAGACTGAAATCTTCATTTAATACCCCTTCCGGAAAGCCGTGCTTCTCAAATAATCCTCTCCGTACCAGTTTGGTACAGAAAGAACAATCCCCGCGGTGTGCAAGCAGCTCCCTCAGGAATTCCTCCGCGGTACAGAAGCGAAGCGTATCCGGCGGGGCACAGACATCAGGAAGCCGTCCGCCGTTCTCATCCACTTCATCCCTGGAAATCTGTACCACATCCTGAGGCCTCTCCTGCATGGCTTTCATCATCATCCCATACATATCCGGCTCGATATAGTCATCACTGTCCACAAAACCCAGATACTCCCCTGAGGACAGCCTGATTCCCACATTTCTCGCTGAAGATGCTCCCCCGTTTTTCTTATGGTGCGTACGGATACGGTCATCCTCTGAAGCCAGCCGCTCACACAGCCTGTCCGTCCCATCCGTAGACCCGTCATCGATCAGAAGGATTTCCAGGTGCTCATATGTCTGCGCACAGATCGACTTCACGCATCTTTCCAGGCAGTTTATAGAATTGTAAACCGGTACAATTACACTGATCTTGTCGCTCATCTGTCCCTATTCCCTGTAAGCCGTCTATTCCCACAGTATCTTCCAACCTTGTATCACGGTCTCCTAAATCCGAAACAATTTCCCAGCATTAACTTTAGAAGACGGCAAAACCTATTTATGACGTTCACTTCGCATACGCAAAACGGCCTGGCCATATAATCGGCGCTTCACTAAGAGGTCCTCCGTCCTTGGCCGGCATAATCTCCCCGCGCATCAGGCCATCCGCAAACTTCAGCAGCTCTGCCGCCGCATGCTCCGCATTCCACATATCCCGTATCGTTTCATAAGCCGCGCGCCCCATACTCCTATGCGCCTCCCAGTTCTCAAACAGCTCCAGAACCAGTTCTTCCATCTTCTCATACCGGTCCTTCGGATAGACCAGCCCGTTCTCCCCATGCCTGATCAGATAGGGAGCCGCCCCCACCTGGGCATTGGCCACTTCCACGCATCCACTGTTCATGCCTTCATTCACCACCGCTCCCCAGCCTTCCAGATAATTGCTGGTGAAAAGATGAATATGGCATTTCTCCATCACATCCCGTACACGCTCCGGCTCTGTATAACCATAAAACCGAAAATATTCCTCAAGGCCCGACGATTTTACATCCTGCCTGACCGCCGGTTCCATCTCTCCGTCTCCCAGCATGTGCACACAGAATGCAAAACCGCCCTCCCGCAGTTTTTTCGCAAGGCGCAGGACATATTCCGGATGCTTCAGAGGAATGAACCTGCCGGCCCACACGATATGCAGCCTTCCGTCCTTAAGTTTCATGGCCGCAAACTGCTCCTCGCTATAAGTACGCAGCGCCGTAAAATACCCCCAGCGGAACATTTTATCCGGATAGGCGCCGATCAGGCGGAAATCGGATGCCGCGTAAGCGCCCGCGCATAACATGCAGACATTCTTTCTGCGGTATTTGATGTGCTCCCGGTATTTGGCCGCAAGTCCCCGTGGAGAGACCGCCTTCCACTGCCCCTCTCTGTACAGCCTCTCACTCACGCGTACTGTCGGCTTACCTGATGCAAGCCGGGCAGCCGCAATGTCTTCCCTGCCCGTCCAGCCAAGCAGTACCACATCGCTTTCCGCGATCTTCTTAAGACACCCGTACTCATCCTCGTACAGACATTGTACATAAGGAAGTTTGTGCACATCCAGGGCCCACCCCATAGCAACCCTCTCTTCTTCCATGGGCATTGTCTGAATAAAGGTAAAGCTCCTTCCCAGCTCACGATAAAGTGCGTCACACAGCGGAATCTGGTGATGGTTGATATAATTGGATACAAACGTAAAAGTCATGAAGACATCTCCCGGTAAATATGTATCAGACGATAGTAGTTCTGTTCCACATCATGGTTTACCCGCGCATGCTTTCTGGCATTGTCCGAAAATCTCTCCACAATAGCCTCCTTCGTGAAGATCTCCATAATCCTGTCTGCCAGCGCTTCCACATCTCCTGCCGGATACAGCATGCCGTCCCCGCCGTCCGTCAGCAGGTTATGGACTCCGCCCACATCAGCCGCTACGCAGGGAACGCCAAGAAGCATGGCTTCTCCCAGGGAATTGGGAGAATTCTCCAGCGCAGAAGGCAGCACGAACAGATGACTCTGCAGAAACTGTGCCTTCATCTCTTCCGCCGAAAGTCTGCCCAGCATGGTTACCTTATCAGTCAGATGCTTCTCCTTGATCAGCTTTCTCAAATACTTGCCGTATGCCGACAGTTTCATCCTTTCCTTCCAGGTAGCCTTATCTATGATATTACTGCCCGCCACATAGATATGTGTTTCAGGGAACCGTTCCAATACCTTCGGCATCGCCTGCAGAAGATAGTGCAACCCTTTCAACGGATAATCTCCCTGGCTCACAAAGATTCTGTAAGGCTGGCAGGAAGTCCTTTTCCATCTGTCATGATAGAAAATGCTCCGCAGCGTCTCATTCAAATAGTGATATTTGGCGGAAGGATTTATCTTGGCAGCCTGGGTACGGTCAAAATCTGTCCTGCCGGCAATATGTCCTGTCATACGCAGCGCTTCCTTCTCATGCTCCCCGCGCTTCTTGAATTTCTTCTGCTGCTGTTTCAGGCTGTCCTTCCGGATCCTGTCACGCAGCGTAACCTGCCGCTGCACCTTGACCGGAAGGTCTGCCATATATTCCTCCGCTATGCAGCTGCACAGACCCTGAATACTGATCACAGTCTTCTCAGGCTGGCCAAATACCCTGACACATGCCAGAGTGTGCGGGAACTCCGTCCCAAATATATGCACAATATCCGGCTCAAAATCCTGCAGAACCTCCTGGAATCTTCCCTCCAGAGCGGTATCATAGATCTCCGGCGTATCCAGATTCTCCGTGAACCCGTAGCACCGGCAGGAAGAGCTCTCACCCAGCTGCATATTTCTCTGGAAATTTCCCATGGACTCCTCCACCGGAAAGGCAATTCCCAACTCGATACGATTCCTGCCCTTCTCCTGCGCAACACGTTCCAGTAACCCGCTCAGCCAGCCTTCTCTGTAACTATAGGAAACCCCAAGTTGCCTGGCGATTGCAGGAATCATAATATTACATATCCACAGTACCTTCATGTTTCCCCCTTTTCCGAGCCTTTCTGGCTCATCGTTAATGTAATATGGTGTACGCATCCCGAAATACTTACGCCTTATATACTCTCTTCTTGACTGACTGATAGATACCCGCCATAGCAGGATTACCGGCGATCCACGTCCGAAGCGGCGCCAACGTCAGCAGCATGATCATCCGGTACCAAAACACCTGTCTCCCAGGCATATATTTCAGCACAATCTCTTTATGTTCCTGCTTCGACCTTCTCTTATTTACCTTTGTTTCCGAGAAGCCTCCCCCTTCGTAGAGAGCCACAGTCACAGGCATATAGACGGTTCTGGCGCCACCTATGTAACGGCACCACAGAAAATGCTCGTAATCGGCGCGTACGCGGTATCCCGTATCAAAGGCTCTCTCTCTCAGAAGCGCCGCCGCATAGAAACAGGCCTGATGACAGGGCAGGTTCCGGTAACAGGCAAAATCATCGATTACCGGATTAGACTGAACCATCGTGCCGGTCAGATATTCACATATATTCCCATAGAAAATGCAGGGGGCTTTATCGGCAGCGGCACCAGTCTCTTTCCTCCTCTGCCCACCTCGCAAAACTTCCTTACAGCTATTCTCACACTGCTCAATCTGTTCCCTGACTCTTGCCAGGACCTGATCATCATAGAAACGGTCCCCGCAGTTCAGGAAAAAAATGTAATCCCCTCTGCAATATTTTACAGCCTGATTCATAGCATCATAGATACCTGAATCCTTATCATGCCGGTACACCCTGATCCGGCCATCCGCCGCACTTTCTCTCTCCAGCTTACTCAGATAACCTGTCGTAATCTTGTCTTCGGAGATGCCGTCTTTCACGATAATCTCATAATCTTCCTCCGTCTGTCTGCGGATACTTTCCACCGTATCATGCAGCCTGATTCCCGCATTCAGACAGACCACTATAATGCTGAAGGTCATATCCCATCCCCCCGCCATTGGCGTCTTTTGACGCCTTAGTACAGCTCCATACTTTACTAATCAAAACTCCTTGCACAGCCCACGGAGAATTCATGCTTTTCGAATTCTCCCAGACATGGTTTAGTTGTACTTAGGCGGCGTCTTTTGACGCCTTTGTACAACTCATACTTTACTAATCAAAACTCCTTGCACAACTCACGGAGAATTCATGCTTTTCGAATTCTCCCAGACATGGTCTAGTTGTACTTAGGCGGCGTCTTTTGACGCCTTTGTACAACTCCATGTCTTATTATACAACAAATATCAATTAACATCCGATAAAATATTAACCATATCATGGAAAAAAAACGTCTTATACGGCAGGATCAGTGTTCCGTCATTGTCCGCCCTGCCCATATAGACGGCGAAATATAAAACTGCCGCCATAAGAATCCCGGCACGCAGCACTTTCCGCTGCCTCTCATTCTCCACCTGCTTAAGCAGCGCCGGCAGATACAGGATATGGCTCACCGTAAGATAATAGCCGATGCGGGATATGATTGGCAGGAAAGAACAGAATACATACAATACAAGCGCTCCCAGGTTTAAATAGAAATAAAAGTGCATTTCTTTGCTGCAGCTGCCGGAACCGCCGGAATCAAATACAAGCTGCATGACGCGTGTACGCTCAGCGCAGTGAGTGCGTGGAGCTTCCCGGCAAGCTTTCTTGCCGTACTTCTGTGTCAGAAATACGATTCCTGCCAGGATAAGTACCGCCATACATCTCATAATATTGATATAGCTGGTACCGCCCTCCAGATATTCCGTATCCTCATAAGTCGGATACAGCATAATCACCAGCTTAAGATAGAAATCCTGACAGAAGATAAAGGTAGTACAGAACAACGCCCCCACAGCAAGCTGCCATTTCTTCCATGGCAGCACCGCCAGAATATACAGTGGAATCACCACCAGAAGAGATTTGTGAAAGGCGGCTCCCAGCAGGATCAGAAGTATGAATCTGACCCACTGTCTGCGCAATACGAATTTCATGGAATATAGCGCCAGCGCCAGCGCCAGATAATACCGCACCGTGCTGAAGGTCTGGAAATAATACCCCAGCGCCATAAAAAGGAAGAATGTCAGCGGGAAATCTTCGCTCTGCTCATACATGGCCAGCAGGAATATGCCAACCGTGGTAAACGCATATACCGCAAACACCAGCAAATAATTCTCGTAACCCGACAGCCCGTAGAGCAGCTTGACGAGCAGATTAAAACCTACTTCCGTGGGCACATAAGCGTTGCAATTGACCAAGTGCATGAATTCCACGTATTTGGCATAGTCATTCCCCACGTTCAGCCTGCACGCAGACAAGGCAAACAGAATCAGAAATACGGTAAAAAGACAGATACGGTTACACATCTGCTGCCTTGTCATCCTATAAGGTTGTATCGCCGGCCTGCAGTTTACCATACCGGCCAAGAGCGCCGTAACCGCCGCTACCGTGATATACAGAATCATTGAATGCCGCTTATCCTTTCCGCTTCCTAAGCTTTGCCTCGGGCCGCTTTCATGCCCGCGCTTCTTTCACTCCGTCCTTCATCCACCGATAAGCCTGTTTCAGCGGTATCTCCCTGCACATCTCCTGTCTGTGCACCCACAGAAAGCGGAAGGACAACGGCAGAGCCAGCCTGCCGTACAGATAATGATAAAGAACGCCCCGATCCCGGAAAAATTTCTCATGGTATCCGCTGAACCACGTGGACTCCCTCTCTTTCTCTTCCCCGATACATACGGTATGGGAATAAATCCGCAAGCCTGCTTTCAGACAATCCTTCAGAAACAGGCTGTCCTCCCCGTTGCTGTATCTGGCGCCGCCGCCGAAGAGAAGCGAATAGTACACATTGGCGCGGCGTAACGCCTTCTGTCTGGCCGTAATGCTGTATGCCGGATACCGCCCGTAATTCCGGTAATTGATCCGGTGAATATCCTCATTCCAGTAGGTACGCCTGGCAGGCGCCACCTGCACATTGAACAAGATCATATCTGCATCCGGCAGTGCATCATATGCCCTGCCGACCTGCTCTGCGTAATCAGGCTGCAGTACAATATCTTCGTCTGAGAAGACACAAATCTGTGCATCGGCATGCAGAAGCGCTGTATTGCGGCTTAGCCCGACGCCTCTCTCGGCCATGGAAAACACCTGTATCCTGTGCCCTCGCAACATGATCTCTTCATAGCCGTACCGGTCACATTGATTCACAATCACTGCATCCGTACAGATATTCATTTGTTCCGCCAGTGCGGCTGCATCCTGATTCACCGCCGATACCAGCAGCTGTATTTTACCCGCCATTCTGTATGCTTCTCCTGATTTCGTTCTATCTTCTGTTCCCGCATCCGCTATATTCCGCCGTAATATCTGCCCAGGAACTTCCTGTCTGCACCGCCTATGGCTACGCCTGCCAGGGTGCACTGCCTGACACGCAGCTGTTCTATCACATAATCCAGATAAGCCGCATGCATCCGTCCATAGGGCACTGTAAGCACCACGCCCTCTGCCGCACACAGTTTCTGCCATGTTTCCTCAGATATTGTCTCCTTCTGCTGCAGGGGAAGTAGCGTTATCTCACCTTCTGTCTGTCTCAAATATGCCAGGCTTGCCTGATAATCCGCTTCCAGACGCCCGCCTGCGCCGTCATAACCGACAAACACTACGTCCGTCACCTGCCTTAAATCAGCTGCCACCATAATGCGGTCATCCAGCACATATCCAAGCAGTATTCCCAGAATCACCGCCGCCACTGCTATCACCAGACCAAGTATGACCGCCTGCATCAGTCTTGCATCCGCCACAACCAGATCAGCCTGCGTTGTCTGAATCACCTGAATCTGCCTGAACTCCTTCGCCGACTCCCCGCGGTCCACCAGGGACTGCCCTGCCGCCTTGAGAATGGCGTTACAGCTGTCCGCGTCATGGGTTGTAACCGTAACCGTCAACAGCCTCAGGTCAGAAAGAATCTCCGCCCTTACTGCCGCCGCCACTTCCTCTCTGGTATAATCTCCCGGCAGATACTGCATGGTGACATCCAGGATCGGATCGGTTGCCATAAGATCATTCCATGTATATCCGTTATATTCCTGGTACACTTCTCCTGTCTCATCTGCGGCGAAATCCAGATATACCTTGGACATCGCCTGATATTCCCGTTCTGCCTCCGGCACAATATTCGCTGCCATGCGGATTGCACCGCCCAGTCCCCCGCCGACCAGTGCGGCAAGCAGTACCATCCACAGCTTTCCCGCAAAGCAAAGCGCCAGTTTCTTCATATCCATGCCTGCATCAGCATATCTGATCTTCCGCATATGTTATCATTCTCCCATACTTGTAATCCATGGCCGCCTCGGCACAAACGCCCCATGACAAGTCATCTCCCTGACTGTCATCTACTTCTTCCTGGCCGCCGTAATCTGCGTGCCGTCCACACCCTCCGTGCTTTCCGGCTTGATCAGGATCTTTAACGTCAGAAGCATCAGCTTTAAATCCAGCCACACCGAATACTGCTCAATATAAGTAAGATCCAGCTTCAGCTTATCATAGGGTGTCGTGTTGTACTTGCCGTACACCTGTGCATATCCCGCAAGACCCGCCTTCACCTTCATCCTGAAGGCGAACTCCGGCATGTCCTCCAGATACTGGGCTATAATCTCCGGTCTTTCCGGCCTGGGACCGATAAAAGACATATCCCCTTTTAAAATATTAAGAAGCTGCGGCAGTTCGTCGATCCGGGTAGCGCGGATAAATCTCCCGATCGGCGTAATGCGGGAATCGTTCTTGGAGGCAAGCCGCGCCACGCCATCCTTCTCCGCGTCCACCCGCATGCTTCTGAATTTCATGATGTAGAATTCTCTCTGTCCAAGGGTACATCTGATCTGCTTATAGAATACCGGTCCGCCGTCATACAGTTTGATTGCTATTGCCGTGACCAGCATGAAGGGAGAAGCAATCACCAGCAGAAGCAGCGAACAGATCAGGTCAATCGCTCTCTTGGCGATCCGCTGCTCTATCTTAAGCGCATACTCTCTCGTCAGATAGATCGGCGTATCAAACAAATGCAGCTGTGTTGCCCCTTTAACCAGAACATCCGATATCTTCGGCATCATGTAGACCCGGACAGAACGGCTGTAGCAGTACTTCAGCAGATGATTTCTGTCTGCCGCCGGAATATCCCACAGAACCACTGCACCGTAATCTTTCCCTATTTCTTTCCTGACACTCTCAATACCTTCCGAGATATTGATGCCGTTAACGATCTTATATTTCTCCTTCCGGGACTCAAACTTGGCCACAATATCATCAATAGGCCTTTCCCCATAGACAATCAGAAGCTCCCTGGGCGGAAATACCCTGAAATAACAGGTATTACACACATACACCCATACGATGGAGAAGACCGTCTGAATAACCATAGCCGCTGCAATCGGCCTGACCATAACGACCCAGTTCGCCATCAGGGAGATCTGAAAATAAGAAAGCACATTGGCCAGTAACAGCGAAAAAAACTCCGATATGAACACATCGATGGGTTTTAAATATCCTATCTTCAGCACACCATAGGTACTGGCAAAAAACAGCAGCAATACAAAATAAATCAATATGATCAGAACATGCCCCCTGAAATAAAAATTGGCATGTCCGTGATACTTCAGATACGGATAATATTCCTTAAACCAGAAATATGCATAAACTCCCGTATGAACCAGCAGCCCGATCAAGGACAGCTGTAATATGATCAATCTTTTCAAAGATTCTATGCGCTTCATCAACATACCTCATCTGTATCTATGACCTTAAGTTCTCTGCATATTATGTCCATTCTCATTTTATAACCGCCGCATAGTCGCCCGATATGCCCACATAATGAAATACCGCGCACCGGACAGTACAGACAGCTTCTCCTGTCTCCGGTACAGATTCCAGATCCGCCTGACCGCCGTCAGCTTATTCGAAGACAGCGACTGGGCCGGTCTTCTGTAAATTGCCAGAACCTCGTCCAATCCGTATGCCGTATACCCGGCCCGCAGGATCTGCCACCATGTGGCAGTATCTTCGCTTTCCACCTCCGGCATCCGCATCAGTTCTGCCGGTATGATCTCTCTGTCAAACAGAACCGTTGTGGTAAAGATTACGGTTCTGGACAATGCCTTTCTGTAAGTAAGCTCCGCAGGTACATGTACCACTTTGCCGGTAGGTTCGGCCTGCCCGTCCCCAAACTCATATGCCGTAAACACAAAGCCCGCACCCTTACTCCTCATAAACGCCAATTCTCTCTCCAGCTTATTCGGAAACCATACATCATCCGCATCCAAAAAGGCAATGTATCTGCCCTGCGCCAGCGCAAGACCGGTATTGCGGGCGCTCGCCGCCCCCTCATTGTTCTCCTTGCGAACCAGTGCGATCCTCTGCCCTCCGGCGCCAGTGTATTCCTCCACGGAAGCGCTCCCCTGCCGTCCGTTATCCCGTGTCAGGGAATTCCGGATCACTTCCACACTATTGTCCGGCGAACAGTCATCTATCAATAATAATTCCCATTCCTGCCACGTCTGTGCCTGGATCATGGCAATCGTCTCTGCAAGATACGCCTCCGCCCGGTATACCGGCACAATAATACTGACCAATTCTTTCATCAGATATCCTCTTTCACAAGATAAATGGGCCGCTTCTTCACTTCCATATAGGTCTTGGATAAGTATTGCCCTACGATGCCAAGACAAAACAGCTGTACACCGCTGACCAGCATAATAATACATACCAGTGAGGGCCAGCCGGACGTAGGATCGCCGAAAATTAACGTCTTGACAATGATAAAAACGATCATACCGAAGGCCAGCACACAAAACAATGCCCCCAGCAATGCTGCCATCGTAAGCGGCACTGTGGAAAAAGCGGTAATACCTTCCAGCGAATACAGGAACAGTTTCCAGAAAGACCACTTCGTCTCGCCTTTCCTGCGCTCTATATTCTCATATTCCAGCCACTTGGTCTCATAACCGACCCAGCCGAATATTCCTTTGGTAAACCGATTATATTCTGTCATGGACAGAATGGCATCCACCACCTGCCTGGTCATAAGCCTGTAATCTCTGGCGCCGTCAACGATCTCCGTCCTGGATATCTTATTCATAATCCGGTAGAACATTCTGGCAAAAAAGGATCTGACGGGAGGCTCGCCTTTCCTTGTGACACGTCTTGTGGCCACAGAGTCATAGCCTTCCTCAATATATCCATACATATCCGGCAAAAGCGACGGCGGATCCTGCAGGTCCGCATCCATCATAACCACCAGGTCTCCTCTGGCTTTCTGCAGTCCCGCATAAATAGCCGCTTCCTTGCCGAAATTCCTGGAGAAGGATACCATATGCACCCTGTTGTCCTCCTCGTGCAGCTTCCTGACCTCCTCCACAGTCTTATCCCTGGAACCGTCATCCACATAGATCACTTCTACTTCTATTTCTTTCTGCTGAAAGAAAGACTCGTTCTTAAACAGCTCATCATAAAAATCCCTGACATTCTCTTCTTCATTGTAGCAGGGGACTATAACGCTGAGTAATTTCATGTATAATACCGTATTTTCCCTTTCATAGCATACAAACTATCATGATTTTAGCATAATTCAACAAAAAAAGGAAGAGACGTATCTCTTCCTGTTACTATTCATGGTCAATATTTTGCGAGACGTTTTGCCTGTCATTATCCTCATGGGAAACAACTATATTAACTCGTATTCCAAACGGATATAATCTGCCACCGCCGCGATATACTCACTGTTTGTAGGTCGGCTGTATTCAACCGAATTCCCGTAACCAAACAACTCTTCAAATAAGACTCCGTTGCCTCTCTCCCATGACACTTCGATTGCATTTCGAATGGCACGCTCGATCTTCTGATCCGTTGTCTTATGCTTTTTCGCCAGATCCGGATACAATAGCTTAGTAACGCTGCCTACTAATTCCATATCCTCCGCACACATTTCTACTGCACTTCTTAAATATTGATAGCCTCTCAAGTGCGCAGGGATACCAAGTTCCAACATGAAACCGGAGATAGCCTGCTCCAGTTCCCGCTTGGTTACTGTACTTCCTTCTATCATTACCTCTCTTACTCCTTTGCGAATCAAACCAAATTGTTAGTGTAGTTTCTTCATCTAACTACATCATAGCAAACTGTCAACTCGCTGTAAATAGTAAGGCATCGCCCGTCTAAAGTCTGGCGGAATCTACATTTTCTTTAAACCATTCATAGGCAAGCCGCACGCCTTCTTCCAGCTCTACCTTATGCTGCCATCCCAGTCCATGAAGCTTGGTCACGTCTGTCAATTTGCGCGGCGTGCCGTCAGGCATATCCTTATTCCATACGATCTCGCCCTGATATCCCACTACCTTCTGCACAGTACGGGCAAGCTCTTTGATCGTGACTTCTTTCCCCGTACCTATATTCATATGCTGCTCCCCACTGTAGTTTTCCAGCAAGAATACACAGGCATCCGCCATATCATCCACATACAGAAATTCTCTGAGAGGGGTTCCGGTTCCCCACAGTTCTACCGTAGAATCTCCTTTTACCATGGCTTCATGGAATTTACGGATCATCGCCGGCATAACATGAGATCCCTGCAGGTCATAATTGTCATACGGCCCGTAAAGATTAGTAGGCATGCAGCTGATAAAATCATCCCCATACTGTCTCTTAAAGAACTTGCACATTTCAAGTCCTGCAATCTTAGCAATCGCATAAGCTTCATTGGTCTCCTCAAGCGGTCCCGTCAGGAGGGCATCCTCCGGTATCGGCTGGGGCGCCATCTTAGGATAAATACAGGTACTGCCCAGAAACAGCAGCTTTTTGACATGATACACATGGCAGCAATTGATCACATTGCACTGGATCTGCATATTCTCGTAAGCAAACTCTGCCGGAGCTGTATTGTTGGCGTTAATGCCGCCAACCTTTGCCGCCGCCAGTACGACCACATCCGGCTTCTCCGCCTCAAAGAACTCCCTGACTGCCTGCTGGTTTGTCAGATCAAGCTCTCTGTGCGTACGTCCTATGACATTGCCGTAACCCTTTTCCTCCAGATTCCTCACAATCGCACTTCCTACCAGTCCTCTGTGTCCTGCCACATAAATTTTGTCTGTCTTGTTCATGATTGATGATCTCCTCCATTCTGAACTTCGCTCTTCCTAAGGAACTGTCCATTAATAACTTGTGCATTTGACTTGTCTAAATCCGTACAGTCTGCGTTGTCATCAGTCGACGTACCCCGGTACGCCTCCTTCTTCCGCCTTGCCTGTACGAATTTCTCCTGCGTCATCTGCACAAGTTATTTTCGGACATTTCCTAACATCCGTTATTCCATATATCCGGCAGCCTGTCACCTGGCAGCGGAAAACCCATCCCTCATATCCGTTCCAAGGAAGGTAATCTCAGCCTTCGTGGGTGCCGACGGAAATGCGTCATAACCCGTCTGATCCCCTTCCACGGGATAATAAAACACCTGCCCCTCTATCTCATAAGAGACAGTCTCATAAGTATCATAATCTTTCTGCACCAGCCAGTAATCATTCACATAAGAGCCCGCAATCTCTCTGCCCAGCGCCAGACATTTATACGCAATCAGCAAAGCTGCTACCGCTGTACCGCACATTCTGACTGCCTTTCTCCACGGCTGTTCCTTCTCCGCTTCCTCCTTGTGCCCCGACACAAGCCCCTTATAAACACAGCCGAAAACAATTGCAGGCGTCAGATACACATAGACACAGCCATAACGGATCAGCGGCGAAGTACACAGCCAGAATACAAAGGAAGCTGCCGCCGTGACCTGCACCAGCAACATATCCCACCGCTTCTTCCACAACCCTGCCGCCATTCCTGCGGCATACAGAATCAGGATACACACTGCCAGGGCCGCTGCCAGCACCAGCAGCTTATCACTGCCTGCCAGTGACCGGAACCAATCCGGCAACCACTCCCCCACAGGAATCTCATACCGGCTTACATCCGAATAGCCCCGCCCCCAGACCTGAATTTCTCTGGCATCATAATCCGCCATGCCTTTGGGTATTTTCCACTTCACATCAAACAGATCTATTCGGGTAAAAGGATAGACCAGCCAGCCCGATAACAATACGTTTCTGATAAAGAAAGGCAGCGCCGTCACGATCCCCAGCGCAAGATAAATCCCTGTTTCTTTCCAGCGTCTCTCTTTCAGCAGATAATATGCAGGATAGAACACAAGCAGCAGAATCAATGCCGCCGACAGCTTGACTGTCATCAGGAATACACCCATAACACAGAGCATTCCGTAAGGAAAGATATCCCGGACTCCTTCCTCCAGCAGATCCATCCATCGTATCAAAATACAGAAAGCAAGCAGCACCATAAAATAATCAGAGGCCGGAGAGATCATCTCATCAAAAATATTAACCAGATAATAAATTCCCATCACCCGCGCAAAGTCACTTACCCGCAGCCGGCCCATACGCAGTGGGGCGGCTATTTCCAGACAGATCCTAGCCAGAAGAAAGGCAAGCCATCCCGCCGCACAATGACAGGACTTACCGCCCAGAAAGGACATGCTGTAGAGAGCCGAAAGTGCAAAGGAGGAGCTGTTATAAGCCAGTCTGCAGTGCAGATTACCAAGCCCCTTCACTGCACCGTACTCCTCCAGCCACCTGATACTCTGCGCATGATACAGACCGGTATCATAGTGGATCATGCCTCTCGAAGTTCCATATGCAAACAGGAAAAAGAGGAATCCTATGAGAACCATTCTTCCTCTTTCCTCAAACACTCCAGATTGATTTCCTTGTATACGTCTCCATTTTTCCTGCAGCCGCCTGCCCAGTTCCTGTCTGTTATGCCATAAAATAACCAGGCATACTGCCAGCAGCAGCAGATTCGCTGCCAGGCCGACCTGCCCGAACAGGCTAATCAGCTGGGCATACACCGTAACTGCCGCCAGACCGCACAGAAGATACGTATCCGTATGCCTGACCCGGTAAGGTATATACCGGGTCAGCGTCTGTAAGATGCCGTAGCCTGCAAGAAAGGTCGTAAGAAACATGTAGAGCCATATTCCCGTCACTGATAGCATAAGCCTGTGCCTTCCCTGTTACCTTTCTTTTGATTTACACATCCGATATTATCTGCTCTTCTTATATTCCTCACAGCTCATACCCGCTGCTTCCTTCAGATCCGCTTCCATCATCATTGCAACAAGCCCCCTGAAGTCAACATCCCTCTTCCATCCGAGTTCCTTCTCTGCCTTGGCACAGTTGCCCCAGAGGAACTCAACCTCCGCAGGACGATAGAACTCGGGATTTACATCCACAAGCAGCCTGCCTGTGGCGGCATCATAGCCCTTCTCATTGACACCGGCTCCCTCCCAGCGTATCTCAATGCCAAGTTCGCCGAAAGCCGCCTCCACAAATTCCCTTACCGTATGGGTCTCATTCGTAGCCAGCACATAATCATCGGCCTTGTCCTGCTGCAACATAAGCCACATGCCCTTCACATAATCGCCAGCAAATCCCCAGTCACGCTTCGCGTTCATATTGCCCAGCGATAATTTCTCCTGTTTGCCGGCGATGATATTTGCAATTGCCAGCGTAATCTTCCTCGTAACGAAATTCTCTCCCCGTCTCGGTGACTCGTGGTTAAACAGAATGCCGTTACAGGCATACATATTGTAAGACTCCCTGTAATTCACCGTAATCCAGTAAGAATACAGCTTGGCTGCACCGTAAGGGCTCTTGGGATAGAAAGGTGTCTTCTCACTCTGCGGCGCCGTCTCCGGAATCCCGCCGAACAGCTCCGATGTGGAGGCCTGATAGAATCTGCAGGTACCGCCGTTCACCCTGATCGCCTCCAAAAGCTTCAGGGTACTCACGCCTGTGGCCTCCGCCGTGTATTCCGGCACGTCAAAGGAAATCCCTACATGGGACTGTGCCGCCAGATTATATACCTCTGTAGGACGGATCTCCGCGATCAGCCGCATCAGATTGCTGGAATCCGTCGTATCCGCAAAATGCAGGAAGAACTTCACCTTATAATAATCCGAACAAATCAGATGATCGATTCGGGCCGTGTTGGAAATACTGTGCCTGCGGATCAGTCCGTGTACCTCATATCCCTTCTCCAACAAAAACTCCGCCAGATAGGAACCATCCTGGCCGGTAATACCTGTAATCAACGCTACTTTCTGCATGCTTCTTCCTTTCCTCTTTCCTTCCGTCTGTTTCTCTTTCTCTGTCTGCTGCCGCGTCCGCGGATACCATCCAGCGCTGCTGTTAAGCCTTTATACGTAAAGGCAATACACACGTACAGGCAGCTATATTTTCTCATAAAAGGATAACTCTGTAAAGCACGGATATACACTATACTTGTGCCCCTGGCATCCTTGACGCAAACGCTTCATGAAAAGCACTACATATTCCTTATATATTCCGCAATGGCGTCATGCCAGTCTGCGAACGTGAAATCGGTTGTCATCTTAAGCATGTAATTCTCCAGGATGGAATATGCCGGACGCTTCGCTGCCGCGCCGTACTCCTCCGAGGTAATCGCTTCCACGACGGTACTTTTACCTGCCAGCCGGAAAATCTCCTTCGTAAACTCCGCCCAGCTGCAGTCTCCTTCACAGGTTCCATGGAACAAGCCGTAATTCTCCGTAGGAAGCAGATACGCAATCGCCTTGGCCAACTCACCGGCACTGGTGGGCGACCCCACCTGATCCATGACAACTCTGACCTTATCATTCGTCTCTGACAGTCTCAGCATCGTCTTGACAAAGTTCTTCCCGTCGCCGTACAGCCATGCAGTCCGTACAATATAATGCCTGCTGCAAAATTCCCTGACAAAATTCTCTCCGGCCAGTTTCGTTCTCCCGTAAGCCCCCTGCGGTCCTGTCGGATCTGTCTCCCGGTAAGGCCTGCTGCCGTTTCCGTCAAAGACATAGTCCGTAGAGACATGCATCAGCTTAGCTCCCGTCTCTCCGGCTGCAATGCTTAAATTTCTCGCTCCCAGAGCATTGATCCGAAAGGCAAGGTCCTCCTCCTTCTCACACGCATCCACCGCAGTGTAAGCCGCACAGTTAATGACCGCATAAGGACGTACATCGCGTACGAATTCCATTACCTTGTCTATGCTGGTGATATCCAGTTCTTCCACATCCGTATTGATCAGTTCATATTCCGTACTGTCCGCATACTGCAGATTAACGGCACGCCCCAGCTGACCATTAGCGCCTGTCACGATTATTTTCTTCATACTGATTTCCAACCTCCGCGTTTTATATTTGTGCACCGGTACATTGTGTACAATATCCGTTCACCGCGCAACCCTTCGGAACTTTCGCCCGCACCTTCCGGTAAGTCTGTGCCGTTAATAAGCGATGCGCTCCGGACTGTTCTTTTGTCTGTCACAGTAACATTATCATACAACCTGTGGCTAAATTATGCAAATAGAATCCCAGAACGTTTACGGTTTACGGCCACTGTTATATAGGAAACCTGCAAAAGGTGACTGGATATACTCACAAAATTTCCGTAATAAATATGTAACATTTTGTGGATTTTTTCATTTTTTTTCTAGTGACTCAGTCTTTTGCTTATGATATACTAGGAACAGTCGGGTTATTCCCCGTATTAGCTATAGAAAGAGAGGATTAGAAATGAAAAGATTACAAGTACTTTTTCTTGTAGCCTTATCTTCTACTCTTCTATTATTTGGTTGTGGAAAAGAAGAAGAAAACGTAGAACCTGTCGTCGAACAAGTTATCGATGACATTGACGAACCAGAGGTTGTAGAAGAGGCAGAAGAAACGACAACAGAGACAAGTGACGATGTTCCTCCGGAAGAAGGAATGGTTCGCAGCCGTATTACAAATGAATGGGTAACCGAGGAAGTCAATAACACAAGACCGATTTCTGTAATGATCCCTAATACGAAGACAGCATCTCAGTACGGGCTTTCCAGTGCGGATGTTCTTTATGAGTGTAACGTGGAAGGCAGTATCACCCGTCTGATGGCTATTTTTCAGGACTGGAAGGACTTCGACAGGATTGGTAACGTAAGAAGCTGCCGTGACTATTATGTATACTGGTCTTTTGAATGGGATGCCTTTTATATCCACTTCGGCGGGCCGTTCTACATAGATGAAGTTATCAACCGCAGCGATACAGAAGATATTGACGGATTGTCCAGCAGCAATTTCTGGCGCGCAAATGATGCAAATAATGCTACCGATAACGCTTACGTAGATACCAACGGTATTCTGGCAGACATTGATAAGCTTGGCTATGACCTGACATACCGTGACGGTTATGCTGACCAGAACCATTATATGTTCGCTCCTTCCGACAGTCCCAATACACTGGAGCAATACAGCGATGCCATATCTGCCAACAAAGTGGACATGTCCCCCTCCTATCCGGTTACAAACTGCTATTTCATATATAATGAAGAAACAGGGATGTATGACAGATTCCAGCATCTTTCCGGATCCGGCGACGGCCCTCATGTGGATAAGGCTAACGGCAAGCAGTTATCCTTCAAGAACATCCTGATCCAGAACACTTATTACGAGGTTCGTGACGAGAAAGGTTATCTGGCATTCCAGTGTCATGATACCACAAGAGACGGCTGGTTCTTTACCAACGGCAGAGGCATCCACGTCAACTGGGAGAAAACTTCCGATTACGGCGCTACACGGTACTATGATGATGCCGGCAATGAGATTCAGCTCAACACAGGCAAGACCATGGTATGTATCGTGGAAGACGGAGATTCCTTCCTGGTAGATGATCAGAAGATTGGTTCCAATTAAAAATGTGCTGCCCCGCAGCAAACTGCGGGGTAGCGAAAGTCGCAGCCGATTGTCTTGTATTTTTTCCTGTCCCTGTTCTTTTACATATCTGTTTATAATCTGCTCATTCCCATGTTCACTTACCGTTGCTACATAATATCCATCTGTCCCGGCAAACTTTAGTACAAGCGCGTAAAGTACTTTTTACTTTGCCAGAACATTCTGATACAAAAACACGCCGTAAGATAAGGGAGCAGTTTTTTATGGTCCTTATATATGACAGCGCCGTACGCATTCAGGAGAAGCCGGCGCTGTGAGGCTGTGATATAACCCCCTTTCATCGCACAAACAATCAATATTTATCTTTGTGTTTCAATGATGACACACCCAATATAATCAAACCTACTACTCCTATGCATAGGGACATTGCCGAAAAACCACTAGAGCACATTTCTAATAATATTGCAAAAAGCAACAATCCTATTCCTAAGCTACTGTACTGCATTTTACATTCCCTCTAACTAATATAACACTTTTTAATTATCTACACTTTTTGAAAATGTTTCGGTAACCACTGTTTCAGATTGATCTTTCTTTCATTGAACTTTCCTCATTCTATTCTTTTTTCAGAATAAAAAGGACAATATACAATGAGAGGAAAAATGGATAACAAAAAAACCCCGAATCTTCGGGGGTTTGAGAGGCGCAGACCGGATTTGAACCGGTGAATCAGGGTGTTGCAGACCCACGCCTTACCGCTTGGCTACTGCGCCTTAGTGACTCCAACGGGAATCGAACCCGTGTTACCGCCGTGAAAGGGCGATGTCTTAACCGCTTGACCATGGAGCCATACTTTATTTCTCTTACTCTTCGTCTCCAAATTGTTCCATTCAGGCGGCAAATCTCATTCTCTTAGCAATCGCCTCTAACAAACAACTTCAACTATGATAGGATATCATATATTGTTTCATTTAGCAATAGTAATTTGGAATTTTCTAAAATTTCTTTAAATTAATTTAGGCCTAAACTTCTTATCATAAACTCTCTTTTTATTTCCAGAAATTGTCTTACCTGCATCAAAATATAAAACAGAATCGCCCTGGACTCAAATTCTTCCCTGTGGCACGGTAATGGCTGCGCTTTCATCTGCATAAGCAGCTGTTCCAGTCTGTCCATCAGCTGTTTCACAGTATTTTCCCGATAAAAATCCTGTCCTATCTCTCTAATTAATTCTGCTATCTGTCCCGCCTGTTCAGGCAGGCGCCGAATTCTGATAATATTGCCATATATCTCTCGTAAGAGCATACTTTGCCTTTCTCTCATAGTGATATATTCAAGTTCCTCAGCACTCTTCGAAAGCAATGTATTATCGTAATTGGACACTGCACAGGATTTCGCCGCATTGATCAGGTGATTCAGCTTTGCAAAGCCTGTTTCTGTGTATCCCCTCCTGTCTTCTTCCGGCAGCCACTGGGACATTCTCAGAAGAATATCCTTAATCTGATCATCCACTTCCTCAGCAAGACAATTAAACTCCTTTTCTTTCTTACGAAGATGTGAATTTACCAGAATCCCCATTCCCGTACCGATCAAGAGCAATAGCGCTTCATTAAAAATCATAAATAACTCCATATTCTGCTCCGTAAGAAAATGAGTAATCAGCACGGAGTCCATAGCAATTGCTTCACTCCAGCCAGCACACAGACATAACAGTGAAAACAGAAGCAGATATACGCCAAATGCCCACAGATTATATCCTACCATTGAAAAACACAGCCAAGATAAAATTATGGCACACAGAAAGGCCGCCCAGCGCCTGCCTGCACTCTTTAAGGTTTCCCGCTTCGTATTTTGAATACTCAGTACTGTAACGATACCCGCTGTTGCAGAATATTTTAAACCCAATTCACCTGCCAGAGCAATGGCCGTAAAAGCCGTCACTGAAATTTTCAAGCTCTTAAACAGGTGTGTTTTCCATGAAGCTTTCTGCATTTGTTTCCCCTTCTGCATTATGAAATAGAATTTCCCGTCTTTGCTTCTTTATTCTAATCTTTACCATAATAAAAACCTGTAAACACTCTGGTTTGCGAGAGCCTAATATTTTTCACTTCATCCCTTTCCTACCCCAAAAATTGCTTATGTGTCTGCATATACTCCGCCTTCACTTTATCAATCGTTTTACCGCCAATGCCGCAATTTTTTCTGGCACTTCCTTAATTCCTCCTTTTGATTATCCGATAAAGCTCCACTTTCAATTTTCTATGTGTCAAAATAAATGCGTTCTGCAAATTTGTCATTTGGTTCTTAATGTCCTGCAACATATTCCTTAATGGAAATTTCTGCTGCCTCTTTTGCTGAATACATATAAATCCACTTTGTTTTAGCGCATGATGATTTTGCCGCCACACAACGGTTTTTTTATTAACCGCCGGACGGCATGAAAATCTTCTTTTTATGTGTAGTGGTACTTTTCCCTGTTCTGACGAAGAAAAACCAGTGCTACAATCATAGTGATTAACTCTGCTATCGGTACTGCAAGCCATACCCCCGTTACACCCAAAATATACGGCAACGTAAGCAACAGCACTGTAATCAGTCCGAAAGTCCGCAGGAATGACAAAATTGCTGACAGCTTCCCGTTTGATAATGCCGTAAATGTGGCAGAGGTAAAAATATTCAGCCCACAAAACAGAAAACTAAAGGGGAAAATCAAAAATCCGTTTTGTGCAATTTCATAAACAGGTGTTCCCTTTTCTGCAAAAATACCAACCAATGGCGAACCAAAAATAAAAGCTACTGCAAAAACAGAGACAGAAACAAAAACAATGAACCGCATACAAATAGAAAATACATTCTTTAGCTGTCTTTTGTCCTGCTTCCCGTAGTTATAGCTGATAACAGGGGCTACTCCCATAGAAAAACCTATGTAAAGGGCACTCAACAAAAACTGCGTATAGATAATGATTGTGATTGCCGCAACTCCATTTTCTCCAAGCAGTTTCATCATAATCCGGTTAAAAAGGAATGTTGTAACCGCTGTTGCCGCCTGACTTACCATTTCCGAAAAACCATTGCTACAGCTTTCAGCCAATACGGCAAAATCTTTGACTGGCTTCCTAAAATGCAGATTGCCTCTCTTTGCGGAAAAGAACCACAATCCAATCACCGCCGGTATCATATAGCCAATGCCCGTACCAAACGCCGCCCCTTTAATGTCCATGTGAAGCGGCACCATAAAAATATAATCCAGTAAAATATTAGTGATTCCCGCGCTTACGCCAAGCACCATACCAATTCCGGGGCGTCCCGCCGTTACGATTAGATTTTGAAAAAGCACTTGCAGGATACTTGCGGGCGTGAATAACAGCAGGATAAAAAGGTATTCTTTACAGTATGGAAATAGAATACTGCCCGCTCCAAGTCCCCAGACAATCCTGTCAATAAAAACCGTCCCCAAAACTGCAATCAATATGCCTAGCAAAATGCCCGCTGAGATAATCAGCGTAAAATCCTGTGCCGCCCTTTTTTGCTCCCCTGCTCCCATTTTTCGCGCTACAACCGCACTTCCTCCTGTTGCAAGCATAGTTCCAAGACCGACAATCAGATTGATAACAGGGCAAACGATATTCAATGCCGAAAGTGCATTTGTATCTACAAACCGTGCTACAAAAATTGTGTCAACGACTGTATACAGCCCCATAAATATCATCATCATAATTGTTGGAAATGCAAATTTCAGCAACGATTTTATTGTAAAGTCCTGTGATAGTGGATTTCGCTCACTCATTATCCCCGCCCTCCGATTTTTCTCTGTGAAGTATAAACCGCTGTGTCGGATAGCCAAATTCAATTAACAGTTCCGCTTCGGCAAAACCAAGACTACCCCATATCTCCCGATAGCCTGTGTCTGCCTTGTCGCCCTCTCTGAAAGTTGTCACGCTAATTTGTGCGGAACGGGCAAGTTCATACAATGCCTTTTCACAAAATGCTTTCGCTATCCCTCTTTTCCGATACTGCGGGTGTACCCCAAAGAAATCAATGCTCCCCGTCACCTCATTAAACGCCATAATCCCGATTGCCGTATCAGCGTCTTTCAAAATCAATGCCCGCTTATTTTTGATATACTCCTGCAACTGTTCAAGGTACTGCTTCTCGTCCAAGTGCGGGAAACCGTCAATGACAAGGTGGACCAATTCTATCCATTTGGGTATATCTTCCTGTGTTGCAAAGACGATTTTATCCTTCCATTCTTTTTCCTCTAAACTTGTAGGATTTTCATTCAAGACATATCTTAGCTGCAATGGATAAAATTCTTCCTCCTCCCTGTACCTGTTAGGGGATTTCTTATACATGGCTTTGAAAATATCTGTAAAGGACTGCTGTCTCTCATATCCGGCAGAAAGCGCTATTTCAAGGATTGGTCTGTCGGAAAGAACAAGCAGTTTTGCGGCTTCGGTCAACTGGCGGCGTTGTACGTAAGTCTGGATTGTCAACCCTACCGTATCTGTGAACATTCGGTGCAAATGGTATTTTGAATAATGTACAGCCCCCGCAACTGTTTCCAAGTCCAGTTTTTCGTGCAGGTGGCTTTCGATATAGTCGATTGCCGCCATTACATTTTTGATACGCCCCGACATTGCAGCTTCCTCCTTTCTCTTCAGTGACAGATTAGAAATTATAATTTCTGACCTGTCACTATATTATAGCAGGATATTTCATTCCGCTTTTCATATATCTTGCGGTTTTAAGGATTTCAAAAGCTACTCCAAATCCCATAAGCTGAAAAAGCGGATTCCAACCACAAAAGAGCAACCGGCAATTTTCTATAGTTAACGACATTAAAAATTTCCTTTTCGGCCCTGCAAAAGCTTCCGTATATGGCTTTGGCAGGAGACGGAAGCAGAAATTTGTTATGTCGTTTACTATATAATACCCATGAAGCGATTGTAGAGGATGCTGTTTTTTGAACGGGTGCAGGAATTAAGGGCGAACAAACGCCGCCCTACAAAAGCAGAACGACAAGCCTTATTCTCCGGTTTGGTATATTGTGCAGGCTGCGGGAGTAAATTACACTTTGCTTCCTGCAAAAGTTTTAACGGCTCACAAGACCATTACCGCTGTGCAAAATACAAGAGTAATGCGGGAAGCTGTACGGCACACTTTATCCGCGAGGAAGTGTTGAAGCAAATCGTATGAAGACAGTCAGCCCAAAATCCCCGATTCCTTTTTCCAAAGAATCATACCCATAGGAATCACGAACGCCTCTGCCAGAACAAATGCCCACCAGATGAATGACAGCTCCCCCAAATGTGAGACAGCCGCAATCAGAAGCACTGGTAAAATAACCTGCCTGCTTAGTGTAAGCAGCATACTCTGGACTCCCATTCCCAATCCCTGAAAAGCGGATGAAAATGTAAGACAGACATTGGAGAGAAGATAGCTTACCGCCATGATCCGCAACGCCGCCACACCGATCGCAAGCATTTCTTCCGAAGCGTCAAACAACAAAAGCACCTGCTCCGGTACAATTTCCATAACCAGAAAAAATACGCTGTATAGCATAACGGAATAAAACATCGCCCACCGGCAGCTCTGGTAAATCCTTTCCGGCTTTTTTGCTCCATAATTGTACGCCACAATGGGAATCAGCCCGCTTCCCATACCATTCACTCCGACCGTCACAAGCCCCTGTACTTTTACACACGCACCGTAAACGGCAACCGCCGTGGGTGTAATGGCCATGAGGACAGAGTTCACATAGATTGCCAGAACAGAAGTGATTACCTGCACAAATGTACTTGGTATTCCTACTTTTAAGATTGCCCCCATACACCCGGTATCTGCCTTTATGGTAAAATGGATAGGAATTTCCCGATTCCATCTGCGGTTGATGAAATATCCGGCAAAGCATCCGACCCACTGGCCGATCACAGTGGCAAGAGCCGCCCCTGCCGTCCCCATAGCCGGAAGACCAAAGTATCCGAAAATAAGGATTGGATCTAACACTAAATTAGTGATGGAAGCTGCGGAAAGCGTAAACAGGAATAAAGATGATTTGCCGCTCGCCATCACAAAACGGTCAAATACCCATTGTCCCATCATCCCCAGCGAACCCAGCATGCAGATCCGCAGATATGGAATCCCATAGTCCATAATGGTTCCGACTCCGCCCGACTGCCATCTGAAATATGGTTTCATCACAGCTGCCTCCAGTATGACAACCAGTACCCACGCCAAAAATGCCAGTACCAGTGCCGCAGATGCTGTTTCTTCTACTCTTTTCCTGTTCCTCTCTCCTAATGCCCTGGAGATTACCGCATTCAATCCCACAGCAATACCAAGCCCCATGGCAGACATAATGATCTGAACCGGTGCCGCCAGCGATAGTGCTGTCAATGCATCTTCCGATATTCTGGCTACAAATACACTGTCCACAAAGTTATAAAGAGAATTGATCAGCAGGGAAATTATCAGCGGCAATCCGGTTTTCAGCACTAAACCTGATATTTTCGCCGTTCCCATAGGATTCTCCGTCGGCAACATCTCTTCCATGTAAATCCCTCCATTCAATAAGCCAAAAAAGTGTCAGGCGTTTTTTTCCGACAGGGTGGTATATGTGGCTTTTACTTCCTTTAGGCCGCCGATCATTACCTCTCCTTTTGCAAGTTGGTCATCCATAATCACTTCTCCTGCCTCCGGCACACAGATCCGGCCGGACAGCGGATTTTTGATACTGTCAACCTTTGTTGTAATGACTGCATCCACTTCCGATTTCTCGAAAGCAAGGTCGGTATCCACCATTTCACAATCGATCAATTTCAGGTTCTTGCAGTAACACAGAGGCTGGGTCCCGACCACGGAATATCAGATCTTCTGACCGCATCATAAAATACTCGCTGACCGCCGTGGTATCTTCCATACGGATTCCCCTGGTGGACCATCCGAACTCCGGGGAAATAATGTCGCAGTTTCGGATCACGACATCGCTGCACTCCCTGAGCGCCTTGATTCCATGCAGCTTCGTATCCGTGATCTCCACATGGTCGGAATACCAAAGAGCTGCCCTGCAAGCCTGCGTCATTTCCGAATCCTTGATAGAAAGCCCATGGTCATGCCAGAAGGGATAGCGCAGATTGAAAAAGCAATGCGCCGTTTCGATATTCCTTCCCTCTTTGAAGGCGCTCTCCCCGTCTGCCGGCCCGTCAAAAGAACAGTCTTGATTTCCTCCACTTCAATCTCATATATTTTTTAGGCTTCTTTACATTACCTGATATTTCTTCAGGCAACAGGGTTTTACAGGATTTTCAGAGTGTTCTTATAGTAAACGACATTAGAAATTTGTTATGTCGTTTACTATAATTTACGGCTGTGATATCTGGATAATCTTACATCCCACCCTGCGGGATGCGTTCAAACTCGCCAAAATTGTCCTTGCTCACACTGTCCACTGCGTCTCGCACTTCTGTTTCTGTCATCGCCCCTCGTTCTTCCAGTGTCCGAGTAAGGATTTCCTCTGCCAGCGGTGAAGTGATATAAGCCGCAACATCCCCGTCAGAGGCGGTTCCTCCCTGCTCTAAGAATGTGTCAAAGCCATACTCCCCTTCATACCGGACCATTGATAATCCTGTTGCCAGTTCCGTGATTTCAGAAGTTGGAGTGACCCGAACCGCACTTTCATCTCTGCTTTCTTTTCCGTTTTCTTCCCTCACTGCTCCTTCTTCCTCTGTCCGGCTTTCCTGGCTTTCTTCACTATAGTTCTTTATCCCTGTCTGCTCGCCAGAATCTTTTCCGCATCCTGACAGCAGCCCTGCCGCTCCCACTATCAAAAGCAGACATATCAAAAAATCTCATTTCACCTTTTTCACTTCCTTTTCTGTGGCTGTAGCCATGTGTATCTTATGAGCTATACTTTAACTGCCCCGGATAGCATCCACCTAACAGAAAGATAAACAATTTCTAAATGAATTCTTGCGGATTTCTCAACTGCTTCTTATTTTTGTTTCTGTATTTATCTTAACAAGATGATATATAAATAGCAAATACTTATACTTTATTCATTTAACAAGGAAATATCTATATAAAAATTATAATTCAGTCCCAATACAGCCACGCCCATCAAACACACTCTGTCACATACTTGTCAGATCACTAATAATTTATATCATCTACCCATCCGCACACTCAGACTTCTGCCTGCACAAAAATGCCGGTTTTACATGAGCAACAGATTTATCGCTGTCATTCATGCCAAACCGGTGTTTTACATCTGAAATAGTATGTTTATTTTTTCTGCATGGACATTGGGTAAGGAACCTCTTATTTCTCAAAAATATATGTTCCCTCCGGAATGCTTTCAATATATTCCCCTCCGCTTATTACCTGTCCCAGCTCATATAGTCCATTGTATGAACCGGGCTCTTTATAGAACATAACCACATCTCCCCAAGGAGCAATTGTCTGCATGATCTGTTTCCAGAGATTCTGCCATATTTTCTGTAGACTGCTCCGGCTGTTTCTCTGTTTTCTCCGAATAGATGTTTCTGTCTGATACAGGGCTGCCATACTGCGAAAGGCAGCGCTTCCTGTGTTTTCATCTTCTTCCTGTTTTCAATACCGTCGGTTCTTCATTCCATCATTTTCAGCATAATACGCTCCTATAAGCATCGTCATCCACCGGTTCCATCCATTCGTTAGAACCTTCTTCTGCCGGAACCTCTACAGCCAGATGAGAGAACCAGCTGTACGGCGTCGCTCCATGCCAGTGTTTTACGCCTGCCGGAATATTTACTACATCGCCGGGGAATAATTCCTGCGCCTTTTTCCGCCACTCCTGATAATATCCCCGGCCGCTGACACAGATCAGAATCTGTCCTCCTCCGCTCTTTGCGTGATGGATATGCCAGTTGTTACGGCATCCAGGTTCAAAGGTCACGTTAAAGATGCCCACCTGCTCAGCAGAAACCGGCGCCAGATAACTCTGTCCGATAAAATACTGTGCAAAAGCTTCATTGGGCTGTCCTATGGGAAACAGCATGGAAGCTGCATGTGCAGATTTTGCATCCGCTTCGGAACATTCCTCTGACCAGATTTCTTTGGCCATACGGAATGCCGCCCATGCCTTGGGCCATCCGGCATAAAAGGCTGCATGTGTCAATATTTCCGCAATTTCCATTCTGGTAATCCCGTTCTTTTTCGCACTCATCAGGTGGAACTGAAAAGAAGAATCCACAAGTCCCTGAGCCATCAGCGAAACCACCGTTACCAGTGACCGGTCTCTCAAAGAGAGCTTATCTTCCCTGCTCCACACCTCTCCAAATAACACATCATCGTTTAACTGTGCAAATTTCGGGGCAAATTCACCCAATGTGTCTCTGCCCGCTGTCTGTTTTACTGCCATCCCTTCATCCTCCTATAATATCTTATTTACATTTCATTATAATTTCCACAACCTCTTCTTTTGACAGCGGCCTGCAGGAACCGGGTGAGGCAATGAAATTCTCCGCGACATCCTTTGCCACCTCTAAGGTCAACTCATAGCCTGCCTCGTGAAAGCTTAAGGGCAGATTCGCATTCTTAATTAAGGCCTCCAATGCGTCAATTCCGGCCAGCGCCAACGCTTCCTTTGTTTTTCCCTCATCCTTTATATCCAGTACTGCCCTGGCAAACCAGGCGAATTTGTCCGCGCAATATTTATAAATGTGGCGGTAATAAACAGGCTGGAGGATTCCCAGCTGTACGCCATGGGTTCCGTGGAAATGGGCGCCAAGCAGATTTTCCATTTGATGCGCCTTAAAGTCTCCCGGCTTACCCGCGTTAAGCAAAAACATCTGAATCAGCGAGGAGTCCCGGGCTGGTCTACACGATCAGCGCTGTACAGATCCTCCAGTCTCTTTACACTTCTATATCACTTGTAGCTTACCTCTTGTAGTGTATTTCAGCGTATCATGGCGGGATAAAAGATTTCACAAAGATATCTAAATAATTTCTAAACTTTGCAGACTGGTTTCTTTCCTGTCGGCGTTCCCTGAATCTTATAAATCAGATAATCCAGACAGGAAATTCTTCTTTCATCCGTGTGTACCCTGCCGAGCAGATATTCTCTCTGATGTTCCAGCAGTTCCAGCTGCTTTGCCTGCTGTCCTTTATCAAACCATCCCAGAAAATCCCGGATCATTTCCGTTTCACATCCGGCATCCTCCAGATTCTGTATAACGGATTCTCTGCTTCCTATAGCTGCCATTCCTGCACCCCCTAACGTATTAGATAACCGCACATCTTGCTGTGGAGTTTCTGATTTAACTATAAATCCACGCAAACAAAATAGCAAATATTTATATATAATCTATCTTCATAGTTGAAGCCTATTGAAATTTATGATAGGATTTTTTAAGGTTTTTTATCTAAAATGGATAATAAGGAGCAAGACTATGGAAATACGGGTACTTCAATACTTTCTTGCCATTGCAAGAGAACAGAGCATCATACGGGCTGCCGAGTCCCTTCATCTCTCGCAGCCCACTCTTTCCACACAGATTAAAAACATGGAAGAGGAATTGGGAAAACAGCTCCTGATCCGCGGCACAAAGGGTTCCCGCAAGGTTACGTTAACGGAGGAAGGAATGATACTCCGGAAAAGGGCTGAGGAAATTCTGGATCTGGTAAAGAAAACGGAAAATGAGATTACCTGCTCCGACAATGTGGTTGTCGGGGATGTCTATATTGGCGCCGGAGAGACAGACGGTATGCGCCTGCTGGCAAGAGCTGCCGGAAGCCTAAAAAAACTTTATCCCGGAATCCATTACCATATTTCCAGCGGCAATGCTGCCTTTGTCAAAGAACATCTGGATAAAGGACTGATTGATTTCGGGATTATCTTCGGAGCGCCGGATACAAAGAAATATGAAATATTAAAGCTCCCGTCAAAGGATATCTGGGGTGTTTTAATGCGAAAGGATTCGCCATTAGCACAAAAAGAATCTGTCTCTCCGGAAGACCTGTGGGATCAGCCATTACTGATATCACAGCAGGAAACTGAGGGCGGCAGAATGTCCCAATGGATGAATCGCCGCCTCTCGGAGCTGGATATCATCATGACTTATAATCTGCTGTTCAATGCTTCCCTGCTCGTAGAAGAGGGTCTGGGATACGCTGTCTGTTTTGACAGAATCATCAATACCTCCGGTGACAGTAGACTTACGTTTCGCCCCCTGTCACCGTCCATTGAGATTGAAATGTATATGATCTGGAAAAAATATCAGGTTTTTTCCAAGCCTGCGGAAAAGTTTTTGATGATAATGCAGGAGAATATGCAATAACAAAAGTAACTTACTTTAAGTCTTATTGTTTGTTTTACATCTGTATATTATACTATTTTCGTTTATTTTGGAAATACCAAAAAGCCCGTAAACACAGATGTTTACGGGCTTTTTCAACCTCCCCGAGTAGGGCTCGAACCTACAACCCCGCGGTTAACAGCCGCGTGCTCTACCATTGAGCTATCGAGGATTATTGGGACATGCCCTCAAAACCGAACCTGAAAATCTCACAATGCTTTTTCCTATCCTTTTATAGCCCCGGAAGAACTGCCTGCAATTCTTCTAAACGAAGCTGTAGTCTTTCTTA
>CAJTEN010000017.1 GCA_910575245.1 Clostridia bacterium | reverse complement strand
GGAAATCCGCATACCCCGCTTTTGAGGGAGCAGAGCGAGCGAAAAAGTCAAGTGCTGTGAGAGGCGACGTAGGAGCCGCTCACAGTGCTTGAGTGCTTGCACCGGGGTAGTTGATTAAATCCATAGAGCAATTTGGCAGTGGGTTCAAAAGGATTGACAGCTTATGTAATGATGCCGTCATCAAATATTCTTATGAAAATAGAGAGAATGGATTTAAGTTTATTATCTATAGGCCGGAACTTCAAAGTGACATTCCAAGTGTCACTTTGGATGTCACTTTGAATGGAACGGAGATGGCAGTTCTTGCCATTTTAAAGCAGAAACCAGATTCATCAAGGGATGAAATTGCGGATAAGATATCCAAAACCGTAAGAACAGTGCAAAGAGCATTGGATTCGTTGAGGGATAAAGGTTATATCAGAAGAGTGGGATCTAAACAAAACCCGATATGGGAAATATTGAAGTGAAAACAAATTATAAAAGTAAATCAAAAGAGGATCGGGAGACCGATCCTTTTTCGATGCCCGGAAGAAGGAGGTTGTCATTTGTATCCGGTCAGATTTGAGAAATCTTTCAATGGGCTTGAAGCGATTGACAACGCTTTTGACTTTATGAACCTGTGCGCTTCTGCCTGCAAGGTGGAGCTGACACAGACGAGGGCGGAGATTGAGGCGATGCCGAACGGTATGGAGAACCTGTTTCAGAATCAACTATTAATTTATCATACGATATTATTTCTATGTATGCCTTCTTTTTCTCGTGATATTTATACATCCCAAGTTGGATTTGGTAATTGAAGAGATGATTACAAAAGTGAATTACCAAATGGAAGCAATACGCGGATTTAATTATCCGTATCAGGCATTGGAGGAGGTAGTTGTAAATGCATTTTATCACAGAGCTTATCTTTCTTATCAGTCAATTATGATTGAGATTGAGCCTGAGTTAATCCGAATTATCAGTTTTTCCGGCATAGACCGCTCTATTCCGCAAAGGGTAATAGAAGAGGGTGAGCGTTTTTCTTCCAGATACTATCGTAATAAACGTTTGGGTGAGTTTTTGAAAGAATTGGATTTATCCGAAGGAAAATCAACAGGTATTCCAACCATTCAGGAAGAATTGCGGAATAACGGTTCGTCCAAATGGAAAAATATTTTTACGGATTGCGGTTGCATCGTTTGTTCCATAAGTAAAGGAGCCGTCTGCGGCACGTACAATTCCTGGAACGGAGAAATTCTTGATACTTTATTCTTTATTTATTTTGATATATGCGCATTACACGTGAACCATGGGAAGCCTTTCCAATATATAAAAAGCCCTGGGTCCTGGGCCCGAAGGACACCGGAGGACAAACTGGCAATCTCTCGGATAAATCTGCGCGTTCTTACGGACTTTGCAGTAAATGCAAAGTCCTGAGCTGAACTGTAACAACGATACATGTTTTCTCGATGTGGTACTTGACTCTCACACTATGGTATACTCTACAATAAAATTGAGCTCAGGAATACACATATATGTGAGGTGAAACCGTGTTAAAAATAGGAGATTTTTCAAAACTGTCAAGGATCAGCATCCGTATGCTCCGGCATTATGATGAAATAGGAATCCTACGTCCGGAATATGTAGATGATTTTACCGGATACCGCTATTATAGTGAATCCCAGCTTCCGATGGCCGGAAGAATACAGACGTTAAAGAGCCTGGGATTCGGGCTTTCCGTAATTAAGGAAATACTGGCTCAGTATGAGGATGCAGGGAAGATGGAACAGTTTCTGCTCGTGAAGCAGAAGGAACTGGAAGAGGAATCCGGGGAGATACAGCAAAAGCTGCAGCTTCTTGACAGTACATTGAAATGGTTAAGAAAGGATGGTAACCTTATGGATTACAATGTAACCTTAAAAACAGTGCCACAACGATACGTTGCAAGTGTACGTCAGGTAATTCCTGCCTATGACCGTGAAGGGATGTTATGGGAGATTATGTGCCGGGAATTGGAACCGCAGCATGTACAGCAGGCAGTTCCATGTTACGGGATAGCTATTTTCCACGATGAGGGCCATAAAGAGCAGGATACGGATGTGGAGATCCAGAGTGCAGTCGTGGGAAGTTATCAGGATACAGAACATGTGAAATTTAAGACCGTTCCACCGATTCAGATTGCATCCGCCACCTATAAAGGAAGCTATGACCAGATTGCAAGAGTCAATGCGGCCGTTGCAGACTGGGTGGTTGAGAATGGATATGATTTTAACGGAAAATCATTCTGCATCTATCATGTAAGCCCCGGAGAAACATCCGATCCGGAGGAACTGGTAACGGAAGTCTGTTTTCCGGTCAAAAAGAAATAACGATAAAGTGATTCGAAGATCAGGGGGCGTCTCTCAGGAGACGCTTCCTTTTTATAAACGGTCTGTGACATATAGTAAACGATTTAACAAATTGGTCGGTTTTCTGGCGCTGGACGGCAGGAATGCTGAGATATCTGTGGTATATGGGAGACGGCGCACAGGAAGAATATGGGCTGATCTATGCGCTGGCCGCGCATGAGGGACAGATTATCTATGTGGAACTAATATTCTGTAATTATTTTTACGATATTCATTATGAAGATATGATCAATGAAGAATATCTGCCGACAGGCTTTTATGCGACGAAGGACAGCTTGTACCGGCAGCAGAGGTTGGGGCGGTGAAGAGAGAACCTGCCCTGGATTTTGATAAACGGAGGAATGTCTGATGAAAGAAAATAAAATGATGGCCGGTCTGATTGCAGGCCTTAATATTGCAGGGCTGGTATGTCTGATTTGCCTTCTGGTCCCTTACCTAACACATAATACACAGGTTACGTATCCGGATGCGATGCTGCCGGCAGAGTGGTGGGATCTGGCAGGAATGGCCTTAACCGTCGGCACGATTCCGCTGTTTATGGTAAATCTTTTAGGTTTTCTGTTTATCAGGGCGAGAAGAACCGGGTTTAAATTCCTGTTCTTCCTGCCAAGCGTTGTCTGCATTGCGGCTGTTGTTCATTATTGGATAACCAGCCTGGCCTGATCATGACAATCGGCGGATGGAAAAATTTGATAATTTATTGAAGATATTTACAGTTCTGTCCCGTTTTATATAATAGGAAAAGCCATTCGTTAAGGAAATCAGGACTTCGATTTCGGTCTTGTATAAGCTTCCGCATATGGCTTTGGCAGGAAACAGAGGTTTGTTATGCCGTTTCTTATGATCTAATGGGGCAGAATTGGAGGAAGAAATGAAAAAAACAGCAGTCTTTACAGCGGCAGCGTGTATATTGCTTTCAGGATGTGGTGTCGGAATCGCAATACCGGGAAGTGATTCGGCAGTGGAATTATCCACGGATATCTTTCATGAGCAGTCCACTTTTTTTGAACGGTACACTTCAGAGAAGGATGAAAAGATCTGCAGGGTGCGGGGAACGATTCATCAGGCGGCGGATGATCAGAATGGCGGACTTGCCTATGTGATGGCAGAGGGCGGGAGCGGGAGTCTGACTGTGACGGGCAGCATGGTTTGCAGGGATGGCAGCATAAGGTTAATCTACATAGCGCCGGACGGGACGGAGACTCTGATCGCAGAAGGCACTGACAGGAAGCTGGATGTGCAGATTGATGCGCCGGAAGGGGAAGGCGAGATCAGTTTTGCCAGTGACGGGAGAAGCGCTGTGTGCACCTTCGATATTAAACTGGAAGCGGGAGAAAACGTAAGCTTCTCTGGCTCCATGGAGGAGGGGGAGAGTACAGAGACCCTGGAACAAATGGAAAATACAGAAATTCCGGAAGAATTGGAAACCCCGGAACAGCTGGAGAATACAGAAATTCCGGAAGATCAGGATATCCCGAAAGACCAGGATATCTCGGAAGAGCCGGAGAATAAAGAAGCCCCGGAAGATCTGAAAGCTCTGAAGGAGTTGGAAAATATAGAAATCCCGGAAGATATCGGTATGGAAGAGATAATAGAGGACAACTGGCCTGAGAGTATACGATATCATGCCGATAGCGTTTACGCAAATCCAATGTCCGTTACCTTTCAGATTGATGAGCCGATGACGTTGTCGCTTGTCTGTAAAACAAGGGACGGCAGGCTGCGGCTGAAGCTGGCAGGTTCAGAGGGAAGCGACAGCAGGGTTCTTTTCGACGAGAAAAATCCTGACGGTGCGTACACAGTTAAGATTGACAGGCCGGGAGAATATAAGGCGCTTTTCTATGCTGAATATCATGTGGGAAGTGTTGAGATTGTGCCGGTTAAGGAATAGTGATATAATCCGTACGGAAGGCAGGAAAAGAGAATGACAGATGGAAGAGAAATCAGAATCGAATGGGAAAGACAGCCGGAGGGTTTTCCTGACTTTCTGAAAGAGAACCCTGATCTTTTTCCCAAGGTAGAAGCCGAACAGAAAAGAGAAAATAGGGCACTTGTGCAGGAATTTTCGCAGAGAATGCAGAAACGGTTGCGGCAGAAACCGGACGGGATGCGGCAGCAAGAGTTATGGGAGCAGGAACTGGAACAGGATTTCATGGATTTCTCGGAACGGGAGAGGATACTTTCGCTTTCCGAATGGATGAGTCCGGAGCTGCTTGCCGGGTTTAAACGGGAGACGAAGCATTTTCTGAACAGAGTCAGGGCGTTTGATGAGACACTGACTCCGGCACAGATATGGCAGTCCATGCGGAATTATTTAATCTATGCAATGATTGTGGAAATGCAGGGAGAGGAGCAGAATGCGAGAGACCCGATTCTGGCATACAGTCTGCTCTATACCTACACCGACAATTACATCGATGACGGACAGATTTCACGGCAGGAGAAGGAACGATATAACCGCATGATAGCTATGAAACTGCAGGGAGAGACAGTAGTACCGCAAAGTTTATTGGAAGAGAAGACATGCCGTCTGCTACATATGGTACTGGAAGCCTATGAAGGTGTGGGGAAGAGAAGAATTGCAGGCACGCTGCTGCAATTGCTGGAAGCTCAGCATTGCAGTATCGGCCAGCAGCAGACAGCAGTGACAGAGGAACAGATCCTGGAGATTTCGATCCGGAAAGGCAGTACTTCTGTTCTGGCAGATTATCTTTTTGCGGCGGCAGACTGGACAGAGTATGAGGAAAGCTTCTATTTAAAATTCGGGTTTCTGTTACAGCTTGTGGACGATTTGCAGGACATAGAAGAGGACAGAAGGACAGGAAGCCATACGCTGATGACGGAGGCGAAGGACCGGCGGAGCTTGGAGCGAAAGGTGAACCGTCTGCTTTGGTTTACATGGAATGTGATTCGGGAATTTGAGCCGCGTAATCCGGGATTAAAAGGGTTCGTGCTGAAGAACTGTGTGGAAATATCACTGATGACGGCGGCCATGAGTCCGCAGTTCTTTTCCAGGAGGTACCTGAAGGCGTTAGAACCTTATCTGCCGTTTTCGCTTGATTTTATAAAGAAGCTGAAGAAGAAGCCAGAGAATCTTGACGGTAACAGTTCAGTCCAGGACCTTGCACAATCTGCGCATTTACACTTTTTATCCGATTTGTTATAATCAATTATGTAACAGATGACTGGCGGATATCGAAGGCGGTGACAATATGACTGAAAAGGAAATGATCCAAAAAAATATCGAAGAATTTTCACGTCTGCAAAAGTATATGAGGTTAACGGAAGACAAAGAATCAGCAGCGTATAAAGAAATGTATGAAAGATATGTTGATTTGAAAGCAATTCTTACTGCATCAGGGACAAACATAACAGATATTGACAGAATAAAAGCGTAATAAGAGTAACAGTTCAGCTTTCGGCGCTGCTGTTACTATATCCGGCCATACTGAATTGCTTCGTAATGGGCCGGATATTTTAAGCCGTTATTTATCGGAAGGGGCAGTGCAGTCAATGTACAGCCATGTCTGAGCGATTACTAGTACAGATTGCTTAAATAACAGTGAAAAACAGTACCTGATATTTGTGCAATTCTGTACTGATAAGAATACAACAAGCGTGTAAATCCTATTGAGCTGTCAAAAGGGTTTACACTTTTTTTGATATGAGGATAACTGTAAAAACCAGAGTAGGACAGACATCCCTGATAAATGCATAATAAGACATATATGTTTACTTGGAATTGAAAGACACTTGGTATCTGGTTGGAGAAAGCGGAGGCAGTGCCTGGCAGGCTAAAGATGATAAAGTTTGCGGAAAGTCTGGGAGACGTGGAGACGCTGATCTCTTATCCGACAATGCATACCCATGAGGATGTCTCATGGGAAATATATGAGAAGAACGGGAGTACGGAGTATACGCTCAGGTTTTCGTGACTTGTTGCAAACGGATAGAAAATGAATTAATATAGTGCTAAGTTAATTTACACAACAATTATTAATTTTATTTGCAGGCGTTAGTGATGCTCTGCCTGAGGTTTCGGGAGAACGGGCAGGAGAATCCGCGGATTTCTCTGGTATCAGGGAGAAAGTGACGATGAGCCGGGCAAACAGGGATTGTATCAGGATATGCTGACTGCAATGATCAGTGACTGGCGTGCGCTCTGGGAGGATACAGAGCTGCCTTTCCTGCTGGTGCAGCTTCCGGGATGGGAGAACTGGCTGGATAGTCCGGGTAATCTTGACTACATGACGATCAGAAAGTGTCAGGAGATGGTGGCCAGGACGGTGGATCATGCATGGCTGTGCTCGATTTCCGATGCCGGAGAGCGAATGGATATTCATCCGAAGAACAAGAAAGTGGTCGGGGAACGTCTTGCACTTTTGGCAAGGGGCCATGTGTATGGGGAATCTCTGCTGTGTGATGCCCCTATGGCGGAGGCAGCTCAACGTGACGGCGACTGCGTACAGATCACTTTTGCCAACGCGGAAGGCGGTTTGCAAGTCAGGGGCGGCAAGGTAGAGGCTTTGTATGTCTATCGTGCGCAGCCTGATGAGGCGGAGAAAGCCACTTTCTCGGGCGTAACAGGCGAAGCGGGGCAACAGGAAGAAATTCCGTTCACGGCACAGGTGGACGGAGAGAAGTTGCAGATCCGGCTGCCGGAAGGAACGGGATGGGTGAAGATAGCATTTGCGGCAACCAGATGGTACCTGGTAAATTTGTATAATCAGGCAGAGATCCCGGCGATTCCGTTTGAGTTTGTATGTTGAGTCACTACGGATTCGGTGGCATGCTGAAACTACCTTTTTCCTATGTTATTTTGGTCTGGAGAGAAACGGCACGTTTTGAAACAATCCGAAAAGGCGGAGAGAATACATGAAGAAAATAGATATAGACGAATTTGCGGTGCAGGTGAGAAGCCGGTTTTTGGCGGCGAACGCCTTCGCGGGCGCGGATCTGGGAATGTGGAGCCTGGGACATAACAGAGAATTGAATTATTCTACATGTATTAATGAGAAAGAAATCTGGTCTTTTCTGGAACTTAGCGATTGTCTGGATTTTCTCTATGAGAAACGGAGGGAATGGGACAGACCGGTAATTCTGAGTGACCAGATCGGTCTGGTTTGGATTGCGGAGGACATGGTATCCGACGGTAGCTGGAGATGCCGTGTCCTGATGGGTCCTATGTTCTTAAGTAAGACCTCCGTTAAATATATCGAGGACTCCCTGAGGGAAAGGATCTCATCCGTCTTCCTGCGGCGGCAGCTGACAAGGATGCTGACTACGGTGCCGGTGATCACGCTGCCTATGATGAATCAGTATGCCAAGATGCTGCACTATACTTTGACATCGGAGAAGATCCTGCCGGTGGATTTCCTTTTTCAGGATGAGAGGACGAAACAATTTATAGAGGGCGAAGAGGACGTAGCGGATATTGCAATGGCAAGCGATCCGGAACGTATTATGAAGAGCGAGATGCTGCTGCTGAAAGCCGTGACAGACGGAAATTTAAATTATGGGGAAATCTACAATGAGAGGAAGGACTTCGAGAGCGAGTTGACTCCGGTGTCCGGGAATGCGCTTCGGGACGCCAAGAATGAGGTGCTGGTCTTCTGCTCGCTGTGCTGCCGGGCGGCGATACAGGGCGGCGTGTCCATCAAGACGGCGAAGGAGATGGAAGTAAAGTATCATACCAAAATCGAACGGGTGGATACCATTACGAAACTGAAGAATCTGAATACGGAAATGTTGGATGACTATGTGAGTAGGGTGCATGACGGCAGGGAGAATCCGCTGATCTCGAAGACGATTCAGGAATGTTGCGATTACATCCGGGCCAACGTGACAAAGCCGCTGGACGTGGACGGGATCGCTGCGAAAATGGGATATGCGACTTACTATTTTACAAGGAAATTTTACAAAGAGATGGGGATCAAGGTCTCTGATTATATCAAGCAGGCACGGATTGAGTATGCAAAGGTAGAATTGATGACTTCGAGGAAGAGTATTCAGGAGATCAGCGATACGCTGCAGTTTGGGACAAGAAATTATTTCAGCAGGGTGTTTCAGGAGGTTGTGGGAATGACGCCTGCCGCGTACAGAGACGGAATCGGTAAGGAAGGAGAACAGATATGAGGCTGAAAGAAGGAATTGATCTGGTGGCATTTGTCAGGAGAGTAAAGGAGTGCAAAGGAGATGTGTTCCTGGAGACGGAGGAGGGCGACCAGCTGAACCTGAAGTCGGCGTTGTCACAGTATGTGTTCGTGGTGCTGACGGAGCAGCGGGAAATCCTGAGGAACAGCATAGTGGCCTGCGATTCGGAGGATCAGGAGAAGCTGGCGGAATTTGTGTACTAAGCGGTGGCGGCAGAAAGGAATACGGCGTTTGGGACAGGAGTGATGTTTTGTCACTCCTTTTTTTGTGCTGCGGCAGGGTATAATTTTTTGTCATTCTGGGTCTAAATTGGAGCTCTTGCCCAATCATGGATAAAAAGGATACATAAGCGCAAAAACAGATACCTGATCCGGAGAGATTTTCTTATATAATGAGGACAATGAAGATAACAGTTATGCAGATAACAGGAAAATAGAGTTATTGGAACTGTCACAGACGGGCGATACAGTGGGGAAGAACGTTATCAAAGAATTCAAGGAGGTTATGTATGGTATGAATGAAATTTATGACGCAACAAAAGACGAGCAGTTTAGCAAAGCCTATATCGACATCGATGAACCACGTATTCGGGAATTGGACAACGGGCGCCGGATTCCCTATCGGTACATGCACGGTGGCTTCGAGGGAACGCCGGTGAAGTTTTCTTTCTGCTTCCCGGAGGCGGAGGATTATGAGGAGCGGTTCTACCAATATCTTTCGCCCTTTCCGGGGCCGGAGGAGGAACTGGCCTCTGTTGCAGTGACGGGCATTGATGACAAGATCGCTTTCTGTATCACACACGGCGCCTACTATGTGGAGTCTAATATGGGTTCTGGAGCAATTTTTACAAACTCGGATGACAATACCATGTCTTACCGCTCCAGTGCTGCAGCGGCGGAGTATTCCCGGATGATGGCCAGAAAGGTGTACGGCTATGAGCACCGCCCGTACGGGTATGTGTACGGTGGTAGCGGCGGTGGATACCGGACGATTGCCTGTATTGAGAATACCAATGCTTTTGACGGGGCGGCGCCTTATGTGATTGGATCCCCTTATGCGATCCCTAACTGCCAGACTACGCGTGCCCATGCGGAGCGGCTGCTGCGGAACAAGATTGGACAGATCATCGATGCGGTGGATGCAGGCGGCAGCGGCGATCCTTATGCGGGATTGAACGAGGAAGAGGCAGCGGCGCTCAAGGAGGCAACATTGTTCGGATATCCGCTTAAGAGCTGGTTTTCCAGTGCGGACTTAAATGACGGAGCGCTTCCGGTACTGCTGCCGGGGATTAAGGCAATGGACACTTCTTACTTTGAGGAATTCTGGAAGGAACCCGGTTATTTGGGCGCCGATCCTGAGAGCAGCGCCGCGAGAGAACGGATTTGCATGGACAGTAAGATCAGGTTGTGTTATGTGCCCGGAAAGAAAATGCAGACTCTGGAGAGAGAGGATGCGAAGAAGGTCGTTGATACAAGAAACGGTGTCAATGACGCATGGAAGAAGATGCTCAGTAGTTCTGGGACAGATACGGAACCCTGGCTGGAACTGACGCATCTGCCAGTTCCGGCGGAAGGGCATAACCTGTACCTGAAGGGTCTGATTCTGACAGTCTTAAGCGGAAAGGCGGAGGGAAAGAAACTGCAGGTCGGAAAGGTTACGGACGGACGCGTCTATCTGACGGACGGATTCGGCACGGATCCTATTATGGAAACATTGGAACTGATGGAGATCGGAGATGAGGTGCATCTGGACAACTCGGATTATATTGCGATCCAGACTTATCACAGACATCAGGTTCCCACGCCGGATTACCATGCCTGGGATCAGTTCCGCGGTATGGATAAAGCCCCTCTCTATCCTCAGCGGAAAACATTGGCAGGGCCGGTATTCTGCGGCAATGGACCGGGCTGCAAACAGAACGGCATGATCCAGGGGAAGATCATCATCTGTGCGTCATTGATGGACGAACAGGCTTATCCATGGCAGGCGGACTGGTATCGGAGAAAAGTAGCTTCGGAGCATGACGGAAAAGACACGGATTACTGCCGCCTGTATTATTTCGACAACGTGCTTCATGACGATATTACAGCGTCAGTTGACGAACTGCATGCAACCAGTTATATTGCCGGTTTAAAGCAGGCGTTGATTGATCTGGCGCTGTGGGTGGAAGAAGGGGTGGAGCCCTTGCCGTCCAGCCATTATGAAGTGGATGGCGGCCATGTGCTGGTACCGGATTCGGCAGCGGAACGGGGCGGCCTGCAGCCGGTGGTATCCCTGAACGCCAACGGAAGCAAATACGCCCATGCCAAAGCAGGCGAGCCGGTGCATTTTACCGCAGAGGCGGAAGTGCCGGAAGGAGCGGGCAGCCTGACCTTCGTAGAGTGGAGTTTCGAGGGCGAGACCGATTTTCCGGAGAAGGGAAAGTGGGAACTGTGTGACAACGGCCAGAGAGGAACGGCGAAGGCCGTGCATGTATTCGAGAAGCCGGGAACCTACTTTGCGGTAGTCCGTGTGAAATCGGAACGAAGCGGCGACAAGACGGAGCCTTTTACACAGATACGGAACATTGACCGGGCGAGGGTCATGGTGGAGTAAAATATCCCGTCGCCAGGCAAGGAGCAAGCTTGGCTTAAGCGGTATCTGAAAAAGAAAACACATAGAACAATGGAGGAAGAGGAAATGGGTAAAAAGCAACTGAATGATTCAGGAGAAAAACTGGGTTTTGGCAATCTGTTATTGTGGAACAGCCGTATGATCTCCACATCCGTGTATGTCCTGCTGGCAGGATTCCTGATGGCATACTGTACTGATACGCTTGGTGTCACGCCGGCCTATATCAGTATTATCATGGTAGCAAGTAAGCTGGTGGACAGCGTGACCGACGCCTGTGCCGGATTTATTGTGGACAGGACACAGACCAAATGGGGGAAGGCACGTCCCTACGAGGTGTTTATCCTGCTGATGTGGGTGTGTACATGGTTGATGTTCTCCTGCCCGACCGGGTTAAGCGAGATCATGAAATGTGTCTGGATCTTCGTGATGTACACGATGGTAAATGCGGTTTCCTACACGTTCTTGAATGCCAGCAACACTGTATATCTGGTGCGTGCCTTCAAGGGGAACCAGATTGTCAAGTTAACCTCATACAGCAGCGTGATCACGATGCTGGCGTCCGTTCTCTTTAATGTCGGATTTCCTATCTTGATGGCAAAATATGCCGATTCTGCTACAGGGTGGAGTCTTTTGGTAGGAACCTTTGCGATTGCCATGGGCGGAATCGGTATCCTGAGAATGCTTTTCGTCAAGGAAAAATATAATGTAGATGCGGATACGGAGAAAAAGGAAGAGCCGCTGAAGGTTTCGGATATCATCAGCCTGATCAAAGGCAACCCGTTTATCCTGATATTGGCGCTGATGGGACTGATCTTCAACTTTGTCACGAATATGGGAACGACCGTATACTATTACACATGGATTGTCGGCAATGTGGGATTGATGAGCATTGCCAGCCTGGTACAGATGATCGGCATTCCTCTGGCGTTCGCGTTTCCTCCGCTCCTGAAGAAGACATCTGTAGTGAAATTGATGTTCGCAGGTTTTTTGCTATCCGCTGCAGGTTATCTTTTGAATTTTTTTGCAGATGCGAATATTGTCCTGCTTGCCATTGCGGCCGTTATGACAGGAACCGGCACTGTTCCCGGAAGTATGCTGCTTGCTCTTGCGGTTCTGGAATGCGCGGAATATAACGAATGGAAGGGACGCCCTCGTATGGAAGGTACTATGTCCAGCGTGATCAGCCTTGCAAAAAAGGTCGGCGCTGCGGTAGGAAGTGCAGGGTTGGGCGTGATGCTGACAATGGTCGGCTATAACGGCACATTGGAGGTACAGTCCGACGGCACCCTGTTGGGAATCCGGCTCCTGTTCAGTCTGGTGCCGATGGCTCTGTATGTAGTCGTTGCGCTTTCTTTAAGAGGCTATTTTAGACTGGATAAGCAGATGAAACAGATACGAGAAGAGAATGAGGAACGCAGAGCCGATAAGTCGTAAAATCAATCATCCAGGTCTGAAAACAACTACTTTCGGATGTGTCCGTCCGATATACTGAATACAGTAACAAATAAACGCACACCCGATAAGGCGGGCAGACAGGAGGAAGAAATGAAAAGGAAGATTGTAACAACACTGTTGTGTGCAGCAATGACAATTGGATTGCTGGCAGGATGCGGAAACTCAGGAGACTCGGGCACGGCGGATACAGAGGCATCGGCACAGGAGGAAGAAGCGACGGATACAAAAGCGGCGGATACAGGAGATATGGTGACGGTTTCTCTGTATATACCCACACTGGCGCCGTATACGGATGAGGCGATCATGGAAGTGCAGGATGCCATTAATGCTCATCTCGCGGAGAATTACGGGATTCAGACGAAGCTGGTTTATATTGAGATCGGAAACTTTGACCAGTCGATTAATCTGGCAATGACAACGGATGAATTGGATGTGACGTGCTATTTTCCGGAGAATACGCCGCTTGCGACCTATGTGAACAATGGCCAGCTGCTGGATATCACAGACTATTTCGAAAATGCTTCGGATGAACTGAAAAATACTTTCACCGAAGCGGAAATCAAGGCTTCCAGCGTGAACGGACGTATGTACGGGCTTGTCAGGAAATATCAGTACGGTGGATATGAAGTTGCGGTACTAAATAAGGACATCGTGGAAGAAATGGGGATTGACCCTGCGGGGATTACGGATATGGAGAGCTTAGGCGAAGTGCTTTACCAGGTACATGAGGCACATCCGGATATTTACGCACTGGTTCCTCAGTCCACCAATGAGATGTCATGGATCCAGCCTTGGGTGAAACGGGTTGGACTTACGTCTTTTGCATACACCAATGATCTTGATTCGACTGAGATCCAGAGCGTTTTTGAAACCGATACTTTCAAAGAGTTCTGCGGTTATACGCATCAGTGGTATCAGGATGGCCTGATCATGCAGGATGCGATCAGCAATACACAGGAAGGTACCAGTATGGTGACGGCGGGAGCAGCATTTGCAACGCTGCACAATGCCGATGTGGATCCGCTCGAAGCGCTGTATCCGAACACGGTTTCTACAGGGGTGATCATACCGCCGCAGTCGGCGCCTTCCGATATCGGTAATCTGCAGTATGGTATCAGCACGAACAGTGCACATCCGGAGGAATCCTTTACGCTGCTGAGCGCTCTTTACACGGATGCCGAGCTTCATACGCTGCTTTCCTTCGGCATAGAAGGCAAACACTATGTGATCGATGAAGACGGCCGTGCGGATTACCCTGAAGGAATGACGGCGGAGACAGAGCCCTATGGCGGCTTTGCGGCAACGGCAACTTATCCGAATTATCTATTGAACCCAGTAAAGGCATCCGCCACCGTGGATGACTATAAAGCAGCGGTAGAGGAATGGAGTACAAAGGTGAAGATGCCGGCAGTTTTTGGTTTCTATTTTGATACCAGTGAGTATGGAGACTTTGTGACTGCTTATAAGAATCTGGAAGAGAAATATTATGAGCCGCTTCGGACTGGCAGTGTAGGATTGGATGATGTGCTTCCGGATATTAAGTCAGAGCTGGAGGCGATCGGTTTTTACGAGGTGATTGAGAAGATGCAGGGAGAACTGGATGCTTATCTTGCAAAGTAGAATGGCTGGGGCAGCGTAAACGTAATGCAAAAAACGGGCGGTCGGAGGACATTTGCCGGCCGCCCGTTTTGGCTCATAAAGAGACGGTGAATCCGCAGTTGTTTAGAAAGCGTTCATGCAGACCGTTTCGGAACGGGGGTAACAATGAGTAATGGAAAGAGAAGAAAAGCAGCGCCGTATAAGAAGAACGGTTTTTTCGGTAATCTGTGGGGACACAGAGAATTGTATCTTATGATGCTGCCAGGTATAATTTATCTGTTGATTAACAACTATCTGCCGATCGGTGGATTAAGCCTGGCATTTAAAAAATATGACTATTCCAAGGGGATTCTGGGCAGTGAATGGAATGGGATGAGCAATTTTAAATTTCTTTTCAGTACAAAGGATGCGATGATGATCATCCGTAATACGCTGGGATATAACTTTGTGTTTATTGTATTCGGAACAATATTTGCGGTTGCAGTAGCCATCATTCTGAACGAGATTCGGGCGAATGTGCCGAAGAAGATTTATCAGGTCTTTATTCTGATTCCATATCTGGTCTCTATGGTAGTGGTTAGTTATATCGCTTTCGCTTTTCTGAGTACGGACAATGGTTTTATCAACAATTCGATTCTGCATGAGCGGATCAACTGGTATATGACGCCGAAATACTGGCCCTTTATCCTGACTTTTGTCAATCTGTGGAAAAGCTTTGGCTATAACAGTATTATATATTATGCGACGGTGATCGGAATTGATACGTCTCTGTATGAAGCGGCGGTAGTGGACGGCACCAATAGATGGCAGCGTATCTGGAATGTGACTCTGCCGGGGCTGCGTCCTACGATTATAACCATGACACTGCTGGCGGTCGGAAGGGTGTTCTATTCGGATTTCGGGTTGTTTTATCAGGTGCCGATGAATTCCGGAATGCTGTATGATGTGACAACGACCATCGATGTATATGTCTACAAAGGACTGATCATCCTGAATGATGTGGGAAGATCCGCTGCGGCCGGTTTCTTCCAGTCTGTCTGCGGATTTATACTGGTACTCACCGCAAACTTTGTAGTAACGAAAGTTGATAAAGAGAACGCACTGTTTTAAGAAAGGAGCAGAAAAATGGTTCAACATGATAAGCTTCAACAGACATTGATGCATCTGTTTATGATTCTTCTGGTGTTGTGCTGCATTCTCCCGTTTTTATTGATGGTCATTGCATCGTTTACGGAGGAAGCCACACTGACCAGGAACGGGTACAGCTTTTTTCCGGAAGCGCTGAGCCTGGAGACCTACCGTTATATTATCAGGAGCGCCGGCACGATTTTCAGGGGATATCTGATGACGATCATTGTCACGGTGATCGGTACGGGATGCAATCTGCTGCTTACGGTCCTGTTTGCGTATCCGCTTTCCAGAAAAGACCTTCCGTATCGGGGGATCCTGTCCTTCTTCCTGTTTTTCACAATGCTGTTTAACGGCGGACTTGTACCTACTTATATGATGTATGCGAATACGTTTCATATTAAGAACACGGTCTTTGCGCTGATCATACCTTCGCTGATGATGAATGCTTTCTACGTTATTATGATGCGTTCCTTCTTTTCTTCCAGTATACCGGATTCTCTGATCGAGGCGGCGAAGCTGGACGGCGCCAGCGAGATGAAGATATTGGGACGCGTAATCCTGCCGCTTTCCAAGCCGATGGTGGTTACACTGGTGCTGATGGTTGGCCTGGGTTATTGGAATGACTGGATGAATGGGTTATACTACGTGACAGAACAGAAACTATTTACAATTCAGATGATTCTGAACAATATGATCAATAATATCGAGTTCCTTACAAGAAACGCGAGTATGCTGGGAACGGCGGCATCCAATATGAAGATCCCACAGGTCGGCATCCGTATGGGAATCGCAGTGATCGCTGTACTGCCTATTTTGGTCATTTATCCTTTCCTGCAGAAGTATTTTGTGAAAGGTATTGTGATCGGCGGCGTGAAAGGATAAGGATGGGTTAAGAAATGAAGGAAGGTTAAGGAAGTGGCATGGGTAAGGACAGAAGCAGAACGGTCAGAATGTTCGGATTAAAACAGCAGATATTCGGTTTCCTGGCAGTGTTTATCGTAGTGATCCTGCTGCTTTTGGGCATTTTTCTGGCCATTATGATCGGTTCTTATCAAAGGAAACAGAATCAGAAACGACTGGAAGACATGAAGAGATATGGGGAAACGCTGGAAGACAGCATCGGACAGCTGGTGGATGTGATCGGCTCGATCTATTCTGTGAGCAGCGCTTTCCAGGGCATTTGCAGCTATCAGACGGAGGCAGAGAAGTGCGGTTATATTCAGGAGCTTATGAGTGTGATGCAGGTACAGGTAAGATCAAATCGTTGTCTGAGCGGACTTTTCATAAATTATGATTATGGAGACGGGATTCTGTATTATACTGACGAGAGTCTGCAGCACAGTGACAAAAAAATGCTGTGGAATACGGGAAAGACTATCATGGAGGGCAGTAAGGCAAGTTCTTTAGGTGAGGCTGCCTTTACCTACACGAAGCTGGTGCAGGAGGCGGAGACAGATCTGTTTTATTCGGTTTTAATGAAAAAGAAAAGTGCCTTGATCAGCGGAAGCGTTCGTTTAAGCCAGGGAATGCCGGAAACACCGGAGTCCAAAGCTGCCTACGGGATTCTCTATGAAGGAGCCTTCTACAGGACAGGCGGGCAGGAAGTGGAGCTCACCGCGGAAGACTGCCTGTCGCTGCAGCAGGGCCGGAACAGGATTGGAGATAACGTTATCTATCTGCATAAGCTGGATACGGAGAATATGGCTGTCGTGGAGATCCTTCCTCACAGTCTTTGGCTGTATATAAACCCGTGGCACATTATGCTGATGGTATTGATGGTACTTCTTGCAATATGGATGCGGTTTTTGTATCGGTTTATTTATGATCAACTCACGGAGCCTTTGGAGGATATGACAAGGACGCTCCGGAATATCAGACAGGGAGATTGGGATGTGGAATTCACCGCACCCAACCGGATTGCGGAGATTGAAAATGTCCGGCAGACCGTCCGGCTTATGCTGAAAGAAATCGGACAATACAAGATACGGACTTACGAAGAGCAGTTAGAGCGGCAGAAGATCCAACTTCAATTCCTGCAGCTGCAGCTGGCGCCGCACTTTTATACCAACTGCCTGAAAAATATCTATTATATGCTGATGATGGAGGAGTATGAGAATGCGGAAAGGTTTCTGCTGCGGCTGTCCACGCATCTGCGTTATCTTCTGCAGAGGGATGTGACATTAGTAACCGTGCAGACGGAACGGGAATTTGTGGAGAACTATATCAGCTTGCAGAAGCTTCTCACTTCCCGGCCGGTTACCTGTACGATTTCTGTGGAGGAGGCGGCACAGGAGCAGGAGATTCCGATTCTGGCGCTGCAGACTTTTGTGGAGAATTCCATCAAATATACGGAGACAGACCAGGAGCGAATGTTGGTAATCCGGATTCAGGTACGGCTGATCAGAACGGAGAACGGTGAAAGCCTGGATATGATCGTACGGGACAACGGGACAGGGTATCCCGGAACCCTGCTTACACTACTGAATCAGAAAGGAGACATGCTGTCAGATAAGGGATTCGGCGTGGGAATCCTGAATCTGTTGAGCCGGCTGCGGATCCATTACGGCGAGGATGCGCAGTGGTATTTCGATAACAGAGATGGGGCGTTCAGTGAATTGATCCTGCCGGTGTCGGTTTCTTGAACAGTAACAGTTATGATTCAATACAAAGATGGATTTGTCCGGATGGAAGAAAAAACGGGAAGGTATCATTATGAAGATATTGCTTGTGGATGATCAGGAAAGAATCTTAAGGGCTATGGAAAAGCTTGTGGATTGGGAGAGGCTTGGAATCGAACAGGTTTATACCGCGGGCAGCGCGGCTGCTGCCAGAACGATTTTGGATGCCTGCCCGGTGGATATTATGTTAACAGATATCGAGATGCCTGGGGAGGACGGGATTTCCCTGCAGAAGTGGCAGGCAGAGAGATACCCGTATATTCTTTGTGTTTTTCTTACGTCCCATGCTGATTTTTCTTATGCCAAAGAGGCTATTCATAACGGTGCTTTTGATTATATTCTGCAGCCGGCAGAGATTCCGGATATCGAGAAGGTTATCAGGCGTTGTACCGAACATTTAGAGATGCGCAACCGGATTATGGAGAAAGGTGAACACTTTGATGAAAGGGTGCCGGAGGAATTGACGATGCCGGAGGCGGCCTCCTGGGGAAAATGGATGGTACGGAAGGATTCGGTACTGGTGAAAAACCAGATTGTCAATCTTCTGCATTATGCACAGCGGGAGGGGTATCTGACGGACAGCTATATGCAGAGGATCATCCGCAGGTTCCTGGAAGCCTGTTCCATTGCCTGCTACGCGCAGAATAAGACGCTGGAGGCACTGTTCACCCGGAGTTTTACCTATGAGAAGATGCTGCAGTCCTATTCTTCCATAGAAGAGTTGTGCAGAGCCGTGGACTTCTGTCTCAGACAGTATCGTGGAATCGTGGTGGAGAGGGAGGGGGAAGAGACTCCCTACACGGCGCAGGAGCGCATTCAGGATATCCTCCACTATCTGGAAGAGAATATGGATCGGATGATCTCAAGGCGGGAAGCGGCCAAGTATGTATTCCTGAACGAAGATTATTTTTCTCGTGTGTTCCGGAAGGAAATGGGAATCGGGTACAAAGAGTATGTGCTGAAACAGAAGATGGCCTATGCGGAGAAACTGTTGGAGAATACGGATCTGTCCATTACGCTGGTGGCCTCCAGAGTGGGGTATGACAACTTCACTAACTTTACGCAGATGTTTCGCAAGTATACCGGAGAGACGCCATCGGACCACCGAAAGAGGGTCAGAAAGACCGGAAGTGAAAACAGGTAGCTGCGACTTTGATGAAAATAAAGGAAATAACCAGGAGGAAAAAATATGTACCATTCGATCAGACCGGGCAAGGTATGGCTCGACACAGAAGGAAAACGGATTCAGGCTCATGGCGGTTCTGTCATGTATCTGGACGGCACCTATTATTTCTATGGAGATAATAAAGAGAAGACAGACGGTAAGAACGGTATCTGGCACTGGGGTGTGCGCTGTTATTCGTCAGGGGACTTGTATAACTGGAAGGACGAGGGGCTTATCATCCCGCCGGAGCCGGAGAATCCGGATTCGTCACTGCATCCTTCGGCCTGTATGGACAGGCCGCATATCATCTACAATGCGAAGACGGGAAAGTATGTGTGCTGGCTGAAGATCATGAATCGGGATCAGACGCAGACGGAGACGGTGCTGACGGCGGACCATATTCTTGGCCCGTATACGAAGGTGCGGGAAGGGCTTCGCCCCTGCAATATGAGTGCGGGAGATTTCGACCTTGCAGTGGCGCCGGACGGAAAGGCATATTATTATTTTGAGCGTGTACACAGTGAGACCATATGCGCGGATCTGACGGAGGACTATACGGATGTTACCGGATATTACAGCACTCATTTTCCGCATTCTCATCCGCCCTATGTAAGAGAAGCGACGGCACATTTTACTCGGATGGGAAAGCACTATCTGGTCACTTCAGGTACCACCGGTTATCTGCCCAATCCTTCCGAGATTGCGGTGGCAGATACCTGGCACGGCCCGTACCGGGTGCTGGGTAATCCACATCCGACGGATTTAAGCAGCACATCCTTCCATTCGCAGATTTCGTCCGTTTTCCGGGTGCCTGGGAAGAAGGATCTGTACATAGCCTGTGCCGACCGCTGGGTACCGGATGAGATGCATCTGGAATACGATACATACAAGAGGTTTTTTGAATTTGCCTTTCATCCTGATGAGAAAGAGCGGGAGAAGGTGAAGGAACTGGATATGGATATGCGAATCGTGCAGGATACGGGGAGGAACACGTCTGTTTCGGATTATGTATGGCTGCCTTTGCGTTTTGAAGGGGAGATGGTTTATATAGACTGGCTCGACGAATGGAGAATCGAGGATTATGAGTAAGAGGTTTTGGGGATTGGGGCTGTGTCTGAATGCAATAAGAAAAGAGGCGTATAAGAATAAAGAGAAAGGAAGCGGTAAGAATGGAAAGAGTCAGTTTATACAGTATTTATGAAAAAGAATTCGCTTATACGGCCGGTACAGCGGTCCTGCCGGCATGCTGCAGCGTGAGCCGGTGCGGAGAAACGGAAGAGGGATCTTATATGGTTTCTGCTTTTCAGAAGAAAGAGGGGGTCTATGCGGTCCGGATCATGCCGGAGCAGATGGGGGAATACCGGTACCGGATTTGGCTTAAAGGCAGCGAGGAGTCTGAAGAAATAAAACTGGAAGGGGCATTTGTATGTGTGGAGCCCCGGGAAGGACGGCACGGGAAAGTGCAGACAAAAGAGGACGGATTTGTCTACACGGACGGCACTCGTTTTCTGCCCTTCGGCACGACCTGCTATGCCTGGACTCATCAGCCGGAGGAATTGCAGGAGCAGACGGTGAACACGTTACGGAAAAGCTGCTTTAATAAGCTGCGCATGCTGCTTTTCCCTAAGTTCATGCCATACAATGAGGATGACCCTGCGGTTTATCCTTTTGGGCAGGGAGAGGAGGGAGAATGGGATGTGAACCGGATCGTGCCGGCCTATTGGGATAATCTGGACCTGCGGCTTCGCCAGCTGGAAGAACTTGGGATCGAGGCGGATCTGATCCTGTTTCATCCTTATGATAAATGGGGATTTGCAGAGATGACACAGGAAGCTTCTCTTCTCTATGTGTCTTATTGCGTTGCCCGATTGGCAGCTTACCACAATGTGTGGTGGAGCCTGGCCAATGAATATGAGATGTTGATGAAGAAGAATGTAGAGAACTGGGATGACTATGGCTGCCTTCTGCAGAAGGAAGATCCTTATCATCATTTGATCTCCATTCATCAGATCCTGCAGCTTTATCCGAAGAAAGGATGGATGACCCACTGTTCGGTCCAGAGCGGCAATATTGACTTTATCCCTGCCTGGAAAAAGGAGTATCAGCTGCCGGTCCTGATTGATGAATGCGGCTATGAGGGAGATTTGGAATATGGATGGGGAAATCTGTCTGCCTTCGATATGGTAGACCGTTTCTGGTGGACGGTGACAAGAGGAGGGTACTGCACGCACGGTGAGACTTTCCACCGGGAAGATGCGGTGCTCTGGTGGGGAAAGGGCGGCGTGATGCACGGGGAAAGCGAGCCGCGGATACGCTTTCTGAAGGAACTGCTCTATGAACTGCCCGGATGCGGCACGGCGGCAGTTCATGGAGTATATACGAATCCCAACGGGAAAAAGGGAGAGGAAATGACGGAGGCGGACAGGCATTTCAACAGGTTGATCGAGAGTACGCCGGTGGAAAACCTGACGGGATTGATGGCGGAAGTACACAAAGTAATATCTACGGATTCATGGCAGCTTCGTTATTATGGCCGCACCTGTCCCTGCTTTACCTGGCTTGAACTGCCGGAGAACGGCAGATACCGTATAGAAGTGATCGACGTGTGGGAGATGACGAGAATGACCGTGTTGCATGGGGCAGTCGGCAGAACCAGAATTTCTCTGCCGGCCCATCCGGGGATGGCGGTTCTGGCGATGAAGGAGCGGTTTTGGTGATTTTTATTTTTATGTATGTTCATAACGGAAAGAGTTTGCTACAATAAAATACATAGTACATGCGGACGTGATGCAGAAATGCTACGGACATGGTGAATATGTCCGGAAATTGGAGGGAGAATGTATGCAGATTTATGACATGAAAGTAAACCATCTGACCAACCCGCTGGGATTTCGGATGGTGCGCACCGTTTTTTCCTGGAAGGTGAGGAAAGCGGAAGGGAAGAAGCAGGAGGCGGCCAGGCTGCAGATTGCGGCGGATGAAGGGATGGGAGAGATTCTGTTTGATTCGGGCTTCGATGCGGCTGCAGACAGTCTGGGGTATCCGGTGACGCTGGCATTGAAGCCTTATACCCGTTATTACTGGACGGTGACGGTGCGAAGCGATGCGGGGGAAGAGGCCGCAGGGGAAGTCCAGTGGTTTGAGACGGCCAAGCTGCAGGAGGCCTGGGCTGGCAGATGGATCACCTGCGACAGCAGTGAGAAGAGACATCCTTATTTTGAGAAGGATGTGAAGATAGCGAAGCCGGTAAAGAAAGCCAGACTTTATATCAGCGGTCTTGGGCTTTATGAAGCTTTCTATCAGAAGGCCGGAGAAGGGGATTCCGGCAGGGAAGAGCGTATCGGTGAGGAATACCTGACACCTTACAGCAACGATTACAACGAATGGGTACAGTACCAGACCTACGATGTGACAGAACTTCTGCAGTCATCGGGGAAGCTATCGGTTCTTCTCGGAAACGGCTGGTACAAGGCCAGGTTCGGCTTCTCTGCGTTGGAGGACATCGGTTTCTACGGCAATGAATGGAAACTGATCGCGGAGCTGCGCATTGCGTATGAGGACGGAACCGAAGAGGTGATCGGAACGGACGAGAGCTGGACAGTGAGGCGCAGCAAGATTACGTTCTCCAACTTATACGACGGGGAGATGCGGGATGATACGCTGCCTGATCTGGCAATTTGCCAGGCGAAATTCTGCGAACCGCCCAAGGGCGTTCTCACGGAGAGAATGAGCCTTCCGGTAACGGTCCATGAGACCTTTGATCCGGTGGAACTGATCCATACGCCTGCCGGGGAACTGGTTTTTGACATGGGACAGGAGTTTACTGGTATCTTTACCCTCAGAGTGCAGGAACCGGCAGGAACGAAGATCCACATCCAGACCGGAGAGATTCTGCAGGGCGGTAATTTCTATAATGAGAATTTAAGAACAGCCAAATCAGAATATATCTACATAGCGGATGGCAGCGAGCAGGTGATCGTGCCGCACTTTACTTTCTATGGCTACCGGTATGTGAAGATACAGGGCATTCCGGAGCTGAAAAAGGAGGATTTCAAGGGACTGGCGCTGTACAGTGATTTCCAGGAGACCGGCTTCATGAAGACGGGCAATGCGCTGCTCAATCGTTTTATCGAAAACGTGCGCTGGGGACTTAAGGACAATTTCGTGGATGTGCCCACAGATTGTCCGCAGAGAGACGAGCGTATGGGATGGACGGGCGACGCCCAGGTATTCTCACCGACAGCGATGTATCTGACGGATGCCTACGCATTCTATGCGAAGTATCTGTATGATATGGCCAGGGAGCAGAGCGCACTGGGCGGGGCAGTACCCCATGTGATTCCGTCCTGCGGCGTGGAGGAATCAGCCTGTGTATGGGGAGATGCGTCCTGTATCATGCCCTGGAACATGTATCTTTTCTATGGGGATAAGAGCATTCTGGAAGACCAGTTCGAGAGCATGAGAAGCTGGGTTGACTATGTCAGCAGGGTGGACGGGGATCATCATGGATGGAGAGACGTATTCCACTTCGGCGACTGGCTGGCACTGGATCATCCGGAGAGCGGAGCGGAACAGGTTATGGGCGGCACGGATGAGGCATTCATTGCGAATCTCTATTATGCGGTGAGTGCAGGACTGGTGGCGAAGGCGGCGCATGTGCTTGGTTATCAGGAGGAAGAAGAGCGGTATGGAAAGCTGTCTGAGGAGCAGTTCGCGGCGGTGAAGGAAGAATTCTACAGCGCTACCGGAAGATGCTGCATCAAGACCCAGACGGCATTGCTTCTGACACTGAAATACCACCTGTCAGAGAATGAAGAACTGGTGAAAAACCAGCTTCAGCAGCTGTTCCAGTTCAGCCACGGCAAGCTGCGGACCGGATTCGTGGGGACGCCGCTGATGAGCAATATCCTGTCGGATAACGGGATGGATTCTTTGGCATATCACTTGTTATTGAATGAGGAATATCCGGGATGGCTGTATGAAGTGAAACTGGGTGCGACCACGGTCTGGGAGCGCTGGAACAGTCTGTTGGCGGACGGAACGATTTCGGGAACCAGTATGAACAGTATGAACCATTATTCTTACGGCTCTGTGCTGGAGTGGATGTTCCGGCATGCGGCGGGTATCGGCAGCGTGGATGAGGCACCGGGATTCCGGCAGGCTAAGTTCGCTCCGGTGCTCAACTTCAGGCTGCGCAGCATGGAAGCGTCCTATGATTCCGCTTCCGGTGTGTATGCCTGCAGCTGGAAGCTGACGGACAGGGAGCATGTGACGGTATCGGTAACGGTTCCTTTCAATTGCAGCGCGCTTCTTAAGCTGCCGTCAGCGCCACAGGAGGTCTACGGAGACAGGGAGAATCCGATGTTTGCGGATGTGCGGGACGGGATGTGTCATCTGCAGGCCGGAACCTATACGGTTTCTTACCGTCTGTCGGAGCCGCTTATACAGAACTATGATCTGGACACGCCGATGTGGAAGCTGAAGGCGGAGCCGGAAATCGTGGAGAAGCTGAAAGAAGTTCTGGACTTGACGGATATCGCGGAAGAATATTTGGGACGCTCTGTGAGGGCATATCAGGATATGTTCAAGGGAACCATCGGCAAGGAGCTTCTGGAGCAGGTGGAAGCTGTTTTGGCTTGTGGGTTGAGAACAGAAAGTAACATTTAGGTAACAGTCTTTCTTTTTATACAGGAATCTCCTGCAGAATCCAGAGAGTTTATCATCTGGTTTTCTGTGGGAGATTTTCGTTTTCTTCTTTTCATGCTAAGGAGACGGTTTGTCATTTTCACCAATTCCCACACAAAATTTCATCCATCAGGTAAGTTTATCTTTATATGGTTTATGGTATGATAGATAGAGTGGCATTCCTTTATGCTGTTTATCAATGCAATACAGCAGACCGGAGCTGAGAAAGGCGCACACAACTATGAAGGAAAAAACAAATATCTGGTGGATTTTCATACCGTTGACGGTTTTACTGATTTCCTTTATTGGGGTTACCGCATTTTCCATGATCTATATGGCAAAAGATAACAACTATGATAACATTATTTACCAGTATTTCAATATCAGTAAGAAAATGTACGGAAAGCTGATCTATCTGAATATCGGTAAAGATGCACTGGTCAAAGGCATGAATTTCTGTGGATTGGCTTTTCTGATGGGGAATTTTCTACTTTTCTGGTTTATCAGCCCCAAAAAGGAGCGGAAAAGGAGAGGCGGCATCCTGGTCATGCTGTCCGTATTCCTTCTTGTGCAGGCAGTCCTCTACAGTACAGGGCTTCAAAAGGCGGTTTATTTCGGAAAATTCGGTTTTCTGCCGACGCCGCATGCTTTCCGAAGCTTCTATCACTATTTTCACCGTATGACAATGTGCGGGAATTTCCTTGTACTGGTAATTGGCTGTGTATGGATGTTTCTGATGGATCTGCGCCGGGAGCCTCTGCGGGAGCTCTGGCGTATTAAATGTGCCATTCTGATGACGGAGGCCTGTCTGATGGGCTTGTATTTTTATATGTATTTTTCGCTTCCGGATTCTTTTCTGTGGTTATCCCGATCCACGGGCTATATCGCATATCATTCTTTGAGTATGCCGCCTTATGTCCGTGGGATGCGTCTCATCACCTATTTTATAGGCATCCTTTTACTCGTTCTGTTTTACACACTTTACCGGTACCAAAAAATGTGCAAATGTGTCCTGGAGGAGGAGTATGTCTTCTCGAGTATCATAGCCTCATCAGAGATATCTACCCGTGCTTTCAGCCATTATGTAAAGAACGAGCTGCTGGGCATTATGGCCGAGGCAGAGATCCTTTCGCAAAAACCGGAGGGTAACTCCACTGAGTTGGAGAATATCCGCAGGGCATGTGGAGAGATGTATGACAGACTGAATGATCTGCAGAAAAACACGAACCGTATCGTGCTGAACCAGTCCCGGCAGAATCTGTCCCGGGTGATCACGAAGGCGGTGGAAGAAAATCGTGCTGTTCTGCATCAGAGTGGATGTGAGATCCTGTGGAACGGGGAGAATGGAAATGTGATTGTTTTTCTGGATCCCTACTATATGAGGGAAGTATTCCGCAATATTTTTCAGAATGCCATGGAGGCCATGTCCGGTGTAAATGGCGAGCGGAATATTTATGTGCAGACCCATCTTTACGACGGCGAGATTGAAATATCGATCCGGGATACGGGACCCGGACTGGATCCTTCCATACAGAACCGGTTATTTAATCCCTTTGTATCCACGAAGTCAACCAAGAAGAACTGGGGGATCGGCCTTACTTTCTGCAAGCGCATCATAGACAGCCACCGGGGAAAGATCATGGCCGACAATCAGGGCAGAAGGGGTGCGGTAATCCGCATTCTGCTGCCGGTAATAGGAGAAGAACAAGATGAAAACGGAAAAGATCAAAGTAATGATCGTTGACGATATGGTATCGCTCTGCCGGAAATATGAAGCGGTATTTGCCCAGGAGGAAGACCTTGAGGTGGTTGCCGTCGCCCATGACGGCTATCAGGCCATTATGAAGAGCGCGGTCACACGTCCTGATGTTATTCTTATGGATATTGAAATGGAAAGCAAATATGCCGGTATTGCGGCAACCAGGCAGATTTTACAGGAATTTCCTGCTATCAAGATCGTGATACTGACTGTCTATGAGGAGGATGAAATGATCTACGCTGCGTTCCAGGCCGGAGCCTGTGATTATATTTTAAAAACCGCTTCGGCGGCAGCTATGGTGCAATGTGTAAAGGATGCCTATTATGAGAAATCCATCCTGAGACCTCAGGTGGCAAAAAAACTGCGGCGGGAATTTAAAAGGATCAAGAATAATGAAGATACCCTGCTTTACACCATTTATCTTGTGCAGCTTTTGACGGATACGGAGAGGGATATTCTCTCGGCCCTTCATGAGGGCAAAGGGGCTAAGGACATCTGCAGGGAGCGTTTCATTGAACCGGCGACCCTGAAAACGCATATCCGCAATATTGTGAAAAAGATGAAGTGCAGGTCTATAGAGGACGTGGTGGATAAGGTGGAGCAAAGCGGTTTTTTCTATTATATGGATAAGATTCGGGAGAAGACGAAAGATATGTTGTAATAGTGCACAAAGAAAGATTAGATTTTCTAATCTTTTTTTGCTTCCGGAGCGGCCGTGGAGAAATGATAACCTTGGGGAAAAACGGAGTTTCTAATACAATAGAGTCACTCGGAATCCGAGATGCGCCAAAAAGCGCGGAAAAAAGGAGGATACGTATATGAAAAGAAAAGCAATTGCCTTGTTTATGGCGGCAGTAACAGTAATGGGGCTTCTGGCGGGCTGCGGTTCACAGCCGGCGGCGACACAGGAGGAAGCATCCGGACAGACGGACGCCGCAGAACCTGCCCAGGAAGCGGACGGCAAAGAGAGCGAGGGCGAGATGGCCACAACCGATGGCAGCGGCGGCGAAAAAGTAACGATTCAATATTATTCCTGGAGTGAAGGCGATTATTTACAGGAAATGGTAGACGCCTTCAATGCAGCCAGCAGCAATGTTGCGGTGGAAATGACGCAGGTGAGCAGTGATGAGTACGATGATAAGCTGATGACAATGCTGGCAGGTTCTAATGACATCGATGTTTTCAACATGCGTTCCGGTTCCCTGCTCAGCAATCTGGCAACCAGCGGCAATCTGGCGGATATTACGCAGATGATCAGCGACAGCGGGATGGATGTCTCTATTTATGGCACCGGATATGCGGAAACGGCTATCGACAACAAATTCTACGGACTGCCTTACCGCGCATCCGCCTATGGATTGTTCTACAACAAGAAGCTCTTTGACGCTAAGGGGGTTTCCTATCCGGACAATTTGACTTGGGAAGAATATGCAAATCTGGCTGCACAGCTTACGGAAGGAGAAGGAAATGACCGGATTTACGGCGGTTACATTCCGGATTGGAATAACTGTCCCTATATTACCATTCAGAGAAATTCCAATCTTGCAGATGATGATCTGAGTGCACTTAAGGAATGGTGGGAGATGGAAAACCGTTTGTATAATACCGATAACTCCCATATGAGTTTTACGGATATGAAGAGCACCGGCACCGATGGGATCAACTTCTTCTGTACCGGTAAATGCTATATGTATCCGGGCGGCGAATGGTCCATCAGCGATGTGATGACCATGCTGAAAAACGACCCGTCCATCAGTGACAGCTTTGAACTGGGTATTGCCACAGTGCCGCAGCCGGAAGGGGTAACAGACCCGGTTACGATCGGCGGCGTAAGTACTTTCATCGGCATTAACGCATCTTCCGAAAAGCAGGAAGCTGCCTTTGAGTTTATCTCTTATATGGCGGGCAAGGAGGCTGCGAAGTACATTGCGGCAGCAGGTGCGATCCCTGCGTATATTGATGACGAGATCACAAGTGTTTTTGAGGAAGCCATCGGTGTTGCCGGCGCGGCTAATATCCTTGGGCCGTCTAAGATCTCTGAGACTTTATTCATTCCGGAGTACACGGAACTGCAGTCCGTGGAGATCGAGGAGAGGGAATTATATCTGATCGGCGAGCAGAGTCTGGAGGATGCCCTGAAGAACTTCGAAGACCGCCGTTTAGAGGTTATGAACCGTTAGGAAATGAACGGAACGGCAGTCTGCATGACAAGTCTGGCATGTGGGCTGCCGGTTATGATCTTCAATTTAGGGAGGTGGTTCTATGGCAATAAAAAGGTTGGAAATCAGCAGAAGGAGGGTCAGGCAGAACCTGATCGGATGGTGCTTCATCCTGCCTAGCCTGCTGGCGTTTACCTTGTTTATGTTTCTGCCGATTCTTCTTGGCTTCTGGTACAGTCTGACAGATTACACCGGGCTCTCTAAGGACTATGGCTTTATCGGACTTGCAAATTATGCCAGAATGTTTCAGGACCGGTATTTTAAAGTATCCATTAAGAACAACTGTATCTATGCCATTTGGTATTCTGTGCTGACGATGCTGGTTTCTCTGTTCCTGGCAAGCCTTCTGAACCGGCTGAGCCGATGCCGTAAGTTCTTCCGGATTGCGTTTTTTATGCCTTATATCTCTTCGATGGTGTCGGTAGCCATTATCTGGAAAATGATATTTAATCCGCAGGGAGGACCGCTGAACACTGTGCTTGCACAGCTTGGGGCAGACAGCCTGCCGCAGTGGCTGGCGTCCACCACATGGGCTTTATATGCGGTCATCATCGTTTCGGTATGGAAAAACGCCGGATATTATATGATGATCTTTCTGGCCGGACTGCAGAATGTGCCGGGCAGTCTCTATGAAGCCGCCGCTCTGGACGGGGCCGGAGGGTGGCAGAAGTATTTCCGGATAACGCTTCCGCTCATAAGCCCTACGATCTTCCTGAATATGATACTGGTGACCATCAGTTCTTTTCAGGTATTTGACCTGATCAGTGTTATGACTGACGGCGGTCCCGGGATGAGCACGAATGTACTGGCTTTCCGCATTTATCAGGAAGGGTTCAGGCAAATGCACATGGGATATGCGTCTTCCATCGCCTATTTCCTGTTTGCCGTTATTCTGGTCATTACATTGATTCAATTTGCCGTTCAGAAGTATTGGGTAAACTACGATTAGGAGAAAACGAAATGAATAAAAAGATATCAACTGTTCTTTTTTATGCTTTGATGTTCTTTATGTCACTGCTCATGATCTTTCCTTTTTTGTGGATGCTGTCCACCTCCTTAAAGTACGACAGTCAGGTGTTCACCGTACCGATCGAGTGGATCCCCGATCCGGTGAACTGGAGCAATTATGTTAAGGTATGGACGGAGGAACCGTTCCTGATCTTTTATAAAAATACCGCGTTTGTGGCTGTCTGCGCCACGGCAGGGCAGGTATTTATCAGTGCGCTGGCGGCCTATGCCTTCGCCAAGATCAAATTTGCCGGAAGAAACTTTATCTTTGGCCTGTATATCGCTACCATGATGGTTCCCTGGCATACGATCATGATTCCACAATATCAGATCATCAGTTCCCTGAAGCTGACGGATACGCATCTGTCTCTGATCCTGGGGCAGCTGGCCAGCGCTTTTGGCATCTTTCTGCTCCGGCAGTTTTTCATGACCGTGCCGGACGACCTGGTAGAGGCCGCCCGGATTGACGGAGCCGGAGAATTCCGTACCTTTGGGAAAATCATGCTACCGCAGGCAAAACCGGCGCTGGCAACGCTGGTCATATTCACTTTCATTCAGGTGTGGAACGACTATATGGCGCCGTTGATCTACTTGAATTCCAGGCACAAGTATACGATCCAGCTGGGATTGAAGTTCTTCCAGTCAGAGCATACCATGCAGTATACTGTCATTATGGCCGGGACAGTATGTGCATTGATTCCCATTCTCATTGTCTTTCTCATATTTGAGAAACAGATCACTGACGGAATGGTACACAGCGGCCTGAAAGGCTGACAGGAGGTAAGGATTATGAGGTCGATTGTATTTGATCAGAACGGAATTTGTATTGACGGGGAGTACCGCACTTTGCTGGCTTCCTCCCTGTTTTATTTCCGCATTCCGCAGGAAAGGTGGGAGGAGCGGATGCAGCTGCTGAAGGCGGCGGGATATCATGCGATTGATGTCTACTTTCCCTGGAATTATCATGAGACCGCACCGGGGTGCTGGGATTTTGAAGGCAATCGGAATGTGGAACGTTTCTTAAGGCTGGCTGCGGATAACGGCCTGTATGTGATCGCCCGTCCGGGTCCGTATATCTGTTCGGAATGGGATGGGGGAGCAATTCCCGCCTGGCTCTGGGAGAGGGGGATTGCCATCCGGCAGGATGATCCGGAATTTCTGCAGGAAATAGGAAACTGGTATGGACATATTCTCCCGGTCATTGCCGCGTACCAGATCGGGAAAGGCGGCACCGTTATCTGTATGCAGATCGAGAACGAACTGGACTTCTATAACTGCACCAGTCCTGTCAGCTATATGGCGAAGCTGAAGCGGCAGGCGGAAGGACTTGGTATTGAGGTTCCGCTGTTCTATTGCTGCGGGCAGAACGATCTTCTCAGAGGAGGCGGTCTGACACCGGGTCTGTATACGGCCTTTAATGTTTATGAGGACGGCGGCTCTCCGGGTCTGGAGGAACGGGGGTTTCATCTCTATGCTTCTGTACAGGAAAGGGAGATGCCGTTTCTGGTCACGGAGACCAATCGGGAGCATGGTTTTCTGAAAAGGCTGCTTGCCTGCGGTGCAAGGCTTTTAAGTCCCTACAATCAGACGGCGGGTTGTACGATGGACTTCTATAACGGTATTACAAACTGGGGGCCGCCGGAGAATCCGGTAGCCCTGATGGCCTCGGACTATGATTTTTGTTCTATGATTGGATCAGCAGGGGAAGTAAACAGGCAGTTTCTGGAGGCACGTCTGCTTTCCGGTCTGCTGTACAGCCTGAAGGGGAGTCTGGCGGCTGCCAGACCCGGAAAGGCGGATGCGCTTAAGATTGTCTCTGACCGGCCGGTCAATACACTGCTTCCAGTTCTGCGGTTTCCGGAAGGCCGGCTTGTGGCTGTTTCAAATCTGGGAGATGCCGGCACGGTGACATTGGAATCGGAGTCCGAAGGAGAGGAACCCTTTGCCCTGCGGATAGAGATGAAAGAGCTGGAAACCCGGCTGCTGCCCTGGCATTTTCAGTTGAGCGCAGCTTGTGAGATCCGGTATTCCAATTATGAGATAGGGTGGATCGACAGGTGCGGGGACAGTACAGAGGTATGTCTGTATGGTTCCGGCCCGCTGGAATGTACTCTTGCAGGGGAGAACGGGCAAGAGAGGATCTGCCGTGACGATATGACAGATATCGTTTCATTCTCCTATGGAACTATCAGCTTCCTGGCCGGAAGCCCGGAGGATATGGCGTGGAGGCATATCCCTGGCCTGCCCGATCTGGTGCATGGGATTTCCGGACAAAGAAGGACCGGGGAATTATCCGGACTTTATGCGGCTCCATGTTCGCTCAGACATGGAGAAATCAGGCCGGAGAGCATCCGTCCCATGGAAAAGATGGGGCAGTACCGCGGCATCGGCCGTTATCACGTCATGATTCCCCGGACAGGGGAATATCTGCTGGTGAAAGCGGCAGATCTTATAACCGTGGATGACGGGCATACTGCCAGAACCTTCTATGCCAGCGGAGGCTGCAGCCTGCATCGTTTTGAGGAAGGGGAGCTGGATATCTTTACGGAAATATGGGGACACAGTAATTTCGATGATATCCGCTGTGCCAGTCTCCGTATGGGTTCCTTAAAAGGGATTGAGAAGCTGGTCTATATTGACAGCAAAGAGGACATCAGCACAGGCTGGATGATGGACATGGATGAAATGCCCTGGGAAGACACCTTTTTCTTCCGCCATTCCCCATACAACACGATATCCGGGATTGACGGCTACAACCGGGCTCTTTCCCCGCTGAAGACGGTATACACAAGATACATAGAATCCGGATCCGGTGAGGATGCCCTGTTCCTTCATTTTGAAATTGCGGACTGTATGATAGGCATCTATGTGAATAACCGTTACATGGGCATGATAGAAAAGGACAATCCCTATATAGACTTATCTTCCTTCGCGGGCAGTGGGCGTATAGAGCTTACGGTGCGGATCATCCGCAGATATTATACGGATCTGGCCGGAAGGGTGACGCTTCTCAGAGGAAAAATAGTGAAAGACTGTCTCTATGGGAGCGTGCTTCCCGTTCCGGGCAGGGACAGGGAGCCCTGCGCGCTTCCTTTCCGTATGGAGCAGGGAGAAAACCGGTTTCTCCTGTTATCCCTGGAGCAATGTACCGCTAAGGATATAAAGCTTTTCCTGAAGGGAAGAGATATGAAACTGACCGTATATGCCGGCGGGCACACGGCGGGAAGAATCCTGCTCCCGCAAGAGAACATGCCTGTGGTAGCGGGCGGCAGCCGGGATGTGGTCTGTCTGTGTAAAGAATGGGTAACTGAGGAAGCGGTGCAGATCTGGTGCCAGGGCACAGGAGAGCATCCTGTGCTGGAAGAGATTACTGTAGCAGAATATACTTCCGTGATATAGGAAGCAAGCGTTACTATTTACGGCCTGGCCGCTCATAGTAAATAATGCGTAACAGTTCAGCCCAGGACTTTGCACTTACTGCAAAGTCCGTGAGAACGCGTAGATTTAGCCGAGAGAGAACCTGCCCTCGCCGCAGGCAACTTGGAAAAATTGAGCTTTGCTCAATTGGCAGATTCCGTAACAGGGAAGCCGAAGGCTGAACTGTTACAATAACGCACACCTGATTAAAAGTTGTCATAGCATATCTTTCCATGCTATGATAAACATACGGAAATCATGGGTGAGTATGTCAGAAAGGAAAAGATTGATATGGGCGAAGTAGATGACGTGATCAGAATGCTGGACAATATGGCACAGGGCGGTGTGAGCCGCATTAAGGTGGAGACATCGGCGGAAGTGTCAGAAGGAGAGGTTAAGAAGGCATATCATCATGGAAGATGTGATGTGGGAAGTCCTTTTGCTACCGGGAAGCTGTTTGATGCGGAAGAGTCGGACTGTGGATGACGGTAATTTAAAACAGCGGCACAGGCGGTCTTGTTCTAGGACTGCCTGTGCATTTTTTTGTACAGCAGCGGAGAAGTACCATAATACTTTTTGAAAGTTTCACAGTAATAGCTTGTTCCGCTGAAACCGCATTCGTAGGCGACATCTGTAATATTTTTGTTCAGATCCAGTAATATGGCCAGGCTCTTCCTGAGTCTGAGCTTGGTGACGTAGGCAACAGGTGTGTCACGAAGATATTTTTTGAAAAGCATGGAGCATCTGCTCTTACAACATGCACCGGACAGGGCGATGTCTTCCAGCCTGATGTGCTCCGTGTAGTGGTCATCAATGTAGGCGATCATTTTTTTAAGCGTGGAGAGTTCGGCAGATTCCTGTTTTTTGGCCGGATTCCCGGTTTTCAGGTTTTCGTACAGCATTTTCATAATAAAAGTAAAGTCTTCAATCACTTCAAAATTAGAACAGGGCGCAGCAGGATCAGTACCAAAAGAGGCATACAGATGCTCCAGCCTGTCCAGAACGGATGCCTGCCAGCAGCAGGAATCGGCGCTGCGGCCAAGAAGAAGATACGGGCAGGCAGAATTCTCAGTGATGTGTTCCACGAAATTCTGATAAAACCATTCATTTCCCTGCAGTAGTTCCGGAGATATTATGATACAGATGAATTCGCATTCATTATGCTGTGCCGAGAATCCATAGTGAAGCTGCCGGCTGTTTACCATAATCCCGTTTCCATCTGTCAGTTCAACAAGTTTCCCATTGATATTGTAGGTCATGGAGCCTTTTCTGACCACAATGAATTCCAGGTCTTTGTGCCAGTGGCTGATCGCGGAATAATCCGGATAGGTGGAAAGAATGTCGTATCTGGTGTAGACCGGAAACAACGGGTTGTTATAGGCAACGGTTTCCGACAGGTCGTAATTAAAGGCAGAATTGTATTCTGGGTGTTTCTTCATAGCGTATTCCTCTGGCTATTAATAGATTATGCAGGTGCACTGTGTACAGAGAAGATTGTTATATAATTATAATATATTTTGAAAGAATTTCCTATCCGTATTTGCTATTGTTAAATTAATCCGTGACAGGGAAGTTACTATTCACGGTGCCTTGCACCCTGCTGCAAGGCATCCGGCCGATAAAGCTACGGTTTCAGGCATCCAGCCCCTCGCCGAAGGCGACTTTTCATGGGCTGGATGCGTTACAGTTCGCGGACGGTTAGGCCGTGAACTGTAACACAGGGAAGCCGCAGGCCACATCATGCTGTATGGAAGCAGAAAGTGAGCATTCCAGCAGTTTATGCTTGCGCTTGTGGGGGCATGTGACGCACTTATGCTGGGGAAGTTAAATCAGGATTCTATGGCTGCGGTATCACTGGCCATACAAGTTACATTTGTATTTAATCTTTTTATGGCAGCCTTTATCATCGGGGAGAATATGTTCGTTGCGCAGTATTACGGGAAAAGAGATTACGCCGGTATTTCGAAGGTATGTAGCCTTGTGCTTCGGGTTTCGTGCATAACGGCAGTTATATTTATGGCGGCTGCGATGATCTTTCCGGAGGATATCATGCGTTTTTTTTACGAATGAACCGGAGCTTGTCTTGCTGGGGAGCGGCTATCTGAGAATGGTCGGTGTTTCCTGGATTTTGTCTGCGGTATCACAGGTTTATATTAATTTATGAAAAACTGCAATGCAGTCAATTTGAGTACGGTGATCAGAAGTACGACGGTGGTCCTGAATATCTTATTGAACGCGGTTCTCATTTTCGGACTGGCCAAGGTCCCGGCTATGGGCGTTGCAGGAGCGGCACTGGCAACGGTGATTGCGACGGCGGTCCAGACAGTTTTGTGTGTTGTCTATGTGGTTTTGCGAAGAGGTGAGCTGGAAGTATCATTGTGGGAAATGAACTGGGCGCCAATCGGTTTGAGGGAGCGAAGAAAGCCGGGAAGACATTGATCAGGGCGGCTGTTATATGCGGCGTTTTGACAGGACTTCTGCTTATAGCCCTGTCGCCCCTGATTGTGAGAATTGTTGCAATGACGCCTGTGGCAGAAGAATACTTAAGGGGAATGCTGTTTATGTGTTCCTATTATCTGGCAGGGAAATCTGTCAACTGTATGACGATAGGCGGTATCTTCCCGGCAGGAGGGGATTCCCGGTTCGGCCTGTTGTGTGATGCGGTAACTTTATGGTGTATCACGGTTCCGCTGGGCTGTTTGTGTGCTTTCGTCTTTAAATTCCCGGTGCTTTTTGTGTATTTCGTGCTGAACCTGGATGAAATTGTCAAACTTCCGGCCGTATACCGTCATTACAGGAAATACGGCTGGGTGAAAAATATCACATAGTAATGTTGAATAAGGTGGAGGGTTTTATTATGGAAATGAGAGAATGAAGTCATGGAGAACGAGAAGAAACCAAACTGTACTAAATTCATGAAGAGATAGAGAAAGGGAGATAACATGACACATTTAGAACGAAGAGATGCCCAGATGGCATACATTTCAGACGACAGTATTTTTGAGGAGCAGCTGGTCTGCAGGAAGAAGCTGCAGAAACTGAACTTTATGGACCGCTCTGATTTCGAAGGTCTGGGAGCTGCGGTTAAGGATCTTTTGGGGAAATCCGAGGGAGCCGTTATCAATCCGCCATTCTATTGCGATTATGGATCACATATTGAAGTGGGAAAGAATTTCTTTGCCAATTATAACTGTATGATCCTGGATGTGGCTAAGGTTAAGATTGGCGACAATTGTCAGATGGCTCCGAATGTTGCGATCTATACGGCCGGACACCCGGTTCATCCGGTAAGCCGCAACTCCGCTTATGAATACGGCAAGGAAGTGACGATCGGGGATAATGTCTGGCTTGGGGGCAATACGGTGATCTGTCCCGGGGTGCACATCGGCGATAACGTGGTGATCGGCGCGGGCAGCGTAGTCACGAAGGATATTCCGGACTGGTCCATCGCCGCCGGGAATCCCTGCCGCGTGATCAGGAAAATCACGGATGCGGATAAGAGGAAGCTCTTTAAGGATGAAGAGATTGATGATGAAGCCTGGGAGGATATCTGCAGCAGGATGGAATTTTAGAAGACAAGGCAGCCTTTACACCCTGTCCGGATTCTGCTATACTTAAGATGCGAAGCGGACTTTTGCTCTGTATTAGTACGGACGTATGGAGAAAGCAGGAGACTGCATGACAGGAAAAGAGGTAGTTAATTTAATTCGTAAGCTTAGAGAAAAGGGCATGGGCAGTGATGACATTTTAACGATAATCGAATATGTTGAGACTCATGACCCGAAGGAGCAGGAGTAAAGCTCTTGCCAAAGGAACGAAACTGTAGTATAAATAAAGAGACCGCAGTGTAACAGAATAACAGGGGCGCTGGACACAAGTCCGGCTGAGATGCAGAGGCGTAATGTCGCTTCCGGTCCCTTGAACCTGATCCGGGTAATGCCGGCGTAGGAAGAATATTCGACAGACAGAATACTTGTGCAGCAGGACAGGTATTCTGGGCTTAGGTTGTGATATCATTGTCGTTTTTTCGTACCGCGTTGTGCCTGATTGCACCGCGGTACATTTTATAATACGGAGGAAACGACTATGACACAGAAATCAACCAAAATACGCGCTCTGACAGAGGGCGCCATCATGATTGCCGCGGCGACGGTACTGGGATATTTCCGTCTTTTCCGGTTCCCTTTCGGCGGCTCCATCGATCTGGCCCTGGTGCCGATCCTTGTCTACTGCCTGCGATGGGGGCCGAAGTACTCTTTAATGTGCTGCTTCGTCAACGGCGTACTGCAGTATTTCCTGGGCGGCGGCATTGCCATTTCATGGCAGTCCATGCTGCTGGATTATGTGGTAGCCTACATGCTCGTATTCTTATGCGGTTTCGGAGCCGGAAGGAAGTTCGGATGGCTGTGGGGGACGATTCTTGGCTCCTTCGGGCGCTGGATCTCTTTAACTTTGTCGGGAGGGCTGCTTTGGTATATGTATATGCCGGAAACTTTCCTGGGAATGCCTATGACGGATCCCTGGATCTATTCCATGCTGCTCAACGGTGTGCTGGTGGCGGCTGTTATGGCGGTGGATCTGGCAGTGCTCGGTATTATACAGAGCGTTCCGGAGTTACGGAAGGTGATTCTTGCCAGGCAGACGGCGGAGAGGCAGGAGTAGATAAAGAAGTTACGAAACGGGGCAGCGCACTTGCCGCCAACGGACGGTTTATGAAGAATTAAAAGGCTTGTTGTAAGCAATATCTATAATGCCATATTTGACACGATATCAAGTAACTTGTATGATAGAAGTCAGATATGGCGTTTTGTATGGTAAGTGAAATTTCCAGTGTCGCTAACTATCAATTCGCAGGTTGAGCAGGAACGGAGGGTGAGATGGCAGATACAGCAAATATTTACGCGGCTAATAACACACGTTATGAAAAGATGGCATACAACAGGGTGGGAAGAAGCGGCCTGAAATTTCCGGCAGTTTCTTTGGGACTCTGGCATAATTTCGGCTCGAAGGACAATTACGACAACATGAAGGCCATGTGCAGGGCTGCCTTTGACCATGGCATCACACAGTTTGACCTTGCCAATAACTACGGGCCTGTCTATGGAAGCGCGGAGAGCAGCCTGGGCAGGCTGATGGAAGAAGATTTCCGGCCATACCGGGACGAACTGATCATCACTACGAAGGCCGGATATGATATGTGGGACGGCCCGTACGGGGATCACGGAAGCAGGAAGTATCTGATGGCCAGCATTGACCAGAGCCTGAGGCGTATGAAACTGGATTATGTGGATATTTTCTATCACCACCGTATGGATAAGGAGACACCGCTTGAGGAGACTATGACGGCGCTGGCCGATATTGTAAGAAGCGGGAAGGCGTTGTATGCAGGGGTATCCAACTATGACAGGGAATATACGCAGAAGGCAGTGGAACTGCTGAAGGATCTGCATTGCCCTTTTATCGTGAACCAAAGGAGGTATTCGATCTTCGACCGGACGATCGAGGAGGACGGTGTGAAGGCGTACTGTAAAGAGGCAGGGATCGGGATCATTGCTTTCAGCCCGCTGGCGCAGGGAATGCTGACGGATAAATATCTGCATGGTATTCCCGATGACAGCCGTATTGCCAGAGATCCGAGATTCCTGCGTGCAGGTGATCTGACAGAGGCCAGACTGGAGCAGATTGGCCGTTTGAATGAACTGGCAGGACAGCGGGGACAGACCCTGGCACAGATGGCGCTCTCCTGGGTGCTGAAAGATGATGAGGTATGTTCCGTGCTGATCGGGGCATCGAAGCCGGAACAGATCGTGGAGAATATTTCCGTGACGGAGCATGCAGACTTTACGAAGGAAGAACTGGAGCTGATAGAAGAAATCATAACGGCTTAGGCGGGACTGTGAGACCTTCCGCTTGCGAACTCGTTCGGCGTATGGTAGTATGACAGAGGAAAGAAACAGAAGTAGGTGGTACTGATATTTCATTATATAAAGGAACGGTGGAAGCTTCTGCGGGGTAAGGCTGATGATACGTATATGGTATCGGAGGATTGGCAGGAGGGGTATTTAGAGCCGCCGGAGAACGCCCGGAAGACTACTTACGGAAATGACAGTCTTACAGGAGTGGCGGACAGAAAGAACTTTGAGAATACCTTGAATAGACTTCTGGCAGAGGAACACAGAGCCGGGTGCCTGTTGGAAATCGATGTTGACAGGATGAGAGAGATCAACAATATTTACGGACAGGACGCAGGGAATAGCATTCTATGCCGGATCGTGGAACTGCTGGTTCATATGTTCTGCCGGAATGGCTGTATCGGTAGGATGGGTGGGGATGAGTTTGCCCTGTGGCTGCCGGAGTCGGATTACAGCGACAGGGATGATATCCGCAGGAGGATCGGGGTGATCAACGACAGACTGCTGCATCCGCAGGGGGAACTGCCGCCGGTGACAATCAGTGCCGGTGCTGTATTTACGTCTTCCCAGGATGAACTGCATAATGTTGTCAGGAATGCCAGGGAGATGCTGAATCGGGTGAAAGAGCAGGGAAGATGTGGCTGTGAGATATATGATGGCTGATGGATAGGGCCGATACCCATTAGAGAGCATGACAGGATGTTTACAGGCAAAGGAAGGAGACAGGCATGGGTGGATTTTTTGGAGTAGCGTCGAAGGAAGATTGTGTATTTGATTTGTTTTTCGGAACGGACTATCATTCTCATCTGGGGACAAGGCGGGCCGGAATGGCCGTGTACGATGAGAAGAAGGGGTTTGACAGAGCCATACATAATATTGAGAATTCTCCCTTTCGTACGAAGTTTGACAAAGATGTCAACAAGATGCGCGGGACTATGGGAATCGGCTGTATTTCGGATTATGAGCCGCAGCCGCTGATCGTTCGTTCCCACCATGGTACCTACGCAATCACGACCGTAGGTAAGATCAACAATAAGGACAAGATCATAGAGGAACTTTTTCAGAGCGGACACGGTCATTTCATGGAGATGAGCGGCGGTGATATCAATGCGACAGAGCTGGTGGCGGCGGTCATCAATCAGAGAGACAATCTGATCGAGGGAATCCGCTACGCACAGGAACTGATCGACGGCTCCATGACGATGCTCCTTATGACGTCTAAGGGAATCTATGCGGCGAGGGACAGGTACGGCCGGACACCGGTTACCATAGGAGGTAAAGACAACGCATACTGTATCTCCTTTGAGAGTTTTGCTTATTTGAATCTGGGCTATGCCACTGAGCGGGAGCTTGGTCCGGGAGAGATTGCGGTTGTCACACCGGAAGGAGCCAGGTCTCTGTCAGCTCCCGGTAAGGATATGAAGATTTGCACATTTCTCTGGGTTTACTATGGATATCCCTCATCCTCCTATGAGGGAATCAGCGTGGAGCAGATGCGCTACAACTGCGGCGCCATGCTGGCGCAGCGGGATGACGCGCAGCCGGATATCGTGGCCGGGGTACCGGATTCCGGGACGGCTCATGCCATTGGTTATGCCAATGAATCCGGCCTGCCTTTTTCCAGGCCCTTTATCAAATACACGCCTACATGGCCCAGATCTTTCATGCCTACCATACAGAGCCAGCGGAATCTGATCGCCAAGATGAAGTTGATCCCGGTGCATGATCTGATCAAGGGCAGAAGACTTCTTCTGATCGATGACTCTATCGTACGCGGGACACAGCTTCGGGAGACAACGGAGTTCCTCTACCAGAGCGGTGCGGCGGAAGTACATATACGCCCGGCTTGTCCTCCGCTTCTGTTCGGCTGTAAATATCTGAATTTCTCCAGGTCTGGTTCGGAGATGGAATTGATTGCACGGCGCGTGATACAGGAGATAGAGGGGGAGAATAAATATCCGAACCTGTCAGCTTACGCGGATCCGGACAGTACAGAGTATAAGGGGATGCTGGAAAAAATAAGAGAGAAGCTGAATTTCACTTCTCTCCGTTATCATCGTCTGGACGATATGATCGAGTCTGTGGGCATCGATAGGTGCAAGCTCTGTACCTACTGCTGGGATGGATGTGAATAAGGATCGATATGCTGCTGGCGCAGCCAGATGCCGATGACGGTCCGCTGGGGCAGCAGTTTGGCGCTTATGTGGCAGAAATTGACATAGAGACCGTAGATGGACAGGTCTCTTCCCTTGTCGGCATCTGCCACGGCCTTTCTGGCCACTTTGTCAGGAGCGGTCATGCCGAAGAAGTTTCGGGTGGCTTTGGCAGCACCGATATCTGCCCGCTCATACAGATCGGTCTTCAGCCAGCCGGGGCATACTGCGGTGGCGCTGATGCCGCGGTCCTTTAATTCTACGTGGAGCGCCCGCGTATAATTGCGCACGAATGCTTTTGTGGAACTGTACAGATTCTGATAGGGAAGCGGCTGGAAGGCAGCTTGGGAGGCAATATTGATGATGTGGCTGCCGACAGGCATATAAGGGATGCAGACCAGCCCCATGGCAACTACGCCGCCGATATTTAAGTTGATCATATTGAGGGAGTCGGCGATGCTTAAGTCACCGTAGGAGCAGAATTTGGCATAACCTGCGTTATTGATCAGATAGCGGATCTCCGCGCCGCTCTGGGCAAGCCGGTGGCCCACTTCTTCTATCTGAGAAGCATTGGACAGATCCAGAGAGATGGGAATGATTTTGGGTCCCATTTGTCTGCGCAGCTTTTCCAGTTTATCCCTGTGCCTGGCGATGGCCCAGATTTCTTCTATTTCCTTTTTCTCTTTGATAATTTTTGCAAATTCTCTGCCAAGCCCTGTGCTTGCCCCAGTAATAATGGCTATTTTTTTCATATATTTTTCTTCCTGTAATGATATGGTAGTAAGGATCTTATAAAAAAATGGATTGCAGACGCATATTGGTGTGCAATTCGATGAATCTTCATTCTTTACTCAGTATATCAAAGGATGTGCTAAATTAAAAGTTTCTATTCAGAAAAATACAGATTCCGTAACAGGGAAGCCGAGAGGCTGAATCAATGTCATTAAGTTAAGCCGGACGCGCCTGACATGATAGGAATCTCCTAAGGACGCGCTTTCGCTCGGTTCCAAACGCAGCGGTACTAAATTCGTGGAAAACCTCATTAAGTACCGGCGTTTTCCTACGGTCCTAAGGAGAATCCTATCATATCAGACGCTGTGTATAGACTTAACTAAATGACATTGGAGGCTGAATTGTTACAAAAAAAACAGTTTGATAAAAAATTTCAATAAGAATTGACGAAGAGGTGCCAGACGTATATAATATAGCATGAATGAGGGAGTAATCGGCACTGGCCTATAATCGGATGGTGCGGTATGCCAACATACTGATGGCAGGAAGTCTGACATCTGGTATATCTTAATTGATGAGACTCATGTATGGTGCAGGGATGCCATGCGTGTGTCTTTTGAGGAAGTATGCAGATAGATACCGTATGGTACCTATCTTTTTTGTTTCATTGGAACGTGCGTCTTTTGCACGGAACAAAAGCTGTGCCTGAAAAAGATTGTAATGCAAGGATACGGGGAATGAATACGGTCAGAGAAAGGATGGGGACAGAGATGGTTATTTTTTTGACAGTGCTTGCAACGATTTTTATTGCAGAAATGGGAGATAAGACGCAGCTTTTGCTGGTGGCTATGGCAGGCAGATACAAAATCTCCCATATTCTGGCCGGTACATGGCTTGCCACGGTTGTACTGAATCTGCTGGCAGTGGGCGTGGGGGCAGCGCTGGGCAATTATCTGGATATGAGGATTATTAAGGCGGTGGCCGGCTTTGCTTTTTTCTGGTTTGCCTATGGGGCTGTCAGCGGAGAGGCGCAAGAGGAAGGAGAGCAGGAGATGAAACACAGCCTGGGTCCTGTGATTGCCATTTTCTGCTCTTTCTTTGTCGGGGAGCTGGGGGATAAGACACAGCTGTCCGGTATCACACTGGCGGCCAATTATACAAGCCATCATGTGATGAATGCGGTTTATGTATTTTCAGGCTGCACGTTGGGGCTGATTCTGGCGGATCTGATCGGACTGCTCGTCGGAGTGGTTCTGAAGAGCAAGGTGCCTACAGGTATATTGAACAAGGTGTCCTTCTGTATTTTTGCGGTTTTCGGCATCTTAAGCATCAGAGAGGCGGCAGGATTGGTCTTCGGAGCAGGAAGCATGGCAGCAGTGGGAAGTTATCTTGCTGTGACTGCGGTTTTTGTGCTTTTTTGCCTGTGGGGGTTATGGAATAACAAAAAAGAGAAGAAATGATGTTATTTCTGTGGTTTTTTTGATAAAATATACACGGAGTCGGCAAGATCAGCAAGGGGAGGAAGCCGGAAATGATATTTAAGTGTAAGAACTGCGGCGGCAATGTGGTGTACGAACCGGGCAGAGGCAGAATGTACTGCCCGCACTGCGAGAGTGAGGACAGTGAGGATAAGATACAGGGTGGTACGCTGACACAGTGTGTCAACTGTGGAGCGCCCATAGAAATATGGGATTACACCTCGGCAGGGAAATGTGAACACTGTGGCTGCTACATTGTATTTAACGAAAGGGTGGAAGGCGTCTATGAACCTCATATGCTGCTTCCCTTCCGGGTCGGTAAGAAGGCGGCGGCACAGGCGCTGGAGCATGAATTCTCAAGAAGACTGTTTACACCTTCGGATTTCCTGTCTGCCAAGAGTCTGGAGAAGATGGAAGGTATCTACGTGCCTTTCTGGATGTATGACTATCAGGCCTGCTATGATTTTATGGGAGAAGGCATCAGAGTCAGAAGCTGGATTTCCGGCAAAACGGAATATACGGAGACTTCTTACTATGAAGTGATCCGTAAGATGGATCTGGAGTTCGATAAGGTTCCGGTGGATGCGTCCTATGCCATGGAGGACGGGGTTATGGATCTGATGGAACCCTATGATTACAGGCAGCTGCAGGACTTTGATCCCAAGTACATGTCGGGATTCTACGGGGAAGTTTATAATCAGGAGGCAGCAGAACTGGAAGGAAGAGCGCGGGAGAAATCGAGAGGCGCTTCGGAAGAACTGATGCAGGGCTCCCTGCAGGCATACGACAGGGTCAGGCCCATCCGCAAGGACCTGAATCTGAAGAGCACGGGGATCCATTATGCGCTTATGCCGGTATGGCAGTATCTGTACCGATATAAGGGAAAAGTATACCAGTATCATGTCAACGGGCAGACGGGCAAGGTGATCGGCACGACGCCGGTCTCCATGACGAAGGTTATAAGTTACAGTATATCTGTATTTGCGGCGGCGGCCGCCCTGTGCTGCATGGTGGTGAGACTGCTGGAGATTCTCTGATTTTCTCTGCTGTATTATATGGGCGGTTCGCCAGATAAGAAATTCGGGTTTGTACCGGAGGGCTGTAAATCTGCAGGTTGTGAGAAAGGCACGGTTATAAAAATGAAAGAATATTTCCGCTATTTTAAATGGTTATACATAGTATTGGGAGCAACAGCGCTGTTGCTTTTGTTTCTGACTGCGGGACACTGGGCGGTTGCCGGCATGTTTTACCAGGAGAGGACGAATCAGTCCTGTACCACACAGGAGCGGGTGTTTGATTATGGGGATGTGCTTACGGACCAGGAAGAAGATAAGCTGCGTAAGCTGATTGCGAAGCGGGAGGCGCAGACAGGATGTGATATTATCCTGGTTACTTTGCAGGAGTCTCTGAAGGATTATGCCAGGGGGATAGAACCCTGGGTGTCATATGAAGAATTCGTAAGGGTCTATGCGGAGCAGTTTTATGAGGAGAATCATTTCGGATATGACCAGCCTGACGGAGACGGCATTCTGCTGGTTGATAACTGGTACAGGGAGGATGACGGGCACATATACACCTGGCTGTGCACCACAGGCAAGGTGAAGGATAAATATTCTGATGCGGCAGTGGACCACATTCTGGACAATGTGTATCGTTATGTGGAACGGGATCCTTATCGTGCCTATAAGACATACGTCAATGATTTCTATCATGACATGCTGGGAATACAGGTATTTCATCTGTACGTTCCGGACAGTGCTCCCTGGATCGCCGGATTGATAGCGGCGGTTATATTTATAATATGCAACCGGAAATCGAAGAAAGGAACCAAGACAACCACGGCAGTTACCTACGTGGCCGGCGCCCAGCCGCAGTTTCGGGTGAAGGAAGACAGGTTCCTGCGCAAATCCGTCGTGACGCGCAGGATCGAGACGGGCAGCGGCCACGGTGGAGGCGGCGGAGGCGGCGGAGGCGGCAGCCATGGCGGTGGAGGCCACAGCCGGTAAGAAATAAAAAACACTTCCCATGACGGCAGGAAGTGTTTTTTATTTCTTATCCATTATAATATCGAGAGTTACTGATTATGCCATTTTATTCACGGCAAGAGCAAGACGGGATACTTTCCTGGCAGAAGTATTCTTGTGGTAAACACCCTTCTTGGTAGCCTTATCAAGAGCAGATGTAGCGCCTACTAATGCAGCCCTGGCAGCTTCCTTGTCATTGGCATCGATAGCAGCGTATACTTTCTTGATTGCTGTCTTGACACTGGACTTGATAGACTTGTTTCTGTCAGCTTTGGTCTTGTTCACTAAGATTCTCTTCTTGGCAGATTTGATATTAGCCATGATCACACCTCCGATTGAAATATTCTTTGATTTATAAGGACGTGTCTCATTAAAGCCGGACACGGACGTTTTAATGGAAACACACGCATATTATTGTAGTTTATGAGTATCGTGATGTCAATACATATTTTGTTTATTTTTGCAGAAAATTTTACGCATACATATTTTGTTTATTTTTGCAAAAGATAGAAAAAGAGTATGATAACTTTGAGGGATCTGTGTAGAACCATGGATAGGCATGAGATAAACCAATTAAAAAGATACGCATATTAATAGTAGTAAGAGAAAATGCGGGAAATGAGGAGAAGGGTATGGATAGCTGGTCAACAGTCAGGACGGACTTGGCGTTGGAAGCCAGAGAAAGTATCGAGGAGAAAGCGGACGGCCTGCATGGGGTCGTGGTGGAAGAGGACTATGATGAAGGGAGCGACGTTCATATCACCAAAGTAGTCGTAGAGACGAAGAACGGCGCCAAGATACTGGGGAAGCCGATGGGGGTTTACATTACTCTGGAAGCGCCGACCATGACGGAGCCGGAAGAGGACTATCATCAGGAGATATCGGATATTTTGGCGAGGGAACTTCTGGGCGTATTGCCGGATCCGGACAGGGAGCAGTCGATTCTTGTGGTGGGGCTGGGCAACCGGGAAGTGACGGCGGATTCTCTGGGGCCTAATGTGGTGGATAATCTGCTGGTCAACAGACACATTGTACGGGAATACGGGAAAGTTGCGTACAATCGGTCTAAGATGCATCAGATCAGCAGTCTGATCCCGGGGGTCATGGCGAAGACGGGGATGGAATCGGCAGAGATTATCAGGGGCGTCATCGGAGAGACGAAGCCGGATATGGTGATTGTGATAGATGCTCTGGCGGCGCGTTCCACGAAGAGACTTAACCGTACGATACAGATTACAAACACCGGAATCCATCCGGGATCGGGGGTGGGCAACCATCGCAACGCTATCACACAGGAAAGTCTCAATGTGCCGGTAGTGGCATTGGGAGTGCCGACGGTAGTGGACGCGGCGACCATCGTCGGGGATGCCATGGGAGAGCGTCCGGTGGCTCTGAAAGAGTTGAATAATATGTACGTTACAACAAAGGATGTGGATCAGCAGATCCAGCAGATCAGCCATATTATCTGTGACGGCATCAACAAGGCTCTGAGCTGCGGGGAGGAGTAACACGGATATTGTTTTCGGGTGAATGCCAGTCTAACTTATGGCATGAAGTCATGTCTGCACCGCATATAATATTTTAGTATGAATGCTAAAAAAATATTATTGCGATTTACCATAATAACGCTTGTTATAACATCTGTTTTCTTTATCCTGTCGGAGATCGTGGAAACTGCGCAGAAACAGGAAGAGGACGGGAAAACATTTCCGGGGTGGCTGCAGAGTGTGTTGATGGAGCCGTATCTCCCCGGGATACATAGAATGAACCGCGGTGCAGAGGATCCGATTCCGGGCGACATTAAGAACCGGTGGCTGCTTACGGAGTATCCTGTTTTCCTGTACATGATGGAGACGGCAGATGAGGACGAGTTTGCGGCAGAGAGCGATTATGCCAGACTGATGATGTTAGAGGGCAGTGATGAAGACAACAAGACGATCGCGGAGGAGGACCTGGAATATGAGGACGATGCCATGCATTTAGAACAGGGCCTTGCGGATGCATTGCTTGCGGAGAACGGTATGTACCTTGAGAACCAGACGGTGCAGGAAGAAGGGGAAGAGGAAGAGGGACAGGAGCAGATATCCGATAATACACCGGAGGGATTTGTGCCAGTACAGAATAAGAGCTATAGTTACCACTGGGAAGACCTGCTGGCATATGAGGATTTAGTCAAGGCATTCTATGCTGTGGACAGTACTACGAAGGCGGGAGAAGAGCTCCTTGATGTGGAGAAGCTGCTGGCCAGGGACATGCGTATCGAAAGCAGTTCGGATGATCCTCAGATTCTGATCTACCATACCCATGCGCAGGAAGCGTTTGCGGATTCTGTACCGGGGGATGAATCCACCAGTATTGTGGGAATTGGGGAGTATCTGGCATCGATTCTTGAAGAGCGGTACGGGTATCGTGTGATGCATTATACAGAGAGCTTCGACAAGGAGTCGAGAGACTATGCGTATGGCAATGCGCTGCCGGTCATAGAGCAGCTGTTGGCAGATCATCCTGACATAGAGGTGGTGATCGATCTGCACAGGGATGCTATGCCGGAGGACCGGCGGCTGGTTATGGAACTGCAGGGAAGGCCGACGGCGCAGATCATGTTTTTTAACGGCCTGAGCCGCACTGCGAAAGGGGAGATTGCATATCTTGAGAACCCTTATCTTGCGGATAACCTTGCCTTCTCCTTTCAAATGCAGGCGGCATGCAACGAATATTATCCGGGGCTGGCCAGGAGAATCTACCTTAAAGCCTATCGTTATAACATGCATCTGTGTCCTAAGACTCTGCTGATCGAATTGGGGGCACAGAATAATACCGTGGAAGAGATGAGAAATGCCTGCGAGCCGTTGGCACATGTGCTGGATCTGGTCTTAAGCGGGGAGGAGCCGAAGGGGTAGTAACAACCATAATTTTGCACAGTAACAGTTCAGCCTTTCGGCTTCCCTGTTACGGAATCTCCGTGCCGAAATGTAAAAGTGGACATCTTTGTCGTGATTTGGTATACTATTCTCTTGAAACGAAACACCTGTGGTATGCACTTAGGCACTGCCACAGACGGAATCGCGTGTTTAGTCAAAGCAGGAGGAGAGTTATGGCAGCCATAGACCAGAGTAAGATCAGAAATTTTTGTATTGTAGCCCATATAGATCACGGGAAATCGACGCTGGCGGACAGGATCATAGAGAAGACAGGGCTGCTGACCAGCAGGGAGATGCAGGCACAGGTGCTTGACAATATGGAACTGGAGCGGGAGCGCGGTATTACCATCAAGGCGCAGACAGTACGCATTGTCTATAATGCCAAGGATGGAAACGAATATATATTCAACCTGATCGATACGCCCGGCCATGTGGACTTTAATTATGAAGTGAGCCGCAGCCTGGCGGCATGTGACGGCGCCATCCTGGTGGTGGATGCCGCACAGGGTATCGAGGCGCAGACACTTGCCAATGTATATCTGGCGCTGGACCACGATCTGGATGTCTTTCCGGTGATCAACAAGATCGACCTGCCCAGTGCGGATCCCGAGCGTGTCCGAAATGAAATCGAAGATGTGATCGGCATTGAGGCACATGACGCGCCGCTTATCTCGGCGAAAAACGGAATCGGTATCGAGGAAGTCTTAGAGGCCGTGGTGGAGAAGATACCTGCACCCGGCGGCAGTCCGGACAACCCGCTGCAGGCTCTTATTTTTGACTCGGTATATGATTCTTATAAAGGGGTGATCGTCTTCTGCCGTATCATGGAGGGCAAAGTGGCGAAGGGCACGGCGATCCGGATGATGGCGACAGGCGCTGTGGCAGAAGTGGTGGAAGTTGGATACTTCGGCGCAGGACAGTTCATTCCCTGTCAGGAACTGTCGGCGGGTATGGTAGGATATCTGACGGCATCCATCAAGAATGTCAAGGATACGGCAGTGGGCGATACGGTGACGGATTTAAACAATCCATGTGCGGAGCCGCTTCCGGGTTATAAGAAGGTAAATTCCATGGTGTACTGCGGCATGTATCCCGCGGACGGCGCGAAATATCCGGATCTTCGGGACGCGTTGGAGAAGCTGAAGCTGAACGATGCCTCCCTGCATTATGAACCGGAGACATCCGTTGCTCTCGGATTCGGGTTCCGATGCGGTTTCCTGGGACTTCTGCATCTGGAGATCATACAGGAGAGACTGGAGCGGGAATATAATCTTGATCTGGTAACTACAGCGCCAGGTGTTATTTACAGAGTGCATAAGACAGACGGTGAAATGACCGAATTGACTAATCCGTCTAATCTGCCGGATCCGTCCCAGATTGACTATATGGAAGAGCCGGTGGTAAGTGCGGAGATCATGGTGACTACGGAGTTTATCGGACCCATCATGCAGCTTTGCCAAGAGAGACGGGGACGCTATATCAGTACGGAATATATCGAGGCTTCCAGGGCGCTTTTGCGGTATGACCTGCCGTTAAATGAGATTATTTACGACTTTTTCGATGCGCTTAAGTCCCGTTCCAGAGGGTATGCTTCTTTTGACTATGAGCTGAAGGGTTACGAGGAGTCTAAGCTGGTTAAACTGGATATTCTGATTAATCATGACGAGGTGGATGCGCTCTCCTTTATTGTCCATGCGGACAGCGCTTATGAGCGGGGCAGGAAGATGTGTGAGAAGCTGAAGGAGGAGATTCCCAGACATCTCTTCGAGATTCCGATTCAGGCAGCGGTAGGGGGTAAGATTATCGCCAGGGAGACGGTGAAGGCTATGCGCAAGGATGTGCTGGCCAAGTGCTATGGCGGTGATATCACCCGTAAAAAGAAGCTTCTGGAGAAGCAGAAGGAAGGCAAGAAGCGTATGCGCCAGGTTGGAAATGTGGAGATTCCGCAAAGTGCGTTTATGAGCGTGCTGAAGCTGGATAATGACTAGTATAACCCGATTTAAATACCTTTCTGTTTCATGCAGGATAAATTTTCAGCCTGCAAGGCGGAGGAACGAGGCGTAGCGGTGGCTACGTCGATTGACGACAACGAAGCAGATGGAAATTTAGACAAGTGAAACGTAAGGTTATTTAAATTGGGTTATACTAGTACTGGTGAGGTAGCTGAACTATTATGTAAAGAGCAAGACAGGAGTATCAGATGAGAGATTTAAGCATTTACATTCACATTCCTTTTTGTGTCAGGAAATGCCTCTACTGTGATTTCCTGTCTTTTGCCGTTTTGGGAGCGGAGAATGACGGCCGGACCGGACCGGCGGCAGGTAATCCGGAGAAAACAATGGAGAGTTATGTAAACTTGCTGGAACGGGAGGTCAGGGCAGCGGCAGACAGGTACAAAGACTATCAGGTGATTTCCATATTCTGGGGCGGCGGCACGCCGTCTCTGCTGCCGGGGGAGACGGTCGGCGGCCTTATGGAGCTTATCAGGAAATATTACCGTGTCCTGCCCGATGCGGAGATCACGATAGAGACTAATCCGGGAACCCTGACAGCCGATAAGCTCCGGGCCTATCGAAAGGCCGGCATTAACCGCCTCAGTATCGGACTGCAGTCCGCGAAGGACGAAGAGCTTGCACGGATCGGAAGGATCCATGACTATCGTACCTTCCAGGAGACTTACAGGCTGGCACGGGACTTCGGATTTCATAACATTAACATAGACCTGATGGCAGCGCTGCCGGGACAGAGTGTGGACTCCTACGGGGAGACACTGCGGCGGACGGCGGAGCTTGGACCGGAGCACATCTCTGCGTACAGCTTGATTCTGGAGGAGGGGACGCCCCTCTATGAACGGCAGGCGCAGTATCGGTTCCCGACGGAGGAGGAAGACAGGGAAATGTATCTGCTGACGGATTCCTGCTTATCTGCGTACGGTTATCGCAGATACGAAATATCCAACTATGCCAGGCCGGGGTATGAATGCAGGCATAATAAGGTATATTGGGAGCGTGGCGATTACGTGGGCTTCGGGGCGGGAGCGGCTTCCATGGTGGACAATGTACGGTGGAGCAATCCTGCGGAGCCGGAGGAATATGAGGCATATACTGCCGACAGGAGGGAGCCGGAGACGGCCGGAATTCTTACGGGCGCAGAACAGATGGAGGAATTCATGTTCCTGGGCCTGCGCATGATGTGTGGGGTCAGCCGGCAGAGGTTTGAAGAACTGTACGGACAGCGGATCGAGGAGGTGTACGGTGCGGTGCTTTACCGGCTGTACCGGCAGGAACTGCTTGTATGCGAGGCAGACCGTATCAGGCTGACGGTGCGGGGCATCGATGTGAGCAATTATGTGATGGCTCAGTTTTTGTTTGACCGTTAAGTGATACGTCCGCAGACAGTAAGAAAACAAGTGGTGAGCCTGGGCTATTTTCAGGTGGAAAGGCACTTAAGCTGCCGCCGGGTCATAGAATAAGGTAAATGGACTTTGGGGGCTTCTTTTGAAAACATTTAAGCAACCACTGACTGCGAAGGAAGAGGCCGTATACTTAAATATGATGGAGACGGGCAGTGAAGCAGAGCGTGAAAGGGCCAAGGAAACTCTGATTGAGCACAATCTTCGTCTGGTTGCCCACATAGCCAGGAAATATCAAAACGTGGACGAAGAGACGGAAGATATGATATCGATCGGTACGATAGGATTGATCAAGGCGATCGATTCTTTTGATTCCGGCAAAGGAAAACTAAGTACTTATGCTTCGCGCTGTATCGATAATGAACTGTTGATGTTTCTGCGTGCCAGAAAGAAAACTTCCAGGGAAGTGTCCCTCTATGAGCCGATCGGAACAGACAGAGAAGGCAATGAGATAAATCTTCTGGATATCATCGAACAGGAACAGGTCGATGTGGTTGACAGGATGGAGGCACAGAGCAAGCTGAGCAGACTGTCGGGATTGATCCATGAGAGACTGACCGAGAGAGAACGGGAGATTATCACGCTGCGGTATGGACTGACCAGTGAATATGAGGTGACGCAGCGGGAGATCGGGAGGAAGCTGGGGATTTCCAGAAGTTATGTTTCCAGAATCGAGAAGAAGGCACTGGAGAAGCTGCGGGAGGCTTATGAGATGTCTTAGAAGGCACGGAGGACAGCATCTCGAAAGAACCTCGTCAAATACGGAAATTTTTTAGGAGGTTCTTCCGGAATGTGCCCCGCGGCGGAAAATATGCACAATACAGGATATTGTGTATTTTTTTATGCTTTTATCAATTTCATCCCATATCTGGTGAATGTCTGCCGGCATACATCTGTGCGGCAGGCAGAATTTTCTATAACAGAGAGCCGGAAACAGGATTGCGGCCTCATGCTTTTTGTGTTATAAAAAAACCAGTACATTGTACTACAAATATTCTGAGATCCCAGAGAGCAGCATTTCTTTCATGGAGAGGATTCTATTGGCAGATCGCCGGTATACTCAGCATTTTTTATGGTATGAGAAACTGTAACGAATTTACGGGTCCGTAAACAGGCTGTGCTTGTTTTTTATGGAGCGTTTGTGTCGAGGACAACAAGGGGCACAAGTGAGAAGAAAGACTATAAGTGTAAATTGGGCCGGAAGGGAGGCTTTACTGTTGTTTAGTACGATAACATCGGGGACAGTCTGCGGTATCGGCAGCCATCTGATACAAGTGGAGGTTGACATATCGAAGGGGCTGCCTTGCTTTCAGATGGTGGGGCTTCTGAGTTCGGAAGTGCGGGAAGCCAGGGAAAGGGTACGGGTTGCGCTGAAGAATTCGGGGATCAGCCTGCCGCCCATGTGTATTAATGTGAATCTGTCGCCGGCAGACCTGCGCAAAGAAGGAACGATGTTCGATCTGCCGGTGGCGGTAGGGATCCTGGCCTGCCTGGGACATCTGCCCGGGGAAAGCACTGCGGGTACGGTTCTGCTGGGAGAATTAGGCTTAAGCGGGGAGATCAAACCGGTCAGGGGTATTCTGCCGATCGTCACCCGGGCGAAGGAAAGCGGGATGCGAAGATGTATTCTGCCTCATGACAACGCGATGGAGGGCGCAGTGGTAGAGGGCATTGAGATCATAGGAGTGACAGATGTGGCACAGACGGTGGAATATCTGAAAGGATTACAGAGCGGCCGGAAGGATCTGATCGAACCTGCGCACATAGACGTGATGTCTCTATGGAAGGAACCGGACGGCGCCAATGCCCTGGATTTTGCGGATATTAGCGGACAGGAGACGGTGAAGAGAGCGGCAGAGGTGGCTGCTGCCGGTTTTCATCATCTGCTGATGACCGGGCCGCCCGGTTCCGGCAAGACCATGCTGGCAAAGCGGATTCCCTCTATCCTGCCGCCTTTGTCTTTGCAGGAAAGCCTGGAGGTCTCAACGGTATACAGTGTGTCAGGGCTGCTGCATTCTGCGCAGGAGATCCTGGTCACCAGGCGGCCATTCCTGAATCCTCACCATACGATCACCGGACAGGCACTGGCAGGCGGCGGCAGAGTTCCTGTTCCGGGGATCATCAGTCTGGCTCATCGCGGCATTCTTTTCCTGGATGAGCTGCCGGAATTTAAGAGGGAAACACTGGATATTCTGCGGCAGCCTCTGGAGGACAAGGTAGTGCAGATAGCAAGAAGCAGCGGAGTTTATCTCTTTCCTGCGGATTTCATGCTGGTGGGAGCGATGAATCCCTGTCCCTGCGGCTATTATCCGGATATGGGGAAATGCCGCTGTGCGCCTTATGAGGTCAGAAGATATCTGGGCAGAATATCCGGCCCGATTCTGGACCGGATTGATATCTGTGTGGAGGCGGCGCCGATGAAATTCCGGGACATCTCCGGCAGAGCGGCGGGAGAGAGCAGTGCGCGGATTAAAGAACGGGTGATGGGCGCAAGGCAGATGCAGGCGCAGCGCTTCGCAGGCACGCAGCTGCGGTTCAATGCGGACATGGGTGTGGCACAGGTGGAGAAGTACTGCGTTCTCGGAGCGCAGGAGAAAGGCTACATGGAGCGCATGTTTTCGGCCATGCAGCTGTCAGCCAGAGGCTACCACAGGATTCTTAAGGTGGCACGTACCATAGCGGATCTTGAGCAATGCGGCGGTATTCGGAAGGAACATTTATCGGAGGCAATCTGCTACAGGCAGATGTGGGAGTAATTGTTAAAAAGACGAAAAGATTCATGGATTGTTTGTGCCGCCTGTGGCGGTAGAGGAGATGGTAACTGATGACAGAAGAGACAGAGAAGGCATATATACACTGGCTGTGCCAGGCGGCGGGAATGGGCAGCGGCAGCTTCCTAAGACAGCTGGAGCAGGCAGGGACGGCGCGGGATGTATATGATATGGCAAAACGAGGAATATTGGAAGAAAAACTGCATATAAGATATAAACACAGGGCACAGAGACTTCAGGCCGCCGTGAAGGATTACGATGTCATGGGAAAGTACAAGGATATGAGGGACAGAGGGATCTGTCTTGTCACGTGCAGGGAGACGGACTATCCGGAGAAGCTGGCGGCGGTCCAGGATGCACCTTACGCCCTGTATTATGCCGGAAGACTGCCTGATCACAGGAAACGTTCCATTGCCTTGATCGGTGCCAGGAGCTGTTCGGAATACGGAAGGTACATGGCGAAGGAATTCGGTGCGGCGCTGGCCCGTGCAGGGGTACAGATTGTCAGCGGCATGGCCAGAGGAATTGACGGGATCGGCCAGATGGCGGCGCTTGGTGCGGGCGGCTATTCTCTGGGCGTTTTCGGATGCGGCGTGGATATCTGCTATCCTTCCGGGAACAGGGAACTGTATGAAAGGCTATTGGCGGAGGGAGGGGTTTGCTCGGAATATCCGCCGGGCGTTGGTCCCAGGGCGGTGCTCTTTCCGCCGCGGAACCGCATTATCAGCGGCTTGTGTGACGGTGTCCTGGTGATTGAGTCGAAGGAGAAAAGCGGCACCCTGATTACCGTGGATATGGCTCTGGAGCAGGGAAGAGAAGTATATGCGCTTCCCGGAAGGGCTACGGATGCTTTGAGTGCTGGATGCAACAGGCTGATCAGGCAGGGAGCGCAGCTGGTTATGTCCCCGCAGGAACTGCTGGAGGAGCTGCTGGCGGATTTCAATGCTTGTCCGGACCGGAAGGTATATTGTCAGCAGACCTTGTTTATACCGGAGGGCGTACAGGGGGAATTGCTGCAGCTTTTGGATTTCCAGCCCAAGTCCATGGAGACTCTGCAGGAAGCATATGTAAGTACCTATGGAAAGTCCGTAACGGTCCCGGCACTGTGCCATGAGCTTTTGCAGCTGTGCGTGGACGGATATGCGGGCTGCAGCAACGGAAATTATTATCTGATAAAGGGATAGCACGGGCGTTTTTTAAATTTTTTCCTCTTGTCAGCGTAAAAAATATGGTGTATAGTGTTTCACGTTGATAATCCTATTTAAGAAATGACATATTTTTGTTTCTGATATGTCTATTAAATTAAGGAAGAGACAGGGGAATTATTCTATGGCAAAATATCTGGTAATTGTAGAATCACCAGCGAAAGTGAAGACGATCAAGAAGTTTTTAGGCGCAAACTACGAGGTGGCGGCCAGCAACGGACATGTGCGGGACCTGCCGCGCAGCGTGCTTGGCATTGATGTAGAGCACGATTTTGAGCCTAAATACATTACGATCCGGGGCAAAGGCGATATCCTTGCGAATCTCCGCAAGGAAGTGAAGAAGGCCGAGAAAGTATATCTGGCCACAGATCCGGACCGCGAGGGGGAGGCTATTTCATGGCACCTTCTTGCGGCGCTGAAGCTGGAGAACAAGAAGGTTTACCGCATTACCTTCAATGAAATCACGAAAACTGCGGTCAAAGAATCCTTGAAGAACGCCAGAGAGATCAATATGGATCTGGTGGATGCCCAGCAGGCCAGACGATGTCTGGACCGTATGGTGGGTTATAAAATATCGCCGGTACTGTGGGCGAAGGTCAAGCGGGGCTTAAGTGCGGGCCGCGTCCAGTCGGTAGCGCTGCGTATTATTTGTGACAGAGAGGAAGAGATTAATGCTTTTATTCCGGAAGAGTACTGGACGCTGGACGCTTCTTTTGCGGTAGCAGGCGAGAAGAAACCTCTGCTGGCCAAGTATTACGGGACGGTGGAGGAGAAGAAGACCATCTCTTCCAAAGAAGAACTGGAAGAAATCAAGAAGAAGCTGGATAACGCAGACTATCAGGTGTCCTCAGTGAAGAACAGTGAGAGGATCAAGAAAGCGCCGCTTCCCTTCACTACATCTACATTGCAGCAGGAGGCAAGCAAGGTGCTGAACTTTTCAACCCAGAAAACCATGCGTCTTGCCCAGCAGCTGTATGAAGGCGTGGACATCAAGGGGAACGGCACGGCAGGTATCATCACCTATCTGCGTACGGATTCCACCAGAGTGTCGGAGGAAGCGGCGAAGGCAGCGGGAGAGTTTATCACCGGGAAGTTCGGGGAGCAGTATGCTGCCGGAGCGGAGCAGTCACAGAAAACCGGACAGAAGATTCAGGATGCCCATGAGGCGATCCGCCCTACTGATATAAGCAGGATTCCGCTGGAACTCAAGGAGTCTCTTTCCAGAGACCAATTCAGGCTCTATCAGCTGATCTGGAAGCGGTTTGTGGCAAGCCGCATGGCTTCGGCTGTCTATGAGACGACTTCGGTGAAGATCGACGCTGCCAGCCAGCGGTTTACCGTGGCAGCGTCCAAGGTGAAATTCGACGGTTTTATGAGCGTATATACGGAAGAGGACGAAAAAGAAGAGAACAACACCCTGATGAAGGGGATTACAAAAGATACGCAGCTGACCCTGCAGGGATTGGAAGAGAAGCAGCATTTTACCCAGCCGGCGCCGCATTATACGGAGGCTTCCTTAGTCAGGGCTATGGAGGAGCTGGGCATCGGGCGGCCCAGTACTTATGCCCCCACAATCACTACGATCCTGGCAAGAAGATATATCGTTAAGGAGAATAAGAATCTCTATGTGACGGAGCTGGGGGAAGTAGTCAACAATATGATGAAAGAGGCTTTTCCTTCTATCGTCGATGTGAATTTTACGGCGACCATGGAAGCGCTGTTGGACGGCGTGGAGGAAGGGAATGTGAAATGGAAGACGGTGGTGTCCAATTTCTATCCGGATCTGGAGGAAGCAGTAAACCGGGCGCAGAAGGAGCTGGACGAGGTGGAGATCGCAGATGAGCTTTCCGATGAGTTCTGTGATGTCTGCGGCCGGCAGATGGTCATTAAGTACGGTCCCCACGGCCGTTTCCTGGCGTGCCCCGGATTCCCGGACTGCCGCAACACGAAGCCGTATTTCGAGAAGATCGGCGTGGCATGTCCGAAATGCGGTAAGGATATCGTGCTGAAGAAAACGAAGAAGGGCAGGAAATATTACGGCTGTATCGACAATCCGGAATGCGACTTCATGGTATGGCAGAAACCGGTATCCGATAAATGCGACAGATGCGGCTCCATTATGCTGCAGAAAGGCAGTAAACTGGTGTGTTCCGATGAAAACTGCGGATTTGTCAAGGATGTACAAAAAGCAGGAAGCCCGATAGGGTAACAGTTCAGGCCAGGATCTTGCATTTACTGCAAAATCTGGACTGTTATCTGACAGGAAATGTTCGGCTGAATGAGAGCTGCGCAGCGTAATTTCGAGAATGTCAGAAAATTCCACGGCACATCTGTGAATTGCTAACAAATTAATACAAAATGTACTCAAAGAACATTGATTATATGAGAATGTTGTGATAAAATCATTTTATACAGAATTGTGTAACTATTTGAAACATTCACAACAGCTTGTTAAATTGTGCAAGACGAGAGATAAATCGATAAGGAGTTGAGTTCATGAGCAGCGTTCAATTATTGGATAAGACGAGGAAGATCGGAAAGCTTCTGCATAATAATAATTCAGGTAAAGTCGTGTTCAATGATATCTGTGATGTGCTTAAGGATATTCTCGGATCCAATGTGCTTGTCATAAGCAGGAAAGGGAAAGTACTCGGGATCGGGGATCTGGATATGGTCGAGTCTATTATGGAACTGATCGTAGACCATGTGGGCGGCTTCATAGATCCCATGTTGAATGAGAGGCTGCTTTCTGTTTTGTCAACGAAGGAGAATGTCAATCTGGAAACGCTGGGCTTCGAGAATATTGACACGAAGAAGTACAGGGCCGTTATCACTCCCATAGAGATTTCCGGAGAACGGCTGGGGACATTGTTCCTTTATAAATGTAACGAGCAGTATGATATAGACGATATCATATTGTGTGAGTATGGCACCACGGTGGTGGGGCTGGAGATGCTGCGGGCGGTGAGTGAAGAGAATGCGGAAGAGAACCGCAAGCTGGCTGTTGTGAAATCCGCCATCAGTACTTTATCCTTCTCGGAGATGGAAGCAATCACGCACATATTTGATGAACTGGGCGGCATGGAAGGGATTCTTGTAGCCAGCAAGATTGCAGATAAGGTGGGAATCACCCGCTCCGTCATTGTGAATGCGCTGCGCAAGTTTGAGAGTGCGGGCGTGATCGAGTCCAGATCGTCGGGGATGAAAGGAACTTATATTAAGGTACTGAACGATGTGGTCTTCGAAGAAGTGGAGAAGCTGAAGGAGCAGGGAAGATTTTAGACAGAAGAATATATTACGGACAGGAAGTTTTCTATGTAAAAGGATTTACAATAGGGCATATGCGGCTATGTGGATCCTTTTTTCATTTCGCCTTCCATATTTTACTGATAATTATTTGTGAAAAATGACTCGAAAAACCTTGTATTTTCTTTTTGATATCTTTATAATGAGACATGGATTCTAATAAACTAGGAGGGCTGTGATTATGAGTACCTTAATAAATACCAATGCATTTGATTATATCAACGTGCTGGACAGGGCAGCAGATGCGTCATGGATTCGCAACGATGTCATCTCCAATAATATTTCCAATGCCGATACGCCGGGATTTAAGAGAAGTGATGTGGATTTCGCGACACAGCTTGCGGAGGCGCTGGGACAGTCAAGATATACGTCCATGGATGATAAAGTGTCCGGGCTGAACAGGAACCTGAACCGGCTGCAGCCTGTCGCATACAGTGACTATTCGGGGTATTCCTACCGCGTTGACGGTAATAATGTGGATCCGGATACGGAAGGTGTATATCTGGCCAAGAACCAGGTGGTGTATCAGGGATTGACGGCAGCGATCAGACAGGAATTCAGGAACCTGCAGATGGTGTTGAAATAAACGGATACGTTATTGTCTGATGTTTGCAAGAACGTGACGGGAGCATTGTTGTGTAATCAGGGGATAAGGAGAGAGAATTATGGGAATGTTTACCGCTTTTGATATTAACGCGTCGGGAATGACGGCAGAGCGCTACCGTATGGATATCATATCTCAAAACGTAGCGAATACGAACACGACCCGTACTGAGGACGGCACACCGTACCGCAGGAAGGTAGTGGTATTTGAAGAGAAGAATTCACAGGCACCGTTCCGCCAGGTGCTGAATAAGGCACGGGGTGTCTATAACGGTACCGGTGTTAAGGTGACCGGTGTATATGAGGATACATGGACAGAGGGGAATAAAGTATATGATCCGTCCCATCCGGATGCGGATGAGAACGGTTACGTGATGTACCCCAATGTCAGTGCGATAACAGAGATGACGAATCTGATCGATGCAAGCCGCGCTTATCAGGCCAATGCTACTGCGTTTAATGCCAGCAAGAGTATTGCGACAACCGGGCTTAATCTGTTAAATAGTCAATAATAAACAGCTGGGATGATGACGGGGAATAGATGGTTATAATCGGAGGAAGAGAAATGGCTTTGGATATTACAGCGCTACATAACGTGTCTTCGGAAGTGATTAAAGAGGCTGCCAGGACTGCAGCCACCAATACGCCGGACACATATAAAGATATAGGTTTTGAAAGTTTATTACATACAGCGATCGATAATTTAAATACGACGAACAATTATCTGTCAGACGCAGAGGACGAGGAGGTCAAGTGGATGCTCGGGGAGACCGAGAATGCCCATGACCTCAGTATTGCATTGCAGAAAGCGTCTACTGCGCTGCAGTATACGGTGGCAATCAGGGATAAAGTCCTGGATGCATACAGAGAACTTCTTCAGATGCAGATTTAGCATTGTCTTTATTTCGTGGGAGCTGTATCCCATGCAGTGTGAGGAATGTGAAAAATAAGGGGAAGGCTGAAGGAGATAAGTTGCCGTGGATAAATTAACAGGTAGATTAAGAGAATTAGGGAATCAGATTTTAGAGTGGTGGAACCGTTTCACGGTGAAGCAGAAGACATTGCTTATATGCGGTATGGCCGTGGTGGCCGTGGCTGTGGTGGGCGTTGTGTCGATGTTGACCAAGCCACAGTATGTGCTTCTCAGAGAGTGTGAGACGGCATCGGAGGCGGCGGAGGTTAAGGAACTTTTAGATGGTGAGGAATTTAAGTATACGGTGTCGGATGATGCGCTTACCTTCCGGATCCTGCGTGACCAGCAGGCGGATGCACGTATGCTTCTTGCCGCTAACAATATCCGGGCGGCCGGCTATACGATTGATCAGGTGACGGAGGGCAGCTTCTCGACCACGGAATCTGACAAGGAGAAGAAGAATGTAGTCTATTTACAGGATTATCTGGCCAAAGACATGATCGAGAATTTCTCGGCGATCAAGAGCGCACGGGTACAGCTGAGTATACCGCAGAATGACGGTACGCTGCTTGCGACTGAGGAAGAAGCTTATGCATGGGTGCTCCTGGAACTGAGGGATGAGTTCAGTGTAGAGAGTTCGGCAGCCCTGGCGCGGGCTGTGGCTACGGCCATCGGCAATGAGACAACGGATCATATCGTGATCATGGATTATGACGGCAATATGCTTTATTCCGGGGATGAAGATTACAGTGTGACCGGCACGGCGAACGCGCAGCTTTCCGTCAAGGCGGAGGCAGAGAAGCAGCTTATCAATCAGGTGCGTAAGGTGTTATTGGGCACGAATCAGTTCAACAATGTGGAAGTGGCAACGAATCTGGTGATGGATTTTTCCACCACCCAGTCCACATCACATACATATTCGGCGCCCAGCGGACGGACGGAAGGAATGCTCTCCCATGAAGATATCTTCAGCTCTGAGAGTGAAAGCAGCGTGGCCGGCATACCCGGAACGGATTCCAACGGAGATGATGACACGACTTATGTACTTCCGGATAATGGCGGCGGCAATTCTTCCCAAACGGAAGAGACCCGTGATTATCTGCCTGATGAAGAGATCACAACCAAGAATACACCGGCAGGGGTGATCGATTACGCGCAGTCCTCCCTGATGGCGTCCATGGTCCGGTACAATATTGTCCGGGAGGAGGACGCAAGGACACGGGGAGATCTGGAAGGGGTTTCCTGGGAGGAATATAAGCTGGCTAATTCGGAACGCACGAGAATGGAAGTGGAAGAGGATCTTGTCACTGCGGTAGCGAATGCTACCGGAATTTCCGCAGAGAGTATTTCGCTTGTCGCATACAGTGAGAATATTTTCTTCGACGCGGAAGGTTCCGGCATTACGGCGACAGATATTATTCAGATTGTGCTGATTGTTGTGATCCTTGCCCTGCTTGCCTTTGTGGTACTCAGAAGCATGCGCGGCGAGAAACACGAAGAGGAAGAGGAAGAGATATCGGTGGAAACTCTGCTGCAGTCCACGCCGGAAGCGCAGCTGGAAGATATTATGCTGGAGAATGAATCAGAGGAAAGGAAGCTTATCAATAAATTCGTAGATGAAAATCCGGAGGCGGCGGCGAATTTGCTGCGCAACTGGCTGAATGAAGACTGGGGGTAGGATAAATGGCTAAGGAGGCGGAAAATGTCAGCGGACTTCAAAAGGCGGCTATTTTGCTGATCGCGTTAGGGCCGGAGAGATCTGCAAACGTTTTTAAACACCTGAAGGAAGACGAAATAGAGGAACTGACACTGGAGATTGCCAATACCAGGAATATTACGCCGAAGGTAAAGGATGACGTTATTTCCGAGTTCTATCAGGTATGTCTGGCACAGCAGTATATTGCGGAAGGCGGTATCAATTACGCCAAGGAGCTTCTGGAGAAGTCCTTCGGCGCCGACAAGGCGATGGATGTGATCGGCAAGCTGACGGCGTCTTTGCAGGTAAAACCGTTCGAATTTATCAGGAAGACAGATGCATCGCAGCTGCTTAACTTTATCCAGGATGAACATCCGCAGACGATTGCCCTGATCCTGTCCTATTTATCTGCGGCGCAGTCGGCCCTGATTCTCTCGGCGCTGCCGCCTGACAGACAGGCTGACGTTGCGAGGCGTATTGCTATTATGGACAGGACCAGTCCGGAGGTGATCAAGGAAGTGGAGAAAGTGCTGGAATCCAAGCTGTCTTCCCTTGTCAATCAGGATTACACCATTATCGGCGGTGTGGATGCTGTTGTAGAGATCCTGAATACGGTGGACCGCGGTACGGAGAAACATATTATGGAGACATTGGAGATTGAAGAGCCGGAACTGGCGGACGAGATCAGAAAGAAGATGTTTGTATTCGAGGATATCCTGCTTCTGGATGACAGGGCAATTCAGCGTGTGTTGCGTGATGTGGATAACGGTGATCTGGCAACTGCATTGAAGGGCTCCAATGAGGAAGTACAGAATGCGATCTTCAACAATCTGTCCAAGCGTCTGGCTGCCATGATCAAGGAAGATATGGAATTCATGGGTCCTGTACGTATGAAGGATGTGGAGGAAGCACAGCAGAAGATCGTAAATGTTATCAGAAAACTGGAAGACTCTGCGGAAATTGTTATCTCCAGAGGTGGAGGTGACGAGATCGTTGTCTAGGAATTTATATAAAGCAAGCTGGGTCGTGGTGTCCGGAGAAGAGAAGCATGTCATCGATTCGAATGAACTGGTGGAGCGCAGGTTAGAGGAACTGGAAGCTCTCAGAAGAACGAAGAGAAACAGCCGGCCAGAAGGTTCGGATGAAGGAGATGAGGATGCAGGATTTGTCAGCGGGCTTGCGGGAGAAGAAATCGATGCTTTGTTGGAAGACCGGGGTGATGACGGAAGCGGTATCATCAAAGCAGAACCGGAGGAACAGGTTCCGGATTTAGATGAGATCAGAGCCCAGGCCCAGGAAATACTTGATGATGCCCAGACCCGGGCCAACGAGATGAAAGCGGCGGCTCAGAGTGAGATTGACGCGCAGCGGCGCTGGGCGATGGAAGAAGGAAAGAAAGAAGGCTATGAGGAAGGCTATCGGAAAGGTATTTCGGAGGCGGAAGAACTGAAGAAGAAGCTGATGGCGCAGAAGCGGCAGCTGGAAGCAGAGTATGAACAGCTGATCGATGAACTGGAGCCGAAATTTATAGATACGATCACGGGAGTGTACAGTCATATTTTCGGGGTCGCTCTGGCAGACAATAGAGATATCCTGGTGCATTTAGTAGACTCCACGCTGCGGCAGGTGGAGAGCAGCAGGGCTTTTATTGTACACGTTTCAAAGGAAGATTATCCTTTCGTCAATATGCAAAGACAGGAGCTTACAGACGGTGCGGCGGCCGGCAGAGGAACGGTTGAGATCATTGAAGATATCACCCTGAGACAGGGAGAATGCATGATCGAGACGGACGGCGGCATTTTTGACTGTGGCGTGGATACGCAGCTTACGGAATTAACGAATAAATTACGGATGTTATGCTACAACAAAGACTAAAAGAGTGGTTGACGGCGGTTTATGACTACAGCAATTGATTTTGACAAATACAGCAGAATAATGGACGAAACCTTCTTCAAGAGGAAGGGCCGGGTCGAGAATGTGGTGGGACTGACGATTGAGTCTGCCGGACCTGAGGCTAAGCTTGGCGATTTGTGCAGGATCTACCCGGCTAATGAGGAGTATAAGCCGATTATGGCGGAAGTGGTAGGATTCAAGGACCGCAAGACGCTGCTGATGCCTTGTGATAAGACGGACGGCATAGGACTCGGATGCATCGTGGAGAATGTGGGGGAACCTTTGACGGTACCGGTCAGCAATGATCTGCTGGGCAAGGTACTGGACGGACTGGGAAGGATTGACGGCAATTATCTGACCGGAACACCCTACAGTGTGGAAGCGCCGCCGCCGGATCCTATGGACAGGAAGATTATTGCGGAAGTGCTGCCTCTTGGGGTGAAAGCGATAGACGGGCTGATGACTGTGGGCAAAGGCCAGCGTATCGGCATCTTTGCCGGTTCCGGAGTGGGCAAATCGACTTTAATGGGAATGTTTGCACGCAACACAAAGGCGGATATCAATGTGATCGCACTGATTGGGGAGCGGGGCAGGGAAGTGCGCGAATTCGTGGAGCGGGATCTGGGGGAAGAAGGCATGAAGCGTTCGGTAGTGGTGGTGGCCACCTCCGACAAATCAGCCCTGGAGAGAAACAAAGCAGCCAAGACGGCCACGGCGATTGCGGAATATTTCAGGGACCAGGGCAAGGATGTACTGCTGATGATGGACTCCCTGACCCGTTTCTCCATGGCGCAGAGGGAGATCGGGCTGGCCAGCGGGGAACCGCCGGTGTCCAGAGGATATCCTCCCAGTGTGTACTCCGAGATGCCGAAGCTTCTGGAGAGGGCAGGATGTGCACAGACCGGCTCTATTACGGGGCTTTATACGGTTCTTGTGGACGGTGATGATATGAACGAGCCGATCACGGATACGGCCAGGAGTATTCTGGACGGCCACATTATGCTGGATCGGAAACTGGCTCATCAGAACCACTATCCGGCCATAGACGTATTGCAGAGTATATCACGATGTATGGCACAGATCGTGGATAAAGACCATAAAATATTGGCGGGCAAATTAAAAAACGTGCTTGCAACTTACAGTGAAGCGGAGGATCTGATCAATATCGGCGCTTATAAGAATGGCAGCAATTCCAAGATTGATTATGCAATCGCTAAGATCGATGCAGTGAATGAATATCTGATGCAGGAAGTGGATGCCAGATATGATTATGAACAGGCTGTAGATATGCTGCGGGAACTTTTTGAAGAATAGGGAGTGACCGGTCATGGCGAAATTTGTATACAGGATGCAGAGCCTTTTAGACATTCAGTATCAGTTGGAAAGCCAGGCCAAAATGGAATTTGGCAGGGCGCAGATGAGACTGAATCAGGAGGAAGATAAGCTGCAGGTTCTGATTGACAGGAAGGCGGCTTATCTGGAAGAAGGCCGCAGGATGCGCAATGACAGGCTGCATATCATGGATCTGAAGGACAATAGAAACGCCATGCTGATCATTGATGATATGATAGAGACACAGCGCGGCCAGGTAGCGCTGGCACAGAAAGCTGTAGATGAGGCCAGAAGAAGACTGCAGGAAGTCATGCAGCAGCGTAAAATGCATGAAAAACTGCGGGAGAAAGCCTTCGCCACATTTGTCCGGGAAGAAAATGCCGCAGAACATAAAGCGGTGGACGAACTTACCAGCTACACTTACGGACAGCGCAGTAAAGTAAAAGGGGAACAGCAGTAATGGCAGAAGAAGTTGTGAATGTAAATACCGGGGCGGATGCCGAGGTTGATAAGAAAAAGTTAAAAGAAGAGCGTAAACAGCTGAAAGCGGAGCAGAAGGCGCAAAAGAAGGAAGCAAAGCAGCGTGCCAGGGAACTTTCCGAGCAGATTTCAGGGGATGATGAGCCCGGAGGAATTTCTGTTTTCCTGGTAACGGTTGTTATTGTCGCTATCTGGCTGGCTATTCTGTGCCTGCTTATAAAGCTGGACGTAGGTGGATTCGGTTCCAATGTGCTGGCTCCTGTCTTAAAGGACGTGCCGGTACTTAATATGATCCTTCCGAAGGAAGCGGTAACGTCTACAACGGAGGAAGGGCAGGAATCCTATGGCGGCTATACCAGCCTGCGCGAGGCGGTAGATTATATTACCGAACTGGAACTGGAGCTGGAACGTGCGCAGTCTGCCAGCAACAGTGATTCCGAGGAGATGGAACAGCTGAGGGCAGAGATTGAGAGGTTAAGGACTTTCGAGGAGGCACAGGTCGATTTCGACAGGATCAGGACGGAATTCTATAATGAGGTAGTCTATGCCGAGAACGGACCCGGGGCAGAAGAATATCAGAAGTACTATGAGTCAATGGATCCTACTACGGCGGAATATTTATATAAACAGGTGATACAGCAGGCCGAAGAGGATGCGGTGTTCAGTGAATATGCGCAGACTTATGAGGAGATGAAGCCGAAGCAGGCTGCGGCTCTCTTCGAGACCATGACAGATGACCTGGATCTGGTGGCCAAGATACTGAACCAGATGAGTGCCCAGGACCGTGGCAACATATTAGGCGCTATGGATAGTGAGACGGCGGCCAGGCTGACCAGGATCATGGATCCGGATTCGTAAGACGTTTCCGGCGGCTGGGCGGTGTTTTGCTTCTCACACAAGTGAGGAACAGGACCGATATAATAATATATGAGATGATTTTCCCGAGGCCGGCAAAATGCTGACAGGGGAAACATGAATCAGCTATATATTGCATCAGCGAAGGACGGCGGGTCTGTCCGTACTGGTGCATGATATATAGATGCCCTGAGACCAAGCGGGGCGTAAAAACTTCGATTATGAAAGAAAGGAGGAAGGAGGATGACTGTAAACAATGTGGGCGCAATGCCGGCCTTTGCTTCAGGACGCGTGGATGCCGCAGGAAGTGTTGCTGACGAGAGCCTGAAAGGAAGTTTTGAGCAGGTTATGACGAAGCTGAACGGAAAGACGGACGGTTTGCAGACAGGAGTGTCCGGAAGCAATACACCGGCAGTGCAGACGGTTGTACCACCTGTGAATACGGTACAGAAAGATCTGTCTGTGGACAAGACGGGTGTACAGGATACTGCCAGGCCAGGTAATACGGTCCAGAAAGACTCGGATGGTAATATTACACAGGATGCCAGAGCAGACAGCGGGTCAGGCAGTTCGGAAACCGTTTCGGAGAAACTGGAGAAATCCGGAGAAGAGCTGATTCAGGACATTGCGGAGGAGATGGATGTGACACCGGAAGAAGTGGAAGAAGCCATGGAAATCCTGGGGCTTGCCGCGGTTCAGCTGTTCGACACCGATAATCTCAAGCAGCTCCTGCTGGTACTGTCCGGCAGTGAGGATGAATTATCGCTCCTGACAGACGGGGCTCTTTATGACAGCTTGCAGGATTTGTCCGCAGTTGTGGCGGAAAACCTTGAAGGCTTGCAGGAAGAACTGGGCCTGAGCAACGAAGAGATGGAAGCCCTGATGAAGCAGATTATGTCCGGACAGGATGACACTGCCATGCCGGAAGAGACTCTTGCACCGGAAGAGACAACTTTAGAGGGCATGAAGGATTATACCGTATCTGTCCAGAAGGACGGAGAGACGGTGCAGGTGAAAGTGACGGTGGATGATGTGGACGGTGACAAGAGTGTCCAGGAATCTGTGACAGGCACATCAAGAAACGAAATGCAGAGCGGCCAGAAGATGCAGGAGAGAGACGCTTCTGCCAACAGCGGCAGGGAGGGCAATGAGGCGGGCCACGCTTTACTTCAGGCGCCGGAGACACCGGCAGTATTGGAGGCACCGGAACCTGTTCAGGCAGAATATAGGTCCTTGCAGACGGAAGAGATCATGAACCAGATCATGGACTACATGAAGATCAACCTGAAGGCCGACACGCAGACGATGGAACTGCAGCTGCATCCCGCAAGCCTGGGTACGCTGAATGTACAGATCATGGCGAGGGAGGGAAGCGTCACGGCACATTTTACCACGCAGAATGAGGCGGTACGTGCGGTGATAGAGACACAGCTGATCCAGCTGAAGAACCAGTTCGAGGAACAGGGAATCAAGGTGGACGCGGTGGAAGTTACGGTCGCCAACCACGCGTACGGGCAACAGCTTTCGCAGGATAACGGGAATGCCAGACAGGATCAGGCGAAATCCGGAAAAGGCCAAAGACGGATCAATCTGGACCAGATCGACGGAGAGGAAGACCTGGAAGAGATGGAAGATTCCGAGCGTATTGCGGTAGAAATGATGCAGGCAAGTGGTAATACGGTAGATTATACGGCATAAGAAAGGAGTTGACAGAATGGGTGTAGTACAGGAAGTAAAAGACGGTAAATTTGTAGAAAGCAATTCGGTACAATCGCTGGCGAAGGAAAAGGAAAAGAAGAAAGCAGGTAATTCCAATCTGGATAAGGATGCGTTCCTGCAGCTTTTGGTGGCACAGATGAAGTATCAGGATCCTCTGGAACCGACTTCCAACACAGAGTATATTGCACAGTTTGCAACCTTCTCCGAATTGGAGCAGATGCAGAACATGAGCGCGACACTGGAGCTTTCCAGGGCATCCTCCCTGATCGGGCAGACAGTACTGCTGGATGTGACAGACAGTGAGGGCAGAACCAGAACGGTACAGGGGAATGTGGATTATGTAATCTACGAGAACGGCAAGGCTTACTTATCCATTGGCGGAGAGCCTTATTCTCTGGATGACCTGACTACTGTGGCAGATAAGAAATATCTGGAGGCATATGGTGTGGCAGTTGACTTTATGAACCTCTACAGGAAGCTTCCGGAACTTGGCCTGCTGAGCATATCGGACAGGGAAAACGTGGAGAAGCTTGAGGAAATCTATAAAGGCATGGATGACTATCAGAAGTCCTTCCTGACTGACGATTATATAGAGGGAATCGAGAAGTACATCAGCAAGATGAAAGATCTTGTTACAATAGCAGGCGAAGATACGGATACGGATACGGATACGGATACGGAATAGGAGACAGAAGGATCTGTCGAGGGAGCATAGCCGGAGACGGCGGTCATCTCAAGGAGGAGAAAGAATATGAAGATTCAGGGAAACCAATTCCTTTCCATGAAGCGGCTGCAGGATCAGTACTTAAATACAGGCAGGCAGCAGGCGGAAGCTACGAAGCCGGGCGGAGTGAGCTTCCAGGATATTTTGTCCGGTAAGACGGACGGGATACGGACAGACAGCGAAGTCAGGTTTTCCAAGCATGCGGCTAACCGCCTGGTTGACAGGAATATTGAGCTGACCAGGGAGCAGGTGGAACGCCTGAATATGGGAGCGGCCAAAGCGAGTGCGAAAGGAATCAATGAGTCACTGGTCATCGTCGATTCATTGGCATTTATTGTGAATGTACCGAATCAGACGGTCATCACGGCGATGGACCAGACAGAGACAAGTGCAAATGTATTTACCAATATTGACGGAGCCGTAATTATGTAACAGCCGGACCTTGATGGAGGCTTATGTCCATGACTGACAGAATGGACAGCGGGAATACCGTTTAGGAAGACGGTATTCCCGGACGGTTTCGGCACAGATATGAAGGAGGTCATTTAATTATGATGAGAGCATTGTTCTCTGGTGTGGCAGGTCTTACAACACACCAGGCAAGGATGGACGTTATCGGTAACAATATCGCTAACGTTAACACGACAGCGTATAAAGCGCAGAATATGGTATTCAGCGATCTGCTGTACCAGACAACACAGTCGGCGTCAGGCGCCAACGGTAATACCGGCCGGGGCGGTATCAACCCCAGACAGATCGGTCTGGGTGCCAAGACGGGCGCAATCTCTACGGCGATTGCCAAACAGGGTTCAGCCCAGTCTACCAACTATCCATGGGATATCATGATTGAAGGGGATTCTTTCTTTGTGGTAAGCGATGGTTCCCAGAACTTCTTCACAAGAGACGGTTCTTTTACGGTAGACGGTTCAGGTAATCTGGTTATGGCCAATACAGGTTATACGGTTATGGGCTGGCAGGTGGATCCGGAGACGGGAGATATCAGACAGGATATCGTATCCGCACTGAGAGTCATGCATCCTGATAACCAGCACTCTGATGCGGAAGCGACAACTATGGGGTACGTGTCAGGTATTCTGGACAAAAACGACCCGCAGATCAACAGTACGGCAGGATGTACCCGTACCATGACGATCTTCGATGGCCAGGGGTATGCATATACGGTTAAATTCAGCTTCCATGGAACCGGAAGCGAGGATCAGTTCCGTGTCCAGTTAGACGATATCCAGGACGAAAACGGGGTATCCCTGGTTGATAAATACGGATTATCCAATATTGAGCAGATTGCAACTTTTGGTGAAAGCGGCAAAAAGAGCACGACAAATCATTTTACAATGGCAGAGGGTGTATCATATGATGCGGCAACCAATAAATTCAATGTAACATTGTCCCTTGCTGAGATTCTTGACGGTTACAGTGCAAATAATATGGTAGTGGCTGCCGGGGATACGATTAAGGTCACATCGCCCAATGATGGTGATGTAGCGGCAGGTGCTGACGTTACGGTATCAGGTAATGTGACACTGAGCAAAGCACAGCTGGAAGCGGAACCCTATAATCTGATCTATAATGAGGCTGATAAGAAGTATTACAGAAAAAATGGGAGTCAGTCTGAGGTGGTTGAAACGCTTGACCAGTGGACAGCAGTGTTGCAGGGTTTGAAAGGAATGGATACAGTGACGCCTGCACTGCCCACGATCAATGAAGACGGATCGGTAGATATTAACTTTACGGCGACATTTAAGACTACGGCAGAGTCTAAGCTTACGGCAGGCAGCTTTGGTGTTACTTTGGATGCAGCGGATACGAGCAATGAGAATGTGAAGAATATCTTAAAACAGGTGTACAATATAGAAGACGGAAATGGTAAGGAATATGCCATCGACTACATTGGCCCTAACGGTTCCGCGCAGATTATCATGACGGAGGATAACAGCGGAAATATTATTTCATTCGACCATCAGACAGGTGAGTTCCAGTATATCGGAAGCCAGGGCAGCGATTCGGCAATGCTTACGTTCAATACTTCGGCATCTTCTCTGGACGGCCAGACGATTGACCTGTCGCAGTTCAGCAATGTTGATATTGATTTTTCTTCTGTCAGAAACGTGGGAAATGGCAAGAAGTGTACTCTGGAGATGCTCAATGGTTCCAAAGAGGTCAGCACCATCGGCGCCGGCAGGAAGCAGGGTGAGCTGATCGGTATTGAGGTAGGGCAGGACGGCAAGATTACGGCGTCTTATGACAACGGCCTTACCAAGCTGCTTGGGCAGATCGCGGTAGCTGAGTTCGCGAATCCTTCCGGTCTGGCCAAGGCAGGTAACAATCTCTATTCCGCGACACAGAACTCCGGGGACTTTGACGGTGTGGGTGTGGATATCACCGCAAACAACGGGAAGATGACATCCGGATATCTCGAAATGAGTAACGTAGATTTGTCAAGTGAGTTTACCACAATGATCACGACACAGCGTGGTTTCCAGGCGAACAGCCGTATCATCACCGTATCTGATACATTGCTGGAAGAACTTGTCAATCTGAAGAGATAAGGGATAGACTGACCATTGTTAAGACATAAGAATAAGACATAGAATGATAGTAATACTGCGTGAGGGACTTTCTGAACACAGAAAGTCCCTTTCATATGTATTTATTAAAAACAACGTCAAAACTTTCTATATGCTTTACAGCTTCCGGGAAAATGTGATAGAATTGAGAAGTTAAAGTAACAGGGGAAGAAAGGGCGTGAGAGTGGGAAGATGATAGAAGTTACGAAGATCAATGGGGTAAAAGTCCTGATCAATCCGGATCTGCTGGAACTTGCAGAGGAGACGCCGGACACGGTGTTATCCTTTACTACCGGGAGGAAATTAATTGTAAAAGAAAGTAGACAAGAGATAAAAAATTTAGTAAAATCGTATAGAAAGGATATTTTTGCAAATTAGTGTAAAGACGGGTGAATACAGATGGATATAGCTTCAGTTATTGGATTGGTTCTATGTTTTATTTTGATGATTTTTGGTATGCTGGTCGGTCAGGATCCTTCTGTGGTTTTGGGATTCCTGCATGCACCCTCGGCATTGATTACATACGGCGGTGCGTTAGGCTGTATGATGGCCAGCTGTACCATGCCGGATTTTCTAGCGAACTTAAAAAGTATCGGTCTGATTTTCAAAATGTCGGCAATGAATGTTCCCGAAATTATTCAGAAAATTATAGATCTCTCCAATGTTGCCCGGAAGGAAGGGCTGCTTTCTCTGGAGGAAGCGGCGGGCGAGATTGAAGATGAATTTTTAAAGAAGGGTATTATGCTTGTCGTGGACGGTACAGACCCTGAATTAGTGCGGGCTATTATGGAGACAGAGCTTGCCAGCGTGGAAGAAAGGCATAAGGATAAGATCGGCTTCTGGGATGGCCTGGGAGCGATGGGGCCTGCATGGGGTATGATCGGTACCCTGATCGGTCTGATCAACATGTTGAGGGACTTGTCGGATTTCGCGTCTATCGGCCCTAACATGGCGACAGCCCTGATCACCACATTCTACGGCTCTGTTCTTGCCAACTGGATCTGTTCGCCGGTTGCGTCCAAGTTAAAGAGCAAGAATGCGGAAGAGATGATGGTGAAGGAAATTGAGATAGAAGGCCTTCTTTCTATTCAGGCAGGTGAGAATCCCCGTGTTATCGAGGAGAAGCTGAAGTCCTTCCTGGCACCGAAAGACAGAGGTGCTTTAGGCGATGATGGAGGTGAGGCGAATGGCTAAGAAGAAGCAGGAAGAGGCGCCGAAAGGTTCCCCTGCGTGGATGGCAACTTTCTCGGATCTGATGAATCTGCTGCTGTGCTTCTTCGTGTTGCTGTTTTCCATGTCTTCTATTGATGCAGCCAAGTTTGAACAGGTAGTAGCATCCTTTAGCCAGACTTTTTCGGTATTGAGCGGCGGTGCATCGGCGATAGGCGACGGAATACTGATCAGTAACGGCGTCAGCCAGCTGAATGAACTGGACGATTATATCAACAGTACCGGCAAGATGGACGATGGGCAGATTGTGGACGATGATCTGGCCAGTGTGCAAGAGAAGATGGAAGAAGCGAAGATGGAAGAATCGGAGCAGCTTGCGGAGCAGATTCAGGAGGCAATGGAAGAGAAGGATCTGGGAAACGAAATAGATATTGATTTTACCAGTCAATATGTACAGCTTACTCTGAAAGGGGCTTTGCTTTTCGATTCGGGAAGTACGCTTCTGAAAGACGAGGCTAAGCCTGTGCTTGATCAGGTCGGACTTGTTCTTGAACGCTATGCGGGCGGGACGATAGAGATAGAAGGACATACGGACAATGTGCCTATGTCCGGGGCGAAGTATTCCAACAATGATGAATTGAGTTCGGGACGTGCATTGTCGGTGTTTGATTATCTGCTGTCGGTTACGAATCTGGATCCGGCCAATATCAAACATGCCGGAAGAGGAGAGTATGTTCCTATTGCGGACAATTCGACGCCGGAGGGAAGAACCAGAAACAGACGTGTCGAAATTAAGATATATAATTCGCTCAGTTCCTATTAAGTTTAGAAAATTCTTATAGAATATAATATAAAGGAGAACAATACAGTCATGAAGAAGAATCTGATTTCCGTTATTATATTGGCCTTGCTGATCGTGAACATAGTGCTGACAGCAATTATGATGTTCAGTGTGACGGGCACTGCAAGGAAGACTTCCGCGCTGGTGGATAATATTACAAGGGCCTTGAACCTGGAACTGACGGCCAGAGGGGAGGCGGGGAAGACTGCGGTTCCCATGTCTGATATTGCGACATATGACATTGCTGAGATGACAATAGAACTTCAGCAGTCTGAAGGAGATGACAAGCAGCATTATTTCGTAGGTGCAATCACCTTGTCTATGAATACGAAGGATAAGGACTATAAGACATACGGCGAAGAGATGGAGTCGAGAGAAAGCCTGATCAAGAGTGAGATCACAGACGTAATCTCCAATTATACGGCGGAAGAAGCGAGAAACAATCAGGACGCTATTAAGAGTGAGATATTGGAGCGGATTCAGACGATGTTTGATTCGGAGTTTGTCTTTAATGTGGCGTTTAGTGATATTATGATTCAATAATTTCTTAAATAGTGCCACAGGAGGTGAACTTTCGTGGGAGAGGTACTGTCTCAAAATGAGATTGATAGTCTGTTAGCAGCGCTGAACAGCGGTGAAATAGATGCGGAAGAGATGAGCGATGCTAATAATAAACAGGTAAGGAATTACGATTTCAAACGTCAGACCAAGTTCTCGAAAGAGCATTTGCGTACATTGGAGATCATATATGAACATTACGGCCGACTGTTATCTACAAGCCTTCCGGTGTATCTCAGAAAGAGTGTTCAGGTTTCTGTCGTAAGTTCCGAAGCAATCGTATATTCGGAATTTACCAATGCGCTTTTCAATCCGGTTATATTGGGGGTTGTCAATTTCCAGCCCTTGGGTGGATCGATCATCGTGGAAATGGCCACAAAACTCGGATATGCGATGATCGACAGGATGCTGGGCGGCGAAGGGGAGCCGCTTGACAGGAGCCGTGATTTTACGGAAATCGAAATATCGATCATTGAGAAGATGATGGTGGTGTGCATGCAGCTGATGCGCGAGCCCTGGAAGAATGTTGTGGATATTAATCCGATGCTGGAGAGAATAGAGACGAATTCCCAGTTCGCACAGATGATATCACCCAATGATATGATTGCGATCGTTACGCTCAATGTGCGGATCGGGGATGTGGAAGGGTATATGAATATCTGCCTGCCGTTCGTTACACTGGAAAGTGTTATGGACAGGTTGAATACCAAATTCTGGTATGCGAATATGCAGGAGCAGAAGGAGGAAGATCTGGAAGAATACATCGAGGCGCTGATCAAACGGGTGGACGTACCGGTCAGGGCAGTACTCGGCAAGACGGATATACCGATTACGGAATTTATCAATATACAGGTCGGAGATGTCATACGGTTGAATACCGACGTGGAACAGGATTTGAAGGTATATGTTGGAAATATAGAGAAGTTTACCGCTTTACCGGGTTCAAGCAAGGATAAATATGCTGTGCGTGTAACGTCGGTAATAAGAGAGGAGGAATAGAAGCATGGACGGAATGCTATCGCAAGATGAAATAAATGCACTCTTAAGCGGTATGGACGCACCTGCTGGAAACGAGTCGGCAGAAGATGCGGCGCCTGCTCCGGCGCAAGCAAACGATGAACAGTATGGTGATCTCCTGACGGATATGGAGAAGGATGCCATAGGTGAGGTCGCCAATATCAGTATGGGATCTTCGGCTACGACATTATCTTCTCTTGTAAACCGCAGGGTCAATATTACGACACCGGTTGTTACGCTGGCCAAGTGGGAGAATGTCCTGAGAGATTACGAGAAGCCTTGTGTATTTATTCAGATCAAATATACAGTAGGGCTGGACGGATCCAACATCCTGGTTTTGAAAGAACATGATGTGAAGGTTATCACGGATCTGATGATGGGTGGCGACGGAAGCAATACAGGAGGGGAGATCAACGAGCTGCACCTGAGCGCAATCTCAGAGGCTATGAACCAGATGATGGGTTCTTCGGCCACATCTCTGTCAACCATGCTTGATAAGATGATCGATATCAGCCCGCCGGAAGCCAGCTTTGTCGATCTTTCGACATTTAAGTCGGGTGGAGAAATAGCACCTTTTTTGGCAGATATTTTTGTGAAGATTGCTTTTCGTATGCAGATTGACGATCTGGTTGATTCCACGATCATGCAGCTGTATCCGATAGATTTTGCAAAGGAGCTGTGCAGTACCTTCTTAAAGAATCAGCTGGAAAGTACAGCACCTGAGACCGCACCACAGGCAGCGGCGCCGCAGGCGGCCCAGGCTCCACAGATGGATATGAATCAGATGAATCAAATGGGAATGCCGCAAATGCAGATGGGAATGGGAATGCCACAAATGGGAATGGATGCTAATCAGATGGGAATGGGAATGCCACAAATGGGAATGGGAATGCCGCAGATGCAGATGGGAATGGGAATGCCGCAGATGCAGATGATGCCGAATATGAATATTCAGCCTGCGCAGTTCCAGAGTTTTTCCAGGGATGCCGGCGCAATGCAGGGTCAGGAGAATATCGGCCTGATTAAGGATGTACCGCTGGAAGTTACGGTAGAACTTGGAAGAACATCTAAATCCATAGCAGAGATTCTGGACTTCACGCCGGGAACGATCATAGAGCTTGATAAGATTGCTGGCGAGCCTATAGATATTCTGGTGAACGGAAAACTCGTCGCAAAGGGTGAAGTTGTAGTAATTGAAGAGAGTTTCGGGGTTCGTGTAACTGAAATTATCAAATAATAGTAGGATGGGAGAAAAGAGATGGCAAAGAATATTTTGATATGTGATGATGCAGCGTTCATGCGAATGATGATTAAGGACATTCTGACGAAGAACGGATATAATGTAGCCGGCGAAGCTGAGAATGGTGCAAAGGCTGTCGAACAGTACAATGCGCTGAAGCCGGATCTTGTCCTGATGGATATTACGATGCCTGAGATGGACGGCATTCAGGCATTGAAGAAAATCAAGGAATTGGATCCCGGTGCTATGATTATCATGTGCTCTGCTATGGGTCAGCAGGCTATGGTTATTGAGTCTATCCAGTCCGGCGCCAAGGACTTTATTGTTAAGCCTTTCCAGGCGGACCGCGTAATAGAGGCTGTGAAAAAGGTAGTGGGATAATGATACTGACAATATCCGGAAGAGCGGATTCCTATGTACAGTTTATGACTGTGCTGATTCTGTTTCTGCTGGTACTGGCGGTTACTTATTTTGTTACGAAATGGATGGCGGGCTATCATAGAAGCAGAGTTTCCAATGCCAATATTGAAGTTCTGGAAACGATCGGCTTATCTAACAATAAGTATATTCAGCTTATCCGTATAGGACAGAAATATTTGGCAGTAGCAATCTGTAAAGATACTGTTACAATGTTAACAGAGATTCCTGAACAGGATTTGATTCTCTCTGATGGGAGTGTGTCTAAGACGATGGGGTTTAAAGATATTTTAGACAAAGTACAAAAAAAGGCTATTCTGGAAAAAGAAGATGGGCGAGACGAATGAAAAGACATTTTTCCGGATATCACTTGGTAAAGTTAGTATGCCTGCTGATTCTGGCAGGCATACTGTATATCGGGTCCGGGGCAACAGCACGGGCGGCATCGACTGATACACCGTATCGGGATTCCAACCTCACAGGAACTGAGGGGGAGAGGACGAATATACGGGAGCCGGGTACGTCACAGGACGCCGATGAACTGGCAGAACTGAATATTGCTAACACAGTGACGGTTAGGTACGGCAACGGGAATGGTAGTGTCAATGGCGCTTTGCGTGTTCTGATAATCCTTACTCTGATCGCTGTTGCACCGTCATTGATTATAATGCTGACCTCGTTTACCAGAATCATTATTGTGCTTCATTTCACGAGGCAGGCACTTAATACACAGACAGCGCCGCCTAATACAGTTTTGATAGGTATTGCGCTCTTTTTGACGTTCTTTATTATGCAGCCTACGCTGACTACGGTCTATAATGAGGCAGTGGTACCTTATGAAGCAGGAGAGCTGACGAATGAGGAGGCGCTTGCGAAGGCGGCGGAACCGCTGCGTACTTTTATGTACAGACAGACACAGAAGAAGGATGTCAGCTTGTTCATGAGTATCAGCAGATTGGAGTGGAGCGGCGAATTAGACGATATCCCGATGAGTGTGCTTGTTCCGAGCTTCATCATCAGTGAATTGAGGACGGCGTTTATTATCGGTTTCCTGATCTATATTCCTTTTATAGTGATTGATATGGTAGTGGCATCGACATTGATGAGTATGGGCATGATGATGCTTCCTCCTACAACGATTTCCATGCCGTTTAAGATTCTGCTGTTTGTATTGGCTGACGGATGGTATCTGATCATTAAGAATCTGGTGGAAAGTTTTTACTGACGCTGGATAAGTATCGGGGAAAGGAAGAAGAGATATGGTTATAGAGGATGTCACAGCCATCGCTTCAACGGCGATATTCACAATCATAAAATGTGCGGCGCCTCTTTTGCTGGTGTCTTTATGTGTGGGGCTGCTTATCAGTATTTTTCAGACAGTTACCTCGATTCAGGAGCAGACTCTGACGTTCGTTCCTAAGATACTGGCTATTTTTCTGGCTTTGATCGTTATGGGACATTGGATCATGAATAATATGGTAGAGTTTATGACTGACCTGTGGTCTGACTTCGGCATATATATCAGATAAAGCGAGTGACAGCAGCATGATAGATATCACTTTTACTTATGCGGATTTAGAATATTTTTTGCTTGTTCTTGTGCGGATCACCTGCTTTATTTATGTGGCACCGTTCTTTTCGATGAGCAATACGCCCAGAATGGTCCGTGTCGGATTCAGTATCTTTTTGAGTTATCTGGTTTATATGGGAATAGACCGCAATGAGGTGGTATATAATACGCTGCTGGGTTATGCGGTGATCGTTATGAAAGAGGCGCTGACCGGATTTCTGATTGGCTGGGGCGCTCAGATCTGTACCACGGTTACGTCCCTTGCCGGAAGTATAGCAGATATGGAAATCGGTATCTCCATGGTATCACTGATGGATCCGACAACCAGGCAACAAGCCACTTTTACAGGGGTGTTTTATCAGTATATTTTTACATTACTGTTGATGATCACAGGCATGTATCAGTATTTACTGCGTGCCTTGGTTGATAGTTTTAATTTAATACCCGTCAATGGGGCAGTGTTCAGAACGGGATCGCTGCTGGAATCCGTTGTTACATTCTTGGGAGACTATCTGGCGATGGGATTTCGGATCATCCTTCCGATTTTCTGCACCATGATACTTTTAAATTGTATCCTGGGTGTGCTGGCTAAGGTTTCTCCCCAGCTTAATATGTTCGCGGTGGGGATGCAGTTAAAAGTCCTGGTAGGCATAGGAATTCTGTTCCTGACTGTCAGAATGCTTCCGAGTGCGGCAGACTATGTATTTGATGGGATGAAGAGAATGATTGTATCCTTTGTGGAGGGGATGACGTGATACTAAAGTATGATCTCCAGTTCTTCGCCAAGGATGGACCGGGTGGGGAGAAAACAGAAGAACCTACCGCCAAAAAGCTGCAGGATGCCCGGAAAGAGGGGCAGGTTGCCAAGAGTAAAGAGGTGACCAGTGCGTTTGAACTGCTTGCTTTCTTTATATTGCTTTATCTTTGGGTTGAATCTATGGCAACCTTTTTTATAGGGGATATGTATGATGTCTATTCCCAGATACCGGAGTACATAAAGTTGTATGACGGTTATATTCAGGAGAAGACTTTCAGTACACTTTTTGTGCGTTCCGTGCTGCGGATTCTCCTGGTCATGGCGCCTTTTCTGCTTGTTGGATTTCTGGTGGCTTTTGTGACGAATGTGCTGCAGGTGAAATGGCAGCCGACTACGAAGCCACTGCAGCCTAAATTCAGCAAACTGAATCCGGTCAATGGATTTAAACGTTTCTTTTCCATCAATTCGCTGGTGGAACTGGTGAAATCCCTTCTCAAGATAGGGTTGATCGGTTATGTGGTCTATTCTTATCTGAAGAAGAATATGCCGCCGCTGTATTCGTTTTATGACTTGTCTCTCAATCAGGGCATATTGCAGGCAGGCTGGCTGGTAGTGAATCTGGGGATTCGTATCTCGCTTTTCTATATGATCATTGCCGTGCTTGATTATGTCTATCAAAGAGTAAAATTCAAAAAGGACATGAAGATGACCAAGCAGGAGGTCAAGGATGAATACAAGAATCAGGAGGGAGATCCGCAGATCAAGAGCAAACAGCGTCAGAGAATGCAGGAGGCGTCCAGACGCCGTATGATGCAGCAGCTGCCGCAGGCGGATGTGGTTATCACGAACCCGACGCATTATGCCGTGGCGATCAAGTATGATCCTCAGATATATGATGCTCCTTACGTGATTGCGAAAGGCGCTGACTATCTGGCACAGAAGATTAAGGAGTCGGCGAAGGAGAACCACATTGAGATTGTTGAGAATAAACCGCTTGCCCGGATGCTTTATGCCAATGTGGATGTGGGCAGTGTAGTGCCGCCGGAATTGTATCAGGCAGTGGCGGAAGTACTTGCCTTTGTATATCATCTGCAGGGAAAGGTTTAAGCTGAGAATAGACAGATAAAATGAAATGAAAGGAGAGAAGAGCAGTTATGGGAAATTTGAAGAAGGCCGATTTTGGCGTAACCGCATATGTGCTTGCCGCGTTTATCATGCTGATCATAACTGTACCGGCAGAGCTTCTGGATGTCCTTCTGGCATGTAACATCGCAGTGGCATTTACGGTTTTGTTTGGATGTATGTTTGCAAACGAAGTATTGAGTATGTCATATTTTCCGACGATACTGCTTTTTACGACCATATTCAGGATTGCTCTGAATGTCTCTTCGACCAAATTGATCCTGACTACCGGGGATCCCGGTAATGTTGTGCGTACTTTCGGACAGTATGTGGGCGGTAATGATATTGTAGTGGGCTGTATCGTTTTTATCATTTTAATTATAGTACAGTTCATGATTATCAATAAAGGTTCTGAGCGTGTAGCTGAGGTTACCGCCAGATTCACACTGGATGCCATGCCGGGTAAGCAGATGGCAATTGACGCCGACTTGAACACGGGAGCCATTACGGATGCGGAGGCTAAGAGGCGACGGGATAAGATACAGGAGGAATCCAGTTTTTTCGGTTCCATGGACGGTGCCGTGAAGTACGTTAAAGGGGATGCCACTGCGGGCCTGGTGATTACGGTCATCAATATTATTGGCGGTATCGCCATGGGTGTATGGCGTCAGGGTATGGAACTCAATGATGCATTGTCAACATTTACGATCCTGACAATCGGAGATGGTCTGGTAAGCCAGATTCCTTCCCTTTTGATTTCTTTGTCCACCGGTATTCTGGTTACAAAGGGATCGAAGGACGCGGATTTCGGTACCGTGCTGGTCGGCCAGCTGTTTGGTGTGCCGAAGGTGCTATATCTGGTAGGTGTGGTACTTGCGGGGCTGGGAATTATTACACCGCTTAACCCTGTCGTTTTCGTAGGGCTTGGCATGGTGTTTATTGTGGCCGGCAGGATCATGGCCGGAACCATCGAGACTGCAGAGATCGAACATGAGGCTGACGAGGAGGAAGCGGCCGCAGAGGAGATCAGGCAGCCGGAGAACGTTACGTCACTGCTGCAGGTAGATCCCATCGAGCTGGAGTTCGGTTATGGTATTATTCCGCTGGCGGATGTGAATCAGGGCGGAGATCTGTTAGACCGTGTTGTTATGATCAGACGCCAGATTGCGCTGGAACTTGGTACAGTGGTTCCTATCATCCGTCTGCGTGATAACATACAGCTGAACCCCAACCAGTATATTATTAAGATCAAAGGGGTACAAGTCAGTGAAGGCGAGATTCTTTTCGACCATTATATGGCAATGAATCCCGGTTATGTAGAAGAGGAGATCACCGGTATTCCGACCTTCGAGCCTTCCTTCCATCTGCCCGCCATCTGGATCACGGAGGGACAGAGGGAGCGTGCGGAGAGTATGGGATATACGGTAGTTGATCCGCCGTCTATTATTGCGACTCATCTGACTGAGATCATCAGGCAGTACATAGCGGAGCTTCTGACCAGACAGGACGTGCAGAATCTGGTCAACAATCTTCGGGAGTCCAATCCATCGCTTGTGGATGAGCTGGTTCCGAAGCTGCTTGGGCTTGGTGAAATTCAGAAGGTTCTGCAGAATCTGCTGCGGGAAGGTATTTCCATCAGAGATCTGCTTACGATATTCGAGACACTTGCCGATTATTCTGCGACTACAAGAGACACGGATATCTTGACGGAATATGCCAGACAGAGTCTTAAGCGGGCAATATCCAACAAGTTCTTCCCGTCTAATGAGACAACCAGTGTGGTGACGTTAGATCCGAAGCTGGAGCAGGAGATCATGGGCAGCGTGAAGCAGACCGAACAGGGAGCTTATCTGACGCTGGATCCTGGTAAGACCAAGGCTATCATGGATTCCGTGGGAGTGGAGACGAAGAAGCTGGAGGATCTGGGTAAGATGCCGGTTGTGATCACTTCTCCTATCGTGCGGGTGTACTTTAAGAAGTTGACAGAGGACTATTATAAGGATCTGGTTGTAGTATCTTACAATGAGGTAGAGTCCAATATTGAATTACAGTCTGTTGGGATGGTGACAGCATAATGATAATCAAGAAATTTACTGCAAAAACAGAAAAGGATGCAATCGAAAACGCCAAGAAGGAACTGGGAGAAGGCGTGGTAGTCATGAATGTCAAGGATGTCAAGGCTAAAGGGCTGTTCGCCTTCCTCAAGCCGCATACGGTTGAAGTGACAGTGGCGCTTGAGGAGGAGAGTGAGAAGTATACGGCGGCAGTGTCGGCGATCAACAATGTCATTGCCAATCAGCCGAAAGAGATGCCTGTTGTTCCGGAAGCGGTAGTTTCGGAAGCGGAAGAGGAGAAGAACAAAAAAGAAAGCAGTGCGATCGAGGAGAAGCTGGACAGCCTGCAGTCTTTACTGGAACAGCAGCTGCAGAAACCGGAGAAGCCTGAAGAAGAGAAAGAGGAAAAGGAAGAGAAGGAAGAGCGGGAAAATAAAGAGACGGAAATTGACAAGTTCATGAAGCTGCTTCATGACACCATGCTGGATAACGAGGTGGATGAGAAATATGCCAGGGAGATTATTGAAGAAATTGAGCAGATCAATAAACCCAATATGCCCTTCGACTATGCGCTTGCCAACATCTATCAGAAGATGATACTCAAATTCGGCAAACCGGACTGCATAACGCCTGCGTCAAACGGTATTAAGATGGTATTTTTCATTGGCCCTACAGGCGTGGGCAAGACCACTACAATCGCCAAACTCGCTTCTATATTCAGAGTAGACCAGAAGAAGAAAGTAGCGCTTCTCACAGCCGATACCTATCGTATTGCGGCTGCAGAGCAGCTGCGCATCTATGCCAACATTCTGGAAGTTCCCTTCCGAATCATCTATACGGTGGAAGAAATCGGAAAAGCAATGGAAGACTTTAAGGATTATGATTATATCCTGGTCGATACGGCCGGACATTCCCATCAGAACACAACACAGAAGGAGAGCATGGGAAATTTCATTCACTCTGTGGATGATAAGGTAGACAGGGAGGTTTATCTGGTATTAAGCGCTACGACGAAATACCGTGATCTGATCAGCATAACAGACTCTTATAAGGAGATAGCAGATTTCAAATTGATCTTTACGAAACTGGACGAAACGACTACACTGGGGAATTTACTGAATCTGAAACTGTATACAGGCGCATCATTGTCTTATGTGACTTATGGACAGAATGTTCCGGATGATATTGAGGAGTTTAATCCGCAGAGTACGGTTAAGAAGCTGCTGGGCGGAAAGACTTAAGGAGGAAAGCTGATGGATCAGGCTGAACAATTAAGGAATATTATTAAGGCAAACAGTCAGCCCCAGAGGCCTCTGGCAAGAGTGATTACTGTCACAAGCGGGAAAGGCGGTGTAGGGAAATCCAATACGGCTATCAATCTGGCGGTCCAGTTTCGGAAGATGGGACAGAGAGTCATCATACTGGACGCGGATTTCGGCTTAGCCAATATCGAGATCATGTTTGGGGCGGTGCCGAAACATAACCTGTGTGATTTAATTTACCAGGGGAAAAATATCAAGGATATCATCACCTGGGGACCTATGGATGTGGGGTTCATTTCCGGCGGTTCAGGGATAGCGGGTATGTCAAACCTTAGCAGGGATTATCTGAATTACATTGTTCAGAATCTGGTACAGTTGGATGAGATGGCGGATACGATCATCATAGACACCGGAGCGGGAATTTCCGATGCGGTACTGGAATTTCTGGTGGCCAGCGGGGAAATTCTTCTCGTGACAACACCGGAACCCACTTCTATTACGGATTCTTATTCCCTGCTGAAGGCACTCAACAGGCATCCGCGCTACTTTAGTGCAACAACATCGGTTAAGGTGATCGCTAATAAGGTAACTGATGAGACAGAGGCTAAGGCACTGTTCTCCAAACTGGAAGCGGTGGTGGTACGATACCTGAGAGTTCCAATCACATATCTGGGAATGGTCCCTCAGGATCAGCAGCTTGCCAGGGCAGTCATGCAGCAGATGCCGGTGTCTCTGGAGAATCCCCGGGCCAGATCGACTCTTGCGTATGAGGCGCTGGCGGCGAAACTGATGAATAAAGAACTGAACATGAATTTGACAAAACGTGGTATGGCTGCTTTTTTCTCTCATATCATAGGTAAGAGATAGGGAGATGACAAGTGATAGAGAATAGGATCTGTGGCAGATAAGCTGCCCGGAGAGGAGGATAATATGGCAAATCTTTTGTCTAAATATGTGGTTCCCGGTTGTCGTGTGGACTTACAGGAAATTGAGCATTCCGAGCTGGATGAAGGTGATGAGATCCGGATTGGGGGCAAGGGATATCAAAGCAAAGTTCTGGATATCCTTTCGGAGGACAAAATAGAAGTTCTCATGCCGATGGAGAAGTCAAAAGTGGTCACGCTGCAGGTAGACAGCGAGTATGATCTGTATTTCTTCACTGATATGGGATTGTATCAGTGCTACGCCAGGATTGCGGACCGCTACAAAGACAACAACGTGTTTGTTATGGTGATGGATCTGACAAGTAACCTGCGCAAATATCAAAGAAGGGAATATTATCGTTTAAGCTGTGCTCTGGAGATGAGTTCCAGGCCGCTGCAAGCAGAAGAAGCCAGGCTTGCGGAGGCGGGCGGAAGAGAAAGACGGACGCGGGATTTACTGCTTAAGAACAGCATAATTGTGGACATCAGCGGAGGCGGCCTTAGATTTGTGGCGGATTATGCCTATGAGAAGGACAGCCTGATCATGTGCAAATACCGGCTGATGATCGATAAGCAGGAGAAAGAATATAATTTGATCGGAAGGGTGCTGGCCGTTAATGAAGTTGAGAACCGTCCCGGCTCCTATGAGCACAGAGTCCAGTATGTAAATATGGGTATGGAGGAAAGAGAAGAAATCATAAAATATATATTTGACGAAGAACGCAGATCGCTTCGAAATCAGAAAAGAAGCTTATAGACAGACGGGGGAGGTATAACACGATGAAAAAAATACTGGTTGTTGATGACTCTGCACTTATGAGAAGGGTTCTTTGTGATATAATAAACAGCGACAGCAGATTCCATGTAGAAGACCGGGCCAATAACGGGCTGGAAGCGCTGGATCTGCTGGGCAGAAAGACATATGACGCAGTCGTGCTGGATGTCAATATGCCGCAGATGAACGGGCTGGAGCTGTTAAAGGAATTGCACAACCGTAAGATTGCAACAAGAGTTATGATGGCCAGTACCGATACCAGGGAAGGCGCCAAGGTCACACTGGATGCATTGGAACTGGGGGCACTGGATTTTATTCATAAACCGAATAATGCAATGGACTGCAGAGGCGACGTATTTAAGAGCCAGATGTTAAGTATCCTTGCTGCCGTGACAGAATCCAGAATTCCGTCCTTCAAGAGCAAGGTGTTTAAGGCAGAGGAAGTGAAGGCTTCCAAGAAAATGCTGGAGCTGGTCGGGAAACATACGTCTTCCGCGATGGGAAATAGGGTTGTGGCGCTGGCAAGCTCCACAGGAGGGCCTAAAGCGCTGCAGTCAGTGATTCCCAGACTGCCGAGGAACCTGAGCGCTCCTATGGTAGTCGTTCAGCATATGCCGGCAGGGTTCACGGCATCCCTCGCAGAGAGACTGGATACCCTGAGTGAAGTCAAAGTCAGGGAAGGGGCAGAAGGTGATGCACTGGAGGCAGGTAAAGTATACATAGCCAAGGGAGGCAAACATCTCAATGTTGTATACTCAGGAGGCAAGCATATCATCCACTATTCGGATGAACCTACCAGAGAAGGCGTTAAGCCGTGTGCCAATTATATGTACGAGTCTCTGCGGGATAGCAGATATGACCAGGTGGTCTGTGTTGTCATGACTGGCATGGGAGCAGATGGCACACAGGGAATTAAAAATCTTAAAGTAAAGAAAAAGATTCACGTGATCGCCCAGGAAGAGAGCACATGTGCGGTGTATGGAATGCCGAAAAGTGTGGTGAAAGCGGGGGTGACAGACCAGATCGTACCACTTGAGCAGATTGCGCAGGAAATTATAATGAACGTGGGGGTAAAATAATATGGACGTTAGTCAATATCTTGAAATTTTCCTTGATGAAACAGATGAACATTTGCAGAACCTGAATACGCAAATCCTTCTTTTGGAACAGGAGCCGGATAACATGGATACAATCAATGAGATCTTCCGTGCGGCACATTCCCTGAAGGGTATGGCAGGTACAATGGGATATAAGAGAATGCAGAATCTTACCCATGATATGGAGAATGTATTCTCGGAAGTCCGCAATGGCAATATCAAAGTGAAAGCGGAAATGATAGATGTGGTGTTTCAGTGCCTGGATGCTCTGGAAGAATATAATACGAACATCCGTGAGAGCGCTGATGAGGGAACGAATGATAACGAGCCCCTGATCAAGCAGTTAAATGATATATTGAATGAAGGCAAAGGAGATACGGAAGAGGAGCCTTCCGGTGAGACGGAGCCGGCTGCACAGCCTGCATCCGCGTCCGGCGACAAGAAGTGGCTGGAGATAAAGCTTGGGGATACAGAGCGTACCGTTATAAAAGAAGCAATCAAACAGGGCAAGAATGTATACGGGCTTACGGTCAGCATACAGGAATCATGTATTTTGAAAGCGGCCAGGGCCTTTCTGGTATTTAAGGCCATTGAGGAGGACGGTGAGGTCATTGTATCCGACCCGCCGACACAGGAAATCGAGGACGAGAAATTCGGCTGGGATTTCAGCTTGGTTGTAGTATCCGACAGCCCGCTGGATAAGGTGATTGCGGCGGCCAAGAATGTATCTGAGATTCAGGATGTGCTGGGAGATGTCCTGGATCCGGACAGCGAATCTGACGCACCGGCTAAGCAGGAGGCTGCCGAGAAGCACGAGGAAGGGCAGACGGCTCCTGCACCCGCAGCTCCTGCGCCTGCAGCCCCGGCTAATACAGGTAAGAAGACAGAAGAGAAGAAGCCTGTGGCCAATAAGCCTGTCGTGAACAGAACCGTCAGAGTAGATATCGAGAAGCTGGATACCTTGATGAACCTTGTGAGTGAGTTGATTATCGCGAAGAACTCCCTTGTATCCGCATCCGCAGTATCCGGCACATCAAGTACGGCGGTAAACGAGCAGATCGAATATCTGGAGAGTGTGACAACTTCTTTGCATGAATCCGTCATGAAAGTGCGAATGGTGCCTATTGAGAGCACGGTAAGCAAATTCCCCCGTATGGTTCGCGACCTGCAGAAGAAGCTGGGTAAGAAGATGGAACTGTATATGTCAGGTGAGGAGACCGAACTTGACCGTACGGTGGTGGACGAGATCGGCGATCCGCTGATGCATCTGCTGCGGAATTCGGCAGACCACGGTTTGGAATCCGCAGAAGTACGTAAGGAGAGAGGCAAACCGGAAGTAGGATCGATTTTCCTGGATGCTTATCAGGATGGCAATAATGTTGTGATTGAAGTGCGTGATGACGGTAACGGTATTGATACGCAGGCGGTCAGGAACAAAGCCATCGAACGCGGTGTTATTACGCCGGAGCAGGCGGAGAACATGAGCGAGAAGGACAGCATCGAACTTCTGTTTAACGCAGGATTTTCCACGGCTAAGGTTGTATCCGACGTGTCAGGCCGAGGAGTAGGCCTTGATGTGGTTAAGTCGAAGATTGAGGCTTTGAGCGGTGAAGTGGAAGTTAAATCCAAACTGGGAGAGGGAAGCTCCTGGATCATCAGACTGCCGCTTACTCTGGCGATCATACAGGCGCTCATGGTAGATATCGGTAATGAGAAATATGCGATTTCCCTTGGTGCGATTCAGACGATAGAGGATATTCCGCCTCAAAATGTGAAGCTTGTGCAGGCGAAAGAAGTGATTCAGCTGCGTGATCTCGTGATTCCGTTGATCCGTCTGAATGAGATTCTGGATATTGAGAGTAAGAAGGATCCGGATGAGAATATGGTAGTAGTCATCGTAAAGAAGGGCGATAAGCTGGCAGGACTGGTGGTAGATGAACTGATCGGACAGCAGGAAATCGTAATCAAGCCGCTTGGCAAGTATGTCAGCAAATGTAAGATTATCAGCGGCGCTACCGTATTGGGTGACGGTGAAGTAGCTCTGATCCTGGATGCCAATACATTGATTTAAGCAGAGGGAGGAACGGTGACATGGAAGAATTAAAAGTAGCTGGGGGAAGCACACAGTTCATCGTGATAAAACTGGGCGATGAGCAGTATGGAATAGATATTAAATATATCGATAATATTGTCAGGATGCAGCATATTACCAGAGTGCCGAAGGTTGATTCGTTTTTGAAAGGGGTAATCAATCTGCGCGGCGAGGTTATTCCGGTAATGAGTATTCGTATTAAGATGGGATTGGAACCGGATGAGGAGACCAAGTCCAGCAGAATCATCATCCTGAAGTTAGGTATGAACGGTTTGATCGGAGTTATTGTAGATGAGGTAAAAGAGGTGGTCACGCTGGAAAGTGACCAGATTGAGAAGATAGCATATGATTCAAAGGAAGAGAGAGAGAGTTTCTTATGTGGAGTGGGTAAGTGTGCAGGAGGACTGATTTCCCTGCTGGATCTGAATGCGGTCATACTTGAGAATATTTAGGAGGATGCAACGTGGGCGGGATTACTTTAGAAGAAATGTCTGATGAGTATTTCGATGTTTTGAAAGAACTGGGGAATATCGGAGCCGGCAATGCGACTACAGCATTGTCGCAGATGATGCAGTGCAAAGTAGATATGTCGGTTCCGCAGGTTAAATTAATGGAGTTCAAAGAACTGGGTGAGATGATGGGCGGCGAGGAGATCATCATGGCCGGCATTTATCTGGCCATAGAGGGAGATGTTGCCGGAAGCATCATGTTTCTTCTGGAGAAGCAGGCAGCCAGACATCTTGTGAATAAATTGATGGGGACTTCGGTGGAAGGAGAAGAGTTTTCGGAGATGGAGTTTTCGGCGCTGAAGGAAGTGGGTAATATTATTACGGCAGCGTACCTGAACTCTCTTGCCAGCCTGACCAATTTAAAGCTTCATCCGTCGGTCCCGGATTTGACGGTGGACATGGCGGGCGCCATCCTGAGCGTCCCTGCCATTGAATTCGGAACGCTTGGAGATAAGATGTTATTGATACAGACGCAGTTTTTTGATGAGATGGTTTTGGACGGATACTTTATTCTGGTTCCGAATCTGGATTCTTATAGTAAGATTTTATCGGCATTAGGACTTGTATAAGACATGATTACGATAAATACAGATTGATGGATATAGATTGAAAATAAAACAGGAGATGTCATATTATGGGCAATGTGATAAAGGTCGGTATGGCTGATTTGAATGTGTGTGTCAGTCCTGACAGCATTACCACGTTAGGACTGGGGTCCTGTGTCGGAATCGCACTCCGTGATCCGGTTACCAAGATCGGCGGATTGGCGCATGTCATGCTTCCGGATAGCACCATTATCCGAAACAATACAAATATCCCTAAATTTGCGGACACCGGGATAGAAGAGCTGGTGAAGCGGGTAGTAGCCAGAGGGGCAAACAGAACACGTCTGGTTGCCAAAATCGCGGGTGGTGCACAGATGTTTGCATTCCAGACCAAGAATGATATGGTCCGTGTGGGTGAGCGGAATGTAGAAGCAACCAAGAAGAAGCTGGCACAACTCAGAATACCTGTTATTGCACAGGATACAGGGAAGAATTATGGAAGAACCGTTATTTTCTATCCGGAGACGGGAGATTTTGTGATCCGTGCAGTGGGGAAACCGGAAAGTGTAATCTAACCGGCAGGGTAGAAGTGGTGAAAGGAATAGAAATTGGATAACGAAGCTGTAAATACCGTTGAAGAAATAGAAGAAGGACAGGATAACCATCCTGAAGCGGAAAGCGCCGAGGAACAGTCGGCAAGGGAAAAGAAGGAAGCGCAGGCAAGGGCTTTTCGGGAGAAGAAGCGCAGGCTGATTCCTCCTTTTGTCATGCTGCTGGCCGGCGCGGCTGTCAGTATTACTCTGCGTACGCAGCATTACGACATGAAGTCGATGCTGATTATCCTGTTGTGCTCGTTGATCGGATTTTATATTGCAGGATGTATTCTCAAAGGTATGCTGGACAGATTTGAACATCAGTTAGAAGAAGCCGACATGGAAGAGGGCGAAGTCATCGAGAAGGAACTCGCAGAGGAAGGTAAGATAAAATAAAAATGCGAAGAGAAGGATGAACAGAGCATAAATGGACGAGGCAGGCAAAAAGAAGATTTGGGAGGAGTATGCCAAAGCAAAATCTCCTGAAGTCAGAGAAAAAATCATATTGGAGTATGCCCCGCTTGTGAAGGTTGTGGCAGGCCGTTTGAGCATGTATCTCGGTTATAATGTTGAGTATGAGGATTTGGTGAGTTATGGAATTTTCGGACTTATTGATGCGATCGATAAGTTTGATTTCCTCAAGGATGTCAAATTTGAGACCTATGCAAGCCTGCGGATCAGAGGCGCTATTTTGGACCAGATCCGTAAGATGGACTGGATTCCCCGTACGATCAGACAGAAGCAGAAGAAGATCGATACGGTGATCAGGGACATAGAGATAAAATATGGCAGGAGCGCTACGGATGAGGAGATTGCAGCCGGTCTTGGCATTACAGGAGAGGAGTATCTGGACTGGCAGTCTCAGATGAAGATTACCAATATCGTCTCTCTGAATGAATTTCTGGAACAGGGCAGCGAGGTGCCTAATGAGGCGAACCAGGGCAGGAGCACCCAGTTCGACAGTCCGGAAGCGGTGCTGGAGAGGGATGAGCTAAAGAAGATACTGGTGGAGGCGCTGGATCTTCTGACAGAGAAGGAGCGCAAGGTTATTGTCTTATACTATTATGAAGAGCTGACTCTGAAAGAGATCAGCAATATTTTGGGAGTGTCGGAATCCAGGATTTCTCAGCTGCATACGAGAGCGCTCCAGAAGATGCGGGGGAAGATGGGGAATTATATCGGTATTCTGACGGAATCAGGTGTGAAGAAGCGATAAGTTGAAAGGAATCTACCAGAGGGTTATTATATACCGTCCGGGGATGGAGGAGCCGGGCTTTGACAAATCGGAGACGGACGGCAAGACAGAGGGCAGAGCGGGATGGCAATAGGATTTGTAGAAATGCAGGGGCAGATTACGAGAGCCCAGGATTTTACTTCGATCAAACATAATGATGATACCAAGGGAATGGTCGAACAGGCTAACTTTGGGCAGCAGATGACCAAACAGATCGAGAAGCAGGTAAAGAGAGTCAATGAAGGCAAACAGCCGGAGTATCATGAACGTAAGTTTGACGCTAAGGATAAGGGAAGTAATGAATACCGGGGAGACGGCGGAAAGTCCAGGAAAGAGAAGAAGAAGACGGAACCCGACGGTAAAGTGATCATGAAGAGATGTGAAAAGATGATTTAGTGGGAGTTATTGGGAAGAATGTCAGGACGGCATTCTTCCCAGTGCTGTTACAACATAACAGGATAGCACACGAAAGGGAATGGAAATAGTATGGGTGCAACAGAGATTATTCTGATTGTGATCGGAATCGTCGTATTTCTGCTGGGATATCTGATGCCTGCAAGGAAGAAGGATATCGATGAGGAAGTAAAGCTGATCAGTGAGGATGAGATCAGGAAAATGGTTTCCGGCGAGATGGGGCATGTTAAGGACCGTATCGATGATATCGTAGAGGAGACTGTCAGTTACTCTATGGAGAAAACAGAGCGGGCTATGGAACGGCTGACCAACGAGAAGATCATGGCGATTAATGAGTATTCGGATACCGTGCTGGAAGAAATAAATAAGAATCATAAAGAGGTTGTTTTTCTGTATGATATGCTGAACGACAAACATGATAATCTGATGACCACTGTCAATGAAGCGACAGCAGCTTCCGACGGAGTGAAGGAGACATTGAAAGATGCCGAAAATACTGTGAGTGAAGCCACAGACAAGGCGGATGATGTACTTCGTGCGGTTGACGAGGCATCGGCAAGAATCAATGATGTACTGCGCGCAGCTGATGAAGCGGTAAAAGGGGTATGGGATGCACAGAATGCAGCAAGGGTGGCCAGAGAGGCGGCGCAGGAAGCCATACGCATCGCTTCAGAGTTAGCGGAGACACGGATGACGGAAACGCATATACCGTCAGAGACAAAGACAGTCCCGGGGGAGGGGTTAAGAGAAGTGCGGCAGATGCAGAGGACGCCTGATCAGGACATACCCGAAAGGGCTGCGGACGTATCGGTAGAGGAAGCAGCAGAAAGTAATGCTCCTGTCATGGCAAAAGGCGATGATGTATCTGTGGAACAGCAGTCTGATCCAAATGAGATGGAAGAGCAGCCGGGCGGATGGATTACGGCGGCGGATTTGAAAGAAGAAGCGGCCGGTACGGAAACACCCACAGAGCAGGAATTTAAACCCATTGCACCTAAGAGGGTAGAAATTGTCCATGAGCCGGATGATTTACCGGGCGAGGCGGAAGAGAAACAGGGTCCTGCCGGTGCAGCCCTTGCCAGTCTGGGAATATTCGCTCCGAAGCAAGAGACGGAGGAGAAGCCGGATAGAAGATTCGGTCTGAGAGAAGAGATGGATGAGGATCTGGCGGAAGGCACGGAACAGACCGGTACCGGGGCGCGGGAGAGCACGCCGACAGTTGATATACAGTTCGCGAAAAACAATGGGCGCAACAGTAATGAGCGGATTCTGGAGCTTCACAAGGCCGGCAGATCCAATATGGCCATTGCCAAGGAACTGGGCCTGGGCCTGGGCGAGGTGAAGCTGGTAATCGATCTGTTCGAAGGAGTATAGGAAAGCAGGAAAGACGGCGTACGGATTTGAGATTCCGCGGAGCGGAATCCTGGGAGACAGTATGGAACGAAAATATTACTTGCGGGGGCTGGGGCTCGGTATTGCCGTGACCGCGGCCATTATGGGAATCATGACATCCCGTGAAAAAACAATGACAGATCAGGAGATCATAGCCAGAGCCAAAGAGCTGGGTATGGTGGAGAATACGGTTCTGTCTGATATGAATGAGGAAGCAGAACAGGGACAAGAGCCTGCGGATATATCGTCCGGGCAGAAAATGGAGCCTGAACAGGCAGGGAACGGCATAGAGAGCAGTTCTGACGGTATGGGAGATGGGGCATCCGAAGGGATAACCGCGAAGGATACCGAGACGGAAGATCCGGAGGAAAACGCCGGGAAATCCGATGACGCGGCCGCTTCTCAAAGCGGTGCTGAGGTGCCCGAGGGTGCAGGCAATACGCAGCCGGAGCCTGAGGAAGCTGTCGGTTCGGATCGGCCACAGGCGGGCCAGCAGGGAAGTATGGACAATAAGAACGATGAAGATACAGAATCGCCGGAACCTGCAAACGGCAGGGAAAGTACTTCCCCGGCAGAGATTAAGAGCATTACGGTCAGCCCGGGGGACGGGTCCCACACCGTGGCCCGGAAACTGGCTGATGCCGGAATCGTGTCATCCGCAGACGCGTATGACGAATTCCTCTGTCAGAACGGATATGACAAGAAGCTCAGAACAGGAACCTTCTCGATTCCGGCAGATGCCAGTGACGAGCAGATAGCCAGGATCGTGACAGGCGCCGAATAGGACTTATTATGAAAGCTCTTGCAAAGGAGCTTTTTTTATGTTATTCTAATTAAGTGTGTGTTAAACACACTAAGAATAATCACATATGATCGGAGGCTGCCGGTGCTTCATGACGCGGAAGTGGCAGCAAGTGTAGGCCATATGGAAGAGAAACCAGACGGAGGTAGAAAAATGAGCGTTATTTCAATGAAACAGTTATTAGAAGCAGGTGTGCATTTCGGACACCAGACCAGAAGATGGAACCCTAAGATGGCTCCTTATATCTTCACAGAGAGAAATGGTATCCATATCATTGACTTGCAGAAGTCAGTAGGTAAAGTGGATGAGGCTTATAAGGCAGTATTTGATGTCGCTTCCCAGGGCGGGACTATCCTGTTCGTAGGTACTAAGAAGCAGGCACAGGATGCCGTTAAGACAGAGGCAGAGCGCTGCGGTATGTACTATGTAAATGAGAGATGGCTGGGCGGTATGCTTACTAACTTCAAGACGATCCAGTCCAGAATTGACAGACTGAAGGCAATCGAGGTTATGTCCGAGGACGGTACTTTTGATGTGCTTCCCAAGAAGGAAGTTATCAAGATCAAGAAGGAGTGGGAGAAGCTGGAGAAGAACCTGGGCGGTATCAAGAATATGACCAGAACACCTGACTGTATTTTCGTAGTAGATCCTAAGAAAGAGAGAATTTGTGTACAGGAGGCTCACACACTGGGCATCACATTGATCGGTATCGGCGATACGAACTGTGATCCGGAAGAACTGGATTACATCATTCCGGGTAATGACGATGCTATCAGAGCTGTTAAACTGATCGTTTCCAAGATGGCTGACGCTGTGATTGAAGCTAACCAGGGTGCGGAAGAGTATGTAGAGGAAGCAGAAGCGCAGAAGGTGGAAGAGACAGACGGCGATAACGAATAATTTAGGATTTGCGAATAGAACAGGAATGATTTGGAGGACAGATAGATGGCTATTACAGCAGCAATGGTAAAAGAATTAAGAGAAATGACCGGTGCAGGTATGATGGATTGCAAGAAAGCTCTCGGAGAGACCGATGGCGATATGGATGCAGCAGTTGAGTATTTAAGAAAGAACGGACAGGCGAAGGCGGAGAAGAAGGCAGGAAGAATCGCAGCAGAGGGTCTCTGCCGCGTAGCAATCAAGGATGACAAGACGGTAGCGGTAGTGGAAGTGAATTCCGAGACAGATTTCGTTGCCAAGAATGAGGATTTCCAGGCATATGTGGAAGCTGTAGCGAAGCAGGCTGTTGAGTCTGATTCGGCAGAGTTGGATGCTTTTCTTGCAGAACCCTGGCATTTAGATTCTGCGAAGACGGTAAAAGATGCTCTGGTTGACAAGATCGCCGTGATCGGTGAGAATCTGACAATCAGAAGATTTGAGAAAGTAGTTGCCAACGATGGCTGTGCCGTATCTTATGTCCATGGCGGCGGTAGAATCGGTGTTATCGTGGAAGCGGCTACAGATGTGGTCAACGATGCAGTTAAAGAAGCATTGACCAATATTGCAATGCAGGTTGCAGCATTGTATCCTAAGTATGTATCCACGGATGAAGTATCCGAGGAGTACAAGGCTCATGAGAAAGAGATCCTTACAGAGCAGATCAAGAACGATCCCAAGATGGCAGGCAAGCCGGATAAGGTGATCGAAGGCGCTGTGAACGGCCGTCTCAATAAAGAGTTAAAAGAAGTATGTCTGTTGGAGCAAATTTATGTGAAGGCGGAAGACGGCAAGCAGACCGTTGCCAAATATCTTGAGCAGGTTGGCAAGGAGAACGGCGCTAATCTTTCTGTGAAGAGATTCGTTCGTTTTGAGACAGGAGAGGGTCTGGAGAAGAAGGAAGAGAATTTTGCTGAGGAAGTTGCGAAGCAGATGAATCAGTAGAAATTTGTCGAAAACAAGCGAATAGAGACAAAAAACCCTTGTGGATGGTGTGTGAATGCCATTTGCAAGGGTTTTTAATGTTTTATATTGAATTTTCATTTGTTGACGCTGTCACGATATACCGTTATAATCAATAAAAAATGAATCCCTGAAATGGAGAATAGAGAAATGGAATTGATGAATTTATTAAAGGAAAAGCAGCTTTCTGTTTATTAGTGTGCGAAAGAAAGCCATGTACCATATACTACATTATCAGATATTGTGAAAGGGAAAACCAGGATTGAAAAATGTACCGCAGAAACAATATATAAATTAGCGAGGACGCTCCATTTGACAATGGAAGAACTTTTAACAGAATGTTTTAAAGAAGATGAAAACGCTCCAATTTAAGAGATTTTGAAGTATATAAAAGTAATATCTGTCATTTAGTGAAAGATAAGGGAGATATTGATTTTATTATTGATACTTTAAAGGAGAATCAAATAAGGACTTATTGGGAACGGCAATGGTATCGGGAGAGTTTTTATTTTTTGGCTATGGTTGATTACTTAAGCAGGGAAAATGAACTTCCATTGTGTAATGATTATGAAGATATAAGGAACTGTACGCTGCCGGAGCCGCTATATCCGTGGGATGTTGTTCTTGCTGCGAAATTGGATGGTTCTCTTGATATGAAAGAACAATGTTTAAAAGAAGCGATTCCCGAATTTCTGAGGTTTAATATTATAGAAAGCGCGATAAGGAATGTCTGTTGAGAATTGCCTCCCTGCCTACAGGGGATTCCAGAATGGCCCTGGATTCTTCTTCCAGCAGACGGACCGTCCATCGGGAGTGTCCCTCCGGAACAGGGCCGCAGGCAAGTTCAATAAGCCGGGCTTGTGCACATCCGTCAACCTTACGCCTTGCTAGTTAAAAGTCAACAGGTCAGTACACTAGCGTCTAGGCTGGCACAAAGGACTTAGTGAGGTGTTTTACGAACTTAGTCCGGCTGACTGATACGGTTTAAATTGTATGATCATGGGATCATTGGCTATTTTTATTCGGGATGGGTCATTTTCATCCGATTCTAAATGGCTAATTTCTCCCGGCGCTAACACCCCACCCAAAAAATAAAATTGGGGGGGATGGAGCTGAGTAAAATACATAGTTCCGGGGATAAGCGGCCGGGACACAGAATAGGGATATTAATTATCATTCTTTTTCTGATATAATGAATGACAGATAAGGACGGATTGACAAATTTGCAGCAATCAAAAAGATAAGAAGCACAGAACGCTTCGGAACGGAGGAAAAGATGAAGAAAGTCAGAGCACTTGTATTAGGTGCCGGATCCAGGGGGAATGCTTATGCGGCGTACAGCCGGGAATGTCCGGATGAGCTGGAGGTCGTGGCGGTTGCCGAGCCGGACCAGAAACGTCGGGATCAGTTTGCAGAACGCTATCAGATCGGACCGGAAAAATGTTTCACAGGCTGGGAGGAAGCGCTGGCACAGCCGAAGATGGCGGATGCCGTCTTTGTGTGTACCCTGGATGAAATGCATACGGCGCCTGCATTGAAGGCACTGGAACTCGGATATGATGTGCTGTTGGAAAAACCTATGAGCAATACGGAGGAAGAGTGTATTGCCATTGAGCGCGGGGTCCGGGAGTCAGGCAGAGTATTGACAGTGTGCCATGTACTGCGCTATACTCCCTTTTTCCGGAAAATAAAAGAACTGATCCGGGAGGGCGCCATAGGAAAAACGGTAACAATCGACCTGATCGAAAATGTGGGTTATTGGCATCAGGCCCACAGCTTTGTACGGGGAAATTGGCGGGATGCAAAGGAAACAAGCCCGATGATCCTGGCGAAAAGCTGCCATGATCTGGATATAATCTGCTGGCTTATGGAAGATCGCTGCAAATGGATCTCCAGTTTCGGGAGTCTGGTACATTTTATGAAAGAAAATCAGCCTGCGGGAGCGGCAGACAGATGCCTGGACGGCTGCCCGTATGAGGATGAATGTGTCTACTTTGCACCGAAAATCTATCTGACCGGCAGCACAGAGTGGCCGGCAGATATCATAACCACAGATCTGACGCCGGAGGGTATTACAGAAGCGCTGCGCAAAGGCCCATATGGAAGATGTGTTTACTGTTGCGATAACAATGTGGTGGACCATCAGGTAGTCAATATGGAATTTGCCGGTGGCGCTACCGCTTCTTTTACGATGACCGGATTTACGGCGGAACTGACGCGGCAGATCAAGATTATGGGTACTAACGGGCAGATCACCGGTGATTTGGACAGAAGCAGGATTCTTCTGCAGCGTTTTGGGGAAGAAGACGCGACAGAGGTGCCGGTACCGGGGGTAAGAGACGGATTCGGCCATGGAGGAGGAGATTTCGGGGTAGTACAGAATTTCATCAGGCTGGTGAACGGCGAGGGGGATAATCTGACTTCCGCAAATGTATCCTTACAGAGCCATCGGATGTGTTTTGCAGCAGAAAAATCAAGGAGGGAGCATTGCGCTGTCAGACTGGGTAAATAGCAGGCGGAAAATTTTTCTTCGGCTTTTTTCGTAAATTTTCTTTTCGTAATTCATGAGATGTGATATAGTATAATGGAATATGGAATAAGGGGCAGATAGAAATGGCACAGACAGACGCCGGGCAGAAAGAACAATTGGCGAAATACAAGCGTGTCCGCCGATTGAAGAGACTGATAATCTTTGTTCCGTTTTCCACGATATTGTTTCTGATCGTTATGTGCTTCTTTCTGGGAATCAGGCTGCATATAGTTAAGAAAGAGCTGAGAGAAGCCCTGGCCAGGTTGGAGACAACATCTGTTATCGATCAGACAGCCGCAGAGAATGAACCGGGAGCCGATACAGAGGCACCGCTGTATACTGTTTCCGAAGTGGAGGAGTCCGGCAGGAAGAATGTTGAGATCGGAACACCTCAGGCCGAGGAAGATAATATCCGTAAAGTCTATTTGACCTTTGATGACGGGCCGAGCAGCAATACTAGCCGGATTCTGGATATATTGGCGGATTACAATGTGAAGGCGACTTTCTTTGTCGTAGGGAAAGAGGAAGAAGAATACCAGGCGTTATACAAAAGAATAGTTGAGGAGGGCCATACGCTGGCGATGCACTCTTACAGTCACAGATATAATGAGATATATCAGTCTGTGGAGAGTTACAGCGCTGACCTGAGCAAGCTGCAGGAATTTCTGTATGATATTACCGGGGTCTGGTGCAGATATTGCAGATTTCCCGGAGGCAGCAGCAACACGGTCAGCCAGGTGGACATGCACGAACTGATCCTGTACCTGGATGAGCAGGATATTTCCTATTTTGACTGGAATGTTTCTTCCGGCGATGCATCCAGTGCCTATATCAGTCCGGAGAATATCATCAGAAACTGTACGGCTGAATTGCAGGCTTATGATGAAGCTATCATACTGATGCACGATGCCTATGAGAAGAAGTCTACAGTAGAAGCACTGCCTGGGCTGATAGAGGCGATTCAGGCGATGGAAGGTACGAAGATCGTTCCGATCACGGATGATACGGAACCGATTCATCATATAAGTAATGACTAAAGAATGGAGGATGTGGGAATGGGGTTTTTCTCAGATTTGAAGGAGGATTTGTCCCAGGCTGTGAATGAACTTATGCCTGAGGAGGAGTTGGATGCTGCGAAGGCAGGCAGTCCTGAGACGGAAAGTGTGGTATCTGCTGAACAATATGTTCAGGATGCAACAGTGACAGAGGAAGTACCGGAGACAGTCAATTCGCTGGATATCAGCAGTATGCTGGACAAGCTGGATGAGATGGATACGGTAGAAGAGACGGAACAGGAGGCTGCGGCTATTCCGGAGGTTACGGAAGAGACTACAGAAGGTACATCCTGGACAGATTTCTATGCGATGGCAGAGAATGGATCAGAGCCGGAGGATGCTGAGATACCGGAGGAGACGGTAACGGAAGAGACAGTGATGGAAGAAGAGGAACCGCTTCCGGCAGTGGAAGAAGAAGCGTCAGCAACAGAGGAAACAGAGATGGAAGCAGATAATATATTATCTCAGCCGGAAGAGGAGGAAGAGAAGACAATGGATGTGCAAATTAATCGTGTAGCAGTTGATGAGACTGCAGTAGTAACAGAGGGAATGACAATAACGGGCGATATTAAATCTGAAGGTTCCATGGAACTGATCGGTACGGTTAACGGAAATCTTGATATTTTCGGTAAGCTTAATATTACAGGAACGATTCAGGGTAATTCCAAGGCAGCAGAGATTTATGCAGAGGGAGCTAATGTTGTCGGGGAAGTTAACAGTGACGGCAGCGTGAAAATTGGCCAGAGTTCCGTTATCATCGGTAATATTTCGGCTACAAGCGCAGTGATCGCAGGTGCTGTTAAGGGTGACATTGACGTACATGGCCCTGTTATTCTGGATACAACAGCCATTGTTATGGGGAATATTAAATCGAAATCCGTACAGATCAACAATGGTGCCGTTATTGAAGGGTTGTGCTCTCAGTGTTATGCAGATATCAATCCGACCACATTCTTTGAGGAATTCAAGAAGAAGAAATAAGTAATTGTGATTGCGCAAATGCTGTTACTATGAGCACCCGGAGGCTGTGAATCAATGTCATTAAGTTAAGCCGGACGCGTCTGACATGATAGGAATCTCCTAAGGACGCGCTTTCGCTCGGTTCCAAACGCAGCGGTACTAAATTCGTGGAAAACCTCATTAAGTACCGGCGTTTTCCTACGGTCCTAAGGAGAATCCTATCATATCAGACGCTGTGTATAGACTTAACTAAATGACATTGGGATGTGAATAGTAACAAAGGGGTGTGCTGCAGAGACGCTTGACAGAGAGCGTCAGCAGAGGAAGACAGGAGAATAGCGTATGCAGCGTATACTGTTGAAATTGAGTGGTGAGGCTTTGGCAGGCGACAAGAAGACCGGTTTTGATGAGGAAACGGTGCGGGGTGTAGCCATTCAGGTCAGGGAATTAGTAGAGGATGGAGTTCAGGTTGGTATCGTGATCGGCGGCGGCAATTTCTGGCGCGGCCGTTCCAGTGACAGTATTGACAGGACGAAGGCAGATCAGATCGGTATGCTGGCGACGGTTATGAACTGTATTTATGTATCGGAAATATTCCGTTCGGAAGGCATGATGACCAATGTTCTGACGCCCTTTGAGTGTGGTTCTTTTACGAAATTATTTTCAAAGGACAGAGCCAATAAGTATTTTTCCAAAAATATGGTAGTTTTCTTTGCCGGAGGTACCGGACATCCGTATTTCTCAACAGATACCGGCGTGGTGCTTCGTGCTGTAGAGGTGGATGCTGATGTGATCCTTCTGGCAAAAGCGGTGGACGGGGTCTATGACAGTGATCCGAGATGCAATCCGAATGCAAAGAAATATGCGGAAGTGTCCATAGAGGAAGTGATCGAGAAGAATTTACAGGTGGTGGATATGACTGCCTCCATTATGGCAAGAGATAATAAGATGCCGATGTGGGTATTTGCATTGAATGAAGAGAACAGTATTGTGAACACCATGAAGGGTAAATTTAACGGTACGAAGGTAACCGTGTAGATAATGAAAACTGGAGGATTACAGTATGGATGAGAGATTAAAACCCTTTGAGGAGAAGATGCAGAAGACCTATGATTTTCTGGAAGGCGATCTGGCCACGATTCGTGCCGGACGGGCTAATCCGCATGTTCTTGATAAGATCAGGGTGGATTATTACGGAACGCCTACACCGATTCAGCAGGTAGGTAATGTGACGGTTCCGGAGCCGAGAATCATACAGATCGCACCATGGGAGAAGACTTTGATCAAGGCGATAGAGAAGGCGATCATGACCTCCGATTTGGGAATCAACCCTACCAATGATGGTGCGGTGATCAGGCTGGTATTTCCGGAACTGACAGAGGAACGCCGTAAGGAGTTGGTTAAGGATGTGAAGAAGCGCGGTGAGGACGGTAAGGTTGCAATCCGCAATACACGGCGCGACGGAAACGATTCCCTGAAGAAGCTGGCGAAAACGGAAGTTTCTGAAGATCAGATCAAAGAACTAGAGGATAAGCTGCAGAAAATGACTGATAAGTTTATCAAGAATATTGACAAGCTGGTGGAAGAGAAGTCCAAGGAGATTCTCACGGTATAGCCGGTCAATTTGTTTTACAGACACTTGTCTGCCTTGGAACGATGAGGGCAGTGAGGGTGTTTTCATTACAGGAAACGTATAGAGAGGGGCTTACAGAATATATAATGTATATTCTGTTGTCCCTTTTCCTAATATGGTTCACCGTAAGGATTCATGGGAGACTATGAGTTTGAGTGGCAGAAGGATTTGGAGGTATCTATGGAAGAGGGAATGAAGATTCCGAACCATGTGGCTATTATTCTGGACGGAAACGGCAGATGGGCCAGGAGCAAGGGGATGCCGCGGAATTATGGACATGTGCAGGGAGCCAAGACTGTAGAAGTGATCTGTGAGGAAGCATATCGAATGGGCATACAGTATCTGACAGTCTATGCCTTCAGCACGGAAAACTGGAACAGGCCGCATGATGAGGTGGATGCTCTGATGGGATTGCTGCGCAATTATATGAAGACATGTCTGAAAACGGCAGCGAAAAATAATATGTGTGTGCGTATCATCGGAGAAAAGAGCAGACTGGATCCAGATATCAGAAAGCGGATGGAGCAGTTGGAGGAAGCAACGAAGAATAATACCGGATTGCATTTCCAGATTGCCATTAATTATGGCGGAAGGGATGAGATCGTCCGGGCTGTGCGCTGCCTGGCAGAAGATGTGTCAGACGGAAAGCTGTCTGTAGATGAAATCACGGAGGAAAAGATCAGCGATACGCTGGATACCTGCGGGCTTCCCGAACCGGATCTTTTGATACGTACCTGTAATGAACAGCGTATTTCCAATTTCCTGCTCTGGCAGCTTGCTTATACGGAATTGTATTTTACGCCGGTTGCGTGGCCGGATTTCTCGAAAGAAGAATTAGAGAAAGCGGTTATGGCATATAATAAGAGAGACAGAAGATACGGTTTGGTCAAAGATGAGTAGGAGGGGAGCGTTTATGTCCGGGAAGACATGGAGGTGCAAGTATGTTTCGAACTAGATTGCTGAGCGGTATCCTTCTGGTAGCGATTGCGCTGGCAACGATTATGGCGGGAAGCGGCGTGCTGGCGGTAGTCCTGTGTCTGGTTTCGCTGACCGCATACAGGGAGTTGACGAGAGCCTGTGGTGTACATACGGAAGGTACACGCAGCGAGGAACAGGGAGCAGCGAACGATATGCCAGAGAGGACAGGCAGGCGAAGTGTACGTTTTAACGCTCCGGAATACGTCGGTATGATTATGACGATACTCTATTATGTTCTGCTTTTTGCAGCTCTTGCGTACGGAGAAGAGATCGGAGAGGGGTTGCATGAGGTATATCCGGTCATTATGATCGCGGTTGTTTTCACCCTGCTCTTTTTTCTGTTTACTTATGTATTTACATTTCCGCGGTATCGGGCGCCTCAGATTATGACGGCTATGTTCGCATACCTGTATGCCCCGGTCATGTTATCTTTTATTTACCTTACAAGAGAGGGTTTTGAGAACGGAAATTACCTGGTCTGGTTTATTTTCCTGTGCTCCTGGGGGAGCGATACCTGTGCCTACGCGGTAGGCGTGCTTATTGGCAGACACAAGATGACACCGAAATTAAGTCCGAAGAAGTCTATAGAAGGCGCGGTAGGCGGTGTCGTGGGAGCGGCGCTTTTGTTTGTGCTTTATACGCATTTTGCAATCAACAGATATTCGGCGACAGAACTTCCGCTGCTTCTGGTGGCTGTGCTTGGTGCGGCGGGAGCGCTGGTATCCATGGTTGGTGATCTGGCGGCGTCAGCAATCAAGAGAGACCACGGGATCAAGGATTACGGGAAGCTGATTCCGGGGCATGGTGGTATTATGGACCGTTTCGACAGTGTGATTATCGCCGCACCGCTGATCTTTATCGGGTTGATGATATTGACGTATCACTAACGACAGTAACAGGGAAGACGAAATAAGAGAGGAACGTTATGAAGAAGATTGCGATACTGGGGTGTACGGGGTCAATCGGGACGCAGACACTGGAGATTGTACGGAAGGAGCCGGATCTGCAGGTGGCGGCGTTGGCGGCCGGGACTAATGTGAACCTGATGGAGCGGCAGGTAAGGGAATTCCGGCCCGGGCTGGCAGCGATGTGGTCAGAGGAGGCGGCAAAGGATCTGAGAGAAAGGCTATCGGATCTGCCGGTGCGTGTAGTCTGTGGTATGGACGGACTGTTGGAAACGGCAGTTTGTGAAGAGGCAGAAGTACTGGTGACAGCTATTGTGGGTATGATCGGGATCAGGCCAACGATCGCGGCGATAGAGCATAACAAGACGATTGCGCTGGCCAATAAGGAGACTTTGGTGACGGCAGGGCATATTATTATGCCTCTGGCCGCAGAAAAAGGGGTGTCTATCCTGCCTGTGGACAGTGAACACAGTGCGATCTTCCAATCGATGCATGGAGAGAATAAAGAGCGCGTAAGCCGGATTCTGCTGACAGCATCCGGCGGGCCTTTTCGCGGGAAGACCAGAGAACAGCTGGCTTCGATGACTGTGGAAGACGCTTTGAAACATCCTAATTGGTCTATGGGCAAAAAGGTCACGATAGATTCGGCATCCCTGGTGAATAAGGGATTGGAAGTGATGGAGGCGAAGTGGCTGTTCGATGTAGGGCTGGATCAGATACAGGTGGTGGTGCATCCGCAGAGTATCATTCATTCGGCAGTAGAGTATGTGGATGGCGGGATTATGGCACAGCTGGGTGTGCCGGATATGAAGCTGCCCATTCAGTACGCACTTTTTTATCCGGACAGACGGCCTATGGATACGGGAAGGGTGGATTTCTTTCAGCTGGGGCAGCTGACCTTCGAGCGGCCGGATACAGAGACGTTCAGAGGGCTGGCGCTTGCATATCGTGCAGCCGAAGCAGGCGGCACGATGCCAACCGTGTTTAATGCCGCCAATGAGAAGGCGGTGGCGCTGCTGCTGCAGAAGAAAATTACTTTCATGCAGATTCCGGAACTGATTGAAAGTTCTATGGAGAATCATAAGGTGGTCGCTGACCCGACGGTGGAACAGATTCTGGAAACAGAGCAGTCTGCTTATGAATATATAAAACAGAGGTATGGAGAATAGTATATTGATCAGGACAATTATTTTATTTATCATCATTTTCAGTATTGTAGTGATTTCTCACGAGCTGGGGCATTTTATTATCGGCAGGAGGAATGGGATCCGTGTTGTAGAGTTCTCAGTGGGAATGGGGCCGACGCTGTTTTCCTTCATGAAAGGGGGCATCAAGTATTCGCTGAAGCTTTTGCCTATAGGCGGGGCCTGTATGTTTGACGGGGAAGACGGCGTGGCATCTATTCAGGAGGAAAGGGAAGAGCCGGGCAGTATGTACCGAAGGGCAGGTGTAGAGCCGGCTCCTTCCCCGGCAGTATCGGGTGAAAGGGATTTCGGCGGATATCAGATAGAAGCCGAGGGAGTTGCCTTCACGGAGGCAGGTGTATGGAAGCGGATCGCAACTGTGTTTGCGGGACCTTTCTTTAATTTTATTCTGGCATTTGTGGTGGCAGTGGTGCTGACGGCATTTTCAGGGGCAGATCTTCCGGTGATCGGACAGCTGACAGCGGATTCCGCGGCTGAGGAGGCAGGATTACAGCCGGGGGACAGGATTATCCGGATCAACCATGAAAAGATCCACTTTTACCGTGAGGTGGTGGTGATATCTTCTCTGAATCAGGGGGAGACTCTGGAAGTTCATTATGAGAGGAACGGGGAGAAAGGGGTAGCCAATGTACAGCCCCGGTATGATGAGCGCATGGGGCGCTATTATATGGGCTTCTCAGGTGCGGGAGAATATCTAAAATGTAACCCTCTGCAGGTATTTCAGTATGGTTTTTATGAGGTGGAATATTACGTAAAGACTACCTATAAAAGTCTGGGCATGCTGATCAGAGGCAAGGTTACGAAGGATGATGTGTCCGGCCCCATCGGAATCGCCCAGTTCGTAGGAGAGAGTTATGACCAGGCAGAGGAGAATTACGGTACGACCTCGGCGATTCTGACTATGATGGAGATTGTGGTTCTGTTGTCGGTCAATCTGGGAATATTGAATTTACTGCCGCTTCCGGCACTGGATGGCGGAAGGCTTCTGTTCATGTTAGTGGAAGTGGTACGGGGCAAGCCGGTACCTCCGGAGAAAGAAGGGATGGTTCACTTCGCGGGACTGGTGGTGCTTATGATCTTGATGGTACTTATTATGTATAACGATATTATGAGGCTGGTACATTAATGATAGTAAACGAAATTTCTAATGCCGCTTGCTATAATACAGTCATAACATCCCTTTGCACTGCATAAAAGGAGGAAAGCTCTTTACGGTATTGTTTCCCACGAAAGCGTTGTGAATGATTATTGTAAACGTTTCATGAAAAATGGCCCTGGGCTGTCTGTATACCACTTGACTGCGGGTGGAAGCTTATCAGGAAGAGCGGAAGCTTTCCTGACATGGAAATCAGATGGAAGCCTGAGTGAGCAGGGGACGTTGACAGAATATAAATAGAGAATGGGAGAGTATGCTAAGATGATGACAACGAACGGGGGAAATGGGGAAAGAATGCAAGATTATGAAAAGGTGGCTGTGAAGGTATCTATGGTCAGTATCGCAGCGAATTTTGCGCTGACAGTATTCAAGCTTCTGGCCGGAATCCTTGCGCATTCGGGGGCTATGATATCGGATGCGATCCACTCTGCCTCGGATGTATTCAGTACCGTTGTAGTGATCATCGGAGTGAGGATATCGGGCAGAGCGTCGGATAAAGACCATCCTTACGGCCATGAGAGAATGGAGTGTGTCGCAGCCATCGTTCTGGCGACGATTCTTGCGGCTACAGGACTGGGGATCGGATACACGGCGGTGGGGAAGATCGCAGGAGGGGATTATGCGAATCTGGCTGTGCCCGGAAGGCTGGCCCTTGTGGCGGCAGTGGTATCTATTTTTGTGAAAGAAGGCCTGTATCAGTACACAAGGATCCATGCGAAGAGGATTGATTCCGGGGCGCTCATGGCGGACGCATGGCACCACCGCTCCGATGCCCTGTCTTCTGTGGGCGCGCTGATCGGTGTGGGCGGCGCCAGGCTGGGGCTTTCGATTCTGGATCCTGCGGCAAGTCTGGTAATCTGTATTTTTATTGAGAAGGCAGCTTATGAGATCTTTATGGATGCTGTGAACAAGATGGTGGATAAAGCCTGTGAGGAGGAAGTAGAGGCTGCGTTTGAAGAGTGTGCCGCGGTGCAGGAAGGCGTGTTGGGAGTGGATCTTCTGCATACCCGTGTGTTTGGCAACAAAATCTATGTTGATATTGAGATCAGAGTGGACGGCGATAAGACGCTGCGGGAGGCGCACGGCATTGCAGAGCGTGTGCACGATGCGATAGAAAAGAAGTTTCCGAAGGTGAAGCATATTATGGTGCATGTGAATCCGGGGGAAGTAAAGGTGTGAATCGTAAAAACCAAATATGTCCGGAAGGGAATTTTGGTGGTTGACCTGGGAGTGTTTGTCATACATAAAATGTAATTATAGTAAAGAGGAGAGCATTTGTGTTTCGCGCAGGTGATTTGGCTGTGCGCTTACTATCTGCAAAATACTGAAAGACTAGGGGAACGGAATGAAAATGAAAAAGTACGAAAGAAAAAACAGCAGGAAAATCACAGATGCGTTGGCGGTGGCATTGGTGGTGGTGATTCTGGCAGCAGGGAGTCTGTTTCTTACTCCACAGAACATGATGTATGCCCGGGCGGCAGGACGTCCGGTAGCGATCAGCTCCTGTATGGTCTCGGGAGGAGATGTGGTATGCCAGATTACTGCCGGCAGTGTACCGGCCAGCGATGACGGTATTTATTATGTGTATGCGGATGAGGTATGGCAGGACGGCACGGCCGGCAAGATCGTGGCTACTGTGGATGCGGGAACTTCCGCTGCGGCAAGTTTTCCCCTGCAGTACAATACGGAGGATTCCAACCTAAGCCGCAAGTTTCTGGTTGCGGTGAAACGGGGCGGGCAGATGGTTCAGGTCAGCGATGAGCATTACATTACCAATCCGGAGGCAATCGCTGCCTATACTTCTCCCAGAAAGGACGCAGGAATCAAGGGAATTTTGCCGGATCTCACGAAGGCAGGGAACGGAGAACTGCAGGAGATGGGTATCAGTCAGGTTGTGTATAACATGTATGTGGATGATATCTGTTCCGATGCTTCGCAGCCAGGGGCGCTGCCCTTTGATTATAATGGACGGACATGGTATTTTAACGGTGATATGGTGGGCAAATTCGATTCCATGATCAGAAGCTTTAACAGCTATGGAATGCAGGTCACGATGGTGCTCTTAAACGGTGGAAAGGGAGCTTATTCACAGGATCTGGTCCATCCTACGGCACGGGGCGGAGACTGTCCGGGATATGCATTGAATGTGGCGGATGCTTCCGGTACGGATCATCTTAAGGCCATCGGTGCTTTTCTGGGACAGCGGTATTCCGGCAAGTCAGATCACGGCCAGGTGGACAACTGGATTCTGGGGAATGAAGTGAATGCCAGGACGTCATGGTGGTACAGCAGTTCCACTTCGCTGGATTATAATGTGAATATTTATGTGAAGGCTTTTCGGATTATTTACAATGAACTTAAGAGTGCTAATGCCAATGTGAATGTCTATAATTCGATCGATCAGGAATGGAACAGGAAATCCAATCCCGGAAGTTTCCTGGCGAAGGAGTATCTGGATCAGTTCAACTATTATATGAACAGGGAGGGTAATATAGACTGGGGACTTTCCTATCATCCCTACAATTCTCCTTTATATGATCCATATGCGTGGAATGGCCCGGCAGTCTGGGTCAAGAATAATCTGGCAACGCCGTATATTACGATGCAGAATATCGACATCCTGATTGATTATATGCACAGGGCACAGTTCTTAAATCCGGCAGGACAGGTGAGGAGTATCTCCATCGCGGAGATCGGCTATACTTCAAGTTTCGGGGATTCCTGTCAGGAGGCTTCTATTGCGTATGGCTATCTTAAGGCGGCTTCGCTTCCGGATGTGGATGCGTTTATGCTGTTTAGGCAGACCGACGATGCCCATGAGATGGAGAGCAACCTGGCGCTTGGATTGTATGACCTGAATGGTAATAAGAAGCCGGCCTATGAGATATACAAGAATCTGGGTACGCCTAATGAGGGGATTGCGAAGGCGAGAGCATCGGAGATTATTGGTATGGATATTGACCAGATGATCAGCCAGAACATTGTGTGGACCAGAGGTGGCGACGGTGTCATAAACTAATAAAAGATGTAACGGATGTTCCATATCTTTCATACTCTAAATCATATAGCAGAATACACAGGGTGATTCTGTGCATTCTATATGGAGAAAAGGAGAAGGAAGATTTATGGCGATGGGGTATTTGACCATGCAGGCGAGAACCGCCCATGATGCTGTGCCGCTGCAAGGGGTGCAGATCACGGTGTCGGATGACGAGGGAAACCGCGTTTATGAATTGCGGACGGACGAGAGCGGGGAGACAAGGAGAGTACCTTTAGAGACAGTGGACAAGAGTTTTTCACTGAATCAGGATTTTACGGGTACTCCCTATGTAAGCTACAACGTGCTTGCCCAGGCGGAAGGGTTTGATTCTGTTTATATCTCCGGTATTCCGATCTATGAAGGCCAGAATGCGGTGCTGCCGATCATGCTTGTGCCACTGCAGGAACAGCAGCGCAGCCGGGTACAGACGGAGATCATGATTGGACCGCCGGCGGTCAGTATGACAGGAGCACGCAATCAGGAGGGAGAAAGGCAGGGGGAAGAATCCCGTGTACTGCGGCAGGTGGTGATTCCCAATCCGATCACGGTTCACCTGGGTACGCCGGCATCTTCTGCTGCCAATGTGCAGGTTTCTTTTCCGGATTATGTTAAAAATGTTGCAAGCAGTGAGATCTATCCTACTTGGCCGGATGCGGCGCTTCGTGCCAATATCTATGCGATTATCACATTTGCATTAAACAGAGTTTATACCGAATGGTACAGAAGTCAGGGATATGCCTTCGACATTACGAACAGTACGGTTTATGACCAGTATTTTGTCCAGGGACGTCCGATTTATGAATCCATCAGCAGGATTGTAGACGATATTTTCAATGAGTATGTACGCAGGGCAGGACAGAATGCACCATACTTTACCTCATTTTGTAACGGGACCACCGCTACCTGTCAGGGACTTTCACAATGGGGTACTGTCACATTGGCGAATCAGGGACGGACGCCGATCAGTATTCTGCGTGCTTATTATCCGAATGATATTGAGATTGCAGAGACGAATATTATGACGAATATGCTGTCTTCCTATCCGGGAACGCCTCTGCGTGTCGGCAGTACAGGTCTGGATGTGCAGACGGTACAGACGTATCTGAACAGGATCCGGCAGAATTACCCGGCGATTCCGGCAATCACTGATGCGGCAGGGACGTTTGGAGAGAGTACCAGGGCGGCTGTTACCAAGTTCCAGAGTATTTTTAATCTGGCAAGTGACGGTATTGTAGGAAAATCAACCTGGTATCAGATATCCAGACTGTATACTGCGGTTACCAGACTGGCAGAATTAAACAGTGAGGGAAACACCCTGGGAATCGGAACGGTTCCGCCTTCTTCGGTACTCAGGCAGGGATCCACGGGCCAGGATGTCATTACGCTTCAGTATCTTCTGGACGTTATTTCCGAATATTATCCGGATATTACGGCACCGGTGCAGGATGGTATTTTCGGCAGCGGTACGAGACAGGCGGTATTGGATTTTCAGCGTAGAATGGGACTTGCGGATGACGGAATTGTGGGACAGGGGACGTGGAATGCTTTATACAGCGTCTATCGGGGAATTGACCAGAATGTCCCTCCGCCGGGAACCGGAGTATCTCCTTCGCCCGGCACCGGTAATGTGATAGATTACACGGTGCGGTCCGGGGATACGCTTTGGCTGATCGCCAATCGGTATGGTACAACGGTGGACGCCATCAAGAGTCTCAACGGACTTACCGGAAATATGCTGCAGATCGGCCAGGTGCTCCGGATACCGGTCTCCCAGGAGCAGCCGTATTTTACTTACACGGTGCGGCCCGGGGATACGCTTTGGCTGATCGCCAATCGATATGGCACAACAGTGGATGCCATCAAGAGTCTCAACGGACTTATCGGGAATAATCTCAGCATAGGGCAGGTGCTCAGGATTCCGGTATAGAGGATTGAACGCTTTCATGCGGGGAAACAGAATAGATATCATGAGAAGCCGTCAATTATGGCGGCTTCCTGTTATACCATTCATTCAAAATAGTAATTTGAGTCTTGACAAACAATTAAATAAATGTTTAAATGTTCATATAATAAATAATCAGTCTTAAGCGAGGGGCAGAACAGAAGAGTTATCTGTTGACAACCCGGCGGTTCGGACTGTTGTCATATGGAGGTAGATCATGACCAGGAAACAAAAGAAAGTATTTATTCGTATTATCATAGCGGCACTGTTGACAATAGTGTTTTGTCTCCTGCCTGTGGATAATTTCTATGTAAGGCTGGTACTTTTTCTGATACCATATTTTATCATAGGTTATGATATTCTGAAGAAGGCGGTTATGGGCATCGTGCATGGGGAAGTCTTTGATGAGAATTTCCTGATGGCGGTGGCTACGGTGGGAGCGATCGTTCTGGGGGAATATGTAGAAGGTACAGCGGTAATGCTTTTCTATCAGATTGGAGAGCTGTTCCAGAGCTATGCCGTAGGTAAAAGCCGTAAGAATATTACAGCACTGATGGATATCCGTCCGGATTATGCCAATGTGGAGCAGGATGGCGTACTGGTACAGATGGATCCGGAAGAGGTGGAGACGGGGACCGTGATTACGGTACAGCCCGGTGAGAAGGTGCCGATTGACGGTGTGATCGTGGAGGGTGCATCTACTTTAAATACGAGTGCCCTGACCGGGGAGAGCCTGCCCAGGGAAGTAACGGAGGGCGATGAAGTGATCAGCGGATGTGTGAATATGTCCGGGGTGCTTCGGATGCGCACGACCAAGGAATTCGGTGAATCTACGGTATCGAAGATTCTGGATCTGGTGGAGAATTCCAGCATGAAGAAATCCAGATCGGAGAATTTCATCACCAGGTTTGCAAGATATTATACGCCGCTTGTATGTTTGGGTGCGCTGGCACTGGCTGTGCTGCCGCCCCTTATCAATCTGCTGACAGGGCAGAGTGCCGACTGGTCCCAATGGATTATCCGTGCGCTGACAACGCTGGTAATCAGCTGTCCCTGTGCGCTGGTGATTTCTATTCCGTTAAGTTTCTTCGGCGGAATCGGCGGTGCATCCGCCAAGGGAATTCTCGTGAAAGGTTCGAATTATCTGGAAGCACTTTCCCAGACTGCCTGTCTGGTATGTGACAAGACAGGAACGCTGACGAAGGGGGTATTTGAGGTGACGCATCTTGCCCCGGCTAAGGACGGTTCCGGGGAAGAACTGCTGGAGGCAGCTGTTTATGCCGAACACTACTCGAATCATCCCATCAGCAGAAGCCTGAAAGAAGCATATGGCAGAGCGGTGGATGCAGCGCGGATCAGTGATGTGGAGGAGATCAGCGGCCGCGGAGTCATGGCGCTGGTAGATGGCCGTAAGGTGGCAGTGGGTAACCGGAAACTGATGGAGCAATTTGACATTGCCTATAATATTCCCCAAAGAATCGGGACAGAGGTGCATGTGGCAATCGACGGCAGATATGCCGGTTATATTCTGATCGCGGACGTAGTGAAGCCAAATGCCAGGAATGCGGTATCGGCCCTGAAAGCAGCCGGTGTGAAACAGGTAGTTATGTTAACAGGAGATGCCAGGGCAGTAGCAGACGCGGTGGCGGAAGAAATCGGTGTAGACATGGTAAAAAGCGAACTTTTGCCTACGGATAAGGTAAGGGAGGTGGAGTCGCTGCTTGCTGACAGAGGAAAGAAAGAGAAGCTGGCGTTCGTGGGCGACGGCATTAATGATGCGCCTGTGCTTTCCAGGGCGGACCTGGGGATTGCTATGGGAGCGTTGGGAGCTGACGCGGCAATCGAAGCAGCGGATATCGTATTGATGGATGACAATCCGGAGAAGATAGCGACGGCTATCGGCATTTCCAGGAAGACGCTTCGCATTGTGCATCAGAATATTGTGTTTGCGCTGGCAGTCAAATTTATCTGTCTGGCATTGGGGGCAGTGGGAACGCTTAATATGTGGTGGGCGATTTTTGCCGATGTGGGTGTGATGATCATTGCAGTGCTGAATGCGACCAGGGCGTTGTATTATCGGGATGAAGGTTAGGAACTGTCACGAAATAAATCAGCCATTCGGCTTGTCTAAATGCCCATCTGCCGCATCAGAAAATCTTGACGCAGCCCGCTGCGCCTGAGATTTTCTTCTTTGCAGATGAACATTTATCCAGCGCCGACTGACTAATTTATTTCTGAACAGTTCCTTAGCGCGGAGACAGGGAGCCGAAACAGGAACGGAGGCAGCAGAATCGGAATGGCAGAAAGAGGAGACAACAAGTTGATCACAGAGGATCTCCCTCATGATCACGGACAGAATATTGACAATGTACTGGCGAAACTGCCAAGTCAGGAGGAATGTATTCAGGCCGCGGATATGTTCAAACAGATCAGCGACGGTACAAGACTAAGGATCTTGTGGCTTCTGTGCCACTGCGAGGAATGTGTCAGCAACATAGCGGCTGTTATGGATATGAGCGACCCGGCGGTATCACATCATCTCAAGCTTCTTCGGAAAAGCGGGCTGATCGTGAGCAGGCGGGATGGGAAGGAAGTCTATTATACGCTGGCGGATACGGAAGCAGCGCAGCTGGTGCATCGTGCCTGTGAGGATATGTTCCGGATTTCGTGCCCGTTGGAATGAAAGTATATCATTAATTGTAATTATATCATATATAATAAATATTGATTTTACTTATGGTGCTGTGTGAGATATAATCATCAGGTACAAAGGGAAAACCTATGGCAACCACGGATTGTTTGTATGGAAGCAGACAGGGGCATAAGTACGGAACAGACGGGTTTTTTTACAGACCGTCTGTTTCCTTTTGCAGGGAGCTGCTGCAGTACAGTTGTGCGGCTTTGCAGACACAGGCTGCTGCGGCAGTTGATTTTGGCAGGAAATGAAAAGGAGGAATTACAATGGTAAAGGCAGTAGTAGGTGCTAACTGGGGAGATGAAGGCAAGGGCAAAATAACGGATATGCTGGCCGAAAAGGCAGATATTATCGTCCGTTTTCAGGGCGGCGCCAATGCAGGACATACGATTGTGAATAATTATGGAAAATTTGCGCTTCACACATTGCCATCCGGCGTTTTCTATGGACATACGACGAGCGTGATCGGCAATGGTGTGGCATTGAATATTCCGATTCTGATGAATGAGATCAAGTCGATCACAGACAGGAAGGTACCCATGCCGAAGATTCTGGTGTCCAACAGGTGTCAGATGGTCATGCCCTATCATATTCTGTTCGACCAGTATGAGGAGGAGAGACTTGGCGGTAAGTCCTTTGGCTCCACGAAATCGGGTATTGCACCTTTTTATTCGGATAAATATGCGAAAATCGGATTTCAGGTGAGTGAACTATTTGATGAGGCGCTTTTGCAGGAGAAGGTGACACGTGTCTGCGAGACGAAAAACGTTATTCTGGAACATTTATATCACAAGCCGGTGATAAAACCGGAAGAACTGTTAGAGACACTGCATGAGTATAAAGAACTGGTAGAGCCTTATGTGTGTGACGTATCCGCTTATCTGGACCAGGCCTTGAAGGAGGGAAAGACGATTCTTCTGGAAGGACAGCTGGGAACCTTGAAAGATCCCGATCATGGGATTTACCCTATGGTGACTTCTTCCTCCACGCTGGCTGCTTTCGGTGCCATCGGTGCGGGTCTTCCGCCTCATGAGATCAAGGAGATTATCACGGTGTGCAAGGCGTATTCTTCCGCAGTGGGAGCGGGTGCTTTCGTATCGGAGATTTTCGGGGATGAGGCAGATGAACTGAGACGCCGCGGCGGAGACGGAGGAGAGTTCGGTGCGACTACAGGCCGTCCAAGACGTATGGGATGGTTCGACTGCGTGGCGTCTAAGTATGGCTGCCGTCTGCAAGGTACTACAGACGTGGCGTTTACGGTGCTGGATGTGCTGGGGTATCTGGATGAGATTCCGGTATGCGTCGGCTATGAGGTGGACGGTGAGGTGACCACGGAATTCCCGGTTACCTGTAAACTGGAGAAGGCAAAACCGGTTCTTAAGACACTGCCGGGATGGAAGTGTGATATCCGGGGGATCCAGAAGTATGAGGAGCTGCCTGAGAACTGCCGGAAATATGTGGAATTTATAGAGGAACAGATTGGCTATCCCATTACGATGGTCTCAAACGGACCGGGCAGACAGGATATCATTTACAGGAAGAGTCCTTTAAAACAGGCGTAGATTGTGGGGCAGTACTGACATTCTGAAAAACCTCTGTGTAGCGGCGGATGTTTTATGGTATACTATGGCAAAGACTTAAAGGAGGTAGATCTTATGTTATTGGAAAACAAAATCGCCATCGTAACCGGAGGAAGCAGAGGAATCGGCTTTGCGACTGTTGAGGCATTTATCAAAGAGGGAGCTAAAGTGGTGCTCTGTGCCAGCCGCCAGGAAACTGCGGATACGGCGCTCGGCAAGCTGAAGGAGTTATATCCGGATGCAGTTGTGGAAGGAATCTGGCCGGACCTGTCTGATTTCGGTGCTGTCAAAGCGGCCTTTGATGCGGTTGCGGAAAAATACGGACGGATAGATATATTAGTCAACAATGCAGGTGTATCGGAGAGTACTCCTTTCGCAGACTACACGGAGGAGAAGTTTGAGAAGGTCATGGACCTGAATGTAAAAGGTGTCTATAACTGTTCCAGGGCGGCCAGCGAGTATATGACTGCTGCAGGAAGCGGTGTTATCCTGAATACTTCTTCCATGGTGAGCCAGTATGGGCAGCCATCGGGAATTGCATATCCCACATCCAAGTTCGCCGTTAATGGCTTCACGCTTTCTTTGGCTAGAGAATTGGGACCGAAGGGGGTAAGGGTGAACGCGGTAGCGCCCGGTATTACCTACACGGATATGATGCGCTCTGTACCTAAGGAAGTGATTGAACCGATGATTGCCCAGATTCCGCTGCGCCGTATGGGACAGCCGGAGGATATTGCCAATGCCTTCGTCTTCCTGGCGTCTGATATGGCATCTTATATCAGCGGAGAAGTGCTTCATGTGGATGGGCTTGCCAGAGTGTGACGGAGTTACAGGAACAGTGAATAATCTGGAATACTACAAAGTGTTTTACCATGCTGCCAGAGCGGGCAGTCTGACTGTGGCGGCCGGGGAGCTGAATATTTCACAGCCCGCAGTCAGCCAGTCTGTGAAACAGCTGGAAGCGGCGCTCTCAGTGAAGCTTTTTACCAGAGCGTCCAAAGGGGTACGGCTGACGGCGGAAGGAGAGCTGCTCTACGGTTATGTGGCGAAAGGCTGTGAGCAGATCGCACTGGGGGAGCAGAAATTAGAACAGATGTTAAACCTGGAGCTGGGAGAGATCCATATCGGCGCCAGTGACATGACGCTGCAATTCTATCTGCTTCCTTATCTTGAGCAGTTTCATGAGAAATACCCTAAGATCAAGGTTGTTGTCAGCAATGCCCCAACGCCGGAGACACTGGGCAGTCTGCAGGAGGGCAAGATTGACTTTGGGGTGGTCAGTACACCCTTTGAGAATAGAAACGGGCTTGAGACAACTATAGTGCGGGAGATAGAAGATGTATTCGTGGCGGGCCGGAAGTTTATCCAGTATAAGAACCGTATGCTGGATCTGCAGGAATTGGAGAAAATGCCGATTATCTGCCTGGAGGGCCTTACCAGTGCCAGAAGCTATATGGACGCCTTCCTGCGGCACAATAATGTGATGCTCGGTCCGGAGTTCGAGCTGGCTACCAGTGACATGATTGTTCAGTTTGCGCTGCGTAATCTGGGAGTAGGGTGTGTTGTCCGGGATTTTGCGAGAGAATATCTGGAGGACGGCAGGCTGTTCGAACTGCGGTTTAACAGGATTATTCCCAAACGGCACATCTGTGTGGCGACGAATCCGAGAAATCCGTTGTCTGCAGCGGCAAGGAATATGCTGGCGCTGCTGCAGGAGATGAGGGGATTGTGAGAACAGATGCGTTTTCGGGACATAGCTGCACAGAAATGTGCCGCTGTGGGTAAATGCAAAGTCCTGGGCTGAATTGTTACCATGAAATTCATATTGTATACAGGAGAGGATAAGAAGATGATTACAACAATTATATTCGATATCGGAAATGTGCTGGCTGATTTCAGCTGGAAAGAGCACTATGAAAGTTTTGGATATGATGAGGAAATGGTGGAGCGTATTGCGAAAGCAACCGTGAAAAATCCGGTGTGGAATGAATATGACAGAGGTGTCATGACCACGGAGGAGATCGTGCAGGCTTTCGTGGAATCGGATCCGGAGATCGAACAGGATATCCTCAAAGTATTACGGGATCTTGGTGCGATGGTGAAGCGTAACGACTATGCGATCCCCTGGCTTCAGGAGCTGAAAGGAAAAGGCTACCGGGTACTGTATTTGTCCAATTTCTCAGAAAAAGCGGAGACAGACTGTGCCCATGCGCTGGATTTTATCCCTTATATGGACGGCGGTATTCTTTCCTATCAGGAGAAGGTAATCAAGCCGATGCCGGAGATCTATCAGCTGCTGATAGACCGTTATGGTTTGAAGCCGGAGGAATGTGTTTTCATGGATGATACGCCGGTTAATCTTGAAGGCGCGGAGAAGTTCGGTATTCATACGATCCATTTTCATGACCAGAAACAGGCAATTGCCAAACTCAGGCAATTGGGTGTGGATGCGTAGATGTGACAGGAATACAAGAAGAGTGTCTTTCATATCATGTGATCAAAAGAAGAGAAACAGCCTGTTATCAGAATGTGAGATAACAGGCTGTTTCTACGAAACTTTCAAGGCTCAAATCCGATTCACACAGCCGGTCAGTTCTTACAGAGTTCTTCTGCCAGAGCCTCGATCTGTGCGATACTGTCTGTGTTCAGTGCGGAACGGATCTGCACCGTGTTTTCCGTAAAGGTGATATTCTTACAGCCTTCCAGCTTCGTCCGCATGGCTTTGGCAGCCAGGGGCGCCCAGGAGCCGTTCTCCATAAGCGCGACCGTGCGGTTCTGGTAATTATGTCCAATCAGTTCATTGATGAATTCCCGCATGGAAGGAAATATATCCGTATTGTAAGTGGTGGTGGCAAGAACCAGTTTGCCATAGCGGAATGCATCTTCCACGCATTCCGACATATCTTCCCGGGCCAGGTCGGCTACGACTACCTTCGGGCAGCCTTTCTCGGCCAGCTTGTCGGCAAGCAGCTTTGCAGCAGCCTTTGTGTTGCCGTAGACAGAGGTGTAGGCGATCATGATGCCCTCTGATTCTATGTCATAAGAGGACCAGGTCTGGTATAAGCCGATATAATATGCCAGATTATCTTTTAAAACAGGGCCGTGCAGGGGACAGATCATCCGGATGTCCAGTGCGGCGGCTTTCTTAAGCAGGTTCTGGACCTGCATGCCGAATTTGCCGACAATGCCGAAATAGTAGCGGCGCGCTTCGCAGGCCCAGTCTTCCTCCACATCCAGTGCGCCGAATTTACCGAATCCGTCTGCGGAGAAAAGTACTTTATCATAGCTGTCATAGGTGACGGTTACTTCCGGCCAGTGTACCATCGGCGCGGAGATAAACTGCAGGGTATGGGTACCCAGGGAGAGGGAATCTCCGTCTTTGACAACCAGGCGCCTGTCGGCATAATCTGTGCCGAAGAACTGCCGCATCATATTGAATGCCTGAGCGGAGGAAATAATAACAGTCTCCGGATATTCCTCAACAAAGGCAGCGATATTGGCAGAGTGGTCAGGCTCCATATGCTGTACCACCAGATAGTCAGGGGTGCGTGTTCCCAGAATTCTCTTCAGATTCTGCATCCATTCTTCCAGGAAGGCGGCATCCACCGTATCCATAACGGCGGTCTTCTCGTCCAGAATGACATAGGAATTGTATGCCATGCCGTTTGCAACCTTGTACTGGCCTTCGAAGAGATCTACCTTGTGGTCATTAACGCCTGCGTATTGAATGTCTTTCGTAATATCCATTGCTATAGACTCCTTTATACTGATTTATATTGATGTATTATGTATTCCGTAGTTTCTATTATATGCGATGTGAGGAAAAAATCAATGGATTTTTCAGTGTACTTTCTATTAATAGTTGATGAAGTATTCCGTGCCTGCGGTGGGAAGATTATGCGATATCTAAATCATTTGGCTTGACGGAAGATAAGTTCCCGTGGATGGCGCGTTGGAAGGAAGCTATAAGCTTCAGGCAGCTCTGCCGGAGGACTATTCGTTTGCCCGGGGAGAGTTTTTTTTGTGTGGAATTTGATGCCAGGCTGATTGGGAAAAATTTGACACAAGACTGGTATGGTTAAAAAATTAAGAACTGGATATTCTGAAAATACCATATTGTGCTATGATAAAGGCATATTTAAAGAGTGAATCAGGAGGTTAGTATGAGTGAAGAAAGGTATACATTAAACAAACAGCTGGCACAGATGTTAAAAGGCGGCGTTATTATGGATGTCACCACACCACAACAGGCGAAGATTGCGGAAGAAGCGGGGGCATGCGCAGTCATGGCTCTGGAGAGGATTCCGGCGGATATCCGGGCGGCAGGCGGTGTGTCGAGAATGAGTGATCCGAAGATGATCAAAGGAATCCAGGAGGCAGTGTCTATCCCGGTGATGGCGAAATGCCGTATCGGGCATTTCGTGGAAGCGCAGATCCTGGAAGCTATCGAGATAGACTATATCGATGAGAGTGAGGTTTTATCTCCGGCGGACGATATTCATCATATTAATAAAAGGCAGTTTAAGGTTCCCTTCGTGTGTGGTGCAAAGGATCTGGGCGAGGCTCTTAGAAGGATCAATGAGGGAGCTTCCATGATTCGGACGAAGGGAGAGCCGGGAACCGGAGACGTAGTACAGGCGGTGCGTCATATGCGTAAGATGAACAGCGGGATCAGCAAAGTGATATCCATGAGGGAGGATGAGCTTTTCGAAGAAGCGAAGCAGCTTGCAGTTCCCTATGAATTGGTTGCTTATGTACATGAGAACGGCAGACTGCCGGTAGTGAACTTTGCGGCAGGCGGTGTGGCGACACCAGCGGATGCAGCACTGATGATGCAGCTTGGAGCAGAAGGGGTTTTTGTAGGATCCGGTATCTTTAAGTCAGGCAATCCGCAGAAGCGGGCAGAAGCGATCGTGCAGGCGGTGACGAATTATCAGGACAGCAGGCTGATCGCGGAACTTTCCGAGGATCTGGGAGAAGCCATGGTGGGCATTAACGAGCAGGAGATAGAACTGCTTATGGCGGAAAGAGGAAAATAGCGGTGTCTGTAAAAAGCGGACATAAGCGTCATGTGTGTAAAAGGGAAGTGTTAGATAAATGACAATGTGGGAAAAGGAGGTACAGGCAAATGAAAATAGCGGTCTTGGCAGTGCAGGGTGCCTTCGCGGAGCATATTGCCAGAATCAGAGCATTGGGAGCAGATTGTGTGGAACTGAGACAACGTGCAGATGTGGAGCAGCACTTTGATGGACTGATTCTGCCGGGAGGAGAGAGCACTGTGCAGGGAAAAATGCTGCGTGATCTTCATATGTTCGGACCGCTGAGAGATAAGATAGCACAGGGGCTTCCTGTGCTTGGCACATGCGCCGGGCTGATTCTGCTGGCAGAACAGATCAGCAATGATGAAAGGCGTGCATATTTCAGAACCCTTCCGGTACGGGTGTGCAGGAATGCCTATGGAAGACAGCTGGGAAGTTTTCATACCGTGGAAACGGTGGCGGGAATTGGCAGTGTGCCGATGACGTTTATCCGTGCACCTTATATAGAATCAACCAGGCCCGGTGTGGAGATACTGGCCAGTGTGGATGATAAGATTGTGGCAGTGCGGTACGGAAATCAGATCGGGACTGCATTCCATCCGGAACTGGATGCGGATGACCGAATGCATGGGATGTTCCTGGATTTATGTTAGGTTCTGACATGCAGAACGCGGGATTAAAGAATGCTCAGAAGTGTTTTGGAAGAGATTATTAATTGCGGCATTGAAAGGTATATAGTATACTATAGTTAACGACATTAAAAATTTCGTTTTCGGCTCTGCAAAAGCTTCCGTATATGGCTTTGGCAGGAGACGGAAACAGAAATTTGTTATGTCGTTTACTATAAAGATATCTTTAACAGTAAATGAAGCATATTTTATCATGAAACAGATATAGATGTTGTACAGGACAGATGAACATACAGATGGCCAATGGCAGCGTTGGGAATAATGGGGGAGTACAGATGAAGATAAAGACCGCGAAGATGGGTTATGAGGAGGTGCTGGCGCTCCCGGTTCCGATACATGAGAAGCCGGTCAGGCAGCGCCTGCTGTTTCGGATTATTCTGCTTATCCTGTCAATCTGGGATCTCTGGGTGACCAGATTTACGTACCGCACGATTGGGTTGGAGAAGCTGGGAAAGGATGAACCGTGTCTGGTATTGATGAATCATTCCAGTTTTATTGATCTCAAGATTGCCTCCAGATTGATGGTTACCAGGCCTTTTCATGTTATCTGTACATCAGACGGGTTTGTGGGGAAGAAATGGCTTATGAGGCTGATCGGCTGTATTCCCACCAGAAAGTTTATGATGGATGTGACATTGGTGCGGGATATGGTCTATGTGGTCCGGGAATTGAAGAGTTCCATTCTGATGTTTCCGGAGGCAAGCTACAGCTTCGATGGGACTCAGACACCTCTGCCGGACAGCCTGGGCAAATGTCTCAAGCTGCTCAAGGTTCCGGTAGTCATGATACGGACTAATGGAGCTTTTGCCAGAGATCCCCTGTATAATAATCTGCAGCTGAGAAAGGTGCGGGTGTCTGCGGAGGTGGAATATCTGCTCTCGCCGGAGGATATTGCGAAGAAGTCGCCCCAGGAGCTGAATGATATTCTGCAGGAGAAGTTCACTTTTGACTATTTCCGCTGGCAGCAGGAGAACAGGATCAGAGTGAAGGAACTCTTCCGTGCGGACGGGCTTAACAGAATGCTGTATAAGTGTCCTCGGTGTAAAGAAGAGGGACAGATGCTGGGGCAGGGCACAAGGATCACCTGCAGACACTGCGGCAAGGCATATGAATTGACGGAGTACGGATATCTGCAGGATGTAAGTGATGAGGAAATATGCGGCGCAAACCGGAGAGTGAAGGAAGCGGGAGAAGATGGTGAAATTAAATTTACTCATATCCCGGACTGGTATCGATGGGAGCGGGAATGTGTCAGGCAGGAACTGGTAGCAGGAACTTACAGACTGGAAGTTCCGGTTACGATTTACATGATGGTCAATACTGACTGTATTTATCAGGTGGGGGAAGGATTGCTTATTCATTCCGGAGAAGGATTTCGTCTGGCCGGATGTGAAGGGCAACTGGAATATACACAGGAACCGACGGCATCCTACAGCCTGTATTCGGATTTCTACTGGTATGAGATCGGTGATGTTATCAGCATCGGCGATGCCAGAGCGCAGTACTACTGTTTCCCACAAAACAGCGGGGATATTGTGGCGAAGACACGTCTGGCCACGGAAGAACTCTATAAATGAAAAAGTATTTTAATCCCCCATCTGAGATGGGGAGAATGGAATAAGCCGTAGCGTTGCCTAGAGTACCAAAATAAAAACCTCCAATGATATAATGAAG